>NZ_JAJQTQ010000009.1 GCF_029081005.1 Halomonas elongata | reverse complement strand
ATCGCGGGGATAGAGCACTGCCTGGGGCAGGCGCTGATAGATCGAGTTGTCGGTGGCCAGTACCGTGCGGTTGGCGTCGTCCGCGGCGATCTCGCCGGCGAAGCCGGTCTCGCGCAGGGCCTCGAGGAAGGCCCGGTAGCGGTCGGCGGTGGCCGCCCCCTTCTCGCCCCCGAGCCTGGCGATCATGGCTGCAGCCGTCCCAGGGCTCTTTCGAGCCTCGCCAGCCCTTCTCCCAGCACCTCGGGCTCGGCGGTCAGCGGGGGCAGCAGGCGCAGCACATTGCGTCGCCGACCGCTGGGCATCAGCAGCACGCCTTCCTCGCGAGCGGCGGCGAGCAGGGCCGCCAGATGCTCGGCGCCGGTGGCCCCGGGCGTATCCTCGAAGACGATGCCGCGCATGGCGCCCACGCCGGTCATCTCGCCGAGCATCGGATAGCGGCCGGACGCGCGCCAGTCGCGATACGCCTCCACGACCCTCGCCTCCTGGCGCTCGCTCCAGTCGGCCAGGCGCTCCTCGCTCATCAGCTCCATCACCGTCCGGGCCGCGGCACAGGCAACGGCATTGCCCGAATAGGTGCCGCCCAGGCCACCTTTCGGCGGGGCATCCATGAGCTCCGCCTTGCCGGCCACCGCCGCCAGCGGCAGCCCGGCGGCCATGCTTTTGCCCATCAGCAGCAGGTCGGGCTCGACATCCAGGTGGGAAAAGGCGAAACGCTTGCCGGTGCGCCCGAAACCGGACTGAATCTCGTCGAAGATCAACACGATGCCGTGGGCCTCGCACAGCGCTCGCAGGCGCGTTGCGAAATCGGCACACAACAGGCGAAAACCGCCCTCGCCCTGGACGGGCTCGATGATGAGGCAGGCGACCTCGTCGGCGGGTATCTCGACCTCGAACAACCGCTCCAGGGCGGCCATGGCGGTGTCGGCATCGACGCCACCGTCGCGGCTCGGAAAGGGCAGATGATGCACCGGCCCGGGCAAGGCACCGAGACGATTCTTGTAGGGCTTGACCTTGCCGTTGAGGTTCAGCGCCGCCAGCGTGCGGCCATGGAAGCCGTCGTCGAAGGCGATCACGCCCTGGCGTCCGGTGGCGGCGCGAGCGATCTTGAGAGCGTTCTCGGTGGCCTCGGCACCGCTGTTGGTGAGCATGCAGGACAACGGATACGACACCGGCACGAAGGCATCCAGGGCCCGAGCCACTTCGAGATAGCCACGATGCGGCAAGGCATTGAAGGCAGAGTGCATCAGGGTGCCGACCTGCGCCTTGACCGCCTCGACCACGGCGGGATGGCCATGCCCCAGGTTGAGCACACCGATACCGCCGACGAAGTCGACATAATGCTTGCCCTGTTCGTCCCAGACCTCGGCGTTGCGGCCTCGTTCAATGCAGATGGGGTGCACGATGCCGAGCGAGTCACTGATGTGCGGGAGGTCCATGTCGTCGTCCTGTGGGAGCATATGACCATGATGAGAACAGAGCCGCGTTCCGGGCTTCAAACGAAAAAAAGCGCGCTATCCATTCCTTGTCGTCATGCATTATGCTGAAGCGTCGAAGACATCGACGATTATCCGGCCTCTCGCCTGGTTCATCGCCCTTCTACCATGACGAACGAGAATCCATGAATCGCGGAGCCCAGGCATGACGACACGCCACCTGCCCTCGACCATCACCATGCAGTGCTTCGAGGCAGCCGCGCGGCACATGAGCTTCACCCGTGCCGCCGACGAGCTGAGCATCACCCAGAGCGCGGTCAGCAAACAGGTGGCACAACTCGAAGCGTATCTGCAGCACAAGCTGTTCCGACGCGTGCGCCGCACCCTGGTACTCACGCCGGAGGGCTCGCTGTATCTCACCGAGGTGCGCAAGATTCTGGCCCAGATCGAGATGTCGGCGAATACCATCATGACCTACAGCGGCCAGGGCGAGGTGCTGCGGGTGGCCAGCCTGCCGACCTTCGGGGCCCGCTGGCTGGCCCGTCAGCTGCCGGACTTCCTGGACGCCAATCCGCATATCGACCTGAGCGTTCGCGACCATGTCGAGGCCTTCGACCTGGATCAGGAGGATATCGATGTGGCCATCTTCCACGGCCATGGCAGCTGGCCGAATCTGGAGTGCCACAAGCTGTTCGACGAGGAGGTGGTCGCGGTCGGCGCACCCGACTACCTGGCCCGTCAGCGACCGACGAGCGCCGCCGACCTGGCCGAGTGCCGCCTGCTGCATCTCTCTACCCGCCCCGATGCCTGGCACCGCTGGTTCGCCGATCAAGGCATCACCACCGACCGCAGTTATCACGGCACGCGCTTCGAGACCTTCCAGATGCTGATCCGCACGGCGATGAGCGGCGGCGGACTCGCCCTGGTGCCGCGCTTCTTCGTCGACGCCGAGCTGACCGAGAGCCGGCTGTCCCTGGCCTGGTCCCACGTCCTCAAGGGACCCGACGCCTACTACCTGGTGCACCCGGAGCACCTCGGCGAACTCTCCCGGGTGCGTCGCTTCGTCGCCCATGTGCTGGCGTGTGCCGAGGCGGATACGCCGGCCGGCACATCACGTTAGGGAAACACTGCTTAGGGAGTCCCGCCGGGGCCATCCCGATGCTCGAGTATCCAGTCGATGAAGCCACGCACCTTGGCGACCTCTCCCTTGTGTTCGGGGTAGGCCAGGTAATAGGCATCCCGGCTGGCCAGGCCGAACGACCAGGGAATCGTCAGCAGGCCGGCCTGTAGTTCCTCCTCGGCCAGGAAACGCGGCACCAGGGCCACGCCGCAACCGGCCCGGGCCGCACGCAGGGCCATGTAGAAGGTATCGAAACGCGGCCCGTGGTAGCTGTGTTCGGTATAGCAGTCTTGAGCCTCGAACCAGTCGTGCCAGGCCTCGGGGCGTGTCGCGCTCTGCAAGAGCACCAGCCGCGTCAGCGCCAGCGGCTCCTGGATGCCGCCATCAGGCAATGCAGCCGGCGCACAGACCGGCACCATCTCCTCGTCGAGCAACCGGATGCATTCGGCCCGGGGCCAGGCGCCGTGGCCGAAGAAGAAGGCGACATCGACGCGCTCCTCCTCCAGGTCGAAGGGCTCCGAGCGGTTGGCGATGTTCAGGTAGACCCGTGGATGCCGGAAGCGAAAGCCATTGAGCCGCGGAATCAGCCAGCGTGCTCCGAAGGTCGGCAGGGTGGTGACATTGAGCACTTCGCTCTGGCCGCCGTAGGACTGCATGTAGCGCGTGGACATTTCCACCTGCGCCAAAATCTTGCGCACCTCGGTGAGGTAAAGCGAACCCTCGGGGGTGACCTGGAGCCGCTTGCGTACCCGCCGGAACAACGGGTGCTCGAGCACCGACTCGAGCTGGGCCACCTGCTTGCTGACGGCACTCTGGGTCAGGTTCAGCTCGTCGGCGGCACGAGTGAAGCTCATGTGCCGCACCGAGGCCTCGAAACACTGCATGGCAGTCAGGGTGGGCAGGTGGCGACGGCTCATGCGTTTCTCCTCTTCATGTATCACTCCTTGTCATGCGCGGCTCCGACCAGAAAAAAAGGAATAACCTCCATATAAAACGTCGTTTGAAGGGCGTCAAGCACCGCGCCAATACTGGTTTCGTTTTCCGCACCCAGAAATGAACAGTAGGAGGAAGAATGATCGAATCCCTCATGCAGCGCCTCGGCGTCTCCGTAGACACTTACCGCCAGGGCGACTTCACGGTCACCTCACCCACCGATGGCAGTGAGCTCGGCCGAATCCGTCTCGAGGGCGCCGATGCCGTCGAGGCCCGCGTGGTACGCGCCCAGCACGCCTTCGAGCAGTGGCGCCAGGTGCCCGCTCCTCGTCGCGGCGAGCTGGTTCGGCTGTTCGGCGAGCAACTGCGCCGCCACAAGGAAGATCTCGGTGCACTGGTCACCCTGGAGTGCGGCAAGATCTACCAGGAAGGCCTCGGCGAAGTGCAAGAGATGATCGACATCTGCGACCTGGCCGTCGGTCAATCGCGCCAGCTCTACGGCCTGACCATCGCCTCCGAGCGCCCCGGTCACCACATGCGCGAAAGCTGGCATCCGCTGGGGCCGATCGGCCTGATCACCGCCTTCAACTTCCCGGTGGCGCCCTGGGCCTGGAATGCCGCTCTGGCTCTGGTTTGCGGCAACAGCCTGCTGTGGAAGCCCTCCGAGAAGACCCCGCTCACCGCCCTGGCCTGTCAGTCGCTGCTGGAGCGCGCCATGGCCGAATTCGGCGACGAGGCGCCCAAAGGCCTCAGCCAGGTGATGACGGGAGACCGCGAGGCCGGCGAGCGCCTGGCCGACGATCCGCGCGTGCCGCTGATCAGCGCCACCGGCAGCACCCGCATGGGTCGCGAGGTCGCGCCTCGGGTCGCCGCTCGTTTCGGCCGCAGCATTCTCGAGCTGGGCGGCAACAACGGCATGATCCTGGCGCCCAGCGCCGATCTCGACATGGCGGTTCGCGCCATCCTGTTCTCCGCCGTGGGCACGGCCGGGCAGCGCTGCACGACCCTGCGCCGCCTGATCGTCCATGAATCGATCCGCGACGAAGTCGTCGAGCGCGTGAAGAAGGCCTATGCCGGCGTGACCATCGGCGACCCCATGGAAGGCAGCCTGGTCGGCCCGCTCATCGATGCCCAGGCCTTCGACCAGATGCAGTCCGTGCTCGACCAGGCGCGCCAGCAGGGCGCCAGCGTCGTCGGCGGCGAACGCCGGCTCGCCGAGCAGTATCCCGACGCCTACTACGTGACCCCGGCCATCGTCGAGGTCGATCAGCAGGACGATCTGGTCAAGAACGAGACCTTCGCCCCGATCCTCTATGTGATGAGCTACCGCGACTTCGACGAGGCCATGGCCCTGCACAACGACGTTCCCCAGGGGCTGTCCTCGTGCATCTTCACCAGCGACGTGCGCGAATCCGAAGCCTTCATCTCGGATGTCGGCAGCGACTGCGGCATCGCCAACGTCAACATCGGGCCGAGCGGCGCGGAGATCGGCGGTGCCTTCGGCGGCGAGAAGGAGACCGGCGGCGGCCGCGAGTCCGGCTCCGACGTCTGGAAGAGCTACATGCGTCGCCAGACCAACACCGTCAACTACTCCCGCGAGCTGCCACTGGCTCAGGGCATCAAGTTCGACTGATCACGCGCGTCGCCGTCCCGGTCGCGGGGTGGCGCCTCGTTGCGCGGGCGTGCCCGGCCTCCCGAAGAATGCGGCCGGTTTCCGGCACGCCCGACCACCCAGGACGTGTCATGGAGTCCACAGATGACAACAACAATTTCTCGAGAACAATGGGGTAGCCGCTTCGGCTACCTGATGGCCGTCGTCGGCGCCATGGTCGGGGCCGGCAATATCTGGCGCATGCCCTACGTGACGGGAGAGAACGGCGGGGGCGCCTTCCTGATCGCCTACTTCCTGCTGCTCTACCTGATCGCGGTGCCCGGCCTGATGGGCGAGACCAGCCTCGGGCGCTATACCCGGCAGGGATTGATCGGCACCTTCCGCAAGCTCTACGGCAATAACCGCCTCGTCGGCCTGGGGCTGGTGATCCTGATCTTCAACATCGTGCTGATGTCCTACTACTCGTCGATCGTCGGCTGGTCGATCTACTACGCCTTTCATGCCGTGATCGGCACCTTCACTCAGTCCGACTTCGACACCGCCGCCCTGTGGCAGGCCTTCAGCGGCAACACGGTCCTGAACGTCGGCATGCACAGCGTCGCCATGCTGCTGGTCACCGGCATTCTGCTGCTTGGCATCAAGGGCGGTATCGAGCGCCTGGCCAAGTGGATGATGCCGATCCTGACCATCGCCCTGATCGCCATCGCCATCCGGGGCGTGACGCTGCCGGGCGCCATGGCCGGCCTGGAGTTCAGCTTCTCGCCCAACTGGGCCTACCTGGCACGGGGGGAAACCTGGCTGGCGGCCCTCGGCCAGGCGTTATTTTCCACCGGACTCGGCTGGGGCATCGCCCTGACCTATGGCAGCTACCTCGGCCGCAACGACGATATTCCCCTCGGCGGCGGCATCTTCACGGCGATCGGCAACACCAGTTTCGGCCTGCTCGCCATCTTTGCCGTCTTTCCCATCGTCTTCGCCTTCGGCATCTCGCCCAGCTCCGGCGCCGAACTGGCCTTCGTGGCCCTGGCCAATGCCTTCGGCAGCATGACGGGCGGTTACCTCTGGGCCCTGCTGTTCTTCATGGGTTTCTTCTTCGCCAACCTGACCACCGCCATCGCCATCACCGAGGTCGGCGTCACCACCTACCGGGAGGAGCGCAACACCAGCCGCACCAAGGCCGTGCTGACCATCTGCGGCATCATCTGGCTGCTGGGCATCCCGAGCGCCATGAACGCCAATATCCTCGGCTACCTGGACTTCGTGGTCGGCAACTGGGGGCTGCCGCTGGCGACCTTCATCATCATGATCGCCATCGGCTGGAAGTTCGATGCCCACCGGCTGCGCGTGCTGAGCCTCAACCGAGGCGCCGACCTTTACGTGCCGCGCATCTGGGAACTCGTCGTGCGCTACCAGATTCCCGCCATCATGCTCGGCATCATGGCCTACTTCCTCTACACCAACCTCGGTCAGACGCCCTGGAAGACAGTCAGCGGCCTGGTCCTGCTGACCCTGATGATCCCGCTGTGCATGTGGATCATGAACCGTCGCCATGACACACCCCAGGTCGCCACGTCCACAGGAGGTCAGTCATCATGAGCCTGTCCGCCATCATCGTCATGCTCGCGTCCATCATTGCCCTGTGGGGCGTGGCCGGCTATGCCCTGATCGTCTCGATGCGCCACGAGGAACGAAAACTGTCCCTGCTTCACTCTCAGGGCGATTTCGAACCCTACTCGCCACGCGCCTTCCGGGATCTCGAGCACTGGCTGACGCTGCATCCCGACAGTGAACACGCCCCGGAGATCCGGGAATGGCAAGGCGTGCAGCGCCAGTCCCTGCAGCGCAACCCGCAACGCTTCTACGACTGGTCGAACGTCGACGACGCTACCCGGGAGGCAGCATGAAATCGGCTTGTATCTGGATGTCCACTTCCCCCGAACGGCAACGAGAATACCCACGCCTGGAAGGCGAGGCCAGGGCCGACGTCTCGGTCATCGGGGGCGGCATCACCGGGCTCAGTACCGCCCTGCATCTCGCCGAGACCGGCGTCTCGGTGGTGCTGCTGGAGGCGGGCGACATCCCCAGCGGCGGCTCCGGGCGCAGTGTCGGCCTGGTCAACGCGGGGATGTGGATCCCGCCGGACGATATCCTCGAGGCCCTGGGCCCGGAAAACGGCGAGCGTGCCAACGAGGTGCTCGGCCGTGCCCCCGCCGAAGTCTTCGCGCTCATCGACCGGCACGGTATCGACTGCCAGGACACCCGGACCGGCACCCTGCACCTCGCGCACAACGGCAAGGGCGCCGAGGAACTGGCCCGCCGCTTCGAACAGTTCTCGCGGCGCGGCGCACCGGTCGAGCTGCTCGAGGGAGAAGAGTGCCGGCGACGCGTCGGCACGCCCCGCCTCCATCGTGCCCTGCTCGACCGACGGGCCGGCACCCTCAATCCGACGGCCTATACTCGAGGGCTTGCCCGAGCGGCCCATGCGGCGGGCGCCAGCCTGCATACCCACAGCGCCGCCGAGGGCATCCAGCGCGACGGTGACGCCTGGCGGGTCGACACGCCGCTGGGCAGCATCCGGGCACCGCGCCTGGTGATCGCCACCAATGCCTACACCGAAGGGCACTGGAATCAGGTGCGCGACCACTTCTTCCGCGGGCACTTCTACCAGGTCGCGTCTCCTCCGCTGCCCGACGACGTCGCCGGCGATATCCTGGCCGAAGGCCAGGGGGCCTGGGATACCCGGACAGTGCTGAGCAGCATGCGTCGCGACGCCGAGGGTCGGTTGATCCTCGGCAGCCTGGGCTGCGGCGACAGCAAGCCGGCATCGTTCCTGCGCTGCTGGGCCGATCGGGTGCAGCGCCATTACTTCCCGCAACTGGGGCAGGTGGACTGGGAATGCACCTGGACGGGCCAGGTAGGGTTCACGCCGGACCACACCCTGCGCCTGTTCGAGCCGGCGCCGGGCATCCTGGCCGCGGCCGGCTACAACGGTCGCGGCATCACCACCGGCACGGTGGTCGGCCAGGGCTTCGCCCGCTACCTCACCAGCGGCGATGACGGCCTGCTGCCGCTACCCATCCGCCGCGCCCGCCCACTACGCGCCAAGCCGCTCTGGAGCACCGCCTACGAAAGCGGCTTCACCCTCTACCACGCCGGGCAGTGCCTGCGCATCGTCGCTTGAAGCGCGAACGCCACACTGCGGTGTGGCGTCTTTCTTTCAATGCCCGAGGATCTGACTCAAGAACAACTTCGTCCGCTCGGATTCCGGATTGTTGAAGAAGGTCTCGGGCGGCGCCTGCTCGATGATCTGGCCCTGATCCATGAAGATCACCCGGTCCGCCACCGTCTTGGCGAAGCCCATCTCGTGGGTCACGCAGAGCATGGTCATGCCGTCGCGGGCCAGCTCGACCATGACGTCGAGCACCTCCTTGATCATCTCCGGGTCGAGCGCCGAGGTCGGCTCGTCGAACAGCATCACCTCGGGACGCATGCACAACGCCCGGGCGATGGCCACGCGCTGCTGCTGCCCGCCGGACAGCTGCCCCGGATACTTGCGGGCCTGATCGGCGATTTGCACCCGCTCGAGGAACTCCATGGCGGTCTTCTCGGCCTCGGCGCGGGGCTTCTTCTGCACCCAGGTCTGGGAAATGCAGCAGTTGTCGAGCACCGAGAGGTGCGGAAAGAGGTTGAAGTGCTGGAACACCATGCCGACGTTGCGGCGAATCTGCTCGATCCGCTTGACGTCCTGGGTCATGGTCACGCCATCGACCGTGATGCGTCCCTGCTGGTGCTCCTCCAGGTGATTGAAACAGCGGATCAATGTCGACTTTCCCGACCCCGATGGGCCGCAGACGACGATGCGCTCGCCCCGCGCCACCGTCAGGTCGATATCGCGCAGCACGTGAAAGTCGCCGTACCACTTGTTGAGCCCCTCGACCTCGATCATCGGAGAGTCCGAGGAGGACACACTTGCCGAATTGCTTGCCGTCATGACGGTATTTCCTTGTTGTCAGGGGGCTGAATCAGTGACCTGTATGCAGGCGCCGCTCTATGTATTGGCTATACCGCGACATGCTGAAACAGAAGACCCAGAACATCAGCGCGGCGAATACATAGCCTTCGGTAGCGAACCCCAGCCAGTTGCTGTCGGTGAGCCCCGCCCGGATGATCGCCAGCAGGTCGAAAAGGCCGATGATCAGCACCAGTGAGGTGTCCTTGAACAGCGCGATGAAGGTGTTGACGATCCCCGGTATCACCAGCTTCAGCGCTTGCGGCAGCACGATCAGCCCCATGCGACGCCAGTAGCCCAGGCCGAGCGCCTTGGCGGCCTCCTCCTGACCCGAGGGAATCGCCTGCAGGCCGCCGCGCACCACCTCGGCCATGTAGGCACTCCAGAAGAACATGATGCCGATCAGCGCGCGCAGCAGCTTGTTGAACTCCACCTCGGTGGGCACGAACAGCGGCAGCATCACCGAGGCCATGAACAGCACCGTGATCAGCGGCACGCCACGCCAGAACTCGATGAACACCACGCACAGACTGCGCACCAGCGGCATCTGCGAACGCCGGCCCAGGGCCAGCACCACACCGATCGGCAACGAGCCGACGATGCCCACGGTGGCCACGGTCAGGGTCAGCATCAGCCCGCCCCATTCGCGGGTCGGCACCGCCACCAGGCCGAAATGTCCGCCCAGCAGCAGGAAATAGGCCAGGATCGGGAAGCCGACCAGGGAGAAGAGACCGACCCAGCGCTTGGCCGGCAGGCGTGGAATCGCCAGCCAGGCGATCAGCAGTACCATCATCGCCAGGACGAGATCCACCCGCCATCGTTCGGCATCCGGATAGAAGCCATAGATGATGGTCTCGAAGCGGGCGCTGATGAACACCCAGCAGGCACCCTCGCCCGTGCAGGCCTCGCGGGTCGACCCCAGCCAGTCGGCATCGATCAATGCCCACTTGGCCAGGGGCCACAGCGCCATGGCCAGCAGCACGATGGCCACCAGGCTGAGCACGCTGTTGAGCGGGCTGTTGAAGAGGTTGGCGCGCAGCCAGCCGACCGCGCCACGGCGCATGTCCGGCGGACGACGCGCCTCGATCATCTCGGTTCGTGTCGCCATCTCATCGCTCCTTGAGCAGGGTGCGCGCGTTGTAGAGGTTCATCAGCGCCGATACCACCAGGCTGATCACCAGATAGACCGCCATGGTGATGGCCACGATCTCGATGGCCTGGCCGGTCTGGTTGAGCGCCGTGCCGGCGAATACCGCTACCAGGTCCGGATAACCGATGGCGGTGGCCAGCGACGAGTTCTTGGTCAGGTTCAGGTATTGGCTGGTGAGCTGCGGCACGATCACGCGCATCGCCTGGGGGATGACGATCTTGCGCAGGGTCACGTCGCCGGGCAGGCTGATCGCCTTCGCCGCCTCGGTCTGCCCCTTGGGCACCGACTGGATGCCCGAACGCACGATCTCGGCGATGAAGGACGCCGTGTAGATGGAGAGCGCCAGCCACAGGGCCACCAGCTCGGGAATGACCGTCACCCCGCCCTTGAAATTGAAGCCGGCCATCTCGGGCATTTCCCAGGCCAGCGGCTGGCCGGTCGCCAGAAAGACCATCAGCGGCAGGCCGATCAGGATCAGCGCTCCCAGGCGGAAGACCGGCAACGCCTTGCCGGTGCGGGTCTGCCGACGCCGCGCGAAGACGCTCAGCACGACCACCACGATGACGGCCAGCAGCAGCGCCCAGAGGGTCGCCGAGAATCCCGGCAGCGGCTCGGGCGCGGGCACGACCAGGCCCCGCACGTTGAGGAAGACGGCCTCGAACAGCGACAGGCTCTGGCGCGGGCTCGGCAGGGCCTGCAGGACCGCGAAGTACCAGAACAGGATCTGCACCAGCAGCGGGATGTTGCGGAAGATCTCGACATAGGCGGCGGCGAGCTTGGCCATCAGCCAGTTGCTCGAGAGCCGGGCGATGCCCACCGTAAAGCCGATGATGGTCGCCGCCACGATCCCCATGCCCGACACCAGCAGGGTGTTGAGCAGGCCCACCACGAAGGTGCGCGCATAGGTACTGTCGCCGCTATAGTCAATCAGGGTCTGCGGAATGGAAAACCCGGCGCGCTCCTGGAGGAAACCGAACCCCGTGGTGATGCCACGCGCCTCCAGGTTGGCCAGGGTGTTGGTCACGATCATGGCGATGAAGCCCAGCAGGGCCAGCAGCAGGATCGCCTGAATCACCAACGCACGAACGGCGGGGTCACGCCATAGCGGCCCCCGTTCGGTAGAAGAAGAACGCTGCATGTCGAGCCTCGAACGGGATATCACGACCCGCCGCCCCGGAGAGCGACGGAAGCAGGAATCGGCCGGCCTGACACGGTTTGACCGTCACGGCGGCCCCGACAGCAGGCCGGGGCCGCCGAATAGCCGCCTGGCATGGCGGCTATTGCACGGTCACTGCGTCGAGCAGGACCAGCTTCGGGAAACGTGCTTAACGCACGGGAGGCGCGTAGAGAATCCCGCCTTCGTTCCACAGCGCGTTCATGCCGCGGCTGATGCCCAGCGGCGAGTTTTCGCCCACGGTATCGGCGAAGACCTCACCATAGTTGCCCACCTGGGCAATGATGTTGTAGGCCCAGTCGTTGTCGAGGCCGAGCTGTTCACCGTAGGTGCCGTCGACACCGAGCAGACGTGCCACGCCGGGATTGGGCGGATCCTGCTTCATCTCGTCGACGTTGTCGCTGTTGATGCCCATTTCCTCGGCGTTGACCATGGCGAAGATCGTCCACTGGACGATGTCGAGCCATTGGTCATCGCCCTGGCGCACCACCGGCCCGAGCGGCTCCTTGGAGATCAGTTCGGTGAGAATCTCGACGCTGTCCGGCTCCGGCAACTGCAGGCGCAGGGCGCTGAGCTGAGAGGTGTCGGACGTCAGGACGTCACAGCGACCGCTGGCGAAGCCCTGAGCCGTCTGGTCCGGGGTGTCGAAGGTCACGGTGTTGATATCGATGTCGCGGGAGGGGAAGTAGTCCGCGAGGTTGAGTTCGTGGGTGGTGCCGGACTGGATGCAGATCGAGGCGCCATTCAGGTCCTCGAGGCTCTCGATGCCCAGCTCCTTGTCGACCATGAAGCCTTGACCATCGTAGAAGGTGGTGGCGGTGAAGTGCAGCCCCAGGGAATTGTCCCGGGTCGCCGTCCAGGTGGTGTTGCGCGAGAGCACATCGATCTCGCCGGATTGCAGCGCAGTGAAACGCTCCTTGGCGGTCAGCGGGGTGAAAGCCACCTTTTCGGGGTCACCGAAGATGGCCGAGGACACGGCGCGGCAGGTCTCCACGTCCAGGCCTTGCCAGGTGCCGTCCTCGTCCGATGACGAGAAGCCGGCCAGCCCGACATTGACACCGCAATGCAGTTCGCCGCGTTCCTTGACCTCGTCCAGGGTTGCCGCCGAGGCGGAAGCGGCCGTTCCAAGCGACAGGGTGGCGAGGGATAGTGCCACCAGCGTCTTGTTGTTATTGCGCATGACCAGAAACTCCGTTGTTGTCTTTTAAGATGCCTGCATGGTCGCAATGCAGCATCTGCGAATCTAGCAACCTTGCCGTCATCGCGGCAATGCCACCATTAAACGTTTGTCACAATGCCGCAGGAGCGCGGTAGTGTCAGGGTCACGGTGGTGCCCTTGCCTTCCCGGCTGTCGACGTCCAGCGTCGTGCCATGCCGTTCGCAGATCTCGCGCACGATGGACAGCCCCAGCCCGCTCCCTTCTCCCTTCGCCCGACTCGAGGCGGTGCGATAGAAACGTTGCGTCACCAGCGGCAGGTCGGCGGCGGCGATGCCTTCGCCATCATCGACCACTCTGATGCGCACGCCCTGCTCGGTCGACTCGCCTTCCAGCCATGCCCGTCCCTCGGGCGACGCGGCGATCAGGGCATTGTCGATCAGGTTGGAGAGCGCACGGTCGATGAGTCCCAGATCGGCATCGACCCAGGGCAATGCCGGGTCGACGTCGACGCTCAGGGTCACGCCAAGACGCTCGGCCTGGGGCTGAAACTTGCCGGCGATGTCGTGGACCAGCTCGGCGAGCGCGAAGGGCTCGCGCCGCAACGGTTGGTCATAGGCATCGAGCCTGGCCAGGGTCGAGAGTTGCCGGGCCAGCCGCGTCAGCCGCTCGGCGTTGTCGAAGATCGCCGTCAGGGCCACGCGACGTTCCTCGTCCGACAACGGTTCGCGCCGCTGCAGCTGTTCGACGTAGCCACGCAGCGAGGTCAGGGGCGTACGGAAATCGTGCGACAGATTGGCGACCAGTTCGCGACGCTGACGGTCGGTTTCGTGTAGCGCCACCAGTTGCGCCTCGATGGTCCCGGCCATGTCGTTGAAGGCGCGACCCAACTGGCCGATCTCGTCGCTGCGGGGCTCGGCGACGCGGGCCTGGTATTCACCCTCGGCGAAACGCTGCACCACCGAGGTCAGCCGCGAGAAGCGACGGGTCAGCAGACCGAACCACAGCAGGCCGAGCAGGCCGGAGAGCGCCAGTGCCAGCAGGCCGGCGGCCACCAGGGTCCGGGTGATCGAGCTGGTACGCAGCATCGCGGTCATGGAAGTGTGGCTGGCGTTGTTCAGATCGGCATACAGATAGCCGGGGGCGTCGTTCGGGCCGTACGCGATCCGAGCCACCGAAAACACCCCGGGTTGTCCACTGCAGGGCGAGTCGGCCAGCACCGGCAGCATCGGATCATCATCGAGCAGCGCCTCGAGGGATGCCGGCGCCACCCGACTGCCCAGTCCACAGGCCGGCTCGGCGTAATCGGCGATGACACGCCCGTCCGCATCGAGCACATAGAGCGACAGGGAAGGGTTGATCGACGCGATGTGCCGCGCCGTTTCCCGTGCGGCCTCGCTGTCGGCGCCGCCGCGCAGGGCAGGCGCCATCACCCCGGCCAGATTGTCGGCCAGACCTGCCTCCTGACGCTGCTGGAGCTCACGCCCCAGTTGATCGAACTGGCTGATGGCAAACCAGGCAACGGCCGCCGAAAGCAGCAACAGCCCCGTCAGATAGACCAGTGCGATACGCGCATAGAGGCTGCGCCCCAGGGACACCAGCCGATGCCATAGCGACGTCACGATGGTTCGCTCTCCTCGTCGGCGAATCGATAGCCGATGCCCCACACGGTCTGGATGAACCAGGGACGGGCCGGATCGGCCTCGATCTTGTTGCGCAGGCGGTTGATATGAGTATTCACGGTGTGGTCGTAGCCATCGAATTCCTCGCCCCAGACCCGGTCGAGCAACTCGCCCCGGGTAAAACTGTGCCCCGGGTGGCGCGCGAACAGGGCCAGCAGGGCGAATTCCTTGGCGGTCAGTTGCACGGCACGTCCCGCCAGGGTGACACGATGGCGAGCCGCATCGATGACCAGCTCGCCATGGACCACGGGCGGCGTCTCGACGATGCCGTCGTCGCCCGGCGCCGGACGTCGGTGTCGCCTCAGCAGGGCCTGGACCCGAGCCAGCAGGATCGGCATGTGGAACGGCTTGGTGACATAGTCGTCGGCGCCGATCTCGAGCCCCAGCACCACATCGCGAATTGCCGCCTTTGCCGTCACCATCAGCACTGGTGTGTGGCTGTCTCGACGACGCAGCCGCCGACACACCTCCAGGCCATCGAGGCCGGGCAACATCAGGTCCAGCATCACCAGATCATACCCCGCCGCCGACGCGCCGCCTTCCAGCGCGGCCAGGGCCGACTCGCCATCGACCACGCGGTCGCAATGATGCCCCTCATCGGCCAGGCGCTCGACCAGCATCCGCCCGATCTCGGGGTTGTCCTCGACACACAGGATTCGATAGGTCATGGCGCCATCCTCTATCAGCCTTGCCCCACTGTAGGGCTGGGCTGCGCCCCCTGCATCACAAAACCTTCTCGGCGACGTGATGATTTCGTGATGAATGGCGACGCGACGGCCACTAGCGTGATCCATGCAGTCCCGGCATTTCGCCGGTGACTCTTCCGAGACCGGAGGTGCACGATGTTGACCACGACGCCGAACAAGACCCTTCTGCTCGCTGCCCTGATCGGCTGCGCCCTGCTGTTGCCCACCGCCGCCCTGGCGGACCATCACGAAGAGGACGCCATGTCCAGTGGCGACAGCATGGAGCAATCCGGCGATGCCATGTCCGGTGACGCCATGGAGGGAGATGCGATGGAAGGAGATGCGATGGCGGAAGATGCCATGCACGGAGACGACGCGATGAAGGAGGATGGCGACGCCATGATGGAAGAAGACGGCGAGATGTGACGCTCGCTTTCCTGCCGGCCGCAGGGCTATCGCGCTCGCACCTGAGCGCTATCCACGATAGCTCCGTGGCCGGCCGACTCCGTTTTCCCCTCTATCCAGGAAGGCGCCATGTCTACGACATCCGAGGCCCCGACCGTCATCAAGCGGCATGCCCTCTTCACCCGTCTCTGGCACTGGGTGAACGTCGTCTGCCTGATCGTGCTGTTGATGAGCGGCCTGCAGATCTTCAATGCGCATCCCTCCCTGTACTGGGGCATGGATTCCCACTTCGATACGCCGGCCCTGTCGATCGGCGCCATACGCGCCGACAACGGCGAGTTGCGGGGCATTACCCGCCTCGGCGGCTATCGTTTCGACACCACCGGCGTGCTGGGCGTCTCGGGTTCCGACACTGATCGCGAGGTCCGCGCCTTCCCCGCCTGGTCGACCCTGCCCGGGCCTCGCTGGCTCGCCATGGGCCGCCAGTGGCATTTCCTGGCCGCCTGGATCTTCGCCCCCATGCTGATCGGCTATCTGGCCTACCTGGTGATCGGCGGACAGCTTCGGCGCCGCCTGCTGCCACGCGCCCAGGAGTGGCGACATCTCGGCAAGACCCTCATCGACCATGCACGATTACGCTTCCCGCGTGGCGAAGAGGCCCGTCACTACAACCTGCTGCAGAAACTGACCTATCTGCTGATCCTGTTCCTCATCACCCCGATGGTGATACTCACCGGCCTGACCATGTCACCGACCATGGACGCCGCCTGGCCCTGGCTGCTGGACCTGTTCGGCGGCCGGCAGACGGCACGCACCCTGCACTTCCTCTGCGCCTCGGCGCTGCTGGCCTTCTTCATCATCCATGTGCTGCTGGTGCTGGTGTCCGGTTTCATCAATAACATGCGTTCGATGATCACCGGCCGCTACGTCCCGCCACCCGAAAAGGAGCCTCACGATGACGCGCCCCGATGACCCGAGCCGCCGCCGCTTCCTCGGTCGCTCCCTGCTGGCGGGAAGCGCTCTGCTGCTCGGCGGCTGTGAGCGCGTCACGCGCAGTGACGCCATGCAGACCCTGTTCGATGCCAGCGGCGCCCTGACGCAGAAGGCGCATCGGCTGCTGGCCTCGCAGGAATCGATGGCCCGGGAATACCCCCCGGAGGATATCGCGCCCGAGTTCCGCGCCAACGGCACCACCGATCCGACCTCGGCCGACTACCGGCGACTGGCGGCGAACGCCTTCAACGACTGGCAGTTGCGCGTCGACGGCCTGGTCGAGCACGCCGGCCGCTTCTCCCTCGCGGCCCTGCGAGACATGCCGGCGCGCACCCAGATCACTCGTCACGACTGCGTCGAAGGCTGGAGCTGCATCGGCCAGTGGACCGGCGTACCGCTAGGCGACCTGCTCGACCGGGTCGGCGTGCGTGACACCGCCCGCTTCGTGGTCTTCCACTGTGCCGACCACCGCTACGGCGGCGGCGACCCCTACTACGAGAGCCTGGACCTCCGCGAGGCCTATCACCCCCAGACGCTACTGGCCTACGACCTCAACGGCGCGACCCTGCCCATCGCCAACGGTGCGCCGCTGCGGCTGCGCGCCGAGCGGCAACTGGGCTACAAGATGGCCAAGTACGTGATGCGGCTCGAACTGGTGGAAAGCTTCGACCACATCGGTCGCGGTCGGGGCGGTTTCTGGGAGGATCGGGGGTATAATTGGTGGGCAGGCATCTAAGAGGGTGTTTACAAACTACTGCGCTCGTCCATGCGGCGTTGAAATCAGCCTCAAAATGCTCACTGGTCACCCAATTCGCGCTGCAGCCACTGGACCAGTTGATCGATCTCCCTTCCCGGCTCGCCCGGCGGCAGCCACAGGCCGAGCCGGGCCGGTGTGTCGATGAACCCCCAGGGCGCGACGAGGCGCCCTGTCCGTAAATCTTCCTCCACGAGGTAGGCCGGCGCGATGGCAACGCCCAGGCCCACCAGGGCCGCTTCCAGCATGTAGTTGAGATGCTCGAAGGATTGATCCTTGCGTCCTCGTGTCGCGTCCAGCCCCTGCGCCGTGAACCAGCGCGGCCATGCCTGGTCTCGAGACTCGGTATGCAGCAGCGGCAACGTCAGCAGTTCGCCGGGGTCGGGGGGCGCTTGCGTCTCGAGCAGGCCGGGCACCATCACCGGCCCGATGCGCTCGGGTGCCAGTTCGATCACCCGGGCGTCGGCCGGCCAGGGCGGCTCGGCGAAACACATCACGGCATCGACCTCGGGACCCAGTGGCCACTTCTCCCCCTCATCGGCCGTCAGGTGCAGGTTCAGGTCGGGATACCGCGCCTGCAGCCGAGGCAGACGCGGAATGAACCAGCGCGCCAGGAAACTGCCCGAACAGCCCAGCACGATGGGCGCTCCCGCCGCACGCCGTCTCACGTGACCGCAGGCCTGGGTCAACTGCTCGAATGCCTGTGAGGTCGATGCACGAAGGTATTCTGCCTCCGCCGTCATCACCAATCCCCGTCCTTCACGCCGGAACAGCCTCACCCCGAGTTGCCCCTCGAGCTGGCGAATCTGCCGACTTACCGCTCCATGCGTGACATTCAGCGCCTCTGCTGCGCGCGTCACACTGAGCGTTCGAGCGACCTCATTGAAGGCCCTGAGGGCATTCAGCGACGGTAGTGACCGGTTCAAGACCCACTCCTGTCATGTCAGCTTTTCTCACATATTAGCGCACAAGAATCGATTTTCACCGCCTCGGCGGCCGACTAATCTCCGTACATCATCCGCCGCGAGAGAATGACTGCCATGGGCTTTCCCGCACAGAGGCTCGAATCGGTCCCCGATGCCAACGGCTGCTTCGGCCATTTCGGGGGGCGCTTCGTCGCCGAGACCCTGATGCCACTGACGCTCGACCTCGAGGCGCAATACGCGGCCGTGAAGGACAGCGCGTCCTTCCGTGCCGAGCTGGCCGCCTTGCAGCGAGACTTCGTCGGCCGACGAAGCCCCCTGTACTTCGCCGCACGCCTGACCGATCGCTTGAAGGGCGCGACAATCTACCTCAAGCGCGAAGACTTGATGCACACCGGTGCGCACAAGATCAACAACTGCCTGGGCCAGATGCTTCTCGCCCGGCACATGGGCAAGCAGCGGATCATCGCCGAAACCGGCGCCGGCATGCACGGCGTGGCAACCGCGACCGTGGCCGCACGCTTCGGGATGGACTGCACCATCTACATGGGCAGCGCCGATATCGATCGTCAGCACCCCAATGTCGAGCGCATGCAACTGCTCGGTGCCGAGGTCGTGCCGGTGTCCCACGGCACGGGCACCCTGAAGGACGCGATGAACGAGGCAATGCGCGACTGGGCCACGAACGTGGCCTCCACCTTCTATATCATCGGCACCGTGGCCGGTCCTCACCCGTACCCGACCCTGGTTCGGGACTTCCAGTCCATCATCGGCCAGGAGGTTCGCGAACAGGTGCTCGATCGGGAGGGACGGCTGCCCGACTCCCTGCTGGCCTGCATCGGAGGCGGCTCGAATGCCATGGGCCTCTTCCACCCCTTCCTGCAGGACCCCGACGTCCGCCTGATCGGCGTGGAAGCGGCCGGGCACGGCATGGCGACCGGCAGGCATGCCGCCAGCCTCCAGGGTGGCGTTCCCGGCGTGCTGCACGGCAACCGCACCTACCTGCTGCAATCCGAGGATGGGCAGATCGTCGATGCGCATTCCGTCTCGGCGGGGCTCGATTACCCGGGCATCGGCCCGGAGCATGCCTGGTTGCACGAGACGGGGCGCGGCGACTATGTCGCCATCACCGATGACGAGGCGATCGACGCCTTCCGGACCCTGTGCCACCTGGAGGGGATCATTCCGGCCCTGGAGTCCTCCCATGCCATTGCCCACGCCATCAAGCTGGCGCCGACATTGCCGAGCTCGCACATCATGGTGATCAACCTGAGCGGACGCGGCGACAAGGACATGACGACCGTCACACGTTATCTGGCAGACACGTCCACCAACCGAGGAGCCGCGTGATGGCATCACCCCGTCACCGCATCGCCCAGCGTTTCGACGAGCTCCAGGCCGCCGACCGCGCCGGACTCATCACCTTCATCAGCGCCGGCGACCCCGACTACGACACCAGCCTCGACATCCTGCGCGGCCTGCCGGCCGCCGGCGCCGACATCATCGAGCTGGGCATGCCGTTCAGCGACCCGATGGCCGACGGGCCGTCGATCCAGCAGGCCTCCCGGCGCGCCCTCAATGCCGGGCAGGACATGCACAAGACCCTGGCCATGGTCCGCGCCTTTCGCGAGCAGGACAGCGAGACGCCGCTGGTGCTGATGGGCTATTACAACCCCATCCATCGCATGGGCGTGGCGCGCTTCCTGGAACTGGCGTCCGACGCCGGTGTGGACGGGCTGATCGTGGTCGACCTGCCGCCGGAACATGATGAGGAGCTCCGCCACCCGGCACAGGCACACGGCCTGCACGTCATCCGCCTGGCCACGCCGACCACCGACGAGCGGCGCCTGCCACGAATATTGCAGGACGCCCCCGGGTTCCTCTACTACGTCTCCAGCACCGGCGTGACCGGCGCGACGGACGCCATGCCGGAACAGGTCGAGGCGCAATGGCGTCGAATCCGCCGGCAGATCGACCTGCCGATCGGTGTCGGTTTCGGTATCCGGACGCCCGATCAGGCACGCCGCATCGCCGGGTTTGCCGACGCCGTCGTGGTCGGGTCCGCACTGACCGACTGCCTCCAGCACGCCGAGTGCGCGGTCGAGGGCAAGCACGCCGTGCTGGAGCGGGTTCGAGCGCTGGCCGACGCCATCGCCGAAGCGCGCTGAGAGGCCGGACAGCCGGATGGGCATCATGCTAGCCTGCGCGGATCACGGTTCTGGAATGTCCCATGCGTCTCGTCACGATCCTCGCGAGCGGGCTGCTGCCGCTTGCCGCCCTGCTCGCCACGCCCGCCCCGGCCACCAGCTTCAACACCGGCGATGTCCAGGCCCATGGCAACTGGCACTCGCTGAGCCTGACCCTCGGCGAGGAACGCCATGTCCGTGCCATCGAACAACACAGCTACGCCGACAGCGTGCTCAGCGTCAACGCCACGCCCGGCGCCTGCGAACGCCCCTGGCTGGAAATACGCGTGGCGCTCGACGACGTCCAGGCCAGCAGCACCACCTGGGACCGGGTGCCGGTAGATGTACTGGTCGACCGCGACGATGTCCACAGCGGCGAGGCGGCCTTCATCACCGAACGCGGCGACGACGGCTTCTACGTGCGCCTGTCACTGCCGGAGACCGACGCCCTGCTCGACGACATGCGCCACGGCGAGACCCTGCGCCTGCGCATCCACCGGGCACCGGAGGACTACTGGTTCATGGTCTTCAGCCTGAACGGCGTCGACCAGGCACTCGTCCGCATGAACCGCCTGTGCGAAACATCGCCCTCAAGCCCAAAAGACAACGCCCCCGCCGGTAATCCGACGAGGGCGTCATCCGCCACGGGATGATGGCTTGGCCCAGGAGCACCCTCCTAGCCCGCAATAGCAATGGTGGGCGCCGGGGATAAGACGAAGCGAGGGTCATCCGCCATGGATGGCGGATGTAGCGCCCATGGAGGGGTTCACAGCGCCCTCGCGAAGGCTTGTCGACGGAAAAGCCCACCCCATCCATGCGGTTTGAAGATGGTTCTCAGAAATGTGTTTCTTCACTGACGAATCAGATAATCGAAAGCCCCCAGCGCCGCCCGCGAGCCTTCGCCCAGTGAGATGACGATCTGCTTGTAGGGCACGGTGGTCACGTCGCCGGCGGCGAAGATGCCCGGCACCGAGGTCATGCCACGCTCGTCGGTGACGATCTCGCCATGCGCGGACAGTTCGATGGGCGAGTCCTTGAGCCACTCGGTGTTCGGCACCAGGCCGATCTGCACGAAGACGCCTTCCAGCTCGATATCGCGGAGTTCGCCGCTGGCACGCTCTTCATAGGTGAGACCGGAAACCCGGGCCCCATCGCCATTGACCTGTGTCGTCCGCGCGCCCTTGATGATCTCGACATTGGGCAGGCTGGCGAGCTTCTTCTGCAGCACCTCGTCGGCACGCAGCTCGTCCATGAACTCGATCAGAATGACTTCCTTGACCAGGCCGGCCAGGTCGATGGCCGCCTCGACGCCGGAATTGCCGCCGCCGATCACCGCCACACGCTTGCCCTTGAACAGCGGGCCATCGCAGTGCGGGCAGTAGGCCACGCCCTTGTTGCGGTACTCGGCCTCGCCCGGCACGTTCATTTCGCGCCAGCGCGCGCCGGTGGCCAACACCAGCGTCTTGCTTTTCAGGCTCGCGCCCGAGGCGTAACGCACTTCATGTTCACCGCCCGGCTCGCTGGCGGGCACCAGCTCGACGGCCTGCTGCAGGTCCATGATGTCGACGTCGTACTGCTTGACGTGTTCCTCCAGCGCCGCGGCCAGCTTGGGCCCCTCGGTATAGGGCACCGAGATCAGGTTTTCGATGCCCAGGGTATCGAGCACCTGGCCGCCGAAGCGCTCGGCAGACACGCCGGTGCGAATGCCCTTGCGCGCCGCATAGACCGCCGCCGAGGCGCCGGCCGGACCACCGCCCACCGTCAGCAGGTCGAAGGTCGGCATGGCGTTGAGCTTCTCGGCCTGGCGTTCCTCGGCGCCGGTATCCACCTTGGCCAGGATCTGCTCGAGGCTCATGCGGCCCTGGTCGAAAGGCTCGCCATTGAGGAAGATCCCGGGGACCGACATCACTTCACGCGCATCGACCTCGTCCTTGAACAGGGCGCCGTCGATGGCCACGTGGCTGATGCCGGGGTTGAGGACCGCCATCAGATTGAGCGCCTGCACCACGTCCGGGCAGTTCTGGCAGGACTGCGAGAAATAGGTCTCGAAGTGCAGGCCACCGGGCAGCGCCTTGATCTGCTCGACCGTTTCGTCGCTCGCCTTGGGCGGATGGCCGCCCACCTGCAGCAGTGCCAGGACCAGAGAGGTGAACTCGTGGCCCATGGGAATCCCGGCGAACACCACGCCGGTGGACTCCCCTTCACGGTGCAGGGCGAAGGACGGCGCACGGGCGTCGTCACCGTCCTCGCGCAGCGTGATCTTGTCGCTCAGGCCCGCGACCTCTTTCAACAGGGTGTGCAGCTCTCGGGACTTGTCGCCGTCATCGAGGGTGGCGACGATCTCGAACGGCCGCGTGACCTTCTGGAGATAAGCATTGAGCTGTGATTTCAGATTGTCGTCCAACATGACGGCGATATCCTCGTCGCGGATCATCAAGACGCAACTCGCCCCTCACGCTCGCAGGGGCGGCGCGTCCTGCATGAAATTCGGCTGAGAGAAGCCCGGGCGACGCCCGGGCTCATCAGGAAGGTGTCGGCAGTACTTGCTTAGATCTTGCCGACCAGATCCAGGGAAGGAGCCAGCGTCTCTTCGCCTTCTTCCCACTTGGCCGGGCAGACCTCGTTGGGGTTGGCGCGCACGTACTGAGCGGCCTTGACCTTGCGCAGCAGCTCTTCGGCGTTACGGCCGATGTTGCCGGCGTTCAGCTCGACGATCTGGATCTTGCCGTCGGGATCGACCACGAAGGTGCCACGGTCGGCGACGCCGTCTTCCTCGATCAGCACGTCGAAGTTGCGAGACACGACGTGAGTCGGGTCGGCCAGCATCGGGTACTGGAGCTTGCCGATGGTCTCGGAGCTGTCGTGCCAGGCCTTGTGAGTGAAGTGGGTGTCGGTGGAGACGCTGTAGATTTCCACGCCCAGCTTCTTGAACTCTTCGTAGTTGTCGGCCAGATCACCGAGTTCGGTGGGGCAGACAAAAGTGAAGTCGGCCGGGTAGAAGAAGAAGATGCTCCACTGTCCCTTCAGGCTCTCATCGGTGACGTCGATGAATTCGCCGTTGTGATAGGCGGTGCCCTTGAACGGCTTGACTTCGGTATTGAGCAGTGACATCGATGATGCTCCTTGCTGTCGTGGATGTAAGGGATAAGACGGCGCCTAGGTTATCTACCAAGGTCGCATAGGGTAAATTGAACGTGCTGATCCAGCCGATAGGCCTTCCCTAAGAGTCGTCCGCCCCCGATGGCGCCGTCTCCCTGAGGCGCCCGCGCAGACGGCCCACGGCCTGGCTGTGCAGCTGGCAGACCCGCGACTCGGTAACGCCCAGCACGGCGCCGATCTCCTTGAGGTTGAGCTCTTCCTGATAGTAGAGCGCCATCAACAGTTTCTCGCGCTCCGGCAACGCCTCGATAGCCGCCACCAGGCGGCCACGACGCTCCTCGTCGACCAGCAGCGAAAACGGCGTCTCGCCCGTTTCGTTGTCCCTCAGGCGCCCCTCGCCACCCTCGGCTATCAGTTCCTCGAAGGGCAACAGCTGACCGCTGTTGGTGTCGCTGAGCAGGCGACGATAGGCGGCGATGTCCATGTCCAGCGCTTCGGCAATCTCGGTCTCTTCCGGCGGTCGCCCCAGGGACTGCTCCAGACGCCGGGCCGCCTCGTCGGCGGCCCGCGCCCCACGACGCACACTGCGCGGCAGCCAGTCGCGACTACGCAGCTCGTCCAGCATGGCACCGCGAATGCGCTGGCTGGCGAAGGTCGAGAAACTCGCCCCCTGGGCGGCATCGAAGCGCCCGAGGGCCTCGAGCAGGCCTTCGGTGCCGGCCTGGATCAGGTCGTCGAGCTCGATGCTCGCCGGCAACCGGACCTGCAACGCCAATGCCTGGCGGCGTACCAGGGGCAGGTACTCCTCCAGCAGGTCGCGTTGTTCGATCTTGCCTTGTGCTGTGTACATGCTCATGCCTCGCGGCTCGTCGACCTCACCGATAGTTCACGATCACCTGCAGCCCCTCCACGGTCAGAGGAGACTGCCCCGCCTTCAGCGCGAAGCGGAACCGCAACGGGTCATCGGCCGCCAATCCTGCCAATGCCCGTGTCATGCCACGCTGGCCGGACAGGGGCACGCACCCCTCGGGGTGGCAGAGACGCACCGTCACGGCACTGCCCGGTGGCAACCGAAACCGCCAGCGCACCTCGTCGATGACCCGGCCGGTCGCCGCCTGCCCGCCCGCCGTCAGCGGCGCGCCGACGGTTTCCCGATCGACCAGGCTGACGCGCAGCCGCGCTTCCCGATCCATCCAGCTGCCGGCGGCCAGCGTCATGCCGCTCACCACCACCAGCAGGAGCGGCCATGCCCACCGATGGCGTCTCATCACTTACTGCCCACCCACCAGGGTCGTGACCCTCAGGGTGCGATCATCGGGAATCTCGGCCTGGGACATCACCGCCAGATGGCGCATGCGCCGGCGCAGGAAACGCGCCAGCACGGCGCGCAGTCCGTGCTGCACGACCAGGACCGGCGGCTCGCCGCTGGCCTCGTGCCGTGCCAGGGCCTGCTCGGCCTGCTCCATGAGGGTTTCGGCCAGGCCCGGCTCCAGGGCACCGCTGCCGTTCATCGCCTGGTTCAGCACCTGTTCGAGCTGGCCGTCCAGGCCGATGACGTTGAGGGTGTCGTGCCCAGCGAACCACTGCTGGGTGATGGCACGCCCCAGGGCCAGGCGTACCGCGGCCGTCAGTTCGCCCGGGTCCTGCTGCTGAGGTGCGTGCTCCGCCAAGGTGTCGAGGATGGTGCGCAGGTCGCGGATCGAGACATCTTCCTCCAGCAGGTTCTGCAGGATGCGCTGCAGGACGGTCAGCGAAATGGCCTTGGGTACCACCTCTTCCACCAGTCCCTTCTGGTCCTCGCCGAGCTTGTCGAGCAGCTTCTGGACTTCCTGGCGACCCAGCATCTCGGCGGCATGGCGATGCAGCAGGTGGTTGAGGTGCGTCGCCACCACCGTGCTGGCATCGACCACCGTATAGCCGTACACCTGGGCATGTTCGCGCTGCTCGGTATCGATCCACACCGCCGGCAGGCCGAAGGCCGGATCCTTGGTCGAGGTGCCTTCCAGCTCGCCGGACACCTGGCCGGGATCGATGGCCAGCCAGCGCCCGGGGTAGGCCTCGGCACGGCCGATCTCGGCGTCCTTGAGCGTCAATCGATAGGCATTGGGCGACAGTTCCAGGTTGTCGCGGATATGCACCACCGGCGGCAGGAAGCCGACTTCCTGGGCGAACTTCTTGCGCACGCTCTTGATGCGTCCGAGCAACTCGCCCTGTTGCTGGGCATCCACCAGGGGAATCAGGCGGTGCCCCACTTCCAGCCCCAGGGTGTCGACCAGTTGCACATCGTCCCAGCTGGCCTCGGGGGATTCCGGCGCGGGCGGCGGCGCCTCCTGGGTCTGCTCCTCGACCAGGCGACGCTCCTTCTCGCGCATCACCCACCAGGCGAGGCCACCGAGCAGGGCGGTGAAGATCAGAAACACCAGGTTGGGCATGCCCGGCACCAGGCCGAGCAGCCCCAGGACACCGGCGGCCAGCACCATCACCTGGGGCTTGACGAAGAGCTGGCCGATCATCTGCTGGCCGACATCCTGGTCGGTGTTGACCCGAGAGACGGTGACACCGGCCGCAGTGGAGATCACCAGAGCGGGAATCTGCGCCACCAGGCCGTCGCCGATGGTCAGCAGCACATAGGTGTGTCCGGCGCTGCCGAAGTCCATGTCATGCTGGAGCATGCCGATCAGCAAGCCGCCGATGATATTGACCACCATGATCACCAGGCCGGCCATGGCATCGCCGCGCACGAACTTGCTGGCGCCGTCCATGGAGCCGTAGAAATCGGCTTCCTGGGAGATCTCGGCGCGGCGCTGGCGGGCATCGTCCTCGCCGATCAGGCCGGCATTGAGATCGGCATCGATGGCCATCTGCTTGCCCGGCATGGCGTCGAGCATGAAGCGGGCGCCCACCTCGGCGATGCGTCCCGCCCCCTTGGTGATGACCATGAAGTTGATGATCACCAGGATCGCGAATACCACCAGGCCGACGGCGAAGTTGCCGCCCACCAGGAACTGGCCGAAGGCCTCGATGACCTTGCCCGCCGCGTCGCCGCCCTGGTGGCCTTCCATCAGCACCACCCGGGTGGAGGCCACGTTGAGCGACAGCCGCAACAGGGTGGTGAACAGCAGCACTGCCGGGAAGGCGGCGAAATCCAGCGGCTTCTGGGTGAACATGCTGACCAGCAGCACCATCACGGCCAGGGCGATATTGAAAGTGAACAGCAGATCCAGCACGAAGGGCGGCAGCGGCAGGATCATCATCGCCAGGATCATGAGGATCAACAGCGGGCCGGCCAGCACCTTCATGGGCACGTCGGCCATCCAGTTGCGTCGCGGCAGGTATTGGCTCCAGGCCTTCATCCTCGTGCCTCGTTCGTTGCGTCGCGGTCCGGCGCCTCCATGGCGGCCGGCACCGACAGGTTCTCGGGGGTCGGGGGCGCCTCGCCGCCTTCGGCGGCGGCCCGTTTCAGGCCAAAGGCCCAGGCCAGCACCTCCGCCACCGCGGTGTAGAGAGCGGCGGGAATCTCCGCCTCGAGATCGACATGGTGATAAAGCGAACGCGCCAGCGGGGGCGCCTCCAGCAGCGGCACGCCCGCTTCCTCGCCCAGCTCACGAATGCGCGCAGCGACGGCATCGGCCCCCTTGGCCACTACCCTGGGCGCGGCCATGCCGGTCTCCTCGTAGGTCAGGGCCACGGCATAGTGAGTGGGGTTGGTGACGATCACATCGGCCTCGGGGACCTGGCTCATCATCCGACCGCGGGCCATCGCCTGCTGCTGCTGGCGTATGCGGCCCTTGACCTGCGGATCGCCTTCGGACTCCTTGTGCTCGCGCTTGACCTCGTCCTTGGTCATGCGCAGCTGCTTGGCGTGGCTCCATAACTGGTAAGGCACGTCGATCAGGATCACCACCAGCAGGGTCAGCACCATCAGCCCGCAGGCCTCCGCCGCCATGCTCATGGCACGGGCCAGTGCCTGATGGATCGGCTGGCTCATCAGTGCCATGAGCTCGCCGCGATGCAGATAGAGATAGGCCATGCCCACACTGCCGACAAGCACCGCCTTGGCGATGGCCTTGGAAAGCTCCACCAGCGCCTGGGTGCCGAACATCCGCTTGAGGCCCTTGAACGGATTGAGCTTGGACGCCTGGGGCTTGAGCGACTTGGCGGAAATCAGCCAGCCGCCCAGCAAGGCCGGCGCCACCAGGGCCACCACCGTCAGCAACAGAAACAGCGGCAACAGGCTGATCAGGGTCCGACGCCCCAGCATCAGGGCCTCGGCCAGCATCGGCGAGGTTTCCATAGCCTGGCGCCGATCGAACAGGAAAGCCTGCTCCATCACACCGCCGACCTGGTCATAGAGGGTGCCACCCATGGTGGCCAGTCCCAGCACGCCGGCCAGCAACAGCATGAAGGTCGCCAGCTCGCGGGAACGGGCCACCTGGCCTTCCTCGCGCGCCTTCTCCAGCCGTCGCGGTGTCGCGTCTTCGGTCTTTTCGTCGTCGCTGCTATCGTCGGCCATGGCCAGTTACCGGGCACTCCTGCGCACCCTGGCCATTATCCGGGGATCGGGGAAGGAACGGTCACTCGAAAAGGGCCGATTTTCGTGGGCTTATCCACGTGTCTCGGCCGCTTGCCATCGATGGCCTAGAAACCCAGCTGGTCCAGCAGGTCATCCACCTGATCCTGGTCGGCCACGATATCCTCGCCCTCCGACTTGACCTGCGGACCATTGAGCAATTCATCCTGACGGCGCCGCGTGTCGCTTTCGCGCTGGTCATCGGCGCGTCGCTGCATGTCCTCGCGCGCCTCGCCCTGGGGCACGCTATCGATCAGGACCTGCACGAGCTGATGTTCGATCTCGCGGATCACATCCATCATCTTCTTGATCACCTGGCCGGTCAGGTCCTGGAAGTCCTGCGCCATCATGATCTCGAGCAGCTCCTTGCCGGTAGCCTGGGTCATGTCCGGCACTTGGCCCAGATAGGAGCGCGTGTCCTGGACCAGCTCACGGGCCTCGTCGAGTTCCTTGGGCTCGGCGAACCACTCGGCCCAGCGCGCATCGAGCTGTCGAGCCTGGTCGCTCAACCGGTCCTGCATCGGCTGGGCGCGATCGATGGCGTTGAGGGCGCGTTCCGCCGCCTGCTCGGTCATGACCGCCACGTAACTCAGTCGATCACGCGCGTCGGGGATCGCCTCCGCCGCGCGCTCGATCTCCTTGTCCAGCCCCAGCTCTCGCATGCTGTCGCGCAGCATGCGGGTCAGGTGGCCAATCCGCAGGACCAGTTCGTCGCTATTGGCCTGGGGATTCTCGGACTGATTCTCCGTGCTCATCATCGCCTCTCCTGGTGGTCGGGCCCGGAGCCCGACGCGGTGTCACATGCCCAACTTTTCGAAGATCTTATTGAGCTTTTCTTCCAGGGTCGCCGCGGTGAAGGGTTTGACCACATAGCCGCTGGCACCGGCCTGGGCCGCCGCGATGATGTTCTCCTTCTTCGCCTCCGCCGTGACCATCAGCACCGGAAGCTCCTTGAGCGCCTCGTCCTCGCGAATCTGCTTGAGCATCTCCAGGCCGTCGAGGTTGGGCATGTTCCAGTCGGAGACCACGAACTCAAAGTTGCCCGCCCGAAGCTTGTTCAGGGCGTCCTGGCCATCCTCGGCCTCCTCCACATTGGTGAAGTCGAGCTCCTTGAGCAGGCTGCGCACGATGCGCCGCATGGTCGGAAAATCATCCACCACCAGGATGCTCATGTTCTTGTCCGCCATCGGGGGTCCTCTATCTCATTGGGTATCAGGCAAGCGGCCGGCGACGCCGACCCTTCAAGCTTTATCCGAAAACTGACTACACTCGCTGGCTCCGGCCGGCAGCGGCGACCCGCTTGAGCAACCGGGCGGCCATATCATCGAGGCCGACCACTTCCTCGGCGGCGCCGAGGGCGATGGCCTCGCGCGGCATGCCGAAGACCACGCAGCTGGCTTCGTCCTGGGCCAGGGTGGCGCCGCCCGCCCGGCGCATCTCCAGCAGCCCGGCGGCGCCATCCTTGCCCATGCCGGTGAGCAACACGCCGATGGCGTTGCGCCCCGCCTGATCCGCCGCCGAGCGAAACAGCACATCCACCGAGGGTCGATGGCGGTTGACCGGCGGTCCGTCATCCAGGCGCGCCACATAGTTGGCGCCATTGCGCACCAGCTTCAGGTGGACATCGCCAGGCGCGACATAGGCATGCCCCGGCAGGATGCGCTCGCCATCCCGTGCCTCCTTGACCGAGATCCGGCAGATCCGGTCCAGACGCTCGGCGAAGGAGCGCGTGAAGCCACCGGGCATGTGCTGGGTGATCAGGACCGCCGGACCATTGGCTGGCATGGGTTCCAGCACGCTGCGTATCGCCTCGGTCCCCCCGGTGGAGGCGCCGATGATGAGCAGTTTCTCGCTCGACACCATGGGCGCTTCCAGCGCCCTGGGCGCCGGAGTGTCTCGCTTCCGCGCGCGCCTTGGCCGAGAGCGCGCCGCCGCGCGAAGCTTTTCGGTGATCTCCTCGGCATAGGCCTTCATGCCGCTGCGAATGCCGAGCGACGGCTTGGCCACGAAATCCAGGGCACCCAGCTCCAGCGCCCGCAGGGTGACCTCCGAACCGGCCTGGGTCAGCGAGGAGACCATCAGTACCGGCATGGGGCGCAGGCGCATCAACCGCTCGAGAAAGTCCAGGCCGTCCATGCGCGGCATCTCGACATCCAGGGTCAGCACATCGGGGTTGTGTTGCTTGATCAGATCCCGCGCCACCAGAGGGTCGGGAGCCATGGCCACCACCTCCATATCGGGCTGTTCGTTGATGATCTCGCTCAGCAGGTCGCGTATCAGCGCCGAATCGTCGACGCACAGCACCTTGATCCGGGGTGCACTCAAGAGTCTCTCCTTCACTGGGTGACCGACGCGTCCCTGTCGACGCCACCAGCCATGCCCGGGTTATCGGCCAGTATCCACCTGACTTTAGGGAAACACTGCTTAAATGCCTGCGCATGCAAATCGCTTCGTTGCGCGGTGCTCGAAAGCTCGCCTAACCCCTCGTTATGTCTCGCTTTCTGTGCTCCGGGCGCCTTGCGCTTCACTATGCTCGGCTATTTATTCAGCGTTTCCTTAGGGTCCATCATTAGCGCGGGCGACGGACATAGACGGTCTGGCCACGCAGCCGGAAGGTGTCGGTGATATAGGAAAAATTCTCCGAGTGTCCGGCGAACAGCAGACCGTCCGGCTTGAGCAGGGGAGCGAAACGCTCGAGGATCCGCGCCTGGGTCGGCTTGTCGAAATAGATCATCACGTTGCGACAGAAGATCGCATCGAAAGGCCCCTCGACGGGCCAGGAGGGTGCCAGCAGATTGAGCGGCAGGAAGCGCACCATCGACTTCAGCTCCGGCCGGACCCTCGCCAGCCCCTCGTGCCGCCCACGCCCCCGCTGGAAATACCGCTTGACCCGCGCGTCGTCGAGCTTGCGAATCTGGTCCAGGGCATAGACGCCGGCCTCGGCACGATCCAGGGCCTCGGTGTCGATATCGGAGGCCAGCACCTCGACGTTCGAGGTGCGACCGTCGAGCGCCTCGTCCAGCGTCATGGCAATGGAATAGGCCTCTTCGCCGGTGGAAGCCGCCGCACTCCAGACACGCAGTGCCCCCCGCCGCTGACGCGCATGCTGCGCCAGCAACGGAAAGTGGTGAGCCTCGCGGAAGAAGGCCGTGAGGTTGGTGGTCAGGGCATTGGTGAAGGCCTCCCACTCAGAGGACTCCGTCCGCCTCTCGAGACGCGCCAGATAATCGGCGAAGCGCACCAAGCCATGGTGGCGCAAGCGCTTGGCCAGCCGGCTGTAGACCATCTCCCGCTTGTGTTCGGCCAGCACGATACCGGCACGCTGATAGATCAGGTGCCGAATCCGGGCGAAATCGGCATCGGTCAGCTCGAGATCACGCTCGACACCCGCCCACTCCCCGAAATCGGGGGTGGGCGTTTCACGGGACAGGGTCAAAACGATTCCCACTCCTCGGTCGTCGCAGGCGATGCCTGGCGCTCACGGCGCGGCGTTTCCTCCGCCGGCTCATCGGCGGGCGCCGAAGCCGGCGTGGTCTCGGTGGCGGACGATGCCTCGCGCCGGGTGCGTGACGGGATCGTCTCCATGCCCGCGCCGCGCAGCCGGAAGGCCGAGGCGGCATGCGTCAGCCCCTTGGCCTGGCGATCGAGCTCGGCGGATGCCTGGGCCGAGGACTGCACCCGGGCGGCATTCCGCTGGGTCACCTGGTCCATTTCCACGACGGCCTGATTGATCTGGCCGATACCGTTGTTCTGTTCCTCGGACGCGGCGGTGATCTCGCCCATGATGTCGTTGACCCGGGTCGAGGCTTCCATCACCTCGCCCAGAGACGCCTCGGCGCGTTGCACCAGTGCCGCGCCACCCTCCACTTGCTGCGAGGAGCCGTCGATCAGCGCCTTGATCTCCTGAGCCGCCGAGGCGGAACGACCGGCCAGGTTGCGCACCTCCCCGGCGACCACCGCGAAGCCGCGGCCCTGCTCGCCGGCACGCGCCGCCTCGACGGAGGCATTGAGCGCCAGGATGTTGGTCTGGAAGGCGATGCTGTCGATGACATCGATGATCTCGGTCATCTTGCGCGAGCCATCGGTGATCTCGCCCATGGTCGTGACCAGTTGCTGCATCAGTTCGCCCGCCTCGCGGGTGCGAGAGGCGTTGTCCGAGGCCAGGCCGCTGGCCTGACGGGCATTGTCGGCGTTGTGGCCCACCGTGGTAGTCATTTCCTCCATGCTGGAGGCGGTCTGCTGCAGCGAAGCGGCCTGCTGCTCGGTGCGCGCCGACAGCTCCTCGTTGCCGGAAGCGATATCGCGAGCGGCCGGCGCGACCCGCTCAATCCCGGCATTCACGTCGGCAACGATGCTGCCCAGGCTCTTGCGCATCAGGTCCAGCGCGTCCAGTAGTCGGCCGAGCTCGTCGCGCTGACGGCTCGGGGATTCCGCGGCCAGGTTCCCCGAGGCGACCTGCAGGGTGAAAGCCTCGGCATCGCGCAACGGCCGCAGCAGGGAGCGCAGGATCAACCCGCCCAGCACGCAGAGCACCAGCAGGCCGACCGCCAGGGTGCCCGCCAGGATCATCAACTTGCGCTGCTGGGCCTCTCGTGCCTCGGTGGCCAGGGTCACCGCCGCCTCGCGCTTGCCCTCGATCAGGGTGTTGATCTGATTGGACAGCTCGCGACCCCACTCACGCATCTGCTCGGCGTGCGATGGCAGGTCGGCGAAGACCCGGAAATTGTCCTCGCTGCCCAGCAGATCAAGGGCCGGCTCCACACCTTCACCGGTATAGGTCGCCAAGCTTTCGCCGAAGGCATCGGCTCGGTCGCCGTGATTGAGGTCGCGTTCCCGATAGGTCGTCCACAGTGAATCCAGTGAAGCCTCGATGCCCTCGAGCCGCTCGATCAGCGTATCCCGGTTCTCGAGCAGCTCCACCGGCGCGCTGCTGGTCAGCATCTGGTGGCTGCGCGTCACTTGCTGATCGATCTGCTGCAGGCGGGCCACGTCCTGGAGGCCATCGCGGTCCAGTGCCTCCAGACGCCCATCGGCACGGTCCAGCCCCCACATGCCGATCCCGCCGCTGGTCAGCAGCAGCGCGCCGGCCACCAGGATCATGCCGATGACCTTGGCACGCATGCTGCGTACGTTGAGACGCCCCAGCCAACCGCTCAGCCCCTTGCGCCTGAGCTGGCCATGGTCGAGCGCGTAACCGGTCGAACGCCCCTCGTTCATCCGCGCATAGACCGACTCGGCACGCTCCACCTCGGCGTTCGACGGCTTGGTGCGCATCGACACGAAGCCCACCGCCTTGCCGTTCTCGAGAATCGGCGAGACGCTGGAGCTGACCCAGTAGTGATCGCCATCCTTGCGGCGGTTCTTGATCACGCCCCGCCAGCGACGACCGGCCTTCAGGGTGCGCCACAGATCCTCGAAGGCCGCCGGCGGCATATCGGGATGACGCACCAGGTTGTGCGGCGAACCGATCAGTTCATCGTGCTCGAAGCCGCTCACCTCCACGAAGGCCGGGTTGGCATAGGTGATGCGCCCCTTGAGATCGGTGCGGGAGATCAGAAAATGATCGTCCTGCAGGACGTACTCTCGTTGCGTGACGGGTTGATTGTTGCGCATATGGTCTCCCCACGGCGGCGCGAGGCCGCTACCGATGGCATTGTTATCGATCGGCGCCGGCCCGGTGGCCGGCGCAGCCTGCCCTTCAGAAGGATTCCCACTCCTCGTCGCGGCCCGTGTCGCGGGCCTTGCTCGAGGCGTTGGCTTCCTTGTCGGCCTGCTCTCGACCCGCCGGCATCAGCGCCGGCATCCAGCGCGCCAGGTCGCTGGTGTCATTCCCGTCGGCCGACTCGCTGACCGTTCGCACGGTCGCGGCGTCCTCGCGCAGACGAAAGCGCTGGGTGGCCTCGCGCAGGCGCCCGCTCTCGGATTCGAGCTGCGTCGCGGCACTGGCGGCCTGCTGGACCAGCTCGGCATTCTGCTGCGTGACCTGATCCATCTGGGTCACGGCCTCGTTGACCTGGGAAATGCCGTTGCTCTGCTCGGTGGAAGCGGCGGCGATCTCGTCCATGATGTCGCTGACCCGCTGGACGGACTGGACCACCTCGGTCATGGTCCGGCCGGCCTGGTCGACGCTGCCGGTGCCGGCATCCACCTGCTTGACCGAAGCCTCGATCAGCTCGCGAATCTCGCTGGCGGCGGAAGCCGAACGACTGGCCAGGTTGCGAACCTCCTGGGCCACCACGGCGAAACCACGACCGTGCTCGCCGGCACGGGCCGCCTCCACCGAGGCATTGAGCGCCAGGATGTTGGTCTGGAAGGCGATGGAATCGATGGTGCCGATGATCTCGGCGACACGATGGGAGCCACGGCTGATCTCGTGCATGGTCGTGACGACCTCGCCCACCACCTGGCCACCCTGCTCGGCGGTGCGCGATGCCTCGGCGGCCAGCTGGCTGGCCTGCTGGGCGTTCTCGGCGTTCTGCCCCACCGTGGAGGACAGTTCCTCCATGCTCGATGCCGTCTCCTCCAGGGAAGCGGCCTGCTGCTCGGTGCGCGACGAGAGGTCGTTGTTGCCGCTCGCAATGCTCTGGGTGCCCTGGTGGATCGAATCGCTGCTGGCACGCACGGTACCCACCGTCCGGGCCAGGCCGGCCTGCATCTGGCCGAGCGAGCTGTACAGGCGACCGATCTCGTTGTTGCCCCGGGTCGGGATGTCCTGGGAGAGATCCCCCTGCTCCATGCGCTCGAAATAGCCGACCAGCCGGCCGAGCGGGCGCACGACATTGGCGGTCACGCCCCAGAGCACCAGGATGATGGTAAGCACCGCGATCACCAGCACCACCACCATGGCGATCTCCAGCACCTTGACCAGGTCGAAGAAGTCGTCGTACAGGGCGGCGCCGTTCTTCTCGGCGGTGGAGAAGAAGACGACGGCGTCGTCATAGAATTGCCGGGTGAGTTGGTCCACGTCGGCCAACTGATTGGAGAAGGCCTCGGCGCTGCCATCCAGCAGAGCTTGCTGCTGGGGACGCAGCCCCTCGTTCATCAGCGCCTCGAAGCTTTCCCTGACCGACTCGATACGCGGCTGTTGTCCTTCCTGACGGGGCAGTGCCAGGAATTCCTGGAAGGTCGACTCGACCTCGTCGAAGGTCTCGGTCAGCGCCGCGGCATCGGCCTTCACCTCTTCGCGATCCTCCGGCCAGACGGCCTGCGACAGCCTGGCCTGGAGGTTGCGAAGCTCCATCTGGGCGAACAGCATCTGCGAATTGGTGCGATTGAGCGTCGACTGCTGATCGACGTTGACCTCGTTGAGCGTGCGCAGCGAATCCTCGCTGTAGCGTACGGTGTAGAGGCCGAGGGCACTCAACACCAGCACCAGTGCGGCAAACACCGCCAACACCAGACTCCAGCTGACCCGAACGGTCATGTTATCGAGAAGCTTCACGTCTCTCTCCTGTCATCGGGCGATTCATCGCCGCCCGGTTGTTCCAACGGTCTTGCATCATTCGGTTCCCTTTCAGCAGGTTTCGGCCGGCTCGGGCGCGCTGGCCCGGCGCGAGGTGCCCTCGGCATCCGGCACGCCGCGCTCGCCCCGTTCGACGGCGATCCGAAAGCGCGCCACTCGCTCGCGCAGGTGCTGGCTGCGTTCCACCAGTCGCCGGGATGCATCGGTATGGCCTTCCACCAGGCCGGCGTTCTGCTGCGTCATCTGATCCATCTGGGTGACCGCCTCGCCGACCTGCTCGATGCCCTGGCTCTGCTCCTGGGTGGCCGTCGAAATCTCGCCGACCAGGGCGGTGAGCTGCTGGATATCGGCCGCGATGCCGGCGATGATCTCGTCGGTCTCCTTGACCCGCCGGGTACCCTCGACGACCTTGCCGTCGGAGCGCTCGATCAATGTCTTGATCTCGCGGGTCGCCGATGCCGAGCGGCTGGCGAGCTGCCTCACCTCTTCGGCCACCACCGCGAAGCCGCGACCGTGCTCGCCAGCACGGGCCGCCTCCACCGAGGCGTTGAGCGCCAGGATGTTGGTCTGGAAGGCGATGGAATCGATGGTGTCGACGATGCCGTTCATCTGAGTGGCGCTGTCGTTGATCTCGTTGATCGCGGCCACCACCTCTTCCATGGCCGACCGTCCACGCGCCGCGTTCGAGGCGGTCTCGCCGGACAAGGTGCGGGCCTGCTCGGCATGCTCGGCGTTGTGACGCACCGTGGTGGTCAGCTCTTCCATGCTCGACGCCGTCTCGCTCAGCGCCGAGGCCTGCTGTTCGGTGCGCGTGGCCAGCTCGTCGTTGCCGGCATCGATCTCGTCGACCACGCCACCCACGTCGTCGACGTCCCGGCGGATATCCCCGATGGTGGTGCTCAAGGCACGACGCATACGCTCGATATCGAACAGCAGGCTGCCCTGATCGCCCTCACGCAACCGCACCTCGCGGGAGAGATCGCCGTCGGCGATGGAGCGCGCCACGTCCACGGCGTAGCGGGGATCGCCCCCCAGCCCTCGCGTGATGCCCCGGATCACCAGCAGCATCATCAGGCTGACCGGCACGCCGATGACTAGCAGCGCCAGCAGGCTACGGCTCAGCGAGGCGATGAAGGCGGCATTGATATCGTCGATGTAGACCCCGGTGCCGACGATCCAGCCCCAGTCAGCGAAGCGCGCATGGTAGGAGGATTTCGGCGCCGGCTCGTCGCCTTCCTCATGGGCCCAGAGGTAATCGACGACACCATCGTCCTCGGCCACATCCTCGAGGAACTCGCGGAACAGGTAACGCCCCTCGACGTTCTGGAAATCGGCGACGGAGGTGCCCTCCGGCAGGCGCGGATGGCTGAGCAACGCCAGATCGTCGTTGAAGACATAGATATAGCCACGCCCCTCGTCGTAGCTCATCCCCTTGATGATCTCGGCGGCACGCTGCCTGGCCTGTTCGATGCTGATCTCGCCGGCCTCGGCCCGCGTGGCCTGCTCCTCGATCACGCTCACCGCCAGGTCGACATAGACTTCGAGTCCCGCGCGACGCTCGTCGAGCATGGTCTCGCGGTTCTCCCAGGCTCCCCAGCCCACCATCAACAGCATGGCCAGCCAGATGAGTCCCAGGGAGGCCCACAGTTTTTGTGTCGTTGTCAGTCGGCGCATAGCTCCCCCACGAAAATCTTGTCGTTATCGGCCGGCGATCACTCGCCGACGGAATCCACCAGTGCCATCTCGTCGCTGGTCAGCAGCTTGTCGATATCGACCAGCACCAGCATGCGGTCCTCCAGGCTGCCCAGGCCGCTCAGGAAATCGGACGAGAGGGTGACGCCGAACTCCGGCGCCGGCTTGATCTGCTCAGGGGTGAGGGTCATGACGTCGGAGACGCCATCGACCACGATGCCGACGATCCGGTCGCCGACATTGAGCACGATGACCACGGTCTGGCCGCCGTATTCCACCTTTTCCAGGCGAAACTTGATGCGCAGGTCGACGATCGGCACGATCACGCCGCGCAGGTTGGTCACGCCCTTGATGAAGTCGGGGGCGTTGGCGATGCGGGTGACATTCTCGTAGCCACGGATCTCCTGCACCTTGAGGATGTCGATGCCGTACTCTTCGTCGCCCAGCGAGAAGACCAGGAACTCACGGTTCTGCTCCTCGGTGGCGGCCAGGGCGGCATTGGTGTTCGGGGTACTCATGACGGCTCTACCTCCTTGGGATGGGGAGTCGGAACGTCGCCGGGATGCCGGCCGCGACGCGCCTCCTTCTTGGTGCGGTTGAGACGGTGCAGATCGGCGATGTCCAGAATCAGGGCCACGCTGCCATCGCCGAGGATGGTGGCCGCCGACACGCCCGGCACCTTGCGGTAGTTGGTCTCCAGGTTCTTCACCACCACCTGCTGCTGGCCGATCAGGTCATCCACCAGCAGGGCGTAGCGACGCCCCTCGCCCTGGACGATCACGGCGATGGTCTCGTCGAGCTCGGTACGCGCCCCGGCCACATCGAGGGCCTCGTGGACGGGCACCACCGGCAGGTATTCGTCGCGCACCTTGAGCACCACGTCGTCGCCGGCCATGGCGTAGAGATCACGCTTGTCCGGCTGCAGCGATTCGAGCACCGCCGACAGCGGCAGAATGAAGACCTCGTCACCGACCTTGATCGACATGCCGTCGAGGATCGCCAGGGTCAGCGGCAGCACGATGCGGGTGGTGGTGCCCTCGCCAGTCACCGAGGCGATCTCGACGTGGCCGCCCATGTTCTGGATGTTGCGCTTGACCACATCCATGCCGACGCCTCGCCCGGACACATCGCTGACTTCCTGAGCTGTGGAGAAGCCGGGGGCGAAGATCAGTTGCCAGACCTCGTCGTCGCTCATGCTGTCGCTGACCGGCAGGTCGTTGCTGCGCGCCTTGGCCAGGATCCTGTCGCGATCCAGGCCGGCGCCGTCGTCGATCACCTCGATCAAGATGTTGCCACCCTGATGCTGGGCCGACAGGGTCAGCCGACCGGTGCGCGGCTTGCCGGCCGCCTCGCGTGCTTCCGGCGACTCGAGACCGTGATCCAGGCTGTTGCGTACCAGGTGGGTGAGCGGGTCGATGATGCGCTCTGTCAGGCTCTTGTCGAGCTCGGTGGACTCGCCTTCGGTGACCAGCTCCACGTCCTTCTCGAGCTTGCCGGCCAGGTCGCGTACCAGGCGCGGATAGCGGCTGAACACATAGTCCATCGGCACCATGCGCACCGACATCACGGCCTCCTGCAGGTCGCGGGCATTGCGCCGCAGCAGGTTGAGGCCGTTGTTCAGCCCGGTGTGATTGACGTCTTCCAGCTCGCTGACAGTCTGGTCGAGCATCGACTGGGTGATGATCAGCTCGCCGACCAGGTTGATGATCTGGTCGACCTTGTCCACGGAGACGCGGATCGAGGATGTCTCCCCGCCACTCTTGGCCTTTTTCTTCGGCTTGCTCGACGGCTTGGGCTTGCCGGCCCCGGCAGGCGCCTCGGAGGCATCGGACTGGCTGGCGGTATCGGACGAGGACGGCGCTGCCTCGCTGGCGTTCGTCTCGCCGGATGCCGGTGCCGGCTTGTCGGCCACCACCTCTTCGGTCACGCCGGCCCCGGAGGCCGTGGACGCGGCGGACTCGTCCGCCGGGGGCGCGGAAGCCGCCTCGACGCGGAGCTGTTCGGGCTCGACGATGAAACACATCACCGCCTCGATGTCCTCGCGTCCCACCGAGGTCTCGAGGGTCACCCGGTAGCAGTCCGTGTCGCCCTCCCGGGCCTCAATCTCGCCCAGTTGCTCGAGCTCCTCCACCAGCAGGTCGCGATCCTTGTCGCCGACCCCGAGCAGGGAGACCACCAGCCGGCCATCGTCCGGCGCCTGCTCGGGCTCAGCCCCGGCGTCAGGCGCCGATGACGCCTCATCGTCGGGCGCTGCCGCCGGCTCCAACGCCGGGGATTCGGGCTCGGACGACATGCCGTCGGCACCATCGAGCGCCTGACCGATCTCCTCCATCGCCAGTTGCTGCAGGGTCCGGCAGATGCGGTCGAAAGCGGCCCGGTCGGGCACGTCATCGCTACGGTAGGCGTCCAGCTGGTCGTGGAGCATGTCCTTGGTTTCCAGAAAGGTATCGACGATGTCCCGGCGCAGCGTCAGCTCGCCGCGCCGGGCATGATCCAGCAGGTTCTCGAACAGGTGCGTGGTCTGCTGCAGCACATCGAAGCCGAAGGTGCCGGCACCGCCCTTGATCGAGTGCGCCGCCCGGAAGATCGCGTTGAGCTGCTCGGCATCCGGGTCGTCGACATCGATCGCCAGGAGGTGGCGCTCCATGTCGGCCAGCAGTTCTTCGGCCTCCTCGAAGAAGGTGTCGTAGAAATCGGTGATATCCATGCACGTCTCTCCAGCCTGGATGTTGACGGCCCATCAGGACTCGGGCGGCTTGCCAAGCGTCTCTCGCAGGCTCTCGTTGAACTCCTCCAGCAGCGTCGGGGCGCCGGAAGGGCCGTTACGGGTGGGCGAGGGTACGCCCAGATCATCCAGTTGCCCCGGCGCGCGGATGCGCTCGGCCACCTGCTCGAACAGGATCAGCAACTCGATGCGTCGATTGACCGGGTCGCTCGGCTCGGTATCCGGCATCACCACCTGATCGGCGAAACCAGCGACCCGCAGCAGCTTGGCCGGGTCCAGGCCTCCAGAGACCAGCTCGCGCCGGGAGGCGTTGGCACGCGCGGAGGACAGTTCCCAGTTGCCGTAGCCGTGATAGCCGTTCAGGTAGGCCAGGCTGTCGGTGTGGCCGCTGATGCTGAGGTCGTTGGGCAATTCGTTGAGCATCGGCGCCATCAGGCGCAGCAGGTCGCGCATGTAGGGCGCGACCTGGTCGCTGCCGAGCTCGAACATGGGACGCTGCTCGGAATCCACCAGCTGGATGCGCAGCCCCTCCGGCGTCATGTCGAAACGCAACTGGTCGCGGAGTTGCTTGAGGTCCGGGTCGGCATCGATGGCCATCTCGATGCGCCGCTGCAGATCGCGGAAGGCCCGGCGCTGCTGCTCGCTGGGGCGCGAGCGCTGACGCATGTCGACCCGTGCGCGCTCGCCTTCGGTATAGACCGGATCGGGCCCGCCGCCGGGAATGACGTTCTCGCTCATCGAGGCGCTGTCGCCGCCGGCGATGGCGGTCACCAGGGGCGTGCTGAAATACTCGGCAACGCCCTCGCGCTCCTGGCGGCTGGCCGTCGACAGCATCCACATGACCAGGAACAGGGCCATCAACGCCGTCATGAAGTCCGCCAGGGCGATCTTCCAGCTACCGCCATGATGACGGTGAACGACCCGCTTGCGCCGAATGATGATCGGTCGTCTGTTGTCGCCCTGACTCATGCACTCCCCGCCACCGACTTGGCCTGTCGCACGTACTCTTCCATCTCGGTGAAGCTCGGCCGGTCAGCCGTATGCAGCGCCTTGCGGCCGAACTCCACGGCCAGTTGCGGGGCATAGCCATGCAGGCTTGCCAGCAGGGTGACGCGAATGCACTGCAGCATCTTCTCGGCTTCCTTGGCCTGGCGCTCGAGGCGACTCGCCAGGGGAAGGATGAAGCCGTAGCCGAGCAGGATACCGAGGAAGGTGCCGACCAAGGCGTGGGCGATCATCTGCCCCATCTGCTCGGGGCCGGCAGCGGCGGTGCTCAGGGCCTTCACCACCCCCATCACCGCCGCCACGATGCCGAACGCCGGCATGGCATCGCCGATCCGACCGATGGCGTCGATCGGGACATGGGCTTCCTGTTCGAAGGCCTCGATCTCGTGGAGCATCAGCTCGTCGAGCTCCATGGGGTCCATGCTGCCGCTGACCATCAGACGCAGATAATCGGTCAGGAAAGTCATGATCATGGGATCGGCCAGGACCTTGGGATGGTCGTTGAACAGCGAGCTTGCCTCCGGGTCGTCGATGTCACGCTCGATGCCGAGCATCCCGTCGCGGCGGATCTTGGTCAGGACCTTGTACTGAAGCGTCATCAGTTCCAGGTACATCGCCTTGTCGTACTTCTTGGAGCGACGCAGCCGAGGAATGATTCGAAACGAGGCCTTGAGCGCCTTGCCGTTGTTGGAAGCCACGAAAGCCCCCACCCCCGCACCGCCGATCATCAGCAGCTCCGTGGGCTGGAACAGCGGTCCGAGACTACCGCCGGCCAGCACGAAGCCGCCGAAAACGGAGAGCAGGACGATCAAGTAACCTATGGGAATCAGCACGGCCGACATCCTTAGCAGGAACGTGAATGACGTAACTGCCTTGGATATCGGCGCCGGCGTGACAAAACTTGAGGGCGTGACACAAAAAACTGCCGGGGGCGGTGTCGACGCACACCGCAAAGGCACAGGGGAGATCCAGCGGGGATGGCAGATGCAAAAGCGGCGCCCCTCGACAGGGGCGCCGCCCGGCCCTCAAGCCTGGCCCGAGGCCTCCAGGGGTGGCGGTACGCGTCGTGCCGCGTCGGCCTTCTCGCGACGCTTGCGTGTCTTGCCGGCCCGCGAGGGCGGCTGACAGATGCCGCAGACATAGTCGTGGCTGGGGCTGTGAGCGTGGGCCACGAAACGACCGTGACAGCGCGTGCAGCCGGAAAGCTGCAGTTGCCCGCTTTCGAAGAAGCGCACCAGGGTCCAGGCCCGGGTCAGCCCCAGAACGGCATCGGCGTCATCGATCGCCACCTGCTCCAGATAAAGGCGATAGGCCTTGATGAAGCCCCCCATGCGTGAACAGCCATGATCTTCGCGCAGCCGCAGGTAGGTGTTGTAGAACAACGACGAATGGATGTTGGGCATCCAGGTGATGAACCAGTCCGTGGAGAAGGGCAGCATGCCCTTGGGGGGCGACATGCCGCGCACTTCCTTGAACAGCCGGATGAGCCGGGCGCGACTGAGGTCGGTTTCGGTTTCGAGCACCTGCAACCGGGCACCCAGTTCGATCAGGTCAATGGCGAGGCGGACCTGTCGCCACTCATCCAGCAGGCTCTTAGTCGACATGGCCGCGTCCCTCCTCTGGCGACAGACCTGACGGCAGGGATTGGGACGCCATCAACAGCGAGGAGTGAAAGTGGGACAACCCCTGTTCGCGCGGGTTGTCGACCACCTGACGCAATGGCTCGACGCCTTCATGGCCAAGCCGGCACAACAGTTGGTTGGTACTCGCTAACCTCGAAAGCTGCTGGGCGCCTAATGAAGAAAGAAAATCGGCCATGTCATCATCGACCTTTAGCCGAAACATCGCCTCTTCCCGGTCAGCATTCAGCAGACGCTGCGCCAACAGGAGGTAAGCGAGATTCATCTCTCGAATCTCATCCAAGTACTCGTTGGTTTTCATAATTCCCTGCTTTTACTGCATTTATTTATTCAGTACGGCTTCGCTCACCCGACTTTCCGTGATGCCTTCATCTCACGAAAAGCACAGCATACGACCGCTTTTTTTCATTTATGCAACATTGTCTATGCTCCACCGATGGATGCAACATCGCACCACCAACGGTCGGGACCTAAGGGAATTTTGCTGCGCTCAATGCCATGAAAAAGCGCTACCAAATCATCTTATTAAGGCGATGCTATTGAAAACACAAGACAGGTTTTCAGGCAGGATTGTTACAAAACAATACAAAAAAGGCCGTCTCGCATCCGACAAGGCCGCCGTTATTCAACGCTTTTACCTGACCTTTCGTGCAGCCAGACCAGCAGTTCGGCGATGACCCGATACAGCCTGGGCGGGATTTCTTCGTCCAGATCGAGCTGCATCAACAGCCCCACCAGTTCCGGGGCATCGTGGACATGGACGCCCTGGCGTCGCGCCTCCTCGACGATGCGTTCGGCCAGTTCGCCATAGCCTCGCGCCACGACCCGCGGCGCCGCGTCATCATCGCCATAGGCCAGCGCCACGGCCCGTCGACGTGCGTCCTCGTCGGTCATTCGTCTTGCTCCCGCCAGGTTTCCAGACGTAACTGAACACGCTCGAAGCCATGGCGTTCCAGCCGCTGGCGCAGTGTCTCGAGCTCCGTCGCCAGATCCGACAGGACCGACTCGTCGCGGGCCTGCAAGGCAATATCGAGCGTCGTCGCCCCCATGCGCAAGGCCACCCGCACGGCCCCCAGTCCCTCGACGTCCAGAGTCAGCTCGGAGCGACAGGTCCCCTCGTCATCGTGCGAGGACGACTCGCCGTCCTCGCGTCGATGCTCCCGCCCCTCGGGAGGCAGATGCACCGCCAACGCCATGAACAGGCCGGCCCAGACATCGCCCTCCCAGCGCAGGGTCGGCGCCGCCAGCATTTCCAGTTGATGGCGAACCAGCCCCTGCAAGTGCTCGTTGACCGGCGCTCGCCGCTCGGTCATGGCATCGAGCGGCGAGGAGCGCGACGCCTCCGCGGATGAGGCACCCGCTTTGCCCTTGACCGCCGCGGCGCCGGTCAAGGGCGCGGCCCCCGTGTGCGAGGTCGGCGCCGGGGTGAAGCCCAGAGTCCGCCACATCTGGGGCTCGCGTTCGAGCTGCTGACGCGACAGCCCTCCCGCGAACCAGCGTGCCAGGTGCGACTCGTAGAAGAGCCCGCTGTCTCGCACGCTGCCCTCGAGCCGCTGGGCCAGCAAGAAGGGCGATATCGGTTGATCGTTGCCCGCCAGGGGAGCGGCGGGCGTCACCGCCGAGGTGGGGGCGGGAAAACGCAGCAGCAGATCGGCGATGGCCCGTGCCGTCGCGCTGAAGTGGGTATGCGTCGAGGCGGGAGGCGCGGCATCCGAGCCGCTCAACGGCACGGCGGTGCTCGCCGCCTCTCGGGCGGTGGGCACCGCATGCCCCGGCGGCGAACGGGCATCGAGTCGCGAATCGCTGTGCAGGGCGCGGGGCGCATCGCCGGGGGCCACCGGCTTGACCGGTTGATTCAGGTCCCGGGGGGGCGGCACATCGGCGCGCTTGCCCAGCACCTGATGCAGCAGCGTGTCCAGCAGCGGCGTGATACCGCTCACGACGAATCCGCTCCGAAGCGCGACCCGGCATCGATGACACCGGGCCTGGCACCGGCCCCGTAGGTACGCTGCAGATCGCGCTGCCGCCGGGAGACGCCGATCAGCTCGCCCAGCTCATCGCGACGCTGGATGAGGTGGCGGCGTATCTCCAGGTCGTTCTCGAGGATGCGCTCCAGCAGTTCGGCCTTGTGTCGCTGTTCCTCGCCATCCAGGGAGACGCCGGCATCGAGGGTCGACAACCGCTCCACCTGCTGCACATATTCGGTTTCCTGGTCGACCAGGGCCTCCCAGTCGGCCGCCAGGGCGGACTCCAGCATGCTTTCACTGCGCGTCAGCAGGCGAGTGTAGGCGTCGAGCACGGCATCGCCCGAGACGGGCGCTCCATCGAGGGACTGCCCCATGCTCAAGCTCCCGCGGCCTGGGGCTCGATGTCCCGCCAGGCCGAGGCGATGTCATCCAGCAGGCGCTCCGCCTCGTTCAGGGCGTCGACGTCATTGTGGGCATTGGCGGCCAGCAGGCGACGGGCGATGTACTCGTAGAGCGACGCCAGGTTGCCCGCCACCTCGCCGCCGCGTTCCCCGTCCAGGGCCGCCAGCAAGCCATTGTTGACGATATCCAGCGCCTTGGAGATCGACGCTCCCTTTTCCGCCAGATTGCCTGTCTCGAGGTGGATGCGAGCCGCCCGAATGGCCGTCTGGGCGCCGTCGAACAGCATCGTGATCAACTGGTGCGGGCTGGCGGACATCACGCCACTCTCCACCCCGACCCTGGCGTAGGTGCTTGCCCCGCGCCCATAGGTAGCGCCGTATGTGCCTGTCATCTCGCTCTCCTCTACTCCCGATCGCCCAGCTCACGTCGGCGGACTGTCATATTACCCGCTGAGTGCGCTGAACTGCTGGCTCAGGTAGGTGCTGGTCTGGTTCATGTTGGAAATCATGCCGTCCAGTTGACTGAACTGACTGCGATAGCGATCGATCGTCTGATCGATGGAGCTCTCCATGCGGGTATATCGCTCATTGAGTCCCTCGATACGCGACTCCACGCCACTGGTGGCACTCTCGAGAGAGCCGCCCTCCTTCAACATGCTTTCCAGGGCCGCATCGAGGGTATCGGTGAGACCGTCGTTCGACTCGGTGCCGGCAAACAGGTCGGCCAGTGCCTGACGGTTGTCCATGATGGTTTCATCGAGTGCATCACTGTCGAGCGTCAGGGTGCCTTCGACCTCCAGTTCGATCCCCACCTCGCTGAGCATGTTGACCTCACCTCCGCCGACCTGCCCGCCGATGATGTCACGCAACCTCGACTCGATGCCCCGCAGGGTACTGTCACCGAGCAGCTCGCCGGCCTCGCCGGTTTCGGCATTGAAGCTGGTCAACGAATCGATGGTGCCACGCAGGCTGTTGTAGGCATCGACGAAGCCCGACACGCCGTCACGCAGGCCGCGATTGTTGAGCTCCACCCCGACGGTGGAATCGCCCGTCTCGGCGATGTCCAGGGTAACCCCCTGAATGGCGCCCTCGACCTGATTGGACTGACTGCTGATATCCAGACCGTTTACCGTCAGGGCCGCATCCTTGGCCTGCACGGTCTGCTCCATGGTGGCATCGGCGACACTATAGGAGAGCTTGGCATCCAGGGCGGCATCTCCCGCATCGCTGGCGAAATCGACCGACTGGATGGTCGACTCGGTACCCGTCTTGTCGCTGGTGAGCACCAGGCGATGCGGATTGTCCTTGCCGTCGTTGACGATGGATGCCGTCACGCCGGCCCCTTCGGCATTGATGGCATCGCGGATGCCCTCGAGGGAACTGTCAGCCTGGGCGATATCGAGGTTCAGGGTCTGGGCAGCGTCGCCGGTGCCGACTTCGACGGTCACGCTGCCGGCTCCGAGTTCGGCGTCACGTTCGGCGAAGCCCTGGGACGCCAGGCTCTGGGCGCGCGCCAACTCGTCCACCGACACGTCATAGCGCCCCGCCTGAGCCTCGCTGGAGACAGTCGCGGTGACGCTATCGCCGGTCACGTTGCTGGAGAGGCTCTGGTAAAGCTCCTCGCCATTGAGCTTGGCAGCCGCGTCCTGAAAGGATGACAAGGCACTTTGCAGCTTGCCATAAGCGGAAACCTTCGCTTCATAACTCTGCTGCTGAGCGGTAATGGGCTCGAGCTGTTCGCGCTCGGCCGATTTCAACTGATCCAGCAAGCCATTCAGGTCCATGCCGGACCCGATACCCAGCGATGATATCGACGCCATGACGTTTCCTTACCGAGACGAAGTGGGCCAGTCTGACAAGCGCCGTCGGCAGCGATGCCACGAGCAGACCTTGTCGAATGGGCTATTTTCTCCTTTATCGGCCGGATTCCCAGGAACTTTAGGGAACGTATTCACCCGCTCACCACGACTTCCTCGACCACCTCGCCCAGACGTTTGGGCACGTCGCCCTGAATAACCTTGCCCAGTTCATCCGTCGGTGGGCCGACGATCTCGGTGAGCTGGACACGAGCGATCGCCCCGGTGTCGTCCAGCCCCTGGACCCACCCCAGGGTTCCGCTCGAGAAGCGCACCAGCGAGCCGACCGGATAACGCCCGAATCGCCGGCAGTAACGTCGCACCCAGCGTGCATCGAAGGTCTCGGGATGCGCCAGCAGATGGCGCTGCACTTCCTGGACGCTCCAGGCGGGGCGATCCGCGCGGTCGCGTCGCATGGCATCCCCGACATCGACCACGGCGGCGGCGCGTTCGAGTTCTCCCAGTTGCTCGTCGCCCAGGCCCTGTGGATAACCGCTGCCATCCAGGCGTTCGTTGATGCGCTCCACCACCGAGGCATAGACCGCGCCGGCCAGCCAGTGGCACTGACGCATGCAGGGTTCGAGGACGGCGACATGCTCACGCATCCGCTGCCGCTCCTCGTCACTCGGCGAAGCCTGTTCCCAGAGTTCGGCCGGCAACAGCGCCTTGCCCAGATCGTGCAGCATGGCCGAGGCCGCGATGGCCTTGCACAGCTCGCGGGGCGGCGAGGCATCCTGCAACAGGTCGAGCAGTTGTACCGCCACGCTCAGGCAATGGCGCACCAGCCAGGTTTCCTCGTGCAGGCAGCGGATGGCGAACAGCAGCCCCTCGCGATCCTCGTCGTGCAGCGACAGCAGCAGATCGGCATGGCGCGACAACTGCACCGAGGAGACCTCGCCACCCTGCTGCAGTTCGAGGAGCTGGGCATCCAGATAGCCGGCGACGCGCGACAAGCGCTTCGCCATGGGCGTGGCATAACGGCACATGTTGCGACGCCCTACCGTGGGGGAAGCGCTCACCGAGGTCTGGAACAAGGGAGACGGCAGCCGGGACGCATCGTCGCCCTCGACATGGCGCGCCGCTTCCTGCTCGATCGCACGCACGAAATACCACAGCTTGCGCTCCTGCTCGGCGCCCGACTGTTCGAACCGGAACCCCGCCTGGACCACGCGACGCGCCATATCCATGTTCCGGTGCCGCAGCGATGCCTGACGGACGGCGTAGCGCGTGCCATCGGGAAAGCAGAACTCGATCTCCAGCGGTACCGCCACTTCCCCCAGCAAGCCACTGGCGGCCAACGGCAACTCCAACCGGCATCCCTCCAGGGAAAGATCCTTGAGATCCCCCTGGATCGCGCGACCACCGCCCTCGATGGTGCGCAGGATCGCCCCGACCTCCATGCCAAGCCGCAACCCGGCGCGGAACGTCTCGCGACGCTGCAGGACCTCGAGGCTGCGCGGATAGTCACTGCGGCAGACCAGGCGCCCCTCGTCATCCTGGCACGCCTGCATGCTCAGGACCGAGGTGCGCACCATCTTGCCCTGACTGCGACCCAGCAGGCGGAAGGGACGACCGCGCTGCAGCGACCCTGCGACCTCGCGGATCGCGCTGATATCCAACTGCAATTCCTCGCCGGGGCGATGATCCATGACCAGCACCGGCAACGGCTCTCCCCCGGCGTCCTCCAGTTGGAGCGAGGCGCCACCCGGCGCCATCAACGCCTCGAGCAGTGCCTCGATCTCCATGGGACTTTCCACCCGGTCGTAGCCGTCCTCCACCATCCTTGTGCCTCTCGTTGCGCTATAAGGGAACGTGTTCGAAATATATCGGCCGACACCGGCATAACTTGAGACCTGCGCATGCCCTGTCATGGCCCTGGCACATCAGGCCTTGCCGTCGACCTGCCACAACCCGCAATCTCTCGGTATGCCGCTGGACACGACGGCCCCAGAACAACAACACTGACACGGGGGAGGAACCCATCCATGCCCGCTCGGATCACTGCCGAAGAGGCCTTCCGGCAACTCGCCGAAGGGCTTGGCCACAGTGGCGCCGCCGACTTCTTCGACACCCTGGTGGAACGGCTGGCCCAACTGCTCTCGGCCGATCACGTACTGATCGCCCGGGTGCGGGATAACAAGGCCCAGACCCTGGCCATCTGGTCCCGGGGGCAGCATCTGGCGAACGTGCAGTATGCCCTGGCCGGCACGCCCTGCGAGACGGTGGCCAGCCACGAACTGTGCCTGTACCCCGGCAATGTGCAGTCCCGTTTTCCCCATGACAGCATGCTTCGGGAACTCGAGGCCGAGAGTTACCTGGGCCTGCCGTTGTTCACGACAGGCGGCGCCCACCTGGGGCTACTGGCCGTCCTCGCCAACCGTCCCATCGCGCCCAGCGACCAGGAGTTCGAGCTGCTGCGCATCGCCGCGACCCAGGCCGGTGCCGAACTGGGCCGACGGGAGGCCGAACGCGCCCTGCAGGAAAGCGAGCGTCACGCCCGGGAGAGCGAGCGCCGGCTGGACACCCTGCTCAATCATCTGCCGGGCATGGCCTATCGCTGCCTCAACGACACGGACTGGACCATGCTGCTGGTCAGCCAGGGGGCCACCGACCTGACCGGCTACTCCCCCGAGGATCTTACCCATAACCGGCGGATCAGCTACCTCGAGCTCATCCACCCGGACGACCGGCAGCACACCGGCGACCTGGTGCAGCAGGCCATCGCCCGGCGAGAGCCGTTCCAGGTCGTCTATCGCCTGCAGACCGCCAACGGCGGCCTTCGCTGGATGTGGGAGCAGGGCCAGGCGGTGTTCGACGCCAACGGCCAGGTCGACTGCCTGGAAGGCTTCATCACCGACATCACCGAGCAGCACGAAGCCCAGCGTGTCCAGCAGGCGGTGATGCAGATCGCCTCCACCGTCACCAGCCGGATCGGCGACGACTACTTCCATCAACTGGTGAGCACCCTGACCCGCACCCTCGAGGCCAACGCCGGCTTCGTCGCCCTGCTGGAGCCCTCCTCCCGGACCGAAGCCGGTGCCCCGCTCCTCCCCGACGAGACCACCTTGAACCTGATCAGCGCCCTGTCCGATGGCCGCTGTCTGACCCCTTGCCGCCTGCCCCTGGCCGGCACGCCCTGCGCAACGCTGCTCCATGAGCAGGAGATCATGGTCCAGCACGGGGGATCCCCCGGCCTGCCGGGCTTTCCGGCGGACACTTGCGCCTGGATCGGCCGCCGGCTGGATAACACCCGGGGCGAGCCCATCGGGCTCATCATGGTGCTGTATCGCCAGCCGCTGGAGGCCGACGCCTTCGCCACCTCGGTGCTGCGCATCCTCTCCACCGGCGCCGCCGCCGAGCTGGAACGTCGCAACGACCAACGGCGCATGCATCAGTTGGCCTATACCGACGGCACCACCGGCCTGCCCAACCGTATTCGCTTCATGGAGAATCTGAGTCATCAGCGACAGGCCGCCGAGCGCGATCAATACCCACTGGCACTGCTGCTGATCGACATCCGCCGGTTCAAGGAAATCAACGACACCCTCGGCCATCAGGTCGGCGATCGGCTGCTCGCCACCCTCGGCGGGCGGCTGCGGTCCGCCCTGGCGCCGCACGAGCGCCTGGCCCGCCTCTCCGGCGACGAGTTCGCCCTGCTGGTGCCCCGAGCCTCGGCGCCGGAGCTGGAACAATGCCTCGAGCGCATGCACCAGGCCGTGGGCCGCCCTCTCACCCTCGACCACCACCGTTTCACCCTCTCGGCCAGCATCGGTACCGCCCAGTACCCGCGGGATGCCGTCACGCCCGAGGAGCTGTTCAAGTTCGCCAGCATCGCCCTCTACCACGCCAAGCAACAGGCCGACGGCACCTGCCCCTTCGACCCCTCGATGACCCTGGCCCTGCAGCGCCGCCAGCGGATGACCGAGCGACTCCATCTCGCCCTCGGTGACGGCAAGCTCGAGCTGTACTATCAGCCGAAGCTGGATCTCGCCAGCGGCAGGCTGGTGGGTGCCGAAGCGCTATGCCGCTGGTACGACGAGGACTGGGGCTGGGTCAGCCCGGGGGAGTTCATCCCGCTGGCCGAGGAACGTGGACTGATTCGACCGCTGGGAGACTGGGTACTCGAGAAAGCCGCGTGCCAACTGGCCGCCTGGCGACGCAACGGCCACCCCCTGCCGGGCCGGCTGTCGATCAACGTCTCGGCCCAGCAATTCACCGACCCCGACCTGGCCCGGCGCATCGCCGAGCTGACCCGCCACACACCGACCTCGTCCATCGACCTGGAACTGACGGAAAGCGACGTCATGCGGGACCCCGAACAGGCCATCGCCATCACCCAGACCCTGCGCAAGGCCGGCTACACCCTATCGATCGACGACTTCGGCACCGGCTATTCCTCGCTGGCCTACCTGCGTCGCTTCGCCGCCGACACCCTCAAGATCGACCTTTCCTTCGTGCGTGAGATGCTCGACGGCCCCCACGACCGCACCATCGTGGAAACCATCATCGCCATGGCGCGAAGCCTGGGCATGCAGACCGTCGCCGAAGGAGTGGAAACGCCGGAACAGGCCCGCGCACTGACCTGGCTGGGCTGCGACCAGGCGCAGGGCTTTCACTTCGGCCGCCCGCTGCCTCCGGCCGACTTCGTGGCAACCTGGGGCGAGGCCATGACATCCCGATAAAGCCGCGCCGGAAGTGCCGTATCAGCGCCTTTCCGGCGGCGCCGAGAGCCGCCGAATTCCCTCGAAGCGGCCCTCGGGCGAGACATACAAGCGAAAGACGCCATGCACCCCATCCCGCGTCACCACCCGGCGCAGCGCCTCGGCCGGAAACTGCACGCTACGCCCGTCCAGGCTACGGGTATGCACCACACCCGCCCGGCCCTCGTAGTGGGCCAGGCAGGCGTCGGGGGAAAGTTCGATAATCACGTCGATGGTGGGCATGCCGGGTTCTGCTGGTCCGCTCCCGATAACACTAATCCGCTGACATCATACGCAACAGCCCTCCCGCGAATAGTCAGCCTGCGGCCAAGAGATCATGCCGGTTGACAGGCATACTGCTTCCACGTCTCTCTGACAGCATTTAGATCAACGTCTTTCTGGACTTGGAACACACCTGCCGACTCTACCGACTCCACAACATCGAGAAACTTCAGTACAACATGGTAGTGCGGTCGATTCCAGAAGTCGTGAATGAATATATAAGAATCTCGCCCCTTGCAGGGGTTTCTAGAAATATGTTCGATAGCCGTCATGGCACAAGCCACACGAAAACGCCCATCTACCAAAATAAGGTCAAAAGGCTGACAGTGCTGAAATATCGCTCGACTGTATTCTTGGAAAAAGTGGCTCTCTTTCACGTCAGCCGGAAAACCCCATTCTCTGGTCGGCCCAATATCCACAACTTTGACTTGGCAAGGGGGCCCAAGATCTTTTTTAAGTGCATTCACCCAGTTGGCGTCACTCTCGACCCCTTTAACCTCAAGCCCTTCCTTGACAGCCCATACTGTCGAGCCACCTGAACCGAACTCAAAATAAGACGACGCACTTTTCAATCGCTTGCTGAATAGCTCACGCTCCCTTTCAGCCATGAAAGGCGAATCCGGCAGCGAGATGCTCTTCACGCCAAGATCATCCATAGAACCCGCTTCACTCGCTAGAACGCTACCACCTTTCTCCTCCGCTGGCTTTTCCTCCACCAAACTTTCCGAGACCAAGTAAGCTTCGGCTTTCTTCGAATCTATACCGGATATTAACAGATATGCCATATCCCGAATGCCATAAATGGTATGCAACAGGAACGCCAACTTGACGCGCCGATCATCCGAAAGGCCCTTTATTCTATCGCGGTCGGGTAGAAAAAGAACATCGGCTCTTGTTAGCTCAGTGGCCTGGCGGTTTTTTTCAGAAACTTCCAGAGGCAGGTGGCTACGGTGCCGTGGCTCGTGCAGACGGTAGAAGCGGAAGCCGTTACGGCTTGCCCAGTGTTGCAGTTCCGCCAAGCTGGGCTGGTGCTCGTGGGTGGGCTGAAACGCGACCTTCACCTGAAGCAGCAGGGTGTCGTTCAACGCCTGGGTGCCGTTATCGAGGATCGCGGCGACGTCGTTCAGGTCGTCCAGTACCAGCATGTCGATGGCGGGCAGGCCTTGAATGCTATCCAGCGCGATGGTGTTGAGCGGCAGCCGAGTGAGTACCTGGCTGCCCTTCCGGATGGCCTCGGGCTGGTGCTCGTCGCCTAGCGGTGCCAGGCTCGCGCTCAACTTGGGGTCGAGACAGGCATGCAGCTGGCAGGGGCGTCCGTCTCCTAGCGTCGCATTGGGGTAGTAATGCACACCCTTGTGCTGTTTGAGCGAGGTATCCAGTGCCTGGCTGCTGGGGTCGAAGGCGACCAGCTCGAGCGCTTCCTTCTGCAACAGCTGGCGAACGACGTCGCTTTCGAGCAATTGCCCGCCGTTGTCCACGGCGATGATCTTACCCTCGTATTGCCACTGAAATGTCGAGTCATCCTCGGGTGTCTCGGCGTAATGGATGTCCACCGGAGCGTCTTCGTCCTCGAAACGAGCCTCGCCTTCCTTGTTGAAGGTAAGGGCGGCGGGGGGCTTATCGTCGCAGTAACGTTGCCAAATGGCACGCATGGCATCCGTGAAATGCTTGGCGAAGCGCGGGCCGTCACACACGGGGGATTGCAGCAGCACGTCGCGCAGGTGCTGGCGAATGGTGCCCAGGCTTTCCAGATCACTGGCAAGCTCGATCACGCGGGCGCGATATGCCTCCCAGCTATCGACCACCAGTTCCGGCATGCCGGCATTCACCAGGTGCGTCGCGCTATGGCGGCCGGCGAAGGTCGGCCCCGGCAGGGTGACGACCGGCACGCCCATGATGAAAGCCTCGCAGGTAGTCAGCCCGCCCGAGTAGGGCCAGGGGTCGAGGGCGATGTCCGCACGGCTGTAGGCCTCGAGCATTTCATGGTTGCTGCCCGGCCCTTCGATGATCAACCGCTCTCGGGCGACGCCCTCGGCCTCCAGGGTGGCATACAGCCGTTCGCAGAAACTCTCGCTGGTATAGGGGCGCCCCTTGAGCAGCAAGCGGGAATCCGGCAGCTCGTTCATGATGCCGGCCCACTGCTTGAGCGTGACATCATTGAGCTTGGTGGGGTTGTTGAAGCACGCCAGGGTGATATAGCCGTTTCGCTTGGCTGGCAACTCGCTCAATGCTGGCAGCTTTTCGGGCGGATCGAAGACGATATAGTCATCCGGCAGACGGATCAGCTTCTCGGTGTAGTACTCGTCTTCGCCTTCGGGCGTCTCGATATGATCGCTGATCAGATAATCGATGGCTTGCACGCCCGTGGTATTGATCAGACCCCCGACCCATTTGACGATCAATGGCGCCGGTTGCATGGCCACGGCGCGCATGCGCGTGCCCGCGTTGTGGCCCGAGAGGTCGATCAGGATGTCGATCTCGTCGTCGCGAAATTGGCAAACGAGATCGTCGTCATTCATATGCCGAATGGAGTACCACTGCTCGGTCACGCTCTTGATGCGTTTCGTGAACGCATCGGTCACTTCGCTGGTGGTGTAGCCATGCAGCGTGAACTGCCCCTTTGGGAGGTGTTCCAGGCAGCGCACGATCATCTTGCCGACCGGATGGCTGCGCAGGCCATCCGACAGCAGGCCGATCCGAAGCTGTTGTGGGTACAACTTCCCGGGTCGAGCAGGCCGAGCCGTTTGCCCTTCAGGCGCGAAGCGACGCTCCCATGACCGAGCGAACTCGGCGATCTCTTCTCGGCTGGCGCGTGGATCGTAATGCAGAGCCGTCAAATGGTTGGAGTAGGCGATGGCGTTTTGCGGCGCCAGCTCGCTGGCCTTGCGATAGCAGCGATAGGCCTCATCCAGCAGCCCCAGCTCGCGCCGCATGTTACCCGCGCTGTTCCAGGGCACGAAGCTGTTGGGCACCAGCTCCGCCAGATGATCGTAGATATCGAGGGCTTCGTCATAGCGATACAGGGCACTCAGGCTGCTCGCCAGCACATCGAGTACGCGATGATTCCTGGCATCGAGCCGCCACGCCCGCTGCGCATACTCGAGGGCCTGCTGGGCGTTGCCTAGTTCCAGATGGAGATGGGCAAGTGCCACCAGGCCGAATGGGGAATCGGGCTCGAGTTCTTGCGCCCGCTGGAGATGCCCTCGTGCCTCCTGCAGGCGGTGCTGCTTGTGCGCAACATAGCCGAGCCACTCTTCCTGTTCGTGATGGATATCGCGCAGCCCTTTGGCCGTCTCCAGAGAGACCCTGGCATCGTCGAAATCGCCATTCCCCGCCTGCAGACGCCCCAGCGCCAGCCAGGCATCGGGGTCCGATGGGTGTCGTTCGGCCCGCTTGCAGGCCTGCGGCAGCGAGAGGGGCTGTTGGGCGCCGGCGGGCCGGCGGTTGCGTTTTCTGGACATGGCATCGCCCTTCGGTGGAGGCAAATATCACCACGATAAGGCAAGAGCACGACATCAAAGGGGGGAATACCCGCCAACACGGCAGGCTTTTGCGGCTTCCAGCCACTATGAAAAAAGCGGGCCGGGGGCCCGCTTCGTTACCACGCATCTTGTTGCCTGAAGTGGGCTTAGCCCAGCAGCGACAGGGCGTTCTGCGGCAGCTGGTTGGCCTGGGCCAGCACGGAGGTACCGGCCTGCTGCAGGATCTGGTTGCGGGTCATGTTGGCGACTTCGGTCGCGTAGTCGGCATCCTCGATGCGCGAGCGAGCAGAGGAAAGGTTAGTCTCGTTGGTGCTCAGGTTGGTAATGGCCGAGTCGAAGCGGTTTTGCATAGCACCCAGCTCGGAGCGCAAGCTATCAACATCACCAATTGCTGAATCCAAGGATGCAAGTGGGGTATCTGTACGCTCAGGGGCTGCGACTTCACCTGTAACGATGCTCAAATCCGAAACAAAACCATTAGTATCAAATTCAGCTTCAACATCCGCGGCAACATAGCCTGTGGTGCCATCTTCTAACTGCCCCTTGATATAGAAGTTTCCGTCATCATCCATTTCAAGTGCAGCTGATGTAGTATTAGCTGTAAAGCCATCAATATCGATGGCTTTGGCAGCACCAGTAACACCACCAGCACCCAATACATCGCTGAAGCTTGTCACGCCAGCACTAGAGTAGCTGCTAGCGTCCAGCCCCAACTCCGTGGCCATCGCTCCAGTGTCACCAGTAGTTTGTGCAGGTGTAGAGGTCGGACCATTTACGTTGAAAGTGTCGAGATTCAAGGTGTCTGAGTTAATTTCCTGGAGATTCAGAGTGATCGTCTGGCCATCCTCGGAACCGACCTGAATGGAGATCTCCTGATCGCTGGCCAGCACATCGACGCCGTTGAAGCTGGTCTCTTCGGAGATGCGATCGATCTCGGAGAGGCGCTGACCGATCTCGTCCTGGATGGAGTTCAGGTCTTCCTGGCTGTTGGTGCCGTTCTGGGCCTGGACGGTCAGCTCGCGTACGCGCTGCAGGTTATCGTTGACCTGGTTGAGGGCGCCTTCGGTGGTCTGGGCCACGGAGATGCCATCGTTGGCGTTGCGCTGCGCCTGGCCGAGGCCAGTGATCTGGCTGGACATGCGGTTGGCAATGGCCTGGCCGGCGGCATCGTCGGCGGCGCTGTTGATACGCAGCCCGGAAGACAGACGCTCCATGGAGGTGGACAGCGCGTTCTGAGAGTTGGTCAGGTTCTGCTGACCGATCATCGCAGTGATGTTGGTATTGATTACGGACATGGTGATTTCCTTCCCGTTCTGTTGAGGGCTCCATTGGCCGCCCCGGGGCCATGCCTGGGCTGGGGCCTGCCGCAACGGCGCCGTTGGCCGTTATTCCTTTTAACGGCGGCTTTGGCAGCAACTTTAGGGAAGAGGAAAAAATTTTCCGGGGCGCCAGGCGGGAATACGAGATCCGCCTTGCGCTGCAAAACGCGGCTCGACCCCGTTACGCACGAGTATCGGAGGCGCGCGTCGAGGACGGTACTTATCCGTTGAAGAAGAGGGCTGGGTTTACCCCGAAGCGCCTGGAGAGCGCTTCGATATGGCGGCGGGTGAGGTCACGTCCCTTGCGGTTGAGAATCCGGGAAACCAGCGACTTGCTGCCGATCTCGGGCAGGTCGGCGACACCGAGCCCGTGCTGATCCATCAGGAACCTGAGCATATCCACGGCATCCTGGGACTGAATGCCGGCATTGAACTCGGTGAATGACTCGGAGGCGTTTTCCCACTCCTCGATGGCATCGGTCAGGCGCTCGATGAGGGCGATGTTGTTGTCGACATCGTCGATCAGTTCGTCGACGACGGCCAGCGCCTCCTGATATTCCTCCTCGGAGTGAATGCGTGACAGGAACGGAGCGGCGCGGAAAACGGCCTTGACGTCTTCAAGGCAGGCTCTGGCAGTCATTTATCGGCCTCCTTGGCATACCGGCGACACAGCTTGTCGTATTCGGCATGCGTTGTGATGTGCTTCACGTAAAGAATCTGTTGCTCGAACGAGATGAAGGCGATCAGCCGCAGATTGTTACCAGCGATATCGATGACCCACCAACGATCCTTGTAACGGAAATTGTCCAGGCTCGGGAGTACCCGCTTGAGATCGGCCGGCGATGGGAAGCTCTCGGTCTTCAGCAACTTGTACGTTCTATATATCGAGGGCGCGTCGTTCGGATACGCCCTGGATGCCTCCTCGAAGGCCTTTTTGGTGACGATCCGCATCCTGTCTCCTGACCATTGAGGATAGAATAGGCCGCAAGTTTCCTTTTTGTCAACTTGCATCAAGCTCGTCGCGAAGCCTGATCGAGCACTGTCTGGAAGGCGTTGAAAAAACGCCCCTTTACCGATGCTCGGACACCTCCAGCACGTGGGTGATCGCCTGTTGCCTGCCATCCCATAGATAGCGCAGATGCGGGCCCTGGTCCGGAATGCTGAGGGCGGGCGGCCGAAAGATAGCGGCGCACTCGTGACCGGGGTCGCGAACGCTATGGTAGAGCAACCCGAACGCGCCCGCCTCGCGTCGTCGAGTGGCGAAGGCCTGGGCCTCCCCATAGCGCGCCGGGTCTGGGGCGTGCAACCCGTCATGGCCCTGCCGGATATCCTCCAGCTCCTGGGTGATGGTGTTGATATAGGTCCGCATGGTGATCTCGACAGTGCCCTCCCGAGTGGCCTGTAGAAACTCGGACAGATGGAAGCGCGTCTCGGCGATGGCCGTATCCAGGCGGCTGGCGCAGTAGTAGACCCCGAAGGTGCCGTCGCTGAATCGTGACCGCCTGCCGATATGAGTGAAGGCGACCGTGATAGGCGTCGAGCCGGGCCCGGAGACGCGATCGGCACGAGGCACGCGGGCCAGTTCGCCGGCCTCCTCGAGCAGCCTGTCGTTGGTCATTCCCTCGATGGCGAAGGCGAGTTCCAGGTCCTCGGGATCGAGTGTGTCCTCGAACACATCGATCGGCGGAAAGGCACTGTTGATGACGCGATAGGCGTTGTGCCAGGCGGGCAGGATGCTCGGCAAGCGCAAGGGTCACCCCCTGACGGCATCGAGATACCGGCGCGTATCGGCCAGGTCCACCACGCGCCCCTGAAGCATGTACGCGAGGGCCGATTGACCATTGAAGGGCGCCGCCTCATTGGGCTTGTGCACCCATTCGTAGGCCTTCTCCGGGCTGTTGCTGAACAGGATCCGCAGCGCCTTGTGAATGCCCATCAGGTAGGAAATCCGCTCCATGGTGTCGCGAGGCAGGCGTACCTCGGGCAGCTTCCGATACTTGTGGTAGGTGGTATTGCCGATGCCGCCCAGCAGGGTGCGCTGCTGGGTAACAGAGCACCCCCAGGCCTGCATGATGTTGAAGAAGAACTTGAGCGCGACGCGCCCTGCTTCCGGGGTATTGGTCGCAGGGCGCTGCTGTGCCTGTGCCGCCATCATGGCCGTTTCTCCGGTATCGGACTGAATATCCACATCCGAAGTATAAGCCATATTTTGTCCCTATATGTTATTTCATGTCACCGGGACAAGGACACGACACCTCAGGCGAACGCTTCTTCGGCGTCTTCCTCGACGCGGCGCCGTGCCGGTCGGGCCGGGGCGTCGTCGGCACGACGCTGACTCAGGGTGAAGCCGCCCACGGCGGCGGTCAGACGGTCGGCCTGGTCCTTGAGCTGCTCGGCGGCGGTGGTCGACTCTTCCACCAGGGCGGCGTTCTGCTGGGTCATGCGGTCGAGCTCGGAGACCGCTACGTTGACCTGGCTGATGCCCTCGCTCTGCTCGCCGGTGGCGGCGGTGATCTCGCCGAGCACGTCGGTCACCCGGGTGACGCTCTCGACGATCTCGGCCATGGTCTGGCCGGCCTGGCGTACCTGGTCGGCGCCTTCCTCGGTGCGTTCCACGGAGGTGTCGATCAGGCCCTTGATCTGCTTGGCGGCCTCGGCACTGCGGCTCGCCAGCTGGCGGACCTCGCCGGCCACCACGGCGAAGCCGCGGCCCTGCTCGCCGGCCCGGGCCGCTTCCACCGAGGCGTTGAGCGCCAGCAGGTTGGTCTGGAAGGCGATGCTGTCCATCACGCTAACGATCTCGCTGATCTGCCGCGAAGAGTCGGTGATGCCTTCCATGGTCTCGACTACCTGGTCGACCGCCTCGCCGCCGCGCCGGGCGACATCGGAGGAGGATTCGGCCAGGCCGTTGGCCTGACGCGAGGACTCGGCGGTGTGCTCCACGGTGCTGGTGATTTCCTCCATGGAGGCCGAGGTCTGCTGCAGACTGGAGGCGGCGTTCTCGGTGCGGCGCGACAGGTCCTGCCCGCCGGTGGCGATCTCCGTGGCGGCGACCCGCACCGATTCGCTGCTGTCGCGGATGGTGGTCATCACCTCTTCCATGCGCGACACGAACTGGTTGAAGGCGGTGGCGATCTGCGCCACTTCGTCCTTGCCGTCCGCCGGCAGCCGCCGGGTCAGGTCGCCGCTGCCGCTGGCCACGTTGTCCATGGCATCGCGCACCGCCAGCAGGCGGCGGAAGACGACCCGCAGCAAGGCGCCCAGCAGGATGGCCGCGCCCAGAGCGACCAGCACCAGGGTGATCCCGGAAGCACTCATCACGCCTCGCAGGCCAGCGGTGGCCTCGAACTCGTCCAGGGCCACCACCAGTTGCCAGTCGGTACCGTCGATGGGCTGGCCACGCAGCAGCTTGTCCGACTCGCCCAGCATGACGTGACGCGGTGCCTCGGTGCCGGGCAGTTCGCCCAGTGACACGGCCGTCAGGGCCGGGGATAGCTCGCTGACCGGCTCGAGGCTCATCTCGGGATCGGGATGGGCCACCAGGGTGCCGTCGGCGGACGCCAGGAACGCCAGGCTCGAGGGGGTGGGGGCAATCTGGTCGACGATCTCGACGATGGCATCGATGGCCACGTCGCCGCCGGCCACGGCGACCAGCTTGCCGTCGCGGTAGAAGGGGGTGGCGAAGGTCACCACCAGCTTGTCGGAGGTCGCGTCCTCATAGGGTGCGGTGACCACGGTGGATTCGGCTTCCACGGCCTGGCGATACCAGGGACGCTCGCGCGGGTCGTAGCCCTCCGGGGTCTCGCTGGCCGAGAAGACGACGTCACCATTCGCCGGATCGGCGATATAGGTATTCATGAAGTCCCCGGACACCAGCAGTTGCTCGAGGGCAGGCATGGGGCTTTCGCTGGTCGCTACGGCATCCAGGGCCTCGAGCATGCCGATGCGGGCGTCGACCCATTCCTCGATGGCCTGACCGTTGCCGTGCGCCACGGCCCGAAGGTTCTGGTCGATCTGGCGTTCGTTGTGGGATTCGACGGTGAAGTAACTGGCCGCGCCGTTGATGATCAACGCCACGGCAATCACCGTCAGGGTGGCGATGAGAATACGCAGTCGCAATGAGGTCAGCATGAACACTCTCGTGGATGGGGAGGTTGAGTGACGGTTATCGGCGAGAACCGCGGCGACTTGAGCCCCTCCCGCGGGCCACGATCTCATCGACCGCCTGGACTAAAGAGATGCCAACCCCGGCCGATAACGTTCAGAGTCGCTACCTGCGAGACAAGGAATGATCCACAAGAAAAAGAGGGAGGCTGACGATGACATCGCCACTGACCGATGCGACCTCGACGCAAGGGCATGTCGGCGTCGACACGAACTCGACACGACGACAGGTCGAAGCGGCCCTGGATGCTCTACCCCCGGCGGGCAGCGTGCTCGGCGAGGGCGAAAGCCGCGAGACCGTCAAACGCGGCGAGCTGGTGGCGCCGTTGCAGCGCGTCAATGAGGTGCTTCGCCCCTATGGCGTGGAGTTCGAACTCGACGAGGGAACCACCCGCGTGGTGACACGGCTGGTCGACCGGGAGAGCGGCGAGGTGATCCGCCAGATCCCCGCCGAGGAAGTGCTGCGCGTCGCCGAGCGCATCGAGGAGTTGAGGGGTGGCTTGATCCAGCAGCGGGCCTAGACCCGCATGTTCATGACATCCTTGTAGGCCGAGACCAGTCGGCTACGCACCTGCTTGCCCATCTCGAAGGCCACGCTGGCCTTCTGCACGTCGACCATGACGTCATCGAGTTCCACGCCCGGTTTGCCGGCCTGGAAGTCGCGCGTCTTTTCCGCGGCTTCCTGCTTGAGGGTGTTGATGCGTTCGATGGAGGTCTGCAGCTCGTCGACGAAGCCTCCCTCTCCCACCGTCGTGGAAAGATGCTGTCCCTTGGACGACTGGCCGGCGGCCTGGCTGGCGAGGCTCTGCATCTGGCTCAGGGCCGACTCGAGGGTGGGTGAACTCATTTCGACTCCAGGGTTGGGGGGCCATGTCATCGGCGTCAGGACAGCACTCTCCGATGGTTCAGGCAAAGCCTAGCAGGGCACGACGGCGCATCATGCCACCAAATAACGCGCAAAAATCGGGCTTTTCACACCTTTGGGTCGACGCGCGCCACGGATAATAGCCCCATCAAAGCTCCGCCCCGGACCTTGGGCGGCGAACCGTGATGGACGGAACGCAGTCGATGCCTTCTTCTTTTGACACCCTGGATGCCGGCGCCAAACGAGCGGGGAGGCCCACATGAGTAGTGGCGCATCCGCCACCGGCCGCCAGGACAACCAATCTTCCTCTTCCTTCGCGCGACTGAAACGCCAGTTGCGCGGCAGTCCCCTCGTCCCCCTGCTGATCGCGGGCGCCGCCTCGATCGCGGTGATCGCCGCCCTGCTGCTGTGGGCCAGCGCTCCGCAGTACCGCGTGCTGTACAGCAACCTCAGCGAGGCCGACGGCGGCAGCATCATCGGCGAGCTGGACAGCCGCGGGATTCCCTACCGCTTCAGCCAGGGCGGCCAGGCCCTGATGGTGCCCGGCGAGCAGGTCCACAAGCTGCGCCTGCAGCTTGCCGAGCAGGGCCTGCCGAAGGGCGGCAACGTGGGCCTGGAGCTGATGGAAAACCAGGCCTTCGGCATCAGCCAGTTCGCCGAGCAGGTCAACTACCAGCGCGGCCTCGAGGGCGAGCTGGCGCGCTCCATGGAGTCGCTGGGACCGGTCGCCGGCGCCCGGGTGCACCTGGCGCTGGCCAAGGACTCGGTGTTCGTGCGCCGCCGCGAGCCGGCCAAGGCCTCGGTGGTGCTGACCCTGGAGCCCGGCCGAGCCCTTGGCGAGGGACAGGTCAACGCCATTGCCCACATGGTCTCGAGCAGCGTCCCTGACCTGCCCACCGAAGCGGTCACGGTGGTCGACCAGGACGGGCGCCTGCTGTCGAGCCCGGACGGTGGCTCCACCGGGCTCGACGGCACCCAGCTGGATTACGTCGCCGAGGTGGAACGCAATTATCGGCAACGCATCGAGTCCATCCTCACGCCGATCCTCGGTCGCGACAATGTCCGTGCCCAGGTCACTGCCCAGCTCGACTTCTCCCGGCGCGAGGAAACCGCCGAACGCTACACCCCCAACCAGCCGCCCAACGAGGCGGCGGTACGCAGCCGCCAGACGAGCCTCAACCTCGATGGCGACGACCTGGCCAATGGCATACCGGGCGCGCTGAGCAATACGCCGCCCGGTTACGCCGAATCGCCCATCGCGACATCGGAGGAAGACGGCGAAGACGGAACGGAGGACGAGGAGCAGGGCGCCGACGACGAGGCGACCGACCCGGCCACCCAGTCCCGGCGCCGCCTGAATCGTGACGACGTGATCAACTACGAGGTCGATCGCCAGGTCTCCCACGTGGAGCACCAGCGCGGCCAGGTCGAGCGCCTGTCGGCAGCGGTGGTGATCGATTACCGACAGACCCCTGCCGACCAGCCGGAGGGCGAGCCGACGGTCGCGGCTCTCGACGACGACGAACTGGCCCAGGTGGAACGGCTGGTACGACAGGCGCTGGGCTTCTCGGAGGCGCGCGGCGACCAGGTGACGGTGGTCAACCGCCCCTTCGCCGACGAGGCGTCGCCGGAGACCGAGCTGGCCTGGTGGCAACAGCCCGAGCTGCAGCGTCTGGCCTTCGGCCTGGGCCGCTATCTGCTGGTGGGCCTCGCCCTGCTGCTGCTCTATCTGCTGATCCTGCGTCCGCTGATCCGGCGCTACACCGAACGGCCGCTGCCCGCCGCCGCGCCGCCGGCGCCCAGCGTCGACGCCCGGGTCGGCGATGAGGCCTCGGACGAGGATGCGACGGACGGCGAAGACGAAGCGGCGAGCTACGAGCCGCCCCGACGCCGTCGCAAGGCCTCAGCCTATGAGCAGAACCTCAATGACCTGCGGGAGATGGCCCAGGAGGATCCCCGCATGGTGGCCATGATCGTTCGCGGCTGGATGAACAAGCATGAGCAATAAGATGAGCGGCACACGCCGCAGCGCCATCCTCCTGCTGGCCCTGGACGAGGACAGCGCGGCCGAAGTGTTCAAGCACATGACGGCCAAGGAGGTGCAACAGATCAGCCTGGAAATGGCGATCCTGGAGCAGATCTCTCACGAGGAGATGCGCCAGGTGCTGCAGTACTTCCACGACGAGACCGAGGAGTTCATTGCCCTGAACCTCAACTCCAGCGATCACATTCGCTCGGTGTTGACCAAGGCGCTGGGCAGCGAACGCGCCTCGAGCCTCATCGAGGACGTCATGGAAACCTCCAGCACCAGCACCGGCATCGATGCCCTCAACCTGATGGAAGCTTCCATGGTGGCCGAGCTGATCCGCGACGAGCACCCGCAGATCATCGCCACCATCCTGATCCACCTCGAACGCCATCAGGCCGCCGACGTGCTCGAGATGTTCGATGACAAGCTGCGCAACGATGTGGTGCTGCGCATCGCCACCTTCAGCGGCGTCCAGCCGGCCGCCCTGCAGGAGCTCACCGAGGTGCTGACCAACATGCTCGACGGCCAGAACCTGAAGCGCAGCAAGATGGGCGGCGCCCGCACCGCGGCGGAGATCCTCAACCTGATGAACACCCATCAGGAAGAAGCCGCCATCGATACCGTGCGCTCCCACAACGAGGATCTCGCGCAGAAGATCATCGACGAGATGTTCCTGTTCGAGAACATGCTCGACCTGGACGATCGCAGCATCCAGCTGGTGCTCAAGGAAATCGACTCCAACGCCCTGGTGGTCGCGCTCAAGGGCGCCCCGGAGGCGCTCCTGGAGAAGTTCCTGCGCAACATGTCGCAACGTGCCGCCGACCTGCTGCGCGAGGACATGGATGCCCGCGGGCCGATCCGGGTCTCCCAGGTGGAAACCGAGCAGAAGGCCATCCTGCAGGTGGTTCGCCGCCTGGCCGACGCCGGCGAAGTGGTGCTGAGCGGTGGAGACGAAGCCTATGTCTGACGACGCGCGAAACGCTCGGGACGCCGCCGCGATCTCGACCTGGCGACGCTGGCGCATGGGCGAGTTGCGCGCCGACCGAGAGAACGTCGCCACCGAAGCCGAGGCCCACGCCGCGCAGACGCGCCGCCAGGAGGCCCAGCGCCAGCAGGAAGCCCTCGACGCGCTCCGCGAACAGGTTCGTCGCGACGCCTACGAGGAAGGGCTGCGCCAGGGCCGGGAGGCAGGACATGCCGAAGGCCTCGCCCAGGGGCGCGAAGACGCGCAGCGAGAAGCCGATGCGGCCTTCGAGCGCCGCCTCGAGGAAGAAATCGCGCCCCTGCGGGAACTGACGAGCCAGTTCAACGAGGCGCTGACCTCGCTGGACGACGTCATCGCCGATGACCTGGTCGAGCTCGCCCTGGCCACGGGACGCCAGCTGGCCGGCGAGGCCCTCAAGGCACGACCGCGGCAGGTGCTCGAGCTGGTACGCGCCCTGCTGCACACCGAGCCGCCGCTGGTCGGCCAGCAGCGACTCTGGCTGCATCCCCTGGACCTGCGCCTGGTGGAGAAGACCCTGGGCGATGAACTCGCGGCCGCCGGCTGGCGCCTGCAGCCGGACGACCAGCTCAGTCGCGGCGGCTGCCGGGTGACCAGCGAGAGCGGTGAACTGGACGCCACCTGGGAATCCCGCTGGCAGGCGGTGCGCGATCAGCAGCGCAAGCGCCGGACGCGCCAGACAACCGACGGCGCCACCACGGAGTGAATGATGGACGCGACAGGCCACCTCGACCCTCACCGTGACCACTGGCAGCGCGCGCTGCGCGGCATGCGCGGCCGCGTCGAGGCCCTGCCGACCCGCCGGGCCAGTGGCCGCGTGGTGCGCGCCACCGGCATGGTGATCGAGGTCGTCGGCCTGCGGGTCGCCCTCGGCAATGCCTGTCGCATCGAACTGCCCGACGTGCCCGGACAACCGGCGACCCGCTACGCCGAGGCCGAGGTGGTCGGTTTCTCCGGCGACCGGCTGTTCCTGATGCCGCTGGCCGGTCTGTCCGGCCTGATGCCCGGTGCCCGGGTCCACCCTCTGGGCGAAAGCACCGGCGACGCCGCGCGGCGTTTCCCGATCGGCGAGGCCCTGCTGGGCCGGGTGGTGGACGGCAACGGCGAGCCACTGGACGACCTCGGCCCGCTGGATGACTCGCCGCGCGCGCCCCTGGCGCAGCCCCCCTTCAACCCCCTGGCGCGGGCCCCGATCGACACCCAGATCGACGTCGGCATCCGCGCCATCAATGCCCTGCTCAGCGTCGGCCGCGGCCAGCGCATGGGGCTGTTCGCCGGCTCCGGCGTCGGCAAGTCGGTGCTGCTGGGCATGATGGCCCGCTATACCCGCGCCGACGTCATCGTGGTCGGCCTGATCGGCGAGCGCGGCCGCGAGGTCCAGGACTTCATCGACAACATCCTCGGCGCCCATGGCCGAGAGCGTGCCGTAGTGGTCGCGGCCCCCGCCGATACCTCGCCGCTGCAACGCCTCCAGGGCGCCTCCTACGCCACCCGGCTCGCCGAGGGTTTCCGTGACCAGGGGCGCGACGTCCTGCTGATCATGGACTCGCTGACGCGCTACGCCATGGCGCAGCGCGAGATCGCCCTGGCCATCGGCGAGCCGCCGGCCACCAAGGGCTATCCGCCTTCGGTCTTCGCCAAGCTGCCGAACCTGGTGGAGCGCGCCGGCAACGCCGAGCGCGGCGGCGGCTCGATCACCGCCTTCTACACCGTCCTGACCGAGGGTGACGACCAGCAGGACCCCATCGCCGACTCGGCACGCGCCATCCTCGACGGCCACGTGGTGCTGTCCCGCGTGCTGGCCGAGGCCGGCCACTATCCGGCCATCGATATCGAGGCCTCCATCAGCCGGGCGATGAACGCCGTCATCGACGACAACCAGCGACGCCAGGCCCAGCGTTTCAAGGGCCTCTTCTCACGCTATCAGCGCAACCGCGACCTGATCAGCGTCGGTGCCTACCATCCGGGCAACGACGAACGGCTCGACGACGCCGTGCGCCGCTACCCGGACCTGGAGGCCTTCCTGCAACAGGACATCGACGAATGCGCCGACCTCGAGGCCTCGCGCCTCGCCCTGGCCGGCGTATCGGGAGGCACGCCATGAGCCGCACACCACTGGACACCCTGACCGAAATGGCCCGCCAGGCCCGCGACCAGGCCGGACAGCGCCTGGCCGGCGACCGCCGCGACGCCCAGCAGGTCGCCGAACAGCTGGAGGCCCTGCAACGCTACCGCGCCGAGTACGCCGCGCGGCTGCAGACGGCCCTGCGCGAGGGGATCGACCCGGCCTCCATGCACAACTACCAGCGCTTCCTGGCCTCGCTCGACGACGCCCTGGAACGCGCCCGCCAGGCCCTGGGCGAACAGCAGCGCCGCGTCGACCAGAGCCAGCAACACTGGCAGAGCGAGCAGCGTCGGCTGCGTTCCTACGACACCCTGGCCGAGCGCCGTGACGCCTCGCGCCGGCGCACCGAGCAGCGACGCGAACAACGCGCCAGCGACGATCTGGTGAACAGCACACGGCAACGGGCGCCTCTGTTCGGGGGCTGAGACGAACATCAAGGAGACATTGATGGATACCCTACCGCGACTCATGGGCGCGCTCGGCAAGGACGCCTCGACCGACACCTCAGGCGCCGGCGCCAAGGCCGACGCTTCCGAACGAGGCGCCTTCGCCGAGGCCATGGCATCACTCTCACCCTCGGGCGGCGGGCTCGAGGCGCCGCCACGGCGGCTGGACGACGGGCATGGCGGTGCCTCCGATGCCGCTGCAGACGGTGCCGCCACGGCCGAGACCGCGACGCTGGTGCAGCACGCCAATGACTGGACGCAACGGATCGACACGGCCACCCCCGAGCCGGGCACCTCCGGGGATTCCCCGCCCTCGCCCGAGCTGACGGCCGCCATGGAGCGCCTGCTGTTGATCGAACAGGCCGGCACCCAGGCCGCGACACAAGGCCCCGGGCAAGCGGCCCAGAGTGCCCAGGCCGTGGTGGCCGCGCCGGCCTCGGGTCAGCTGGAAGCGGCAGCCCGGCTCCGCGGGGATGCCGCCATGCCTCAGAAGGGGCTCGCTCCCGAGAACCTCTCGCGGGCAAACCTTTCTCGGGAAGGGCTAGCTCGAGAAGGGCTAGCTCGGGAAGGACTCGCGCAGGGCGGCATGCCACGGGTCGACATGTCACAACAGGCCGTATCGCGAGACGCCATTCGGCAAGCCACCGTCGCTCGGCAGGCCGGTACCCCGTTCGATGCGGCCATGACGCGCGAGGCACGCGCCGCTGCGGAGGCGCTCCGTCCGGCCACGACCTCCGGCGAGCTGCCCTCGGCCCGGATGCAGGCCCAGGCCCCGGAACAACGGCCGAGCCCGATCGCCCAGGCGGTTTCCTCCGCCCTCGCGGTGGCGCAACGCGACCCGGCGGACGCCACGGCCTTCGTGCCGACGCGGGGCGACGCCGGCGCGGCCTCGCCACTGCTCGACACGACCACCTCAGCCGCGATGCCGGCCCAGCATGCCGGTACCGGTGGCCCCGGCCAGGGAACGTCATCCCTGGCCAGCGCCGCCACGACACCCGCCCAGGCCAGCCTGACCGCTCCGGTGGGCAGTCAGGACTGGACCCAGCAACTGGGGCGACAGTTACTGCGCTTCAGCCAGGGAAGTGGCGAGCAGCGTATCGAAATGCGCCTCCACCCAGCCGAGCTGGGCCCGCTCTCGGTCTCCCTGAAGATTGGCGACCAGGGGGCCCACGCCCAGTTCCTCTCCGCCCACGCGCCGGTTCGACAGGCCCTGGAGCAGGCCATACCGCAACTGCGCGAGGCCCTGGCGGAGCAGGGCATCACCCTCGGCGAGACCTCGGTGGGCGAGCACCAGCAGGGTAGCGCCGACGACACGGGCAGCGGCCTTGCCGGCAGCGGCCCGGGCCTGCCCGGAGCCGATGACGACCCGGCCGGCGGCGAAGTCGCCACCGACCGGCAAGCGCCCCTGGAGATGCCTCTGGATGGGCGAGTCGACCTCTACGCCTGAGAGGGCATCGATAACTTGCTGCTCTCGAGCCGAAGCTCGAGCAAAAACCCAAGATAGGCCCATTCACTGGGCCTGTTCGTTTCATCATGGCCGACCTCGAGTCGGCATAATCCCCCACACATTGACCCTCATCGACAAACAGGAGCGGTAATGGCGACATCCGGAGGCGGCTCGCGAAAGCTGCTGTGGTTGCTGGTGGTATTGGTCGTCCTGAGCCTGTCGGCCGCCGCCACGGCACTGTTCATGCTGTTTACCCAGCAGGGGGGCATGGAACAGGCCCGTGCAGAAGAACCCGCGGCCATCGAGTATCAGGAGCCGATCTTCGTCGAGATCGACCCCTTCACCGTCAACCTGGCCGAGGATAACTATGGTGCCCGGCTGCTCTATGCCGGCATTTCACTGAAGGTGACCGACACACGGAGTCGCGAACTGCTCGAAACCCACATGCCGCAGGTGCGCAGCCGGCTGTTGACCCTGCTCTCGGGCCAGCAGGCAGAGGATCTGACGTCGGCAAACGGCAAGAAGCGCCTGACCGACCAGATCATCGCCGCGCTCGAGGCCCCGATGTCGGAGACACAGCCCGACCTCGCCATCGAGGATGTGCTCTTTACCGAATTCATCGTGCAATAGCGGCGAGGTCGCGGAGTCACCCCATGTCTCAGGACGATCTGCTGTCCCAGGATGAAATCGACGCCCTGCTCAAGGGCGTCAGCGGAGATGATGAGCCCAGTGGCGGCGGCGGCAACACCCCCAAGGTGCGCCCCTTCGATCCGGCCTCCCAGCACCGCATCATCCGTGAACGCCTGCATACGCTGGATATCATCAACGAGCGCTTCGCTCGTCATTTCCGCATGGGCCTGTTCAACCTGCTCCGGCGCAGCGCCGATATCACCGTGGACTCGGTGCGCTATCAGAGTTACAGCGAGTTCTCGCGCAACGTTCCGGTCCCCACCAACATCAACATGATCGCCATGAAGCCGCTGAAGGGCTCTGCGCTCATCGTCTTTCCACCCAACCTGGTGTTCATGGTGGTGGACAACCTGTTCGGTGGTGACGGCCGCTTCCTGGCCAAGTCGGAGGGGCGGGAGTTCACCAACACCGAACAGCGCATCATCCAGCGCATGCTGCGCCTGGCCATCGAGGCGTACAGCGAATCCTGGCGCTCGGTCTACCCGCTCGAGATCAGTTTCCTGCGCTCCGAGATGCAGGCGAAGTTCGCCAACATCACCAATTCGCCCAACGAGATCGTGGTCAACACCAGCTTCAATCTCGAGGTGGGCAACCTGGCCAGCAGCTTCCAGGTATGCATGCCCTATTCGATGATCGAGCCGTTGCGCGACCTGCTCACCAACCCCTTGAGCGATGGCCACCAGGATCAGGACGGCACCTGGACGCGGCGCATGGCCGGCGAGATTCGCCATTCGGCGGTCGAGCTGGTCGCCGACTTCGCCGACCTCCCCTCGCGAATCTCCGATGTGACGAAGCTCGAGGTGGGCGACATCCTGCCCCTGGAGCTGCCCGAAACGGTGACCGCCAAGGTGGATGGCGTGCCGGTCATGGAGTGCGAGTACGGCAGCCAGCACGGCCAGCGGGCACTGCGCGTATTGCGCCTGTTCGACCACGCCGCCGACCACGCGCCGTCCGATTCCTTCGTCAAGGCGTCCGAGCCGAAACCCGAGGACCCCCATCATGACTGACCCCAACAAGCCCGATAAGAACGTCGGCGACGACGACTGGGCCGACGCCATGTCGGAACAGGAGGGCGACAGCGCGTCCGAGGATGCCGCGGAGCAGGCGGATCCCTGGGCCGAGGCCCTGGCCGAGCAGGAAGCCGCCGAGGGTGCCGATACCGAGGCGTCCGACACATCGCCGGAGACCGCACGTGCCGCCGGCGACAGTGTCTTCCAGCCGTTGGAACAGGGCGACAACGCCTCCTTGCCCCGCGACCTTGAAATGATCATGGATATCCCGGTCAAGCTGACCGTGGAGCTGGGGCGCACTCGCCTGACCATCAAGCAACTGCTCGAACTGGCCCAGGGCTCGGTGATCGAGCTCGAGGGACTGGCCGGCGAGCCCATGGATATCCTGATCAATGGCTACCTGATCGCCCAGGGCGAGGTGGTGGTCGTCGAAGACAAGTACGGCATCCGTATCACCGAGATCATCACGCCGTCCGAACGGGTCCAGAAGCTGAACCGATGAGCCAGAACGCCGAGCTCGACGGCGCCGTCGCCGATGGCATCGCCCAGGGAGGCGATGCCCTGATCGGCATGGCGACCCTGGGCAAGACGGTCGCTGCCCTGGCGCTCGTCATCGCCATCATCCTGATCTGCAACCACCTGCTGCGCCGCCTCGGCGGCAGTGGCACGGGCCGGGGACCGCGCCCGAAGCTCATCGGCGGCACCAATGTGGGCAACCGCGAGCGGGTGGTGATCGTCGAGGTCGAATCCACCTGGCTGGTGCTCGGTGTCGGCGGCGGCCAGGTCAACAAGCTGCATGAACTGCCGGCGCCGCAGGATGAGGCCCCATCGGCCGCCACGGATACCGACGACGGCGGCTTTGCCAGGCGCTTCGCACGGGCGCTGCGCCAGCAAGCCACGGGACGCGATGACGGGCCGCGGGGGACGTCATGACCGGCACGCCACATCGCTCCTGGCGCTTCTCTCTGCTGCTTCTGCTGACACTGTGCTTGCTGGCGTTGTGCCTGCTGGCCCTGCCCTCCCCGGCGCTGGCCCAACAGATTCCCGGCATCATTAGCGAGCCCATGGAAGACGGTGGCCAGAAGTGGTCGCTGTCGCTGCAGACCCTGTTGCTGCTCAGCTCCATGGCCTTCCTGCCGGCGGCCTTGCTGATGATGACCAGTTTCACCCGCATCATCATCGTGCTGAGCCTGCTGCGCACCGCCATGGGCACCCAGGCCACGCCGCCCAATCAGATCCTGCTGGGGCTGGCACTGTTCCTGACGTTCTTCATCATGGCGCCGGTCTTCGGCGAGGTGCATGCCCAGGCCTGGGTGCCGCTGTCCAACGGCGACATCAACTTCCCCGAGTTCCTGAACCAGGCCCAGGGCCCGCTGCGGGAATTCATGATGGCCCAGACCCGGGAACCCGATCTGGCATTGTTCGCTCGCCTGGCCGACATCGGCGAGATGCAGGGCCCGGCGGACGTCCCCTTGCGTGTCCTGGTGCCGTCCTTCGTGACCAGCGAGCTGAAGACGGCCTTCCAGATCGGTTTCACCATCTTCATTCCCTTCCTGATCATCGACCTGGTGGTGGCCAGCACCCTGATGTCGCTGGGCATGATGATGGTGCCGCCGATCACCATCTCGCTGCCGTTCAAGCTGATGCTGTTCGTGCTGGTCGATGGCTGGCAGCTGCTGATCGGCTCGCTGGCGGAAAGTTTCTATCTCTGACGCCCGACCCGAGGAGGCACGCATGACACCCGAGACGGTTATGACCATTGCCTACCAGGGCATGCGCGTCACCCTGCTGCTGGCCGGCCCCTTGCTGCTGACGGCACTGCTCACCGGCCTGCTGGTAAGCCTGTTCCAGGCGGCCACCCAGATCAACGAAATGACGCTGTCGTTCATTCCCAAGATCCTGGCGGTCTTCGCCGTGCTGGTGCTGGCCGGCCCCTGGCTGCTCAAGCTGATCACCAACTTCACCCGGGAGCTGTTCAGCAACATCCCGACGCTCATTTCCTGACAGCGGACGCCCGGCATGGTCGAGGTCACCTTCGCCCAACTGCACGGCTGGCTGGTCGCCTTCCTGTGGCCCTTCGCCAGGATCACGGGCTTGATGCTCAGCTCGCCGTTGTGGGGGCATTCCGGCGTACCGCGCCAGGTCAAGATTGCGCTGGCCGGCGCGCTGACGGTGGTGATCGCGCCCATCCTGCCGCCGATGCCGGACGTGCCGATCGTCTCCTGGGAGGGGCTCGGCATCCTGGCGGAGCAACTGTTGATCGGCGCGGCCATGGGCCTGGTCATGCGCGTGACCCTGGCGGTGGTGCAAGCCACCGGCGAGTTCATCGGCCTGCAGATGGGGCTGGCCTTCGCCACCTTCTTCGACCCTTCCAGCGGCACCAACATGATGGTGCTCTCGCGACTGCTCTACATGATCACGTTGCTGATGTTTCTGGCCTTCGACGTGCATCTGGTAGTGCTCGAGGTCCTGGCCAACAGCTTTCGTACCCTGCCCATCGGCATGGGGCGCTTCGACCCCGAAGCCTTCATGATGCTGGCCCGCTACGGCGGCACCATCTTCACCTCGGGCATGCTGCTGGCCCTCCCGCTGGTGGCCTCGCTGCTGATCATCAACCTCTCGCTGGGCATCCTCAATCGTGCGGCGCCGCAGCTCACGGTGTTCAATATCGGCTTTCCCACCTCGCTGACGGTGGGCATCATCCTGTTGATGGTGCTGATGACCGACCTCGACCGTTTCCTCGAGCGACTCTTCGGCCAGGGCATCGATGCCCTGCGGGGGCTGCTCGATGTCCTGGCGTCCCTGCCGCCGGCCGGCTGAACCGGCATGAAAAAAACCCAGGCCGGTCAAGTTCACTCGACCCACCGATTCAACTCAGCTAACTGATCCTCAGTCACATCACAGGAACGGCTGGCCAACCTCGCTTTGCCATGCCACCTCCAGACAGAGTACCGAATAGTGGCATCAGCGCAGGCGCTATTTACGATGCTTACTTGAAAGACACACGTTAGGATGGGCAAGACGACACCATTTCCATGGAATTCCCTCAGAGGGTGTCTACAAAACCCTGGACGATTCAATCACTATTCAACTTGTAATACTTCCCTTTCCTACCAAACCGTGAGGTTCGAACCAAAAGAAGTATCAGTGCCCCATAGGCGGCACCCCTCTAGCCTGAATAATATTGCTGTCGCCCGTATGCGGCGGGGTAATATCTTTCTACTTTTCGGCGGTGAGCAGTATCTTGATAGCTTTTTCAGACGCAGCTCTCGAGAACACGTCATAAGCTTGCTCGATATCATTGAGCGCAAGCCGATGGGTGACCAGACTCTCGGCATCAATGCCACCGGATTCAAGGAAGCGCATCAGCACAGGGATAGTGTTGGTATTCACCAGCCCCGTACGTATGGTGACATTCTTTATCCAAAGATCCTCGAGACGAAACTCGACACTGTGACCATGGACACCAATGTTAGCAAGGCGGCCACCAGGACGGAGGATACGCTGACACACATCAAAGGTTTCTGGAATACCCACCGCTTCCATGGCGACATCCACACCCTCGCCGTCAGTCATCTTCAGCACGGTTTCCACGGGGTCAACGGCGATGGTATCGGTTGCTCCAAGTTGGCGTGCCACGGCCAGGCGGTTTTCGTCAGGATCGACCACGATGATGCGGGCCGGAGAATAGAAGCGAGACGTCAACAAGGCGGCCAGACCTATGGGCCCAGCCCCGATGATGGCAATGGTATCGCCCAGACGGACCTCACCATTGAGCGCACCGATTTCATGTCCGGTGGGCAGGATGTCGCTCAGCATGAGCGCCGCCGCAGGCTCGAGTCCAGGTGGTAAGCGATAGAGACTATTATCGGCATGCGGAATGCGAACATATTCAGCCTGCGTACCATCGATCAGATGGCCGAGAACCCAGCCTCCATCACGACAGTGGGAATACATTGCCTGTTTGCAATAGTCGCAGCGACCGCAGGATGTGATACAGGAAATGAGAACATGATCGCCTTCCCTTAGATTGGCCACGCCCTCGCCTATTTCTTCGATGACACCGATACCTTCGTGCCCAAGGATCCTGCCAGGCGCCACGGCAGGTACATCCCCTTTCAGGATATGCAGGTCCGTACCACAGATCGTGGTATGGGTAATCCTTACCACAGCATCGGTAGGGGCCTCGATCGCCGGCTTTGGTCTGTCTATCCAGGCACGCTGACCACCCCCTTCATATACGAGCGCTTTCATCGTTGTCGTACTCCACGAGCGTCACTATCCACAGGACCGTATATTGTTGGCTCGGCAGGCTGAAACGATGCCAGTCGCAGCTACATTTCACGATATGTAAAAGCAGCATAGCAGATGCTCCAATGTATGGCTTGACCGCTGTCAAGGCCTATGAGGCATAGACGTAAGGCCCCAAGCAGCCGATATCGATAGCGCCCGACCTGGCGATCCTCGCTCCCCCTGCCGATACCGTTTCAGACCTGATTCGTGAAGCCGGTACGCAAGATGCCGTGCCGTGGTCGTGATCTCGGCAGGCTTTGGCAAGGCCGTGAATAAAGATGGCGATGCACTGATGCCGCCGGCCGGCTGAGCCGGCATGAAAAAAACCCAGGCCGGGAAGCCTGGGCGGGACAAGGGGCCATGGAGTCCAAACGTTCTACCATGGCCGACAGGGAAGCTCGGGAAAACTCTCCCTTAGGGATTAGGGAAGCGCTGAACAAATCGACGAGCGGAGCGAAGGCTAGGCCCGTTCCCGACGGGCCATCGCATTTCCCACATCCATGTGGGTCACGCAAGGCGCACGGAGCACAGCACCGAGCGGAGCGACAAACATCCGAAGGATGGCCCCGAAGGGGCGAGAAACCGGAGGTTTCGAGTCAACCGGAGCCTATGGGGTATAGGTGAGGATTCCGAGCACCGCGCACAAATTCGCCGGGAGCGAATTTGAACCGTCTTTAGACGGGCCCGCAGGGTAGCCGCCATGGATGGCGGCTATAGCGCAGCGATTAGCCCGCGCAGGCATTTGTGCAGTGTTTCCTTAGAGATACTGGAACAACGACATCCCCTTCAGATCCGCGAACGTCTTCTGGGAGGCCTGCATGCCGACCTGGCGCATGCTGTACTCGGATATCGCCTCGGCGTAGTCCAGGTCGACCAGGTCCGAGAGGGTCTGCTCGTAGTTGAGCATGCGGTTGTCGCTCACCGAGTCGACCACATCGAGCTCGTTGAGTCGCGCGCCCATGGAGGCACGCACGGTCAGGACGTTGTCGAGGCTGTTGTCGAGCTCGCGCATCGAGGTATTCAGGATGTTGCGGCGCGCCGCCTGTTCCTGAGAGGTCTCGGCGGGATTTTCCAGCACCGCGAGGGCTTTTTCGAACGACTTGAAAAGGTCGGTGTTCATGGTGTCGGCGGGGCCGACCGACAGGCCGTCGCCAGCCTCGGGGTCGCCTTGCAGTTCCATGCTCAGTCCACCGAACTTCAGGGGCTTGCCTGACTGGTAAGCGACATCCTGCATGCCCGCCACGGGCTCGCCGTCGGCGCTCACCGAGTAGGTCATGGCGTCACCGTCCTCGGCGAAGCTGATCTCGAAGCGCTTGCCGTAGTCGTCGGCATCGGCGTCGAGGATTTCCGGCCCGCTGAAGGTCAGATTGCCGGCATTGTCGGCATCCGCCTCGGCCACGTAGCCGGCGCCGCTCGGCACGCTCTGGAAGATGTCCTGGCCGCTGTCGCTCACTTCCATCAGGCGCGAGGCGTCGATGCGCTGTTGCCGCACCTCGGTACTGCCGACGTATTCGATATTGCCGTCGCCGTTCTCGACGAAGGGCTTGCTGCCGTCCTCATGGCCGCCGAACAGATAGCGTCCGTTGCCATCGGTGGCGTTGCCCTGACCGACCAGAGTTTCATAGACCCCGCGCAGTTCGCTGGCCACGGATTCGCGGTCGGCGTCGCTCAGGGTGTCGCTGGAGGCCTGGACCAGCAGCGTCTTGGCGCTGGTCACGGCATCGCTGACGCTGTTGAGCACGCTCTCGCCCTGGGAAAGCGCATTGCGCGCGCTGACTCGCGAGTCGGTGTACTGCTGGGTGATGGCCATCGACTGGTCGACCCCCACCGCCCGCGAGGCCGCCTGGGGGTCATCGGAGGGATTGACCACCCGACGACCGCTGGCGATCTGCTGACTGACATCGAGAAAGCCGCTCTGCTGCTGGTTCAGGGAGGAGACGCTCTGCTCGAACATGGTGACGGTGCTGATACGCATGTGAGATGACTCCCGAAATCAGGCGCGCAGGCCGAGAATGGTATCGATCATCGTCTTGCCGGTTTCGATGACCTTGGCGTTGGCCTGGTAGTACTGCTGGTAGCGGATCAGGTCGGCGGCCTCCTCGTCCAGGTTGACGCCGGACGCGGACTGTTGAGTGGCTTCCAGCTGTTCGGTGAGCCCCTGCCGGGCCTCCAGATTGACCTGGACGACATTGGTGCGGTTGCCGACATCGCTGACCATGGCGCCATAGGACTCACTGAGCGAGGCCGAACCGCCGACCACGCTGGCATCCTGCAGGTCCTGCATGGCCAGGGCGTTCTCGTTGTTGCCGGAGCCCCCCGAGGCGCTCGCCGCGGCGATCCGGTCCAGATCACCGATCGCCGTCTCCAGGCCACCCGCCGCGTTACGCACCGGCTGGACCTCGAAGCTGTCATGCTCGGCCAGCTTGCCGGCGTCATCGAAGGTCAGGGTCACCCCACCGAAACTCAGGGTGGCATCGCTGCCGTCATTATTGGGGTCGTTGAAGGTCACCTCGTCGGCGCCCAGCACCTGGCCGGTGTCACGCCGCATGACCTCGAAGGCGGGCGGATTGCTCTCGCTGTCGGTGACCTTGACGGTGTAGTCGCTGGCACGCAGGCGATCGATGTTCTCGGTATCGAAGCTCGCACCGGTGATTTCGGCCCCGCCCGGATTGTCGGCGGCGGCATAGGTGCGCGGCTGCCCGATCTCGAAGAAGTCGCCGCCGGCCTCGCCGTCCAGGTCGACGCCTTCGGCATGCTGCTCGTTGAAGGCCGTCGCCAGCGACACCGCCATCTGGCCGATCTGGTTCTGGGTCTTGTCCAGGGTCTCGGAGCGAAAGCTCATCAGGCCCCCCAGGCTGCCGCCGGTCACGGCGCCTTCTTCCATGGGCACGACATCGCCGCCCGAGTTGCGATAGCCCAGCACGGTACGCTGCGGATCATCGGGCGAGTCGATGGCCTGCAGCGCGAACGACTCGCTCCCGGCTACCAGGGGCTGGCCGTTGGGCAGGCTGACGTTATAGGCCTTGCCGTCCTGGACATCGAGGCGCACGCCCAGTCGCTCGTTGAGTTCGCTGACCAGCTGATCGCGCTGGTTGAGCAGGCCATTGGAGGCCTCGCCATCGCGCGCCCGGGCCAGGGAAATTTCGCGATTGATCCCGGCCAGTTGCTCGGTGGTGTTGTTGATCTGGGTGACCTCGTCACGGATCTGGCCGTTGACCCCCTCCTGCATGTCACGCAGATAGCCGTCGAAGGAACGGAACTGGGCGCCCAGGGTATCCGCGCTGCCCAGCACGCCCTGACGGGCGGCAGGGTCGGCGGGGGAACTGGCAAGATCCTCCATCGAGGAGAAGAACCCCTGCATCAGGGGCGCCAGCCCCGCCTCGCGATCGGCCAGCAGGCTGTCGATCTGCTCCACCTGGTTGCGATAGGTGTCCAGGGCACTGGACTCGCTGGTCGCCGCGTTGAGCTGGTCGGCGACATAGCGGTCGAACTGGCGCTGGATGTCGTTGACCTGTACCCCACCCCCGGTGGACCTCTCGCCGAGGATCGCTTCCTCGCGATTGTAGCCCGGCGTGAAGACGTTGCTGATGTTGTTGCTGGTGGTGCTCAGGGCGTTCTGCGCGGCGTTGAGCCCACTGAGTCCGGTGGAGAAGATGCTCATGTCGGAGATTCCTTGTGCCGATGACACCCTTATCGGCCGATGGGCGTCCGGCTTGAGGCCTGTCTCGGCGTAAAAAGCCGGCTCGTCGTGGAAATCAGGCTCGGCGTGAACGTTGGGCGATCAGCGTTGTGCCAGTCGCGAGCCCTCCAGGGGCCCCAGCGTATCCATCACCGCGACCAGCTTGTCGGCATAGGCCGGGTCGGTGGCATAGCCGCCGCGCTGCAGGGCGTGGGCGGCCTGGTCAGCCGTGGCGGCCTCGGTGACGCCGGCATAGCGCGGGTTGTCGCCGATCAACCGGGCATAGTCGGTGAAGGCCGCCTCGAAAGAGTCGTAGACGCGGAAGCGATCACGCACCGCCCGGCGTTCGCCGTCGATGACTTCATGGGTAGCGATCTCGGTGGTATCGCCCTGCCAGCCCTCTCCCGCCTTGATGCCGAAAAGGTTGTGGCTATTGCCGCCGTCATGCGTGGCGATCTCATGGCGACCCCAGCCGGTTTCCAGGGCAGCCTGGGCGAGGATGAGCTCGGCCGGCACCCCGGAGGCCTCACTGGCCGCCTGTGCCGGCGCGGCCAGGCGCCCGACGAAATCACGCACATGCGATGGCCGATCGTCGGCGACGGCGGACGCACTGTCCCCGGCGGAGATGGCCTTCACTTCATCGAGGAAGTTGTCGGGTGTGCTGACTTCGGGGTCGTCCTCCGGCGCCAGCGCATCCTCGAGGGGGCGCGGCGTGCCTCGGGGGATCCCGGCGATCAGTGCCTCGATGTCTTCGTCCTGGCGCGAGCGAGCGTTGTCGAGCCGGTCGCCCAGCTGGGCGAAGAGTTGTTCGGCCAGCCCGGTGCCGCGATCGGCGATGTGCTGGGAGAGCTGCTTGTCCAGCATGGAGGTGTAGAAGTCGGTGTTCCGATCATCGAGCAGCCCCGAGCTCGGCACGGTATCGCGCATGCTCTTCATCATCATCTGCACGAACATCGCCTCGAACTTCCTGGCCGCCCCCTCCAGGCCCTCTTCCGGGGCACGACGCGCGGTATGCTTGAGCCGCTCCAGCCCCTGCACGTCCATGGCGAGATGCTCGCCGACGCCTTGTCCGCCACCCAGGCTCATCAGATGATCTCCAGTTCGGCACGCAACGACCCCGCCGATTTCAGGGCCTCGAGGATCGACATCAGGTCATTGGGTGTGGCCCCCAGGGAGTTGAGGGCATCCACCACATCAAGCAGGTTGGCCCCTTCCACGACCTTGAGCGTGCCGGGCTGCTGCTCGATGCTGACCTCGGCGTCCTGCACCACCACGGTCTCGCCCTCGGTGAAGGGGTTCGGCTGGCTGACGCCATAGTCGCTGTCGATGACGATGGACAGGTTGCCATGGGCCACCGCGGCCTGATGCAGGGTGACGGCACCATTGAGCACGACGGCCCCGGTGCGCGAGTTGAGCACCACCTTGGCCGGTGCCTCGGTGGGGGTGACCTCGAGGTTCTCGACCCGCGCCATGAAGTTGACCCTGTCGTTGGCATTACCGGGGCCATCCAGGGAGATGACCCGACCATTCTGCGCGGAAGCCACCGAGTAGCCGAACGATCGGTTGATGGCGTCGACCACTCGCTGGACCGTGCCGAAATCGCTCTGGTCGAGCTGCAGCTCCAGGCGGCCATCATTGCTGCCCAATGCCAGCGGCACTTCCTTTTCCACCGTGGCGCCATTGGCGATGCGGCCGCCGGCCTGCTGGTTGATCTGTACACTCGAGCCACCGGCGGAGGCGCCGGCACCACCGACCAGCAGGTTGCCCTGGGCGATGGCATAGGTATCGCCATCGGCCCCCTTGAGCGGCGTCATCAGCAGGGTGCCGCCACGCAGGCTGTCGGCGTTGCCCACCGAAGAGACCACCACGTCGAGGCGCTGCCCCTGCCGCGCGAAGGCCGGCAGATCCGCAGTCACCATCACCGCCGCCACGTTGCGCAACTGCATGTTGGTGCCGGCGGGCACGGTGATACCCAGCTGCGAGAGCATGTTGGTCAGGCTCTGGCCGGTGAAGGGTGCCTGCATGGTCCGGTCGCCGCTGCCGTCCAGGCCGACCACCAGCCCATAGCCGACCAGGGCGTTGTCCCGCACGCCGGCGAAACTGGCGATCTCGCGAATGCGCTCCGCCTGGGCCGGCAGGGCGATCAGGCAGGTGAGCACCAGCACCACCAGCCGGCGCCAGCCTAAGAACGTCTTGTGCATGCTACCGAAGCTCATCCTGCCACCACTAGAAAGGCGAAATATTGAGGAAGAAACGCTGCAACCAGCCCATGTGCTGCGCCTCGTTGATGTAGCCATCGCCGACATACTCGATGCGGGCATCGGCCACCGAGGTGGACGGTACGGTATTGCTGCCGGTGATCGAGCGCGGATTGACCACGCCGCCGAAGCGAATGAACTCGGTGCCCTGGTTGATGGCGATCTGCTTTTCGCCTCGGACCCGCAGGTTACCGTTGGCCATCACCTCGATGACCGTCACCGTGATGGTGCCGGTGAAGGAATTGGTCGCCTCGGCACCACCGCCTCCCTCGAAATCGTTCTCGCCTTCGATGTCGAAACCGTACTCGGCGAGGGTGTCGAGGGCATCGGGCAGCTCCTCCAGGGACAGGCTGGAGGAGCCGTTGCGGTCGGCGTTGGAACGGGCGTTCTTGCTGGCACTGACCTCCTCGTCCAGGACGATGGTCAGCACGTCACCGACCTGGCGTGGACGACGGTCCTCGAACAGTGGCTGGGAGCCGCGATGGGCTTGATAGATGGACCCGTTGGGTATCGGCTGCCGACTCTCGGGAATATCGACCTTTTCCTGCTCGCCGACCACCGAGGCCCGGGGAATCTGGGCGCAGCCGCCCAGCAGCAACGCCATCAACAGCGCCACACCGAACAGCCGGCGTCCGGCACCCGCCATCATCCCGTTCATGCTCTCGCCTCCCTGCCATTGCGCCGCCTGATCATGGTGTCGTTCTCCGTCACAGCTGGGTGAGACGCGCCAGCATTTCATCGCTGGTCTGCACCGCCTTGCTGTTGATCTCGTAGGCGCGCTGGGTCTGGATCATGCCGACCATTTCCTCGACCACATTGACGTTGGAGGTCTCGACATAGCCCTGGGAGAGACGCCCCGTGCCATTCATGCCGGGAATGCCCTCGTTGCGCGGTCCCGAGGCGGTCGTCTCGCGATAGAGGTTGCCGCCGATGCTTTCGAGGCCGGTGGGATTGACGAAGCTGGATACGGTGATCTGACCGACTTCGTTGGACTCGCTGCTGCCCGGCTCGGTAACCGAGACGATGCCATCCTCACCGATGCTGACCGACAGGGCGTTCTGGGGAATGATAATCGCCGGCTCCAGCGGATAGCCATTGGCGGTGACCATCTGGCCGTTCTCGTCCATCTGAAAGCTGCCGTCACGGGTATAGGCCGTGGTGCCATCCGGCATGCGGACCTGAAAGAAGCCCTTGCCGTTGATGGCCAGGTCACGGGAGTTCTCGGTGTTCTCGAGCCCCCCCTGAGTGTGCAACCGCTCGGTGGCTACCGGGCGCACCCCGGTGCCGACCTGCATGCCGGAGGGCAGGCGATTCTGCACATCGTTCTGGGCCCCCGGCTGGCGCAGGTTCTGGTAGAGCAGGTCCTCGAACACCGCTCTCGAGCGCTTGAAGCCGTTGGTGTTGACGTTGGCCAGGTTGTTGGAAATGACATCCAGCTTGACCTGCTGGGATTCCAGGCCGGTCTTGGCCGTCCACAATGAGTTGATCATCTCGGGTTCCTCGTGATCCGGTCGCGTCAGCCCTGCAGGGCGAGCAGACTATTGGCGCGTTGGGCGTTCTCGTCGGCGGTTTCGATGGCCTTGGTCTGCAGCTCGTAGCGGCGCGCCACGTCGATCATCGACACCATGGCGTCCACGGCACTGACATTGCTGCCTTCCAGGGCACCGCTGGCCACGCGGGCGTCCTCGTCGGCGGGCAGGGCCGCCACCGCCCCGCCCTCGCCGGGCGGCGCTCGGAACAGGCCATCGACGCCACGCGTCAATCCATCCTCACCGGGCGTGACCAGCTTGAGGCGTCCCACCGCCGCCAGGGCATCGGCTTGTTGCCCGGGCGCGATGGCACTGATCGTGCCGTCGCTGCCCATGGAGAGCTCGGCGCCGAGAGGCACCTGGATCGGGCCGCCGTTCTCGCCGAGCACCGGGCGACCGGCGCTGCGCAGCAAGCCGTCACCATCCACCTGCAGGTCGCCGCGCCGCGTGTAGGCCTCGCCGCCGTCCGATGCCTGGACGGCCAGCCAGGCATCATCCTGCATGGCGACATCCAGGGTGCGTCCGGTGCGGTTCATCGGCCCCGGCGAGAAGTCCGAGCCGGGGGTGGAAGCCGCCACCGAGACTCGGGTGTCCAGTTCGCCATCGCCCTGGACCGGTACCGCGCGCATGGCGTGCAGCTGGGCGCGAAAGCCGGTGGTGGAGACATTCGACAGGTTGTGGCTGACCACACCCTGTTGCTCCATGCTTTGCCGGGCCCCGCTCATGGCGGTGTAGAGCATGCGATCCATGTGTCACTCCGGCGCGATCAGCGCAGGTTGATGGCGGTCTGCAGGACTTCGTCCTGGGTCTTGATGGTCTGGGAGTTGGCCTGATACGAGCGCTGAGTGACGATCATGTCCACCAGTTCCTGGGCCATGTCCACGTTGGAACTCTCCACGGCACCGGACTGAATGCCGCCCAACTGGCCGGTGCCCGGTGCGCCGATCAGTTCCTGACCGGACGCGGCGGTGGCGCTCCAGGCGTTGTCGCCCACCGGATCGAGGCCTTCGGGGTTGCGGAAGCTGGCCAGGGAGATCTGGCCCGCCGAGCGCGACTGCTCGTTGGTGTAGTTGCGCACGATGGTGCCGTCGTCCTCGATGCTGATCCCCACCAGGGAACCGGAGGTGTAGCCGTCCTGGGTCAGATCGCTGGCCCGGGAGGTATTGCCGAACTGGGTGGAGCCGGCGATATCGAGGTTGAAGGCCAACTCAGCGGCCCCCCCTCCAACATTGAAGGCCATGGCTGTCTCGACACCGGTATCCAAGCTATTGTAGGCAGTGGTATACGCCGCCTCGGCAGCATTACGTTGCTCCAGTGTCGCTGTATATGCTGTTTTCGCGTCATTCAGAGTCGTCTCGGCCGTATTGCGAGTCGTCTTTGCGGCCGCCAACGCATCCTGATTCTCCTGAGAGTTATCGTCATCCACGGCCGCTTGTGCAGCAGCAACAGCAGCCTCGGCCTCCTCATATTCCACCTGGGCAGCATCACGGGAATTGGTCGCCGTCACCAGTTCGGCTTCGCTCTGCTCCAGTGTGCCCTCCGCCTGCAGGAAGTTGTCATCTACCGTGGCTACGCCCTCATCCTGGAGTTGGCCATTGTTGTCGAAACGTAAGAAGAAATCGTTATCTTCCGAGTAGTTGCCGTCCATGACCGTCCGACCACGCCAGGTATTGGTATCGACTTTCTCGTAGTAGACGGTGGCGTTGCGCGGGTTGCCGAGGGAATCGTAGGCCGTGAAGTTGTTGGCGTAGTGGTAGTTCAGGGTCTGCTGATTGTTGGCCGGATTCGCCATATTGGTGGTCACGTCGACCTGGTCGAGCTCCTCACCGGCCGCTTCACGGGAATCCAGGTTGAGGGTGGTGGCGACGTCCGTGGTGGCACTGGCCGCCATTTCCTCGGCCGAAACCTGCAGCACCTCGGGCTGGCCGCCGGTCTGCACCTGGCCCGCGTCATTGACGCCGAAGCCCATCAGGCGCGCGCCCTGGGCATTCTGCAGGTACCCATCCGCGGTCATGGACAGCTGGCCGTTGCGCGAGTAGACCACCTCGCCATTCTGCTGCATGCGCAGAAAACCCTCGCCGCTGATCCCCAGATCCAGATTACGGCCGGTGGATTCCAGATTGCCCTCGCCGAAGTCCTGGAGCACTCGAGACACCTTGGTGCCGAGCCCGACCCGGGAGTTGGCATAGACATCCGAGAACAGGGTATCGCTGCCCTTGAAGCCTACGGTCTGGGAGTTGGAGATGTTGTTGCCCAGCACGTCAAGGCTGGAAGAGGCCGCGTTGAGGCCGCTGAGTGCTTGTGAAAAGCCCATGTATGGTTCCCCTTGTCTTGAATCTTCAAGGAAACACTGAACAAATGCCTGCGCGGGAAAATGGCAAATCACTTCGTTGCGTGGTGCTCGGAATCCTCACCTATATTCCATAGGCTCCGGTTCCTGTGCTCCATGCCCCTTGTGTGACCCACATGGATGTGGGAAATGCGATGGCCCGTCGGGAACGGGCCTAGCCTTCGCACCGCTCGTCGATTTGTTCAGCGCTTCCTTAGCGGTTCGTTACAGGATCTGCTTGATATCGGACAGGCCGACCCGACCGTAGACGGCCCCCAGGTCGAGCTGGATGTCGCCGTTATCACCGGACGGCGTGACACTGTTGACCACGGCATAATTGAGGGTCTCGACCGGCACCGACTCGCCCTCGCGGCTGGCCTCGACCGAGACGTTGTAAGCTCCCTCGACAGCGGCCTCGCCATCGCTGGTCTTGCCGTTCCAGCTGAAGGAATCCACACCGCTATCCACCGCGCCGACGTCATAGCGATTGATGACCTGGCCATCGCCATTGGTGATGGTGACGGTGACATTGTCGGCGGGGCTCTCCAGCTCGACACCAAAGGGCGTGGTGTTTAACTCACCTTCCTCGCCCTCACTCAGCAGGACACGGTCTCCCGGCACCAGCACGCCCTTGCCGATCAGGCCGGAGGCCTGCAGGGACTGGCCGGCATCGATCTGGCCATTGATCTCGGAGAGGGAGTCATTGAGCTTCTCGACCCCGCTGACGGTGTTGATCTGGGCCAGTTGCGAGGTGGTCTGGTGGTTTTCCATCGGGTTGAGCGGGTCCTGGTTCTGCAACTGCGTCACCAGCAGCGTCATGAAATTCTCGCGCAGTTCACCGGACTGGCTGTCGCTCAAGCCCCCGACGCCGGAGCCGCCACTATTGAGCGTATTGATCACGCCCGAGTCTATGGTATTGGCCATGCCGTCAGCCCTCGCCCATGCTCAGTGTCTTGAGCAGCAGTTGCTTGTTGGTATCCATGACCTCGACGTTGGCCTGGTAGGAGCGCGATGCGGAAATCATGTTGACCATCTCCGCCGCCGGGTCGACGTTGGGCATGTCCACATAGCCCTGACCATCCGCCAGCGGGTGCTCGGGACGATATTCCCGACGCAGCGGCGACGGGTCCTCGACCACCTCCCGCACGCCGACGCCGCCGACACCGGAGCGCGACTGGGCGCGCGTCTCGAACAGCACCTGCTTGGCGTGGTACGCCTCACCGTCGGGGCCGGCCACGCTGTCGGCATTGGCCAGGTTGCTGGCCGTCACGTTCATGCGTTGCGACTGGGCGCTCATCGCCGAGCCGGAAATATCAAATACGGAAAACATCGACATAATGGCCGCTCCTGGTCATTCGGGCTGCATGGCCGATTTCAGGCCCTGGATTCGGCGTCCGATAAAGGTCAGTGCCGCCTGGTAGCGCACGGAGTTGTCGGCGAACTGGGCGCGCTCACGATCCATGTCCACGGTATTGCCATCGAGGCTGGGTTGATCGGGCACGCGATACTGCAGCTCCCCGCCGGGCAGTGCCGAGCCCTGCCCGGCCAGGTGCCGCACCGAGGTCTGCTCCAGGGCGAGCCCTTCGCCGCTTCCGCTCCCCTGTTGCATGGCTCGCTCGAGCGCGCTGGTGAAATCCATGTCGCGCGCCTTGTAACCCGGCGTGTCGGCGTTGGCGATATTGCTGGCCAGGACCTGCTGGCGCTCATGGCGCAGCGACAAGGCCTGTTGATGGAAGTTGAAGGCGGCATCGAGCTGATCGATCATCCGGCACTCTCCGGAAAAAGGAATTCGTCGACGTTGGAGAATAGCGACTCCCTTGTCCCCCCAAAGGCGTGAACAACCGACGTTACCGGGGCCATTTCCGCGATTCCCCCAGCGCGCCCGGCGCTAGACTCGACGGCCAGGCTCACCAATCCCGATGCGAGAGATGACCCGAACGATTCCGGCGACAACGCGTGTCTCGATGGCCCTGGTCGTCACCCTGACGGTCGCGAGCCTCGTCGCGCCCCAGGCTCGGGCCGCCGATAAGGCGACGCTGGACAGCGTCCGGCAATTCCTCGAGGCCCAGGCCCGCTCCCTGGGCGATGACGTCGAGGTGACGCTGTATCCCCCCGCGGCCAAGTTTCCGGCCTGCCCCGCGCCCAGCCCCTTCCTGCCCAGGGCTTCCCAGCCACCGATCGGCCGGGTCTCGGTAGGCGTCAAGTGCGGCGAGCAGGGGCGGCGCACCCGCTTCCTGCAGGCCGAAGTCTCGGTGATCGGCGCGCACCTCGAGACAGCCCTGGACATCGCCGCCGGCGAAACCATCACGCGCGACCACCTGGTCATTCGTCATGGCGACCTGGCGCGCCTGCCACGCCAGGCCCTGCGGGATGCCGAACAGGCCATCGGACGCGTCGCCATGCGACCGCTTTCCGAGGGGCAGGTGCTGCAGGGCTATCAGCTCCGCAAGCCACGACTGGTGAATCGAGGGGAGGAAGTCACGCTCGAGGCCCGCGGCAGCGGCTTCCGCGTGACCCGATCGGCCGAAGCACTGGCGCCGGGCGGACGCGGCGACCGCATTCGCGTGCGCCTCGACAACCGCGACGTCATCAATGCTCGGGTGATCGGCAAGCGCCGCCTGGTCGTGGACAACTGATACCGTCTTGCCCAGACTGAACGGCACCATCGAGGATGCGCCGAACACATCGGCGAGCGCAGACCGTTTTCAGGCCAATCTTATGGAAACGCTGAATAAATCGCCGAGCATAGTGAAGCGCAAGGCGCACGGAGCGCAGAAAGCGAGACATAACTAGTAGTTAGGCGAGCTTTCGAGCACCGCGCAACAGAGCGATTTGCATGCGCAGGCATTTAAGCAGTGTTTCCCTAAAGTTCATGACTCACGCGCCGATAGCCTCCCTATCAGCACCGGTCACGAGGCAACCAGAGTGAAAGTCGACAACCACCAGCCACTGCGCCCCGATCAGACGACGCAGGGCGAACCGGCTCGCAAGGCACAGGATACGCCGCCCGCCCAGCACGCCAGCGACGATCCGGCCACCATGACGCACTTGCGCCATGCCGGCACCGATACGAGTCAGGACATCGATGCCGCCCGCGTGGACGAATTGCGCGATGCCATCCGCGAGGGCCGCCTCGAGATTCGCCCCGAGCGCATCGCCGATGGCCTGATCGCCAGTGTGCAGGATCTGCTGGTCGATGGAGATTCGGAGGCATGAGCCTGACCCGCCTGCTCGACGATCAGCGAGCGCGGCTCGATACGCTCGCCAGCCTGCTGGAAGAGGAACGCACGCTGTTGCTGGACGGTCAGCCCGATGGCCGCGCCCTGCAGCGCCTGGCCGACGACAAGGCGCGTCTGCATGACACCCTCGAATCGACGGAAGCCAGGCGCGCCGAGGTACAGCAGCGGCTGGGTTATGTGGCGGGTCCCGCGGGGGCTCGGCAGGCCGCCGAGGATGCCGGCTGCCTGCCGCAGTGGGAGGCGACGCTCGACGCGGCGAGGCGGGTCTCACGTCTCAACACCGGTAATGGCCACCTGCTGTCGGTGCGCATGACGCACAACCAGCACACGCTGGACTACATCCACCGCCTCGCCGACCCCGACGTCTATGCCGCCGACGGCCGCGCCGGCTTGCAGACACGCCGCCTGAACGCGCAGGCCTGATCAGGTTCGCGCGTCCAGCCAGGCCTCCAGTGCCTCGGCCTCCAGCGCTTCACACACCCCATCGCCCTGAACCAGACCGGCCACCAGACAACCGGCGACCTCCCATTGCGTCTCGGTCGAGACGCCAGTCACCACGCCTTCGAGTTGCAGCGTTTCCAGGCCGCGTGCCAGCGCCTCGAGGCCGCGAGCGGCCGGGGTATCATGCCGACGGAGGGCGGCAGCGACGCTCGGCCCGAACGTCACGCGGGACACCGGCAACCCGGCGAGCCGCATGATATCCACAGCCCCCTGGCCGGCATGACTCACGGCCAGACGCACGCCCAGGGCCGACAGGCGCCGGAAAAGGTGCGCGTGTTCGGCAGCCTGGTCGATGAAGGCCCGCTCCTCCAGCTCTAGACTCAGCCAGCTCACGTCTGTGGATAACGCGCGCAGGGCGACATCCAGCGGGCGATGATCGGTCACCGATTGATCCAGTGTGGCCGCATCGACATCGAGCGACAGGCCGAGGGTCGCCAGCTCGCCCCCCTTTTCTTGCCAGGCCGTGCGCTGCGCCGCCAAGTGATCGATGGTCCAGCGATCCAGCCATACCGCCTGCCCCATTTCCGCCACGACCGGCAGGAACTCGCTCGGCAGCAGCTCGCCCCACTCGGGATGCAGGAGGCGCAACTGTGCCTCGACATCCCGGCAACGCCCGTCATGGGGGGCCAATCGAGGCTGATAGACGATCCGGAAATACTGCGTCGGCTGGAGCAGGGCATCCTGCACGAATTCCCGAAACGCCAGGCGTCGTGCCAGGACCGCTCTGAGGGAGGGATCGAAGAAGGTGTGCGTCGCCGGCACCGCACGCAGCAGCGCGGCCTCGGCACTTTCCAGCAACCGCTCGATCATGTCGCCATCCTGGGGATAGATGGCGATGCCGAAGGAGAGCGTCAGCAAGGGCACCTCATGCTCGACCCGGAAGGGCGCCTCCATGGCCTCCTGACAACGCAGCGCGACCATCTGCAAGCCCTCGGGAGACACCGGCTGCTCGACCAGGATGCCCCAGTGGCCCTGGCCCAGGCGAGTCAGGCTGTCTTCGCCGCGCAGGGTCTGTACCAGGCGTCGACCGACCTGCTGCTGCAGCGCATCGAAGCCGGCCTCGCCGAAACGCGCGCGCAGCGCCTCGCGATCATCGAGCCTGGAGAGCAATAGCCCGACTCTCTGGTCGAGTCGATCGGCACGCTCCAGCGCATGTTGAAGTCGGTCCTCGAACAGCCAGACGCTGGCCATCCCGTCGAGGGGGTCATGAAAGCGGTGCGCCGTCCCGGACGAGGAGTGCGGTGCCTCATCACGCGGGTCGATGAAGGTCCACAGGATCGACGCCCCATCCCGGCGCGACGGCAGGCGTGTCTCGGACATCAAGACGCCACGCATGCCTCCGGTCGCACCATCGCCGACCTGGACGCGTTGCCAGGCCCCGGCCCGGGACTCGGCGGTGAACCATGAAGGCTGCAACGCCTGGCGACGCACGAGTTCCGTGCCGACATGGCCCGACACCTCGTCGAGCGACCAGCCCGACAAAGCGCAAAAGCCTGCGTTGGCCCACAGCACGCGATATCGCTCGTCCAGCAGGACGATGCCCGCCGCCGTGCCGGAAGCCGCCAGCATCGGCCATCGAACGGCCGGGTGGTGGATCACCTCGGCACCGATGTCCTTGTCCACGGCACCATCCTGCGCCGCATCATCCCTTTTGTCCGCCATGGCATCCCATCCGTCCCACAGTCCCTGTCACCACCCTCACTGTAAGATCTTTCGGCCGAATACGCCGCATCTTGAGGCGAGGACGTATGGCGACGCCCCCGCCCACTGCCTTACTGAACGGTGATGATGGCCGTCACCAGATCGCCATCCTGTTTGATCGGGCCGTCTTCCTTGGCACCGAGGGTGTACTCGAAAACGCCCGTCTGCATACCGCCCGCTTCGCCATGAAGCATCAGCATCAACTGCTCTCCGGCCTTGACCTCTTCGGTCAGGATCGCGGTGATATCCATGTTCTCGCCTTCCTTGAGAGGGGCATGGCCGACCACACGACCCGGCTTCTGGCTATCATCGGTGCGATGAACGACCAACCAGCCGTTGCTGTCCGCCACGATCTTTTCCGCCGATACCGTACCGCCGGAGACCGATTGATCATCGGCCCAGACGCCCGGATGCATGTCGCCGTGCATATCGGCCTGAACCGCGGAGGCGACCGCGAACAGCGAGACGGATACGAATGCGCTTGCCACGAGTTGTTTCATCATCATTCTCTCCTTGCTATCGGACACGACCCATCAAGCATGCATTGCGTGTGATGGTCGTGCCCCTAGCTACGAGAGACGAGGCAGAAGGTTTCAGCCCGATGCGAAAAATCGTCTCGCCGACACCCCGACGAATGCCTAAAGGCGATGCTGCCCCGCTTCCTTCTCCGTGGGATAAAGATACCCGTGGATCGCCGGTCCCGTGGGCTGCCCGGTGGGAGAGCCGCCGGCAGGCTCGACACTGATGCCAAAGGTCGCGTTCTTGAGAAGCTCGGAGTCATAGTGGCTCAAGGCGGTGGGATCCAGGCTGAGATCATCATTCAACACGCCCACGGATCGAGGATCGGGGCCGAGCGGGTCCGCCTTGATCCAGAGTTGATAGGACTTGTCCGGCAGAGGTTCGGCCGTCACCGGCTGGACATTCAGTCGCTGACTGGCGAGATCGACGGTCAGCATGAAGGCAGGCTGTTGATCATTCTGCTGGAAGACGGCGACGAACGGCGGCTCTGCCGCCTCCCGACCGAAGGGTGTCACCAGCAGAATCGCCATCACCAGCGCCGCGGCGGTCGCCAGCCCGGTGCCCCACTGCCAGTAGCGGAGGCGCTTGCGGAGCCTGATCACCCTTGCCTCGCCGGTATCGGCCTCCATCTGCTCGATTCGACGCTCGATCCTGGCCAGCAAATCCGGGCCGGGCGTGATGGCCTTCACCTCATCGCCCAGGGGAGCCAGACGCGACTCCCAGGCACGAATCAGCGCATCCAGTTCGGTGTCGTGCTGTCGACGATGCGCCACGGATTCGCGCTCATGGGCGTCCAGCGTCCCCAGGACGAACTCCGCGGCCAGCATGTCGAGATCGTCGTGGTCGGTCATGGTGACAGACACCCCTTGAGTTGCTTGAGGGCACGATGCAGCCAGGTCTTGACGGTATTCACCGGCTGGTCAAAATGCGTCGCCAGGTCGGCCCGCGACCAGCCATCCAGGTAGGCAAGCCTGACCATGTCGCGACGCCCCTTCTCCAGTTCGTCCAGGCATGCGTAGAGGCGCCGGGCGTCCTGCTCGGTCTCCAGCCGGGCCTGAGCCGTCGGCTCGACGGAGGCCACATCGTCGAGTGCGTCCTCTCGTTCCACTCGCCGGGCCGGGTGCCGGCGCAATTCGTCAATGGCGCCGTTACGGGCGATGGTCACCATCCAGGTGATCGATGATGCCTTCGCGGCATCGAACTGCCCTGCCTTCTGCCAGATACTGACGTAGGCTTCCTGCACCACATCGTCGGTCCACCCCCTGTGTCGGAGGATACACAGCACCGTGCCGTAGAGTTTCGAGGAGGTGGCTGCATAGAGCTGCGCAAAGGCCTCGCGATCCTTGAATGCCACGCGCTGCAGCAGGCCATTGAGCCGGTCGGTGGGCGACGAGTCGGAACTCGAGGCGTCGTCACGAGCCGTGGACGAACGAAAGGCATCAGACATGCAGGGGTCTCTGGTTGTTGTCTGAAACGGCAGTCAGCAAAGCCTGTCGCCTCGGGGCAAGCCGGTCAAGCGTCCATCAGGATTATCGCGGATAACGATATCGTGCGTGAGCACACGGCATCGAGGGGAAGAAAGGGAAGAAGAGGAAGAAAGGGAAGAAAAGGAGGTGTGCACGCCGCCCGGCAGTGCCTGAAAGGATCACCGGGCAGTGCGAAGCAGCGGACCGATGCTCACCGGAGAGCGCGGTGAGTCGGGCCGGACGGATCAGATATAGGAGTAGGGCATGCGAGACTGGAAGCCACGATAGGCGCTCTCGGTCATGGCTTCCAGCACACGGTAGGCCATCTTGCCGAAACGCTTGAACAGGGGCAGACGGTCGGTACGTTCAACAACGGTGGTGGTTGTCATGGCATTCGAACCTGTGCGTCGATGGGTGTGCCATGGATTATACCTTGGTCTATGAACTTTAGTCTAACTTCCTTGCACACCCATCGCCGGACCCGTGCCCCGGCCAGCTACCTGAAACGCCTCTCAGTCCCGAGACAAGAGCCCATCACGCAAGGCTTCCCCCACCCCGGTAGCCGACTGCGGATTCTGGCCCGTCACCAGCCGGTCATCGGTGACCACCTGGGTCGTCCAGTCGGCGGCAGGGTGCAGCTTGGCGCCACGCTCGGCCAGCCTCGACGCCAGCAGGAAGGGTACGACCTCGGTGAGCCCGACCGCCTCTTCCTCGGCATCGGTGAAGGCCGCGACGTCCCGGCCGGCGACCAGGCGGGCGCCATCCGACAGCGTCACGTTCACCAGGGCAGCGGGGCCGTGGCAGACCGCGCCCACCATACCGCCTTGCTCCCAGATCGCACGCGTCTTGTCGTTCACGGCGGCACTGTCGGGGAAGTCCCACATGGCACCATGCCCACCGGCGAAGAAGATCGCCGAATAATCGGCAGGGTCGATCTCGGCAAGCGCCCGGGTGCTGCGGAGCCGCTCGCGGAAGTCGGCATCGTTCCAGTAACGGGCATTCGTCTCGTCATCGAGATCGAAGCCATCCACGGGCGGTTCCCCGCCCTGAATGGAAGCGAACTCCACCGGGATGCCAGCTGCTTCGAACACCGCCAGCGGATGCGTGACCTCGGACAGGAAAAACCCGGTCGGATCACCGCCCTCGCCCTTGGTGCCATGACTGGTCATCACGATGAGAATCGGTTGGATCGCATTGCTCATGAGTCAATTCCTCCGGTCAGGCGATACGCACGCCTGCATTGAGATGTCCCGGGTAGATGCGGGCATGTCTCCCGCAAACCAATGCCTCACCAGTCAGTCACGACAGTTTGCCCGGGGATTCGAGCTCTCTTCATGAATGAAATTCACGTTACCCCTGAAAAAGTCTCGCTTCACGCCTGCCGTCGAGGCGAATAAATTTAGCCTGTTAAATAATTTTCAATTCGCTCCCTGGAGTCCGAGATGGCATTTTCCCGTCCCCCGTTCCGCGCCGATGTCGTCGGTAGCCTGCTGCGCCCGTCGCCGGTCAAGGAGGCCCGCCAGCAACGGCAGGCGGGACACCTGGATGACGAACGGCTGCATACCGTCGAGGACGAGGCGATTCGACACGCCGTGGCATGCCAATGCCAGGCAGGGCTGCAGGTGGTGACAGATGGTGAGTTCCGTCGCGCATGGTGGCACTTCGATTTCTTCGAAGGCCTGCAAGGGGTGGAAGGCTACGAGGCCGATCAAGGCATCCAGTTCACCGGTGTGCAGACCCGGTCGCGCAATGTTCGCGTGACCGGCAAGCTGGGGTTTGGCGAGCATCCCATGCTGGAGCACTTCACGTTCCTCAGGGAGGTGGCGGATGGTGTCATGCCGAAGATGACCATCCCGAGCCCGAGCGTCCTGCATTTCCGTGGGGGCCGCAACGTGGTCAGCGTCGAGGCCTACCCGAACCTCGATGATTTCTTCGATGACCTCGCCCGCGTCTACAAGCAGGCCCTGCAGGCCTTTTATGAGGCGGGTTGCCGCTACCTGCAGCTGGACGACACCGTCTGGGCCTATCTCTGCTCGGAAGAACAGACGGCCAGGATTATCGAACGCGGAGAAGACCCGCAACAGCTGCAGCGAACCTATGCCCGGGTGATCAACAAGGCGCTGGAAGACAAGCCGGACGACCTGATCGTCAGCATGCATGTGTGCCGAGGTAACTTCCGTTCCACCTGGATCTCCGAAGGCGGCTACGAGCCCGTCGCCGAGACCCTGTTCGGATCGGTGAATGTCGATGCCTTCTTCCTCGAATACGACACCGACCGGGCCGGCGGTTTCGAGCCGTTGCGCTTCATCAAGCCGGGCCACCAGAAGGTGGTGCTGGGGCTGGTCACCAGCAAGACCGGAGAACTGGAGAGCGCCGAGGACGTCAAGGCACGTATCCATGAAGCCGCCCGCTTCGTCGACCTCGATCAGCTCTGCCTGAGCACCCAGTGCGGTTTCGCCTCCACCGAGGAAGGCAATACCCTGAGCGAGGCGCAACAGCAGGCCAAGCTGGAACTCGTGACCCGGATCGCCCGGGAGGTCTGGGGCGACTGAGGCCAGACTCCAGGCTCGGTATCAGGGCCAGTCCAACATGGCGCGCTGCATGGTCCTCATTTCTGTCAACGACCCAACTGACGCGCCCAACGACTCAGCCCTGTACGCAGCGATTCAGTTCACTGGCAGTCGGGGTGAAGACACCGGCCATCGTGCCGGTTTCTTCGTTTCCAGGGATTCGATCCCGTGCAGCCAACTCGGGCCACACGCGGCCTTCAGTCCAAGCAAGCCCAGGATACCTGTATCCGGGCCCTCAAGGCCCGTGGCGTCACGGTTCACTGGGGGCGTCATCGACTCGACCAGGTTCTCTACGGAACAACGCTGACTGGATGCGTCGCCACATATCCAGCGAAGAACTCGAAGCTCACCAGTTACCTGAGCGCGTACACACGCGAAAGAAACCAGCCGACAAACCTGATTACTGGTAGATTGCCAGCCATGGTCATTCACCTGGCTGCCACTGGCATGCCGGCAGGGCGCCATGACGAGGTATAACGGCGCTCTCTGTTTCATCCTCACCATCGGCGAAGTACCGCTGAAGCCAGTGCCGCCAGCAGGCCATGGTCGAGGAGGCGGGCGTCGCGGCAGGGATCAGGCCGTCGCGAAACCCGTGCTCCAGAAAGGGAGCGACAAGCTCGGCATCACGGCTGAACAGGTGCACGGGGACGTCCGGGCTGGCGCCAGGGCCCGTCACCACCGGCGCCGCGGGATGGTCGCCCATCACCATGACCAGGCCGTCATCGTCGAGGTAGCGTTCGACCCACGCCAGCGTCACCCGGAGGGAATAACGGACCGCTTCGGCGTAATGACGCCGCACCTCGTCCATATCCCGCCACAGGACCTCGGGCTCGGGCCCCGCGTCCGCCCAGCGCCGAAAGCCACTGCCATCGCCGATGGCCGCCCAGTCGCGCACGGGCAGGATCGGCGTCCAGGGAGCATGGCTACTGATCAGCGCCACCTGGGCGAAGACGGGCGCATCCTGACTGTCGAGCCAGCGTGTCGCCAGCGTCTTCAGACTGTACTGATCGGGCATGGTGACCCAGTGCAGCGAAGGCCCCGCATAGCCCATGCCCCCGGCATCGACCAGAGTATCGAAACCATAGGCCCGGCCTTCCGGCCAGGCCTGGGTAATCGCCGGCATCAGCGCCAGGGTATGGTGCCCCGTCGCGGCGAAATCCTGCACCATGGAGCCTCGCCGACTCTTCAACAACAGCCGGTAGTCCAGGCCATCATCGATGGTCAGCCCGCTGAGCACGCTGGCATGGGCCAGCCAGGACTGCCCGCCCCGCACGGGCGAACGCAAGCGTCCGGAAACGCTGGCGATGCCCTGGTCGGCCAGCGAGTACGATGCCTGTTTCAGGGTATCCCGCAACGAGGCCGCGTCCTCCTCGAGCAACGACATGCCGTAGGACTCGATGAAGATCAGCACCACGTCTCGCCCCTGCAACCCCGGCAGGGGCGTTACCTCCGGCTGCTGACGGCGCTGGCGCTGCTCGAAGCGCCGTCGCGCCGCGAGGGTTCGAGGCAGTTGCTCGGCCTGCTCGACCACGACGGATGCCAGGGGAAAATCGATTCCCGGGCGAGGAGCGTCGCGCAGGTAGCCCGCGCCCAGCGAGACACCCGCCAGGCCCATCATGCCGACGGAGAGCCAGAGTCGGCGCAAGCGGGGAGTCCGCGCACTCGCGGCACAAGCCCCACCCAGCCCCCGTGACACGACCCAGACGAGCCCCGCCAACCCCGACACCATCACGGCCACGACCAACAGTGCCGGCAGATTGCCCAGGTTGGAGGTCAACAGCTGATAGCCCGCCGACAACAGGGAGGCGTCCAGCCAGACATTCAGCTCACGTCCGAAGATGGCGAATGTGGCTCCTTCGGCAAGACTCAGGGTCACCGCCAGCATCAGCATGGCCGCAATGCTGACCAGCACGACTCGCCGCGGCGGCAACCAGAGCAGCAGCACCGCCAGCAGGACCACATCCAGGGGTACGCGCAGCAACCACTCGACGCCCGGCCCAACGCCATCCCCGCCGGCCATGACCACCAGCATCAGCAGGCCGCCAAGACGCGCCAGCAGCCACAGCATCACCACGACACCCAGCCATTTCATGCCTGATGCACCTCGCCACGGCCCACTCCCGGCGCGTAAAGTCGGCATTCACGACCACCGCCAAGGGAGTTGCGACCGCCATGGCCATCCATCACTGGACATCGCTCCATGCCCCCGATGTGCCCTCCCTGACGAGAACCGACAGTGTTGCCGTGATGGTACTCGGTGCCATCGAACAGCACGGCGCTCACCTGCCGCTGTCGACGGACCTGGATATCGGCGAGGGGCTGCTCGACGAGACGCTGCGTCACGTCGCGCCCGACCGTTCGGTGTTCGTCCTGCCGCCCCTGAGCGTGGGCGCCAGCGAGGAGCACCGCGACTTCCCGGGCACGCTGTCGCTGCCCGCGCCGGTGGCCCAGGCCACCCTCGAGGCGGTGGGCGACAGCCTCGCACGGAGCGGCATTCGGCGCCTGATGCTGATCAACAGCCATGGCGGCAACCAGGCCATCATGCAGCAGGCCGCCCTGACGCTGCGTCGACGTCACGGCATGCTGGTGGTCAAGGCCCCCTACATGACGCTCGCCCCGCCGGATGGCTGTCTGCCCCGGGAGGAGCTGATCCACGGGTTGCACGGCGGGGCACTGGAAACGGCGATGATGCTGCACCTCCACCCCGATCGGGTGCGACGAGACGCCCTCGGTCACCCGCCTTCCGTGGGCGAACGATTGGCCGCCCGCCAGGCGCGTCTCGGGCCCGAAGGCGACGCCTCCTTCGCCTGGCTGGCACAGGACCTCCATCCCGGTGGCGTGGTGGGCAATGCCGCCCTGGCCACCGACGCGCTCGGGCAACAGCTGGTGTCTCACTTCGGCCGAGCCCTGGCGGAGGTCCTCGATGACACGGCACGGCTCGATATCACGGGCTTTCACGCCGAATCGTCCTGATCGAGGATATGTTCGAGCCAATGTCCGGCACGACCGGCCTTGGCGGCGAGATAGGCCCGATTCTGCGGGGTGACCCGCCCATAGATGCCCTGGCGCTTCGTCACCTCGATGCCGGCCTCCATCAACGCCGCCATCTTGCGCGGGTTGTTGGTCAGCAACTGGACACGCCCGATCCCCAGGTCCTGAAGCATGGCCACGGCCGCCCCGTAACGACGTTCGTCATGACCGAAGCCCAGGCAGCCATCCGCATCCAGGGTATCCAGTCCGGTGTCCTGCAACCCGATGGCACGCAGCTTGTTGGCCAGTCCGATGCCCCGTCCCTCCTGGTCCAGGTACAGCAACACCCCACCGCCCAGCTCGCGAATGCCGGTCACCGCATTGCGCAGCTGCTCGCCGCAATCACAGAGCAGGCTGGCGAACAGGTCCCCGGTCAGGCACGCCGAGTGCAGGCGGATCGGCACCGCCTCGGGCCAGTCGTCGGGTTGGCCGATGACGATCGCCAGGTGCTCACGCATGCCATCCGCCTCGCGGAACAGGATGAACCGGGTGACCTCGGCATCGGCCAGAGGCACCGACGCGTCGCTGACCCGTACCACCTCATGACTCAGCCGGCCCAGCGTCCGCTGCGCTTCGGTGGCATCGAGCGTCAGCAGCGTGCCGGATGCCACCAACCGGGCGATCTCATCACGGCGCCCGTGGCGAGGAGCGGCGACCACGGCCGCCGGCACCAGCAGGCCCCGGCGCATCATGTCCAGGGCGACGCATTCCGCCGATGTCGCGGGTACCGCTGCGTCATGGGCTGGCAGCTCATCACGCCCAGGATCCAGGCGCTCGCCGGACTCGGTCAGTACCAGCGATACCGTATCGCTCGGGGCCTCGAGCCCCGATGCTTCCAGGCGATGGCGCGTGACCACCAGCCTCGGTCCCTCGCCACAGCGCTCGAGCAGGGTCGACAGCTCACCCTCATGATGGCCCTCGACGGGGCGCACCAGACGGTCACCCTCGGCGGCGGTCAGCAGCACGGGCACGCCTCGCCGTAGATCGAAGATGGCTCTTTCCAGCTGATACATGACGCTATCCTCTCGCTGTCGTACTGGCCCGGTTGTCCTTGGCGGGCGATCCCCGCATGATGATTCGGTCCCCTCGGAAGGAGCCCCCATGCCCTGTTCCACGCCTCGTATCGACGCCTGCTGGCAGGCCCTGCTGAGCGCGCGCGATCACGACTGGTCGTCGGGTCCCCTGGCCGTGGATCTCGCCCCGGGCCGCCTGACGATGACGGGCGACGCGACCTGGCGCGCCGACCCCGAACTCGATGCCGACAGTGCCGACCTGCTCGATGCCCTGCTGCCCATCCTGTGTGCCCCGGAGGGCTGCATCATCGGCCAACTGGGGCAGAGCCTGGATGGACGCATCGCGACTCGGACCGGGCATTCCCACTACATCAACGGCATCGCAGCGCGCACGCATCTGCATCGCTTGCGGGCCCTGGCCGACGCCGTGGTGGTCGGCGCCGGAACCGTCGCCGCGGACGACCCGGCGTTGACCGTGCGGCATGTCCCGGGCCCCCATCCGCTGCGCGTGGTGATCGACCCCAAGGGGCGACTCGCCGAGCATCATCGTCTGTTCACCGATGGCGAGGCCCGAACCCTTCATCTGGTGGCGCCCGGCGCTCTCTCCGATGGCGGTGCGACGCACCTGCAACGAGAGGAACTGGCCGTCGCTCCCGATGACGCCCTGGCCCGGGCGGTCATCGTCCGGTTGCGCGAGGCGGGATATCGACGCGTCCTGGTCGAGGGCGGCAGTACCACCCTGTCGCACTTTCTGGCGGCGGATGCCCTGGACCGCCTGCACCTGCTCGTCGCCCCATTGTTGATCGGCTCGGGCAGGGCCGGCCTGAACCTGCCGCCCATCGATACCCTGGACGACGCGCGACGCCCAACCTGCCGCCGCTTTTCGCTGGGAACCGACACCCTCTTCGACCTCGCGCTTCGCGGGGAACGATGAGAAGGCCGGAGAGTCGGCACCTGGAGGTCGATCGGTCCGCGGCATCATGACCACGACCAGCAGCACCAGGGCACCGGGCAGGCTCGACAGCAGCACCAGCAACCCGTACGCCAGCGACACTGCCACGCCATCGGAGCTGGACAGGCCGACCAACGGCCAGACCAGGGCCGCGGCGCCTTCCCGCCACCCCCAGCCGGCGAGACTCAGCGGCATTGCCATGGCCAGCAACAGCAAGGGGGCCAACGCCAGCAGGGTGCTCGTCGGTGTCGCTATCCCGATGGCACGCGCGGCGCAGACCATCACCAGGCCATAGCTGAGTACCGTGGCGCTCGAGACCAGGAGGTGGAGGCTCAATGGCCGGGGAGCCAGCAAGCTGCGCCGAAGATCCTGCCACGCCCCGGCAACGATGGCGGGCCATGGCCGCTCCCACGGCAGCCCGGCGCCGGAGCGCCAGACCAGCAGGCCACCACCGACGACGACGCACACCACGACGACGGCCCAGCCGAGGCCACCGGCAGAGATCGCCAGCTGGCTTCGCCAGGGTTGCCATGACGGCAGCAGCCCCAGACTCGCCACCACCAGCATGGCCAGCGCGACCTGCCCCGAGATCCGTTCGATGAACACCGCCCGAAGCGCCTGCTGACGGCGCCGATCGCCCCAGGCCGGCCCCGCCTGTCGGGCGTGACGCCAGGCACGGGTCGCATCGCCTGCCATGCCACCCGGAAGGACCTGGTTGAGAAAGGTCGCCAGATAGTACTCCTGAAGGGCCTGCCAACCGCCCATGCGCAGCCCCAGGCAACGCAAGGTGTACCACCAGCGCCAGGCGGACATGGCCACCTGGGGCACGGAGATCGCCAGTCCCGCCGCGACCCAGACGAACTGGACATCATCGAACCGCACGCCGACCCGGTCACCATCGACGAGGTGATAGACCAGCGCGACCGCCGCCAGCACGATGGCCCAGCGCGCCCCGAGCGCCGCCCATGACAGGCCCCGGATCATCGGCGCGCCGTCCCGGTGGGCATGGTGGATCCCGGCAGGGCCAACAGATCCCGATGCCCGACCCGTATCGTCAGTTCTCCCCGACGCCAGCACGACAGCCGCGCCGCATGCCAGTCCCGGATGGCATCGGCGGCCTCGGGCGCCTGCTCGCATGCGGCCGAGCGCCAGCCGTCGAGCAGTGCTTCGCCGAGAGCCCGATCATCGAGCCCCTGCAGTACCCAGGGGCTGTCGGCCAGGTACAGCCGATAGCCGCATGCCTCCAGCGCCGACGCCATCACGGCCGGCGCCTGTCCGCCCAGTGCCTGCCCCACGCCCTTGTCGGTGGCCTGATGGTCGCGATAGACATGGCGAACCCATTGATCCTCGCGCGTCCATTCCCGGGAGGCGGGGCTTTGGGTGTCCAGCCGCCAGTCCCCGTTCACGCTCAATGCCAACAGCACCGCGACCCGGTGCCGGCTCGCGGCCTCCGCCAGCATCGTGACCCAGGGATGCGACATCAGGTCGAGCAATGCCGACGCGGTCAGCAGATCCGTTCCGTCGAGCCATGCCGCCAGCTCGTCGGGGCGGCGCCGCCAACGGCCCATGTCGACGCAGCGTGCCTCCGCCTCGCATGGCGCGGCCTCCGCCATCGCGATATCCAGCAGCGCCGCATCCTGGTCGATCAGCGTCCAGTGTTGAGGCATCGCCAGGCGGGAGCCGAGATAGCGCAGGTTGCTGCCGCTCCCCGCCCCGAGGTCGAGCACCTTCAGCGGCCGCCGAGTCGCGGCCCGGCGCTCCGCCAGCCAGGCCGCCGCCATCCCGTTGAGTCGCTCGGCACGGGAACGTGCATCGACGGGCTCGCGAAGCGCCAGCCATGACGCGGCAAAGAGGGCATCATCGCTCATCGACGACTCCCGCCGGCACCCCGGGCGAGCCGGCAAGGCTGTCGGCAAAGCGTTCCACCGTCCGCTCCCAGCCAGCCAGCGCCAGCCGGCCGTGGGCCGCACCGCGCCGCTTGGCGTCTCGCTCCTCGCTCGACCACCATTGCGCGATGGCCGCAGCAAAGGCCTCGCTGCGGCCGGGCTCGACACGCCAGGCGGCCTCCGGGGGAACCGTATCGCGCAATGCCCCGCCGAGGGTCGAGACCAGCGGCAGCCCCCGGGCCAGCGCCTCCGTCACGACCATGCCATAGCCTTCGTAGAACGACGGCACCAGCACCAGGTCTGCCTCGTGGTAACATCGCGCCAGCGCCGTCTCGTTCACGCACCCTGCCACGCTCACTCTGTTCTGCAGGCCGAGCGCCATGATGTCCCGCCGGATTGCCTGGCTTTCCTCGGGCGCGCGACGATCATCGCCGACGCATTCGAGCCGCCAGGGGCGATGGCGCAGCATCGCCAACGCTTCCAGCATGACCCGATGGCCCTTGCGCGGGGTCAGCGTTGCCACGCACAGCAACCTCGGGGCCTCGGCGGCCCTCGACGGCCAGGCGCCTCGAGCCAGGGGAGCCGGCGCCACACCGGGCTCCACCACCTCGATGGGCGTACGGGTGACGCCCAGCTCGACGAGGCGACGCGCGGTGAAACGGCTCGTCACGACAAGGCGGTGCACTCGCTCCAGCACGTCGATCTCGCGCACATGCAGGCGCCGACGCGCCGCCTCGTCGAGGCCGGCTTCGTCGCCGAGCGGATGATGCACCAGGGCCGTGATACGCAGTCGCCCGAGATGCGGTGTCACCACGTCCCCCAGATTGCCCAGGGCGAGGCCGTCGATCACGACCTCGTCGCCATCCTGCCGCGCATCGAGGGCCGTCTGCAGGGCCTCCCGGGCCGGTCGGTCACCCTCGGGAAAGGTCCCCTCGAGCTCGTCGACGGCAACGTCCCAGCCGATTGCCCGCAGCCCGTCGACGATACGGGCATCATAACGATAGCCGCCCGTCGCCTGGCGCAGCGGCCCGGGCACGATGACGGCCAGCCGAGGCGCGCTGGAAAGGCTCACGCCTCCCACTCGAGGGATCCCTCGTAGCTGGCCCAGGCGATATGCGATTCATGGAGCGTCACCTTCATGGCACTCAACCCCTTGGCCCCCTCGCCCAGGCGCCCGTCCGTGATGGCCCATGCCATGCGCTGAAAGACCGCCTGCGCCATGAACTCGGTCGTGGTATTGCGCCCTTGAAACGCCTCATGATCGTCCAGATTGGACAGGGTGAACTCCTTCAACACGGTGCTCAGCGTCTCGCTGGCGAGCCCGATATCCACCACCAGGTCGTGCTCGTCGAGCGTCGGTCGAAAAAAGCTGACATCCACCACATAGGTGGCGCCATGAAGCTTTCGTGCCGGCCCGAATACGTCGCCATGAAAGCTGTGAGCGATCATCATGTGATCGCGTACGGTCAGGCTGAACATCAAGCGCTCCTTTCGGAATGGCCATCGTCTTCATCTTGGGTGCCGTAGCGCACGACCTGGCAGAGGGTCTCGCTTTGCGGTGAAGTGACGCTCGCCATTACCCATGGCAGATCCTCGAACGCACAGGAAGGTTCCAGCAACGCCTCGAAGCGCGGATCGGCGAGCAGCCCCAGGGCCAGTGCCAGGCGACGCTGGCCTCCCCACCTGGCGGCACGGTCGGCGCGCGGGTGGCCGACCTGGGAGGCCAGCAGCGAGAGCCGCCGGGAGTGAAAGGCCTGGCCCAGCGGGAGTTCGACATCGCGCGTGCCGTACCAGCTCATCTCGATGACCCGCGCCTCATTGCCGGCCAGGACCAGGGCCTGACGCAGGCCCGCGGCGCTGCCGCTGGTGTGAAAGACCAGGTCGCAGTTTTCCGGTGCGTCGTCCGGCAGGCGGAACCTCACCCCGAGCCGCCGGGCCAGCCGCGCACGCGCCGGGTTGATGTCCACCAGGGTGACGTCGGCGCCCGGAATATCGGCCGCCAGGGCAGCAACCAGGACCCCCACCACCCCGGCACCGATCACGCCGATGCGATCACCGACGACCGGCGCCGCATCCCAGAGCGCATTGACGGCCGTCTCCATGTTGGCGCCGAGCACGCCCCGACGCGCCGGCACCCCGTCGGGCAAGGGCAGGACCGCCGCTTCGGGGACCACATAGCGATCCTGATGAGGAAAGAGGCAGAACACATCGCGCCCCAGCAGAGACGACGGCCCCTTCAATACCCGTCCCACGTTCGCATAGCCGTACTTGAGCGTGTCATTGAACTCGCCTTGCTGGAAAGGCGCGCGCATCCGCTGATATTCGGAATCGGGTATCCGGCCATGGAACACCAGCGATTCCGTCCCGCGGCTGATCGCGCTGAATCGCGACTCGACCAGCACCTCGCCCTCACCGGGCTCGGCCAGTGATTCCTGCCGCAGTTCGCCTCGCGGCCCCGGGACTCGCCAGAATGCCCTGGCCTGCATCACTGCCATGGATTCCCTCGCCTCTCTGCTCGATTCGACCGATTCGGCCTGCTGATTTCCATCCTCTCACAGGCTTGGACCAAAACTATACAGATCATGTACAAGATCTACGCACAGGAATAGCGCATCGGCTCATTCATTGCCACACTCAACAGGGTAGGCGTTCAACGCTCAGGAGCCGCATAGCGTGATGAGACACACCGCAGATGATGGCCGCGACGTACAAGACTGGTGCAAGGAGAGTCGCGGCATGCGCATCGAACAGGGAGCCGACACGCGGCGAATCTGGCCGGATCTCGCCATGGGCCTGGCGCTGGCGGTGGGCATCAGCCTGGCGCTCTGGCCGAGCCACGAGGCACCCGGTGCGCTGGGAGCGGCACTCGTGGCGCATCTCGCGCTCAGCGCGCTCGTCATCGCCGCCTGGACACGCGAGCTGCGCGGCTTCGGCTGGGCCAATCGCGTCACGCTGCTGCGCGGCGCCCTCATTACCGCCCTGGCCGGCATGGCCCTGGCCCCCCTGTTCCGGCCCGGCGCCGAGGCCGAGACGCTATGGCCGCTGAGCGCTCTCGCCCTGCTCGCCCTCCTGCTCGATGGGCTGGACGGCTGGGTGGCCCGTCGCACGCACACCCTGACGCACTTCGGTGCACGCTTCGACATGGAGCTGGATGCCTTTCTGATCCTGCTGCTGTGCATCGCCTTGATCACCCACGACAAGGCGGGGCCCTGGGTACTGATGCTCGGCGGCATGCGCTACGTCTTTGTCGTCTCGGGCAGGCTGTGGCCCTGGCTGGCCGCTCCCCTGCCGGAGAGCCGGCGACGCAAGGCGATCTGCGTGATACAGGTCGGCGCCCTGCTCGTCGCCTGCAGCCCTTTCGCCAGTCCCCTGATGACCCCGTTCCTGCTGGCCCTTGCCCTGACCCTGCTGAGTGCCTCTTTTCTGCGCGACATTCACTGGCTATGGCAACGGCAGCGCTGCCCTTGATACATCCATGAGGAGGCCTCCCATGCGAATTTCCATACGAACACCGTCCCCTGCCACGATCGTCACTCCCTTCAAGAGGGCCCTGCTCTGGCTGCTGGTCCCCACGATGCTCGCTCTGCCTACCCTCGGCGCGGCGGAACCACGGACCTACCACATCGATCCAGCACATTTCTCGGTGAGTTTTTCCGTGGATCACGTCGACTATGCCGACGTGATCGGCCTGTTTCTCGAGGCCGAGGGCGAGTTCGTCTATGACGAGCAGCGCCAGACGCTGGCGTCGGGCTCGGCCACCATCCAGGCCGACAGCCTCTTTACCAACCACCAACGCCGCGACGAGCACGTCAAGGACGATGATTTCCTGGACGTCGACCGCTACCCCACCATCGAATTCGTGGCCGACGAGCTCACCGGGGTCGAGGACAATCGCGGCACCCTGACCGGAAACCTGACGCTGCTCGGCGAGACGCGCCCGGTGACGCTCGACGTGCGGCTCAACAAGGCGGATCGCTACCCCTTCGGGCATGAAAAGCACACCCTGGGCATCTCGGCCACCACCGAGCTGAACCGCAGCGAATGGGGCATGGACTACGCAGTGGACAACGGCCTGGTGGGCGATACGGTGGCGGTGAGACTGGAGTTCGAGGCCATACGGCAACCGGAGTGATGGACACACCCCGAGGCCCGGGCCTCGATGGATCGAGACACGCCGAATGATGCCCGGCTGGCCCGCTTGCCGACAGGGCGATACAGTGCCGCTTGGAGTCAGGCGTCCGCCAAAGGGTCCCTACATGCATATCGTCATCATCGCCGGGGGAACCGGCTCGCGCCTATGGCCTCTCTCCCGAGAGGCCTATCCCAAGCCCTTTCTCAAGGTGGACGGCGATGCTTCGCTGCTGCAGAAAACCTTCCTCAGGGGGCAGTCCGCCGGTCCGGTGGAGAGCGTCACCACGGTTACCCATCGCGAGTTGTTCTTTCGTACCGACGAGGAGTACCGGGCGCTATCGCCTCGCCAGCCCCTGCACTATCTGCTGGAGCCCTTCGGCCGCAATACCGCTCCCGCCATTTGCAGCGCGGCACTGGAACTGCAATACCGCTACGGCGACGACGCCCGGATGCTGGTGCTGCCGGCCGACCACCTGGTGCAGGACGAGGCCGCCTTCCGTCGCGCGGTCGACAATGCCATGGAGGCCGCTGCGCAGGGTCGTCTGGTGACCTTCGGTATCCAGCCGACACGGGCGGAAACCGGCTTCGGTTACATCGAGAAGGGAGAACCCCTGCCCTCGACCGCTGACACGGCCCTCGAGGTCGTGCGCTTCATCGAGAAACCCGATCGCGCAACGGCCGAACACTACCTGGCCGGCGGCCGACACTTGTGGAATTCGGGCATGTTCTGCTTTCGGGTCGACAGCCTGCTGGGGGAACTGGGCACGCATGCCCCGGCGCTGCTCCAGGCAACGCAAGCGGCTCTGGAGTCGGCACGCCGCAGCGAGGGTGAGGCTCACAGCCTGGCGCATCTGGATGCCGGGTATTTTGACGCCGTGGTGGGGGAATCGATCGATCGCGCCCTCATGGAGAAATCCTCCCGGGTGGCCGTGGTGCCTTGCGAACCGGGCTGGCGCGATATCGGTTCCTGGCAGGCCATGGCCGATCTCGTGGAACCCGATGAGCAAGGCAACAGCGTACTGGGCGATGCAGAACTGGAGGATACACGAAACTGTTATATCCACAGCCGGCATGGCCTGACCGCCACTCTCGGCGTGCGGGACCTGGTGATCGTGGATACGCCCGATGCGTTGCTGGTCGCCCACAAGGACCGCTGCCAGGACGTGAAGACAATCACCGAGCGCCTCGAGGCAAGGGACAAGGGGTGGCAACGGCACCATGGCAAGGTGCATCGTCCCTGGGGCACCTATACGGTGCTGGAAGAAGGGAACCGCTTCAAGATCAAGCGCATCGAAGTCAAACCCGGCGCCTCACTATCCCTGCAGATGCACTACCACCGCAATGAGCACTGGATCGTGGTCAGCGGTACCGCCAGGGTGATCAATGAGAACGAGGACGCGCTGTTGCGCACCAACGAATCCACTTACATTCCCGCGGGTCACCGGCACCGCCTCGAGAACCCGGGCCTCGTCCCCCTGGTGATGATCGAGGTACAGAGCGGTGACTACCTGGGCGAGGACGACATCCTGCGCTTCGAGGACGATTACGGGCGCTGTGGGCCGTAACGAAAAACGGCCACCGCTGACAAGAGCCAGGTGACCGTTTTTACTGCAATTCTGGCGCGCCCTAAAGGATTCGAACCTTTGACCTTCGCCTCCGGAGGGCGACGCTCTATCCAGCTGAGCTAAGGGCGCGAATTTTCCAACTCTCGCCGACACTGCTTGATGTCAGTCAGCGATTGCGCTGAGGCGGGCATTATCCTACCTTGCCGCCTGTCGGCTGTCCACCCGGGCGGGCGCTATGCGTCTCGGTATCGACGCGTTTTTCCGCTTTTGCCGATGCTGGTTATACTGACCACCATCGCATGGCGGTTCGGGCTCGCTTCGCGCGACCTGAATGCCAACCGTGACGCCGTCCGGCAATGCCGTCCAATAACAAGAGAGGTGGCACAGTGAATTCCAGCAAGTTGATCGTGGGGTGCCTGGCCACCCTCGGCCTGACGGGCCTGACCTTCGCCCAGGAAGACTCGAGTCACGAAGCCATCGCCAAGCGCCTGGCACCGGTGGGGGAACTTTGCCTCCAGGGACAGGATTGCGGTACCAGCACAGCATCCGCCGGAGGCGGTGCAGCGGGCTCATCGAACGGGGGCGGAGACGCCGATGGCCAGGCCATCTATGACGCCGTTTGCATGGCCTGCCACAATACGGGCGTGGCCAATGCCCCGAAGATAGGCGATACCGAAGCCTGGTCGACCCGCCTGGAGAAGGGGACCGATACGCTCTATACCCATGTCATCGACGGCTTCAATGCCATGCCGCCCAAGGGGGGCGACCCCAGCCTCTCCGACGCCGAGGTCAAGGCGGCCGTCGACTATCTGCTCGAAGAGTCGCAATAGCCGAGCACATCGTCACGAGAAGTGCCCTGGGCACTGCACAGTGGAGAGGGCTTGTCCGAGGGCAGGCCCTCGCTGAGCGTTCTGTCAGTCGCCCTCAACCCAACAGCGAGCGAATCCCCGCCAGGGCATCCTGGCCGCGGGCCTGTTTTTTCTCCGGGTCTTCCCGGCCGGCCCGACCTTCCCATTCCAGCGCATCCTCGGGCAACTCGTCGAGGAAACGACTGGGCGTGCAGTCCATCAGCTCACCATACGCCTTGCGCTGTCGGGCCAGCGTCAGCGTCAAGGTGCGTCGCGCTCGGGTGATGCCCACATACGCCAGGCGGCGCTCCTCCTCCACGGTGCCCACTTCGATGGCATTGCGGTGCGGCAGCAGTTCCTCCTCGAGCCCCATCAGGTAGACATGCGGGAACTCGAGCCCCTTGGAGGCGTGCATGGTGAGCAGCTGAACGCGGTCGGAGTCGTCCTCCTCGGCCTGTTGCTCGAGAATATCGCGCAGCACCAGCCGCGAGATCGCCGCTTCCACATCGTCGGTTTCGGTATCGGTGCTGGGACTTTCCTCGTCGGGATCGGCCCGCATCGATTTCTCAAGCTGGTCGACCAGGGTCCAGACGTTGGCCATGCGTCGCTCGGCGATGGTCGGCGCGCTGGCGTTCTGGTAGAGCCAGGCCTCGTAGTCCATCTCGTGCAGCATCCCGCGAATGGCGGCGATGGCATCGCCACCATCCATGCGACGTCGAACGCCGTCGATGAAGTGCGTGAAACGCCCCAGGCGCTCGACCGCCCGCGCCGGCAACTGCTCGGCCAGCCCCATCTCATGGCAGGCGGCGAACAGCGATGCGCCTCGGTCGGTGGCGTAGTTGGCCAGCTTTTCCAGGGTGCCAGGGCCGATCTCCCGACGCGGCACATTGACGATACGCAGGAAGGCGTTGTCGTCGGCCGGGTTGATCAACAGCCTCAGGTAGGCCATGGCGTCCTTGATCTCGTTGCGCGAGAAGAAGGACGTCCCGCCGGAGAGCTTGTAGGGAATCTGGTAGTGCTGCAGCTTGAGCTCCAGCAGCCGCGCCTGGAAGTTGCCGCGATAGAGCACCGCGAAGTCGCGCCATTCGGCACGCTCCTTGATGCGCCGGGTGAGGATCTCGCTGGCCACCCGCTCGGCTTCCGCTTCCTCGTGACGGTTGACCACCACACGGATCGGCTCTCCCTGCCCCATGTTCGACCACAGGGTCTTCTCGTAGACGTGGGGGTTGTTGCTGATCAGGGTGTTGGCGGCACGCAGGATGGTCCCGGTGGAGCGGTAGTTCTGCTCGAGCTTGATGACATTGAGACGCGGGAAGTCCTCGCCCAGGGTCACCAGATTTTCGGGCCGCGCCCCGCGCCAGGCATAGATCGACTGGTCGTCGTCGCCGACCACGGTGAAGGTTTGCCGCTCCCCCATCAGCATGCGCACCAGCTGGTACTGGCTGACGTTGGTGTCCTGGTACTCGTCCACCAGCATGTAGTGGATCTTGCGCCGCCAGCGCGCCAGTGCCTCGGGATCGTCACGCAGCAGGGTCACCGGCAGCAGGATCAGATCGTCGAAATCGACGGCGTTATAGGCCTTGAGATGGCGAACGTAGGCCTCGTAGACCCGTGCCGCGAACAGCTCGTCCTCATCGGCGGCATGGGACAACGCCTGCCCGGGCAGCACCAGATCGTTCTTCCAGTTCGAGATCACCGACTGGACCCGATTGATCTGATCGGCATCGACCTGGGCGTCCTTGTTCATCAGGTCGCGCAGCAAGGCCTTGGCGTCTTCGGGGTCGAACAGCGAGAACCCTGGCTTATACCCCAGTGCCTTGAGTTCGCCGCGGATGATGTTGAGCCCCAGGGTGTGGAAAGTGGAGACACGCAGCCCGTGGGCTTCCTTGCCCTTGAGCATCTGCCCCACCCGCTCCTTCATCTCCCGGGCCGCCTTGTTGGTGAAGGTCACCGCCGCGATGCGCCGAGCACTCATGCCGCACTCCTGCACCAGGTAGGCGATCTTGGTGGTGATCACGCTGGTCTTGCCGGAACCGGCGCCCGCCAGCACCAGGCAGGGCCCGTCGATGGCCTTCACGGCCTCGCGCTGGCTGGGGTTGAGCTTGGCGATGCGGCTGGCAATGCTGGTCGTCATGGTGCGCCCCCGGTCGAGGGCGCCAGGGCGCCCTCGAAATCGAGCTGTCGCCACGCCTCATAGACCAGGATGGCGCAGGCGTTGGAGAGGTTCAGGCTGCGGCTCTCGGAGAGCATGGGGATGCGCAGCCGCTGTGCCTCGGGGAGGGCATCGAGCATCGCCTGGGGCAGGCCGCGGGTTTCGGGGCCGAACACCAGGGCATCACCCGGACCATAGGCCGGCTCATGATAGCCGGTGCGACCGCGTGTGGAGACGGCGAAGACCCGCCGGGGCGAGACCGATTCGATGAAGGCTTCCCAGTCAGAATGCACACGGACCCTGGCCCACTCGTGATAATCGAGCCCGGCGCGACGCAGGCGCTTGTCATCGAGTTCGAAGCCGAGCGGCTCGATCAGGTGCAAGCGGAATCCGGTGTTGGCGCACAGCCTGATCAGGTTGCCCGTATTGGGCGGAATCTCGGGCTGGAAGAGCACCACATCGAGCATAGTCGGCTACCTGGGTCGAACACCGACGAGGCAAGGCAACCTCGTTCAGCTGGCGGTCACGCCGTAGCGATCACGGTAATCGCGGATGGCCTCGGCATGGCCCCGCAGCGCCTCGCCGGCGTGGACTTCGAGATATTCGAGCACCATGTCCAGGTTGACGATACTGACCACCGGCATATCGTAGGCCGCTTCGACCTGCTGGATGGCGCTGCGGGCATCGCCGTCATCACCGCCGCGCTCCTGGCGATCCAGCGCCACCACGACACCGGCCGCCTCGGCACCGGCGTTCTCGATCAGGCCCATCACCTCGCGGATGGCGGTGCCGGCGGTGATGACATCGTCGACGATCAGGATGCGGCCGGCGAGCTCGGCGCCGACGATATTACCGCCCTCGCCATGCGCCTTCGCTTCCTTTCGATTGAACGCATAGGGCAAGTCGCGGTCATGATGATCGGCCAGCGCCACGGCGGTAGTCGCCGCCAATGGGATACCCTTGTAGGCAGGGCCGAACAGGACATCGGCCTCCAGCCCACTGTCGGCGATGGCCTGGGCGTAGAAACGGCCCAGTTGGGCCAGGGCGGCACCGGACTTGAACAGACCGGCGTTGAAGAAATAGGGGCTGACCCGACCGGACTTGAGGGTGAACTCGCCGAAGCGCAGCACGCCCTGCTCGATGGCGAACGCGATGAACGCCTGTTGATACGGTTGCAGGGACGATGCGACTCGATGATCCGCCACGGGGCCTCCTATCACGTTCATGGACCGATGCCATTTACCCAAACGTCGAAACGTCGGGTATCATACACGCGCGACGCAAAAGGGACCATGTATGAAAATCGCCACCATCAATGTCAACGGCATTCGCGAGGCGGTCGGTCGAGGCTTTCTCGACTGGCTGGCCAACCAGGACGCCGACGTCGTCTGCGTGCAGAACCTCAAGGCCAAGAGTTTCGAGCTCGACGACAGCATCCTCTTTCCGGAAGGCTACGAGGGCTATTTCCTCGACGCCGAGCAGGACGGTTTCTCCGGTGTCGGCCTTTACTGCCGCAAGATTCCCAAGGCGATCATGTACGGCCTGGGCTTTCCCCAGTGCGACCATGAAGCGCGCTTCTTGCAGGCCGACTACGACCGCTTCAGCATCGCCTCCTTCCTGATGCCCGACGGCAGCGACCCCGCCGCCAAGCAGAACTTCATGGCACAGTATCAGGAGTACCTGACCAAGATGGCTCGCAAGCGCCGCGAGTACATCATCTGCGGTACCTGGCACATCGCCCACAAGACCATCGACCTGGAGAACTGGGCGGACAACCAGACCACACCGGGCTTCAAGCCCGAGGAACGCGCCTGGATGGATCAGGTCTTCGGCCCGACAGGTTTCATCGACACCTTCCGCGAGATCAACCGCGATGCCGGTGAATACACCTGGTGGCCGGCGCTGGACCAGGATCAGCCGCGGGAGCGCCAGGAGGGCTGGCGCATCGACTATCAGATCGTCGGCCCCAACTTCCGCCGCCATGTGGTGGATGCCTGGATCGACTACGACGCCACCTTCTCCGAGTACGCGCCGCTGATCATCGAGTACGACCTGACCCTCTGACGCGCCTCCCTACGTCGCCATCGCGCTTCGGCGCGATGCAACACGCCGGCCATGGGCCGGCGTGTTGCGCCAAGGGAACACTGATTTATTGCTGCGCTCGATATCCTGACCGCCGGCGGTGCGCGCAATCCTCATTGAGCAAACTGTCACCTCCGGTTGCTGTGCTCCGGCGGCAGCCAGCCTATCTTCGCTCGCGACATAAATCAGCATTCCCACCAAGTGCGGGGATCACCCCATCTCGAATACTCAGTCGCGGATGCCCAGCGCCTCACGCTGATGGTCGAACAGCTCACCGCCGGCCTTCTCGGCGAGATCGAGCATGGCATTGAGTTCGGCACGGCTGTAGGTGCCCGATTCGGCAGTGCCCTGCACCTCGATCAACTCACCGTTCTCCGCCATCACCACGTTCATGTCGGTACCGGCACGGCTGTCCTCCGGATAATCCAGGTCGACCACCGGCGTCCCCTGGTAGATGCCCACCGACACCGAACTGATCAGCTGGTGGAAGGGATCGCCCTTGATCAGCTTCTCGCGCTGCAGATAGCGAACGGCGTCCACCAGCGCCACACAGCCGCCGGTGATGGCCGCGGTGCGGGTGCCGCCGTCGGCCTGGATGACATCGCAGTCCACGGTGATGGTGTACTCACCGAGTTTTTTGAGGTTGATCGAGGCCCGCAGCGAGCGGCCGATCAAGCGCTGAATCTCCACCGTGCGTCCGCCCTGCTTGCCGCGGCTGGCCTCGCGACCACCCCGGGTATGCGTGGCCCGCGGCAGCATGCCGTACTCGGCGGTCACCCAGCCCTGCTTCTTGCCACGCAGCCAGCGCGGCACACCGGCCTCGACGCTGGCATTGCACAACACACGCGTATCACCGAACTCCACCAACACCGATCCCTCGGCATGGCGGGTGTAGTCGCGGGTCAGGCGAATGTCGCGGGTCTGATTGATCGCGCGTCCACTGGGACGCTGGATGTCCGAGGACATGGCACCTCTCATCAATTTTGACTAAAGCGCCGATTGTACACCCTCGAGCACAGCAGCGCCTGAACGTGTTCAGTCCAGGCGCCCGGCATAGAGCGCCTTGAACGCCTGGTAGCGCGTAGCATGCATCGCTTGCATGGAGGGATCGGGCTCCAGCACCTGCTCACCCGGGGCGAGCCCCTTGGCCACCCCCAGCACACTGCCGCCTCCCCTGGCGCCCAGCGCCGCAACAGCGGCCCCCATAAGCACCGGTTCGGGAGCCCCAGAAAGCACCACCCGGCAACCGGTACCGTCGGCGTAGAGCTTGCGTAGCAACGCCGAACGGCCGTGACCGCCGCTCAGATGCAGCGTATCGATAGAGTAGCCGTGGGCGTTGAGCCGCTCAATGATCGCCCGGGTGCCGTAGACCAGCGCCGTCGCGGCGGCCCAGTACACCTTGATGAAGCTCTCCCGCGGGGTATCCAGCGTGAGCCCGCTGATCACCCCGCGAATGTCCGGGTCAGCCAGTGGCGAACGGTTACCAATGAAGTCCGGGCAGACATGGGTGTCCGGGGCGGGGTCGCCGTTCTCCAGGCGTTCAAGCAGCATGCCCGAGAGCGCGCCGTGCACATCGTCACCGAACTCGCTGCCGGCGGAGAACATCGCCACCAGGTGGTCGAGTAGCGCGCCGGTAATGCTTTGGCCGCCTTCGTTAGCGACGAACCCGTCACACAGCGCGCTAGGATAGGGCCCCCAGATGCCGGGCACTTCACAGCGCTTGGGTTGAGCGCCGATGTGGCAGGTCGAGGTTCCGCCGATCACCGCCAGCCGCGTCTCGGGGTCCTGCGTCAGGCTGCGGCCTAAGGTTCCCAGGGCGCCAGCATAGGCGTCGATCATACCGACCGAGAAGCGGCACTCGGTGGTCAGGCCAAGATCCCGCGCCGCGGCCTCAGTGAGTGGACCAAGATCCTCGCCCACCGGCAGGGCATTGTCGGGAAGCTTCGCGCGCTCGATCACGTCCTGCATGTCGATCTGAGCAAGGAAGTCGTAATCCCAGCCTTGGCCGGGGCGCGGGTCGAAGGTCCACTTGCAGGCGAGCATGCATACCGAGCGCTCGAAAGAGCCCGTACAATGAAAGCCCAGCCAGTCACCAAGATCGCCTGCATAACCGATCTGCGCGTAAAGCTCGGGACGATGGCGCTTGAGCCACTTGAGCTTGGGCACCTGCATTTCCGGCGACATCGACCCGCCAAGACTGGCAAGCACCGCCGACCCGGTAGCCGAGCACTCCGCGGCCTCACGTGTGGCACGGTGGTCCATCCACACGATGATGTCCCAGGGCTCATCACCCGGCGAGAGCGCCAGGGGCCGGTAGGCTTTATCCAGCAACACCAGCGAACAGGTCGCGCTGACCGACATGCGCGTCACGCTCCTGGAGGCCACACCGGCGGCTTCTCTTGCCTGGTGGGTGGCGCGGCATACCGCGCGCCAGATGTTGGTGGAGCTCTGCTCCACATGGTGCTCGGCGGGGCGGTGCATGCCGATGGGCGCCTTCGCCTCAGCCAGCATCACACCGTCCTGGTTGAAAATACCCGCGCGTGCACTGCCGGTACCGATGTCGATGCCCAGAACGTGCTCTTGATAACTCATAGAGGCTTACTCACGACTTTTGATGAACGGCATCCGCAGTGCCATCACGATGATCAGGAATCCGCCCCAGACGGCAGTAGCCAGGTGCTGACTGGCACCCATCAGATTCATGCCCGAAGCGATCACCTGCAGGCTCATCAGCCCCAGCATCAGCGGCAGCACACGGCCAAAGCCGCCAAAGGGGTTGGCGCCAGCCAGAAAACACGCCAAGACGGTAATCAGTAGGTAGCTCTCGCCGTGGCCAACACGCACCGAGTTGAAGCGAGCCAGCATGACCATACCGGCCAGCCCCGCCAGCAGGCCGGACAGGGTGTAGACAATGATCAACACGCGCTTGACGTCAATGCCCGAATATTCCGTCGCGCGGGGGTTGGAGCCGAGCATATGGGTCGAGAAGCCAATCCGGGTGAAGTGCATGATGTACATCAGCCCGGCGGCGGCGGCGAGGAAGATCCACATCGGAATTGGCACGCCTAGCCAATGGCCGCTACCGAGGGTCTGGAACGTCTCGGGCATTCCCGAGATACCGCCGCCACGGGTCAGGAACTCGCCCATCCCCTGGAAAAAGATCATCGCCCCCAGCGATACCAGAATTGGATGTGCTCCGACGTAGGCGACAATGACGCCGATCAGACAGCCCGACGCCGCGCCCACGGCCAATCCAGTCACAATGGCGAGAGGCACACCAATGCCGCCCATGTCCGCCAAGGCACCCTGCACAAACCATGCCGTGGTGAGCCCGGCGAGATTAGCAGTGAAGGTGACTGACAGGTTAAGCCCGCCGGAGATGATCGGCACCAACATCGCCAACGAGAGTAGACCGAGCTCCGGCAGCTGCATCGACATCGAACCGAAGTTGGTCGTGCTAAGAAAGCCAGGGGCCAGCAGCGAGAAGAACGCGATACTGATGACCAGAAACGCCGTCATCACCAGCACCTCGAGGGTATCGGCGCCCAGTCGAATACTGGCCTTGGCGGGCGCGTTCGGTGACTTGTTCATACGGTTTTCGCCCTAAAGGAATGGGGCAACAAGTTGCCCAGGTTACTGGTCGTGATGGCGGTTAAGATGATCAGCCCCACGATCATGCGAAAGGCGTAGGGCGTGACGCCCAGCAGGTTCAAGCCGTTTTGCACCACGGCAAGCAACAGCACACCGAGCACCGCGCCAAGCACCGTGCCGCGCCCGCCGCCAAGGGTAGCGCCACCCAGCACCACCGCGGCCAGAATGGGGAGCTCCTGGCCGATCAGAGCGTTGGGCACCACCTCCTGCACGATATGCGCCTGCATCAGTCCCGCCACACCGGCGCAGAGCCCCAGCCACCCGTAGGCGAAGGCGTGGATCTTCCACACGCTGACGCCGGAGCGGCGCGCCGCCTCGGGACTGGAGCCATAGCCGTAGATCGCCCGTCCAAAGCCCGTGCGGGCAAGAATAAACCAGGTGAACAACACCATGACCGCCATGACGGCAGCGGGGAAGTAGAGCGTGGCCGAACCTCGTTCAGCAGGCAGGTCCAGCAGAGGAATCGAGTAATAGAGCCAGTCCGGGATGTCATAGATCGATACCCCGCCAGTGAAGTACATCAGCAGCCCGAAAAAGAGGTTGAAGGTGCCGATGGTGACGATGATCGACACGATGTGGAAACGATGGATCAGCAGAGCGTTGAACAGCCCCAGCACCGTGCCCACCACAGCGGACAGCAAGATCCCCACGACCCAGCCTCCGCCGCCCAGGTATTCCATCAGCAAGGTCATCGCCACGTACTGCACCACCGAGGCGGCCACCGCGAAGGAGATATCGATGCCACCGGCGATCAGCACTACCACCAGTCCCACGGCGAAGATGATATTGACCGACTGATTGTTCAGGAGATCAAACAGGTTCTGCACACTCAGGAAGCTATCTGTACTCAGTGTCAACACCACGCAGAGTGCGACGATGATGCCAAGCAGCACACCCTCGGTACCGAGCTTTTTGCGTCGTAAAAGCTTACGCATTGATCACTGCCTCCAGCGCTTCTTCGGTGGTGTCTGCGGGGGTGACTTCGGTGGCGATGCGCCCTTCGCGCAGCACCAACGCGCGGTCGGTATTCATCCAGATCTCGCCGGCCTCGTCGGAGATCAGGATGATCGCCATACCCTGATCCGCCAGCCCACGGATGATGTCGAAAATGCCGGCCTTCGCGCCGACGTCCACACCGATAGTAGGGCAGTCAAGGATCAGCACGTCGGGCTCGGTTGCCAGCCATTTGGCTAGCGCCACGCGCTGCTGATTACCGCCGGAGAGCGACGACACCGCCAATTCGGCATCGCTCACCTTGATCTTCAACTGTTCGACCCAGCGCGCGGTCAGCGCCTTGATGCGCCCGGGAGAGAGAAAGCCGCGCGGTTTCTCCAGAAAAGGCAACACGGTCACGGCACTGTTCATGTTGATCGACTGATTCTGCACCAGCCCCAGGTGAAATCGGTCTTCCGAAAGGTAGGCAATCTTGTGGCGCACTGCGTCACGGTTGGAGCGCAGCTTGAGCGGTCTGCCATCCTTGCGCATCACGCCCGAGGTAGGGCGGGTCATGCCGAAGAGAGTATGAGCGATCTCGGTCCGCCCAGCGCCCAGCAGCCCAGTCAGGCCCAGGATCTCGCCGCGATTCAGGGTGAAGGAGATATCCTCGAATTCGCCATCGCGACTTAAACCGTCAAGCTCCAGCACTGGCGCTCCTTTCCGGGCATTCACTCGCGGGGTGTGCTCAAGCTCCAGGCCGGTCATCAGCGTGGAGAGTCGTGCCTGGGTCATACCCTCAGTGGGATATGTGCCCACCAACTGGCCGTTGCGCAGTACGGTGACTCGCTGGCAGACCTCCAACACCTCTGCAAGACGGTGGCTAACCAGCACGATGGATATGCCCTGGTCGGCCAGGGTTCGAGTGATCGCCAGTAGAGACTGCACCTCCTTATAGGTGAGTGAGGCGGTAGGCTCGTCCATGAAGATGATGTTGGCACCGGCACGCAGCACCCGGCAGATTGCCACCAACTGACGGTGGGCAACGGTGAGCTCCTCCACGCGGGCAGCAGGGTCCAGGTTGAAGCCGAACTGCTGGATAATCTCGAAGGACTGGCGGAGCGCCTCCCGATAGGCGATAGGCTTCCAAGGCTTGGCCACATAGTCATCGAAGACAATGTTTTCCGCCACGGTCAGGTGCGGGAAGAGCGCCAGATCCTGCCAGATCACATGGATTCCTCGATTGCGCGCCTCCAGGGGGCTGATCGACGTGAGGGACTCGTCGCCCAATGTGAACTGGACTCCAGGCTCAGGCTTGTAAACCCCGTTAATGATCTTGATGAGCGTGCTTTTACCGCAACCATTCTCGCCCGCCAGGCACATAACCTCTCCGCGGAGAAGCTCGAACTCGACACTGTCGAGAACCCGGCTTTGCCCGAACACCTTGCTGACATGGCGCGCACGAATCGCAATGTCGCTCATCGGCGGCTCCTCTCTAGACATGACGCCTCTCTGAACATGACTGCCGCGCTCATCTAGCGCGGCAGCGTTGACACGATGGGCTAAGGAGTGGCCTCAAAGGCCGAGCTCGGCGAGCTCGTCCACGGTCTCTTCGCTCAGTTCCAGGGGCTTCGAAGCATAGATGGTATGGCCATCCAGTGTGACGTCACCGAGTACAGGCAGCTCGTCACCCGCGTTGATCTCTTCGCCGTTGTAGAGCATGTTGCCCAAGGCGACGAACGCCTTGCCCGCCTCCAGCGGGCTCCACTGAAAGCCGCCAGTAATCACCCCTTCGTGCACCAGGCGCCGACCTTGCCCCGGCGAGAACAGCCCCATCACGGCAACATCGCCGGCAAGTCCGCGCTCTTTCACCGCACGGGCAGCACCAATGGTGCCCTGGCTTCCAAACGACATGATCCCAGCCAAGTCTTCGTGGGCGCGTAGCAGGTCCAAGGTGGTGCTACGGCTGTCATCGACGCTTTCCGCCACACCAAAGCGTTCCGCCGCAGGGCTCAACCCCGCACAGTTTTCCTCCAACCAACGCACCGCGGCGTCCGCCCAGGCGTTATGTGCCGGGACACTCAAGCCCCCGACGTAAACGGCATAGGAGCCTTCGCAACCGGTGGTGTCGGCCATTAGCTTGGCATGCTCTTCACCGAGCGCCTGCGAGGAAATCATCTCGAAGTCATAATCGATGTTGACCGACTCGGGGCTCTCGTGAGTGAGCACGATGATGCCCTGTTCACGAGCGCGTTCGAGCACCGGCTCCAGCACTTCGCGGTCGTTGGGCACCACCCCGATGACGTCGACGCCGCGGCTGATCAGGTCCTCGACAGCGCGCACCTGGAGGGCTGGATCGGCGCTGGTCGGGCCAACCATGTAGGCCTCGGCGCCCAACTCGTTGCCCATCTCCTCAATGCCCATTTCCATAGCATTGAACCAGGGGATACCACCCACTTTCGCCACGACGGCAATGGTGGGAGACTCCTGTGCCATGACGCTGGTGCTGGCCAGCGCGCCAGTAAGCGTTGCGGCGGTAAGAAGTTCTTTATATTTCATTGTCTTATCCTTTGCTTGTGACGAACAGAGCCAGTGATATGAAGCATGTGAGTCGATGGTGATCGGTGCGGACGTGCGTGCAAAAACGTGCAGGCCATGATGACGGCACCTAATATTCGACTGCACAATCGGTTGTGCAAAGTGCAGCATTGTTCGATGGCGCCTTCACGTCAATGCGACTTTTATCTACTACAAGGAGCGGTCACGTGCTAAGCGAGCCCCCTAAACGGCTGACCATCTACGATCTGGCAAGACTCGCCGACACCTCACCGAGCACCGTCAGCGCCGTGCTCAACGGCTCGTGGCAGCGTCGGCGCATCAGCCAGAAGCTGGCCGACAAGATCCTCTCCCTCGCCAAGGCCGAGGGCTACTCCGCGAACTTGCAGGCCCGCGCGCTGCGCCGCGAACGCTCCGGTATCATCGGCATGATCTTGCCGCTTTACGATAATCGCTACTTCAGCTCCATCGCCCAACACTTCGAAGCCCAGGCTAGGCAACGCGGTCTGTTCGCCACCGTCGCCTGTACCAACCGCAACCCTGAACAGGAGCGAGAAGCCGCGCGCATGATGCTCGCCTACCGGGTCGAGTGCTTGGTCAGTACCGGTGCTACCGATCCAGATACCATTTCCGAGATGTGCGATGAACGCGGCGCAACCAGCATCCACATGGACCTTCCCGGCTATAAGGCACCGTCAGTGATTTCCGATAACCGCGAAGGCGCGCGACGACTCACCGACGCCATCCTGGATCGTCTGGCCGGGCAGGACACGAGCGAAAACGATATTCTATTCATCGGCGGGCGCCGCGAGGATCACAACACCCGCGAACGTATCGCCGGGTTCACCCAGGCCCGTACCCAGCGAGGACTAGCCACTTCGAAGGCAGATATCATTACCTGTGACTATGCCGCCAACAGGACCCAGAACGCCCTGGAAGCGTACATGTACCAACGCACTCGCCTGCCCAGCGCGATGTTCGTCAACTCAACTATCTCGCTGGAGGGCGTTGTACGCTGGCTGCAGCTGGGTGGCTACCAGCTAGACGACATGGTGATGGGCTGCTTCGACTGGGATCCGCTGGCCGCCGCTTTCCATCCGAGCCTGTTGATGGTGCGCCAGGACGTCGAGGTTATGATCGAGCGGGTCTTCGAAATCATCGACGCGCCAACGGTCGAGACGAACCGGTGCATCGAGGTATCACCAGAGATCATTGGCGTCTAGGCACCCGACGGCCCATACGCTGCGCTACACTTGTCCGACGCTTACCGTCCAAGAGTCTACCCCATGCCACACAGCATGACCGCCTTCGCTCGCACCGAACAGACCGACACTTTTGGCACCCTGCAGGTCGAGCTGCGCTCGGTCAACCAGCGCTATCTCGAACCGCATTTCCGACTGCCCGAGACGTTGCGCGACCTCGAGCCCGACTTTCGAGAGGCCCTGCGCGGTCGCCTGGCTCGCGGCAAGGTCGAGTGTCATCTGCGCTTCACGCCCGCCGACGCCGACGCTCGGCTGAGCGTCAACCGCACACGCCTCGAGACGCTGGCCAATGCCCTGGGCGACGTGCGCGACAGCGTGCCCCAGGCCGCCATGCCCGACGCCCTGGCGCTGCTCAACCACCCCGGCGTGCTGGACATCCCCGGCCCCGACATGGACCTCGTCAAGGCGGAAGCGCGTACCCTCTTTCGGACCGCCCTGGACGACCTGGAGGCCGGCCGAGCCCGCGAAGGCGACAAGCTCGCCGCCTTGATCGACGCGCGCCTCGACGGCATCCTCGAACAGATCGTCGAAGTCCGCCGCCTGCTGCCCGACATCCTGGCGCGTCAACGCGACCAGCTCCTCGAACGGCTGGAAAGCGCCAGAACCGAGCTCGACCCGCAGCGACTCGAGGCCGAGATGGTCCTCGTGGCCCAGAAGGCCGACGTCGCCGAAGAACTCGACCGCCTGGACACCCATGTCGCCGAGGTCAGGCGCCAACTGGCCAGCCAGGGTCCCGTTGGCCGCCGCCTGGACTTCCTGATGCAGGAACTCAACCGCGAGGCCAACACCCTGTCGTCCAAATCCGTCGTCGCCGACACCTCCCGCTGCGCCGTGGAACTCAAGGTGTTGATCGAACAGATGCGTGAGCAGATCCAGAATATCGAGTGAATGCCATGCCCCGAGAGGATTCGTGGTCCGTCGAAGAGATCGAGGCCATCGTCGATACGTATCACAAGATGCTGATCGCCGAATTGAGCCAACAACACTACAACAAGGCGGCGCTCAACCGTCAGTTGGCGGAACGCCTACCCAAACGCACGCCTGGTTCTATCGAATTCAAGCACTGCAATATTAGCGCGGTACTGCGCGATGCCGACTGCCCTTATGTGGCGGGCTACAAACCACGCAGTAACTATCAGTCGACATTGGTCAAGAGCGTCGAACAACGCCTACTGTGCAGCGAGATTTTCGATCGTGCCGCCCTATTGGCGACAGAAAGGCCCGTCATCGACACCTCGCCCGAAACGCTAGACGACATAATCGTCGAGCCGCCCTCGACATCACCTCAGGTTCAAGAAGTGCCCGGCAACTACGTCGTCAAGCGGGACTATCTCGCTCGTGAGGCCCGCAACCGTGACTTGGACCATGCTGGGGAGAGCTTCGTGCTCGCCTACGAACGCCAACGCCTAATCGCTGAAGGAGAGCGCCAGCTCGCCGCGTTAGTGGAACATGTAGCCGAGACCCAGGGCGACGGCGCCGGTTTCGATATTCGGTCGTTTTCCGCCGATGGCAGTGAGCGGCTAATAGAGGTCAAAACCACCGCCTTCGCCAAGGAGTGCGCCTTTTTCATTTCGCCCAACGAGCTCAATTGTTCGCGCGACAACGCAGCGAATTACCACCTGTACCGACTGTTTGACTTCCGGAAACGGCCGCAAATGTTCTGCCTTCAAGGGAACCTCCGCGACCATCTCTGGCTCGAGCCGGATAACTATCGTGCCAGCGTGCGCTGAAGTCTCAGGCCTTTTCCAGCGAGCACTAACACGGGCCCATCAAACACTAGGCATTGCTGATATTCACCACCTGTCAGGCCGGTACCTGCTCGCCAGGCAATGAGTCTCGACGGGCTCCGGAAGTGACGACATCTCCCAGGTCTCGACACGCGATCCCGAGGTCGACCGGCATGGACTGCTTGCTTTTTTATATTATGTCTGTAAATCTCGACATATGGACAACTCAGACATTATCGACGCCTTCGGTGCCCTCGCCCAATCGACCCGCCTGGATACCTTCCGGCTCCTGGTGCGCCATGAGCCGGAGGGGCTGCCGGCCGGTGAGATCTCGCGGTTGCTGGGCGTACCGCACAACACCATGTCGACCCACCTGGGCGTACTGGCGCGGGCAGGCCTGGTGAGTTCGCGCCGACAGAGCCGGTCGATCATCTATCGCGCCGACCTGGACCACATGCGAAAAGCGCTCAGCTTCCTGGTGCGCGACTGCTGCGCGAGCCGGCCCGAACTGTGTGATCCGCTCCTTCAGGAGTTGCAGTATCCCGAGACCGGGGCCGCATGCAGCCAGAGGGCTGGCAAGACCCTACGCAACGATGAGGACGCCTCATGAGCCTTGATCCGCTCCCCAATATCGACCCCGAGTACTTGCACCCCATCGACATCGACGCCCTGGTGGGCCCGGATCAGCCTCGCCATCCGCCACGCCTGCTGGTGCTGTACGGCTCGCTCCGTGAACGTTCGTATTCGCGACTGTTGTCCGAAGAAGCCGGACGCCTGCTGCGCTGGTACGGCTGCGAGGTGCGAACCTTCAACCCCTCCGGCCTGCCGTTGCCCGACGATGCCGACGCCGATCACCCCAAGGTGCAGGAACTGCGCGAGCTGGCCGAGTGGAGCGAGGGCATGCTGTGGGTCAGCCCCGAGCGCCACGGCGCCATGACCGGGATCATGAAGGCGCAGATCGACTGGATTCCCCTGGCGCTGGGCGGGGTGCGGCCCACACAGGGCAAGACGCTGGCCGTGATGGAAGTCTCCGGCGGTAGCCAGAGCTTCAATGCCGTCAACCAGCTGCGCATTCTGGGGCGCTGGATGCGCATGCTGACCCTCCCCAACCAGTCGTCCGTGCCCAAGGCCTTCAACGAATTCGACGATGCCGGGCGGATGCGCCTGTCGCCGCTCTACCTGCGTGTGGTCGATGTCTGCGAGGAGCTGGCGAAGTTCACCTGGATGACCCGAGGACGTTCCGCCTACTTGACCGATCGCTACTCGGAGCGGATCGAAAGCGCCGAGGCTGTGTCACGCCGGGTCAATCAGGCGACGCACTGAGCCGAACCACCGGGAAAGGAGTCCTTCATGCTGGCTTTCGCCATCTTCGTGGCCACGCTGGTGCTGGTCATCTGGCAGCCGAAAGGGTTGGGTATCGGCTGGAGCGCCCTGGGCGGCGCGGCGGTGGCGCTGGCCACCGGTGTCGTCGATTGGGCCGATGTGGGCACCGTCTGGCACATCGTCTGGGATGCCACTTTCACCTTCGTGGCCCTGATCATCATCTCGCTGATTCTCGACGAGGCGGGCTTCTTCGCCTGGGCCGCCCTGCATATCGCCCGTTGGGGCAACGGGCGGGGGCGACTGCTGTTCCCGCTGATCGTGATGCTCGGGGCGATGATCGCGGCGGTGTTCGCCAACGACGGGGCGGCCCTGCTGCTGACGCCCATCGTCGTCGCCATCCTGGCACGGCTCGAGTTCAGCCCGGGAGCGGCCCTGGCTTTCATCATCGCCACCGGCTTCGTCGCCGATTCGACCAGCTTGCCGCTGATCATCTCGAACCTGGTCAATATCGTCAGTGCCAACTACTTCGAGATCGGCTTCACGCGCTATGCCCAGGTCATGGTGCCGGTCGATCTGGTATCGCTGGTGGCCACACTGGCGGTACTCGGCCTGTACTTTCGCCGCGACATCCCCGCTCGCTACGACGTCGAACGACTCGAGACGCCGGCCTCGGCGATCCGCGATCACCAGGTCTTCCGCGCTGCCTTTCCCCTGCTGCTCGTACTGCTGATCGCCCTGTTCCTGACGACCCGCTGGCCGATCCCGTTCGCCGCCATCATGGGCACGGCGGCCCTGATGCTGATGGCTATCGCCGGCCGATGGCTGACGCCCGGGCACGTGCATGTCGTCTCGCTCAAGAAGGTCATCGGCAATGCTCCCTGGCAGATCGTGCTGTTCTCGCTGGGCATGTACCTGGTGGTCTATGGCCTGGGCAATGCCTGGCTCACCGCCGAGGCCTCCCGGGTGCTGGAGTGGCTCGGCGGTCAGGGCGCCTTCGTGGCCACCGTGGGAACCGGATTCGCCTCGGCGATCCTGGCCTCGCTGATGAACAACATGCCCTCGACCCTGGTGGGCGCGCTGGCCATCGACCAGGCCCAGGTATCGGCGACGACCCAGCAACTGATGGTCTACGCCAACGTCATCGGCAACGACCTGGGGCCCAAGTTCACGCCCATCGGCAGCCTCGCCACGTTGCTCTGGCTGCATGTGCTGGCCGGGAAGGGATATCGCATCGGCTGGGGGCAGTACATGAAGGTCGGGCTGATCATCACCCCGCCGGTGCTGCTGGCCACGCTGCTCGCCCTGGCCTTCTGGCTGCCCATGCTGCCGACGCCCGGGAGCGGATGAACACGGCAACCTCGGAAAAACACCATTATTGGCGGGGGCTGCGTCGGAAAGCTCCCCATGTAACCGATCACACTCGCATCCCGGGCCACCTCCCTTTATACTTTCGTAGTAATTTTCCGCGATTCTGGCCTTCGGGCAGGATCGCTTTCGTTTTTTCGGAGGATCGCCATGTCGACCGACACCAAGGCGCACAACCCCCGCCTGGCCGAGCTTGCGCTGGCCCTGGGCGGTTTCGGTATCGGCACCAGCGAGTTCGTGATCATGGGCTTGCTCGAGCGGGTCGCCGTCGACCTGCAGGTCGCCACCGCCGAGGTGGGCTATGCCATCTCCAGCTACGCCCTGGGCGTGGTGGTCGGCGCCCCGCTGATCTCGGCGCTGGCGGCTCGCGTTCCGCGTCGCCTGCTATTGATCGCCCTGATGCTGGTGTTCGCCGTCGGCAACATCGCCAGTGCCCTGGCCACGTCCTTCTGGCCCTTCGTCGGCCTGCGTTTCCTGGCCGGCCTGCCGCATGGCGCCTATTTCGGCGTTGCCGCGCTGGTGGCGGCCGCCGCCGTCCCCGTCGAACAGCGCGCTCGAGCGGTCAGTCGTGTCATGCTGGGCCTGACCACGGCCATCGTGATCGGTGCTCCCCTGGCGACCTGGACCGGTCAGTGGCTCGGCTGGCACAGCGCCTTCCTGGGGGTAGGCATCATCGCTCTAGCCACCGCCGTGATGATTCGCCTCTGGGTGCCGAGCCAGCCGCACGACCCCAACGCCAGCCCCAGGCGCGAGCTCTCGGCGCTGGTCAAGCAACGCGTGCTGTTCACCCTGGGCGTGGCCAGCATCGGCTTCGGCGGCATGTTCTCGGTATTCAGCTATGTGGTGCCCACCCTGTCGAATCAGGCCGGCATGTCCGAGACGGTGGGCCCCTGGGTGCTGACGGTCTTTGGCGTCGGGACCATCATCGGCAACCTGGTCGGTGCCCGCGCGGCCGACAAGAACCTGATCAAGGCGATTCCCTGCATCCTGGTCTGGTGTCTGCTGGTGCAGGGCGGCTTCTTCTTCGCCGCCAACCATCTCGTCACCGGGCTGATCTTCGTCGGCCTGGTGGGCACCAGCATGGCGCTGGGGCCGGCGCTGCAGACCCGCCTGATGGATGTCGCCGGCGATGCCCAGACCATGGCGGCCTCGATGAATCATGCGGCCTTCAACTGCGCCAACGCTCTGGGCGCCTGGCTGGCCGCCGTGGTCATCAAGGCCGGCGCCACCTGGTCGTCCTCCGGCCTGGTGGGCGCCGGTCTCGCCTGCGGCGGCCTGGTGGTCTTCGCCATCGGGCTCTGGCAGGAGCGCCGCCGATACGGCACGCCCAACGCGACCTGATCACGGGGTAGGGCGGCAGGGGCGAATGTGCGATACTGCGCCCCTTTCCACGAGCCGCCCATTGTGCAAGAGGGTACGCTGTTCATCGTTTCCGCTCTCCCTAGCGTCTGGGTTTCCTGATGCAGGACTCAATTACGAGGCCAGCATCCTGTCACCCGAAGCGGTGGTCCCCGACCCCATTTGTTGCGGCGTGGGGCTCAAGGTACTGATCGAGCAGATGCGTGACCAGATCCAGAACATCGGGTGAGGGCCGGATCGCGTCCCGAAAGGAGCCAGCGAGATGTCCCCGGAGCCGTCACAACTGCACGCCTTGCGCCAGGCACTGGAGCGCTGGCAGCCGCTGCCGGATACCGCCTGGACGGACCTGGCCGCCCTGTTCTCAGCCCGGGCAGTCGAGGCCACCGAGCAGTTGGTGACCTCCGGGGAGTGCACGGGTCGCTTCTTCTTCGTCACCGAGGGGCTGTTGCGCCTGTACTATCTCGACCGGGAGGGCCGCGAGCATAACAAGGCCTTCACCGAGACCGGTGGCTTCGCCGGGGCAATGTCAGCCTACGCCGCCAACCTGCCATCGCCCTTCAATGTCCAGGCATTGCAGCCGAGTCGTGTGCTGGTCGCGCACTGGCGTGACCTAGAAGTCGCCTATGATCGCCACCCCAGCCTGGAACGCCTGGGGCGCCGCTTCGCTGAATGGCTGCTGGCCAGGAAACTGGAGAGGGAGCGCGCCTTCCTGGAGCTGGACGCGACCGGCCGCTACCAAGCCTTCGTGCGGGCCCACCCGTTACTGGAGGACCAGTTGGCAAATTATCACATCGCCTCCTACCTGGGGGTGACCGACGTGTCCCTGTCCCGGATCCGACGCAAGCTGCGCGCAATTAACAAAGGTTAAGGAAGACGGGGCCAGCTTCGGGCTAGGGTGGCCAGTAATCACCACCGGAGCCGCCCTGTCATGCCCAAGATCGCCTCCCAAGTGAAAAGCCGCTGCCTTCGATTCGCCGATCGCCCCTACTATCCGGCCATCGTCTCCGCGGTGGGCGCCGTGGACTACTTCCTGCCCGGCGCCCCGACCAATGCTATTTTCGTCGCCTCACTTGTGCCCCGTCCGCGCCAGTGGCGCAGGTTGAGTGTCCTCTTCGCCCTCGGCTGCGCCGCCGGAGCCTTCGGTCTCGCCGCCTTGATCGGCTGGTACGAGTCGACCTTCACTGCCTGGGTGCTGCGCACCGAGGCAGCCGAACTCTGGGCCCGGTTTGATGTACTGGTCACCCGGTATGGCCTGGGGGTACTGGCGATACTGGCCGTGACGCCGGCGCCGGTGCGACTGGTGGTCGCCATCCTGGCAGCATCCGGCTACGGAGCCCTGTCGATCGCGATGATCGTCCTGGCGGGGCGCCTGGTCGCCTACCCCGGCCTGGCCTGGCTGATGGTGACGACGCCCAGGCTGGTCGTTCGGGCGCCATGGCTGGGTTCCTGGCTGCAGCGGTGCCGACCCTTCCGCTCCCAGACTCACCTGATGGAGGACGACTAGCGATGCAATTGCGCAACCGTACCGTGCTGATCACCGGAGCCTCGTCAGGCATCGGCCGACAACTGGCCCTGCTGCTCGCCAAGCGCGGGTGTCGCTTGATTCTGGTGGGACGTCACGAGCAGCGACTGGCGACGGTCGCCGAGGCTGTGTCCGGCAACGCCATTGTCACTGATCTGGCACGACCAGACGCGGTCGCCACACTATGTCGGCGGGTAGCACAGGACCATCCCGAAGTCTCGGTACTGATTAACAATGCCGGCGTCCAGCTGAACGGCCGCTTCGCCGGAGCCGAGGATAGCGACCGCCTGCTGCAAGACATCGCCTTCGAGACCCAAATCGACTTGATTGCGCCCATCCAGCTGTGCGCCAGCCTGCTGCCATTGCTGAGTCAGCAATCGACTCGCAGTGGCATGCCCAGTGCAGTGGTCAATCTCAGCACCGGCCTGGCGCTAGCGCCCAAGCAGAGCGCCGCCGTCTATTGCGCCGCCAAGGCCGGCCTGCGCACCTTCACCCAAGCATTCCGCTTCCAGGCCGAGAGCGAACGCAAACGAGGCGGGGCGGATGTCCGGGCGGTCGATGTCGTCCTGCCACTGGTGGACACGCCGATGACCGAGGGGCGTGGCACCGGCAAGCTCCGTCCCGAGACCGCCGCCGCGAGCATTGTCCGTGGCTTGGAGCGCGGCCAATCGTCCATCTTCGTCGGCAAGGCGCGACTGCTACGATGTCTGAACCGCTTGGCACCGGGCTGGACAGGACGAATGTTCCGCCACATCTGACGCGCCACCCGGGCGTTCCACCTGTCTGGGGCCTCGGGCTCCCGGTAGCGGCAACCGCACGGCGCCCCGTTGAGCCGGCACGCCCAACGCGACCTGATCACGGGGTAGGGCGGCAGGGGCGAATGTGCGATACTGCGCCCCTTTCCACGAGCCGCCCATTGCTTAGGATCTCCGCCCATGCCCCAAGGTACGCTGTTCATCGTTTCCGCTCCCTCCGGCGCCGGCAAGACCAGCCTGGTGCGTGAGCTGATCGAGAGCCTCGACGGCCTCAAGGTATCGGTCTCGCATACGACGCGTCCGCGCCGCGAGGGCGAGGTCGATGGCGTGAACTATCACTTCGTCGACCATGCGACTTTCGAGTCGATGATCGAGCGTGGCGAATTCTTCGAGTATGCTCGGGTCTTCGACAACCTGTACGGCACCTCCCGCGCCGCCGTGGCGCACTTGCTGAACGCCGGGCAGGATGTGATCCTCGAGATCGACTGGCAGGGCGCTCGTCAGGTACGAGCCCTCTTTCCCGATGCCGTCTCGGTGTTCATCCTGCCCCCCTCTCGGGAGGAGCTGGAACGCCGCCTGGCCGGCCGCGGCACCGACCAGCACGCGGTGATCGCCTCGCGCATGCACGAGGCGATCAGCGAGATGTCGCATCATCATGAATACGATTATCTGGTGATCAACGACGACTTCACCACCGCCCTGCGTGAACTGCAGTCGCTGGTGACCGCCCACCGCCTGAGTCAGGCACGGGCCGGCGAACGCCTGGCGCCTCTGCTGGAGACACTCTTGTCAGAGGAGCCGGGGGTCGAGTAATCTATCCCGTCTATCCACTGGAATCCCCGGGGCGCCAAGACGCCGGCCGGGGCTTTTCCCGTCAGCTCTCAGGAAGGCATCCATGGCGCGAGTCACTGTCGAAGATTGTCTGGAAAACGTCGAAAACCGCTTCAAGCTGGTCATGATTTCCACCCAACGGGCGCGTCAGCTGTCCCGCGGCTCCCGTGACGCCCTGCTGCCGTGGGAGAACGACAAGCCCACCGTGATGGCGCTGCGCGAGATCGCCGAGGGCCTGGTGGACGCCAGCGTTCTGGACGAACCCCTGGAGGCCACGACACCGCCGGTGCGACCCGACAATACCGAACAGGGCGCCCCCATCGAGGAATAATCCCGGTCCCTCGGTTTTCCGCCGACGCCTCCTCGGGGCCATCACGAAGCATTCAGGGCGCGCCGCATGTTCACCATTGATGACCTGGCCGACCGTCTCGGCGGCTACCTACCTCAGGACGAGATCCAGCAGGTCAAGCGTGCCTTCTACTATGCCGAGCAGGCACACGATGGTCAGCGCCGCCGCTCCGGCGAGCCCTATGTGACCCACCCCCTGGCGGTAGCCAACATCCTCGCCAACATGCACATGGACCATCAAAGCCTGATGGCCGCCATGCTGCATGATGTGATCGAAGACACCGGGGTCGACAAGGAGGCCCTCGGCGAGCAATTCGGTAAACCGGTTGCCGAGCTCGTCGATGGCGTCTCGAAGCTGACCCAGATCACCTTCGAGGACAAGGCGGTCGCCCAGGCCGAGAATTTCCAGAAGATGGTGTTGGCGATGTCCCGGGATATCCGGGTGATCATCGTCAAGCTCGCCGACCGGCTGCACAACATGCGCACCCTCGGTGCGCTGCGCCCCGAGAAGAAGCGTCGCATCGCCCGCGAGACGCTGGAGATCTACGCCCGTGTCGCCAGCCGGCTGGGCATCAACACCATCCGTGTCGAGCTCGAGGATCTCTCCTTCCAGGCCCTTCACCCGATGCGTTCCGAGCGCATCAAGCGTGCCGTGGCGAGCGCCCGGGGCCAGCGCCGCGCCTCGATTCGCCAGATACAGAACAGTCTGCAGAAGAGTCTCGACGACGAGGGCCTGAAGGGCTCGGTGATCGGCCGTCAGAAGCACCTGCTGTCGATCTACCGCAAGATGCGCGACCAGCGGAAATCGTTCGCCGAGATCATGGATGTCTTCGGCTTTCGCATCATCACTCAGGATGTGGATACCTGCTATCGCATCCTCGGTGTGGTGCACAATCTCTACAAGCCGGTACCGGGGCGCTTCAAGGACTATATCGCCATTCCCAAGGCCAATGGCTACCAGAGCCTGCATACCACCCTGTTCGGGGCTGGTGGCATGCCCATCGAGGTGCAGATCCGCACCCGCGAGATGGAGGCCATGGCCAACAACGGCATCGCCGCCCACTGGCTCTACAAGGCCGGCCAGACCGAACATCCCATCGCCGAGGGCAGCCACGCCCGAGCCCGGGCCTGGGTCAAGGGGCTGCTCGAGATGCAGCGTCATGCCGGGGATTCACTGGAATTCATCGAGCACGTCAAGAACGACCTCTTTCCCGACGACATCTACGTGTTCACCCCCAAGGGCGACATCATGGAGCTGCCCCAGGGCGCCACGGTGATCGATTTCGCCTATAGCGTGCATACCGATATCGGCAACAGCTGCATCGCCTGCCGCATCGATCGCCACCTGGCACCGCTTTCAACGCGCCTGGAGAGCGGCCAGACCCTGGAGATCATCACCGCACCGGGTGCCCGTCCCAACCTGGCGTGGCTCAACGTGGTGGTCACCGCCAAGGCCCGCTCGGCGATTCGCCACGCCCTCAAGCATCAGCAGCACACCGAGGCCGTCCAGCTCGGGCGGCGCCTGCTCAACAAGGCACTGGCCACCTTCGAGACCAGCCTCGAGGAGCTGCCTCCCGGGCCCCTGGAGGCTCTGTTGGCAGAGAATGACCTGGCGAACGAGGAGGCGTTGCTGACGTCCATCGGGCTGGGCACCCGGGTCGCCCATGTGGTGGCGCGTCGCCTCGTCGATTTCCAGCACGGCGACCATGCGGCACCCGAGGTCGAGGGTCAGGCCCAGGGGCCCATCATGATCAGCGGCGCCGAAGGCATGGTCATCAAGTTCGCGCGCTGCTGCCATCCGCTGCCCGGCGACCCGGTGATCGGCCACCTCTCGGCGGGCAAGGGCATCGTCGTCCACCGGGTGGAGTGTCGCAATCTCGCCGAACTCCGCAGCGACCCGGACAAGCTCTTTCCATTGAACTGGTCCGACCAGACCGATGAAGACTTCCCGGTCCCGTTGCGCCTCGAGGTGGAGAGTCGACGCGGCCTGGTAGCGGAACTCGCCGGCCTGATCACCGACGCGGATGCCAATATCGAGCGTATCGACATCGAAGAGCGCGATGCCCGCCTGTCGATCGTCAGCCTGACCCTGGCCGTGCGCAACCGCGTGCACCTGGCGCGTATCATCAAACGACTGCGCAACCTCTCGCACGTCGGCAAGATCACCCGACTCAGCAATTGATCCGTTTCGCCCACGCCCGTCGCGGCCGCGGCGGGCGTGGTAGTCCTTTTTATTTTATTGGTTCATCGCACTTCGCCGCGTTTCATCACAGCCACCACACGGAGAACACCATGAGCAACAAGGCTGTCATCAATACCGACCAGGCGCCCGCCGCCATCGGGCCCTATTCCCAGGCCATCAAGGCCGGCAACACTGTCTATCTGTCGGGTCAGATTCCCCTGGACCCGGCAACCATGGAGATCGTCTCCGACGACTTCGAGGCCCAGGCGCGCCAAGTCTTCGCCAACCTCAAGGCCGTCTGCGAGGAAGCCGCCGGCGGCCTCAAGGATGTGGTCAAGCTCAACCTCTACCTGGTGGACCTGGACAACTTCGCCATCGTCAACCGGATCATGGAAGAGGTCTTCGACACGCCTTATCCGGCGCGTGCCGCCGTCGGCGTCAAGGCACTGCCCAAGGGCAGCCAGGTGGAGGCCGAAGCGGTGTTGGTCATCGGTGACTGAGCGATGCTCGACCGGGCGGCGGCAAGCATTCGCGAGGGCGCTGTGAACCCTTCCTTGGGCGCTACCTTTGCCATCCATGGGCAAAGGACCCTCGCTCACGCTTGCCGCCTCGCGCACATGGCAACGAGCCTGGATGGCTCCCGCTCACTAGCACCATGCGACTCTTTCTAGCCCTGATCCCACCGCCGGAACTTCGGCGGCGTTTCGGCGAGCTCGCCGACACCGCTCACTCCCATTGCGGTGGGCGGCGTGTTGCCGATGACAACCTGCACCTCACCCTGGCCTTTCTCGGCGAGCAGCCCAAGCATCGGGCCGAGGAGCTCGCCGACTGGCTGGGCGGCATGCGCCTTGCCCCGGGGCAATGGCGGCTTGATCGCTGGGGGCACTTCGCCGAACCGGGCATCGTCTGGATCGGCGGCGCACCGGAAAGCGGCCTGACACGCCTTCAGCACTCGCTGCGGGAGGACCTGGAGGGTCTCGGTATCGATGCCCGCCCCAGGCGTTTCACGCCGCACATCACCCTGCTGAGACGTGCCGAACATCCGTCCGGCGCATCATTGCCCGAGGTCGCCCTGGACTGGTCGTATTCACGAGCAGCACTGATTCTCTCGGAACCCACCCACCAGGGAAGTCGCTATACCCCCCTCGCCTGGTCCCGGGCATAAGCCCCGAGCACCAACCCCGGCGACAGATCGGATATCAGCCCATGGCCGGATCAGGCAAGTGGCCCCCCGCCCGCAGCACCTGGGCATAGCCTTCCCGATAGCTGGGATAACGGAAGCGATAGCCGCTCTCGAGCAGGCGGGTATTGTCACAGCGCTTGCTGGCACGCCGGCGCAGCGGCGACTGGATGGTTTCGCTGGATTCGACCTTGAGCTGCCTGGCCAGCCAGGTCATTACCTCATGGATGGGCGCGGGTTCGCAGTCGCTGCCGAGATACAGCTCGTGCAGCGTCTCGCCGGCCAGGGCGCGGTCGATCAGGTGCACCAGTACGCCGGCGCAGTCATCCCGGTGGATGCGATTGGAATACATGGTCGGCGTGGCGGCGGCGATGCGACCCTCTCCGACCTGCCGGATCAAGCGGTCGCGCCCCGGCCCATAGATGCCCGAGAAGCGCACCACGCTGCCGGGCAGCCGATGGTCGATCAGGGCCTGCTCGGCCTCGCGCATCAGCATGCCGGAAAAGCCCCTGGGCTCGGTCGGACTTCCTTCATCGACGACCTCGCCATCCTGCTGGGCATAGACACTGGTGGAGGAGACGAAGAAGATGTGACGAGGTACCCGTCGACGCTCGGCGAACTCGGCGAGTACCGCCTTCAGGCCATCCGGGTAAGCGGCACGATAGGCCGCTTCCTCGAAGCGGTCGGCGCTGACCACATAGACCAGGATATCGGCATCCGGCAGCGCGGCCAGCGCCTCGGCATCCCCGAGATCCGCCGAGATTCCCTCGATGACGGTATCGGCCAGTTCCCGAGCATCCCGACGCACGCCGACAACCCGATGACCGACCCCGTGAAGCTCCTTTCCCAGGACCGTGCCGATATCACCGCAACCAAGAATAAGCGTTGTCTTCTTCACCTTTGCTTCGCCCCCTGATAAAAAGTCCCTATCATATGAGCCTACCCTGACGGCGGGGCCCACGACGTATATGAGAGGATGCCCGGCACCACAATGACTCTAACAGAACTCCGCTACATCGTAACCTTGGCCCAGGAGCGCCACTTCGGACGCGCCGCCGAGCATTGCTTCGTTTCCCAGCCGACCCTGTCGGTCGCGGTGAAGAAGCTCGAGGAAGAGCTCGGTGTAGCGCTTTTCGAGCGCTCGAAATCCACCGTCCAGGTGACGCCGCTGGGCGAGCGTATCGTCGAACAGGCCCAGCGCGTGCTCGAGCAGAGCAGCGTGATCAAGGAGCTGGCGACCGCCGGTCGCGATCAACTGGCCAGCCCGCTGCGCATCGGCGCCATCTATACCATCGGCCCCTATCTGTTCCCGCACCTGGTACCGGAATTGAGCCAGCAAGCGCCGCAGATGCCACTGTACATCGAAGAAGGCTTCACGGGTGACCTGCGCCGCAAGCTGCGCAGCGGTGAGCTGGACGCCATCATCGTGGCCCTGCCCTTCACCGAGACCGATGTGGTGACCAAGCCGCTCTACGAGGAAGCCTTCGAGGTGCTGATGCCTGCCGATCATGCCTGGGCAAGCCGCGACAGCATCGCCAAGGAAGACCTGCTTCAGGAACGCCTGTTGCTGCTCGGCGAGGGCCACTGCTTCCGCGACCAGATCCTCGAGGCCTGCCCGGCCATCAGCCACAAGCTCAACAGTCCCAACAACACCCTCACCGCCGAGGGGGGCTCCCTGGAGACCATTCGCCATATGGTCGCCTCGCGGCTCGGTGTCACGGTACTGCCCAACTCGGCCATCGGCAGCCACTATGAGCGGGGCCTGCTGACCAGCCGGCCCTTCACGCCGCCGGCCCCCGGACGCACCGTGGCCATCGCCTGGCGCGCCAGCTTCCCGAGGCCCCAGGCCATCGACGCAGTGACCAACGCCATCGCGCACTGTCGAGCGCAGGAACCGGCGCTGCCATGAGCGAGCTCGACGCCCCCGTCACGCATCTCAAGGGCGTCGGCGAGGCGCTGGCACTGAAACTGGCCCGCTTGCGGATCGATTCCGTGGCCGACCTGCTGTTTCACTTGCCGTTGCGCTATCAGGATCGTACCCGGGTGACCCCCATCGCCACCCTGCGCGGCGGCAGTGAGGCGGTGGTGGAAGGCGAAGTGGCGGCCGCCGAGGTCGTTCGCGGCCGTCGCCGTAGCCTGCTGGTCCGCCTGCGCGATGGCTCCGGCATTCTCAGTCTGCGCTTCTTCCACTTTTCGCCGGCCCAGCAGCAGCAATTCCGTGCCGGCACCCGGGTGCGCGCCTTCGGCGAGGCTCGCGCCGGCGCCACGGGCCTCGAGATCTATCACCCGGAATATCGACTGCTCAGCGATGCCACCGCCCCGGTGGAGGATCACCTGACGCCCATCTACCCCACCACCGAAGGACTCCACCAGACCCGTCTGCGCGCCCTGATCGGCCAGGCACTGTCTCGCCTCGAGGCGGCGCCCGACGAACTGCCGGAATGGCTGCCGGATGCCCTGCGCCAGCGTTTCGCGCTTCCTGCACTGCACGAATGCCTGTGGACTCTGCATCGCCCGGCGCCGGACACCGATCCCCAGGCATTGGCCGAGGGCCAGCACCCCGCCTCCCGGCGCCTGGCCCTGGAAGAGCTGCTCGCCCATCAGTTGAGCCTGCGCGAGGTGCGCCTGCGGATCCAGCGCGACGGCGCACCGCCGTTGCCCGATGGACGCGGGCTCCAGGCACGCTTCCTCACCCAGCTGCCCTTCTCGCTGACCGGCGCCCAGCGCCGCGTCCTCGACGAGATCCGGGCCGATCTGGCCGGCGAGATGCCCATGCTGCGCCTGGTGCAGGGTGACGTGGGGTCGGGCAAGACGGTGGTGGCTGCCATGGCGGCGCTGTCGGCCATCGCCGGCGACTGCCAGGCGGCCATCATGGCGCCGACCGAGCTCCTCGCCGAACAGCATTACCGCGCCTTCCGGGCCTGGTTCGAGCCCCTCGGCATCGACGTGGCCTGGCTGTCCGGCAAGCTCAAGGGCAAGGCGCGACTCGACACCAAGGCGGCGATTCACGACGGCCGGGCGCGGATGGTGGTCGGTACCCATGCGCTCTTCCAGGGCGATGTGCACTTTCAGCGCCTGGGGCTGGCGATCATCGACGAACAGCACCGCTTCGGGGTCCACCAACGCCTGGCGCTGCGCGAAAAGGGCGAGGCCGGCGGGCTCACGCCGCACCAGCTGGTGATGACCGCCACCCCCATCCCGCGCACCCTGGCGATGAGCGCCTACGCCGACCTGGATGTCTCGGTGATCGACGAACTGCCTCCTGGACGCACCCCGGTGAAGACCGCCGTAGTGCCGGACGAACGCCGCCCGGACGTGGTCGAGCGCATTCGCCACGCCTGCGCCGAAGGGCGTCAGGCCTACTGGGTCTGCACCCTGATCGAGGAATCCGAGGCACTGCAATGCCAGGCCGCCGAGGCCACCCGGGACGAGCTGGTGGAAGCACTGCCGGGCCTGAACATCGGCCTGGTTCATGGCCGCATGAAGGCCGGCGAAAAGGCCGAGGTAATGGAAGCCTTCAAGGAAGGCGAACTGGACCTGCTGGTGGCCACCACCGTGATCGAGGTCGGTGTCGACGTGCCCAATGCCAGCCTGATGATCATCGAGAATCCCGAGCGACTGGGCCTGTCACAGCTTCACCAGTTGCGCGGCCGGGTCGGCCGCGGTTCCACCGAAAGCTACTGTCTGCTGCTCTATCATCCGCCGCTCTCCGACACCTCGCGACAGCGCCTGACGGTGATGCGCGAGACCACCGACGGCTTCCGCATCGCCGAGCGGGACCTGGAGATTCGCGGGCCCGGCGAAGTGCTCGGCACCCGGCAGACCGGCCTGGCACAGATGAAGATCGCCGACCTGGAACGCGACGCCGACCTGCTGCCGCACGTCTCGCCCCTGGCAGAAGCCCTGCTGGCCACCCACCCGGAAGCCAGCCAGCCACTGATCCGGCGCTGGCTCGGCGAGACGGCAGACCGTTACGGGCAGGTGTAGAAGCACGCCAGGAACCCCATCCCGGACTGGAAGGCTCGAAGCTCGAAGCTCGAAGCTCGAAGCTCGAAGCTCGAAGCTCGAAGCTCGAAGCTCGAAGCTCGAAGCTCGAAGCTCGAAGCTCG
>NZ_JAJQTQ010000099.1 GCF_029081005.1 Halomonas elongata | reverse complement strand
ATGATGCAGTGGGAGCTGATTCGTCGCTATATGGAAGAAGGCCCCGAGGCGGTGCCCGAACGCGCCGACGATTACAGTGTGGCCTGGTACAAGGACGAGATGGCCCGGCAGAGGCGGCGCCACGAGCGGGAGGGCAAGCCGTTCTGGCGCTACCGCCTGGGCCGCTGGATGGAGCTGGCCTACTTCGCCAGCTGGTATACCGAGTACCGGGTCAATCATGTGCTGCCCAAGGCCATCCCCAAGGGTTGGGTACAGGAGTGGTCCCGGCCGCTTCCCGAATCCGAATGGGCCAAACCGTCTGCTGAACTCACTGAACTGACCCGGCAGGTCGAGGCCGCCTACGAGCGCGGCGAGACCTTCCTCGATCTGGGGCCGGTGGAGGAACGTTTCGGCCAGTCAGGCGCCGGCGAAGTGCCGAAGGCGGCCTATCGCAGCGTGCCCTT
>NZ_JAJQTQ010000098.1 GCF_029081005.1 Halomonas elongata | reverse complement strand
CTATTTTGATTATCACCATCATCGTGATATCCAGGAAGATTTCCGTCCACACCGCTTCGCCAACGAGTTTGCCCGCAGCAAGGCGGCCAGCGAGGAGGTGATCAACCTGCTGGCGCAGGCCAACCCGCATACCCGTTTTACCATTCTGCGGCCGCAGAGCCTGTTTGGGCCGCACGACAAAGTCTTTATCCCCCGGCTGGCGCAAATGATGCAGCATTATGGCAGCGTCCTGCTCCCGCGCGGCGGCAGCGCGCTGGTCGACATGACCTATTATGAAAACGCCGTACATGCGATGTGGCTGGCGAGCCAGCCGGCCTGCGATCATCTTCCCTCCGCCCGCGCGTGGAATATCAGCAACGGCGAACCGCGCACCTTGCGGAGCATCGTGCAGAAATTGATCGACGAGCTCGGCATCAAATGCCGGATCCGCTCAGTTCCCTATCC
>NZ_JAJQTQ010000097.1 GCF_029081005.1 Halomonas elongata | reverse complement strand
AATAGGTCCAGGGATGATCGCTACGGTTGATATTAAAACCGGAGAGAAGACAGTTATGGATTATTTGGTGAAACCATTTAATAGGGCAAAAGAAGCGCTGAGAGAAAGGTAACATCTGCTAGTTGGCTTTATGTTTGGTGAATTTTCAACGAATGGAGATTTGAGATGGCATTGAGCGATTTATTACAACAGGCTTGCTTTCAGTGCAAACCATTAAAAACGACCGCATTGCCTGCTGATTATCCTGGGTGGGTCATCTTTTTTAGCGTCAGTGACGGTAAGCAGCGTGCGCATGTCCATGTTTCGACAGCAGCCAGCTTTGATCAAGCCTGGCTAGCCGGGGCCAGAGCGCTGCAGGAGTGGCGTAAAAAGCAAGATAATGAAACCCAATGGTTACGAATTGATATTGTCGATAGCGTAGAACAGCTAACGTGGGAAAATCTAT
>NZ_JAJQTQ010000096.1 GCF_029081005.1 Halomonas elongata | reverse complement strand
AAGCTGTACTCATTGCCGTCGTGGTTAAGCTCTTCACGCAGGGCCATCAGCAGCTCAGCGTCTTCATATTCGGCACGACTTATCACCCCAAGGCCATAAATCAGCTTCAGGCGTACAGAGAGATCGCCGAGCGGCCCGCTGCCCTCCAGCAAGGGCTCGACGGCGTATTTCACCGCGTAGTCGTCTTTACGGAACACCTGAAGCACCAGAATATTGACCGCTTCCGTTAACAGCTCGACGGTGGCGATCAGGAAGCTTCGTACGGTTTTGCCAGCATTCAGACGCTCAAGCACACGGTTTTCAAATGCTTGTGTTTCTTCCATCATTGCCTGCATATCTGACAGGAGTCGTAATGGGCGCGACGTCGGCCGCGCCAGGTTGTGCATCATTTTTCCGCGTTGTAGTCGTTAACGGCCTCCGCGACGACATCACTTGCGGCATCCAG
>NZ_JAJQTQ010000095.1 GCF_029081005.1 Halomonas elongata | reverse complement strand
GCCGACTTCCGCCCGCCGGCCCAGCAATTTATCCAGGGCGACATGCCGGCCAACGTCTTCAAACCCGCCCGCCAGTTCGCCCGTCAACCGGACCCACGCGGCCGCGTGAGTACAGCCGGTGAGCCGGCCAACCGGTTGAAAGTCGTTAAGATGCGCCAGGGCCTGATCGAGATTGGCTAAATCGAACGACTGAGTGAACGGCAGCGGCTGGACCGGCTTACCAATATCATGGAGCTGCTCGACGCCGCATACGCCGCAGCCGGTGCGCCCGGCCAGCGCGCGACGCCGGGCTTTGAGGCCCATAAAACGCCGGCTGGAGAGCTCAATCTGCACCTCAAGGCCGTTGCACACCGCTACCACGTCCATGCCGAAAATCTCCCGCCGGTGCTCGATAATCCCTTCGGATAAGGAGAAGCCGACGGCGAATTGCTCCAGATCTTTCGGGGA
>NZ_JAJQTQ010000094.1 GCF_029081005.1 Halomonas elongata | reverse complement strand
TCCGACGCGGTCGCCGCGCTGACCCGACGCTACGGTGGCCTGCTGTGGGGCGAGCACGGCAAGGGCGTGCGCTCCGAATACGCCCCGGCCTTCTTCGGGCCGCTCTACCCGAGCCTGCAGCGCCTCAAGGCGGCCTTCGATCCGCACAACCAGCTCAACCCGGGCAAGATCGCGACACCGCTTTCTACCCCGCCCGAAGACGCGGAACCCTCTACCCCGCCCGAAGACACGGGGAGGGCTACCTCGGCAAAGGGTGAGACGCACGAGACGTCGAGCGACGACGCCGACGAGCAGGCCGTGAAATGGGTCGACCCGGGGCTGCTGACCATCGACGGGGTGCCGACCCGCGGCCAGCTCGATCGCCGGATCGACACGCGGGTCTGGCAGGCCCACGCCGACGCCGTTCACTGCAACGGCAACGGTGCCTGCTACAACTACGACCCCGATGA
>NZ_JAJQTQ010000093.1 GCF_029081005.1 Halomonas elongata | reverse complement strand
GCAGGTTGACGGCCAGGCGCTGATCCTGGCTAAAGACCTGGTTGAGAGCGTAATGAAGCGCGTTGGCGCGACGGACTACACTATTCTGGCGGCGGTACAAGGTTCTGAGCTTGAGCTGATGCGCTTTAAGCATCCGTTCCTCGATTTCGACGTGCCGGCGATCCTTGGCGACCACGTGACGCTGGATGCCGGTACCGGTGCGGTGCATACCGCTGGCGGCCACGGTCCGGACGACTACACCATCAGCCAGAAATACGGTCTGGAAATCGCCAACCCGGTTGGCCCGGACGGCGCTTACCTGCCTGGCACCTGGCCGTCTCTGGACGGCATTAATGTTTTCAAAGCCAATGACATCATCGTTGAGATGCTGCGTGAGCGTGGCGCGCTGTTACACGTTGAGAAACTGCAGCACAGCTATCCATGCTGCTGGCGCCACAAGTCGCCGATCAT
>NZ_JAJQTQ010000092.1 GCF_029081005.1 Halomonas elongata | reverse complement strand
AGTACTGCGGTTTACGCATCGATTCGGCGAGGGTGAAGTCGTTTTCCACGACGCCGTTGGCCGCGGTGGCTGCCGGGTGATTTGGCGCATCTTTCATCAGGGTCGCGCCAAAGACGATCATCACCAGCACGATAGCGCCCCAGATAACGAAGGTTTTTTCCAGGCCAACGGTGGCCAGCAGGTGGGAATCAATGAATTTGAACCCCAGGCTGCCGAGACCATAGGAGCCAATGGAGAAGGCGGAGATCAACCCTTTACGCTCCGGGAACCATTTCACGCAGTTCGACAGGGTCAGCAGGTAACCGGCGCCGTCCGCCAGCCCCACCAGCACGCCCGCGCTCAGCCACAGCATCATCAGGCTGCTGGAGTGCGCGGTCAGGAAGAAGCCCAAGCCGAGCAGGATCCCGGAGGCCATGGTGACGCGCTTCACGCCAAAGCGCTCCTGCAGCTTGCCGG
>NZ_JAJQTQ010000091.1 GCF_029081005.1 Halomonas elongata | reverse complement strand
ATCCGCTTCTCGCTCAGCCTGGCTCTTAACCACAGTTGATTCGTCCGCTCTGCGTCAGGAGCGGACATTAAAATCTAAACCCGTTGGCAAGTTCATCGAGCATGACAATATGCTTGTGCTACTTTGTAATGCGCCTCCAGCTTATCCAGGAAAGTAAAGAGCTTCTGATTCATCTCGCTGTAATCGTGCGCCCGGAGCGCTTCAGGCGTGTCAACGAAACGAAATTCTGCTGCACGGCTCAGGTCTTTCTCAGAATGAGCGATCAGCCGTTCTACAACGTCCAATGTGAGCTCCATGTGGCACTGGAAACCAAAGACGCGGTCTGAATAGGCAATGATCTGCCGCGGACAGCCTTCGCTGTAAGCAATAATTTTAGCCTCCGGCGTCAAACCTGGCATGTCGTTATGCCAGTGACCCACTGCCAGTGTTTTCCCAAAGTGAGAGAACATCTCATCC
>NZ_JAJQTQ010000090.1 GCF_029081005.1 Halomonas elongata | reverse complement strand
GAAGGCAAAATCCTCAAAGTGTACGATGGCGAGATCTTCTATCATCGCTGATCCGCGCAATCTCCACGTCCGCCCCGGCGAGCCAGCGGACTCTCCGGCGCTGCGCCAGATCTTCCTGCGGGCGCGCAGTTTATCGTGGACCTGGCTTCCCGCCGCGGCGTGGCGGCTGGAGGATTTCGATGCCGCCACCGCGGATGAACAACTGTGGGTCGCGGAATGCGACGGCCAGCCGGTGGGCTTTGCCGCCGTATGGACCGCCGATAATTTCCTTCACCATCTGTTTGTCGACCCCGACTGGCAGGGTAAACATATCGGCAGCGCGCTGCTGGCGCAGGTCGAACGGACCTTTTCCGCCAGCGGAACGCTGAAGTGCCTGATGGAAAATAAAAACGCCCTGCGCTTCTACCAGCGTCATGGCTGGACCATTGAAGCACAGGGCGCGTCGCCCGAGGGCAGATA
>NZ_JAJQTQ010000008.1 GCF_029081005.1 Halomonas elongata | reverse complement strand
CGGCGAATTTGTGCGCGGTGCTCGGAATCCTCACCTATACCCCATAGGCTCCGGTTCCTGTGCTCCGTGCGCCTTGTACTTCGCTCCGCTCGTCGATTTGTTCAGCACTTCCCAAGGAGAACATGACCATGCTGGCGTCACTACAGCGCTGGATCAACGACATGACGGCGACGTCGGAGACACGGGAGCCGCCGACCCTGGCCCTGGCGACGGCGGCACTGTTGTGCGAAGTGATTCGTGCCGATTATCGCCTCGACCCGGCCGAGCTCGAGGCCCTGCGTGACGAGCTCGAGCAGCGCCTCGGGCTCGACGATGATGCGCTTGCCGAACTGATGGATCTGGCCCAGCGCGAGACCGAGACGGCGGTGGATCACCATCGTTTCGTTCGACTGGTGCGCGATGAGTGCGATTATGACGCACGGGTCGAACTGGTGAGGTCGATGTGGGCATTGGCCTTCGCCGATGGCGAAAAGGATGCGCTGGAAGAACATCGCATTCGTCGCCTGTCCGAACTCTTGCATGTCAGCCATTCGGACTTCGTGCGTACCCGGCTGATGGAGGAGCAGCGTGCCGAAGGCGAGACCGGAACCGACTGAGGCGGCCGGGTCGGCATCGTCCTGATAGAATCGTTCATGGCGTGGTCCCGGGACCACGACCCATGACGGAAAAGGGACGATAGAGGAGAGTCGGATGACGCGGGAAATCATGGTTCTGGGGGCCGGCATGGTCGGGGTGTCGGTGGCATGGCATCTGGCTCGACGTGGACACGACGTCACGCTGGTGGACCGCCGCGAGCCCGGGCGCGAGACCTCCTTCGGCAACGCCGGGCTGATCCAGCGTGAGGCGGTGCGCCCCTATCCCTTTCCCCGCGATCTGGCCACCCTGGCACGGGTGCTGCCCAATCGCGAAGTCGACATCCGTTATCGCCCGGGCGGCATGCTGCGTGCCGCGGGCCCGCTGTTGCAGTATTGGCGAAACTCCGCCCCGAGCCGCTATCGTCGCTTGATCCCCGAGTACGCCGCCTTGATCGGCCTCTGCCTCGACGCCCATGCCCCCATGATCGAGGCCGCTGGCGCCGAGTCCCTGGTGCGTCGAGATGGCTGGCTCGAGGTGTATCGCCATGCCGGCAAGCTGGCGGTGCGGCTCGAGGATGCCGAGGCGAACGACGCCCGTTTCGGCGTTCACTACCGGCGCCTGGAGCCCGACGAGCTTGCGGCCATGGAGCCGAACCTGTCACCAGGTCTGGCCGGGGCGGTTCACTGGCAGGATTCCTGGTCGGTGGCCGATCCGGGAGGGCTGGTGCAGGCCTATGCGCGGGCCTTCGAGGCCGAGGGCGGGCGTGTGCTGTGTGGCCAGGTGAATGATGTGGCGCGGGATGACGAGGGATGGCGTGTCGAGGTCGATGGCCAGGATCGGCATGCGGCGGATGTGGTGCTTGCCATGGGGCCCTGGTCGCGCGCCTGGCTCGAGCGTCTGGGGCTGACGGTGCCGCTGTTCGTCAAGCGTGGCTATCACATGCACTACGGCAGCGCCGGCGGAGCTCGCCTGAATCACTGGGTGATGGATGCCGAAGTGGGCTATCTGCTGGCACCGATGCGGGCCGGCATTCGCCTGACCACGGGTGCCGAGCTGGAACGCCTCGAGGCACCGCCTCACCACCAGCAACTGGCGGCCGCCGAGGCGCGGGCCAAGGAACTCTTCCCGCTGGGCGAGCGTCTCGAGTCGACACCCTGGAAGGGCGCCAGGCCATGCATGCCCGACATGAAGCCGGTCATTGGTCCGGCGCCGGGGCAACGAGGGCTATGGTGTGCCTTCGGTCATGGCCATCATGGCTTCACGCTCGGGCCTGCTACCGGTCGCTTGCTCTCGCAGATGATGGATGGCGAGGCGACGGAGATCGAGATGGCGCCGTATCGCTTCGATCGTTTCTATTGACCTGGCAATCAAATAGATCGTCCTGATCTATTTGATTGTCGCCCGCACCACGCTGGCGCAGATGCGCGGATCTTCTGGTGTGGCGCGGGCTTGCGCCGGCCCGACATAAAAGCTTGCCGGGTTAATAGAGAGCGGAACTCAACGCTTGGCCTTGCGTCGTTCGATGAATGTATGAATGAGCAGCTTGACGGCGAGCGTAAAGATGAAGACCAGCCAGCCGGCGGTGGCCATGACGTTGAACAGCAGCATCTTCTGTTCACCGTTCAGGGGGGTGATCAGGTAATCGATGCCGATCGCGAGCAGAAAGGCCAGGGTAAGCGGCAGGGCAAGGATGTGCATCCACATCTCCGTGCGCCGCTTGCGGACATGGTAGCGTCGCAGCATCACCCGGGTGGGGCGGTGCATGAAGCTGATCAGGATCAGGCTGCCGGTCAGCAGCATGGCGGCGAGGAAGGGCTCGATATTGCCGATATGCACCGAGTAGCTCACCGACCAGTAGACCATCAGCCACATGAGGCCGGCCAGGATGGCGACGAGATCGGCGTAATAGCGTACCTTCGGCATGGTGTCCTCGCGGCTGTTTTCCGTCGGGGATGATACGTCAAATTCTCGCGACGTGAAGGACTTTTCTCGGTGTTGGCTAGGCCTGTCGACGGATCAGCCCCGAGAGACAAAGCTGAACGGCGATAGCCCTGTCGGGGCTGGGCGGGTCGCTGAGGCGAGCGCGACATTGCGGTATACTCAAGCGCCGCGAACCCACGCCAACACAGGATACGCCGTGAACTCGATGACCCTGACCCGCCCGGACGATTGGCACCTTCATCTGCGTGACGGCGAGGTGCTGCCCGCGGTGGTGCCCGCCAGTGCCCGCCAGATGGGGCGTGCCATCATCATGCCCAACCTGAAGCCGCCGGTGACGACCACCGAGCAGGCTCTCGACTATCGGCGGCGCATCCTGGCGGCGGTACCGGAGGGGGCGCGTTTCGACCCCTTGATGACGCTCTATCTCACCGACCGCACCAGTGCCGAGGAAATCGAACGGGCTCATGCCAGCGGGCAGGTGCATGCCGTCAAGCTCTATCCTGCCGGTGCCACCACCAATTCCGCCGCCGGAGTGACCGACCTGGCCCATTGTGACGCGGCCATTGCCGCCATGGCCCGTCTCGGCATGCCGCTGCTGGTACACGGAGAGGTGACCGACGCCGATATCGATATCTTCGATCGCGAGGCGGTGTTCATCGAACGTGTCATGAAGCCCCTGCTGGATCGGCACCCGACGCTCCGGGTGGTGTTCGAGCATATCACCACCGCCGATGCCGCCGCCTTCGTCACCGCTGCACCGGACAACGTGGCCGCCACCATTACCGCCCATCACCTGTTGTTCAACCGCAACCACATGCTGGTCGGCGGGATTCGTCCCCACTACTATTGCCTGCCGATCCTCAAGCGTGAACGGCATCGCCAGGCGCTGGTGGAAGCCGCCACTTCCGGCAGCGGCAAGTTCTTTCTGGGTACCGACAGCGCGCCTCACGCCAAGGGCGACAAGGAAAGCGACTGCGGCTGTGCCGGCGCCTACACGGCACCGGTGGCCCTCGAGCTGTATGCCACCGCCTTCGAGGAAGCCGGCGCCCTGGAGCGGCTGGAAACCTTCGCCAGCCATGCCGGACCGGATTTCTATGGCCTGGCCCGCAATACCGAGACCGTTACCCTGGTGCGTGAACCCTGGACGGTACCGGAGACGCTGCCTTACCTGGAGGGGCAGGACATCGTGCCGCTGCGGGGAGGCGAGACGCTGGGGTGGAAGCTGAAAACATGATGTAGAAGAGAGAAGAGGGCAAAAGAAGACGCCCCGTCAGAGGTCGGCTCTGGCGGGGCGTCTCGGCGTTGGGGCTCTCGGTGGTTCAGCCTTCGGCGGTCGCGTCGGCGGTCGCGGGTTCGGCGAGCCTGGCCACCATGGCGGTGACCATGCGCGTCGAGTGATCGGCGGCTCGGACCAGGAATTCCTCGAAGGAGAGGTGGTTGTCGCCGCCGCCGGCGATATCGGAGAGGGCGCGAATCACCACGAAGGGGCAGCCGTAGAGATGGCAGGTCTGGGCGATGGCTGCGGCTTCCATCTCGGCGGCGAGCATGGTGGGAAAGCGGGAGCGCGTCTGCTCCACCAGCTCCGGGCAGGCCATGAAGACGTCGCCGGTGGCGATCAACCCCTCGACCACCTTGACCTCGTTCATGGCCTCGACGCTTTCGCGGGCGACCCGCATCAGGCGCTCGTCGGGCAGGTAGGCGGCCGGCATCTGCGGCACCTGTCCGTGCTCGTAGCCGAAGACCACGGCATCCACGTCGTGGTGACGCACCTCGCTGGATACCACCACATCACCGATCTCGAGCCCCTCGCCGAAACCACCGGCGGATCCTGTGTTGATGATCGCCTCGGGTTGGTACATGTCGAGCAGCAGGGTGGTACCGACGGCGGCATTCACCTTGCCGATGCCCGACTGCAGGATCACCACTTCGACATCATGCAGACGACCACAGTGGAAGGTGCTTCCTACGTGGTGACGTGTCTCGCAGTCCTCCAGCATCGCCTTGAGTTGAGCGACTTCCTGGGACATGGCGCCGATGATGCCGATGCGTTTCATCTTATCCGGTTCTCCGCTGTGTCGGGCGTGAAGGGGTTGAGTTAACTCACGGTTCAGTACAGGGAAGAAGCGCGGATTGTCGTCGCGAGCGAAGGTAGGCTGGTCGTCGCCGGAGCACAGCAACCGGAGTTTAGGTGGTACTAAATGAGGATTGCGAGCACCGCCGACGGCCAGGATACCGAGCGCAGCAGACAATCAGCCTTCTTCGGCGAAGATCTGGGTCCACTCGTTGCGTCGTGCCAGCAGATCGCGGGCCAGATCCTTGGCGCCTTCCAGGCTGTGGCTGGCGGCCCAGCCGCATTGCATCTCGTTGCAGGCCGGCACTTCGTCGGCCTCGAGCACATCCTTCAGGGTGCCTTCGAGCAGCGAGAGCACTCCGTCGTAGTCGTCATGGTTGATCATGGCGACATAGAAACCGGTCTGGCAGCCCATCGGGCTGATATCGACGACCTGTTCCGAATGGTTACGCGAGAGCTCGGCCATCAGGTGCTCGAGAGAGTGCAGCGCCGGCATCTCCATGTGCGCCTTGTTCGGCTGGCAGATGCGCAGGTCATACTTGTGGATGGTGTCGCCATGCCGGCCGGTCTTGATGTCAGCGAGGCGAACATAAGGTGCCTTCACCTTGGTGTGGTCGAGGTTGAAGCTTTCGACGTTCATCTTGTCGCTCATCGAGGAACCTCGCGAGTCGGTGGAAAGTCAGGAGCGTATTCTACCGGAGTGCGACGAAAGGTGCACGGGGCAGGGGTGCATGGCGTAGTACCGTCGGTTTCGTGACCCGGGGAGCTTTTCCTGGCCCTTTCCCCGCCGCACCATCACGTACTCTTCACCCTTCACCCTTCACTCTTTACCCAGCGCCATGGCGTCGTGCATCTCGGCGGCCACCAGGGTGTTCTCGAGAAGCGAGGCGACGGTCATCGGTCCGACGCCGCCGGGCACCGGCGTGATGTGGCTGGCCCTGGCCGCGGCCGGTTCGAATTCCACATCACCGATCAGGCTGCCATCCTCCTGGCGGTTGATGCCCACGTCGATGACGATGGCATCGTCGCGGACCCACTCGCCCTTGACCAGGCCGGGCATGCCCACCGCCACCACCAGCAGCTCGGCACGCCGTACGTGGGCCTCGAGGTCGCGAGTGAAACGATGGCAGACGGTGGTGGTACAACCGGCCAGCATCAGTTCGAGCGACATGGGGCGGCCGACGATATTGGAGGCGCCGACCACGGTGGCGTCCATCCCGCGTACATTGAGGTCGCTTTCCTGCAGCAGGGTGATCACTCCCTTGGGCGTACAGGGTCTGAGTAGCGGAAGGCGCTGGGCGAGCCGTCCCAGGTTGTAGGGATGGAAGCCATCGACGTCCTTGTGCGGGTGGATGCGCTCGAGGATAGGACGCGGGTCCATATGCTCGGGAAGGGGGAGCTGGACCAGAATGCCGTCGATAGTGGTGTCGGCGTTCAGGTCATCGACCAGTGCTTCCAGGGTTTCCTGGGAGGTGTCGGCGGGCAGCCGGTGCTTGACCGACGCGATGCCGGCTTCCTCGCAGGCGCGCTGCTTGTTGCGCACATAGACATGGGAGGCGGGATCCTCGCCCACCAGGACGACAGCGAGTCCGGGGGTGCGCGCGCCGGCCTCGTGGCGTGCCTGCACCTGGCGTGCAACCTGCTGACGGACGCGGGCGGCAATGGACTTGCCATCGATCAGTTGGGCGGTCATCGAGCTTCCCTCTGGCGGTCGGATGGATGAAGGAGGGAATTTTCGCATGACCAGGCGTCCAGGCAAAGCGAAGGCAATGACGCTATCGACTTGACGGTGGGGGAAAGTTCCGTAGAATACGCAGCGCTTGACGAGGCCTCTGCGGCGACGTCAGGGCCGTGCAAGAGCCGGCGGGGTGTAGCGCAGTTTGGTAGCGCGCCTGCTTTGGGAGCAGGATGTCGGGGGTTCGAATCCCTCCACCCCGACCACAAGCTATTGATTGATCAGTAAGATTTTTCTTCGATAGCTTGCGGGAAGGCGCTTGGGAACGTAGAATGCGCCCATAGCTCAACCGGATAGAGCAACGGCCTTCTAAGCCGTAGGTTGCAGGTTCGAGTCCTGCTGGGCGCGCCATGTTCAATGGTTCCCGTCTGGCGGAGCGAAACGGTCGAGCAGTGTCGTCCATGGTGGATGTAGCTCAGTGGTAGAGCCCCGGATTGTGGCTCCGGTGGTCGTGGGTTCGATCCCCATCATCCACCCCAGTCGACACACCCTACCCAGGCAGTGGTGGATGTAGCTCAGTGGTAGAGCCCCGGATTGTGGCTCCGGTGGTCGTGGGTTCGATCCCCATCATCCACCCCATTGCCTCCCTCTGATGTATTCCATGAGTTTCCCTTTCAGGCCCGATGACAGCGGCGATTGCTGCCTCGTTGCGCATTTTTCGCGGCCCTGCAGGCAATTCTTTTCCCGAATTCCCCTTGAAGTATGCTGGTTAGCCCTCATTTGTCAGGGCATGGCGCTTGCCAGTGCGTAGCGGGATTCATAGAATTCCCTCCTTTGAACGTTTCAACGCTATCCACAGAACCAACGCCCCCGTCGGTGTAGAGGACAATTCATGCAAGTTTCCGTCGATACGACCTCCCAGATTGAACGCCGCGTCAAGGTGCAGGTGCCGGCCGCCGAAATCGATGAGGCCGTCGCTGCCCGTCTCCAGGACGCCGCCAAGACCGTGCGCATGGATGGTTTCCGCAAGGGCAAGGTCCCGATGTCGGTGATCCGCCAGCGTTACGGCAGCGAAGTGCGCAATGAGGTGGTCGGCGAGGTGATGCGTGAGCGTTACGTCCGCGCCATCACCGACGAGAACCTCAATCCCGCCGGCTATCCGCAGATCGAAGCCGACGTCAACGAGACCGGCAAGGATCTGGAGTTCACCGCGACTCTCGAGATCTACCCGGAAGTCGAGCTGGCCAGCATCGAGGGCACCGAGGTCGAGCGCCCTGTCGTCGAAGTGGTCGATGCCGACGTCGCCGAGATGATCGAGACCCTGCGCAAGCAGAATGCCGGCTGGGAAGAGGTCGAGCGTGCCGCCGAGGATGGCGACCAGCTGACCATCGACTTCCAGGGCTATCTCGGTGACGAGCCGTTCGAGGGCGGCAGTGCCGAAGGTCACGAGCTGGTGATCGGCTCCGGCAGCTTCATCCCCGGTTTCGAAGAGCAGTTGATCGGCGCCAAGGCCGGGGACGACAAGGAACTCAAGGTCACCTTCCCCGAAGACTATCAGGCCGAGCAACTGGCCGGTCAGGAAGCGACCTTCAAGGTCAAGGTCCATGCGATCAAGGCGCAGTCGCTGCCCGAGGTGGATGCCGAGTTCGTCAAGCAGTTCGGTGTCGAGGATGGCGATCTGGACCGGTTCCGCGAGGAAATCTCGAAGAACATGACGCGCGAGGCCGAGCAGGCCGTCGACAACCGCGTCAAGCAGCAGGTGCTCGAGGCGCTGAAGAAGGCCAACGACATTCCGGTGCCCCAGGCGCTGATCCAGCAGGAAACCGATGGTCTGAAGCGTCAGGCGGCTCAGCAGTTCGGCCTCGGCGAGGACTTCGACGTCAGCCAGCTGCCCGACGAACTGTTCGCCGAGCAGGCCAAGAGCCGGGTCCAGATCGGCCTGCTGCTGGCCGAAGTCATCAAGGTGAACGAGCTCGATGCCAGCGATGACGAAATCAAGGCCAAGGTCGAGGAGCTGGCGCAGCAATACCAGGAGCCCGAGCAGGTCGTCGAGTATTACATGAGCAACGACCAGATGAAGAATCAGGTCAAGTCCGCCATTCTCGAAGAGAAGGCTGTCGATGTGCTGCTCGAACAGGCCAGCGTCAAGGACGTGGAGATGAGCTACCAGGAGGCGCTCGCCGCAGCCCAGCAACAAGGTGGTGGTGACGAGGAAGCCGAGGAAGAGGCCGACGAAAGTCAGGCCTGATCCTTCCCGATCGCTTCGTCCGGTCCCGGTCGGACGAAGCGTCAGCCGCCGCTTCCATACATCGGATGCAAGGACATCACCCAGATGAGTAACGAGTTCGATATCCAATCCGCCGGCGGCCTGGTGCCGATGGTGGTCGAGCAGAGCGCGCGGGGCGAGCGGTCCTACGACATCTATTCCCGGTTGCTCAAGGAACGCGTGATCTTCCTGGTGGGCCCGGTCGAGGACTATACGGCCAACCTGCTGGTGGCGCAGTTGCTGTTCCTGGAATCCGAGAACCCCGACAAGGATATCCACCTGTACATCAATTCGCCGGGTGGCTCCGTGACGGCGGGAATGTCGATCTACGACACCATGCAGTTCATCAAGCCGGACGTCTCGACGGTGTGCATCGGCCAGGCGGCCAGCATGGGTGCGCTGCTGCTGGCTGGCGGTGCCCACGGCAAGCGTTACTGCCTGCCCAACTCGCGGATGATGATCCACCAGCCCCTCGGGGGCTATCAGGGTCAGGCGTCCGATATCGAGATCCACACCCGCGAGATTCTCGGTATCCGTGAGCGCCTCAATCAGATCCTGGCGCATCACACCGGGCAGAAGTTCGAGACGATCGCCAAGGATACCGACCGCGACAACTTCATGAACGGCGAGCAGGCGGCGGAATATGGCCTGATCGACGCCGTGCTGGATAAGCGGCCGACATCCTGATAGCGTGAAATTCACCACGCTCTGATTACGTGATTCCCGGCGGTCTCAGGGCCGCCGCTGTGAGAGAGGTACGCGAATGGCCGACGGCAAAGGCAAGGACGAAGACGGCAAGCTGCTGTACTGCTCGTTCTGCGGCAAGAATCAGAACGAGGTGCGCAAGCTGATTGCCGGTCCGTCCGTGTATATCTGCGATGAGTGTGTCGACCTGTGCAACGACATCATTCGCGAGGAAGTTCTCGATGCCGATGCCGAGAGCGATGAGGAGCGTCTGCCCGCCCCGCGCGAGATTCGTCACACTCTCGATGACTACGTGATCGGCCAGGACCGCGCCAAGATGGTGCTGTCGGTGGCGGTCTACAATCATTACAAGCGTCTGCGCTATGGCGCCAAGGATGAGGTCGAGCTCGGCAAGTCGAACATCCTGCTCATCGGTCCGACCGGTAGCGGCAAGACCCTGCTGGCCGAGACCTTGGCGCGGCTTCTCAATGTTCCCTTCACCATCGCCGATGCGACCACGCTGACCGAGGCCGGTTACGTGGGCGAGGATGTCGAGAACATCATCCAGAAGCTGCTGCAGAAGTGCGACTATGATGTGGACAAGGCCCAGCGGGGCATCGTCTATATCGACGAGATCGACAAGATCTCGCGCAAGTCGGACAACCCGTCCATTACCCGCGATGTTTCGGGGGAGGGCGTTCAGCAGGCGCTGCTCAAGCTGATCGAAGGCACGACGGCCCAGGTGCCGCCCCAGGGAGGGCGCAAGCATCCTCAGCAGGAGTTCCTGCAGGTCGACACCACCAACATGCTCTTCATCGTCGGTGGTGCCTTCGCCGGTCTCGACAAGGTCATTCGCGACCGTGCCGAAAAAGGCGGTATCGGCTTCAATGCCGAGGTCAAGAGCAAGGATGAGACCAAGGGCGTCGGCGATCTTCTGCTCGATGTCGAGCCGGAGGACCTGGTCAAGTTCGGGCTGATCCCCGAATTCGTTGGCCGCTTGCCGGTGATCGCGACCCTGACCGAGCTGACCGAGGATGCCCTGATCCAGATCCTCACCGAGCCCAAGAACTCCCTGATCAAGCAGTATGCGCGTCTGTTCGACATGGAGAACGTGGAGCTCGATTTCCGCGAGGATGCCCTGCGGGCGGTGGCTGCCAAGGCCATGGCGCGCAATACCGGGGCGCGCGGTCTGCGCTCGATTCTCGAGTCGGTACTGCTCGACACCATGTATGAAATTCCTTCCATCGAGGGAGTGTCCAAGGTGGTGATCGATGCCTCGGTGATCGCCAACGAGAGCGAACCGCTGCTGATCTATTCCCAGCAGGACGAGTCGCGGGTCGACGGAACCAGCGGCTAGCCTGCCGAGCCGGTCGGTCCCTTGCCGGGGCCCGGACAGGGAGTCGTGACGAAAAGGGCCGCCTGGCGGCCCTTTTCTGTGCCGCGCCGTCGCCACGACCTTGCAATGTCGGGGTATCGTCCCCATTCCCTTGGTATTCACCCGAATCGTTTGAGGAACGTCTGCGATGCAGCAGAACGCCGAACAGACTCTTAGTCTGCCCCTTTTGCCGCTGCGGGACGTGGTCGTCTACCCGCAGATGGTCATTCCGCTGTTCGTCGGCCGGGAGAAATCCATCCAGGCGCTGGAAACGGCGATGGAAGCCGACAAGCGCGTGCTGCTGGTAGCACAGCGCGAGGCCAGCAAGGACGATCCGGACAACGAGGACCTCTTCTCCATCGGCACCGTGGCCGAGATCATGCAGCTGCTCAAGCTGCCCGACGGTACCGTCAAGGTGCTGATCGAGGGAGAGTCTCGGGCCGATATCCGTGACATTCAGGCCGTCGACGACGGCTATAGCCGTGCCGAGGTGGTGCTGCGCGAGAGCGAACCACTGACCGAGCGCGAGCAGGACTCCCTCGTCCGCGTACTGCTGAATCAGTTCGAGCAGTACGTCAAGATGTCCAAGAAGGTGCCCAACGAGGTATTGAATTCGCTGTCCGGCATCGAGGATCCGAGCCGGCTGGTCGATACCATCTGCGCCCATCTCTCGCTGAAGATCGACGACAAGCAGCAACTGCTGGAGATGGATCGGGTGCGCGACCGGGTCGAGCACCTGATGGCGCTGATCGAGTCCGAGATCGATCTGCTCCAGGTCGAGAAGCGTATTCGTTCGCGGGTCAAGGACCAGATGGAGAAGTCCCAGCGCGAGTACTATCTCAACGAGCAGATGAAGGCCATCCAGAAAGAGATGGGCGAGCTCGAGAACGTGCCCAACGAGGCCGACAAGTACGAGCAGGCCATCGAGGAATCCGGCATGCCCAAGGAGGCGGCGGAGAAGGCCAGGCAGGAGCTCGGCAAGCTGCGCATGATGTCGCCATCTTCTGCCGAGGCCACGGTGGTGCGCTCCTATCTGGACTGGTTGACCTCGGTGCCCTGGAAGAAGCGTACCCGGGTGCGCCACGATATTCAGCACGCCCAGCAGGTCCTGGACGAGGACCACCATGGCCTGGAAGAGGTCAAGGAACGCATTCTCGAATACCTGGCCGTCCAGAAACGGGTCAAGAAGCTCAAGGGCCCCGTGCTGTGCCTGGTCGGTCCTCCCGGGGTGGGCAAGACCTCGCTGGGGCAGTCCATCGCCCGCGCGACCAATCGCAAGTACGTGCGCCTGGCGCTCGGCGGTGTGCGCGACGAGTCCGAGATTCGCGGCCACCGTCGTACCTACATCGGCTCGCTGCCGGGCAAGATGGTCCAGCGCATGAGCAAGGCCGGGGTCAAGAACCCGTTGTTCCTGCTCGACGAGGTCGACAAGATTGGCATGGACCATCGCGGCGATCCCGCCTCGGCGCTGCTCGAGGTGCTGGATCCCGAGCAGAACGACAAGTTCAGCGACCACTACCTCGAGCTGGACTACGACCTTTCGGAGACGCTGTTCATCTGTACGGCCAACTCGATGAACATCCCCGGTCCTCTGCTCGACCGGATGGAGGTCATCCGTCTGCCGGGCTATACGGAGGACGAGAAGCAGGCCATCGCGCGACGCTACCTGGTGCCCAAGCAGCTCAAGGCCAACGGCTTCAAGGCGGACGAACTGTCGTTTTCCGACGAGTCCCTGCTGGAGCTGATTCGCTACTATAGCCGGGAGGCCGGTGTGCGCGAGCTCGAGCGTCAGATCGCCAAGGTCTGCCGCAAGGTGCTGCGCCAGCGTCTCGAGCAGGAGAGCAAGGAAGGGGCCCAGGCCCCCGACCATCTCTCGGCAGCGGATATCGAGGCCTACGCCGGCGTGCGTCGCTACAGCTATGGCCTGGCCGACCAGGAAGACCAGGTGGGCCGCGTGACGGGCCTGGCCTGGACCTCGGTGGGGGGCGAGCTGCTCAACATCGAATCGGTGGTCACGCCCGGCAAGGGGCGGCTCGACAAGACCGGTTCGCTGGGCGACGTGATGAAGGAGTCGGTCAGTGCCGCCCAGACGGTGGTCCGTGCCCGGGCTATCTCGCTCGGCGTCGATCCAGAACGCTTCGAGAAGGAAGACCTGCACATCCACGTGCCCGAGGGGGCGACCCCCAAGGATGGGCCGAGTGCCGGTATCGCCATGGTCACCGCCATGATTTCGGCCTACACTGGTCGACCCGTGCGTTGTGACGTCGCGATGACGGGCGAGGTCAATCTGCGTGGTGAAGTCCTCCCGATCGGCGGTCTCAAGGAGAAATTGCTGGCGGCCAGGCGGGGTGGTATAAAGACGGTGCTTATACCGGAGGAGAACCGCCGCGACTTGAAGGAGGTTCCTGATAACATCAAGGATGCGCTTGATATCCGGCCCGTTCGCTGGATTGATGAGGTTCTTGATGTTGCGTTAACCGAAAAAGTGAGTTCGGATAACGAGGAAACTAGAGCGGAGGAAACGGCCTCTTCTCACTCGATGATCAGTACACACTGACGTTTTTTCGCTATCATGCCGAGGCGAAAAGCCCGGCATGATGGGGATTATCAGGGATGGTCGCTTGACATGTCTTTCATCGCATTGCTATAAACTATCGCTATGCTGTGATCGCGTCATTCAGCCGTAAGTCTCGCCGATTAGAGCCAATTTACGAAACAGTCAAGGGGTGAAGTGTGAATAAATCCGAGCTGATCGAAGCCATTGCCGCGTCTGCCGATATTCCCAAAGCCGCTGCTTCGCGCGCGCTGGATGCCATGGTAGACGCTGTGGCCGATAGCCTGAAGAAAGGCGATAGCGTGTCTCTGGTGGGATTCGGTACCTTCACTGTCAAGGAGCGTGCGGCACGCACCGGCCGTAACCCGCAGACGGGTGAGCCGATCCAGATCAGCGCCGCCAAGGTGCCGAGCTTCAAGGCCGGCAAGGCGCTAAAGGATTCCGTCAACTAAGGTGTCGCGTATCGCCGACCACCGTTGACGTCGGGTCCCATGCAGGCGCATCGCTCAGCGGTGCGCCTGTTTTGTTTTTGACGCCTGGCCCGGGCGTCGAGGGTGCTGACGACCTCGCGTGCCGAGGGTCGCCAGGCCTTCGAGGATGCGTATAATGTGGCGCGTTCCGACACTCTTCATTCAGCAGAGGCCTGCATGCTGCAAAGTATTCGTGACCGCTCCGCGAGCTGGGGCGCCAAGATCATCATCGGTACCGTGGTGGTGGCCATGGCACTGTTCGGTGCAGAGTCGCTGGTCGGCTTGCTGGGCGACGACGGGGACGATGTCGCCAAGGTCAATGGCGAATCGATCTCGCGCCAGCAACTGGAGCTCGAGGTCCAGCGTGCCATCCGCAGTGGCCAGGTGCCTCCCGAGCGGGAGCGCGAGCTGCGTGGCCAGATGCTCGACAGCTTGATCTCCGAGCGCCTGCTGGCCCAGCATGCCGAGGAGGGGGGCATGCACCTCTCCGAGAGTCAGATCGATCAATTGATCGTCAGCTTGCCCGAGTTCCAGGACCAGGACGGCAACTTCTCCCAGGAACTGTTCCAGAACCGTCTTTCCAGTGCCGGCTTCACGCCGCTGGCGTTTCGCGACCAGCTGCGTTCGGACATGAAGCGGCGTCAGCTGCAACAAGGCCTGGCCGCCAGCGAGTTCAGCCTGGAGACGGAAGAGCAGCGATTGGCCGCCTTGCAACGCCAAGCCCGCAGCTTTCGCCACCATGCCCTGACCGCCGATGACCTGGAGAGCCGCCCCGAGGCCAGCGACGAAGAACTCGAAGCGTATTACGAGGCGCATGCCGACGACTATCAGCGGCCGGAACAGGTCAAGTTGGCCTATGTCGTACTGGATCGCGAGCGTATGGCCGAGCAGGTGAATGTCAGCGAGCAAGCCTTGCGCGATGCCTGGAAGGCCGAAGCCGCCGACGCCGATCGCCGCGTATCACACATCATGGTCGAGTTCGGTGATCAGCGGACGCGGGAAGAGGCCGAGGCACGACTCGAACAGGCGCGACAGCAGCTCGCCGAAGGAGCGTCCTTCACCGACCTGGCCGCCGAATACTCCGATGATGCCTCGACCCGTGACGAGGGAGGCGATCTCGGGGTCATCAGCCGTGGCTTCTTCGGCGAGGCCTTCGACGAGGCGGCGTTCTCCCTGGAAGAAGGGCAGGTATCGAACATCGTCGAAACCGGCAATGGTCTGCACCTGCTCAAGGTGACCGAGCTGGATCGGCCTTCCTTCGAGCAAGCGCGTGATCGCCTGGCTCTTGAGGTTGCCCGTGAGCAGGTTGCGTCCACCTTCGATGATCGGGCCCAGCGCTTGATCGACGAGAGCTTTGCCGCCGAAGACCTGCAGAGCGTGGCACAGGATCTGGAGCTCGAGCGCCAGACCAGCGATTGGGTCAGCCGCGAGAATGTCTCGGGCGTTCTCTCCGAGCCGGGCGTGATGCGTCAGGCCTTCACCTCGGATGTGCTCGAGGAGGGCTTCAACAGCGAGGTCATCGAGCTGGATGAGGACCGCCGTATGGTCCTGCGCGTACTCGACCATCGCGAGGCCACGACGTTGCCGCTCGAGGACGTGCGTCCTCAGGTGGCCGACGCCGTCCAGGCACGCAAGACGCGCGACGCATTGAAGGATGAGGCGGATCGACTGATCGAGGCCCTGCAATCCGGCGAATCACCGGCGATCGACTGGCGTCGGACCGAGGGCCTGAGCCGTCAGGACGATACCGAGCTCGCGCAGCCGGTCGTGGACGCGGTCTTCCGGTTGCCGCACCCCGAGGGCGATGAAGCCGTCTTCGGTCGTGCGGTCGATGGGCAGCGCGTGGTGCTGATCGCCCTGGACCAGGTCGCCGATGGCGAGGTCAACGAGCAGAGCGAGGCCTACGTGGCACGCATGGCACAGCAGCTTCGCTCCCAGGCGGCCGTCAATGGCCTGCTCGACTTCCTGCGCGAACAGTCGGAAATCGAGCGGCTCTGATCCTCCGAGGTAAGGAGGAAGAGATGACGAGGAACGGATGAGGGGGGAGGTGCCCCTCATCCCTCACGCTTCTCGGTAACGGCTTCCCTTCCAGCATTCCTTGCCTCTCACCTCTCACCTCTCACCTCTCACCTCTCACCTCTCACCTCTCACCTCTCACCTCGCATCGCGCATCTCACACCTCATAGCCCATGCCCACTCCACTCGCCGATACCCCCGTACACGTGATCACCGGCTTCCTCGGTGCCGGCAAGAGTTCGCTGATCCATCATCTGCTGGCCCACAAGCCGACGGGCGAGCGCTGGGCGGTGGTCATCAATGAATTCGGTCGCGTCGGTATCGACCAGGCGATGTTCGATGCGGACGATGACCTGATCGTCGAGGCGTTGCCCGGTGGCTGTCTCTGCTGCCAGCAAGCCGTGGTGTTGCGCGCCACGCTGGTCAGGTTGTTGCGTCGTCACCGACCGGATCGCCTGATCATCGAGCCCTCGGGACTGGGGCATCCCGCAGGTCTGCTGGATCTGTTGCGCGACGAAGGATTTGCCGACGCGCTCGATATTCGCGGCGTGGTGGCCGTGCTGGATCCTCGCCGGCTGGATGATGCCCGCGCCATGGCGCATGAGACCTTTCTCGACCAGCTGCGCATGGCCGATGCAGTGGCCTTGACCATGACCGACCTCGCCAGCACTCGACAGACGGCAGCGGCACGGCACTGGCTGGAGGGATTCTGGCCACCGCGTCGTTGGGTGCGCGAAGCCCCCTATGGTCGTCTGCCGAGCGAGTTGCTGCTCTCGGCCGAGCCCGGCGTCGGCGAGGCGGTCGCGACGCCGAGTTCGCATCACCACACCGCGTCGATGCAGCGGGGCGTCTCGAGCGAGCCAGGGCGAAGAACGCCGGTGCTCGAGCCGGGCAACGCCCTCGGGCATGCCAGCCTGGGCTGGCGTTGGCATCCCCGGGATCGCTTCGATCGCCATGCCCTGGAAACGCGGTTGGCGTCCTTGCCGACGATGCTGCGGGTCAAGGGAGTATTTCATACCGATCGGGGCTGGCTGTTCTACAACCGGGCATCGGGAGCGGCGGAGATTCGGCCGAGTGTCTGGCGGCATGATTCGCGGCTGGAGTTGCTGGGCGAACCGGATGACATGCCCGATGCGACGAGCCTGGAAAGGTCCCTGACCGCCTGCCTCGAGACACGACGGTGACGCACACGTCATTGTCGTCCTGATGGATGTGCTCTGGCTTGCCTCTTCCTAGGCTACGAGTCAAGAGTCGTCTCGGCGGAGAAATTCCGCGAACTATCAGGATGCCGTCATGTATCGAGTGCGACGCTGGGTGGTACGTCACGCCCGCGCCTTCGAGCTTCTCTATGCGGGGTTCGAGGTCATGCTCCAGCGCTCGGCGCCGTTGCTGAAGCGAATCGGTTATGCGCGTCTCGAGGCGCCGATGGCTCGTCTCGAACGGCTGATCAAGGGGCTGCTCTTCGACTGCCAGATGTGTGGCCACTGCGTGCTCAGCTCGACCGGTATGTCGTGCCCGATGAATTGTCCCAAGCGGCTGCGCAACGGCCCCTGTGGCGGGGTGCGCGAGGACGGTGGCTGCGAGGTGAAACCGGAGATGCGCTGCGTGTGGCTGGATGCCTGGGAGGGCAGTCGGCGCATGAAGCACGGGGATCGCATCCATGTCGTGCAACTGCCCCTGGACGCTTCGTTGGAAGGGACCTCCTCCTGGCTGCGCGTGGCCCGGGGCGAGCATGATGCAAAGGCAGGAGGCCGGCGATGAAGTTCGATGACGAGCCGGTTCCCGGCTATTCACTGCCCGTGCTGCCGGGGCATGTTTCCCCCGGTCGGCTCGAACGGGTCCTGCGGGCCGGGCGCTTTGCGGTGACCACCGAGATCGATCCGCCGGATTCCGCGGATCCGGCGGAGGTCCTGCGACGTGCCGCGATCTTCGATGGCTATGTCGATGCCATCAATGCCACCGATGGCTCCGGGGCCAACTGCCACATGTCCAGCGTCGGCGTCTGCTCGCTGCTGACGCGGGTCGGCTATGCCACCATCCTGCAGATGTCCTGCCGTGATCGTAATCGGATCGCCATGCAGGGCGAGATTCTGGGCGCGGCGGCCATGGGAGCCTGCAACCTGCTGTGCCTGACGGGGGACGGTGTCCAGGCCGGCGACCATCCCCATGCCCGACCGGTTTTCGATCTCGATTCGCCGTCGCTGCTCGAGATGGCGCGCCGGATGCGTGACGAGTCCTGTTTCGAGAGCGGGCGCCCGATCGATTCCCCGCCACGCATGTTCCTCGGCGCGGCGGCGAATCCCTTCGTGCCGCCGCGGGCCTCGCGCGCCCAGCGCCTGGCCAAGAAGGTGGCGGCCGGCGCGCGTTTCATTCAGACCCAGTACTGCTTCGATGTCGCTGTCCTGCGGGACTTCATGGCCGAGGTCGGTGATCTCGGCCTGCTGGAAGGGCCCGACCGTGTCCATGTGCTGGTCGGCATGGGCCCCCTGCCTTCGGCGCGCAGTGCACGCTGGGTTCGCGACAACGTGCCCGGCATATACATTCCCGACGCCGTGATCCGGCGCCTGGAAGGGGCCAGCAATCAGCGCGAGGAGGGGGCGCGCCTGTGTCGGGACATCCTGCAGGAGGTGCGCGAGATCGAAGGCGTCAGTGGCGCCCATATCATGGCCTACCGGCAGGAAACCACGGTGGCGCACATCATCGAGGAAACCGGTGTGCTCGAGGGGCGGGTGCCCTGGTACCCCGGCCGTGACAATCCCACCGAACTCAATCCGGAATCGCCGGAGGCGGCCGGGGAGCTGCCTGCCGCCGCCTCGAGCTGAGGGTCACTCGGATAGCATGACGCGCCGCAATACCGGGTCGCGGCCAGGCGCGGCCTCGATTTCCCAGCCGATGCCCGGCTGCCAGTCACCCAGCACGAAGCGACGCGCGGCGTGCCCATCGACGTCCAGGTCGTGCACGTCGGGACGGTGGGTGTGGCCGTGGATCAGGGTGGTCACGTCGTGCTCACGCAGCGTCTTCACGACCTCTTCCGGTGTCACGTCCATGATGTCCTCGGCCTTGTTGGAGTTGGCCTCGCCGGAGCGCTCACGCAACTGGCGTGCCAGTTCGAGGCGCTCGGGAATCGGCATGGCGAGAATCTGTGCCTGCCATTCGGGATCACGCGACTGGCCCCGGAAAGCCATGTAGGCCTCGTCGCGGGTGCACAGGCTGTCGCCGTGCATCAGCAGAACCCGCTCGTCACCCAGGGTCACCAGGCTTGGGTCGGGAAGCAGCGTAGCGCCGGCTTCACGGGCGAACCGCTCGCCGAGCAGGAAGTCGCGATTGCCATGCATCAGGTAGAGACGAGTGCCGGCATCGGCGCGTTCCTTGAGGGCCGAGGCCACGCGCCAGGCAAGGGCGGAGGTGCCGGTCGGGTCGGCGTCGCCGAGATCGAGCAGGTCATCGCCGATCCAGGCCTCGAAGAAGTCGCCCAGAATATAGAGGGCGTCGGCACCACTGGCCCGCTCATCGAGCCAGCGCAGGAAGTCTTCGGTGATCGCCGGGGCGCCGGGGTGCAGGTGCAGGTCGGAAATCAGCAGGGTGGCCATGTCGTGTTCCGTGGGCGGAGGCGAATGGAGAGCAAAGACGACGCCCGCCGAGGCGGGCGCGAATCACCAGGCGACCGAGGGTCAGTCGGTGGCATCCTGGAGGCGAGCGCTCTGGATGATGACATCCTCGGCAGGCACGTCGGCATGCATGCCGCGGCGCGTGGTCTTGACCGATTTGATACGCTCGACCACATCCATGCCTTCGACGACGTTACCGAAGACACAGTATCCCCAACCCTGCAGGTTCTTGCCGCGGTGGTTGAGGAAGTCGTTGTCGGCGATATTGATGAAGAACTGGGCCGTGGCCGAGTGCGGATCCTGGGTGCGGGCCATGGCCAGGGCACCGACACGGTTCTCCAGGCCATTGTCGGCTTCGTTCTCGATCGGCTCATGGGTCGGTTTCTGGTTGAAATCCAGGTCGAAACCGCCGCCCTGGACCATGAAACCGTCGATGACCCGATGGAAGAGGGTGTTGTCGTAGAAGCCTTCGCGAACGTAGCGTTCGAAGTTGGCTGCCGTCTTCGGCGCCTTGTCGTGATTCAGGGCGATGACGATATCGCCGAAATTGGTTTGCAGCGTGATCATGACGATTTCCTGTCTTCGGGGCAGACGCCTTGGCGCCGTGCATGGGCGTGGCGCTATAATAGCGGTTTTGCGTCGATGCGCGAAGCCGGATACCCCGGTGACGCCCGACAGGCCCGCGTTCAACCAGAGGTTGCCCAATCAACATGACCGAGACCACCAGCGCGCCGAACTTCATTCGCAACCAGATCCAGGAGGAACTCGAGGCTGGCCGGCACGACAAGATCGTCACCCGGTTCCCGCCGCATCCCAATGGGTTCCTGCATATCGGCCACGCCAAGTCGATCTGTCTGAATTTCGGGCTCGCCGAGCAGTTCGGTGGCGACTGCAACCTGCGCTTCGACGATACCAACCCGGAGAAGGAAGAGCAGGCCTACATCGATGCCATCAAGGAGGACGTGAACTGGCTGGGCTTCGAATGGGCCGGCGAGGTGCGTTTCGCATCCGACTACTTCGATCAGCTGTATGCCTGGGCCCAGCACCTGGTGCGTGAGGGGAAGGCGTATGTCGATGACCTTTCGCCTGACGAGATTCGCGAGTATCGCGGCACTCTCACCGAGCCGGGGAAGCCGAGCCCGTACCGGGAGCGCGGCGTCGAGGAGAACCTCGACCTGCTCGAACGGATGCGTGTCGGCGAGTTCGCCGAGGGCGAGAAAGTGTTGCGGGCCAAGATCGACATGGCGTCGTCCAACATCAATCTGCGCGATCCGATCCTCTACCGCATCCGCCACGCCAACCATCATCAGGCCGGCGACAAGTGGAAGATCTATCCGTCCTACGACTTCACCCATGGCCAGTCGGATGCCCTGGAAGGCGTGACCCACTCCATCTGCTCGCTGGAGTTCGAGGATCATCGGCCGCTGTACGACTGGTTCCTGGAGCACCTGCCGGTACCGTCGCGACCGAGGCAGATCGAATTCGCTCGGCTCAATCTCAATTATACCCTGACGTCCAAGCGCAAGCTCAAGCTGCTCGTCGACCAGGGTATCGTCGACGGCTGGGACGATCCCCGCATGCCGACCATCTCCGGCATGCGTCGCCGCGGCTACACGCCGGCCTCGATTCGCAAGTTCTGCGAGATGATCGGTGTCACCCGCGCCGACGGCGGGCTGGTGGATATCGCCATGCTGACTCACGCGATCCGTTCCGACCTCGAGGACAATGCGCCGCGTGCCATGTGCGTGCTCAAGCCGCTGAAGGTGGTGTTGACCAATGTGCCCGAGGATCATGAGGAAGTGTACGAGGTGGCCGGCCACCCCGCCCGTGACGACATGCCGACGCGCCGCGTGCCGTTCACCCGCGAGGTCTATATCGATCGCGACGATTTCATGGAAGACCCGCCCAAGAAGTTCTTCCGTCTGGCGCCGGGCAAGGAAGTGCGCCTGCGCAACAGCTACGTGATCCGTTGCGACGAGGTAATCAAGGACGACGACGGCGAAGTGACGGAGCTGCGCTGCTCGGTGGATTTCGACACCCTCGGCAAGAACCCCGAGGACCGCAAGGTGAAGGGCGTGCTGCACTGGGTCAGCGCCACCCACGGCGTGCCCATGGAAGTGCGGCTCTACGACAACCTCTTCCTGGTCGAGCAGCCGGACAAGGATCGTGACGCCGATTTCCTCGAGCACCTGAATCCCGAGTCGCTGGTCACCGTCCAGGGCTTCGGCGAGCCGAGCCTGGCCGAGGCCGAGCCGGAAGGCCGCTATCAGTTCGAGCGCGTGGGCTACTTCTGCGCCGATCGCTACGCCAGCCGTCCCGACCACCTGGTGTTCAACCGCACGGTGGGACTCAAGGATACCTGGGCGAAGATCAAGAAGAAGGGCTGACATGCAGATCTACAATACCCTGACGCGGCGCAAGGAAACCTTCACGCCCATCGAGCCGGGGCGAGTCCGGATGTACGTCTGCGGCATGACCGTCTACGACTACTGCCACCTGGGCCATGCCCGGGTGATGGTCGCCTTCGACGTCATTACCCGGTACCTGCGCGCGCGCGGCTATGACGTTGCCTACGTGCGCAACATCACCGACATCGACGACAAGATCCTCAAGCGGGCCGAGGAGAACGGCGAGACCATCGAGTCGCTCACCGACCGCATGATCGATGCCATGCACGAGGACGAAGGGCGCCTCGGCGTGTTGCGGCCCGATTCCGAACCGCGTGCCACCCAGCATGTCGATGAGATCGTCACCATGATCCAGACGCTCATCGACAAGGGCTACGCCTACGCGGCGACCAATGGCGACGTCTATTATCGGGTACGCCGGTTCGCCGACTACGGCAAGCTCAACAACCGCGACCCCGACGACATGCGTGCCGGGGCCCGGGTCGACGTGGAAGAGCACAAGGAAGATCCCCTCGACTTCGTGCTCTGGAAGGCTGCCAAGCCGGGCGAGGCGGACTGGCTGTCGCCCTGGGGGCCGGGGCGGCCGGGCTGGCACATCGAGTGCTCGGCGATGTCCACCTGCTGCCTGGGCGAGACCTTCGATATCCATGGCGGCGGGCCCGACCTGACCTTCCCGCACCACGAGAACGAGATTGCCCAGAGCGAGGCGGCCACCGGCAAGCCGTACGTGAACACCTGGATGCACGCCGGCGCGGTACGCGTGCAGCACGAGAAGATGTCCAAGTCACTGGGCAATTTCTTCACCATCCGCGAGGTGCTCGAGCATCACGATCCCGAAGTGGTGCGCTACCTGCTGGTGGCCAGCCACTATCGCAGCCCGATCAACTACGCCCCGGACTCGCTGGCCGATGCCCGCAAGTCGCTGGAGCGTTTCTACAATGCTCTCGAAGGGCTGGCACTCGACGGCGTGGAGCTCGGGGGCACGGCGGTCGATCCGAGTTTCGACCGTCGGTTCACCGAGGCCATGGACGACGACTTCAATACCGCCGGGGCGATGTCGGTGCTGTTCGACCTGGCCCGCGAGCTCAATCGGGCACGCAAGGAGTCGCCGGACGAAGCCCCGGCGTTGGCCGCCGAGCTCAAGCGACTGGGCAGTGTGCTCGGCCTGCTGCAGCAGGACCCGACCACCTTCCTCAAGGGAGGCGCCGGTGAGCTGCCGTTGTCCGACGCCGAGATCGAGGCGAAGATCACCGAGCGTGCCGAGGCCAAGAAGGCCCGCGATTTCGCCCGCGCCGATGGCATCCGCGACGAACTGGCCGCGCTCGGCATCGTGCTCAAGGATAGCCGTGAAGGCACCACTTGGGTGTTCGAGGCGCCCGGTGGCTGAATGCTGTCAACATGACAATCAAAGTCGAATTCACCTGATCGCGTTGATTGTCGCCCGCCCCACGCTGACGCAGGCAGGTGATTTGTTGGCGTAGGGGCGCGAGTAACCCGACATGATGCATGCCGGGCCAATGTCATGCCTGACTGTTTGATCGGCTGAAGAGACGGGACCTTCGCTGCGTTTCGGAAAGGGAAGCCGCCGTGCCTCTGGCGCCGTCGAGAGAGGAAGGACTCGGCCCTTCGTCGACGATGCCCATGGCTTCGTCCAGGCTTCTGGTTACTGCGCTCCACGGCAGTGGCGATCCGGCAAGGTGGCAGTGGTAGAGAGCATCATCGTCGATCTCGACGCGATGGATGTCGTTGCCCCGATCGTCCTGCCACCAATCGGCGTGGACATGCTGCCAGCGCGGGGCGAGTGACGTTCCGGTGTTCATGAGCACGTCCCTCCTTCGTCGGCGACTCGTGCTGAGCGAGAGTTCAGGGTGCTTTCCATATCTGCAGGCGAGGCTCTTCCAGCCCGTGCCAGCGTGAGTAGAAATCGAGCCTACGCTTGGCATTGACCAGATCCATTGGCCCCAGATCTTCGTGAGGGGTATGGGAGAGGCAGCCGACTTCCACTTTGTCATGAGCACGGGGACGTGGTCGGTGGAGCAGCTCGATGCGTGCGTTTCGACGCATGGGGCGCGCTCTGGGCAGGGTGTGGTTCCCAATGGGAAGATGGGGCAACAGCGATACCGGGTTCATACTGCATCCCTCCGAACGGCTTGACGGTCATGGCAAGCGATTCTCGTTCGCCATGTATCAGGGCGTGAGAGTGGGCACATACCCGGTGCTGGACCGGCTCAGCCCTCGACCCTTGCCTTTCAGAGTAGTATAAAAACACTGTTTGCAAACACTGTTTCTTAATTGTTCTTCGTTCAACCAGTCACCGAAAGGCACGGCGGGCGGATGAAGGCTCGGTGAGAGCGTCCCTGTCGGCGATCAACGACCGTGGGCCGTCACCGGTGCGTGTCCCGGAGGTGACGCGCGACAATGCTTACCTTTTCGGCGAATGGGAGGCCGGGATGTCCAGCAGTCGCGAGGTGGCATCAAGCCCGATGGTCTGAAGCTCGTTGATGTCGAGGGTCTCGGTGGACAGGGAGCCCTCGATCCACAGGCCGTCGATAAGACCGTTGACGGCGACGGAGAGTCGGCGCAGCTCGGTGTCGCTCGGTGCATGACCGTGTTCTTCCAGTGCCCCGTGGATGAGGTCGCGGAAGGCGAGAGTCGTGCGGGTATACCAGTGCCGACGGATGTCGGCCATGGCGTCATCGTAATGGGTGAGGGGCAGGAAGTTGGCCCACAGCAGCAGGCTGTCCGGGGTGACGATGGGCGGCGAAAGGTTGGCCAGCAGGTAGCGTTCGAGACGCTCGCACGCCGTCATGTCGCCGCCGATGGTGCCGTGGGCTGCCTCGAAGAGGCGCTCCAGGAAGCGCCGGTAGGCGGCCTGGAGAATGCCATCCTTGCTCTTGAAGTAGAAGCGGATCAGGCCGTTGGTGACGCCGGCATAATCGGCGATGTTGCGTACCGTGGCTGCAGAGATGCCCTCCCGCGCAATACAGGTGAGGGTGGCGTCGATCAGGACGCTCTCGCGGTCGTTGCCGGTACGCCGGGTCGCCATGGGTCAGGCCTCGCGCAGGATCGGGTTGGTCAGGCAAGTGGGGCCGCCCTCGCAGGCCATGCACAGGGCATCACCGGCGAAGGTACGTACTCGAATCCCGTGCCGCTCCATCACGGCCCTGGTGCCAGGGAAACCGTCGATCATCAGGCAATCGCCGGGCGCGAGCGGCATGACGTTCAGGTTAAGGCCCAGGGAGTCATGGAATTCGGCTTCGGGAGCCGTCACCAGGGTGATACCACGGGCCTTCATCAGGGTCCACAGGGCAGCCGGAATCAGTTTGGGGTGGACCAGATAGAGGTCGTCGGTGAGCGGTGAGATGACCGACATCAGGTGCAGGCAGGCAGCCTCGCCATCCCATACCGGCAGGTCGAAGCCCAGCACCTCGATGCCGTGCGGGCCGAGCAGCGCATTCAACTGGCGTACGCCCTCGCGATTGGAGCGAAAGCCCATGCCCACGACCAGGGTGCTGTCGTCGAGCCAGAGGGTGTCGCCCCCTTCGATGCAGGCGTCGCCGGTCAAGCGTCCGAGCACCGGAATGCCCGCCGCCTCGTAATGGCGCCCGTGAAGTTCGGGTTCCGCAGCGCGCAGAGGCTTGCCCATCTGGAACAGCACGGCGCCGGCACGTGTGATCAGCGAGGCATCGCGGGTGAACATGGCATCCGAGAGGCCATCGCCATCGTCCTCGATCCATACGATCTCGCTTCCAGAGGCCTGCACCAGTTCGGTGAAGGCATCGTACTGGGCGATTGCCTTGTCGGCATCGAAATGGTCGTTGTAATGCCATTCCGCGGGGTCGGCTCGCTTCAGGCTCGCTCCGGGACGGCGCATCAGCACGCGGGTCATGGGGGCGGCCATCGATTGGCATCCATAGCGGGACATGGGCAGGCTCCATGGCAGGTTGGGATCGTTGACTCGCATCTTATACAGATGCATAGTTTATGCAACCGCATAACAACAGGCACAATCCCGGAGACCCGATGTGAGCGATTCATCGACCACTACCGCCTTCCACAGCGACGCCGTCATCGAGGTCGAGAATCTGCACAAGGCTTATGGCGACGACCGGGTCCTCAAGGGCATCGATCTCTCCGCCGGACGGGGGGACGTCGTCGTGCTGATCGGCAGCAGCGGTTCGGGCAAGTCCACGCTACTGCGCTGCCTCAACCTGCTCGAGACGCCCACCTCCGGATCGCTGCGCCTGTTGGGGGAAACGATTCCCTTCCGTGGCCAGGGGGCACGGCATGAACCCGCCGATCGCCGGCAGTTGCGTCGCCTGAGGGCACGCCTGGGCATGGTCTTCCAAGGGTTCAACCTATGGCCACACATGACTCTGGAGGCCAATGTCATGGAGGCACCGATCCAGGTGCTGAAGCGTTCGCGAACCGAAGCGCGCGACGAGGCCCGGGCCCTGCTGGAACGAGTCGGCCTCTACCACCTCCGGGAGGCCTATCCGACAACACTCTCCGGTGGCCAGCAACAGCGTGGTGCTATTGCCCGGGCCCTGGCGATGGGCCCCGAAGCACTGCTGTTCGACGAGCCCACGTCGGCGCTGGACCCTGAGCTGGTAGGGGAGGTGCTGACGGTGATACGCGACCTCGCCAAGGAGGGTCGCACCATGATCATCGTGACCCATGAAATGGCGTTCGCCGCCGATGTGGCGGACCGGGTCATCTTCCTCGACCAGGGGGAGATCGCCGAACAGGGGCCGCCCGGACAGGTGTTCGGCGCCCCGACTGCCCAGCGACTGCAGCGCTTCCTGGGCTCGGTCAGTCCATCCCAAGGAGAATGACAATGAAACGACTGCTGCTGACGACTACCCTGACCTCGCTTTGCCTGGCCCCGCTGGCGCATGCCGAGGTGACCCGTGTCGGCTTCGCGACCGAACCCTACCCGCCTTTCGCCACGCTGGATGCGAGCGGTGATCTGCATGGTTGGGAAGTGGACATCACCCGGGCGGTCTGCGAAGCCGCCGAGCTGGAGTGCGAGATCGTCACGACCTCCTGGGATGGCCTGATCCCCGCCCTGACCGGCGACAAGATCGACTTCATCGCTGCGTCGTTGAGCATTACCGACCAGCGTCGCGAGACCATTGCCTTCTCGGACAAGTACTACCAGACGCCCGCGGCGCTGGCCGGTGCCAAGGGTGTCGCGCTGGAGGCAACGCCCGAAGGTCTCGCCGGCAAGGCGCTCGGAGTGCAGTCCGCCTCCATCCACCAGGCCTATGCCCAGGCGCATTTCCCCGAGGCAACCCTGCGGCAGTATCAGACCCAGGATGAAGCCAATCAGGACCTGTTCGCCGGGCGCCTGGATGCCACCCTGGCCGATCGCCTGATCGTCGAGCAGTTTCTGGCCAGCGATGAAGGCCAACTGTGCTGTGAGATGAAGGGCAATGTAGCCCAGGACCCGGAGACCCTGGGAGAAGGTATCGGCTTCGGGATCCGCCAGGAAGACGACGCTCTACGTGACCGGCTCAACGAAGGGATCGCCGAGGTTCGGGCCAACGGTACCTATGACGAGATTACCGCCCGTTATTTCGACTTCGATATCTACGGTGAGCCCGACGCCTGAGGTGGAGGGTGATGACGGATCTGGCAAGGAGTCGTTCTGAGCCATGAACTATCGCGACATGAGCATGGCGGAGCTGCTCGCGCTGGCGCCGCCCGGCTGGGGCGGCGTTCTGCTCGACGGGCTATGGCTGTCGCTGCAGGTGGCGGGGGGCGGCTATCTGCTGGGGCTGCTGATCGGCATGGCCGGGGCTGCCGGCAAGCTCTCCGGCGGCCCCGTCACCCGCGATCTGCTGGCGTGCTATACCACGGTCATTCGTGCGGTGCCGGAACTGGTGCTGATCCTGTTGCTCTACTTCGCCGTGCCTGAGGCACTTAACCAGCTGCTGGTCATGGTCGGGCAGGGAGAGGTGGAAATCGGTCCCTTTGCCGCCGGCATCGCGGTGATTGCCCTGGTTCAGGGGGCCTATGCCACCGAGGTGATGCGCGGCGCGATTCGCGCCATTCCCGATGGCCAGATCGAGGCGGCCTACTCTCTGGGTATGTCGGCCGCCAAGACCTTCCGGCGTATCACCTTGCCGGCCATGCTGCCGGGGGCGTTGCCGGGGCTCTCCAATCTTTGGCTGATTGCCACCAAGGATACGGCGTTGTTGGCGGTGGTCGGTTTCACCGAACTGACCCTGGCAGCGCGTCAGGCGGCCGGCGCCACCAAACACCATCTGCTGTTTCTGTGTGCGGCCGGTGTGCTCTACCTGCTCGTTTCCCTGATCTCGAACCTTGTGTTCAAGGCGCTGGAGCACCGTGCCACCAGGGGGATGTCACATGGCTGAACGTCGCCTGCCACCGCATCGTCTCGTATTGATCGCCATCGTTGTGCTGGGTGTCACGATGATGGCGCTGCAAATGCGCTGGGACTGGCTGCTCGACTACCGTGACGCCATTCTGGGCGGACTCTGGTTGACCCTGGTGCTGCTGGTGACCACCAGCGTGGCGGGGTTCCTGTTGGCGATTCCCCTCGGGCTGGTGCAGGCAACGGGGCCCCGTCCGTTGGCCTGGCTGGCCCGTTGTTTCTGTACCCTGATTCGTGGCACTCCGTTGCTGCTGCAGATCTGGCTGCTGTACTACGGACTCGGCTCACTGTTTCCCTACCTGCCAGGTGTGCGCGGGAGTTGGCTGTGGCCCTATCTCACCGAGGCCTGGCCTTACGCCTTCGTGGCCCTGACACTGTCGTTCGCCGGCTACGAGGGCGAGGTGATGCGCGGTGGCTTCGCCGGTGTGCCGAGAGGCGAGCTGGAGGCGGCACGCTCGCTCGGCATGCACCCGCTGGCGATCCTGCGGCGCATCTGGTTGCCTCGGGCCGTGCAGCGCGTGTTGCCGACTCTCAACGGTGAGCTGATCATCCAGCTCAAGGCCACGCCGCTGGTCGCCACCATTGCCGCCGTGGATACCTATGCCGTGTTCGGGCGTATCCGGCAGGAGACCTACCTGGTCTATGAGCCGTTGCTGTTGATGGCCCTGATCTATCTGATCCTGGCCGGCCTGATCACCCTGGCTTTCGGTGTCCTGGAACGCTCATGGTCTCGTCGCTCTGCCGGCGATTGAGAGTCGCGCCCCATATCGCCCATCACGCCGACCCTGTGTCGAGCCTTCTGCCCCATGCCATGGGCACCTTCTTTTGGCTTGTCTGCTGGAGAGCTTTTACCAGGAGCAGAGCGTTGGTGCTCGAGGGGAAAGGACGTTGTCCGTCGCGGTTCAAGAGGGGCCGGGGGGCAGCGGCACCTGGCGTGGCCAGGCGTCGTCGACCACGAAGAGGCGTCGCCAGCCGCGGACAGGGTCGTGCAAGGCGATCTGGCGCGGTGCGCCGCCGCTGGCGAAGTGCCTGTCGAGCCAGGCCGACAGCGCCGTGAGTGGCATCAGTGCTTCCTGGCGAGGCGGGGCCAGCCAGTGTGGCTTGCCCATGCAGGTGCCTCGCGTCTGCGCAGGCAGTGTCGCGGCAATGGACGGCCAGTCTCGCCAGTGCAGCCATAGCCCGCGCTGATGCGCGGGATGGGCCTGACGAGGCGCCGGTACCTGGTGTCGATAGGGGTAGAAGAGCACGCCGGGCATCGCCAGCCGCTGATGCAGTCGACCGCCGAAGGCCACGCCGAGCCGCTGCGACATGGCGAGCTGCGCCTCCGGCATGTCCGCCATGGGCAACTGATGGCGCTCCAGGTGTGCTCGTTTGATGGCCAGGCTGTCGAGGCCACCGGGACCGATCCAGCGAGCCTGGTCGTGCGCCTCGCCGGGTCCCTCCGGCAGACCCAGATAGAACTTGATGGCCACCTCGAGATGCACAGGCGTGCGATCGCCGTCATTCCGGTAGAGCAGGTCGAGTTCGCCCAGAGTGCGGCGTTCGCGCGCGATCGGCAGGTTATGCGCCAGCAGTCGAGTCGTCGGGGCGGTCTCCAGCAGGTGCTGCCACAGTCGTTCGTGGTAGTGTCCCAGGCGTGTCGCGCCGGGAGCGCCGGCCTTGGTCTCGAGGGCCTCGGGAAGGGCCGCCTGGGTATCGAGGTAGCCGCGTAGCGCCTCGATGCTGCCGAGGCCGAGCGCCGCCCGAGTCGGACGGCCCGGCCAGGCCAGGGCCAGCAGGTCCGGGGCCAGCAGCAACCAGGCCAGATCCCTGACCAGAGGGTGCTGCCAGTGTTCCAGGAAGTCGGTATCGTGGGGTGGCATGCGCCCTCGCTACGGCGTTGAGATGCCGTTCTGACAGTCCGTTGAGTCGGGCCTTATACTCTCAGGATACATACACAGCCAGCAGGTGCTAATGATGAACCCTGTACTGACGCGTCTCGCCGCCGCGGCGGCCGGTACCTTGATGACCCTGTCCGTGGCCCAGGCCGATGATTCGCCGGTGGTGGTGGCCTCCAAGATCGATACCGAGGGCTCGGTGCTCGGTCAGTTGATCCTGCAGCGCCTGGAGAATGGCGGCCTCGAGGTGGAAAATCGCCTGCAGCTCGGCACCACCAGTATCGTGCGCGAGGCGCTCACGGCAGGGGAAATCGACCTCTATCCGGAATATACCGGCAATGGCGCCTTCTTCTTCGACATGGCCGACAGCGCCGCATGGAAGGATGCCGAGCAGGCCTACCAGACGGTCAAGGATGCGGATCGCGAACGCAACGGCCTGGTCTGGTTGACCCCAGCGGAGGCCAACAATACCTGGGCGATCAGCGTGCGGGGCGAGCTGGCTCGCGAACATGACCTCGCGAGTCTCGAGGACCTGGCGGACTATCTCGACGAGGGTGGCGACTTCAAGCTGGCGGCCAGCGCGGAGTTCGTCGAGTCGCCCCAGGCCTTGCCGGCATTCCAGGAAGCCTATGGCTTCGATCTCGCCGACGATCAGCTGCTGGTACTTTCTGGCGGCAACACCGCCGCGACCATGCGGGCCGCCGCCCAGCAGACCAGTGGCGTCAATGCCGCCATGACCTACGGGACCGATGGTGGCCTCAAGGCCCTGGATCTGGTCGTGATGGACGACACCCTCGGTGTGCAGCCGGTCTACCAGCCGACGCCGGTGGTGCGCGAGAGCGTGCTGGACGCGCACCCCGAGATCGAAACCCTGCTGGCACCGGTCTTCGAGGCCCTCGACCGTGACACCCTGCAGCGCCTCAATGGCGACGTGGCGGTCAAGGGGCTCGACCCGGCCCAGGTGGCGTCCGACTTCCTCGACAACCTGGATAGCTGAGGTCGGATGTGCGCAGGGAGGCGATGCAGCCAAACATTGTCCTGATCAGTCTGTTGCTTGCCGCCCTGGTCGTCTGGCTGGGGCTCGATGCGGTGAGCGTGGCGCCCAACCGTATCGTGCCCGGGCGTGGCGTCGATGCCCTCGGGGTCGCTGGATGGGGTGGGGTGGCGGTGAGCGTCGCCCCCTTGCTCGTCGTCCTGGGACTGGCCTGGCGCCCGACGCCGAACCGCTTGCGATGGTCGGTGGGACTGGTGGTGGCGATGCTCTCGGCATTGCCGGTCTGGTTGATCGTCGCGGCGGCCTTCACGGTCGATTCGGACATGCCCCAGGCGCGCATGGGAATCGGCGGAGGCATCTGGGCGACGCTGTTCCTGCTGCTGCTGGCGTTGATCGAACTGCGTAACCGCCTGGCGATGTCCCGTGCGCTGGGTTGGGCGCTGCTGCTGGTCCCCCTGGCGAGTCTCGCCGCCTGTCTTGCGTTCGGGCTGGAGCCCCTGGCGCTGCGCCAGGAGTATCAGGGGCGCAGTGCGGCCTTCCTGTCGGCCATCGGCGAACACCTGCTGCTGGTCGGCGTGGCCGTCTCCCTCAGCCTCTTGCTGGGCGTCGGCCTGGCCATGGCGATGCGGCACTGGCCTCGGGCGCAGCGAGTCGGCTTCGCGATCCTCAACTTCCTGCAGACGATTCCCAGCCTGGCGTTGTTCGGCCTGCTTCTGGCCCCGCTGGCCTGGCTCTCGAGCCGCTTCGACTGGCTGGCTGCGCTCGGTGTCAGCGGCATCGGCTGGGCGCCGGCGTTGCTGGCGCTGGTCGGTTACAGCCTGCTGCCCATGGTGCGCAATACCTATGTGGCGCTGGACGAGGTCGCCCCGGAGGTCATCGACGCGGCGCGGGGGATGGGCATGAGTCGTGGCCAGGTGTTCCGACAGGTTCGCCTGCCGCTGGCGCTGCCGGTGATCCTGGAGGGCATTCGTATCACCACCGTGCAGGCCATCGGCCTGACGGCGGTGGCGGCCCTGATCGGTGCCGGTGGCCTTGGCACCTTCATCTTTCAAGGACTCGGGCAGGCCGCCATGGACCTGGTGCTGCTCGGCGCCTTGCCGATTCTCGTCATGGCGCTGGCGGCGGACGCGCTGCTGGGTGCCTTGACCGACCTGCTGCGCCCGGGAGGGGCGACATGATCGAATTGATCCACGTGACCAAACGCTTCGGCGATGCCGTGGCGGTGGATGATGTCTCGCTGAGCGTGGGCAAGGGCGAGCTGTGCGTGCTGGTCGGCACATCCGGTTGTGGCAAGTCCACGACCCTGCGCATGATCAATCGGCTCATCGAACACAGCGATGGAGAGATCCATCTGGATGGCCAACCGGTACGGGAATTCCGCGAGGAAGTGCTGCGTCGACGCATCGGCTACGCCATCCAGAGTACCGGCCTGTTTCCGCACTGGACCGTCGAGCGCAATATCGGCCTGGTGCCGAGGCTATTGAAGTGGCCGGCCAGTCAGGTGCGCGAGCGGGTCGAGGAACTGATGGCCCTGTTCGATCTTTCCATGACGGAATTCGCCGACAAGTACCCGAGCCAGCTCTCCGGCGGCCAGGCCCAGCGTGTCGGCGTGGCGCGGGCGCTGGCCGCCGACCCCGAGATCCTGCTGATGGACGAGCCCTTCGGCGCCCTGGATCCGATCACCCGGGAATCGCTGCAGGACGAGCTGGCCCGATTGCAGGCCCGCCTGCACAAGACCATTGTCTTCGTCACCCACGACATGGACGAGGCGCTGCGGTTGGCGGATCGCCTGGTGGTCATGAATCAGGGACGCATCATCCAGCAGGGCCATCCCATCGAACTGCTGCGCGAGCCTGCCGACGACTTCGTCGAATCCCTGCTCGGCGGCGAGGACCGTGGCCTCAAGGAAGCCGCGCTGCTGCCCGTCAGCGAGCGGATGTCGCCGCTCGGCCCGCGCCTGGTAGCCAAGGAACGTGTCGCCCAGAACGCCACCTTGCGCGAGGCGTTGTCGATCATGCTATGGCGCCATGTCGAGCACCTTGCCGTGGTTGATGACGATGACATCCCCATCGGTGAGCTGTCCCTGCGTCGCCTGGTCGGAGCCCGGGGCCATGAGTAGTGCACGGTTGTCGCGCCGGCATGGCTGGCTCGCTCCCCTGGTGTGGTTGTCGCTGTTGCTGCTTGCCTGCCTGGGTATGGGGTGGCTGGAAGGGCTGTTTCGCCTCGTCGAACCCGATAGTCAGGCGGTGATCTATGATCGGGCCGACTTCTTCGTCCTGCTGGGACGTCATCTGCTGGTGGTGGGCATAGCCGCCTTGCTGGCCATCCTGCTGGGCGTGGGCGGGGCGGTGGCCGTGACTCGCCCCGGCGGGCGCGACTTCCTGCCCCTGGTCGGCCAACTGGCTTCCATCGGCCAGACCTTCCCGCCCGTGGCCGTGCTGGCGCTCGCCGTGCCGGTACTGGGCTTCGGCACATTGCCGATCATCGTGGCCCTGCTGCTCTACGGGTTGCTGCCGATCGTGCGCAATACCCTGGCCGGGCTCGAAGGCATCGACCCCGGCGTGACCGAGGCCGCGCGCGGCATGGGCATGACCGGAGGGCAGCGCCTTCGCCAGGTCGAACTGCCGCTGGCCGCCCCGGTGATCCTGGCCGGTATCCGTACGTCGGTGACCATCAATATCGCCACGGCTGCCATCGGGGCGACGGTGGGGGCGAGTAACCTGGGTGACCCGATCATCTCCGGCATCGTCAACGGCAATACCGCCTACGTCCTGCAGGGTGCCTTGCTGATCGGCCTGCTGGCGCTCAGCGTGGACAGCCTGTTCGCGCGGCTGCAGCCGGTGTCGACTGCCTGACGGTGTGGTCGGAAGCCCCGCGGACGCCGGGCATGTCGCCGTCAGCCGAGGCCGCGCAGGGCGAGATGGAGGCCGAGCAGCATCAGCGACATGAAGAACAGGCCACGGAAACGCCGCGCCTCGATGCGTTGGCGCAGCCACTTGCCCAGTCGCATGCCCAGCATCGCCGGCAACAAGGCCACCAGCGAGACGGTGGCCGTCGATGCCGTCAAGGGACCACCGAGCAATATCCCGCCGAGAGCCAGTGTCGAGATCGTGAAGGTCAGGCCGAGCGCCTGCACCAGGTCATCCCGCGTCAGGCCGATGGCCTGCAGGTAAGGGGCTGTCGGCATCACCGCGATGCCGGTGATCGCCGTGATCCCCCCTGTCAGGATGCCGGCCAGCCCACCAAGCCAGCCTTCCGCCTGCTCGCCGATACGCCAGCTGGATGCCGATAGCCCGAACAGCGCATAGGCGAACAGGGCGATCCCGAGCAGGTTGGTCGCCCAGCCGTGGTCGTGCCCCGGGAGCAAGGCACCGATGCCCAGTACCCCCACGACGATGGCGGCCAGGAAAGGCCACAGGCGTTGGCTCAAGCGTGTGAGCGAGGGACCGGTGGCACTCTGCCACAGATTGGTCAGCAGCGATGGAAGCACCATCAGCGCGGCGGCCTCGGCCGGCAGCATGATCAGCCCCAACAGCCCGATCACCACGCTGGGCAGGCCCAGGCCGACGATGCCCTTGACGGTTCCCGCTAGCAGGAAGACCAGGGTGATGGTGATGAGCGTGGGGAGTGCGAGGAGATCGGTCATGGGGCGATATTGCGCCGTGCCATGGCGTCCGGCAATCTGGAAGATCCAGAGCCAGCCTTCGGATGCCACGAAGGCATGAAGGGGCATGCACGATGCGTTTCGACTTGATCGACCTGCGCCTGTTCGTCGCGGTGGCCGAAGCCGGCAGTATCACCCATGGGGCCAGTCGCGTGGCGATGGCACTGCCGTCGGCCAGCGCGCGTATCGCCGGCATGGAATCCATGCTCGGCAGCGCCCTGCTGGAGCGTGGCCGTCGCGGGGTAACGGCCACGCCGGCGGGGCTTTCGCTGCTGCACCATGCGCGCGGCATTCTGCATCAAATCGAGGCCATGCATGGTGAGCTGGGTGAATTCTCGCTCGGCCTGCGGGGGCATGTCCGGCTGATGGCCCATACGGCAGTGATGACCGAAGCGTTGCCCGACCCGTTGGCAGGGTTCCTGACCGACCATCCGGGTATCGATATTGCCCTCGAGGAGCGGGAAAGCCGGGACGTCGTGCGTGCGGTGATCGAGAATCGGGCCGACATCGGCGTGGTGAGCGAGGCGGCGGGTCTGGAGGCTGGCCTGTCGACACTGGAGTTCCTGCCTTTCCACGTCGACAGGCTGGTACTCGTGGTACCGGAGACTCATGCATTGGCGGTGCGGCGTCGAGTGGCCTTCGCCGACGTGGTGGACGAGACGTTCGTCGGGCTGCGTGCCGGCAGCGCCTTGCAGGGGCATCTCGATGGCCATGCTGCGGCACTCGGGCGACGTCTCAAGCTCAGGGTGCGAATGAGTGGCTTCGAGGCGCTCTGCCGCCTGGTCGGACATGGGGTCGGACTCGCGATCATGCCGGAGTCGGCGGCCCGCCGATATCGACGCCATACTGCTACGGTCCGGGTGCGGCTCAGCGATGACTGGGCCATGCGCCACCAGGTGATCTGTTTTCGAGCCTTCGCGACACTGCCGCTACCGGCGCGTCGGCTGGTGGAGCACTTGTCCGCACAAGGCCGGTGACCGGCCGAAAGCCAGGGGCGGCAGGGCAAGCGGCGCCGCCGAAGACGATAGGCCGATGTCGTCATGCGCTATCCTGAAGACAACGTCGATTGTCCTTTGGGAGGCTATCCTTGAATGACAGTTTACGTTAACGTCAAATTGATGCGTTGATCAGTGCCGGGGCAATCCCCTGGTGCTGTAGGAAGTAGGGAAGCACTGATTGATGTCGCGAGCGATGGGAGGCCGGTCGTCGCCGGAACACAGCATCCGGAGTTTACATGGCAGTCAATGAGGACTGCGAGTACCGCCAGCGGCCGGCATATCGAGCGCAGCAATGAATCAGTGCTTCCGGAGAGACAACACTGCCCTCAAAAGGGGTAAGGACCATGACGATGACAACAACGCGAGAAACCTCCGCGCTGGAATTTCTGGCCGGGGACGAGTACAGCATTCCTACCTATCGCGTCCTGTCCCAGGACGGTCGGCTCATCGAGGGCGCCGATGCACCCGCGCTCGAGCGGGATCAGGCGCACCGCATCTATCAGGCCATGCTCGCCACCCGCGTGATGGACGAGCGCATGATGGCGGCGCAGCGCCAGGGGCGGCTCAGTTTCTACATGCAGTGTACCGGCGAGGAAGCCGCCGTCGTCGGTGCCACGGCAGCACTCGACGATGCCGACATGATCATGGCCCAGTATCGTGAACAGGGGGCACTGGTCTATCGGGGCTTCAGCTTCGACGAGTTCATGAACCAGCTGTTCGGCAACGAGCTCGACTATGGCAAGGGTCGGCAGATGCCGGTCCACTATGGCTCCCGCAAGCTGCATTACATGACCATCTCGTCGCCGCTCGGCACCCAGATTCCCCAGGCTACCGGCTATGCCTATGGCCAGAAACTGGCCGGGGAGGGGCTGTGCACCCTGGTGTTCTTCGGCGAGGGTGCCGCTTCCGAGGGCGATTTCCATGCCGCCCTGAACATGGCGGCGGTGCACGAGGCCCCGGTGATCTTCTTCTGCCGCAACAACGGCTACGCGATTTCCACGCCCACCGTCGAGCAGTTTGCCGCCGACGGCGTGGCGCCCCGCGCCCTGGGCTATCGCATGCACGTGATCCGCATCGACGGCAACGACATCCTGGCGGTCTACCGAGCCACCGAAGAGGCGCGTCGCATCGCGGTGGAGCAGAACAAGCCGGTGCTGATCGAAGCCATGACCTATCGCCTGGCGGCACATTCGTCGTCCGACGATCCATCCGGCTATCGCTCGAAGAAGGAGGAAGAGGCCTGGCGCGAAAGGGACCCGATCCTGCGCATGAAGCACTGGATGGTCGAGCGCGACTGGTGGAGCGATGATGAGGAACAGTCGCTTCAGGAGGAACTGCGTCGCGAGGTGCTGGAGACCATGAAGCGTGCCGAGAAACGTCCGCCACCCGCCCTGGGGACCCTGGTGACCGATGTCTACGCCGATGTCACCCCGGCGTTGCAGCGCCAGCTCGATGCCCTGGAGGCGCATATCCGTCGTTATCCCGATGCCTATCCCAAGGGGGCGAGTTCACTGGACCCGGACGTGAAGGGCAGTGCCGGTGCATCGACCGACCAGGGAGGGGTCTGAAATGCCGAACATGAACATGCTGCAGGCCATCAACAACGCCCTGGATATCGCCATGGCCGAGGACGAGCGGGTACTGTGCTTCGGCGAGGACGTGGGCAGTTTCGGCGGCGTCTTTCGCGCCACCAGCCATCTTCAGGAGAAATACGGGCACGCCCGCTGCTTCAACACACCGATCGTCGAGCAGGGTATCGTCGGCTTTGCCAATGGCCTGGCGTCCCAGGGCTCGGTGCCGGTGGCGGAGATCCAGTTCGCCGACTACATCTTTCCGGCCTTCGACCAGCTCGTCAACGAGACCGCCAAGTTCCGCTATCGCTCGGGCGATCTGTTCAATGTCGGCGGCCTGACCCTTCGCGCGCCCTATGGTGGCGGCATCTCGGGGGGCCATTATCACTCCCAGTCGCCGGAAGCCTACTTCGCGCACACGCCCGGGCTGAAGGTCGTGATACCGCGCAACCCCTACGAGGCCAAGGGTCTGCTGCTGGCCTCGATCCGCGATCCGGATCCCGTACTGTTCTTCGAACCCAAGCGGCTCTATCGCGCCTCCACCGGTGAGGTGCCCGAGGAAGACTATCAACTGCCTCTCGGCGAGGCCGAGGTCACCCGGGAGGGCACCGATGTCACCCTGGTGGGCTGGGGCGCCCAGATGGAAGTCATCGACCGTGCCGTGGAGCTTGCCGAGAAGGACGGGATCTCCTGCGAGGTGATCGACCTGCGCACCATCCTGCCCTGGGACGAGGACACCGTGGCCGATTCGGTACTCAAGACCGGTCGCCTGGTGGTGACGCACGAGGCGCCGCGCACCGGCGGCTTCGCCGGCGAGATCGCCGCCGCCATCCAGGAGCGCTGCTTCCTGTACCTGGAATCGCCCGTCATGCGCGTGACCGGCCTGGATACACCCTTCCCGCTGACCCTGGAGAAGGAGTATCTGCCGGACCACCTCAAGATCCACGAGGCCATCCGCGCCAGCGTGAACTATTAAGGACGGGAGAAATATCATGACCGAGTTCAAGCTGCCCGATATCGGCGAAGGTATCGTGGAGTGTGAAATCGTCGAGTGGCGTGTCCAGGAAGGCGACGAGATTGCCGAGGACCAGCCGGTGGTCGAAGTGATGACCGACAAGGCGCTGGTCGAGATCACCGCGCCGGCGACGGGGCGAGTGACCCGGCTGCATGTGGCCAAGGGCGAGACCGCGCGGGTACATGAGCCCCTGTTCGCCTATGAGTCCGAGGACGATGAGGCGGCGGGAGAAACGCGCGATCGAAACGATGCCGATGTTCCGTCGCAGCAGGAGGTGGCGTCAGGCGAGCCGGCGTCTCCGGCAGCCGAAGGCCCGGTCCGGGAATTCATCCTGCCGGACATCGGCGAGGGCATCGTCGAATGCGAGATCGTCGAGTGGCGCATCAAGGAAGGCGATACCATCGACGAGGATCAGCCGGTGGTCGACGTGATGACCGACAAGGCCATGGTCGAGATCACCGCACCGGCATCGGGCCGAGTGAGCCGTCTGCATGTTGCCCAGGGCGAGACTGCCCGGGTCCACGAGCCGCTGTTCGCCTACATGCCGGACGCCGATGCCACGGAGACGTCACAGGAACCCGAACGGAAGGCGGGATCGACCCGGGCGGGGCACGCCGCCGAACCGTCCCGCGGCGCCGGGCCGTCTCCGAGTGAGCGTCGAGATGACGGTGGCCGGGGCAAGGGGCAGGGCGCCTACGGCCGGATACCGGCCAGTCCCGCCGTGCGGCGACTGCTGCGCGAGAACGACCTGCGCCTGGAGCAGGTACCCGGTTCCGGCAAGGATGGCCGGGTGCTCAAGGGCGATGTGCTGGCCTATCTGGAGACGGGGGGCGACGAGGCGACCGCCAGGTCCGCGGCAACAGCGCTCGGCACCGACGAGGTCAGGGCCGAAACGCGGATCGAGCCGTTGCGCGGCGTACGGGCCGCCATGGCCAGGCGAATGGTGGAATCCGCCTCGACCATCCCGCATTTCCAGTACGGCGAGGAGATCGATGTCACCGAGCTGCTGGCCCTGCGGGAGCGACTCAAGCCGCGTGCCGAGGCCAGCGAGACGCGCCTGACGCTGATGCCTTTCTTCATGAAGGCCCTGGCGCTGGCGGTCGAGGCATATCCGATCCTCAACAGCCGGCTCGACGCCGAGGCGGAGGAGATCCACTACCTGCCGCACTGCAACGTCGGCATGGCTGTCGACGGCAAGGCCGGCCTGATGGTGCCCAACGTCAAGCGCGTCGAGCACCGCTCGTTGCTGGAGATCGCCGGCGAGGTCCAGCGGCTGACCGCCGATGCACGAGACGGCCGTGTGACCCAGTCGGACCTGCGCGATGGCACCATCAGCATCTCCAACATCGGGGCCCTGGGCGGCACCTATGCCGCGCCGATCATCAACGCCCCCGAGGTGGCCATCGTCGCCATCGGCAAGACCCAGTGGCTGCCGCGCTTCGACGACAAGGGGGACGTGGTGTCGCGGGCCATCATGACCGCCACCTGGGCCGGCGATCACCGGCTGATCGACGGCGGCACCATCGCCCGGTTCTGCAATGTCTGGAAGGGCTTCCTGGAGGATCCGGAGACGATGTTGCTGGAGTTGCGCTAGCAGGGATGCCGCTGTGACTGGGAAAGCTTTGTCCATGGAGCGGTCGCTGTCGTTGATGCAATCTATACCGTATGGTGGTATAGTGTAAAAAAGAGGTTGGCATGATCGGCAGCTTTCGTGATCCATGGCTTGAGGCGTTTTTCGTCGATGGTACGTGGCATAAGAAAATCCCCGGCACCATCGAGACAGCGCTCATGCGAAAGCTGGATATCATCGACGCCGCCACGAATTTTGGCGATTTGCGGGTCCCGCCAGGCAATCGCCTCGAATACCTGGAGGGAAAACTGGCGGGCAAGTGTTCCATTCGCGTGAATCGGCAATACCGCCTGATTTTCGAATGGGATGGTGAGAAGGCCCACGACCTCTATCTAGACCCCCATACTTACAGGTGAACATCATGATCCTGACCAACCGCAAGCCCACGACGGTCGGGGAGGTACTGACTCTGGAGTTTCTCGAGCCACTAGGCTTGAGTCAGACCAAGCTGGCCGAACGGATGGGAGTGTCGCCTCGTCTGGTGAATGAGCTATGTCGTAACAAGCGGGCCGTGACCGCCGATACTGCGCTGATGCTGGGTCGTGTCTTCGGCAACTCTGCACAATTCTGGTTGAACCTGCAGCAGAAGTCGGATCTCTGGGAAGCGACCCATGATGTGAAGCGGCGCGAACGCATCGAAAAGGCAAAACCATTGGAGGTGGCCTGAGAGGGCCTGCCTTGAAACGCCGATGACCCAGGCGCCCCTGCAGCAGTTCTATATTCCGGAGGACCAGTCGGTCTATCTGCTCAGCCACCACGACGCGCGCAAGCTGCGCGAATGGGTGGCGCTGTGCAAGGCGCAGCTCGAGCAGCTCGGCTACCGGGATATCGAACTGATCGGCAAGGGCGCCTATGGCTTCGTGTTCGCCGGCGTGACCGCGCTCGGTGAGCAGTATGTCTTCAAGTTCACCCGGGTCAACCTGTCCCAGCGAATCCAGGACCGCCTCGAGGAAGAGGCCTTCATGCTGGAGCAGGTCGCCCATCCCCGGATTCCCAAGCTGATCGTCTTCCAGCGCGTGCGCAACCAGTCGATCCTGGTGATGCAACGTGCGCCGGGCATCAATCTGGAAGAGCTCTCGCTGCGGGAAGGGCGCCTGCCACCCCGGCTGATCGTGCACATCGCCGATCAACTCGCCGGCATCCTGCGGGCGTTGCGCCGCGAGACCGGGCCGGCGGGGCGCCCGGTGGTGCACGGCGACATCAAGCCCTCCAACCTGGTCTTCGATGAGCAGGCCGAGACGATCGCGCTGATCGACTGGGGCTCTTCGGTGTTCGCTCAGCTCGATGCCAATCAGCAGTTCGTCGCCGCCAACGTCATGGAGCTGATGTCGGACAACCTGCAACAGACCAATGCCCGGCTGGGCGACGTCTACTTCATCGGTGAGGAACAACTCAACGGTGCCCTGTCATCGCCGCGTTTCGACGAGCAGGGCACGGCCGGCACGCTCTATGCGCTGGCCTCGGCCCAATCCTGCCGGTTCGGCCACCGGGCCATTCCGGCCACCTCGCTCGGGCTTCCCCGGGAGTTCGCCCGCATGCTCGACGGCATGCTGGATCCGGACCCCGAGGTGCGACGCCGGGCGGGAGACCATTTCACCCGCGAAATGCCGCGCCTGGCCAGGCTCGTCATGCTCGACCTGCCGGAGCCCCCGGAGACGCCGCTGGTGCCGGTGTGGAGCCGTGCCGCCGGTCGCGAGATCGACACCGTGGTCTATAGCTCGCGCAAGTCCTTCCTGCGCGAGGAGGGCGGTCGCGAAACCCTGAGCGACGTCAATGATGTCCAGCTCGATCGCTACTACAAGAACTTCATGCAAGGCATGGGCGAGACCGAGAAGGCCTTTCTGGCGGCGGTGAGCCGACTGGGCAACTATCCGGTCGTGGGGGGCCTGGCGGTCCGCTGGGAGGCCGAGGGCGTCTACATCGACACCTCGCTCAACCTGCACGATCCCTCGCTCAAGCCGGCCTTCGTCGCCGCCGTCAACAACATGGTCAGCCTGGCCCGGGCCATTCACCGGCGCGGCATCTTCAAGAGCTGCCTGTTCAATGCCCGCGATACCCTCCACCTGGAGCGCGAGGGGCCGGATCGTCCCTTCGTGATCACGCCGGACCTGCGGCTCGAATACGAGGTCAGTGCCGTCCCCGAGCTGGAAGACCGCTCCCGGCTGCACAGCTACTTCGAGGATGGGCCGGACCCGGACGAGTTCCTGGTATTGCCGGAGGCCATCATCACCTCGCTCGAGGCCCTGAACGGGATCCACCACACCGGGATGATCATCTTCGAGGCGTTGCCCGAGCACCTCAAGATCCATAGCCACTATCGCCTGCTCGACCCGTCCCGAGAAACGGAATTTCGCCAACGACTCGATGACATCCTCGATGCGGTCGGATTGATCGAAGGGCTCGGCGTCTCGGGCTTCATGAAGATGCCCTACAAGGACACCCGCTTCTTCCCCCACGTGGCGCGCCAGCCCGAGCGTTTCTACCCCCGCGACCCACGCGCCGCCATGGCGGCGATGCAAGACGACCACGACAGCCGAAGCCCATGACAGCGCGAACGGCTACTCCAGCAGCATCATGCCCTGTTCGATATCGGCGGCGATCGCCTGGCAGAACCCTTCCCGATCCCCATTCCTGAGCGCCTGCGTCACCTCACGATGATAATCGTCGGCGATGCTCGATGCCCCCCAGCGGGTGCAGATGTAGCGCATGCTCGGCCCATATTGCAGCCACAGGATCTCGACCAATGGCAGCAGTACCCGGGACTGGCTGAGACGATAGATATGGAAATGGAACCGGTAATTGTCGCGCATGTAGTCGACGAGATCGCCTTGGGCGATGGCGGCATTGATCCGTTGATCGATCCGTTCCAGGGCGTCTATATCAGCTTCGACGATATTGTCGAAGGCATGGCGTGACAGCTCGGTTTCCAGGTTCTTTCGCGCAAACAATATTTCGTGGAAACGGTCGTGGCTCAATTCGGGCACGATGATCTTGCGGCTGTCGGAAAACATCAGCGCCCCCTCGGTGACCAGCCAGCGTACCGCCTCCCGTGCCGGCATGGTGCCGGTATCGTATTCCGACGCAATGCGCCGAATCGAGATCACCTCGCCGGGCGTGAATCCCCCTTCGCAAAGACGCACGCGCAGGGCCCGATGCAGTCGGGTCGAGGCGGTGTCGGGCGAAAAAGTGTTGCGACTGGTGGTCGGTTCCGGGGTCATTCAGGGTGCCATAGCCTGTTGCTGGGTGAGGGGCCGGGATAGGCTTTCAGCTTACCCCAACTCGCTTGACGGTTCACGAACCCTGGTGCGCCTTGTGCGCTTCATGGGTGGCTGCTACTGTGATCACATCCAGTGTGATCACACATAATCATGACAAGATCGAGAGTCATCCATGTCGCAGACTCCCTGTTCCAACAGCACCGAACATACCCACGACAATAAGGCCACGGAGCGCATCGACGTCCTCTGCATCGACATGAATGGTATCCCGCGCGGCAAGTGGGTCCCGGCCGCACAGCTCGACAAGGTGCTGGCCGGGCAGGTCCGTCTGCCGCTCTCGACCCAGTCGCTGGATATCTGGGGTGACGACAACGATGCGCTTACTGGCCTGTCCCAATCGATCGGTGATCCCGACGGCGTCTGCCGGGCCGACGAGCGCACCTTGATGCCACTGCCGTGGGCGAGTGGCTACCAGGTGCTGACCACCCTGAACGATCTTCACGGCATGCCGAGCTTCATGGATCCTCGTGCCATCCTCGCGGCCATCATCGAGCGCTTCCATCGTCATGGCTGGACGCCGGTACTCGCGATCGAGCTGGAGTTCTACCTGCTCGACGCGGATGAGCGGCACAGGCTGAAGCCCATGCCCCCCGCGTCCCTGTGTCCCGGGGGCCGTCTCGGCGGTCAGCAGCTCTACGCGCTCGACACCATGGATGCCATGACCCCCGTTCTCGATACCATCCGCACGTTCGCCGATGCCCAGCAGATCCCGGCGGATACCCTGATTGCCGAGTTCGGGCCAGGGCAGTTCGAGGTCAATCTCTGGCATCGCGCGGATGCCCTGGCCGCTGCCGACGATGCGCTCTGTTTCAAGCGCCTCGTCGCGCAGGCCGCCAAGCATCACGGCCTTGCCAGCACCTTCATGGCCAAGCCGTACAGCGATCAGGCCGGATCAGGCATGCACCTGCACGTCAGCGTCATCGACGCGGAAGGGAACAATATCTTCGATCAGGACAACGGTGCGGGGCACCTCGAAGCGGCCATCGGCGGCGTGATGCACAGCTTGCTCGACGCCCAGGCGATCTTCGCTCCTCATGCCAATTCCTACCGGCGCTTTCAGCCGGACAGCTTCGCTCCGATCGAGTGCAACTGGGGCCGTGATCATCGTGGTGCGGCGGTGCGCGTCCCCGAGTGGCGTGGAGCCGGGGCGCGCCTGGAGCATCGTGTGGCCGGTGCCGATGCCAACCCTTATCTGGTCGCCGCCGCGCTGCTCGGCGGCGTCCTGCATGGGCTCGAGCAGCGTATCGCGCCACCGCCTCCCATCGAGGACGATACCGGTTCGCCGCACGTTGAATGGCTCAACCACGATTGGCTGGCCGCCCTCGAGCGCTTCGCCGCCTCGCCGGCAATGGCCGACACCTTCGGTCTGGCCTATCGGGACCTCTACGCCAGGGTCAAGCGACACGAAGCGAGGAGCCTGCTGGCCAGGGTCACCGATATCGACCACCAGACCTATCTGACACGCCTCTAAGGAGCAGGAATGACACAAGAACGCTGCGCTTCTTATTACACCGCCTCGATGGTCGAGGAGTCTGCCTATCCGCAGCTGGAGAGCGAGCATCGGGCCGATGTGGCCATCATCGGCGGCGGTTTTACCGGTGTGTCCACGGCGGTCGAACTGGCGGAGCGCGGTTACCGTGTCGCTATCGTCGAGGCCAACAGGATCGGCTGGGGGGCCAGCGGGCGCAACGGCGGGCAGGTGACCGGCAGCCTCTCCGGCCAGGACGCCATGACCCGGCAAATGCGACGCACGCTGGGCGATGAGGCCGAGGCATTCGTCTGGAACCTGCGCTGGCGCGGGCATCGGATCATCAGGCAGCGCGTCGAGAAGTATGCGATTCCCTGCGACCTCAAGCACGGGCATCTGCAGGCGGCCTACAAGCCCAGCCACATCAAGGCATTGCGCCAGGATTTCGAAGCATCACGGCACCATGCCATCGGCGAGCACGTGCACTGGCTCGACGCCGACGAGCTGCGCGGCGTCATTGGCACGAGCCTTTACCACGGTGCGATCCGCAACGATTACAACATGCACCTGCACCCGCTCAACCTGTGCCTGGGCGAGGCGCGCGCGGCGGCGAGCCTGGGAGCACTGATCTTCGAAAACTCGCCGGTGGTCGATATCGAGCATGGCGATACGCCGGTAGTGGTCGGCGAGCACGGCCGAGTGACGGCCGACAGCGTGATCCTTGCCGGCAACGCCTACCATCGCCTCGAGCGCAAGCAGCTCAAGGGCAAGCTGTTTCCGGCATCGCTGGGCATCGTGACCACCGCGCCACTGACACCCGAGCAGGTGAACGCCATCGACCCACAGGATCTGGCGGTCTACGACACGCGTTTCGTGCTCGATTACTACCGGCTGACCGCCGACAAGCGGCTTCTCTTCGGCGGTGGGGCCAACTACTCCGGCCGCGATTCGGCGGATATCGCAGGCGAACTACGCCCGCGTCTGGAGCACACCTTCCCGCAACTCAAGGGCATTGCCATCGATTTTCAATGGCAAGGCATGGCGGGCATCGTGATCAACCGCATTCCCCAGCTCGGCAAGCTTTCCCGCAATGTCTATTACGCCCAGGGATACTCGGGCCACGGCATTGCAACCTCGCACATCGTCGGCGAGATCATGGCCAACGCCGTTTCCGGAACCCTCGAGGAATTCGACGCCTTCGCCGAGGTTCGACACCTTCGCATTCCGCTCGATGACCGTCTCGGCAACACGCTGCTCGCGGCCGGCATGTGGTACTACCAACTGCTCGAAAAACTCAAATAACCGCTACTTACCGTCATTCAGGAGACGCTGAACATAGACATTTGTGCAGTGTTTCCTTCACGAACGTACAACAACAATTCCGCTGAGGTAAGACACGATGGAATATGACAATCCCCTTGTCCTGCTGCCCACGGCAATCGTCCTGATACTCGCATTGTGGACACGCAGGGCCCTCGAACCCCTGGTCCTGGGGGCCTTCATCGGCACCCTGATGATCGACCCCGGCAATGCCTTGAGCAGCCTCACCGGTGACCTGCTCTCGGTCATGACCAATGAGGACGTCGCCTGGGTCATCATGGTCTGCGGCCTCATGGGCAGTATCATTGCGCTACTGCTCAAGTCCGGCTCCTCCCGGGCCTTTGCGGACAAGCTGATGCGTTATACCACCAACAAGCCTCGCGCACTGCTGGGCTGCTGGATCATGGGCATCATCCTGTTCGTCGACGACTACCTGAACTCACTGGCCGTTGGCACCTCGATGCGCAAGGTCACCGATCGATTCAAGACGTCCCGGGAAATGCTGGCCTATGTCATCGATTCGACGGCGGCGCCCATCAGCGTGTTGATTCCGATCTCGACCTGGGCGGTCTTCTTTGGCGCGCTGCTCGAGACCAATGGCGTGGCGGAAGATGGCCAGGGGGTGTGGACTTATATCGGCGCCATTCCCTACATGTTCTATCCCTGGATCGCCGTGATCCTGGTGCCGCTTTTCATCTTCCGCTGGATTCCCGCCTTCGGCCCCATGAAGAAGGCCGAGCAGCGTGCCGAAGGGCAGGGGCAGTGCGTGCCTCCCGGGGCCGAGCACATCGACGACGAAATCGCCCACCTCGAGGCGGATACCAACTCGAAAGGCAGCATCTGGTCCTTCCTGTTGCCGATGGCCTCGCTGGCTTTCTTTACCTGGTGGTTCGATCTGGATTTCCTGATGGGTATCTTCGTTACTCTGGCAGGCATGATCGTGGCCTTCATCGGATTCAAGAAGCTTTCGCCCAGCCAGACGTTCGATAATGTGCTTGAAGGCTTCAAGTCGATGATGGATGCCCTGGCCGTTCTGGTCGCCGCCTTTCTCTTCAATGAGGTCAACACCTCGCTGGGACTCGCCGATTATGTCATCACCACGGTCGAGCCCCTGGTCAGCGCGGAAATGTTGCCCTTCATCATCTTTACCGTCATGGGCTTCGTCTCCTTTGCCACCGGTTCCAACTGGGGCGTCTTCGTGATCATCCTGCCGATCGTCGCCGTGTTGGGGCAGAATCTCGGGGCCGACATGACCCTGGTGATCGGCGCCACGCTCTCTGCCAGCACCTTCGGCAGCCACGCCTGCTTCTATTCCGACGCCACGGTGCTGACCGCCCAGGCCAGCGGCTGCACACCCTTCCAGCACGCCTTCACCCAGTTGCCCTATGCCGCCCTGGCAGGATGCATTGCCGCCGCGGGCTACCTGGTGCTGGGCTACATGTGATCTCCGAGACGAGCAGGTACGCCATGCACAACGACGCGCATCGCAACTTCTGGACCACCACCCTGGGCGAGCGGCCACGGTCGCGCCCGCACCTGGCCGCGAATATCCAGGCCGATGTCGCCATCGTCGGTGCCGGCTTTACCGGGCTATGGACCGCGTATTACCTGAAGTGCCTTGCCCCCGACCTGGAGGTCACTGTGCTCGAGGCCGAACGGGTCGGTCATGGCGCCTCGGGTCGCAATGGCGGCTGGGTCGTGGGCAATCTCGCCGGGCTGGAACGACACATCGGGGGCTTGTCACGGGAAGAGCGGCGAACCTGTTGTGGCGTGGTGGCCGATAACGTCGATGAGATCGGCAGGGTGCTGGCGCACGAAGGGATCGTTGCCGACTTCAACAAGGGCGGTGCGATCTACGCGGCGGCCCGCTACCGGGACCAGATCGCCATCCAGCGAGACTACCTGCAGCATCTGCACGAACTCGGTCACAGCGAGGCGGACTGCCACTGGCTGGATGCCGACCAACTCGCGGAGATGGCCCGATTCCGAAACGGCCATGGCGGCATCTACCATCGCCAGGTCGCCACCGTGAACCCGGCCAGGCTGGTCAATGGCCTGGCCGAACGTGTCGAACGCCTGGGCGTAACGATCCACGAGCAGAGTCGTGCCGAGACCCTGGCGCACAACAAGGTGAACACGCGCGAGGGGAGCGTCGAGTCACCGATGATCGTCTGTGCCACCGAGGGGTACGCCGATCGCTTCCATGATTTCAAGCGGCATGTGATTCCGGTGCAGAGCCTGGTGATCGCCACCGAGCCGCTATCGGACGCCCTCTGGCAGGAAATCGGCATGGTCGGGCGGCCCGCCTTCGCCGATGCCAGCCGGCTGATCAATTACGGCCATCGCAGCGCCGACGGACGCATCGTCTTCGGTGCCCGTGGCAGCTATCGATTCGGGGCCAGGTCCAAGGCCGACCAGGCGATCGGCGACGATGCCATACGCATGCGGCGGGACCTGCTGGTGGATCTCCTGCCCGCCCTGGAAGGGGTGAGGATCGAGCATGGCTGGGGCGGTTCGCTTGGGCTGTCGCGCAACTTCCGCCCGCACGCGATTCTCGACCGTCGCAACGGCCTTGCCACCGCGGGCGGCTATGCCGGCGAGGGCGTGGCCGCCTCGCACCTGTTCGGTCGAACCCTGGCGGACATGATCCTCGAGCGCGATACCGAACTGGCGCGGATGCCCTGGGCCTTCGCCGACGCCAGTCACCGGCAGTTGATCAAGCGCTGGGAGGTCGAACCCTTGCGCTGGCTCGCCGCCCAAGCGATCACCTTCAGCTATGCCGGGGAAGAGGCGCTGATGCGCCGCGGCAAACCGGCACCGCTGCTCAAGCCCGCACTGCAACGGATGAACGATTGTTTCGCCTCGGTGATTGAATGAGGACCAAGCGATCGATGCCACTTCGGGCATGAGGACTGTCCCAGCAGGTTCTGGCGAGGGGCGCCGGGGACAGGTCGTAGAGGAGGTCCTACGCCATGGATGGCGTAGGTAGCGCTCATGGATGGGTTCATAGCGCCTCCTCGCAGGCCTGTCGATGGATCAGCCCCAAGCGACAATGCTGACGGCATAGCCCTACTCGGACATGAGGTTATAGCGACAGTCTGGCAATATAGGGGCCAAGGCAAATTCCCGGCTCCGATGGACGAGCGCACCGTGGACGAGGCGACGAGGGGGAGACAACCCCCTCGCGATGACTCGCCGCCGGTTGCCGACATCGCAGCGAGCCGGGACGCTCGGTTATCAGCGAGAATCAAGGACGCGCATGGCCCACCTGTTACGTATCGTGATGATTCACGGTCACCTGGAAGGCGTCGTCGAACTGGATGTCGATGGCCACACCAATATCTGCGGCACCAATGCCTCCGGCAAGACCACCCTGCAGCGCCTGGTGCCGGTCTTCTACGGCGAGCTGCCCAACAAGGTCGTGCCGAAGACACGGATGAAGTTCGATGCCTTCTATCTGCCGCATCGCAACAGCTACCTGATCTACGAGTATCGTCGCGAGGCCGGCAATGTCTGTCAGGCCGTGTTGATGCGCAAGAAGGAAGGCGGGCTGGAATACCGCTTCGTCGGCGCACCGTATCGCCCCGAAGACTATCTCGTGGAGAGCGACGACGGTGTCGTGGCCCTGGGATATGGCGACTGGCTGGCCGGATTGCGCCGTGCCGGCATCGACTTTTCCTCCAAGCTCGAGGCGACCTCGGAATACCGCTCGGTGATCCAGAACGACTTCACCCAGCAGCAGGGCAATCGACGCCAGGCCCTGAAGCTGCGCCAGATCGCCGCCCGGTTCAGCCTGGTCAAGCCCGAGCGGCGCATCCGCCACATGGAGAAGCTGATCTCGGCGGTGCATGCCAAAGAGGGCAAGATGGATACCCTCAAGACCATGCTGGCGGCGATCTTCGAAGAAGACGGCGTCGAGCTGCCGGTGACCCGAATCCGCAACACCAAGGCCCGCGAGTGGATCGCCCAGATGCGCCAGTCGATGCGCCTCGAGCCGCTTCAACAGTCGCTGGCTCGCCTGGAGGAAGTGGATCGGGACATCGCCGACCTGGAGACGACGTTGTGGCAGCTGGGGCCCCAACTGGACGCGGACCGTCACCGGGCCGAGCGTGTCCTGGCCGACACCGAGGCCGAGCTCAACACGCAACAGGAAGCCTTCCAGGCCCGCGAGCGCGAATACGAGCAGGCGCGCGACGCGCTCAATGACCGCATCAGCGAGCTCGCCAGCGAGCTGGACCGCACCCAGCGCAGCCTGAACGACCTTCAGCAGCAGTACGAACAGTACGCCGACGCCGATATGCCGGCCCTGGAGCGAGATCTGGCCGAGCTGCCCCAATGGCGTGAACAGGTGCAGCAATGGCAGGAGCACCTGACGGTAATGGAAGAGGCCTCCGCGGCCAACCGCTCGCGCCTCGACGGCCGCCTGCGCGAGCTCGCCGATCACCTGGCGCGCCGCACCGATGAAATCCAGGCGCTCATCGACGAACTGGGCGACGAAAAGTCGGCCCGCAACGAGCAGCAGTGGGCATCGGAGCGCGAGCTGGAAGCCCAGTACCATACGCAGCGCGCCGACCTGGACGCCACCTATCAGTCACGGCTCGAGCAGAGCATCGAACGCCTGGCCGATCTCAAGGCGCAGCTTGCCTCGACCGCCCAGTCGTCCGAGGAAGTCCAGGAAGCCGAGCTGGCCCAGGCCCGGGTCGACCAGGCGCAGAGCGATCGCAACGGCGCGGCCAGTCGGCTCGAAGGCCTGCGCCGCGAGCACGAGACCCTGCGCCGCGAACGCGACACGGCAGAGCAGGAACGGGAAAACGCCCAACAGCAGCTCAATCGTGCGGAGCAGCGCTGGCAGGAACTCCAGCGGCAGCGCGATCCTGCCGAGGGCAGCCTGCGTCATTTCATGCGCTACCACCGTCCCGGCTGGGAGCACCAACTGGGCAAGGTCATCGCTCCCGAACTGCTCGAGCGACGCGATCTCTCCCCACGGCTGACGGAGGCCGAACACGATGACCTCTTCGGGGTATCGCTCGAGCTGGCCGCCATCGAGCTGCCCGACCACGCCCGTGACGAGGCGAGTCTCAATGCTGCCATCGAGGCCGCCGAGGTCGAGTACGCCCGGGCCGAAACCGATCTCCAGGCCGCCGAGAAGCAGCTCAAGGCCTGCCACGAACGGGTGCAGGGTATCGAGGAAACCCTCGGCCAGGCGCGTCTCGCCCTGAAGCATGCCGATGACGAAGTCGAATACGCTCTGGATGCCCGGCATCAACTCCAGGAACGTCACGTCCGGCAGCAGAAAGAACGCCGGCGCGTCGCCGAAGAGGCGCTGGCCAACCAACAGGCCGCCGACCAGGCCCTGCGCGATGAGAAACGCGAGGCCCTCGACACCCTCGACCAGACGCACCAGGCGCAACTCCTGGAGCTCAAGGCCGACGGCCAGAGCCAGCTGGCGAGCTTCGACGCCCGCATCGAGCAGCACAGGCGGCAGCTCGAGGATCTCAAGGCCGAGCACCAGCGTCAGTGCAAGGAACTGGAAGCCGCCTTCGACCAGGAGCTGCTGGACCAGGGCGGCGACCCGGAAACGCTCAGATCCACCCGCGGACGCATCGCCGAGCTGCAGGAGCGGATTCGCGTTACCGAGAACCGTCGCGAGGAACTCGACGCCTACAGCCGATTCATGCGCGTCGAATGGGGCGAGCGCAAGCCACAACTGGTCGACCGCGAAGCGACCCTGACCCGCGACAAGCAGAGCGCTCAGCACCAGCGTGAGCAATGCCGCAGCGACTTCCAGGCCGCCAAGGTGGCGCACCAGGAATCGGCCAAGTCACTGAAGGCCCGCCGCGACAGCGAGCGAGAGATCATCGAGTCCCTCAAGCCCTTGCTGGGCCAGATCGACGGGCTGGGCCTGGCGCCCGCCAGCCAGCCGGATGGCGAGGTGCCCGGCGATGTGCACGAACGCATCGAGCGCACCCGCCAGGCCCTGACCAATCGCGGCCGTGAACTGGAAACGCTGCGCAAGGGCTGCGAGCAGGTCGAAGGGGACCTGATCAAGGGCGCCAGCCAGGGCTTCGTCGATACCCTGCATGCCGAGCGAGCCAAACTCGGCGGCCACGGCGACGAGCAGGGCGTCAGCCCGCGCCGCCAGTTGCCATTGTTGCGTGGCATGCTCCAGTTGCTCGAGGACCAGCAGCAGCAATTGATCCAGCAGGGGCGCAACCTCGGTGCGGACCTGGACAAGTTCTTTACCGTCTTCCGCGATCTCAACCGGCGCATCAGCGCCCAGAGCCGCCGCTTGTCCGAGGAAGTCGCCGACGACCTGCGCCTCGACGGCATCGGCAAGGCCGAAGTGCGCATCCAGTCGACCATCGACGAACTGGGCTTCTGGGAGCCGCTCAAGCGTTTCGCCCAGCTCTACCGCGACTGGGAGAACTCCACCCAGACGTTGCCCGGCGACGACTACCTGGACGCCCTGGCCGATGTCGTCGATCTGCTGCGTCACGACCAGCAGTACAGCTTCGAGAGCCTGCTGCGTCTTGAACTGCACCTGAACGAGGGCGGCACCGACCTGGTGATCAAGAGCGACCGCCAATTGCTCGAATCCTCGAGTCACGGCATGGCCTATCTGATCCTGTGCAAGTTCCTGCTGGCCTTCACGCGGCTGCTGCGTGGGCCCTCGGAGATCGCCATTCACTGGCCCATCGACGAGATCGGTACCCTGGCCTACCACAACGTCGAGACGCTGTTCGACGCCTGCGACAGCAACCGCATCCATATCGTGGGGGCCTTTCCCAACCCGGAATCCGACGTCCTTCTGCTGTTCCACAACCGTTACCTGATCGACCGCGACGCCGCCCAACCCAATCGGCGTCGTCTGAAACGCATCGAGCCGCGCCTGAGCCGTCTGGCCGAGCGCCTGCAGGAACGCACGACCGCACGCGCTGACGAGGAGGTGCCGTCATGATCGAACATGGTCCGCTGCTGGAACGCCTGCTGGCCGGCGAGTTCATCTGCGAGGTCAGCGATGACAGGGCCTTTCGCCGCCTCGCCGACGACGACGTGCGCGAGCAGATCGACACCTATCTGCGCCCGCTCAATCGCCGGCTGGCCACCAACACCGAAGGCAGCGTCTACTTCCTGGCCTGGCGGCAGCTCAACGACGAGGCACGCGAGCAACTGTCCCGGCAACTGGGCGAGACCCTGCATAGCCTGATGCCGATGCTCGAATGGCTCCAGCTGATGCAGGAAGCCCTGGGGCACGATGCCCTGGTGGCGCCCGGCGATGTGCTCAAGCCCGCCGAACTGAGCGCCCGCTGCGAGGACAACCAGAGCCTGCGCGAACAGCTCGAGCGCCTCGCCGGCGACAGCTTCTTCGGCTCGCAGAGCGAGCAGCTGGATGCCCAGATGAAGCAGGTCTTCAAACGGCTCAAGGAACACGGCTATCTGCTGCAGCCCCATGCCGACCGCCAGGTCTACCTGGTCACCGGCAAGATCGACTACCTCGTCGACCTCGTGCGCTTCATCCGCGACGAAGAGAAACTGCCCGTCGACGACGAGACGCCCAGGGCGCAGGAGAGCTTGCTGTGAGCGACGATCACGAGCTGGAAAGCCGGCTGATCACCACCGGCGTCGAGCGGCTGGCGCTGCTCGGCAAGCACGCCGATGCCCTGATGCAGGGGTACAGCCGTGACGAGGTGCCGCTGGACACGCTGAGCGACACGGCGCTGCGCCGCCTGCTGGCCGCGCGCATCGTCTGGCGTCCCGACGACCAGGGCGGCGTCAAGCTGGCGCCCCGGGTGCGCGAATTGATCGCCGAGATGCTGGCCGACGAAACCCGCCGCCAGGTCAATGCCGATGTGGGCGAGACCCTGGAACTGCTGCGCACCCTGGTGCAGAGCTACCGCGAGGCCTTGAGCCAGGGAGAGCACTGGCGGCAGGAACAGCAGCTGCTGCGCCTGCGTCAGGCGGTGGATGACCTCAACGGTCGGTTCGCCGACGCCATTGACAGCCTCTGGCAGCGCCTCAACAGCGACTTCGGCTTCGTCAGCCGCCTCAACGACAAGATCCGCGAGAACGACCGGGCCCAGAAGCAGATCGTGCGCCTGCTGGACGGCCTGCAACTGATCGACTTCAACGAACTGATCGAGCTCGTCGGCACCGATGGCGCCCTGCGCAAGCTGCTGATCAGCCAGTTGCAGCGTCAGCTCAGCCAGCATTACACCAGCCTGCGAGAGGTACAGAGCCGACTCACCGAACTGATGGCGCGCTTTCGCCAGCAGCAATCGCGCAGTCGGCTGGTCAGCGGCATGGCCGCCTTCCTGCGCGAGCACCCCCATTTCGTGCCGGGCAACTATGCCCGCCGCAGCGAGGTGCCGGAACTGATCAACCAGGCGACGCCATTGACCGCCGCCGCCGCGCCCGCCCTGGACCACGAGCCGGATACCCGGCTTCTGACCGAGCTCGTGCACGAGTTGCCGGCGCCGATCCACAAGCCCCAGGAGGTCGCCGCCGCCAGGCCCGCCGAGGTCGAGGAACAGAGTCTGGTGGCGGCTCGCCAGCAGGCGCTCAAGCAGGACGTGGAAAGCTTCTACCTGGCGGTGATCGACCATTCCGACCCCGCGGGCATCAGCGCGCTCGCCTACCTGCAGGCAAGCGACATGGAATGGGGCGAGGAAATCTGGCTCTTCCAGGTCATCGCCGAATACCAGGGCCTGCCGCGCAGCGAGCAACGCGCATTCCGCCTCCATCAAGCGGAGAGCCCCGCCAGCCGCTTCAACGACCTGCGGCTGATACACGACGTGACCCTGCAACTGGCGAATACTGCATGACCGATGTACTGAAGAACCGCACGCATGGCTGGCTCAGCGAGATTCACGACAAGCTGCGCCGCCAGCCCTATGTCGAGAAGAATGACGAGTTGGCCGCCACCCGGGAGTTCATCGCCTGGTGTGACCAGCACGGCCTGGACCTCGAGCTCTATCGGCGCCACCGGGCCCTGCGTTTTGACCGGGAATTGATCGCCAGGGTACAGGGGCTGCTCGAAAGCCTCGGGCATCCGCCGCTGGGCACGAGCACCAGGGGCAAGACAACCACCGAACAGGCCACGCTGAGCGACCTGGAAGACAAGGGGCGCGGGGAACGCCCGCGTACCCATCGTGTGCTGTTGAACACCGCCACGGTGGGTTCCCGTCCGGGAATCGTGCAAGGCGATCGCGAGATTCTCGATGTCGACTGGCGCGACCTGGACCTGTCGGCCTTCGATGTCCTGGTCATGGTCGAGAACCTCGACAGCTTCCATGCATTCACACCCGATATCCAGGCGCTGTCGGCGTATCAACAGCCGCTGGTGGTGTATCGCGGTGACACGCATTACGGGGGAGGCTTCAGCCGACTGGCCAAGGCCTGGAGGGCCGGCGGAAAGCCCCATCTGGGGCTTGGCGACTTCGATCCTCGCGGCGTGGGTATCGTCCTCGGCAGTGGAGCCATGCAGATGCTGTTGCCACCCCTGGAGTGGCTGCGCGAACATGCCACACAGCACCATGTGCCAGCCGAGCAGCTGCCGGATCAGTCCGTACTGCGCAAGCATCGCGAGCAGTTACCGGATTCGCATCCACTGCGTGGCTATCTGGCGCTACTGCTCGACGAGCAGCGCGGGCTCAAGCAGCAATGGTTCGGTGACACCTTGACGCCCATCGGCCTCATGGCACTGACCTCGGACTGAACGCCGTCGAAACGCTCGACGAGCGAAAGGAAGATACATGCAACCTCTGCTCCTTAATGCCGACATGGGCGAGAGCTTCGGCGCCTGGACCATGGGTCTGGACAGCGAGGTCATGCCCCATGTGGACCTGGCCAATGTGGCCTGTGGTTTCCATGCCTCCGACCCGGACGTGATGCGCGAAACGGTTCGCCTGGCCGGGCGCCACGGCGTGATGGTGGGCGCACATCCCGCCTATCCGGACCTGACGGGATTCGGGCGGCGTTCCATGGCCTGTTCACCCGCCGAGATCGAGAACCTGGTGCTCTACCAGGTCGGCGCCCTGGCCGGCATGTGCCGTGCCGAGGGACGCTCGCTCGGCTACGTGAAGCCCCATGGCGCCCTCTACAACGACATGATGCGCGACCATGCCATCCTGGCCGCCGTGATGCGGGCCCTGGCGGCCTTCGATGCCGGCTTGCCCCTGATGGTGATGGCTACCCGGGACAACACTGCCGAACGGGAGCTGGCCCGCCAGCACGGCGTGACGCTGTGGTGCGAGGCCTTCGCGGATCGCGCCTACGATGGCCATGGGCGTCTGGTCTCGCGACGCGAGCCAGGGGCGGTGCATCACGAGCGCGACATCATCGTCGATCAGGCCCGCCGTATCGCCCGTGGCGAGCCGCTGACCGCCACCGATGGCAGCCGGCTCGTGCTGCAGGCCGACACCCTCTGCGTGCATGGCGACAACGCCGAATCTATCGCCGCCATCGCCGCGATTCGTCAGGCACTGGTCGCCGAGGGCAGGGCGCCGCAAGACGGCCACTCGACGGAGAACGGGTCTTCATGAGCGCCGTGCTGCCTAGGCTCGAGCCCGCCGGCCTGGACGGCTGGATGGTCCGGCTGTTCGATGCCATCGACGAGGCCAACATGCCTTGGCTGACCGCTTTGGTGCGGCGTTGCGAAGCCAGTTTTGGCGATGCCCTGGTGGATCTGGTCCCGTCCTACACCACGCTGCTGGTGGTGTTCGACCCGCTGGCCATGGCCCCGGACGAAGCCCGGCGGCGACTCATGACCCTCCTGGCCGACCTGCAACCCGACGAGGCGGGCGACGATGCCGAGCCCCGCGAGTTGCCGACCTGGTACGACCCTTCGGTGGGACCCGAACTCGAGCGTCTGGCCGAACGGGCCAACATGAGCATCGAGCAGGTGATCGAACAGCACAGCCAGGCCGAATATCGTGTCTTCGCACTGGGCTTCGCGCCGGGCTTCGCCTTCATGGGGCGGGTCGACGAGCGCATTGCCTGCCCGCGGCTGGAGACACCGCGCCGACGCGTGCCCAGGGGTAGCGTGGCCATCGCCGAACGTCAGACATCCGCCTACCCGTTGGTATCGCCGGGTGGCTGGAACCTGGTCGGCCGTACCTCGGCGGTGCTGTTCGATCGCCACCGCGAGGGCTTCAGCCTGCTTTCCGTGGGCGACCGGGTGCGCTTCGTGCCCGTCTCGCGGGCCGAGTTCGAACGGCTGGGTGGTGACACCCGGGGCATGGAGGCGAATCAATGAGTGACGTGAAGACGCGCTTCGAGGTGCGTCGTGCCGGGCCGCTGGCGCTGCTGCAGGACGCCGGGCGCTTCGGCGTGCGGCGCCTTGGCGTTACCCAGGGCGGCCCCGCCGACCCGCACGCCTGGGCCTGGGCCAATCGTCTGGTCGACAATGCCTGGGGCACCACCGCGCTCGAGGTCACGATGGGCGGCCTGGAACTCGATGTCACTCAAGAGACCGTCATCGCGGTGTGCGGCGCCGATCTCGGCGCGACCCTGGAGGGAAACTCCCTGCCGCTCTGGGAGAGCGTGCGAGTCCGCGCGGGACAGCGGCTGGCGTTTGCCCAGCCGGTCAACGGGTTGCGGGCCTACCTGGCCGTTGCCGGTGGCTTCGCCGCCGAACCGGTCCTCGGCAGCACCGCCTGCGTGCCTCGCGAGGGGCTCGGCGGCCTGGATGGCCTCGGTCACAAGCTGGAAGAGGGCGACCGCCTGGGAACCGAGACACCGACGGGCATGCCGGATGCCGGCCGGCGTGCCCCCGACGACGTGCGGCCCGACTATGCCACGACCCCGCGACTGGCGCTGCTCCCGGGCGCCCAGATCGCCGAATTCGAAGGACGCAGCCTGTATCAGGCCTTCAATACGGCGTGGCGAGTCGATGAACGGGCCGATCGCATGGGCGTACGCCTGCGCGGGCCGCAACTACGCTGCCGACTCGGCGGGATGATCTCCGAAGGCATCGGGCTCGGCGCGGTACAGGTACCGCCCGACGGCCAACCCATCGCGCTGCTCAACGACCGCCAGACCATCGGCGGCTACCCGCGCCTCGGCGCTCTGACACCCCTCGCTTGCGGACGACTGGCGCAATGCCTGCCAGGGCAAGACGTGCACCTGGTCGCAACTTCGCGGGAACGCGCCCACAGCGAACACCGACGCTTCCGCGCCGGCTTTCGATAGCTTCTGGACACCAGCCCCGGACGTCGCCAAGGCGGGGGAACGCTGAGTCACTTTTCGTACACTCGGGAAGTGCTGCATAAATCGCCGAGCATACATAGTGAAGGCTAGGCCCGTTCCCGACGGGCCATCGCATTTTCCACTTCCTCTTGGGTCACGCAAGGCGCCCGGAGCGCAGGAGCCGGAGCCCATGAGGTATAGGTGAGGAATTCGGCGCGCAAGGGCATAGCGTCGGCCGGCGTGGGCGGCCTATTGGCTGGGAGGGCGAGACGATGTCCTTGATCATCTTCCAGCTTCGATCGGAGAGTATGCAGGTTCGGCATGGGGAATATTTACAATCCGACTTTTGGGCACAACCTGAAAGCATGAAAAGATGGATGAGCGTGAAGTTACAATTGTTCATGCGTTTTATCGGTAGATTGGCTGGATATGAAGAGGATCTGTGTTGACGGTTTACAATTTTTGGCTTCTAATGCAGGCGTTTTAAAACCAATCGGCTTGTCTCGCAAGATGGAATGATGACGTCTGTCGCTCATTGGCCCTTTTATTTGGAGGCTGCCGGGATGCCAATTTTTAACTGGTTTTTCTGCTTTGGTAAATTATTCAAATAAATTAGAGGTGTTTGGAAGTCTGTTTTGCAAGTCTGTCTATAAGACCCTGGTAGAGTGGCGGGTGAATGACCGGAAAGAAAAATAAGAGAAAAAGCAAGGTCATCGAGTGAAACGAAAAATTTGATCTGATTTTTGACGCCGAATGGATGAGCGCAGGCGACTCTCGGGTTAATCCTGGAGATTTCTGTCGAGCGTTTTTTCACTCTACTCCTTTGTGTGCCATGCATATTAAACACCCATGGAGTCAGGCCTGGACTGAAAGAGCGGCCTTGATTTTGGTGTGTCTTTTACGCAAGCAGGGGAATGGGATTGATGCGTGCTTATGGGAGAGATTTCATAAGCATGGAAAGGAGCCCTATGTTCAAAGCAATTGGATTGCTGATGTGTTGCCTGGGTCTAGTGCAGATGGAAGCTGCATACTCCCGGGACAGAACGTTGGATGATCAGCGAGAAGCCTGGGTCATCAAGGCCCGTCAGGGGCAGCTCGATGCCGGTATCGAAGGTCTCGGTAAGCTCTATGCCCAGACTGGTGATGTACGTGTCCGGGATGATTTGATGGCGCTGCTCGTAAGGGCTGAACGCTACCAGCAAGTACTGGATCTGTGTCTGGACTGCATCACTGGTGAGTTATCCAGCGCCGGTCTCGAGATGCTGGGGATGGCGGCGCGCCAGGTTAATGCTCTGGGGAAGGCAAACACCTATTATCAGGCGTTGACGCAACGGCAACCGGACAATCTTCAGGGCTGGCTTGGCCTGGCACTGACTCGGATCGATCTGGGCAACTATGCGGCGGCTGATAGGGTTCTTCAGCGCATCGAAGAGCGCAATGGCCGTTCAGCCGATTGGCTGCAAGCACGCACTTATCTCGCATCCAGCAGTAATGATCCTCTGATGGAACTTCAGACCCTACAGTGGCAGGTCGAACGTTCTTCTGGCGATTGGAAAGCCATACAAGCCCTGTACCGTCTTGCCGTTACGATCGGTGCCAGAGGAGGCGCCGAACGCTTGGTGCAACGGTATCCCGAAGCCTTCAATGCCAAGGATCGTCTCTGGTTGCGCTATTACGACGCCAGGGACCAGCTGCGTCTGGCTCAGTCCGCAAACAAGCCCGTTTTATACCAGAAGGCATTGGAAGGCTTGAATTCTCTTCTTGCGGAGACGGAGGCGGCTCCAACGCTGATACAACGAGTCGAATTCGACAAAGTGCAGGCCTTGGTCAAGCTGCGTCGCTTCAGCGAAGCGGAAGCTGTCGCCGCCGAGCTCACGGAGCGCTACGGCGAACTCCCTGTGTATCTGCGTCAGGCGCGAGCCGAGGCGCTCTTCGGGATGGGGCGTCCCGACGACGCCATTGCCATCTATTGGCAGTTGGTCGAGGACAATCCCGAGCGGGCGCATGCTGGCCCGCAACCGCTGAGTGCGCCGCTTTTTTATGCCTATGCCGATCTCCAGGCCTATGACCGAGCCGAGCGTCTGCTCGCCGACTGGAAAGCCGAAGAGCCGCCCACCCATTGGAACTTTACCGGCACCCGCCGGATGAACAACCCGAGCTATGAGCAGATCCTCAATCTCGAGATGCTGCTCGAGGCCTGGCGGGGTGATATCGACCAGGCCCAGCCCCGGCTGGACGACTTCCTGCATCAGGGCCCGTCCAACCCTTTCCTGTGGAAGACCCAGGGGGACTTCTATCGCTGGCGAGGCTGGCCCCGCCAGGCCATCGACGCCTACGAGCGTTCCGCTCAGCTATCCTCGCCGGACGATCGCGATGCACCGCAGCACGGCATCCTCATGGCCCGACTGGACAAGGGCCAGTGGCGTGGCACCGTCGAGCGCATCGAGCATCGCCTCGAGGAAGATCTGCCGAGCGTCAGCCGCGACAGTCTCGAGCGTGACCTGCGCGAAAGGCGTGCCGGGGGGCTCACCATCTCGGGCTCGACAGGCCAGGGCAACGGCAGTGGCGTGCAGAGCACCCGAGACTGGCAGTTCACCACCCGAGTGGAAACCCCACGGGCCGATGATGGCGGACGCTTCTTCGCCGAACGCATCGCTATGTTCGGCGAATATTTCGAACAGGACCTGCGCGCCGCCTACACCACCATCGGCTACCAGTTCCCCCTGTATCCGGCCGACTTCTCGTTCAGTGTCGGGCAGGGCGCCCAGCTTAGTGATGCCCCCTTGCTCAGGGGCGAGCTGAACCTGGCCGTCAATGACCACTGGTCGACTTCCCTGAAGGCCGAGAAGAACACCGCACAGACCCCACTGCGTGCCCTGAATGACGGTTTTTCGGCCGATCTCTACCAGGTCTCGCTGAACTATCACCGCGACGAATCCGGCGCCGGCAGCGTCGGGCTCAGCCTCATGGACGTCGAGGACGGCAACCTGCGACGCTCGCTCACCGGCCACTGGCGGGAAATCCTCTACCAGTACGATGAATGGCGAGTCGCCGGGGAGGTCTATGCCGGCACCTCGCGCAACGAGGATGTACCGGCCAGCTACTTCAATCCCGAGCGTGACATCAGCCTCAGCGGCAAACTGGACATCGAGCACCATACCCCACTGGATTATCGCCAGTCCTTCGTCCAGGAGCTGAGCCTCGGAACGGGGCGCTACTGGCAAGAGGACGAAGCGGCCGCCAATACATGGCAGATCGGCTACCAGCATCGCTGGGAGCTCGCGCCCACCCTCGATCTCGAATACGGCATCAGGCGTGACAAGTCCGTCTACGACGGCGACGCCGAATTGAGCACCGTGTTCAGCATCGGTCTCGACTGGAGGCTCCCATGAGCATGCCAAGCGCCGTGCAAACCGTCGCGGCCCTGGTCCGCGGGCTCGGCCTGGTCGGTTCCCTTGTGCTGGCCAGCCTGCTGGCATCCGCAGCGGCGTTGGCAGAGACCGCCGAGGAGGGCGGTGTGGCCACGCAGTACACAGTGCTGAGCTATCACGATGTCATCGACCTGACGCGCACGCCGGATCTCAAGGTGTACCCGCAGACCATCACCCGCAACCGGCTGGTCCAGCAGTTCAACCTGATCGAGACCCTGGGCTACAACCCGATCAGCCTGCAGGACATCCTGGATGCCCGCGCCGGCCGGCAGCCTCTGCCACCCAGGGCGGTGCTGCTGACCTTCGACGATGGCTACCGCAGCGTCTACGACATCGTGCTGCCCCTGCTGGAGCTTTACGATTATCCGGCGGTTGTCGCCCCGGTCGGCAGCTGGCTGGAGGTGCCCGAGGGCGGCGAAGTGCCTTACGGCCAGGTCATGCTGCCCCGCGAGCGTTTTCTCAGCTGGGATCAACTGCGCGAACTGCAGGCATCGCCGCTGGTCGAGCTGGCCACCCATACCCATGACCTGCACAAGGGCGTCATCGGCAATCCGCAGGGCAACGAGCAACCCGCCGCCGGTACACCGCGCTGGAGCGAGTCCGGCTACGAGAGCATCGAGGCCTATCGTCAGCGCATCCGTGCGGATCTCAAGCGGGCGAGAGACCAGCTCAAGGAAAAGCTGGGCGAGGCACCACGCTCGGTGATCTGGCCCTATGGCGGCTACAGCAAGGCCGCCATCGAGATTGCCACCGAGCTCGGCATGCCGCATACCTTCTCGCTGCTCGCCGAGCCCAACCAGCTCGCGGAAGGCTCCGACGACATCAATCGCTACCTGATCGACCAGGAAACCAGCCTGGAAACCGTCGAGGAGTACCTGAGCGGCACGATCTGGAACCCTGCCGATGAACGCGTCATTCATGTCGATCTCGACTACGTCTACGATCCCGACCCGGCCCAGCAGGTCGAAAACCTCGGCAAGCTGCTCGACAAGGTCAAGGAGCAGGAGATCAGTACCGTCTATCTGCAGGCCTTTGCCGACGCGGATGGCGATGGCGTGGCCGAGGGCCTGTATTTTCCCAACGACCATCTGCCCGTGCGGGCCGATCTCTTCAACCGAGTGGCCTGGCAGCTCAAGAAGCGCGCCGGCGTTTCGGTGTATGCCTGGATGCCGGTCATGGCCTTCGACCTGGGGGACGACGTTACCTACGTCAGCGATGCCCGGCTGGGCAAACCCAGCCCCGAGCGCTACCGCCGGTTGTCTCCCTTCGTCGAGCGCAATCGCGAGGTAATCGCCGACATCTACAAGGACCTGGGCTACTACGCCAAGTTCGATGGCCTGCTGTTCCACGATGACGGCCTGCTCAGCGACTTCGAGGATGCCACGCCGGCCGCGCTGGACTGGTACCAGGAAAAATGGGGGCTGCCGCGCTCGGTGGACGCCATCCGCCAGGACGAAGCCCTGATGGACAGGTGGGCCCGGTACAAGACCGATTTCCTGATCGACTTCACGGATCGTCTCGTCGAGGAAGCCAGCCGTTACCGCATGTACGACACCACCACGCTCTACACCGCGCGCAACGTCTATGCGCCGGTGGTGCTGAACCCGCAGAGCGAGCAGTGGTTCGCCCAGGATCTGGAGGCGTTTTCGCGGGCCTACGACTTCACCGCCGTGATGGCCATGCCCTACATGGAAGGGGCGGAAGATCCCGAGGCCTGGTTGAAGAACATCGCCGAAGTTGCCGCCCGCCGTGTCGAACCCGCTTCGCTGATTTTCGAGCTGCAGGCCCAGGACTGGCGTGACCAGACGCCTATCGACAGCGACAAGCTGGCGCATTGGATGCGCATCATCCGCGAAGCCGGCATCAACCAGTACGGCTACTATCCCTTCGACTTCCACAACGATCATCCCGATGCCGATGTGCTGCGTCGCGAGTTTTCCTTGGGTACCAACCTGAGGAAGACACCATGATGGCCTTCTTCGACCTTCTCGCCTCCTTCACCACCGGCTACCCGAGCATCATGGCGGTGGTCTGGACCTGTGGCGGCGTCTACTACTACTTCCACTGGGAGCGCGGGCAGTCGCGGCGTCCCGCCCTGGCGGACATGGTCGATCCGCCCCGGGTCACCATCCTGGTGCCCTGTCACAATGAAGGCGGCAACATCAACGAGACCATCGATCACCTGTTCCGACAGAACTACGCCAACCTGGAGATCATCGCCATCAACGATGGCAGCAGTGACGACACCGGGGAGCGCCTGGATGGGCTGGCGAAGCAGTACCCCGGCCTCAGAGTCCTTCACCAGGAAAACCAGGGCAAGGCAGAGGCCATGAACCACGGGCTGGCTGTAGCCTCCGGGGACTATATCGTGGGTATCGATGGCGATGCGGTACTCGATTATGACGCCGTCAACTGGATGGTCATCCACTTCATCGACAGCCCCCGCGTCGGCTGCGTGACCGGCAACCCCCGTGTGCGGACACGTTCCACTGCCATCGGCAAGATCCAGACCGGCGAGTTCTCGTCGATCATCGGTCTGATCAAGCGAGCTCAGCGCATCTACGGCATGGTCTTCACCATCTCCGGCGTCATCTGCGCGTTCCGGCGTGCGGCCCTGCTGGAGTTGGAAGGTTGGAGTACCGACATGATCACCGAAGATATCGATATCAGCTGGAAGCTACAGCTATCCGGTTGGCAAGTGCGCTACGAACCGCGCGCACTGTGCTGGGTACTGATGCCGGAGACCCTGCGCGGCCTCTACAAGCAGCGGCTTCGCTGGGCACAGGGCGCCGCCGAGGCCTTTCTGCGCCACTTCACCAAGGCCATACGCCTGAGCAACCGGCGCTTCTGGCCGCTGATCGCCGAATACATCATCAGCGTGGTGTGGTGCTACTCCATGCTGACGCTGCTGGCGGCCGGCCTCATCGGCTTCTTTCTGAGCGATACCCTGTTGACGGATACCGACCTGCTGCAGTGGTTCGGCGGCGTCCTGATACTGCTCTGCCTGGTGCAGTTCTGTGTCAGCTTCGCCATCGACAGCCGCTATGACCCCGGCATGATCCACTGCATGTTCTGGTGTATCTGGTACCCGGTTTTTTACTGGTTGTTGAACATGGCCACCGTCGTGGTGGCCTTTCCCAAGGCCGTGGTACGACGACCCGGCCAACCCGCGATATGGAGCAGCCCTGATAGAGGAGAGCGATTCCGTGACGAACACTGAAACACTGGGCACGACCCGCACGATGGACCACGACATCCTGGCCGCGGACCTGACGGATCAGGGCCTGGTGGCACAGGACACGGCGGCTCCCGCCCGGGTCACCTCCAATGTGCTGGGGTGCATGGTCATCAGCAACAAGCGCCGCAGCAGCTGGACCTACCGCTGCCGTGACGTCGCCCTGATGCTGTTCACCCTCGGCCTCTGGGGCCTGGTCCTCTCGCAGACCTATCTGCAGATGGCCAACACCGAACTGCTGCTGAAGATCGAAATGTTCCTCGACCTGCTGCAGATCGTCGGGCTCAACTTCGTCATCGTCTTCGCTGTGATTCACGTCTGGGTCTGCTACGAACGGCTGCTGCACCGGATGCGCAAGCGCCGCCGAAGCCGCACCTCAGCTTGAAGCTGACTAAAAGCTGGAAGAGCGCCGCTTCGCGGCTGGAAGCAAGTGCGATGACACTAGATACCGAGCCCGCTCTCACGCAACAACTGATCGATAGACAGCTCCGACTGCGGCCGGCGAGGGGCATCCTCGAACATCAGCTCGGTCTCGAGCTCATCGACACCCTCGCTCACCAGACGCTCGATCAACTCGGCCTTGGAAAGGCCGGTACGCTCGGCGAGGCGCTCCAGACGGGTTTCAAGCCCTTGGGAAAAACGCAGAAAGTGCGGCATGGGGCAGTCTCCTGGCACGATGATGCCCAGTATAACCCGACGTTGTGACAAAACCTTGACGGCCACCTGGTAGGTGTTCGAAAAAGTATCACCGGGATCAACGAGGGTACGACGATGACTGACCACACTACCAACCAGGAGTGGCTGCCCAATATCCACCCTGGCGAGATCCTGCTCGAGGAATTCATCGAACCGCTGGGGCTGACCAAGAACGCCCTGGCCACTGCAATCGATGTACCGGCAACGCGTATCGGGGAATTGACCCGGGGCCGCCGTGCCATCACGGCCGATACTGATCTGCGCCTGTCTCGTTACTTCGGCACCAGCGAAGGCTTTTGGCTCCGGCTACAGAATGCCCATGACCTGGAGAAAGCACGCCGTGAAGGGAACTATCTTGCCATCAAGCCGCGCGCTGACTAGGTCACGCGGCTGCCTCGTCCATAAGACTCTCGTACGGAATGTTGAGCCCATCGTGGAGCCGCCTGATCATACGCAGGCTGAGCTTGCGCTTGCGATTGAGCACTTCGGAAACACGGCCGCTCGGGCCAATGTAGGGCTCCAGGTCGCGGGGCGTAAGGCCCTGTTGCTCCATACGAAACTTGATGGCCTCGATCGGATCCGATGGCCCGATAGGGTAGCGCTCATCCTCGTACTTCTCGATCAGGATGGACAACACTTCCAGCTCATCGGCTGCGGCAGTGCCGTCTTCAGCGGCCCAGAGTTCTTCCATCCGGGCAAAAGCCCGCTCAAGATCAGCATCGGTGTGGATAGGCTGGATGTTCATCATATGCTCTCCGCGTCAACCTGGTCATACTGAGCATGAGTGCCCACGAAACGTACCCAGGCAATTTGTTGGGTATAACGTATCGCGACAATAACCCGGTACTTGTTGCCGCCGATGTTGAAGACGACTCGGCCACTCTTGAGGATGCTGGCAGTGCGAATGTCTGCCTTTAGTTCTTGCGGAGTCTTCCAGGATGCCTTCAGCATCATGTTGTGCCACTCCGTGAGCGGCCTTTCGGCATCGCCGTAGCCTTGCTCCCAGAATTCCCGCAGCGTCCGTTTTGCGATGACTCTCATGAGTCCTCCCTTTTCGGGAGAACTATAGGTGCTCCCGTTTTGGGAGTCAAGCACTGAGGGGCGTATCGGGGAACTGACGCGGGGCCACCGTGCCATCACATGTCTGTAATGCCTCTCGGGTGTTGACCCTGGGGTTACTTCCAGCTTCCAGCCGCGAAGCGGCGCTCTTCAAGCTTCCAGCTCACGCCAACCCCCGCCGCTCCATCACTTCCAGGATGATCGGTACCGGGGTCATCAGGTGGTCGCGCATCATCCGGCAGGCGGTGTCGGTGTCGCGAGCCAGGATGACCTCGACCAGGGCGGAGTGCTCCTGGCGCTTGCGCTCCAGGGCCTCGTCGGAGAACACCGTCTCGCACAGCCACAGATGCCGATAGCGCTCGACCTGATTGAAGAGATTCTCCCGAACCTGCAGCAGGTGAGGGGAGTTGCAGCCGGCGGCGATGGCGGTATGGAAGGCCTTGTGCCGGGTATCCCAGATATCGAGCATCTCGTCGGGGCCGTTCACCTCCATGACCTTGGCCAGGGTATGCGCCTTGGCGAGAACGTCGGCCTCCCAGGCATCGTCACCCCGCTGGATGGCCAGCTCGAGCACCAGCCCCTCGAGCTGCGCCCGCGCATCGTAGAGATCGGCGAGCTCCTCCCGAGACATCGGCGCGACCCGATAGCCGCGCTGGCTGATGGCCACGACCAGACGCTCGGCGACCAGCTGCGACAACGCCTCGCGCAAGGGCCCGACACCCAGCTCGTAACGCTGCTTGAGACGACTCATCAGCAGCTTCTCCCCAGGCTGGAAGACCCCGCGAATGATGTCGTGCTTGAGGCCGCGATAAGCGCTGATACCGAGATTCTGTTTGGGAGTGCTGTCCATCGTCCTGCCATTCCCTGAAGTAGATGGACATGATACGCGAACAAGAACTGGCGGAAAGAAGGAAGAGGGAGAGAGCCGCTTCGTGGCTGGAAGTCGTCCCAAGCTGGAAGAGCGCCGCTTCGCGGCTGGAAGCTTGAAGCTGGAAGTAACCCCAAGGTCAAACCCGAATAATGTGGTTCTGGGGTAGGTGTTGCTTTTTCTTCCAGCTTCCAGCTTCTGGCTTCTGGCTTCTGGCTTCCAGCTTCCAGCTTCTGGCTTCTAGCTCAAGCTTTCATCTCCGGTGCCAGTTCCTGCGTATACAGCGCATTTCCGGCAGAGTCCTTCAGGGTGACGGTCAGCGTTTCGCTTTCGCCGTCGAGGTCGACCTGGCCGAAGAACTGGTAGCCCGCCGAGGGCGGGAGGTTGGCCTGGCCGTCGGGCGGTGCCTTCTGGAAGACGACCTTGGGGCCGAAGGTGGCGTCGAGGTCGTTGGGGCCGAAGGTGCCGGCATGCAGGGGGCCGCTGACGAATTCCCAGAAGGGCCGGAATTTCTTGAAAGCGGCGCGCTCCGGCGAGTAGTGGTGCGCAGCGGTGTAGTGCACGTCGGCGGTGAACCACACCACATTGCGGATATCGTTGTCGCGAATGGCCTCCAGCAACCGGGCGATCTCCTGCTCCCGGCCCAGCGGTCGACCAGGCTCGCCGTTGGCGACCGCCTCGGCATTGTCGCCGTCGGCGACCATCAATCCCACTGGCATGTCAGAGGCGATGATCTTCCAGGTCGCGGTGGAGCGCTTCAAGCTGTCGATCAGCCAGTCGATCTGCTGGCGGCCGAGCAGGGTGGCGCCATCTTCCTGCCGGTTGGCGTCGTTATGCCCGCGGAAGCTGCGCATGTCGAGCATGAACACCTCGAGCCCCGGCCCGTAGGGGAAGCGGCGATGAATCCGCTGGGGTGCCTCGGGCTGCTGACGCATCGGCATGTACTCGAGAAAGGCCTGGCGAGCCCGAGCCGAGAGCAGCGAAACGTTCGTCTCGGTGTAGCGCGGGTCGTCCAGCACTTCACCGGGATACCAGTTGTTCACCGTCTCGTGGTCATCCCACTGGGCCAACATCGGCACCTCGGCGTTCAGGCCCCGCACATTGGCATCCATCAGGTTGTAGGCATGCTGGCCCCGATACTCGTCGAGGGTCTCGGCGACCTTGCTCTTGGCTGGCGTGACCAGGTTGCGCCAGGTGCTGCCATCCGCCAGCTCGACGCTTTCCTTCAAGGGGCCATCGGCATAGACGGTGTCGCCGGAATGAAGGAAGAAATCCGGGCGCTGCTGTCGCATGGTCTCGTAGGTGGTCATGCCGCCGCGTGATTCATCGATGCCCCAGCCCTGGCCAGCGGTATCGCCGGACCAGACGAAACGCACATCGCGCTTTTGGGTGGAGGGCAGGCGTAGCTGTCCGGCAACGGGCTCGCTGACGGCACGATGGTCGCCAAGGGCAGCGAAGCGCACCCGATAGTGCAGGGTATCCATGCCATCGAGCCCGGTGACGTCCAGCTTGGCGGTGAGATCCCGCACGGGCAGGGTCTCGGGGCCACGCAAGTGGCGCGCACCCTTGAATTCGGGATTGTCGGCGATTTCCAACAGCATTCTGGAAGGGCGGTCGGCGCGCGACCAGATCATGGCGCGATCCGTCAGCATGTCACCGCTCATCACGCCGGAAGTGATCACCGGTCGGCGCGTCTCGGCAAGCACGATGGCGGGCGCGGCCATGGTGGCGCCGAACGCCACGCCACCCTGCAGGCCAAGGCCCAGTACCTGGCGTCGTGTCAGCATGTCATCGGTCTCCTCGGGTTCTTATCGGCAACCGGGAGCCTAGGCGAAGTGGATGACAGTTATATCGCCATCTGATGAACCTTGGGTCATCGCCGGTATTGTCCGCAAATGGAGACAATACAAAGCGCGTCTCCCTTGTGTTGAGATAGGGGGTCGAGAGAGGGGACCTGGGGGCTGAGGGCTGACAGGACGTTGAGACAGAAAGCTGAAGCACAATGTTGAAACAGAATGTTGAGCCGGGCTCTACCCGGGAGCGGGCAACGGCGGCAATGAACGACGATATTGTTAGGCAGGTTACGAAAAATAACGTATCGATCAGGCACTTCCGTGCTGTCCCTGGGCCGTTAACTGCGTCTTTCGGCTGGCCGTCACCGCCGTAAATCCATAGAATGGCGAGCCGACATGCGCCTCGGCGCGTAGCCACCGGACCCCGCAGGAAGCGGCCATACAATTCAACGCGACAGGGCAAGGGAAATCGCCCGGAGCAATCCCGGGGCGGTAGCGTGCCTCGGAGAAACCTGGAGTCTTTTATCACCATGGCAATGGATGCCTGGCTTAGTACATTCAGTGTGATCGCCGTACTGGTGGCCCTCGCGGCCACGCGCATCGCGGCGGACGCCATCCTGATGGCGGCGATGGCGTTTCTGGTGGTCAGTGGTGTGCTCGCGCCCGCCGAGGCCCTGGTCGGCTTCTCCAATACTGGCGTCATGACCATCGCGGCCCTCTATGTGGTCGCCGCCGGACTCAAGGAGACCGGCGCCGTGCAGTGGGTGGCGAATAGCCTGCTGGGCCATCCGGATACGCTCAAGAAGGCACAACTGCGGGTCATGCTGCCCGCCTCCAGCCTCAGTGCCTTCATGAACAACACCACCGTGGTCGCCATGTTCATCCCGGCGCTGCAAGAGTGGTCCCGCAAGCTCAAGATGCCCCCTTCCAAGCTGCTGCTGCCGTTGAGCTACACGGCCATCCTCGGGGGCACCTGTACCCTGATCGGCACCAGTACCAACCTGGTCGTCGATGGCCTCCTGCAGAGCGAGAAGGGCGTGGCACTGGGCATGTTCGATCTGGCCCAGGTCGGCCTGCCCATGCTGCTGGTCGGCGGAACCTTCCTGATGCTGTTCGCCGACCGCCTGCTGCCGCGTCGCGAAGGGGTGATCGAGCAGCTCGACCTGGCACGCGAGTACAGCGTCGAGTTCGTGGTCAACGACAGTGGCCCGCTGGCCGGCAAGACCATCGCCGAAGCCGGGCTGCGTAACCTGCAATACGGCTATCTCACCGACATCGAGCGCGATGGCCGCCTGATGACCGCCGTGCCGCCCGACACGCAGCTCGAAAGCGGCGATGTCCTGGTCTTCATCGGCGCGCCCGAATGCGCCCGCGAGCTGCGCCAGGTGCGTGGCATCAGCCCCGGCAGCGACGACATCCATAAACTCGACGTGGCCAATCACCACCGTTGCCTGGTGGAAGCCGTGATCGGCCCGGACTTCACCGGCGTGGGCCACACGGTGCGCGAGGCCCGGGTGCGGTCGCGTTTCCAGGCGGTGATCCTGTCGATCTCCCGCCAGGGGCGACGCCTGCCCGGCAAGGTCGGCGACATTCGCCTCCAGACGGGCGACACCCTGCTGATGGAAACCGGCCACGATTTCGTCGATCAGTACCGTTATCGCCGCGACTTCCTGCTGGTCAGCGCGCTCAACGACTCCACGCCGCCCAGCTTTCACAAGGCGCCGATCGCGCTCTGCGTTCTCGGCGCCATGGTGCTGGCCGCCGGGATCGGCCTGTTGTCGATCTTCGAGGCCGCCTTGCTGGCGGGTGGCGGCATGCTGGTGACCGGCTGCATCACCGTCAGCAAGGCACGCCGCTACATCGACATTTCCGTGCTGACCGTGATCGCCGCCTCCTTCGCGCTCGGCGCCGCCATGACCAGCTCCGGCGCCGCCCAGACCATCGCCGGCGCGGTGGTCAGCGACAGCATGTCGCCCTGGCTGGCCCTGGCCGTCGTCTACCTGCTGACGACGCTGTTCACCGAGATCATCACCAACAACGCCGCGGCGGTGCTGATGTTCCCCATCGCCATGTCGGTGGCCGACCAGCTCGGCGTCAGCTACATGCCATTCGCCATCGCCATCATGTTCGCCGCCTCGGCCAGCTTCATGACCCCGCTGGGCTACCAGACCAACCTCATGGTCTACGGCCCCGGCGGCTACCGACTGCTCGACTACCTGCGCCTCGGCGCACCCCTCAGCCTGCTCGTCGGCAGCACCGCGATAGGGCTGATACCGATGGTGTGGGGGTTCTGATCGTTAGCTTGAAGCCGGAAGCTTGAAGCTGGAAGAAAAAGCAACACCTACCCCAGAACCACATTGATTGGGTTTGACGTTGGGTTTACTTCCAGCTTCCAGCTTCAAGCTTCCAGCTATGGTCCAGCCGCGAAGCGGCGCTCTTCAAGCTCAGATCAGCTTCCAGCTAACCTCCAAGGAGCCTCTAATGTCAGAGCATGATGATGTGCGTTGGCAGCAGCGGTTTGCCAACTTCAAGAGGGCGTATGCTCAGCTGGCGGGTGCGTTGGCGTTGATGGAGCAGCGCAGCCTCAGCGACCTCGAGAAGCAAGGCACGATACAGGCGTTCGAGTTCACCTATGAGCTGGCCTGGAACCTGCTGCGCGACTACCTGATCTGGCAGGGTACACAAATGATCTCTGGGTCGCGCGATACAATTCGTGAAGCTTTCAAGCTGGAGCTGATCAGTGACGGTCATGCCTGGATGGCGATGCTGCAGGATAGAAACCGGACCGTGCATACCTATAACGAGGCCACTGCCAATGAGATTCTCGAGCACCTGAAGAATCGTTATGGCGTGCTTTTTGAAGAACTCAGCAACACTTTCGACGAGCTGGAAGCCAATGAAAGTCGCCCGCCGGGGGGTGAGGTATAATGGCAACTAGGTTCGGGCTTTTAGAAGATGACATCGCCAGGTTGTGTGGCGTATTTGAGCGCTACCCAAAAATAGACCAGGTGCTGCTGTATGGTTCCCGAGCCAAAGGAAATTACCGACCCGGCTCTGACATCGACCTGACTATCATCGGTGAAATTGACTGGCAGATGTTCAACCAGCTCACCACCGAACTCGATGACTTGCTCTTGCCGTACCAGATCGATCTATCGATCTACCAGCATATCGATAACGACGAACTGAAAGCGCATATCCAACGCCACGGACAAGTGATGTACGCACGGAGCGGAAGCCGGAAGCCATCTTCAGCTTGAAGCCGGAAGTAATCTTTAGCTTGAAGCCGTCCTTAGCTTGAAGCCGGAAGCTTGAAGCTGGAAGAAAAAGCAACACCTACCCCAGAACCACATTGATTGGGTCTGACGTTGGGTTTACTTCCAGCTTCCAGCTTCAAGCTTACAGCTATGGTCCAGCCGCGAAGCGGCGCTCTTCCAGCTCAGATCAGCTTCCAGCTTACAGCTAATCAACAAGGAGTTTCTTTTGACCCATTTCGTAACGGACGATATCCGCGATCGCTTGCTTGCCGGTGTCGAGGCGGCGGGGCGCGAGGTGCTGGAGATCTACAATCGGACCTTCCAGGTGGAGACGAAGGAGGACGATAGCCCTCTGACCGAGGCGGATATGGCGTCTCATCACGCCCTGGTCGCCTTGCTCGAGGCCGTGACGCCAGAGGTGCCGGTGTTGTCCGAGGAATCCGGCGACATCCCCTATGAGACGCGTCGCGCCTGGGAGCGTTACTGGCTGATCGATCCGCTCGACGGCACCAAGGAATTCATCAAGAAGAACGGCGAGTTCACGCTCAACGTTGCTCTGGTGGAAAATGGCGATCCGGTGTTCGGCATCGTTCACGCCCCGGTGCTCGACACCACCTGGTTTGGACAGGTCGGCCAGGGCGCCTGGAAGATGGAGAAGGGCACGTCCCATCGTATCGAAGTGCGCACCCTGCCCGAAGCGGGCAGCGAACCCTGGAAGGTCGTCGGCAGCCGCTCCCACGGCGCCGAAGCATTCGAAGCCTTCTGTGCCGGCCTGCCGGAACACGAGCGAGTCTCCATGGGCAGCTCGCTCAAGCTGTGCCTGGTCGCCGAAGGGCAGGCGGACCTCTACCCCCGCCTCGCCCCCACCAGCGAATGGGACACCGCCGCCGCCCAGGCCGTCGTCATCGCCGCCGGCGGCGAAGTCCTCAACGCCGAAACCCTCGAACCCCTGCGCTGCAACCAGCAGGACTCCGTCCTCAACCCCTGGTTCATCGTCAGCGGACAACGCCACGAACGGTGGACGAGCGCACTGAGTGAAGCGCTCAGCGCGAGCTGAAAGCCGGAAGCTAGAAGCTGGTTTAAGCTGGAAGAGCGCCGCTTCGCGGCTGGAAGCTAGAAGCTGGAAGAAAAAGCAACACCTACCCCAAAACCGAAGTACTCGGGTTTGACCTTGGGGTTACTTCCAGCTTCAAGCTTCCGGCTTCAAGCTTCAAGCTCACAGACATATTTCTGACCCAACGGACCAACCGATATGGAAATAACCCCCGAACGTCAGACTCACCTCAAACAGCTCGAGGCGGAGTCGATTCACATCATTCGCGAGGTGGCTGCGGAGTTCCGTAACCCGGTGATGCTGTACTCCATCGGCAAGGACTCCTCGGTGATGCTGCATCTGGCCCGCAAGGCCTTTTACCCCGGGACACCGCCGTTCCCGCTGATGCACGTCAACACCACCTGGAAGTTCAAGGAAATGATCAAGTTCCGTGACCAGATGGCCGAGGAGGCCGGCATGGAGCTGATCGAGCACATCAACCAGGAAGGGGTGGAAGCCAACATCAACCCCTTCGATCACGGCAGTTCCAAGTACACTGACGTGATGAAGACCCAATCGCTCAAGATGGCGCTGGACAAGTACCAGTTCGACGCCGCCTTCGGCGGTGCGCGCCGCGACGAAGAAGCCAGCCGTGCCAAGGAGCGCGTCTTCTCCTTCCGCGACAAGCACCACCGCTGGGACCCCAAGAGTCAGCGTCCGGAGCTGTGGAACGTCTACAACTCCAAGGTCAACAAGGGCGAGTCCATCCGCGTCTTCCCGCTCTCCAACTGGACCGAGCTGGATATCTGGCAGTACATCTACCTCGAATCCATCCCCATCGTCCCGCTGTACTACTCCGCCCCGCGTCCGGTCGTCCACCGCGACGGCATCGACATCATGGTCGACGACGACCGCCTGCCGCTCGAAGAAGGCGAAGTCCCCGAGGAAAAATGGGTCCGCTTCCGCACCCTCGGCTGCTACCCCCTCACCGGCGCCGTGGAATCCAAAGCCACGACCCTGCCCGAAATCATCCAGGAAATGCTCCTGACCAAAACCTCGGAACGCAGCGGCCGCGCCATCGACCACGACCAAGCCGGCTCGATGGAGAAGAAGAAGAGGGAGGGCTACTTCTAACGCGCCTCCGGCGCGTTAGAGCAGCCGGAAGCTTGAAGCTTGAAGCTGGAAGTTCACACCTCCCCATATGAGCTAGTCTGCAAAGATAGCCATGGAGGCGAGGAAATGAGATGGACTTCGAAAAGCTGCAAGTGTGGAAGCGGTCGGCTAGGTTATCGGCCGAGCTGTACAAGGAAATGCGTAATTTACGTGACTTTGGTTTCAAGGATCAGATTACGCGCGCCGGCCTATCAGTTCCCAGCAACATCGCGGAAGGCATGACTCGTGGAACCCAGAGGGATAAATGCAGGTTTCTGTTGATCGCCAAAGGGTCATGCTCCGAATTGCGAACACAAATCTACATCGGTATCGACATTGGCTATATCGACAAGGCTATTGGTCACCGATGGATACAGGAAACCCGTGAAATTGCCTCCATGCTCTCCGGGCTGGTAGGTAAAATCACCAATGAATAAATCTGCTGTGTAGCGAACGGGGGTGGAAGTTCTTCCAGCTTCCAGCTTCCAGCTTCCAGCTTACAGCTAGGATGTTTAGCTATGTCCCACCAATCGAGTCTTATCGCTGACGACATCGAAGCGTATTTGAAGGAGCACGAGAACAAGGATCTGCTCCGTTTTATCACCTGCGGTAGCGTCGATGACGGTAAATCGACGCTGATCGGTCGGTTGCTGCATGATTCCAAGATGATCTACGAGGATCAGTTGGCGGCGATCACGCAGGCGTCGAAGACCAGCGGGACCACCGGGGATGAGGTGGATCTGGCGTTGCTGGTGGATGGTCTGCAGTCCGAGCGGGAGCAGGGCATCACCATCGATGTGGCGTATCGCTTCTTCTCGACCGACAAGCGCAAGTTCATCATCGCCGATACGCCGGGGCACGAGCAGTACACCCGCAACATGGCGACCGGGGCGTCCACGGCGAGCCTGGCGGTGATTCTGGTCGATGCGCGCCATGGCGTGCAGACCCAGACGCGCCGGCACAGCTTCATCGCTGATCTGCTGGGCATTCAGCACCTGGTGGTGGCGATCAACAAGATGGACCTGGTCGACTACTCCGAGGCGCGCTACAACGAGATCGTCGAGGAATACCAGGACATCGCCAACAAGCTCAATGCCCCGGATATCCGCTTCGTGCCGATGTCGGCGCTGAAGGGCGACAACGTGGTCAACAAGAGCGAGGCCATGAGCTGGTACGACGGCCCGGCGATGCTCGAGCTGCTCGAGACCGTCGAGATCCGTCATGACCAGAACCTGCGTGACCTTCGCCTGCCGGTGCAGTACGTCAACCGGCCGAACCTGGACTTCCGCGGCTACTGCGGCACGCTGGCCGCCGGCGTCCTGCAGCCCGGCCAGGCCGTGCGGGCCCTGCCTTCCGGCAAGACCTCCAAGGTCGAGCGCATCGTCACCTGGGACGGCGATCTCGACGTCGCCTATCCGGGATACGCCGTCACCGTGACCCTGGAAGACGAGATCGATATCTCCCGGGGTGACTGGATCGTCGCCGAGGACGCCCAGGTGCCGCTGGCCACCAGCTTCGAGGCGGACATCGTCTGGATGCACGAGAAGGCCCTGGAGCCCGGCAAGCTGTACGACCTCAAGCTCGCCACCCGCGACATGGCCGGCAAGGTCAAGGCCATCGACTACCAGGTCGACGTCAACACCCTCGAACAGCGCCATGCCGATCACCTCGACCTCAACGCCATCGCGCGCTGCCAGGTGGAGCTGACCGCACCGGTGCCGGTGGATGACTACCGCACCAGCCCGGGCACCGGCAACTTCATCATCATCGATCGCCTCACCAACATCACCGTGGGCGTCGGCATGATCCACCAGCCGCTGGAAAGCGAGCTGCCCTACGAGTTCCGCGACAACGACAGCAAGGCCAACGTGGTGTGGAACCGCACCAGCGTCACCCAGGCCATGCGCGAGCAGCTCAACGGCCACGAAGGCAAGTGCGTCTGGCTGACCGGCTACTCCGGTTCCGGCAAGTCGACCCTGGCCAACGCCCTGGAAGTGGAGCTCAATCGCCGCGGTTACCACACCATGCTGCTCGACGGCGACAACATCCGCCATGGCCTGTGCAAGGACCTGGACATGGGCGAGGAGGATCGTGCCGAGAACATTCGCCGGGTCGGTGAAGTGGCTCGCCTGTTCGCCGAGGCCGGGGTGATCGTCATCACCGCCTTCATCTCGCCGTTCCGCTCCAATCGCGATGCAGCCCGCGAGCTGTTCGACGAGGGCGACTTCATCGAAGTCCACGTCGATACACCGCTGGATGTGTGCGAGCAGCGCGATCCGAAAGGCCTCTACCACAAGGCTCGCGAGGGGCGCCTCAAGGACTTCACCGGGATCAACAGCCCCTACGAAGTGCCGAAGAACGCCGAGGTGACGGTCAACACCGAAACCATGAGTCAGCAGGACATCATCACCCACTTGCTCAAGGCGTTGTAAAACCTTGTTGCAAGGTTGTTCGAGAGCGGCCTTCTAGAACGGCCCTTCGGGCAGAGCCTTGCAAACAGGGGCCTCGAGTGGCGCTTCGATGAAGCGCCACTCGGGCGGGCGGTGTCATGCTGAAAGCGCAAGGAAACCATCATGGAACATCAACAACGAAACGGCAGAGCCAGAAGCGGTGCCAGCGTATTGCTGCTGGCTCTGGCGATTGGCCTGACGGGCTGTGCCGCCCAGCAGGGCCAGGGTACGTCCGGCTCGGTCATCGTCGGGTCGCAGGGCACGCCGTTGGGGGCGAATCTCAATGGCTTCCTCAGTCAGTCCGCTCCCGGTTCGACCGTGGTGCTGGAGCAGAGCCCCTGGGGTGGCACCGTCGAAGTCATGGCGGATGCGCCTTATTACGCGGCGAGTGGTCGTACCTGCCGGCAACTGCAGGTCATGAATCTGCAGCGTAGTGACGTGCGTTCCGCCGTGGCCTGTGAGACGGCCGATGACAGTTGGGTCTCGCAGCGACTGGTGACACAAATTCAGGCAGGGGGGACGAGCCGGTGATCAACCGCGATACCTCGACATTGAGAGCGGCGTTGGTCGCGGGCTTGCTGCTGCTGCCCGGTCTGGCCAGTGCACAAAGCTTCTTGCAGTCAAGCACGACCGTCCAGCCACAACAGCAACAGAGCCAGGGGCAGTCATCCGCTTCCCAGGGCGGAGGGCAAAGCAGCAACGTAGATGCGACGCCCCGCGCCAACTGGGACAGTGCCAACTATGGCCCGGTGCCCAACCCGGATTATGGACTGAAAGCCAATCCGCCCAAGACCGAAATGGAAGAGCTGTCGCCGTTTGGTGCCAATCTCTTCGAGGGCGGCTTTCGGGGCACCATGGCCGATGGCCTCAACGCCGATTATCAGATCAAGCCCGGCGATCAGGTCACGCTACGCGCCTGGGGGGCCGTGGAACTCGACCAGACGGTGCCGGTGGATGCCCAGGGCAACATTTACATTCCCTCGATCGGTCCGGTGCCGGTACAGGGCATGAGCAGCCAGCAACTGGATGCGCAGGTCAGGCAGGCCATCAAGAACGTCTATCCCCAGGACGTCGAGGTCTACACCAATCTGCAAGGCGTCCAGCCGGTGGGCGTGTTCGTCACTGGCTATGTCGAGAATCCGGGCCGCTATGCCGGCACCCCGTCGGATTCGGTACTCTACTTCCTCGATCAGGCGGGGGGCATCGACAAGTCGCTCGGTAGCTACCGCCAGATTCGTGTAGAGCGTGATGGTCGCGTAGTCGCCAACGTCGACCTGTACGATTTCCTGCTCGACGGTGAAATCGAGCGCCCGCAATTCAAGGACGGCGATACCATCGTGGTCGAAGAGCGTGGGCCGGCGATCGCTGTGACGGGTGACGTACACCGTGAATACCGTTACGAGCTGCAGGGCGAACAACTGACGGGATCGGAAGTCACTCGCCTGGCGCGCCTGCAGAGCGGGGTCTCGCATGTACTGTTGCGGGGCGACCGTGCCGATGGTCCCTTTGCCGAGTACATCGCACTCAACGATTTCGGCAGCCAGACCGTGCGCAGCGGCGATGAAGTGTTGTTCAGTTCCGACCAGCGCGAAGAGACAATCGTCGTAGAGCTCGAAGGCAGTTTTTACGGCCCTTCCCGTTACGCCTTGCCGCGAAACGCACGGCTTGGCGAGTTCCTCGATGCGATCGACGTACCCAAGGACATGACCAGTGTTCGGGACATCTCGATTCTGCGTGAAAGCGTCGCCACACAGCAGGAAGCCGCGCTCGAAAAGAGCCTGCAGCGTCTGCAGACGACCTACCTGGGTTATCCGGCGCGTACCGCCGAAGAGGGCAAGATCCAGGTACAACAGGCTGAGTTGATCGAGCGTTTCGTGCAGAAGGCCTCGAAGGTCGAGCCCTCCGGGCAGCTGGTCGTGGCTCGCGGGAACAGCGGAATCGCCGATGTGCGCCTGCAGGATGGTGACGTCGTCAAGATTCCCGAGACCAACGATGCCATCCTGCTCAGTGGCGAGGTCACCATGCCCCAGGCCGTGGTCTACACCCCGGGCATGTCCGTCGAGGATTACATCGATCAGGCCGGTGGCTTCACGCCGCGCGCCAACGACGACAAGATCCTGGTGGCGCATCGCAATGGGGCGGTCATCCCGGCCGACGATGCGAAGCTACGTGCCGGCGACGAGATCATCGTGTTGCCGAGGGCACCGACCAGCAACCTCGAGCTCGCCAAGTCGATCACGCAGATCCTCTATCAGGTTGCCGTGGCCACCAAGGTGGCACTCGACCTGTGATGTTCTCTATCGGCAACGAAGCACGAATGGTCAAGCGGCGTTTACGCCGCTTGACCGCTTTCCGACCGGTGGATTAAGCCATGTTTCAAATATTCTCACGCGGGGCCCATGGCACCGAACGTTCGGCATGGGAGGTCACGCGTAGCGTCTGGTACGCCATGTTCATGCGCGAGGCCATCTCGCGCACCATGACCGACCGCATGGGCTGGTTCTGGATGATTGCCGAGCCCATGGCCTTCACCCTGATCATGGTGGGCATCCGAGGCTTCATCCGCGGCGATCGCCTGATCGTGGGGGCCGAGTTCATCCCCTGGATGATCGTCGGCTTGATGGGCTTTTTTCTGATCCGTGAAGGCATGATGCGTGCCCTGGGATCGATCGAAGCCAATCAGGCATTGTTCGCCTATCGCCAGGTACAGCCGGTGGACTCGGTGCTGGTGCGCAACTTCCTCGAAGTGATGCTGCGTACCCTGATCTTCCTGCTGTTCATCGCCGGCGCCCTGATGCTGGGGATGGATCTCACTCCCGATCATGCGCTATATGCCATGTGGGACTGGTTCGCCCTTTGGTGCCTGGGCCTCGGGCTAGGCCTGATCGTCTCGGTGGCCGGCAGCCTGGTGCCGGAAATCGCCAAGGTCGTTCGGATGATCAACATGCCGCTGTTGATTCTCTCCGGCGTGATCTTTCCCCTGAACAGCCTGCCGCACTGGCTGCTCGAGTATGTGATGCTCAACCCCATCGTGCATGGCCTGGAAATGCTGCGTGCCAGCTTTTTCGAGGGCTACCAGGTAGTGCATGGCACCAGCATGACGTACTACTGGATGTGGACGCTCAGCACTCTCGCACTGGGCTTGCTGATGCATATGCGTTTCAAGGACCGGCTGAAGGCCAGATAACCAGGCGCTAGACCCCACAGGCAATTCATGATCGAAATTCGTAATCTTTACAAGCGCTACCACAATCACCATGGCAGTCCCTGGGTGCTCAAGGACATCAACCTCTCGTTCCCGCAAGGGGTGAGTGTCGGCCTGGTGGGGCGTAACGGAGCGGGTAAATCGACGTTATTGCGCTTGATTGCCGGCATGGACCACCCCGAGCGGGGCAGTATCGAGCGCAATTGTCGCGTTTCCTGGCCGATCGGCCTGGCCGGCGGCTTTCAGGGCTCGATGACGGGCCGCCAGAACGTCAAGTTCGTGGCGCGCGTTCATGGCGGGCGTAACAAGGAACAGGAAATCATCGACCGAGTGCAAGCCTTTGCCGAAATCGGCGATGCCTTCGATGAGCCCATCAAGACCTATTCCTCCGGCATGCGCTCAAGGCTCAACTTCGGGCTCTCCCTGGCCTTCGACTTCGATGTCTACCTCTCCGACGAGGCGACCTCCGTCGGTGATCGTGCCTTCAAGGCCAAGGCGACCAAGGCCTTCAAGGACAAGGTCGGCCAGGCGAGCCTGATCATGGTGTCCCACGGCGAAGGCATTCTCAAGGATCTCTGCCAGGCCGGGGTGTACCTCCGCGACGGCGAAGCCACCTGGTATGACGACGTGGAGGATGCCATCGAGGCGTACCATGCCGAAACAGATGGCAATAGCGAAGACCATCCGCTCGGCCCGCCGGTACGGCCCAAGCGCCTTCCCGAGCCGTCGACACTCGCGCAGGCGCGTCAGCAGCTGCAGAAACGGCGCCAGGAGCTGCAGAGTGCCAAGGCGAAGTTCGAAGAAGCCAGGGAAGAGGACCTGCCCCCTCGTCAGCGAAAGCACTATGGCGACGCCTTTCGAACCACCCAGCAGAATCTCCAGGATGCGCAGGAGCGACTCAAGGCATTTCAGAAACAGCGCCAGAACAACCAGGACAAGAGTGCCGAATAGCAGGGCGCCGATGGTCCCTGGTTATTGATTCGAAAGCTGTTGCAGCGCCAAGCGTACTCTCACCGTCTGTCAATGAAGCGGCCTCAGGCATTCCATGGAATGCCCTGAAGCAGCCTTCAAGAGTACAGAAGTCTTCACGTTACCAGGTTTGTTGCTAACCATATGGCCTCAAAAGATCACATCAAAAGCGTATTGAAGAAACAGCCACAGTGGGTTCTTGCCTGTGTGGCCATCTTGCTGGTTGCCTTCTACTGGGCGTTCTGGGCCGAGGACCGCTATGTCTCGCGTGCCACTGTGGTGCTGGAAAGCCCGCAGCTTTCACAGCCGGATGTCAGCTTCTCCTCGATCCTCACTGGTACCTCCAGCGATACGGACCTGCTGCTATTGCGCGAGTACCTGCTCTCGGTGGATATGCTCAAGCAAATTCAGGAGCAGCTCGATTTCCGCGCCCATTACAGCGAGCACGGTGATGTTTTCGCTCGGCTGCGTGATGCCGATGCCCCTATTGAATCGCTTCACGAGTACTACCAGAAGCGTGTCAGCGTGGAGATGGACGAGTACTCCGGTGTACTGAATATCGAAGTACAGGCCTATACGCCGGAGTTTGCCCATCAAATGGTGCAGTTGCTGCTCGATGCCGGCGAGCGCCACATGAACGACATGGGCCAGCGGCTTGCCGAGGAGCAGATGCGTTTTCTGGAGACGCAACTCGACCGCCTCAACGAACGGCTGAAAGAGGCACGTACCAACCTCCTGGAGTTCCAGAACCGTGAGGGGCTGGTATCACCCACGCAGACGGTGGAAAGCATCAACCAGGTTGTGGCCATGCTCGAAGGCAACCTGGCGCAGCTGCAGGCCCAGCGCAAGGCCATTTCCAGCTACCAGAGCAGCCGCTCGGCCGATATGCAGCGCGTACAGAGCGAAATCGACGCCATGCGCGAGCAAATCCAGAAGCAGCGTGACCGGCTGGCCCAGGCCACCGGGGAATCGCTCAACCGGGTTTCCTCCGAGTACAAGACCCTCGAGCTTCAGGCACAATTCGCCCAGGAAACCTACTCCAGCGCACTCTCGGCCCTGGAGAACACCCGCCTGGAAGCGGCCCGCAAGCTCAAGCAGGTCAGCATCCTCCAGAGCCCGCTGATGCCGGAATATCCGACCAAGCCGGATCGCCTCTACAACACCACCGTCTTTGCCCTGGTCACCATCTTTCTGGCCTTCATTCTCAGCATGCTGGTGCTGATCATTCGTGACCACCGCGATTAAAGGGGGGCGTGGGCTTGGAGGTGTAACATCTTTATTAGACTGATGTCAGGCCTTTGCAATTTATCATCATTAGTAAGAAGAGGGAAACGTACTAGATCCGAGCGCGTCAGTGCCCAGTATATCTCTTCATTTATCACCGGAATCTTGGCATGAAAAGCTTATGCTTTTAATATGAAAAGTTATGAGAAACTTCGCGGTCGTGGGTTTCGATGTTTTAGCCCATCGGTAGGAAGATAATGTACAAATAAATAAGTATCTGGGGATGAAGTCCAATGTCGTGCCCTGTTTCACTTGGGTATATAAAAAAAGGAAGATAAAACCCTCCATACGCAAGGTGGCAGGCTGATGTGAAATAGATATCCTATATATTATAGCCTAAATCATATTTACCCTTGTTTCTTTATGATGATCTTAATCTGTGGAGATGTGCTGTGAGTGTAAAAAGTTTTAAAATCCCCTTCGATAACTATACGCACAAGGATGTTTCATCGTTAGCGTCCGCTTTCCCAGAGGAAAAAGAGTTTCTTGTTCATTTCTTGAATACAACAATTTTTTTCAGGAGGAGCAAGGATTATTCTGACATAGATGGTGAGTATGAGTTTGTCGATTCAGAGCAGCATCTTTATCTAGCTTCAAGCAAGTGTGATTTTGCATATAAAAATGGTAGTCCATTAAAAGAAGATCCTGTCAACATTGAAGAAAGAATATCAAGTTACCCACCTGTTGAAGCCAGAAATGTTATTCTGGGGATACCGATTTATGGAAGCACCTATTATTCAAGGTGCATAGTTAATAACCTTAGGGATATAGAGCGCGAGCTTTATGATATAGGCTGTAAAGTAGTTGTTTCTATTGACTTTCAAAATGAGGAGATGACAAAAAAGCATTTAAAAATTTTTTCAGAAGAGTTTTTGGTTCCCTTAGAAGTAAAGGTGCAGAAAGAGAATGTTGGGTTTGTTAGGAATTGCAACTCAATGTTTGAAGAATGTCAAGATGGCTTTTTTATCTTATGGACGAGTGACGTAAAAGTTCCTAGTGGAGGGGTGAATAGGCTGTTAAAGCCACTTTGTGAGCTAGATGCAGTTGCCTTGTCTACCCCCTATGCTTATGGCGGAGAAAATCTCGAAGCTCCAGAGAATATATTTCAAAACTGGCGGGATTTCGATAGAGCACTGTCAATGATAGAGCCAACGTATCCTGATGCTGAGACCAATGTTGGTTATTTACTAGGTATAGATAATTCTAAACTTCAGATGGAAAAGTTGTTCGATGAGTTTATTGATAATGGATATGGTGATGATTCTGATTTATACTACAGGTCTATAAATAAAGGCTATAGAGGAGTAGTTGTAGATAACCTCTGTGTCTACCATGAGCATGGTGCTAGCTTCTCGCACACTGGAGATCGCGAGGTATATCAAAGGAATAACTTTGCTGCATTTATGAGGAAGTGGGGGAATGCGCTTGATTCTAGGCTATCAGAAAAAAGCTTTCTCATAACTCAAAATAAAGAAGAAATACAAAAAATTTCTAGGTTGTATTGGCAGTTAAATGTTGAGTCAGTGTATGTCACTTTTGTACTACCAACCAATGACCGTCGAATTGGAGGTGTAAAGGCGGTTTTTGATCTTTGTGAAAAGCTCTGCGAATTAGGCACGCCTGCACGGGTTATCGTCTTTAGTAAGCCATATCAACGATTCCATCAACATGAATGTGAGTGCATTCATGTTGAGGATAAAAGCTTATTAGGTGCTACTCTTGATAAAACCAAATTTTTAGTCGCCACATCAAGTGACACCGTTTCCTTTGTAAAAAAAGCAGCAAATGAGAGAGCGTTAAAAACAGCTTATTTTGTTCAGGGGCCAGAGTTCTCTTTCTCAGAGGGTAGGGCTTTGCGCGAAGTAGTAAAAGGGTATAGTGGATTTGATTATATTTGGGCTGTTTCTGAATACTTAAAAGAAATCATTGAGCCATGGTGTGATAAAGCCCCCATTGTAGTCCCATATGGCCCTGCGGAAGATAGATATTATGATATGGGGTTTAGAAGGGAGGAAAAATCAGTAGCTGTCCAATTTAATGGGCGGTTAGATAAAGGTGCAGACTATATTGCTGCAATGATAGTGGCGCTTAAGCCTTATGGGTATAAGTTTTATAGTTTTGGGGATGCTGAAAAGTCAAATTCGGTAAGTAATTTTTGTACAAATTTAGGGTTTTTAGATTACAAGGGTAAAATTGACCTGTTTAATAAGGTGGAGTTTTATCTAGATGCTAGCCATTATGAGGGCCTCGGCTTATTGTTGATGGAGAGTGTAAGATGTGGTGCTGTACCGATTTATAGGTCCAATGGGGGGAGCTCTAAGTTACTTAAAGATTGTAATGCCGGATGTTTAATAGGTGATTATGGCGATATCTTATCATCTGTAAATAAAATTGAAGAGATGAGATCGAGCTATGATTCCTTGAAAAAACAATCCTGGATAGCTCATAATGCCTTTGAAGGCCACTATGTTGAAGTAGCTGCAAAAAAAATAGTTGAGGTGGTGTATGAGTAGTTACTATATAGATATAAATGAAAGCGGCCATTTTTGCGGTTGGGCAGATCCGTTACCAAATGGGGCTCCTTCAGAGGTTAAGGTTATACTTGGTGGGCAATCCGGTTTGATGCCCATTTTCTATTCTTCTTATCCTAGGCCTGATGTCCAAAGTTATGGAAAAGCACTTTTTTCAGGATTTATGATAACGTTAAGCTCTGCGTTTCCTGTTAAGGAGGTCGCTGCGGAAATAAAAGACCAAGAGGTTTCTTTGGAGGAGTTGAAGGGGGGGGGGGAAGATCCTGTTCATGTTGATGTGGAAGAGAGTGATAAAGCTATTGGTTGGGTGGATTTCCATGAGCCTCTAAATAGCTTTGTTGTTTGTGATGGGGAAAGAACCGTTTGTGCCAATGTTTATGAGCGTGAAGATATAGCGAATCTAAAGGGAGATCGCTTTAGAAGGTCCGGTTTCACTGTGGAAGGGATTGATTTGGCAAAAATTTATTGGTGTTTAATCAATAATAAGTTTGTTTACTTTTATTAAGGAGTTTTGCATGATATTTTTTCATCATATACCCAAAACAGCTGGCACAACGATTAATGACACTATCTTTAAAAACAATCCTGATAAAACCCTTATCGTAGGGCAAGAGGGGGTTTCTGCTCTAGAAGGAAAAAATATCAATGATTATGATTTTGTCGGTGGTCATCTTCCGTTCCCTGACGTAAAAGATATGATACAAGTAGAGGTTTCCCATGTTTCGATATTGAGGAATCCACTTTTACGAATAATATCTTACTTTGAAATGGCATATCGAGATAATGAGGTTTTCCGGGAGGAAATTTGCTCAGTGGATAAATGGGGAGTTGGTTTTGATGTCTTTTATGATCGTTTTATTGTGAAAGCAGGGCTTGTTAATATTTCTTGCTCTTATTTTTCAAAATCTAAGAGGTTTTATGACGCCCTGGTGGCAATCAGAGAGAATTTTTCTTTAGTCGGAGATGTTTCCAAGTTGGGAGGCTTTACTTCGAGTTTTAATGAGATAGCAAAAAAGAATGGCTCATTATTGATCCCGGATCAGTACCCTGCAAAGAATAGATCTTCTAAAGGTGACTCAATAATCGAGAAAATTTCTCCAAAAACATTAGAAAAAATAAAAGATGATAACCAAGAAGACTTTCTTTTGTACTGGTGGTTGATGAAAAAGCATGATGGGCTTTTTCTGCCGACTAATGATTTTTAGCTTTCCATTCTTGATTGATTTAAAGTGATCTATAAAGACCTGTAAAAGATATAGTGTATATCACCCAAAAGATAGGGTTAGCCTACGGCAATTCCATTAAATGATTATAAGTGCCGTCATGGTTATGAATATCTTAAAAGGCAAGATCACGTTTGAGAATGAGGCTCGCTGCCATAATCTCGCTGTGCCTGAAGTCGAGAGGCGAGTTTAACGGGGGACTAAGCAGCCATAGAGAGCGAAGGCAATGCGCATCTCAGGGATATTCAAAAGCAGTGAGAGCTCAAGCACTGGAAGATCCCAAGAAGCCCTAGTCAAATCCCGATCTTCAGGTCGACGTACTAAAAAAATCAAGCGTTATTATTAATAAGGATGAAGGTTCGAAAGTTGCTGAAGGGCAACTAGCCGAGGAAGATAATGCAGCACCTTTTATCAAGCTTTTCCGATTGTATAGAGGCCTAAGTCGCAGAAGCTGTAATGACCCTCAATTGCCTTTATGCTAGTCATTAGCTTCTTAGAAGGAAGTAGTTACTAGAGGCCATTAACGACTTGGCTTGTTATTTTTAATAAAATGTTGTGTTTATTTTCTTATTAAGTTTTCCTTTTGGTTGAGAGGTTTAAGGTATGAGGTATGAGCATTTTGAGAAAATATGGGGAGGGAGTTGGAATGATGGTGTTAAAATACAGAATGCTGTTGTCGTTTTATTTTCTAATAGGACAGGTTCTAATTTGTTGGTCCAGTACTTAAAAGGATCGCTTAATCTGAGCGGCGGCATGGAGGTTTTTAACCCAGGGCCCATGATTAAAGCTAAAAATGAAGGGGTTAAAAGCTTTAAAGATTATGTCGCCACACTGTGTCATGAAAGAAGTGTGATAAAAGTAAGCTTAGTTCAGCTTAAAGAGTTGGTTTCTAATGGTGTTTCTTTTGAAGGTTGTGAGTTTTTGCTGACATACAGAAAAGATGTTTTGCGCCAAGCAATTTCCTTTGAAATAGCAAAAAGAACTAAACAATGGGTATCGAATGTAGAGGGTAGAGCTTCGGTCTCTGGTGATGATTTTGATTATGACTCAGTTAACTTGACTGTTAAAAATCTTTCCAGAACCCTATCTGAGCAGTTTTCCTTCATGTCAAGTGTGGGGTTTTGCTTCCTCCCTATAATGTATGAAGATTTAAATCATGAGCCAGTTAGTGTGATGAATAAGGTGTTTGATTTCCTGGGAGTGCAGCCTTTGATCAGGACAGAAGATGTTAATGTTAAATTGCAGAAACAGTCTGGTTCGGTGAATTCTGAGTGGGTTGATAAGTACCGAGAAGAGTTTTTTCGTCGAATTTCAGTTTGTTAGTTTTTAGTTTTGACTTTTAAGTTGAATGCTTGTGGTTTTTAAGTGCTATAGCTAATTGCTTTCGACTATGGCTGTTTTTGATATTAAGATCTTGGTTGCAGTTTTTTAATAATTCTCATTTCTACATTTTTTGTCTGTCTTTAGGAAAAAAGATTTTGAGAAAAAAATTTTATATATTCGGATATAGTTTTTAGAGTTTTCTGGGCAAGATAAAATATCCCCCCCCCCTGCGAGTGATGCAGGTAATAATTAAGCCACTAGAAGGAAGGGGGGGGAGAAAAATAACTTGATTAAGTGATGAGCCACCAAGAAAAACTTTTTTCGTGGTTATAGGTGTCTTGCAAGGTAAACACTACGTGTGAGTCCGAGCTCCGGGCGACCAAGGAGGCATTGGGCGAGGTCCATCTGCAGATCTATGAGCTAAAAAATGCAAGCGCCTGCTCGATGAGGACGAAAACTCGTAAGGTCGCTACAGGTGCAACTGGTCCAAGAGGGCCATGTGGTATCGCTCGCCAAGCTCTGCCGCTGGCTGGGGTTGCCCCGGTGTAGCCTGCATTACTAGCCCAAACCGCGGCAGTGTGCCATGAATACCGATCTGGCGGCTTAGTTGAAGCTGGCCCTGGAGCTATGGCTATGTGCGTCCTGGGGAGAGCCGCAAGCCGATCCAGCGCATTCTTCAACTCAAAGGCCGGCAAGTGCGCAAGCGGCCTCAGGGCTTCCCCCTCGTGGCAGGAGTCTTCCATCCGTCGCCTCGAGTCCTGATGAGTGATGGGCGATCACTCTCACCGACGTGTGGTGTGGAAAGGATCGGCGAGCCAGCCTGGCGGTGATCATCGACTGCTGCACACGAGAAATCCTCGGCTGGCGATTATCGGACAATGGCAGCACAAGACCACGGAGGCCGCGCTAGAGGAAGCGCTGATCTATCGGCTGGGGGCGCTGGTACGTGTGTATCAACCGTTGGCCCTTCGGTCAGATAACGGGCTCGTTTTCAGCAGTCGCCACTAGACGGGCACGGTGAAGGCCTATGGCCTCACGCAGGAGTTCACGACGCCGTATACCCTGGAGCAGAACGGGTTCGTCGAGCGTTTCTTCCGTTCTTTGAAGGAAGAGTGCATCTGGCTCCATCGCTTCGAGTCTCTGGGCAAAGCCAGAATCGTGATTGACCGCTGGATCCGGTACTACAACGAAGAGCAGCCACATCAGTCTCTGGACTATGTGGCACCCCGATCACACCCGGCGTTAGTCGCGTAGGGTGTGTAGAAACTAGGGGCATTACAACTAGACGCGCTATACCATATGTTGGCCAATTTCACACAGAGATCTTATGAGCTTTCGGGCTCGCTGTGTAGGCATTGTAATTTTCAGAGATTATTTTTAAACACTGTAGAAAAAGCACAGTGTGACAGGCATGAAAAGCGGAAGGCTATTTGCGCTATAGAATGCTGAGGCAGTCTGCCGATCCTGACTCACTCACTGTAGAGATATGTGTAACCCATGACTAAAACCTTTCTAGTGACTGGCGGAGCCGGCTTTATCGGCTCCGCGGTGGTACGCGAACTGATCGAGAATACCGATCATCGTGTGGTCAATGTCGACAAGCTGACCTACGCGGGTAATCTCGAATCGTTGGCAAGCGTCGAGAAGGAGCCGCGCTATCATTTCGTGCAGGCGGATATCGACGACGCCGAGGCGATGCGTGCCACTCTCGAGGCCCATCAGCCCGATGTGGTGATGCACCTGGCGGCGGAAAGCCATGTGGACCGCTCCATCGATGGGCCGGCCGAGTTCATCCAGACCAATGTGGTGGGTACCACGGTGCTGTTGGAGGCGGCTCGTACGTATTGGCAGGGGTTGCAGGCCAGCAACCCGGCGAAGGCGGCCGGATTTCGCTTCCACCATATCTCGACCGATGAGGTCTATGGGGATCTGGAGGGTACCGACGAGCTGTTTACGGAATCGACCCCCTATGCGCCCAGTTCGCCCTATTCGGCGAGCAAGGCGAGTTCGGACCATCTGGTGCGGGCCTGGCAGCGAACGTACGGGCTGCCCACGCTGATCACTAATTGCTCCAACAACTATGGTCCGTATCACTTCCCGGAGAAACTGATTCCCTTGATGATCCTCAATGCGCTGGCAGGCAAGGCGCTGCCGGTGTACGGCGACGGTCAGCAGGTTCGTGACTGGCTGTACGTGGAGGATCATGCTCGAGCGCTGATCAAGGTAGCGAGCGAGGGGCAGGTCGGCGAGACCTATAACATTGGCGGGCACAACGAGAAGGCCAACATCGAGGTGGTGCGTACGCTTTGTGCCCTGCTCGAGGAACGCGTGCCTGACAAGCCGGGGGGTGTGGCCCGCTACGAGGATCTGATCACCTTCGTGGCCGATCGACCCGGGCATGATGTGCGTTATGCGATCGATGCCTCAAAAATCGAACGAGAGCTTGGCTGGACGCCTGCCGAGACCTTCGAGTCCGGCATGGGCAAGACCGTTGACTGGTACCTGGCGAACCGGGAATGGTGGCAGCGCGTGCAGGATGGCAGCTATCGTGGTGAGCGTTTGGGAGTGCTGACATGACGCTATTGTTACTGGGTGCATCTGGCCAGGTCGGTTTCGAGCTGCAGCGTCGCCTTGCCACTCTGGGTGAGGTGATCGCCCCGAGTCGCAATGAGTTGGACCTTGCCGATGCCGAGGCCGTGGCCGATTACCTCGAAAAACTGGCGCCGGGTGTGATCGTCAATGCGGCAGCCTACACCGCGGTGGACAAGGCGGAGGAGGAGCCCGAGCTGGCGCATTGGCTCAATGCCGAGCTGCCAGAGCAACTGGCCACTTACGCGGGCAAGCGTGACATTCCGCTGGTGCATTACTCATCGGACTACGTCTATCCCGGTGATGGTCATCAGGCCTGGCAGGAGGGAAGCCCCACCGGGCCGGCATCGGTCTATGGCACCACCAAGCTGGCAGGTGATGTGGCAGTACAGGCCAGTGGCTGCCAGCACCTGATCCTGCGCACCAGTTGGGTCTATAGTGCCCGTGGCCATAATTTCATGAAGACCATGCTGCGCCTGGCTCGCGAGCGTAGCGCACTGAAGATCGTGAATGATCAGATCGGTGCACCGACGCCGGCACGGTTGATCGCGGATGTGACGTTGATGGCCTTGCATGGCCTGCAGCGGGGGCAAGTCGAAAGCGGCTTGTACCACCTCGCACCGCGTGGGGAAACGAGCTGGCATGGCTTCGCCAGCGAGATATTCCGCATGGCCAGTGAGGCGGGGGAGTCGCTCGCCATTGACCCTGCACAAGTTGCCGGTATTCCGACGACGGAATATCCGACGCCGGCGACACGGCCTCTCAACTCACGTTTAGCACTGGATAAACTGGAGCAATCGCTCGACATTTCGCTGCCGGATTGGCAGGCACAGCTAGAGCTCACTCTCGACGAATTTTTGAAGTGCTAGGCGTATACTTGAGCGTTTGAACGTGGTCCTTCCGCGTCGAGAGACTGGTTGCAATCAGAACTAAATAAGGAGTGTTTATATGGCACGGAAAGGCATTATTCTGGCCGGTGGTTCCGGTACCCGCTTGCACCCGATTACTCATGGCGTTTCCAAGCAGCTCTTACCTGTCTATGACAAACCGATGATCTATTATCCGATCTCGGTACTCATGCTGGCAGGCATCCGGGAAATTCTCATTATTTCGACGCCGGAAGACCTTCCCCAGTATAAGCATCTTCTGGGGAGCGGAGAACAATTTGGTGTCCGCTTCGAGTACGCCGAGCAGCCCACCCCGGATGGCCTGGCCCAGGCCTTCGTGATCGGTGAAGACTTTATCGGCAATGACCCGGTTTGCCTTGTGCTTGGCGATAACATCTTCCATGGTCAGCACTTCTCGGAGCAGCTTAAACGCGCAGCAAGCCAGGAAAGCGGTGCGACCGTTTTCGGGTATCTGGTAAAAGATCCCGAGCGGTTCGGTGTGGTTGAGTTCGACGATAACGGCAAAGCCATCTCGATCGAAGAGAAGCCCAAGGAGCCCAAATCCCCATACGCAGTCACCGGGCTGTACTTTTACGATAATGACGTGGTGGAAATCGCCAAGTCGGTCAAGCCATCGGATCGAGGCGAACTTGAAATCACCTGCGTCAACAATGCCTATCTGGAACGCGGAGATCTGGTCGTAGAACGCCTAGGGCGCGGCTTTGCCTGGCTGGATACCGGCACTCACGACAGCCTGTTGGAGGCAAGCCAGTACGTGCAGACCATCGAGCACCGTCAGGGCCTCAAGATTGCCTGCCTGGAAGAAATCGCCTGGCACCAGGACTGGATCAGCAGTGACGCCATGCAGCAGCGTGGCCTGGCCCTGAAAAAGACGGGCTATGGCCAGTACCTGCTGCATGTATTGTCGACCTAGGTGATTTAGCCCCCCTAAAGCTGGTCAACGTCGATCGCGAGGGTGGCTTGGCCACCCTTGCTGCTGATGAGGATGATATACGATGGATTACACTCGGCTGGATATTCCCGAGGTGGTACTGCTCACACCCAAGGTGTTTGGCGATGAGCGCGGGTTCTTCATGGAGAGCTTTCGCCAGAGAGAGTTCGAGGAGCACTGTGGGGATTTCACCTTCGTGCAGGACAACCATAGCAAGTCCAGCCACGGCATTCTGCGGGGGCTGCATTATCAGCTGGAAAAACCCCAGGGGAAACTGGTCCGCGTGACTCGTGGCGAAGTATTCGATGTAGCGGTTGATCTGCGCCAGAATAGCCCGACATTCGGACAATGGGTGGGGGCTCGTCTCAGCGAAGACAATAAGCAGATGCTGTGGGTACCGCCCGGGTTTGCGCATGCCTTCTACGTGATAAGCGACGAGGCAGAATTTCAGTACAAGTGTACGGATTACTATAATCCCGGCGACGAATACTGCATTCGCTGGGATGATGAGTCTCTGGCCATTGACTGGCCACTGGTAAATGGTCAACCACCAGGCGTTTCCGAAAAGGATGCTCAAGGTGATACCTTTGATGCCGCAGCGAAATTCGCTTGATTGATATCACATTTCATATAACAGGGATGATATGAAAGAAACCTATACTGCGCTGAAAGAATTCGGCGCTGCGTTTCTGGGCCCCTCCCTTACGGCTTATGTAAGAGAGGTGGAGAAGCATGCAGAGGGGAAGTTGCCTGTGTGCCTGGCCAGGGAAGGTTGGTTGATCCATCAGCTGCTGACGCGCCTTTCCGAGGAAAGGCTGATTCACCTGGATCATCCCCCGGTCTACCTGAGGCTTTCCCGAACCTTGTTGTTCCGGGCCATGCTAGGGGAGCCATTAACGTATACTGTTGCTCTGAAGATGGATTTCGAGGGAACGGTCCTCGATTTGTTGATGAAGCGCTTCGGTCTGCAGATGCACGAGGCCTTCGCCTGTATGCCCGAGGAGGTATTGGGTTTCGGTGTTTCCTTGCCGGACGATGCTGATAATGTGCGCGAATGGCTCGAGCCTCATAATGATCGGTTGAGCAAGCAAGTCGAGCACACGCGCGAAGCCGTGGAAAACTATTTCCATACTCAGGGACTCAGTAAAGAAAATCCCGTTCCCTTGATGCTGGATGTTGGCTACTCCGGTTCTATTCAGAAGCTCTGCACGAGCTTCCTGGGTCGTGATACGGAAGGCCTTTATTTCATTGCCACGAAGCCCGGGAAGCAAGAAATCGGCGATAACACGGCTCGGCTCAGCGGCGTTTTCCGTGAAGGTGTCGATTGGCAACAGAATTACACCATGCTGGAACGTTCGCTGCTGCTGGAGTGCATGATGACGGCACCACATGGTCAGGTCGTCGATGTTCGAGAGTCACAGGATGGTGAATATGTCTTCTTCTACGGTCGGGAGGCATCGAGCCAGCGCTACTACCAGAACCTTCAGGCTGTTCTCGAAGGGGCCGTGGAGTCGGTAACAGACAACCTCCGGAATGACGTCACCTATACCAAGGATGAGGTGGAGACCTTATTCGAGGTGTTTTCTACTCGCCCCGGCGCGATACCTCAAGCCGCCTGGCACTTGTTCACGGCCGATGATGATATTACCGGTAACGGAATGGTGTCTCCTCTGCAGATATTCGGCATCTAATCGGGAATGGATATGATCAAGGATATTAAGTCGCTGAGAAAGAGGTTGAAGGCGGGTGCTGCACGAGGCATTAATTACGAGAAGCTGACTGATGAAGCGGTATCATTGGGGCTTTTCAACCCGGGTTGGTATGAAGAACATTACGGCCGAACATTTTCCAGCAATGTTGAAGCCTTCAAGGATTATGTGCGCAAATCACGCTTCGCGCCGGTCAACCCTTCACCCGCCTTTGATACCGAAACCTACCATCGCACGTACATGGATGTGTTTCATGGGCAGGTGAGTCCGCTTCTCCACTATTTACTGCATGGCAAGCAAGAAGGTAGAACCTATGCACCCTATGCGCCGCGCTGGGCGCCACGGAATGCCTTGAGGCCAGAGCGTGAAGTCACTCCTGAAGCTGGAAAGCTGAAGGTAGCGGCTTGCCTGCATATTTTCTATGACGATTTTATCGACCGTTTCGCTCAAGCGCTCAATGAGTTTCCGATAGAGCTGGATGTGCTCTTGACGCTCGCCAGTGAAGAGCTGGTAGCGCATGCGAAGCGAACCTTTGGGCAACACCCGAAAGTCAAGAATCTGGAAATCCGTGTCGTACCCAACCGCGGTCGTAATTTCGGCCCGATGTTGGTCGAATATGCTGAAATACTCCAGGAGTACGATCTCTTCTGCCATTTGCATTCAAAGAAATCGCTTTACTCGGGGAAAGAGCAGACCCAGTGGGCGGATTACCTGACAGAATATCTGCTGCGGGATCCGGCGGTGGCAGCTGGTATCTTGAACAGCTTTGCGGAAGACGATGAGCTTGGCGTCTATTACCCAACGACATTCTGGATGATGCCAACCTGGGTCAATCACTTGACCATGAATACGCCCTACATGCGCAAGTGGGAAGAAGAACTCGACTTGCATCACAACAGCGGCTTCTTGAGTTATCCCGCTGGCGGAATGTTCTGGGCGCGCCCGCACGCACTGAAAGACCTTCTGTCGAAGCATTGGGCCTATGAGGACTTCCCCGAAGAGCCTCTACCCAATGATGGTTCCATGCTGCATGCCCTGGAGCGTGTGGTGGGTAATGTCGCCGAGAAAAGAGGATATAAAGAGTTTTTCTATTACCCTCCGACGGGGCAGTTTACTCGTGACTACTCTTATATCTTCAGTAGTTACCAGGGGGCCGGGCTGGAGCAGCATTTACCGGCCATTCAGGCGCATGAATGTATCAGCTTCGATGTCTTCGATACACTTGTCAGGCGAGAGTATACGGTTCCTGACTACGCCAAGCTCAAGCTCGGACAGCAACTGGTCGACAGTGGCCGTGTTCGCTCAGCCAAAGCCTTCGTGGATATTCGCAACGAGGCAGAGCTGACACTCAGGAAGCAAGCGAATTTCAAGGGCGATGTCGATATACGCAATATATACAAGGAAGTCGGGAAGACCCTCGGTATCTCGGATCATGACGCTACGCGCTTGATGCAGGAAGAGTTCGAACTGGATCTAAAAATGATTCAGGCGAAGAACGAGATGGTCGAGCTATTCAACCACCTCGGGAGTATTGGGCATAAGCTATGGGTGATATCGGACACTTATTACACGCGTGGCCAGGTAGGCCTGATGCTCAAGAAAGCCGGGGTCAGTGTTCCTTACCGGCTGATGGTCTCCAGCGCCGAGCAGAAACGCAAGGACAATGGCACCATGTGGCACATGGTCAAGCAGGATCTCGCTGATGAAGGCATTCAGCGGCATCTACATATTGGCGACAACGTGGTAGCCGACGCACAATTACCTGGCGACCTGGGCTTTAAAACCTTTCATATCCTGCACCCAATGGACAAGTGGAAGGCATTGGGTTTCCCCGACGTCCTGCAGGGCGATGATGCGCTCGATGAAACCCAAATCCTCAAGTGGGGCAAGCTGGTCAGCCAGGTTGGACGTAACCCCTTTATTGGTGAATGATGAAAAAAGACACTCTCTATTTGCATGTTGGCTGGTCCAAAACTGGTACTTCTGCAATTCAGTCGCAAATTCAGCAACAACATGCTGATTTTTTGGAAAAGGGTATTCTTTATCCGCAGAGCCTGCAGTGGCCGGATCATTCTCACCACCCCTTCGCCCTTTCATTCAAGGGTAGCGGGGCTTATCAAAGTGATATGTCACCTGCCGAGGCTTTAGAAACTCTTCGGCTGGAGATGGAAGCCTCACCATCTCCTAATGTTTTGGTGTCTTCAGAGCTCTCACCTTTTTATTTCAACAACCCAAAGTTCAAAGAGTTTGTGAGCCAGTATTTCGATAACGTGAGAGTGGTTTTTACTGTTCGCTCTCAGTCAGAGCTCTTGTTGTCACTTTTCAATCAGTTGGTTAAAGACCCCAATGTTCGCTATAGCGCATCACTGTTTTCTTTAGCGATGCGGAATATTAACTGGCTTAATTTCTATCAAAATATTAAGCAGTGGGGGAATATGGTTGGCGCAAAAAACGTCACGGTTATTCCCTATAGCAAGTCTGTGGTAGATGATTTCTTTTCCGAGTTCAATGTTCCAGTAAAGTACCAAGAGATCGAAACCTCCAGGACGGTTAACCCTTCACTTCCGACACGGTGTTTAGCTGTGCTTCAGGCGAGAGGGCGAAAGGCAACGGATAATGCAAGCTTTTCCAGAATCAGAAATGATGTGATTCACCTTGCTAGCCAGGTTCCGGAGGAGCGTGATCGATACGTGTTGTTTTCAGTTCCCGAGCAACAAGCCTTTGAGGATTATTTTAAGCAAGGTAATAAACTTCTGTCTGATACGTATGGCATAGATCTTTCCAGTTTTCAGAAGAGTACGTATAAGCCTGTAAAAGTTCTTCCCCCTGGTGTAGATTTAGAGAAGTTAGCTGGAGTTGGTAAATGAAACTGGTGCTGCACCCCGGTCATTCAAAATGTGGTTCTACTAGCATACAAAGAGCCATTATTAAAAATAGGCTCATATTGGAAAAGTCTGGTTACGTTATACCAGACCCTCAAATGAGAGTGAGAGGAGATCAAGGTTTTAATCCAAATGGAGAGACGCCACGACCTTTCTTTCGTAAGGTGATGGAGTCCAATGATACTAGTGAGCTTTCAGTAAAACTTGACAGAATCCTTTCCAAGAAAGAGTTTTCAGATAAGACTTTACTCTTGTCGGCGGAAAACTTAGTCAACCAGCTTAAAAGGCCTTCTGGTTATAATATACATAATGTTCTTAAGAAATATTTTTCCGAAGTGAAGGTTTTGTATTATATAAAGCCATTTGATGAATTTTTGCTTTCGGCATGGCAGCAATGGGGGTATAAAAAGGGAAAGTCATTTGAGGGTTTTGTAGATGAAGCTATAAAAGTTAACAATCCCTCCTTCAAGCTTGCTGCAGAGTTTTTCAGTTATACTTATGGAAGAGAAAATCTTAGCATAACTATTGTTAAGAAAGAATTCTTGAAAGATGGCAGTCTTCTGAACGACTTTTTCTACAAGCTGGACGTCCCTCCTGGTGAGCTGGATTTAAAATCAAGTGAAAGCAATGTTAGCCTAAGTCCTGCTTTGTGTGAGCTTCTTTCATATTCTCCGGGGTTGTTTAAGGATATACATGATGAATCCGTAAAGGGTTTGTTGTCGTCGTATCTTGGGAGAAATTCACTGATTTTTGAAAAAATGCCTGGTTTTGTTTCAAAAGAAACATCAGATAAAATTGCTCATTCGTTTGGCAATGATGCAAGGCTGATATGCAAAAATTATATGGAAAGTGCCACTCCCAATGATCTTTTGAGTTCTTCAACTGTTACATCAGAGGAGGGGTATGATGAGGTACAAATGTTAAAAAGGCAGGTGGCAGTCCAAACGGAATTGTTGATTTCTTTGATGAAGACGTGCTCTTATAAAGAATAGGCTTATTTATGGTGAAGCATGAATATTGAGAAGACCCCTGTCAAGAAAAAGAGATCCATCTCTTACAAAAATGATTTTCCTTATAAGCACCCAAGGGTTTCAATTGGTGAAGAGGTTGAGCCTGATGTAAATGTTTACACTATTGAAAGCCCACTTGTTTGCATAGGGATCAAAAAGGCTTTTTATTGTACTGAAACTGGTCGTTTTTATGATGAGATATCGTCCAAGCCTGCAGTCAGTGAGTTAAAAAACAAAAAAAATAATGTAAAAGAAATTAAAGGGCATATCCTGGACTTGGTGTCTCCGGGAGCTAATCTATATAGTCATTGGTTACTTGATTTGCTTCCCAAATTGAGTGCTGTGAAGCAGGCAGGGTATAATCTTGAGGATTTTGATTATGTTTATGTAAATTATTATAACTCTAAATTTAAAGAAGAGACCTTCGAAAAGCTTGGAATACCCGTCGAAAAAGTTCTGGATTTTCCTTCAGCCCCAAAAATCTTCAAGTGCTCAAAAATTACAACCGTTTCTGCTTGTAGGAATGCTCTGTATACACCTCAATGGGCTGAGGAGTTTGTCCGTTCTATTTTTTTAGAGACTAATATATATAATCAAGTTAAAAAAAATCGTCGGATTTATATATCTAGGTCCAAGGGAGAGACGAGAAGGGTTTTAAATGAAGCAAGTCTTGTCAGGAAAATTTCTCCTCTTGGGTTTGAAGTTTTGTACTGCGAAGATCACTCGGTCACTAAGGTGGCTGAAATCATGTCGGAAGCAGAAATCGTTATCGCACCGCATGGTGCTGGTTTGGCAAATATAGTCTTTTGCAACTCTCGAGTAAAAATCGTAGAGCTTTTTTCAGCTCATATGTCTCCCGAGTACTATAAAATATCAAAAAAGAATGGGTTTGATTATTTGTGTATCCAAGCACTATCTCCTGATGGTGAGTATGTGGACTTTTCTACTATAAATTACGAGCATGATAGACCTGTTCTTCATCCAATGAATCTACTTTTATCTGAAGAGAATATGGAAAAAATAGTCTCTTTTGTTAGCGAGGAGTGAAGTTATGGCGATTCTTTATGTTCATGCGGGGAACCATAAGAGTGGCTCTACTACTATACAAAGGTTTCTTCACGACCACCAGGGAAAAATCGCTGAGTCCGATGTTTGGGTTTATTCAAAAGATTTACAGGGAAGGAAAAGGCGCGGGAATCTATCATGGTGGTTTGATCACTCTGCCCTGGCGATGGAAGGTGCCAAAATTAAGAATGGATTTGTTGCTTCAGTTTCTGATTTTTCCAAGGGGAAAGATGTAGTTATATCATCTGAATGCTTTTCTTGGATATTTTGCAAAGAGGAACTGCTTTCTTTAAAGGAATCCCTTGATAATTTCTTTGACAAGATTGTTGTTATCTTTTATATCAGGCGGCAAGATGTGCATGCTGTATCCCATTACCAACAAGCCACAAAGACGATAGCTGAGCAGAAATTTTATACTGGTTCTGCAAAGGCTTTGCCATATATTACTGAAAACATATATCTCTATCTTGATTATAATAAAAGGATATCGAACTGGGGCGATGTCTTTGGAGATCAGAATGTCCACGTAGCTGCTATGGATGAGGCCATTAGCTTAAGTGGAAGCTTGACTAAGCACTTTTTCTCGTTACTTGGTATTTCAGATATTCCTGAAGAGTCTAAGCCGTCAAATGCTAGTTATGGTTGGCAAAGGACAAAGGTCAACCATATTTTGAATAAATCTGGAGTCGATCCACGGTCAGATTTCTCAAAATTTGTTAATAGTTTTTTGAGCAATGAAGGAAAGCTCTTGCCATCTCGAGATGATGCCAAGCTTTTTTATGAGAAGTTTAGAGAGTCAAATAAAAAATTGAATGATAGGTTCGGCGTCTCCGGGAATGAATTTATCTTTGATGATGATTTTAATGTTTATCCAGAAGTATTTAATGATGAGTGGAGCGAGGCGACTGCTAATGATGCAATTTTGAATCTTATTGTTGCTTTGAAATCTGCCTACGAAAGAGTTGGTGGATGATATTTTTTGGTGGGTGTTAGATATGAGAAAAAGTGACAAGATTAAAGTATTTGCAATAGGCTTTAATAAGTGTGGAACAAGTAGCTTAAATTACTTTTTTAATAAAAATGGCTTAAGGTCATTACACTATAATCGAGGCAGGCTTGCCTCTGACATTTTGAAAAATATTCGGAATTTTGAGAATCCAATATCTGGCTATGAAAAGTATAGATGCTTTTTGGATATGGAATGCATTAATTCTTATAGCAAGCCACTTATTGAAGCTTATAAGTACTTCGAAGACTTGTATGCCTGGAATCCTGATGCCAAGTTCATATTGAATACTAGAGATGTTCAGAGGTGGGTTGATAGTAGGTCGAGGCATTCAAATGGAATGTACCTTAAGTGGTACAAATACCACTATGGATTAACTTCTGATGAAGAGGTTAAGGAGTATTGGCGCATAGATTTTTACCAACATCATGCTAATGTGTTGAGGTTTTTCAGGGACAAGCCGGGAAGGCTCTTGATTTATAATATCGAAAAAGATTCTCCCGAAAAAATATCTGATTTTCTTTCGGATGTTCATGTTTTTAGTAGTTTAGAAATGCCGAGATCTAATGTAACGAAGTTGAGCAAGGAGAGTTGTTGATTTTTTATTTTTTTCTTTAGGGTTTTGAAGGGCTGTGAAGTTAAGTTAAAATTTCGCTGAAATGGCTATTCGATTTAGAAGGTGTATTTTTTCTAGTGAGAGGCCTTTGAAAAGACAGGGTGGTGTTATTTATGCCCGTTCATGGATGTCGTTTGTGTATTGATCCATGCTTTTCTGTGAGTACCGGTTTTTTTGATGATTTTTAAGTTCCCTCATTGGTTTTTGAGTGTTTAAATGTTTATGCTTCCACTTTTTTTTGTTCATATACCTAAAACAGCTGGCACCAGCTTCAGATTAGGCGCCGAAAAGTTTTTCTATAAAGAGGGAATAGTATATGATTATGGCATAAAGTCTCCAGCGACCACATCTTTTGTCAGTCAATTTCTCTATGAGGAGCCAAAAGACTTCTGGGGCTTCAAAAAGGCATGTCTTGAAAACAATGCGGCTATGGTTGGCGGGCATGTCAATGCTAACCGGTTTTTATCATTGTTTGGGGTCAAGAATACATTGACGTTTCTGCGGGATCCCTTGCAACGAATGGCGTCGGAGTATTCACATTTTGTTCGACACTATGCCTACAAGGGAAGTTTTCATGATTTTTACTCCCGCCCGATCATGCACAATCGCCAGAACAAGATATTGCAGGGCGTGGATATTGAGGCTATTGGTTTCCTGGGGCTGACCGAACATTATTCGCAAAGCCTGGAAATGATTAATGCGCGTTATAGTATTGAGATAGCTGGAAGGAAGGATAATGTAGGGAGGAAGAAGTCTGAGTCTTCTCATGATGTTTCTTCAGAAGATGTGGCAGAATTCAATCGTCTCAACAAACATGATGTTGCGTTGTATAACCGGGCTTCAGCGCTTTTTGATTTGCGGTATCAAATGTTTTGCGAAGGAAAGGCCTGGGCTCATGCCAAGTTGGTAGAGGCCAAGCCAGGTCGTATTGCCGGCTGGGCATGGTGGGAAGGCGATTGCGATGATCCCGTTGAGATAGAAGTCTGGGCTAATGGTGAGTACCTGAATACCGTCTCGGCTATCGAGTTTCGGCCTGCGCTTTGCCGACACCTTCCGCCTCGAGGTGGGTATGTGGGCTTCCATCTTCCGGTAAAGCTTGCCGTCGGTGATAAGGTCCAGTGTCGTGTGGCCAGTACAGGTCAACTGTTTCCTGTCAATCCCCGCTCTGTGGTCAAGCCTGAGGCGAAATGAAAATACTCAAGCGTCTATGCATTGACAAAGGGTCGAGCGGGTTAGCGAGGTCGTTATCCATTACCCCTTGGGTGCGTTTTCCTGAACGTTCACTACTTCCCCGTCAACAGATCGAGCCCTCGGAAGGGGGGGACAGGTTTACCTGGCGAGCTACCGGTAACGATCCTCAGCTATATACACGTAAGCAGCTTCCGTTGCCGGGCTGGCATATGCTCGAAGTCGCCATGGATCATGACCAGCCTAGTGCCGCGGTCAGGTTGTACATGAATTTTGGTCAGGGGTTCGATCCTGAACAGAGCGTCTATCTGCCCTTGAAGAGTGGCCGGGTGACGAAGCGGTTGTTCTTTGTGCCGGGCAGGCTCAAGGCGATACGCTTTGACCCCATGGAACAGGCGGGTCATTTCTCTATTCGCCATTTGCGGATTGCCTGGTTGACCCCGTGGTTTGCTCATGATCGCTTGGCTCAGCGTCTGGCCAACATGCACCATGCCTGGCGCAGCATGGGCAAGGCGGAGGTGTTGCCTGAACTCAAGCGCAAGGCCAGTGAGCAAGGCTGCCATTGGAGAGATATAGCACTGAGGGATTACGAAGCCACCTTCGAGCGCCTCACCGCACGCCGCAGCTACCGGCAATGGTTGGAAAATCGCAGGGTGCTGGGGGCGGACAAGGTGCGTCGGGTGATCGAGAAGCTGCCTGACAAGCCTCTGATCTCGATTCTGGTGCCGGTTTTCAACCCTCGGCCGGACTGGCTTCGCGAGTGCCTGAATTCGGTCGTCGCGCAGCAATATCCGCATTGGCAACTATGCATCGCCGATGATGCCTCGACGGACCCTCGTGTGCATGAGGTTCTTGAGTCGTTCGCCGAGAGTGATTCGCGGATCCAGGTCGTGTATCGCCCGCGGAATGGCCATATCTGTGCGGCAAGCAACAGTGCCTTGGCCCTGGCCAAGGGCCAGTACGTTGCCTTGCTGGATCACGATGACTGTCTGTCGCCCCGCGCGCTTTTCCGAGTGGCAGAGGCCCTGCATCGCCATCCGGATGCCGTAGTGCTGTACAGCGATGAGGATAAGCTCAATGAAGAGGGGGAGCGTTACGATCCTCATTTCAAGGCTCAGTGGAACCCGGACCTCCTGCTGGCCCAGAACTATGTGTCCCATCTTGGGGTGTATCGTGTCGACCGGGTAAAAGAGGTCGGTGGCTTCCGGGAAGGCTATGAGGGCAGCCAGGACCATGATCTCGTGCTGCGATGCACGGCAGGACTCGGCGCGGATCGGGTCATCCATATCCCGCATGTGCTCTATCACTGGCGGGCCGGTGCCGGGTCAACGGCACTGGCGAGCCAGCAAAAGGATTATACCAGCGAGGCTGGGTTGCGGGCCGTGCAGAGTGCCCTGGCGGCGTCATATCCGCAGGCGAGGGCGATACATGGCAGCTTGCCGAATACGTACCGCGTGCTGTGGCCGTTGCCGGATCCCGTTCCCAGGGTCACTCTGCTGGTGCCCACGCGTGACCGCGTGGAGATTCTCAAGCCTTGTGTCGATGCGATTCTGGAGCGCACGGATTACCCCGATCTCGAGTTGCTTATTCTGGACAACCAGAGCGAGTGCAGGGAGACCCTGGCCTACATGGAGGAGGTCGAGCAGCGTGACGCCAGGGTGCGTGTACTGCGCTGGAACCAACCCTTCAACTACTCGGCGATCAATAATTTTGGCGCTGCACATGCGCAAGGCGAGATCCTGGCTCTGGTGAATAACGATATCGAGCCGATCAATCCGGACTGGCTCCGGGAGATGGTCAGCCATGCCTGTCGGCCGGAGATCGGTTGTGTGGGCGCCAAGCTCTACTACCCGAACGATACGGTTCAGCATGGTGGTGTCATTCTTGGCGTCGGTGGGGTGGCTGGCCATGCGCACAAGTATTTCAGTCGCAATTCGCCCGGGTACTTCTCTCGTCTTTTCCTGACGCAAAACATGTCGGCGGTCACCGCGGCCTGCCTGGTGGTGCGCAAGTCCGTTTTCGATGAGGTTGGCGGCTTGAACGCGGCAGATCTACCGATCGCCTTCAATGATGTGGATTTTTGTCTCCGGGTCAGGGGAGCAGGGTATCGAAACCTCTGGACCCCGCATGCCGAGCTTTATCATCATGAGTCGATTTCTCGTGGCGCGGATAATAACTCGAAGAAGCGGGCCAGGGCTCACGGCGAAGCCGCCTATATGCGAAATACCTGGGGGAGCGAACTCGATCATGACCCTGCGTACAATCCCAACCTGACGCTCGTGCATGAGGACTTCTCCTTGAGGTGATGGAGATGAGCGAGGAAAGAAGATGGGAGAGGGATGGACAGCATGAGGGAAACGAGAGTCGACGGGATGGCCAATGAGCGGTGAGCGTTGGTTGCTGCTGAGCGATGGGGCGCGGCCGACCGAGGATATCTATTTCCTCGAGTCGGTCGCGCCCCAGCTACGCTCCGAAGGCCACGACGTGGGGCGGCTGGATGTGCGCTCCTGGCGCTGGCGGTTGGCGCGCTGGGTGCTGTCGCGCCAGTTGGGGGCGAACCTGGTGCTGTGTCGTACCCTGCCGAACAGGGTGTTGCATTGGCTGGAGCGTCACCGTGAGATCTTCGGGCGTATCGTGTATCTGATCGATGATGATATTCCGGCGGCGTCCGAGGACGAGGCCTTGCCGGCAGTCTATCGGCGGCGCATGGCACGCATCGCCGCCATGCAGCCGCGCTTGCTGGCCCTGGCGGATGTGGTGGTGGCCTCGAGCGAGGGGCTGGCTTCGCGACTCGAGGGCCGACATGGCGATGTCCGGGTGCTGACGCCGCCGTTGATTGCGCCCTTGCCGGATCTTTCGCACTTCGATGCACCCCATTGGTGGGTGGGCTTTCATGGCACGCGCGCTCATCTCGAGGACGTGAGGCATATTGCGCCGGCGTTGCGGCGTTTCCATGAGGCGTCGCCCCAGGTGTCGCTGGAGGTCATGCTGGGGCGTTATACACCGGTATCGCTGCAGGGGCTCGAACGGCTCGAGACGCCCGATGCCATGTCGTGGAAGGCGTTTCGGGGCTATCGGCAGCGGCGGCGCATGCATATCGGCCTGGCGCCGCTGCTCGACTCCACCTTCAATCGGGGCAAGTCGTTCATCAAGTTCCTGGATATCAGTGCCATGGGGGGCGTCGGTGTCTATAGTCGACGGCCGCCCTATACGGAGATCGTCGAGCATGGTGTCACCGGCCTGTTGGTCGATGACACGCCACAAGCGTGGTATGACGCGTTAAGATATCTGGTAGAGCACCCCGATGTGGCGCGTCGCATGGCCGACAACGCGGCCGGGGTGGCCCGGGAGCGAGGCGATATTGCGAAGGCTTGTTCCTTCTGGCGACGTCTCGAAGCAGGTTAAGGAATTAGACCTATGTTCAAGCGGATCACTCGGATGCCTGTATGGCTGGCCGAGTTGTTCACCGGGGCCAAGTCGTTCGTGGCCAACCCGCTGATCGGCAGCCGGCGTTTGAATCGCTGGGGGCTGCATGTGGGGCGCGTGGCGCTGGCTCATGGCGTGATGCGGCTGCGCATGGCGATGTTGCGTTGGCGGGTGCCGCCCGAGGATCGCCGGCAGTTCATCGAGCAAGGCTTCGTGCTCAAGGAGAATTACCTGCCGGAAGCGGAATACCGCGCGCTGGTCGAGGAGGTGCGTGAGGCGCGGGGTGAGGTCCGTCAGTGCATCCAGGGCGATGCCCGGACCCGTCGCATGCTGCTCGCCCCGGAGGTCCTCGAGGATATGCCGCGGACGCGGGCGCTGATGCGGGACCCGGCGTTCCGCCGTTTGATGCGTTTCTGCGCCGGCCACCTGCGCATGCCGATCTGCCATGCGGAGCGGGTGATGAATGGCGTGACCGAGGCGCCCCCGGATCCGCAGACTCACCTGCATGTCGATACCTTCCAGCCGACCATGAAGTTCTGGTTGTATCTGGAGGACGTGTCGGAGCTGAATGGTCCCTTCATCTTCGTGCCGGGGTCGACGCGGCTGAGTCGTGAGCGGCTTTCCTGGGAGTACCGCATGAGCCAGCAGGCCAGGGAGCATGCCGATCGCTATACGGCGCGGGGCTCGTTCCGTGTCGAGCCGGAGCAGGCGGCGGCCATGGGCAGTGAGCCGCCGCGCAGCTTCAAGGTGCCGGGCAATACCCTGTTGATCGCCAATACATTCGGGGTGCACGCCCGTGGGCATGCCGAGCCCGGCACCTCGCGCCTGGCGCTGTGGGGGATGAGTCGAACCAATCCGTTCGTTCCCTTGCCGGGCCTGGGCTTCGAGCGTTTGAATCGATTGCAGTACCGGGTGCTGCAGCGGATGCGCCGCCGTGACGATGAGCGGGCCGCCGCCCGGGGCGTGAAGGCGTCCTGGCATTGTGTCGAGGGCAAGGATGCCTGGTGATCGACACCCTCATCGCAGATGACTCCTTCATTATCCGACTTTTTCATTATCCGACAGGGACTCGTGGTTATGCGCAAGATCGAACAAGTTTCCGGTTTCGGTTCGGGCCTGATCCTGGCGCTGGGGGTCGTTGTCCCCAACGCAGCGTTGGCGCAAGAAGAGGGGAGCGGCGTCAGCGTCACGCCCTGGGGCCAGGGCTGGGCCCTGGGCGGTCACGCCGGTCAGGCGGTGCACGAGACGGTCAAGAGCGGTGAGGCGTTCAATCCCTTCGTCTGGGATTTCCAGGACTACTATATCGCCAGCACCGGCCTGCAGAAGGAACTGGTGGACTTCTGGGGCTACTCCAAGCTCTACACCGAGGCCAATGTGTCCTACATCTTCGGCGAGGAGCATTATTTCGAGGTCTTCCTGACGCCGTCGATCAGCTGGGAGCCCTTCCCCTGGGACGACGTGGTCGATACCACGGCCTATCTGGGCGTCGGGATTTCTTACACCACGGAAACATCGCGGCTGGACCATTCCGGCGAGAACTGGATGGCCTCGATGATCTTCGAGCTGGAAGCCCAGCCCGCCGGCTGGGGGCCGTGGTCGATCTACGGCCGCATCCACCACCGTTCGACCGCCTTCGGCACCTTCGGCGACGATGGGGGCGGCAGCAACATTCCCTCTCTCGGGGTGCGGTACCACTTCGGTCAGTGAGACTGATAGCCTTCCGGGGATAAGCGACTCCACCCCCATGAAAACGGCCACTGGCTCCTGGAGCTGGTGGCCGTTTGCGTTTCTCGTGCCTGATTGATGGCTATGCGCGGGGGGCGGCTGTCGTTGTCGGGAAGAATGGCTTCATGTTGACGCCGGTGGTATTGGTCGAATTCCAGTGTCGCTGGGTTTTCTTGTGCGGTAGCGGCATGTGGACCTGCACCTGTCTGCGGAGGATATAGTCAGGCAGGATGGCAACGCGCTCCCTGGGTGTCCGGGGTTCCGTTTCGACAAGGTATCTGGCGACTGCCCGGGTAAGCAGGCCGGGGCCCGTCTTGCTCCAGGTATTATCGTTATCGTGCGACAGCAGGGCTTCGGCGGCCATCTCGGAGGCGAGCACGATGGCCGGATGTTCCGGTGCCGCGGCAATGACATTGTTGGCCAGAATATCAAAAGGCTCCCGGAAGCATACCATTCCCACCTCGGCGGGAAGGAGGGCGCTCAATTGGCCATACAAGCGGTCATCGGCATCGGCATAGAGGCCGCCATAATGGCGGAGACAGCAGAGGCGGAGAAAGTCGGCGCCCTCTGCAACGTTGCTCGCCTGCTTGAAGGCACGTTCATAGTCGGCCCCGAAGGTATGTCGCAGGAAGAAACGTGCCGATTGGGTATGAAAGCGGTGGTACTCGATTCCCGGCAAGCTTGACCAGGAGTGCATGATGTCCATCACGCTTTTCGGTGGCTTTCGTTCGTTCCAGTATTGCACTACCCGAAGCGGGATATATCGCTCGCCTCTCGACGGGTCTGGTGAAGACGGCTCGACATGGCGGTGGATCACGGCACTGGCAGGATGGAGATAATGGGCGCTCAGGTAGCCGTCATGACGTCCTGGGGGCAGGCTGGACTGGTCCCGTCGATAAAGTGCGAGATCGCTTATCAGGTTACCGAAGACCGACGTTGATAAGTGGCCCGATGTCAGTTGGTTGTTCACGCCTCGACGTTGTGCGTCCTTGATGAGTTCCATCACTTCGTCCTCACGCCCCTGCAGGATCAGGATCCGCAAGCGCATGTTGAGGTTGCCAGCGGCAGTTGTCCTGGTACTGACGTTGTCCAGTTCGGACATGGCGGCATTGATCTCGCCCATTTCCAGCAGGCTGTGGGCACGAATATGGGCTCTTGTCACGCGCTTGGCGACGGGAACAGGTCCATCCAGCGCCGTGAGAGCCGCTTCCGGATGGCCCGCATCCATCAACAGTCTGGCATGTAGTAGTCGAAGACCTGTGTCGTCCGGCCAGCGGCGTCGACAAAAGCGCAGATAACGTAGTCCCAGGGTGTACGCATTGCTGATTCGCAGGAAGCGTGCCAGTTCGCGTGCTTCGGGCAAGGAACGAGACCGCCGTCGTTCCTGGCGTATCTGGTCAAGGGCACCTTGTGGCCCATCGGTCAGCAACGCAAATTCCGCCAGCAGGGCATTCTTTTTAGCCTTCGGAATATGGCGCAGTAAGTATGCGATGACCGTATCGACCTGGTCGGGCTCGATCGAGGCCAAGGCCTTTTGAAAGAGCCTCTTGGCAACATTGGGCGCGCGTGGCCCGTGGTTGAAGATGGCGGTGAGCGCACGGTGGGCAGCCTCGGCCTGACCGAACCTTTCCGCCTGGGTGAAAAGCGCGAACTTGTCTCCTTCGATCAATTGATCGACCATGCCGCTCACGAAGTCGATGGCCTCCTGGCAGGTGCCAGTGAGCTCCGGGGCTGTGGTCAGCTTGATCGTCTGCAGGATCTCTGCGGCATCGGTGGGTGATAGCTCGGGATTTTGCTGGGCCTGGGCCAGCAGGCCAGGCAGCGAAGATGGCCCTTGCATGCCATCGCTGCTGGCAATGTTCAAGTTCTGTCGCATCATGCGTGCCTGACGATGCTGCGGATGGCGTTCCAGCATGTGATCCAGCACGGTTCTGGCGGCTCGAAAGCGACCATGAGCACGATAGAATTGAGCGACGGCTATCAAGACCGCTGCGTTGTTTGGCCAGCGACGCCGCAGGTTACGAAGTAGCTTCAGTGCCTGGTTGGTACGCCCCGCTTCCTGAAGCACCTGCAGTTTCACCAGTTTCAAGTGCGCATGTCTTGGCCAGCGGCGGATGGCCTGGTTGACGTGCTTCAGAGTTCGGTGGTGTGGTTTGCCGGAAGCGGCCATTACACGTACGTGGATCGTATGCAGTTGAGGGTCATCGGGCTGCGCCTTCAAGGCCTTTCGCGAACGCTTCAGGGCGATATCGATATGTCCCTGGCGAAAGGCGGAACGCACCCAGAGGCGCCATGCACCCGGATGCGGGGTTTCTGACCGAACGGCACGCCTGGCCAGTGTATCCGCACGTTCCACGTCGCCTTCTTCCATGGCACGCCGGGCCTGTTGTACGAGGCACACTGATTCATCGACCTCGGCCACACTGTTCTCGGGTCGGTCTTGCACGATGTGATCAGCCATGAATGGATCTTGCTCAGGACGGTCAGGCTCCGGCTGGAGTCTGACGAGGGGAGGGAAGTACCAGCCGGGCTTTTGGCGTTGCTTGCCCGGCCGGTACCTGGTCGGTCACGTCAAGTCTTCAGGCAGTACGAAACGTCTGGGTGATGTCCTGGATGCCGAGACGCTCCCGCAAGGCCTGGGGAAGCAAACGGCGCGATGAGATACGGTGGCGAGGCATCTCGGTGACACGCGTCTCGATGCCGTAGAGAGCGACATACTCGGCATAGTTGTCGAAAGACTGACGATCGACATAGTCGATGTAGGTTTCGGCTTCCGTGCCATTGGCGAGAATCACCTGATGAGCGTCCGTCTCGATGTGGTAATAGGTCATCGAAGTGGGCATCTCATCCCAGGGCACATGCGTGATCGAGTGGTGGTTGACCAGGGCCCCGGCGTTGATCACCAGGCCATCCAGGATAACGCCGTGGCTACTGGTGAGAATGAGGTCCTGATTGGGCTGTCCGGGCGCCAGGGCGCCTTTCTTGATCCGCACCGGGGCCTGGCCGGATGAGAAGAGACGGTGGGTGGTCTGACGACCGATCCATTTCACCGGCACCTGCTCGCCACTGTCGGTCATCACCAGGTCACCGATTGACAGCGTCTCCACGGCGACCTCGCCGTCGGGTGTGGCAATCATCGTACCTGCCGCGAAGCAGACCTGAGTGTAGGTGTTCCCGGATAGGTAGGTGTCCTGGTTGGCCTCGAATTCCTCGAACTCTTCCTGAGTCATCTCAATGCTGGCATTCACCTGGGTGCCAATAAGCGCATTGCCTTGAGTGATGTTCAGGGATCCATCCTGGTAGGCGTCCTGAGCGGAGCTGCCGTCCAGGCTCCAGTCTCCGCCCCCGAGGTTGAGGTCATCACCTGCCTGCATCCCTGTAACATTGAAGTTGACGGTGTCTGCGAGGCTCAAGGAAGGTTTGTTGAACGTGAATGAGCCTTCCTCCGAACCTGAGAAATTGACATTATAGCCATCCAGACCACTTAGTGCGCTGACATCAGAGGCATCGAGTGTCGCATCACTATTGCCTTCGATGCCGAAGGTCAAGTCATTGAGAGCGCTGACATTGAGAAGCCCCTGGTCGACCGTCAGGCTGCCTCCATTGGTGGCGGTGAAGGTCGGAGAGGCTCCGGCTTCAACACCCGCGATGCTACCGACTGTGGCGGAAACACCATCGACGATCAGCTCCTCGCTGCCCAAGGCTGTGATATTAAGGGTGTTTTCTGCGTCAGCATTATCGCTTGATATTGTTTGCGTCCCGGAATTTGCAAGATCCAGATCAAGAATCGCCATCCTTCAATTCTCCCTTGGCTGTTGTGAGCACTCAGTCACGCTTTTGTCATGATCAAGCATTGGCCTTGATGCGGATGACAAAAGGGAAAGGTGAAAAGCTTACTTTCCATACGGGTGTTTGATTTGGTCTTTCGGTGCTTTGGGGTTTTCTATCCAAGTCCTTTTCCAATTAGATTTTTCTTTTACGAGAGTAAATTGAGCTAATTTTCACAATCCGTCAAAGGAAAAGGATTCAGGCCATGTTACCGAAAGTTTCTTTTTAAAATCAGTAATATATAATATTAATGTTTATTTTTTTCAGAGCGCAAGGGATGTATCTCTAATTATGATTAACTTTATTGTTATCTTTTGAGAGCTGTTCTGCTATTCTATAAGTTGATAAAAACGTTTGCTTGCATTCAGTAAAAAACCCTTACTTTAAGTATTAAGAAAGAAAGCTTGAAAACTAGGTTGAGATACTTGAATGGGTATGGAGAGAGGAAGAGTTAGGAGGGATCTGTCGTCATCTGAAGTGAACTTTTTCTGAGCTGCACAGGCTATCTGCCGCCATCATGAGGAAAGGATGAACGACGATAACCTGATCAGGCGATGGACCACCAAGTGCCAAGCCGCCGTGATCATGGACATCTAAAGGGCAGGATTACAGCCGCTGGCTGGTCTACGGGGCTTTCTCTTGTGTGGCAAGGCGATCCTGGGCTGCAATGGGTGGGCAGCGATCCAGGAGATCATGCGGGCTTCAAACGCCTCAGGTCGATTGAGGCGTTGCGCCGGGGCCGAATGCCTGTACTCGGCCCCTGTTTTTCTTTCTCATGCATGGGTAGGCTCGAGTCATATCGTACTCGAGGGTGTCTCGGGCTTATCCGCTTCCTTCCAGATCAGGGCCGCTTCGCCGGCGTGCTCTCCCATCTCGTCCCGCCACTTCCATAATGTCCCCGATACGATCTCGAACAGTCGACCCTCGAGATCACGTCTCGTATCGCTGTAATCGAAGGCGATGCCGTCTCGCCGTACTCTGTCGATAAATACCTGCCTTGCCGCCTGCTTCTCGGCGGGGGCACTGAATCGCGAGGGCAGTCCGATAAGCTCGTCGGAGGAGCCGGCGAAGATCGACAAGGCTTTCCTGTTCGCATAGACAAACCGAGGATCGTCGCTGCGGTCATGCGCCAGCAGTCCGAAAGGGGCGTCTTGATCTATCCACTGGCGTTTTCTTGCCCGTGTTGCCGAGGCGAACTCGGGGGGAAGAAGGGCCTCTCCCGGGAGATGACCAAGGAAGGCTTCGTAGGCGTCGCATATCAGGGCCAGCAGGTCGCGGTGCTGTTGCGTCGGTGTCGTCTGCATGCTTTCACTCCCTTCCTTACAGGTTTTGGGCCCGGGGGTTGATGCCGGCGATTTGCTCGGCGTCTATCGGTACCCGAATCAATAGGGAGGTGTCCTCCGATGCCCAATGCTGCTGGAGGATGTCCTGCAGTCCGTCTAGGTCGGGAGGGAGATCGTGGGTCTTCCAGCCGGCGCTCCTGGCGACGCCTAGATAATCCATGCCCTCCAGCCGAGTATGCTGCCGTGATGCCTTCACGCCGGGAAGAATGACGGGTACGCCTTGCTCGACGATGCCGTAACCCGAATTGTCCAGCAAGAAGATGACGATACCGAGGTTCCTGGCTTCGGGCATGTAGCCGGAAAACAGTCGAAAGCATCCGTCGCCGGTGAAGGCGACGACATGATGCGCCGGGCACGCCAGCTTGGCGCCACAAGCCAGGCCCAGGGTATTGCCCATCGCGGAACCTCGGTATAGCGAGAAGAAGCGTGCGTTGGGGCTGGGGCGCTGCGTGATATAGGGCCTGTCCTTGTAGGCCAGGCAGACGTCATCGAAGCCGATCGTATTTTCGGGCCAGCTGTCATGCAGCATGGAGAAGAATTGTACCGCATCGGCATGGCCGGGCCGGGGTGGCGCGATGCGTCGCGTATTGAGCTGTTGAGGTGCTGCCGGCGATGGGAGATGGCGGTGTTCTTGATGTGTGAACTGGATGATCAAGGCGTTCAGCAAGGTGTCCAGGGGGACCAGTGTCTGGTAGAAGGCGCCTCGCGAGCGGCGTTTGAGTGTTGCACCGTGTTGCCCATAGCCGAATGGCAAGGCCGTCGCGCAAAACGTTGCGCCGGCCTTGAAGTCTCCCAGGTTGATCGTGTATTCGTCCGGCGCTGCTCCCAGGGAGAGGAGGAGCGTCTGGTCATCGATGCCGTTCCAGGTGTCCATGGCAATATCGTTGCCGCCGAAGGAGATATACCCGAATCCCCAGGGGCTGGCATGGTCGACGGCATTGGCACCATTGATGCTCCATACCACCGGGGCACTCAGGAGACTGGAGAGTCGTTCGAGGAGGGAGGGCGCTTCCGGGTATCGGCTGAGTTCCTCGCCGGCGAGGATGACGATCTTTCGGTCCCGGCTCTCCCTGGCAAGATCCTGGCAGAACCGCGATGCCTCGGTTTCATCGTACTGCAGCGCCGGAATGTCCGGAATTTCCTGGATATCGGTGGGTCGGGAAAGGGCTTCATGCTCGAGGACGAGCACCGTCGGCTTGTTGTGGGCCAGCGATTCGGCCGCTGCATGCAGGTTGGCGTCCATGCGACGGCTGTCGTCGAATACGAAGACATTGTTGGGGATTTCGGCCCGTATCGCTTCGACGGCATTACTCCCCGAGGCCGATGTATCCTGCAGAGGGCACAGGCCCTGGCTGCTCCTGGCTGAGACCGGAATGATGTAAAGGGCAGGAATATCATGCAGTTTTGCATCGCTGATGCCGCAGCTCAGTATCTTGGTGGCTGCGCCCGTGGTCGCTATGCAGGCATTGATGCTTCCATTGGCCAGAAAGCTGCCGAGTGGCATGAAGCCGGCGGCGTATTCCCCGATATTGAAGAACCCCGTCGTTTCCATTGTCTCGGGAAGCTCGCTTGACAGGTCATCGATGTGGCTCAAGAAGTGTATGATGCCACCCCCCGTGACCCCTGAAATATACTGAACGCCCCAATGCCGGAGCGTTTCCACGATGATCTCGTAACCCGTTCTGGTGTCATGGTCCATGTCTTGCCGACTCCCTCTATATCTGGCAACGATGACGGAAGCGTTTCTTTATAAGATTTTGCGAATTTAATGTAGTCCTTAAGTATGAGTTCGTCTAATTCTCGTTGCCTACTATGTCATGCTTATTAATGGCCTAGTGCTAGTTCTTGTGCGGCGAAGACAAGCGGTGAGGCCTGAGGCGGGGCGGGGGAGCACGAAGGCAGGAAAAGCAAGGAAGGGTCGCAAGAACGCCAGGGACGCAGCCGAGGCTGCAAGACGCCAGGCCGCTTCAAGGTGTCGAGAATGGCGGGTGTCGCCGTTCTGCCACAGGGCATGCGGCGTATGGCTTGCTACCATGGGGGCGTCATCATGGAGGAGAGCCCTTATGCGTATATTTTCCCTGCTGCTTGGTACCCTGCTCATTGCGGGCCTGGCGGGTTGCAGCTATCAGCCTGCCCGTATTTCCACGGAGCCGGCGGTCATCATCGATGATGGAGAGCATGGTCATCGAGGCGGTGGTGATTTCTGTCCGCCGGGACAAGCCAAGAAGGGGCGCTGCTGACCCGCTACGGCTCGGAGCGTCGATTTACACCGCATTGCCATGGGGTGTCGCCGTCCTGCCACAGGGCACGCGGCATCTGGCTTGCTAGCATGGGGGTATCCCATCCAGGAGGAGATTCCCCCATGCGCATGCTTTCCCTGCTGCTCGGTAGCCTGCTGATCGCCGGTCTGGCGGGCTGCAGCTACCACCCTGCCCGTATCAGCCCGGAACCCGCCATCGTCATCGATGATGACGGGCGCTATCACGATCGTGACCGCGATTGGGACCGGGACTGGGATCGAGACCACCGCCATCGCGATCACGACCGCTGGAAGCGGGATCGGGATTACCGGCACCACGATCATGACCGCGACAGAGGGCGGTTTTGTCCGCCGGGGCAGGCGAAGAAGGGGCGCTGCTAGGCCACCAAGCCCAGGTGGTCGACGAGGATGGTGGTGCCGATGCCGCACAGGACGAGGCCACCGAGGATTTCCGCGCGCTTGCCGATCATGGTGTTGATCACGCGTCCCAGCATGACGCCGAGGGTGGTCATCAGCAGCGTGGCGGCGCCGATGGCGAGGGATGTCCAGAGGATGTTGGCGTCCATGAAGGCCAGGGTGATGCCGATGATCAGGGCATCGATGCTGGTTGCCAGGGCCGTCACTATCAGGCGGAGAAACGAGGAAGGAGAACGCCGGGGCTTGTCCTCGGCGTTTTCGTTCTGGAGGCCCTCATGGATCATGTGGGCGCCCAGCAGGCTGAGGAGCGCGAAGGCGATCCAGTGATCCCAGGCGGTGACGTATTGCGCCATCGACAGCCCCAGGGTCCAGCCGAGGATCGGGGTCAGGGTCTCGATGATGCCGAAGACGAGGCCGGTGCGCAGGGCGTCGCGCAGGCTGGGACGCTCGGACAGGGCCGCGCCCTTGCTCAACGACGCCACGAATGCATCGCTGGACATGGAGAAGGCGAGGAAGAACGTCGAGGCGAAGGACATGCAGGCGGCTCCCGAGGTTGAAAGGCCATGACGAGGCACGCTGTCGTTGCAGCGCGGTTTCATCATTGGTCTCGCCAACCTTTCGGCCACCCGTGCCACGGCATGACTGCCGAGTGTGTTGACACGAGGACTCCCTGCGCTGCCAGCGCCGGAAGCAGGCTACTCCCCAAGAACGAGCATGAGCTTACATGAGCGGATGGGGAATGTCATGCGTCATGGCCGCAGTGCGAACGCTTCAAGCAACATTGACGGCGTGTACCTTCAGCTCGACGTTCAATACCTTGCGGAGGGCGCCAAGGATGGCGGAAAGGTTATCCATGCCGGGGTTACCGGAAGCCGATAGCATACGATGCAAACTCTTGCTCGGTCGACCCGTTTCCCGGGCGAGCGCTTCGAAGCCGATGGTGGCATTGACTAGATCACGCAACATCACCCGTGTGGTGTCAGCCTCACCATTCAGGAATAGTGTCATGGCTTCATCCAGCATGGCCTTTGCAAACTCCGGGTCTCGCTCGGTACGTGCGGCAATCGTTGCTTTGAAGTCACGAGTCATTGCCATGATTGGCTCCCTTGGCTGCTTTACGTCGACGTTTGCGACGCTTGTATTCGTTTCGCAGTGATTTGGCATTGTCGATATCAGCACGCTGGCGCTTCTTGGTTCCTCCGCCGAGGAGGATGACCAATCGTTCTCCGTCACGAAGCAGGTAAATTCGGTAGCCTGGCCCCCAGTCGATGCGGTACTCGCCGATACCATCGAACCACTTGATATTCGAGGTGTTGCCCATTGCCATGCGGTACTCAGCGGTGGCAACTTTTGCCGCTGATTGGCTGTCGAGCCTATCGAACCACTCTCGATAAGGGCTGCTTCCGTCTAATCGGAGAAATTCTCGAAGCTCGATATCCATGGGTATTCAAGGTAACTTATAGGTTACTGTTATGCAATGCCGCATTCTTCTCGTTGCCGTGATGACAGGCTTGGCTGTTTGACCCTGAACGCAAGCCATAAGCGCAGGAGGCAGGTGTCTCCGTCACCGCCCGGATAGCCAGTGCTGGAAGGTGCGGCTGGCGGGGGTGAGGTGGCGGTGCTGGGGGATGAGCAGCGAGAGTTTGCCGCGACTGGGCAGGGCCTGGGGCAGGGCTGGCAGTAGATGACCCTGGCGCAGTTCGTCGGCGAGCAGTTGTTCCCAGCCGAGGGTGATGCCCTGGCCGGCCAGGGTGGCATTCATCAAGACCTGATAGCTGTTCGCGCGCAGGCAGTGGGTCGGTTCGTGCCAGGCCAGGCCCAGGGCGTTGAACCAGTCCTGCCAGGTCAGCCAGTCGTTGAAGTGGTCCTCGAGCACCAGCAGGGTGTGGTCGCGCAGCAACTCCTCGGGGGTGCCGACCTCGCCGTGATGCCGCGTGTAGTGAGGACTGCACACCGCGATGACGTTTTCATCGGCAAAGACTGGCTCGGCCATCAGGCCGGGGGGATCCACCTGGCCTTCGAGATGGTAGTAGAGCCCCAGGTCGAACTCGGTGAGATCGAGCCGGTAGGGATCCTCCATGGTCAGCAGCCGAATCTCGATGTGCGGGTGCTGGCGCTGGAAGTCGGGCAGATGCCGGGACAGCCAGATGGAGGCGATGGTGGGGCTGGTGGCCAGGGTCAACTGGTGGTCGTCGCCGTGGCGTCGCAGGCGGGCCGTCTCGTCGGCCAGGTCGCGCAGCAGGCGGCGCACGACCCGGTAGTAGTGTTCCGCGGCCGGGGTCGGTCGCAGGCCATCGGGGACGCGTTCGAACAGCGGGCGTCCCAGGTCTTCCTCCAGCCGCTTGATCTGGCGGCTGACGGCACTCTGGGTCAGGTTGAGCTCGCGGCCGGCCTGGGTGAAGCTGCAATGCCTGGCGGTGGCCTCGAAGGCCCTCAGGCACTGCAACGGGGGCAGGGCGTCGCGTCCGCTCATGGAAATCCTCGGCGATGGCAGGCTCGTGCTGTCGCCGAGGATATCATGCCCGATGGCAGGCATCGTCAGATCGCCCGCCGGGGAACCGTGGTCCGCCAGTCGCGACGATGCACTTCCTCGCCGTCATCGTGGGCGATCTGCTCGGCCTCGATGAAGAAGGTCGTCTCGTCGCAGGTCAGCCGGTAGCGACTTTCTACGCTGACATCGAAGCGGCCGGGGCCTTCGTCGCGGCCGGCCCGGTAATGCCAGGCGATCTCCGCGCGGGCTCGGGTCGGGTCCTCCGGGTGGGCGGTGTAGCGCTCCTCGCAGGATTGCGCCACCCGGTAGCCATGGTCGGCGAGCGTCATGGCGCCCAGGTCGTCCTCGACGATCACCGTGACTTCGCCGTTGGCCACGTCTTCCTGGATAGTGCGGCGCGGCGCAGGACGGCGCTGGGTGTCGACGTTGGCGGGGCGGGCGCTTTCCGGCGCTTCGAAGGGGTTCTCCACGGTCTCGCCCTGGAAGACAGGCAGTTCCAGGCGCTGCAGGCCGGGCTCCAGGGTGAGCGCGGCACGTCGGGCCGTGGGCCACAGCAGCGGGAAGTTGGCCGAGGCGACGGCCACGCGCAGCCGGTGCCCGGCGGGCAGGCGATAGCCGATCATGTCGAGCTCGAGATCCACGTCCATGGGCTCGCCGGGCACCGGTGGTTCCAGGTGGTCGTGATCGCGCAGCGACAGGTTGAGCACGCCGTAGGTGATACGGGCTACCTGGCCGTCGGGGCGTACGTCGCTCAGGCGCACGGTGAGCTGCCCACAGGGCTGATCGCTGGCCAGTCGCAGGCGCAGGCGCGGCTTGCCGAGGATGTCGAGTGGCGCCTCCAGCGGTTCGCTGTCGAAGCACAGTGCCAGGGCGTCGTCCTGGCGCTGGTCGCCCGGCAGGTCGGGGCCGAACCAGATGGCGCAGTATTCACCCTGGTGGCTGCCGGCGGTGAGCGGTGAGTCGACTGTCTTCGGCTGGGCCAGTGATGCGTCGCCGGGCACCAGGCCGGTATCGGTCAGGGCGAAGGGGTGATGCTCGACGCTCGATGCGGGCCAGCCCTCGGTGCGCACCCAGGCCCCCGGGCGCTCGGCGTACATGGGCTTCGGCGGCAGGGCGTCCTGCAGGTAGAAGGTACCACTCGGCTCGTCCATGATGCCGGTGTCGATGTCCTTCAGCCAGTGGTCCCACCAGCGCAGCGCTTCCTGGAGGAAGCCGATGGCGGGGTCGGGCACGGCGAAGTGCGGATACTTGTGGATCCAGGGGCCGATCAGGCCCTTCTTCGGCCCCGGAAGATGTTCCAGCAGGCGCGGCACGCTGTTCTTGTAGCCGTCTCCCCAGCCACCGACGGCGTAGACGGCGGCCTCGATGTCGGCGTAGTTCTGGTTGACCGAGCCGTGCTTCCAGTAGGCGTCGCGGGTCTGGTGGCTCATCCAGGTTTCGGCCAGCAACGGCATGTTGTCGAGTCGCTCTTTCCAGCGTTCGCGCCAGACATCGCCGACCAGGGCCGGGTCGGGCGGTGCCGCCGAGAAGCTGAGCATGGTGGCCGACCAGCCCAGGTTCTCGTGCAGCAGGTTGCCGCCCTTGTAGTGGATGTCGTCGGTGTAGCGGTCGTCGGTGGAGCACAGGGTGATGATGGCCTTGAGCGGCTCGGGCTTGAGCGCGGCCAGCTGCAGCGAATTGAAGCCGCCCCAGGAGATGCCCATCATGCCGAGCTTGCCGTTGCACCAGGGCTGGCGGGTCAGCCAGTCGATCACCTCCAGGCCATCGGCCTGTTCCTGCGGCAGGTACTCGTCGGCCATCAAGCCTTCGGATTCGCCGTTGCCCCGCATGTCGACCCGCACCGCGGCGTAGCCGTGGCCGGCGAAGTAGGGATGCGTCAGCTCGTCGCGCACCGCCGTGCCGTCACGCTTGCGGTAGGGCAGGTACTCGAGGATGGCGGGCACCGGGTGGCTTTCGGCATCCTCCGGCAGCCAGATGCGGGCGGCGAGCCGGGTACCGTCGGCGAGCGGAATCTCCAGGTGCTCGATCTCACGGATGCGATGCGGGAAGTCGGTCTTCACGTTCATTGCGTCTGGCCTTGTACGTCGTGCTGGGCGTGATGGGTGGACGTATCGGGGCGCTCGAGGGCGCTGGGGTCGCGCAGCCAGTGCCAGAGGGCGCCGCTGGCGAGCAGGATGATCACCAGCGCGGGCAGGCCACCGAGATTGGAGAGCATCTTGACGCCATCGATGCCGACGAAGCTGGTCATCACCCAGGCGATGATGCCGACCACCACGCCCCAGATGATCTTCATGGGGATGCCGGCGCTGAAGTCGGAGTCGGCGGTCAGGCCACGGGTACAGAGGTTGCCGATGGCATCGGTGTTGGAGTCCGCCGCGGTGACGTAGGAGATGAAGGCGATGAACAGCAGCAGCGGCACCCAGATGCCGGACAGCGGCAGTTCGCCGAAGAGCCGGTAGAGCACGTGCTCCACGCCCTGGTTATCGAGCACGCTGTGGAGGTCGATGCCGGTGCGCATCTGGAAGTAGAGGGTGCCTCCGGAGAATATGACGATCCATACGGCGGCGAACAGCGACGGATAGAGCAGGTTGATGCGCAGGAAGTCGCGTACCCGGTAGCCCCGCGAGATGCGCCCGAGGAAGAGCGAGGCCACGGGGGCCCAGGCGAACCAGATGGCCCAGTAGAAGATCGACCACCAGTGCGGCCACTGGTCGTCGCCGGCGGCGCCGGTGAACAGGCTGCGGGTGAAGAAGTCGTCGAGATAGACACCGAACGACTCCACGCCGATCTTCAGCATAAAGGCCGTGGGGCCGAACACGAAGACGAACAGGCCGAGCACCAGCAGCAGCCAGGCATTGAGCGCCGAGAGCCGGGCGATGCCCTTCTTCAGGCCGCTGGCGGCCGAGAGCACGAAGGTGACCACGATCACCGAGATGATCAGGCCCAGGCGCAGCGGGCTGGTGTCGCCCTCGATGTACTGGCCGATGCCGCCGGCCAGGGTGATGGCGCCGGTGCCGAGGGTCGCGGCCATGCCGGCCACCAGGGAATACAGCGCCAGGGCGTCGATCAGCCCCGAGAAGCGTGTGATGCGCGGGCCGAAGACCGGCTCGAGCATGCTGCTGATCGAGAACTTCTGGCGGCGGTTGTAGAACGCCAGGGCGAAGATCAGTGCCGGGACCGCGTAGATGGCATAGGGCGTGAAGGTCCAGTGCAGGAACATGGTCGACATGGCGAACAGCGCCGCCTCGGAGGAACCGGCCTCCATGCCCAGCGATTCGGGTGGCCCCATCAGGTGATAGAGCGGTTCGGCGGTGGTCCAGAACAGCACGCCGACCGCCAGGGTGGTGCACAGCGTGATGGAGAACCAACGGGTTCTCGACAGCAGCGGCTCGGCATCCTCACCACCGATGCGGATGCGTCCGAGCGGCGAGACATACACCACCACGGCGAGCACCAGCAGATAGAGGCTGCCCAGGCTGAACAGCCAGGAGAAGCGTGCCAGGATGGCGTCGTTGAGCTGGCTGGTGAAGCCGAGAAAGGCCTCCAGATCGACCAGGCTACCGATCACGGCGGTGAGCAGGATGAGAAAGGTCGGCCAGAAAACCAGGGGCCGCATGTGATGGATCATGGGCATCTCTCCACTTTTTATGTCGTCTCCGGGATGTCCCCGGCGCATGGCTCGCTACCTTAACCGCCCGTGCCATGGGGGTGACAGCGATCGGTCTGCATGGGGGTATGACGTAGACGCATGCCCCGCTCAAGCGGCACATCGATTTCCCGGACCCCATCCCGCCTGAACGAACAAGGCCCGGCATGATGAGCCGGGCCTTGCATGGACGGATGGACCATCGTTGACGAATCACCGCAGCCGGGCGAGTTCCTCGTTCAGGGCGTCGAGGGTCGGGTGGCTCATCCAGATTTCGACCTGCAACGGCATGTCGCCGAGGGGCTCTTTCCAGCGCTCGTGATCCACGAACCTTCCGCTTGCAGAGTCGCCCGGGTGGGCTGAAGGGCATGCGTCTCAAGACACTGGCCAGGCATGAATGTCTGGCCAGTGTCGTTCTGTCATTTAAAAGGCCAGGATGATGCCCAGCAATAATCCCCAGGCGAGCACGCCCGCGGCCATGATCGTGTAGGTGGCCGACATGGTGATCACATCGTTGGTGCGACGTTCGCAGAGTGCCTGCAGACCGTGGTAGATCAGGCTGCAGGAAAGGGCCAGGGCCACTAGCTCCGCGAAGACATTGAGCAGGAGGCTGGGGATCAGCAGCAGTATCGAGGCGGACCACATCGGCAGCGGCGCCAGGGCGGCCAGCAAGTAGGCATTCTGGTAGTCGATCGATAGCTCGCGTGTCGCATTGACCACGGCGTGGATCAGCCAGCCCATAACGAAGAAGGTCAGCAGTTCGGCCAGAAACAGGATGGTGGTGATGAAGCGCCACTGGCGATCGCCGAAGCCGGCCATGAAATCATCGCCATAATGGGTGCCGGCGTAGTAGAGGAGTATCGGCGGCAGCAACGACATGGGGAGTACCAGACACCAAGCCAGCGTGGGGATGGAAGGCCTGCGTCGCTGCAGTTCCTTCCAGCCAGCGGTGCGCGTGATGGGCAGGAGGATGATTGAGGTTATCTTCATGTTCGGGCTCCCGTTAGCGAGTGGCTGAGGGGGTGAGGGCTTCTTCGCGCGTCAGGATGGGAACCCGGCGTTCGGTCCACCACATCCAGATGATGGAGACCAGGGTCACGCCGAAGCAGAGCATCCACACCGTGGTGGCCACGCCGGTGAGATCGACCAGGGCCCCGAACATGATCGGCAGGAGGAAGCCGCCCAGTCCGCCGGCCAACCCGACGATGCCGGAGACGAGGCCCAGGTTTTCGTCGTACTCGTTGGATAGGTACTTGAACACCGAGGCCTTGCCGATGCCCCAGGCGATACCCACCACGAACAGTGCCGCCGTGAACAGCCATGCCGGAATGCCGAAGCCGAATTCCACGGTACCCTGGCCGCCGGCGGCCTGCACGCTGTAATGGGTTGTCGGGTAGGACATGATGAAAAGGGCGATCAGGCTGGCCCACATGCAGGTCCAGGTGACGGTATGGGCACCGAAACGGTCGGAAAGCCAGCCGCCGAAGGCGCGAATCACGCCGGAGGGCAGTACGAAGACGGTGGCGATCAGCGCCGCCAACTGGATGCCCAGGCCGTACTCGTTCATGTAGTAACGAGTCAGCCACAGCGAGACCCCCACGTAGCCACCGAACACGACCGAGTAATACTGGCAGTATTTCCATACCCTGGGATCGTTGAGCACCTTTACCTGTTCGCGTAGCGATGTTCCCTGGGAACGTCGATGAGCCGGGTCGCTATAGGTGAAGAACCAGAACAGCAGGATGGTGACCAGCATGATCGCCGCATAGAGATTGGGTACCGATTGCCAGCCCAGCATGATGATCACCGTGGGCGCGATGTACTTGGTGATGGCGGCACCGGCGTTGCCGGCACCGAAGATGCCCATGGCCAGGCCCTGACGGTCTTTCTCGAACCACTTGGCGGTATAGGTGATGCCTACCGAGAAGTTGCCGCCGACCAGGCCGATGCAGGCGCCCAAGGCCAGCAGTTGCCAGTATTGCGTAGCGAACTGGGTCAACCAGATGGCGGGCATCACGGCGATCAGCACGGAAAGAAACACCGGTCGGCCACCATAGCGGTCGGTCATGGCACCGAGGGGAAGACGGCTCAGCGACCCCGTCAGGATGGGAACCGCGGTCAGAATGCCGAACTGGGTGCCGTTGAGGTCGAGCTGCTCGGCGATGGGTACGCCGATTTCGCCGAACATCGTCCACACCATGAAGCACATGGTGAAGGCGAACGTATTGGCCACCAGAATCGAATTCTGCTTGAAGCGATGGGAGGCCATTTCCTGAGTCTCCTGCCTTGGGGTTAGGTGCTGCAATCGTTGCAGTTGTCGTCACGACATCGATATCAGGGGTTCTTCACGTAGGCGTTGCTGCGCAGATAGAACCACCAGTTCACTACCAGACAAAGCGCATAGAAAACGGCGAAACCGTACATGGCGAGCTCTGGAGTACCGGCCTTGATCTGCCCGCCAATCACTTGTGGGGCGATGAAGGCCCCATAGGCGGCAATCGCCGAACTCCAGCCCAGCACCGGCCCCTTCTGCTGGGTATCGAAGATCACGCCGATGCTGCGGAAGGTGGAGCCGTTGCCGATGCCGCTGGCCGCGAACATCACGATGAACAGTGCCAGGAATATCCAGAAATACTGGTTCGGATCGGTGGCGTTGTAGGCCAGCATCATCACATAGCCGGTCGCGACGGAGGCCACCACCATGATGGCCGAGATGATCTGGGTGACGATGGAGCCGCCGACCTTGTCGGAGATCCAGCCGCCCACCGGGCGAATCAGGGCGCCCACGAAGGCACCCATCCAGGACCAGGTCAGGGCGCTGGGGGCATCCGGGTTGGGGACCCGGGCCAGGCTGCCATCGGCGGCCACGTCCATCATGTTGCCGAAGATGACGTTGATGGAAAGTGGCAAGGCAGCGGAAAAGCCGATGAAAGAGCCGAAGGTGAGAATATAGAGCACCGTCATCGACCAGGTGTGCTTGTTCGAGAAGATGGCGAATTGCTGCTGGATGGCCGGCTTGATGTTGCCGGGCAACGAACGCAGTGCGGCGAGCGTCAGCAGGATGGTGAGCGGCAAGGCGATCCACATGCTGACCCAGCCCAGGGTCAGTACGCCCACCACCGAGGTGACGATGCCCACGCCATAGAAGCCGAGTATCTTGCCGAAGGCCGATGCGGGACTCCCTGGTTGGGGAGTGATGGTGCGCAGGTTGTTCATGCCGAACCAGCAGGCGAGGGCCAGAGGAATCAGAAACACTAGCCAGATCAGGGCGGCGTTCTGTATCCAGGCATCGGTGCCGGCCTCGATGCGCCCGATCAGCGTTCCGCTGGCGCTTTGCAGCGGCATGGGGGCGCCGGCGAGAATACCGAACAGGCCGACAGTCATCACCAGGGGGATCAGGATCTGCATGGTGGTGACGCCGAAGTTGCCCAGTCCGGCGTTCATGCCCAATGCATAGCCTTGCTGCGCTTTCGGGAAGAAGGTCGAGATGTTGCTCATGGAGCAGGCGAAGTTGCCACCACCGATGCCCGAGAGCAGGGCCAAGGCTTGAAAGACCCAGAAGGGCGTTTGCGGGTTCATCAGGGCGAGACCGGTGCCCAGGGCCGGAATCATCAGCAGGGCGGTGGTCAGAAAGATGGTGTTGCGGCCGCCGGCGATACGGATCATGAAGGAAGCGGGGATCCGCAGGGTAGCGCCGGAGAGGCCGCTGATGGCGGTCAAGGTGAAGAGCTGGTCCACCGTGAAGGGGAAGCCCAGGTTCTGCATTTGCGTGGTGATCATGCCCCACATCATCCAGATGGCGAACCCCATCGCCAGGCTGGGTATGGAAAGCCACAGATTGCGATTGGCGACCCGGCTCCCGTGGGTCTCCCAGAACGCCGTATCCTCGACATCCCAGTGCTCGATATCGGCGTTGGGTCTGCCTGGAAGACCGTGCTCGTCTGAACGGCGGGCAGCGTCGACACGCTCTCGGTCCATGACGTATTTCCCCCTGATATTCACGATGGGCCCCGTGAGGGGCTTTGTCGGGAAAGATACGCCGGAGATGGCGACGGAGAAATGCGTCAAAAACGCCGTGAAATCAGCTAAATACCTCCTTGGAGGTAGAGGTGGGAGGCGTCGTTTTTCCGCTGGATCAAGGAGTTGGAAGACATGTCGGCGTTACGGGACAGGCCAGGAGCGCGGGTCGGATCATCGGAGGTATTTCCCCTTATCTACCAATGCCTTCCTGTACGGCCCATACGGCCGCTTCGACCCGAGAGCGCAGGTTGAGCTTCTTGAGCAGATGTTTGACGTGCACCTTGACCGTGCCTTCGGTGATATCGAGTCGGCGGGCGATCAGCTTGTTGGACAGGCCCGCGGCCAGTTCGCGCAGGATCTCCCGCTCGCGCTGGGTCAGGCTATGAATGTCCGGAGCGGCAGGCTGGCCTTTCTGATTGCGCAATGCTTCGGCGAGCAGCGAGGCCAGGCTGTCGCTGATCACCATGCGGCCCAGCGCCGCCTGGCGTAGCTGGTGGACCATGTCGTCCGGGTCCATGTCCTTGAGCAAATAGCCGTCGGCGCCGGCGTGCAGGGCGGCGACCACGTCTTCCTCGTGATCGGAAACGGTGAAGATCACGATGCGTCCGGCGAACTCGTTGGCGCGCAGTCGCTTGAGGGTCTCGATGCCGTCCATGTCGGGCATGTTGAGGTCGAGCAGAATCAGGTCGGGGTCGCATTCGTCGGCCAGTCGCAGGCCTTCTGCGGGCGTACCCGCCTCGCCGACGAGGACCAGGTCGTCCTCGAGCTCGAGTAACTGGAGCACGCCGCGTCGAAGCAACGGGTGGTCGTCGATGATCAGGATGCTGGCGGTGTCGTGAGACTGAGTCATCTGGCGAATCTCTGGCTGGCCGGCGACGCTCAGGCTGTCTGCTGGGCAATCAGCCGAGCCGTCTGCGGGGTGAAATCGAGGGCTACGAGGGTACCGCCGACATCGCGCCTGCGCACCTGGAGATTGCCTCCCAGGGTATCGGCACGATCGCGCATGATCACCAGGCCATGGTGCATGGGCGGAGAAGCATCGCTTTCCAGGCCGACGCCATCGTCCTCGACGATGACTCTCAGGTGAGCCTCGACGAAACGAACACTGATGCGGGCCCAGTGGGCACGGGCATGCTTGAGGATGTTGGCTAGGGCCTCGCGGACGATCTGCAGCACGTGGATTTCTTCGTTGGGGTTGAGCAGTTGCGGCGGTACGTCGAAATCGAATTCCACGGCAAAGCCCAGGCGTTCGCTGAACTCTGCGACGGTCTGGCTCAGACTGCTCTGCAGGCCCGGGCTGTCGAAGCGTAGTCGGAAGGTCGTGAGCAGCTCGCGCAACTGGCGGTAGGCGCTGTCAAGCCCGGTGCGCAGCTCGTCGAACACCGGCGCCTGATCCTCTCGAGACAGGCCCTTGGACTGCATGCGTTCCAGGCGGGCGACCTGGATCTTCAGGTAGGACAGCGACTGGGCGAGGGAGTCGTGCAGTTCACGGGCGATGATGGTCCGCTCGTTCATCAGCGTCACCTGCTGTTGCTGCTCGATGCGTCGCTGCAGATAGACTGCCGTGGCCAGTTGATCGGTGAGGGCATTGAGCAGGCGTCGAGTGCTGTCGGTGAGCCCGAGGTCGGCGGGATAGTAAACTTCGAGGGTCCCGAGCAGCGTGGTGCCGACACTCACGGGCAGTAGTAGACGCTCGAGTCCTTCGCTGCCCGTTTCGGTGAATACCTCGGGACTGGGATCGAGCAGACAGGCATTGCAGTCGTGATCGCGGCAGTAGGCCGGCCGGGATGGTGATTGGGTGACGAGAATGGGGACTTCGCGATGATCGAAGGGATCATGCAGCGATAGCCCGATCGGGCCGATCTCGAGCAGTTCCTCCAGACGGCGCAACATGGGAGCGGCACTGGTGCACAGGTCGTTGCCGCCACCGTAGAGGGCCCGGCTGCCGTCATGCAGTATCTGCATGGCAGCGTTGCTGCGGGCCAGCTCCTGCTTCTTGCGTGATACCCGGTCCTGAAGCTCGGCATAACTGGTGCCAAGTTCCTCAGCCATGCTGTCCAGGGCTCGGCCGAGCATGGCCAGCTCGTCATCGCCCTGCAAGTGACTGCGATGGTTGAAATTTTGCCGGCTGGTTTCGCGCGCCAGTACCACCAGTTGGCGCAGCGGGCGCACCAGGTTGTGGCGGATGTCGTAGAGGGCGATGGCGACGACCATGGCCGTCAGCGCCAGGAAGAATAGCTGTAGCATCGTGAGGCGCTGGAGTTTGGTGTCACTATGCTGCTCGAGCAGCGAAACCATCTGGTCGATGCCGTCCACCTGGCGTTCCAGCTCGGAGAGTAGCGGGTCAATCTCGGTATCGCCGTCGATGGTGGCGGCGATCCGTGGAGCCAGCCGGTTCTGCCAGTGACGTTCGAGTTGCTGGTAGTGAGTGCGTATTGGATGCTTATCGGATATCCGCAGGGAATCGATCGGTTGCGGATTGCCCAGTCGCTCAGTGAAACGCTCCGTCATCTCCGCGACATGCTGGCGCTGTGCGGCATCGGGCTGATGCTGGTAGCGCTGCAGAGCGGTGACCACCTGGTAGGTGTTCATGCGCAACGACCCGGCCCAGTTGATAGTGGCGGCATCCCCTCGATTGCCGCTGGCGATCCAGGTGGTCACGGCGATGCTGATCAACGCGATGGCGCTGATCGTCAGCAATGAAGCCGTGATGCGGGCCGACAGAGAGCGCTGTAACAGTTTCATCGGGGTTCCAGAGAATACTTGAGCGATGGGCGCCACTATACCTTAGTTGATTGGCGGTTCCCCCATCAGGCATGCCCCTGGGTGGGGCTCTTTTCGATGCTGACGCGGACGTCCTTCATTCATCTGCCAATGGAGGAGGCGACGTGTATCACCTTGGAGGTAGAAGCGGACGATATAGGGGTAACCAGGCAGTAATCGGCGTTTTGATCGCCCAGAATCCTTACCCACGATGACCACGCTGGGATGGCCGGCCAACCCATGAACGGGCGGATCCCGGCGGTCATGCAGATTTCGAGGAGCCTGGAGAGCCACCATGAGCCATTTCATTGATCGGCTGAACTTCTTTCGCAAGGCCCGAGTTCCCTTCTCCCAGGGTCATGGAGAGCTTCGCGAGGAAACTCGAGGCTGGGAGAACGGCTATCGTCAGCGCTGGCAGCACGACAAGATCGTGCGATCGACCCACGGGGTGAACTGCACCGGCTCATGCAGTTGGAAAATCTATGTCAAGAACGGCCTGGTCACCTGGGAGACCCAGCAGACCGATTATCCGCGCACCCGGCCCGACCTGCCCAATCATGAGCCACGTGGCTGCCCGCGTGGGGCCAGCTACTCCTGGTACCTGTACAGCGCCAATCGCCTGAAGCACCCGTTGATCCGCAAGCCGCTTCTCGAGCTGTGGCGCGAGGCGTTGACCGAACAGCGTGACCCGGTCGAGGCCTGGGCGTCGATCGTCGAGGATCCGGAGCGTGCTCGGCGCTACAAGCAGGCCCGCGGCATGGGTGGCTTCGTGCGGGCCGACTGGGACGAGCTCAATGAGCTGATCGCTGCCTCCAACGTCTACACCGCCAAGCAGTACGGCCCGGATCGCATCATCGGTTTTTCGCCGATTCCTGCCATGTCGATGGTCAGCTATGCCGCCGGCAGCCGCTATCTGTCGCTGATCGGTGGTGTGTGCATGAGCTTCTACGACTGGTACTGCGACCTTCCGCCGGCCAGTCCCCAGACCTGGGGCGAGCAGACCGATGTGCCGGAGTCCGCCGACTGGTACAACTCGGGCTATATCATCGCCTGGGGCTCCAATGTGCCCCAGACGCGTACCCCGGATGCGCACTTCTTCACCGAGGTGCGCTACAAGGGCACCAAGACCGTTTCCATCACGCCGGACTATGCCGAGGTGTCCAAGCTCACCGACGAGTGGCTCTCTGCCAAACAGGGCACCGATGCCGCCCTGGCCATGGCCATGGGCCATGTCATCCTCAAGGAATTCCACCTCGACAAGCCCAGCGACTACTTCACCGACTATGTGCGGCGCTACACCGACATGCCCTTGCTGGTCGAGCTCGAGCCTCGCGAGGACGGCAGCTATGCGCCGGGGCGCCAGATGCGCGCCAGCGACTTCGAGGCCAGCCTTGGGCAGGCCAACAATCCCGAGTGGAAGACCCTGGCTTGGGACGAGACCCGCGATCAGCTGGTGGTGCCGCACGGTTCCATCGGCTTCCGCTGGGGCGAAAAGAACGGCGACGATGCACACGCAAAGAACAAGTGGAACCTCGAGTCGCGCGATGCCGACGGCGCGGAGATCAAGCCGCTGTTGACGCTGGCCGAGCACCATGACGAGGTGGCCCGGGTGGCCTTTCCCTACTTCGGCGGCATCGCCCATGAGCACTTCACGCACGTCGCCAATGAAGGGGGCAGCGACGAGCTGCTGTTCCATTGCTTGCCCGCCAAGCGCCTCAAGAAGGCCGACGGTGGCGAGGTGCTGGCGGTCACCGTGTTCGACCTGATGTGCGCCAACTATGGTATCGATCGTGGTTTCGGTCAGGAGGGCGACGACGATGGCGCCACCGCCTACGATCAGATTCGCCCCTACACGCCGGCCTGGCAGGAGAAGATCACCGGCGTGCCCGCCGAGCAGGCCGCGCGTATCGCCCGCGAGTTCGCCGACAACGCCGACAAGACCCGTGGGCGTTCGATGATCATCGTCGGTGCCGGCATGAACCACTGGTACCACATGGACATGAACTACCGTGGCCTGATCAACATGCTGGTGATGTGTGGCTGCATCGGTCAGAGCGGCGGCGGCTGGGCCCACTATGTGGGTCAGGAGAAGCTGCGCCCGCAGACCGGCTGGCTGCCGCTGGCCTTCGGCCTGGACTGGACTCGCCCGCCGCGGCACATGAACTCTACTTCCTTCTTCTACAACCATTCCTCGCAGTGGCGCTACGAGAAGCTCGAGATCAAGGAGATCCTCTCGCCGCTGGCCAATCCGGCTGATTACCAGGGCAGCTTGATCGACTTCAATGTGCGCGCCGAGCGCATGGGCTGGCTGCCATCCGCGCCGCAGCTCGCGACCAACCCGCTGCACCTGGCCAAATCCGCCGCCGAAGCGGGGCAGTCTACCGCCGACTATGTCGTCGAGTGCTTGAAGAGCGGCGAGCTGGCATTCGCCGCCGAGGATCCCGACGATCCCCGGAACTTCCCGCGCAACATGTTCATCTGGCGCTCCAATCTGCTGGGCAGTTCGGGCAAGGGTCACGAGTACATGCTCAAGTATCTGCTGGGCACCCGCAACGGTCTCCAGGGCAAGGACCTGGGCGAGGAGGGCGGCGCCAAGCCCGAGGAGGTGAAGTGGCACGACGCGGCACCCGAGGGCAAGCTCGACCTGCTGGTGACCCTGGATTTCCGGATGTCGACCACCTGCCTCTATTCGGACATCGTGCTGCCCACGGCGACCTGGTACGAGAAGGATGATCTCAACACCTCCGACATGCATCCCTTCATCCACCCGTTGACCGCGGCCACCGACCCGGCCTGGGAGTCGCGCAGCGATTGGGAGATCTACAAGGGGATCGCCAAGGCTTTTTCCCGGGTCTGCGTGGGCCATCTGGGCAAGGAGACCGATCTGGTCACCCTGCCGTTGCAGCACGATTCTCCCGGGGAGCTTGGCCAGGTCGAGGTGCGTGACTGGAAGCGCGGCGAGTGCGAGCCGGTACCCGGCAAGACCCTGCCGACGTTGATCGAGGTCAAGCGCGACTACCCGGCCACCTATGAGCGCTTCACCTCGCTCGGTCCGGCGCTTGAAGCGCTCGGCAACGGCGGCAAGGGCATCAGCTGGAACACCGACAAGGAAGTCGAACTGCTCGGAAAATTGAACCGGCGCAAGCTCGAGGGTCCGGCCAAAGGGCGTCCCTGCATCGAGAGCGCCATCGATGCCGCCGAGACCGTGCTGACGCTCGCTCCGGAGACCAACGGTCAGGTGGCGGTGAAGGCCTGGGGTGCGCTGTCGAAGATCACCGGACGCGACCACAGCCATCTGGCCGTCAACAAGGAAGAGGAGAAGATCCGCTTCCGGGACATCGTCGCCCAGCCGCGCAAGATCATCTCCAGCCCCACCTGGTCGGGGCTCGAGGACGAGCACGTTTCCTACAATGCCGGCTACACCAATGTCCATGAACTGATTCCGTGGCGCACCATCAGCGGTCGCCAGCAGTTCTACCAGGATCACGCCTGGATGCGTGCCTTCGGCGAGAGCCTGCTGGTCTATCGCCCGCCGATCAATACCAAGGCGGCGAAGTACGTCGAGCCGCCGGCCGACAACGGCTTCCCGAGCAAGGCGTTGAACTTCATCACGCCTCACCAGAAGTGGGGAATCCACTCCACCTACTCCGACAACCTGCTGATGCTGACGCTGAATCGTGGCGGGCCGGTGGTCTGGCTCTCCGAGGACGACGCCGCCGAGGTAGGCATCGAGGACAACGACTGGATCGAGCTGTACAACGTCAACGGTTCCATCGCCGCCCGGGCGGTGGTCAGCCAGCGGGTCAAGAACGGCATGGTGATGATGTACCACGCCCAGGAACGCAACGTGAACGTGCCGGGCTCTGAAGTCTCCGGCACCCGTGGCGGCATCCATAACTCGGTCACCCGGGTGTGTCCCAAGCCGACCCACATGATCGGCGGCTATGCGCAGCTTGCCTACGGCTTCAACTACTACGGCACCGTCGGTTCCAACCGCGACGAGTTCGTGCTGGTGCGCAAGATGAAGCACATCGACTGGCTGGACGGTGAAGGCAACGACTACCAGCAGGAGGCCGTGAAATGAAGATTCGCTCGCAAGTCGGCATGGTGCTCAACCTCGACAAGTGCATCGGGTGTCACACCTGTTCGGTGACCTGCAAGAACGTCTGGACCAGCCGCGAGGGCATGGAGTACGCCTGGTTCAACAACGTCGAGACCAAGCCCGGCATCGGTTATCCCAAGGAATGGGAGAACCAGAACAAGTGGAAGGGCGGCTGGTTGCGTCGCCAGGATGGCCGCATCGAACCGCGTATCGGCGGCAAGTGGCGGGTGCTGGCGAACATCTTCGCCAACCCCGACCTGCCGGAGATCGATGACTACTACGAGCCGTTCACCTTCGACTATGAGCGCCTGCACAACGCTAAGCAGGGCGAGCACCAGCCCACCGCGCGGCCGCGCTCGCTGATCTCGGGCCAGCGCATGAACAAGATCGAGTGGGGGCCCAACTGGGAGGAGATTCTCGGCACCGAATTCGCCAAGCGTCGCCGCGACGCCAACTTCGAACAGGTGCAGGCCGATATCTACGGCCAGTTCGAAAACACCTTCATGATGTATCTGCCGCGGCTGTGCGAGCACTGCCTGAACCCCACTTGCGTGGCGAGTTGCCCGAGCGGGGCGATCTACAAGCGCGAGGAGGACGGCATCGTGCTGATTGATCAGGACAAGTGCCGTGGCTGGCGGATGTGCATCTCCGGCTGCCCCTACAAGAAGATCTATTACAACTGGAAGAGCGGCAAGTCCGAGAAGTGCATCTTCTGCTATCCACGCATCGAGGCCGGCCAGCCTACGGTCTGTTCCGAAACCTGCGTGGGGCGCATCCGCTATCTGGGTGTGCTGCTCTACGATGCCGACTGCATCGAGGAAGTGGCCAGTGCCGTCGACGAGCGCGATCTCTACCATCGCCAGCGCCAGATATTCCTCGATCCCCACGACCCGGAGGTGATCGCCCAGGCGAAGCAGGATGGCATTGCCGACAACGTCATCGCCGCCGCCCAGGCCTCGCCGGTCTACAAACTGGCCATGGACTGGGGCCTGGCACTGCCGTTGCACCCCGAGTATCGCACTTTGCCGATGGTCTGGTACGTGCCGCCGCTGTCGCCGATCCAGTCCGCCGCCGAGGCAGGCCAGGTCGAGTACGACGGGGTGCTGCCGAAGATCGAGTCGTTGCGCATCCCGGTGCAGTACCTGGCCAACATGCTTTCCGCCGGCGAGGAGGAGCCTGTGGTGCTGGCCCTCAAGCGGCTGATGGCGATGCGCGTCTACATGCGTGGCAAGCATGTGGAAGGCGAGTCGAGAGACGAGGTGCTCGACGAGGTCGGGTTGACCGAGGCTCAGGTGGAGGAGATGTACCGCTACCTGGCCATTGCCAACTACGAGGATCGCTTCGTGATTCCCACCAGCCACCGCGAGCTGGCTACCGAGGCTTTCGGCGAACGTGGTGGCTGTGGCTTCAGCTTCGGCGATGGCTGCCAGGGTGGCGACAGTGATGCCGGCCTGTTCGGCGGCCGGCGGCAGACGACCACCCTGGTCCAGCCGGTGGAGGTCTTTGATCCCCAAGCGCAGACCGAGGAGAGTCGTCATGGCTGAAGCAGCGATGTCATACCCCGATCCGGCAGGCGGCATGCGCAGCCTGCGCGTGCTGGCCAGGCTGCTCGATTACCCCACCGGAGAACTCCAGGCCGCCGCGCCGGAGATGATCGTGATCCTCGATGCCGAACGGCGCTGGCGACCGGCGCTGCGTACTTCCCTGACGGACTGGTGCCGGCGGTTGCTGGACGCCGATCTCCTGGACCTGCAGGCCGAGTACGTGGCGCTGTTCGATCGCGGTCGCAACACCTCGCTGTTGTTGTTCGAGCATGTCCACGGCGAATCCCGTGACCGAGGCCAGGCCATGGTCGACCTGCTCGGCGAGTATCGCGCCGCGGGCTTCGAGCTCGATGCCCGCGAGCTGCCGGACTACCTGCCGTTGTTCCTGGAGTATCTTTCCACCCGCTCGGAGGCCGAGATCGGCCGCTGGCTAGGCGAGATCCGCCATATTCTGGCGCGGCTCACCGCTCGTCTGGAGGAGCGCGAGGCCGACCACGCCCTGGTGCCCCTGGCTTTGCTGGGGCTGATCGGCGCCGAGGGCGATGTCGATGCGCATCGTGAGACGGTGAAGCAGGAGGCACCCGACACTACTCCTGAGGCGCTGGATGCGGTCTGGGAAGAGGAGGCAGTGCGTTTCTCCGCCGAATCCGACCAGGACTGCGCCCTGCAGTCCGCCGAGGGGCGGCGGCTCGCCGAGCGCAAGCGGGCGACGCACAGTGAGGCGGTACGGGTTCTCGACCCGTCCGTGCGGCCACAAGGAGATCCGTCATGAGTTATTTCAACACCCTGCTGTTCGGGCTCTACCCCTATCTCGCCGGCAGCGTCTTCCTCATCGGCAGCCTGCTGCGTTTCGATCATGGCCAGTACACCTGGAAGACCGGCTCCAGCCAGATGCTGTCGTCGAGCCGTATGCGTCTGGCCAGCAATCTCTTTCATATCGGCATCCTGGTGATCTTCTTCGGCCACCTGGTCGGTCTGCTGACCCCGCACTGGGTCTATGCGCCCTTCATGAGTGCCGGTACCAAGCAGGTGGTCGCCATCCTGGTGGGCGGCATCGCCGGGGTAATGTGCCTGGCCGGTGGTGCCATGCTGGCCTGGCGACGCTTGACCAATGCACGGGTCAAGGCCTCGTCGAGCTTCATGGACACCGTCATCATCCTGCTGCTGGTGGTGCAGGTGACACTGGGACTGCTCACCATCATTCCGGCGCTGGGCCACCTGGATGGCGGTGCGATGCTCCGGCTTGCCCACTGGGCTCAGGCCATCGTCTTCTTCCAGGGCGGTGCCGCGGACTATCTGGTCGGTATCGGCTGGATCTACAAGCTGCATATCTTCGTTGGCCTGACCATCGTCCTGGTTTTCCCCTTCACCCGCCTGGTGCACGTCTGGAGCGCACCGCTGGGCTACATCGCCCGGCGCTACCAGATCGTTCGCCGCCGGGCCTGACCGATATTCCCGGGAGACACGACCATGCAAGAGATCGCTATCGAGCAGCTTCCCGGAGGCGCGACGGCGTCCTCCATTTGGGTCGGCGAGACGCCGATCGAGGAGGACGAGATCGCCCGCGAGATGCAATACCACCCGGCCGACAGCGCCGGCGACGCCCACTTCAAGGCCACCCGGGCGCTGGTGGTGCGCGAGCTGCTGTGCCAGCGGGCCGGTCATCTGGGGCTGGCGGTGAACTCGCAAGACGACATCGAAGCGGCTATCGCCGCCTTGCTGGAGCGCGAACTCGAGGTACCCGAGCCCACCGAGGCGGACTGCCGACGCTTTCACGCGGCCCATCCCGAACGATTCCGTGAGCCGACTCGCCGCGAGGTGCGCCATGTGCTGTTGGCGGCGGCACCGGACGATGCCGAAGGGCGTGACGCCGGCTATCGGCTGGGAAGGCGTCTCATCGAGCAGTTGGCCGAACATCCCGAGCGCTTTACCGAACTTGCCCAGCGCCATTCCGCCTGCCCCTCGAAGGATCAGGGCGGTGAGCTGGGCTGGCTGCAACCCGGTCAGACGGTGCCCGAGCTCGACCGCGCTCTGCAGCACTTGCCCGAGGGGCTCCACGACCGGCCGCTGGCCTCGCGCTATGGTTGGCACGTGGTGGTCATCGACCGGCGCGTCGAGGGCCGCGAGCCGGCCTTCGAACGGATCGTCGATCGGGTGCGTCACTGCCTGCGTGAACAGGCCTCGCGTCGTGCCCTGCGCCACTACCTGCTGGCGCTGGCGGCCGAGATCGGCGTGGAGGGCGTCGAGCTCGATGAGGATGTCGATCGTGTATTGATGCAGTAGGGGCTAGGCGCGACCGAAGGGCGTGTCATAGGGTGCCTGGTTGTCCATCACTCCCACTCACAAGGCGTTGTCTGTCATGCCGCACGATTTACAGTTCGATCGCCGTCTGGAGGGCGGGCAGCAGAGGTTCTAGCGCACCATCTGGCCGACGGGAAGTTCGAGTACTGCCGGCTCGGAATCAAAAACGATATAAGGCGGCGCGACGCAGGGGAAAACGGTTATGGCCAAGAACTCCACCCGGTCGATTTCGCTCGCCCGGGTCAGCGACATGCCTCTTTTGCAGTTGGCCTTCCGGCCCTTCTTCCTTCTGGGGGCGGTCTTCAGTCTGATGGCGATGGTGATCTGGGGGGCCTTCTTGCAGGGGGAGATCCTGATCGGGCCGTATGGAGGCCTGCTGTGGTGGCACCAGCATGAGATGCTGTTCGGTTTCGGCATGGCCATCGTGATCGGTTTTCTGCTCACCGCCGTGCAGACATGGACCGGTCGACGAGGTGTGCATGGATGGCCGCTGGCGGGGCTGGTGGCATTGTGGCTTGCCGGCCGGTTCATCCTGGCGTTTCCGCCCGAAGGGGCTGCCCTCATACCGGCGCTGGTGGACCTGGCCCTGCTGCCGGCGGTGATGCTGGTAATGGCGCATGCGGTGATTGGTGCACGGCAATGGCGCAACCTGATCTTTGTGCCGGTACTCGGTGTGCTGTTTCTGGCCAACGCCTTGATGCATCTGGGAATTCTGCGAGGCGATGCCTCGATGATCCGGAGTGCCGCTCACCTGACGGTCCTGTTGATCGTGCTGCTGATGGTGGTGCTGGGCGGCCGAGTCATTCCGTTCTTCACGGCTCGGCGACTGGGGCGAACACAGGTAGCGCGGCTGAAGTGGCTGGAGGTTTCCGCCATAGGCATGGTCGTGCTGCTGGTATGCCTGCAACTGGCAAGCTTCGGCGTCGCTCTGCCCGGCGGGGCATGGGCCGGCGTATCGCTGTTGGCGGCAGGACTCAATGCGTGGCGACTGAGCCGTTGGGAAGGGCGGTACTGCCTGCATGAACCCCTGCTGTGGGGGCTTCACCTCAGTTATGCCCTGATGTGCGTGGGGCTGGCGATGTGGGGATTGGCGGCACTGAAATTGCTTGCACCGTCGCTGGCGCTGCATACCATCACGGTGGGCGGCATGGGGACCATGATGATGGCCATGATGGCGCGTGTCTCCCTGGGGCATACCGGTCGGCCGATCGAGACTCTGCCGGGAATGGATGTGGCGCTGGGGGCTCTGGGGCTGGCAGCCATGCTGCGTGCCCTGGCCCCGGTGCTGTGGCCACAGGTGATGCAGTGGACTTTGAGCCTGAGCGCGCTGTGCTGGGTGCTGGCGTTCGCGCTCTTCGTGTGGCATTACACCATGCTGCTGGCAAGGCCGCGAGTCGATGGCAAGCCGGGATGACGGAGGAAGCATGTCGCTCTATTGGCTGATCAAGCATCTGCACATGACGATGGCCGTCTTGAGTCTGGCCTTGTTCGTATTGAGAGCCTGGTGGTCGGTATCGGCATCATCGCAATTGCAGAAAAGGTGGGTGCGTGTCCTTCCTCACCTGATCGATACCGCTCTGTTGGCCTTCGGGGTGTGGCTGATGCTGCTGCTGCGCTTCTGGCCACACCAGCATCCCTGGTTGGCCGCCAAGCTCATCGGTCTGCTGGTCTACATCGGGCTGGGGACCGTTGCCCTCAAGCGTGGCCGCACCCCATGGCAGCGCGCGAGCGCAGCCGGACTGGCCGTGCTGGTGTTTGTCTATGTCGTGGGCACGGCCGTCCGCCACCATCCGCTCTCCTGGTGGGGCTAGCATGAACGGGTGATGACGAATCACCGCAGCCGGGCGAGTTCCTCGTTCAGGGCGTCGAGGGTCTGGTCGACCTGCTGTTCGGTATGCTCGCAGGAGAGGAAGAAGCGCAATCGCGCGCTCTGCTCGGGCACGGCGGGGTGCAGGATCGGCTGGACGTTGATGCCTCGCTCGAACAGGGCGTGGGAGAGGCCGGCGGCGCGTGCCGAGCTGCCGATGATCACCGGGACCACGGCGGCGCCGATGCTTTCGCCGGTATCCAGCCCCAGGGCGCGGGCGTGCTCCAGGAAGTAGCGCGAGATGTCGCGCAGGCGCCGGGCACGCTGCGGTTCTTCGCGCATCAGCTCCAGCACCTTGAGCGAGGGGGCTGCCACCTGGGTAGGCATGCCGACGCTGTAGAGGAAGCCCGGCGCCAGGTGGCGCAGGGTGTCCACCAGGGCCTGGCAACCGGCGATGTAGCCGCCACAGCCGGCCAGTGTCTTGCTCATGGTGCCCATCCAGATGTCCACCGCGTCGGACGGCACGTCGAAGTGCTCGCGCAGGCCGAGGCCATTCTCGCCGAGCACGCCGAAGGAGTGCGCCTCGTCGACCATCAGCCAGGCCTGGTGACGACGCTTGATCTCGACGAAGCGCGGCAGGTCGGGCAGGTCGCCGTCCATGCTGTAGAGCCCCTCGATGACGATCACGACACGCTCGAACTGTGGACGATGGCGGCGCAGCAGGTCTTCCAGGGCGTCGGCGTCGTTGTGCGCGAAGCCCATTCGCCGAGCGCCGGAGAGCTGGGCGCCGACCAGCGCGCTGTTGTGAATGTACTCGTCGTGGAGGATCAGGTCTCCCGGCCCCAGCAGATAGCCCAGGGTGGAGACGTTGGTGGCGTGGCCGCTGACGAACACCACGGCGTCGTCGACCTGGTAGGCGTCGGCCATGGCGCGTTCGAGTTCACCGTGAATGGGCCGCTCGCCGGAGACGATGCGGCTGGCCGACACCGAGCTGCCATAGTGTTGAACGGCGTCGATGGCGGCCTGGTTGACCCGGGGGTCGCCGGAGAAGCCCAGGTAGTTGTAGCTGGCGAAGTTGATGACCTCTCGGTCGTCGATGCGGCTGGTGGCCCCGGCATTGCCCTGGTGGCAACGGAAGAAGGGGTCCGTCAGGCCGAGGCGGCGTGCCGCCTCGCGCATCATGGTCAGCTGCTGGTAACCCGGGTGGGTGTCGAAACGCGTCAGTCGATCCGACACCGCGCCGCCGGATGTCTCGGACTTGTCGGGGCGATCCGGCGCGGGGCGTGAACGCTTGCGCTTGCGCGCTCCGTCGAGGAGCTGACGCTTGAGGTCGTTGCGTGACGCATCCTGGCTCATCGGGCAGTGACCTCCTCCGAGGGCGCGTCGGCAATGGCATCGGCGCCGTGGCGTGCGGCCAGCGAGGCCAGTTCGGCGTCGCCGTCGTCGTCTTCGATATCGTCGCGTGTCAGGCGGTCGATCAGCACGCCGCTGAGCTTGTCGAGGGTCGAAGCTTCGCTGAGTACCATGACCGGCACGCGCACGCCGAGGCGAGACTCGATGGCGGTCATCAGTTCCACGCCCATCAGCGAGTCGAAGCCCATGTCATAGACCGAGCGGTGCACGTCGATCCTGCTTTCTTCCACCAGCAGGATGCTGGCGAGTTCCGCCTTGAGCAGATCGGTCACGGTGGTGTGGAGCTCCTCGGGAGACAGTTCGGCAAGCAGGCGTGCCAGGTCCTGGTCGCCATCGTCCTGCTGGCCTTCGTCACCGGCGGCACGCGCGATCTCGGCAAAGCGCGGGGCATCGGCGGTGGGCAGCGAGCGGGCCAGGGCCGACCAGTCGAGCTCCAGCACGCCGAGGCTCGGTCCGGGGGCGGCGAGCATGCGACCCAGCACCTCGAGAGCATCGTCGGCGCGCAGCGCCGAACCGCCGAGACGCTCCTGCAGGGCGTCGCGGGTCCGGGTGTTGCGGGCCAGGAAGCCGGCGTCCTCGATGGCGCCCCAGCGCACGCAGGTGGCCGGCAGGCCCTGGGCGCGACGACTGGCGGCCAGGGCCTCCAGCCAGTGGTTGGCGGCGACGTAGCTGGCCTGGCCGGGGTTGCCGAACAAGGTGGTCGCCGAGGAATAGAGCACGAAGATATCCAGGTCGTCGTCCCGGGTCAGGGCGTCCAGGTGACGGGCGCCCTCGATCTTCGGTGTCAGTACCCGGGCGATGCGCGCCTCGTCGAGGTTGCGGATCAGGCCGTCTTCGATCACCGCCGCGGCATGGATGATGCCCTTCAGCGGCGGGTGCTCGGCACGGCAACGCTCGAGCAGCGCGGCCAGGGCGTCGTGATCGGCGACATCGCAGGCCGCGGCTTCCACGGACACGCCTTGCGCCTCGAGGGCGGCGATGCCCTCGGCGGCCTCGGGTGAGGCGGCGCCACGACGGCCGACCAGCACCAGGTGGCGAGCGCCGCGTTCGGCCAGCCACTGGGCGCTGCGCAGGCCGAAACCGCCGAGGCCACCGGTGACCAGGTAGGTGGCGTCGGCCGGCAGGTCGGGTGCCGCCGGGGGCGCCGTGTCGTCGGTGTCGGGGCGCAGGGGCTGGTCCTGGGTGACGACCACCTTGCCGATCTGGCGCGCCTGCTGCATGTAGCGGAAGGCCTCGACCACCTGGCGATTGCCGAAGGCGGTATAGGGCAGCGGCGTGAAAGTGCCGTCCTCGAACAGCGCCATCATCTCGCTGAACAGTGTCTGGGTGAGGTCCGGGCAGACCTTCATCAACTGGTCGGAATCGATGCCGAAGTAGCTGAGGTTGTTGCGGAAGGGCCGCAGGCCGATGTGGGTGTTCTCGTAGAAATCGCGCTTGCCGAGCTCCAGGAAGCGACCGAAGGGGCGCAGCACGCGCAGGTTCTGGTTGATCGCCTCGCCGGCCAGGGAGTTGAGGACCACGTCGACGCCGCGTCCGTCGGTGTCGGCGAGGATCTCCTCGGCGAAGGTCAGCGAACGCGAATCGTAGAGGCGATCGATACCGCTCAGGCGCAGGAAGTCGCGTTTTTCCTCGGCCCCTACGGTGGCGTGGATCTCGGCGCCCAGCCAGCGGGCCACCTGGATGGCGGCCAGCCCGACGCCGCCGGCGGCACCGTGGATCAGCACGTGTTCGCCGGGCGACAGGCGGGCGAGATGCTTCAGCGCGTAGTAGACGGTGAAGAAGGTCGTCGGGATCGTCGCCGCCGCGGCGAAGTCGATGTCGCGGGGCAGGGGCGCGATGGCGTACTGGCTGGCGACCAGCCGGTCGCTGAAGCTGGCCGGACCGAAGCCGACCACGGCGTCGCCCGGCGCGAATCCTTCGACGCCCGGCCCGAGCTGCTCGACGACGCCGGCGAATTCCAGGCCCAGCGTCGGGCCGGCGAAGCCGTTCTCGATGGCCTCGTCGGAGAGCAGGCCCAGGGTGTACATGACATCGCGGAAGTTGAGGCCGGTGGCCTCGACGCGGATGCCCACTTCGCCCTCGCTGGGTGCCGGCAGGTCGGTCGGCTGCCAGGCCAGATGGCGCAGTTGGCCGGGCAGCGGGAAGCCGAGCGTCATGGCGCCTCGTGGCGCCTCCGGGGCCTGAGTTTCATGCGTCGCCGTGCCCGGTGCAGGCAGGATGCGCAGCCGGGTAGCGAAGCGGGTGCCCTTGGCGTCGAGCGCCACTTCGGTTTCGTCGTCGGGGTCGACGAGTTCGTCGCCCAGGGCCTCGAGGGCCTCTCTCTCGAGATCGCCGCCGGGCAGGTCGAGCAGGCGGACCTGAACGTCCTGGGCCTCGTTGGCCAGGGAGCGACCGAAGCCCCAGAGGGCGGCATCGTCACTGACGTGCGTGTCCGGGGCGGAGCTATCGCGCCAGATGGCGGCCACGTCCCGGGTGATCAGCCACAGCGTCGGCATGTCGTCACGCGCTTCGAAGGCGGTCGCCCAGCGTGCCGCCTGCTGGCAGCGCTCGAGGCCCGTGCTGCGCAGGTCGACGATATGCCCGGCCTGGGCGGCCTGGTGTTCGTCGCCGATCGCCACCCGATGCCCCCGGCGTTCCAGGTCGGCGGCGAGGCGCTCGGCGAGGGCGCGATCCGTGTCGTCGATGACCAGCAGGTAGTCGGCCGGCGAGGTATCGAGGTCGTCGACCTGGCTGGCCTGGTCGGGCAGACGAGCGTGCACGAGATAGGCGCCGGCCTCGTCTTCCAGGGGCAGCGGCTGGACCTGTTCGGCGCCGAGACGGGCGAGCAGGTCGGTGACGTCGTCGAGCTCGCAGGCGGCGGGCGCATTGCCTTCGGCGTCCAGGCCGGGGGCAGCCAGCAGGGTATCGAGCCAGGCGGAGGGGGCGACCCCGAGCAGCAGAATGCGGGCTCCGGGCGCGAGCCGCTCCGGAAGGGCCTCGATCAGGCGGCGGCTGAGGTCGCGATTGGTGACATCCAGCGAGACCAGAGCCAGTTGGGCATGCCGCGAGGCCTCCTGCGACGACCGCTCATGCGGGGCTTCCAGCGACTCGACCTCGATCAGCGGCTGGCGCTCGCGCAACTGCTCGGCGTGCTGCCAGGCGAGTTCACCGGCGGTGAGGATCCGGTAGTCACAGCGATCGGGATCGACCAGGTCGGCGAGTCGCTCGCCCAGTGCCGGGGCACTGACGCCGGCCTCGAGCAAGGTGAGGCGCTGCCCGTCGGGCAACTGCGCCAGGGTATCGGCCAATGCCTCGCCGAGGGGCGTGGCGATGGCCCGCCAGCCATCATGGCCGATCAACTGGCGGTTAAGGCGCGTCAGGCGGTCGCGGTCGAGGCCGATGTCGGCGGCATCGCGATGGCCGGCCAGCAGGTCCCGCAGGTTGAGCCCGAAACGGCCGAGCCGATGGATGGGGCCGATATAGCCCGGGTAGTCCTGGGCCAGCAGGCGCCAGATGGTGGTGGCGTCGACCTCGTCGTCGTCTTCGATGCGCGTCCAGCCCTCGTCGCCGGGCTCGAGGCGGCCGGCGTCCTGAAGCAGGCGTAGCAACTGGTCGAGCAGGGGGCGGGCCTGCGGATGCGCACTGGCCAGCGCCTGATAGCGGGAGCGACCGAGGACGCCGTCATGCAGCTCGCCGTCCAGCGCCTCGGCGGCGAAGGCTTCGGCCAGCCGGTCGAGAAGCGGGGCGACCTCATTGGCGTAGCGTTGTCCGGTGGCCTCGGCATAGCCGTCGATCAGCCCCGGCATGGCGGCTTCCAGCGCGGTCAAGTCGGCCGGCTGGCGACGCTGTGGGCGTGGTGCCGGCGTCAGGCGAACGTCGAGATGGCTCAGCGCCTGCTCGGCGGATTGGGTCAGGCGGACCGCCTTGAAGCGGGTCTCGCTGACGACCGCCACGGCGCGGCCCCGGTCGTCGAAGAGCTCGAAGTCGGCGGTGAAGGAGTAGGGCGCGCGCTTGAGCAGCCGGGCTCGGGCCAGGACCGGGCGGCCGGCCTCCGGCGCCCACTGGATGCGGCCCACGCGGACCGGGACGAAGGCCATGCCTCGCATATCGTGACCCTCGCGGGCCAGCAGCGGCAGGAACAGCTGGAAGGCGCTGTCGAGAATACCGGGGTGCAGGTGCTGCAGTGCCAGTTGTTCCTCGATCGCCGGGGTGGGGCGGACGCGACCGATGACGCCGTCGTCCTCGATCCAGGCGCGGTCGATGGCCTGGAAGGCCGGACCATAGTCCAGGCCCAGGCGACTGGCCATCGCCAGATGTTCGTCCAGCTCCAGGTCCGGCGCCCGGTCGGGCAGGGCCGGGGCGGTACGCTCCAGCAGCAGGCCTCGGCTCTGGGTCATGATGCGGGCGGTGGCGTGGAGCTGCCATTCCTCGCCGACGGCCGGCTCCCGCGAGTGGATGGTGACGCGGCCGTCGTCGGGGGCGATGGCCAGCCGGGTGAGACGGCCGTGCTGGCCATCGAGCATCAGGGGCGCCTGGATCTCGAGTTCCTCGACGTCGAGCGGCGCCGCTTCGCGCCAGTGCGCGGCGGCGGCCAGGGTCAGCTCGACGAAGCCGGCGCCGGGGAAGATGGCGGCATCGCCGACCACGTGATCCGCCAGCCAGGGCTGTCGACCAGTGTCGAGCTGGCTTTCCCAGGTCAGGGTGTGCTGGGCCAGGCGGTAACCGAGCAGGGGGTGTTCGTAGTGGCGTGCCAGCAGCCCCAGAGCGTCCGAGGTGCTCGGCATCCGGTAGGACTGGCGTTGCCAGGGATAGCGCGGCAGCTCGGCGAGGCGTCCGGTTACCGGGAACCAGTGGTCGGTGTCGGTCTCGAGGCCCGAGAGCAGTGTCTGGCCGATGGCGCGGTCGAGGCAGACGGGCCCCGGCAGGTCGCGTTCCAGGGTGCCGATGATCAGGCCATCGAGCGCCGCGTCGCGCAGGGCTTCGCTCAGGTAGCGCTTGAGGATCGGGTGGGCGCCGATCTCGACCAGTACATTGGTGCCGTCGGCGATGACTGCTCGGGCGGCAGCGTCGAAACGCACGGGCTGGCGGATGTTGTGCCACCAGTAGTCGGCGTCGAGGCGTTCGCCGTCGAGTTCCTCGCCGGTCACCGTCGAGATGTAGGGAATGCGGGCCTGCCGGGGATGCAGTCCCTCCAGTGCGGCGATCAGGTCGTCGCGGATGGGATCCATGGCCGGACTGTGGAAGGCGTAGTCCAGCGGCAGGCGCTTGGCGAAATGGCGCTGGGCGTCGAGTTCGGCTTCCAGGCGGCTCAGTGCTTCGGCGGGGCCGGCGAGGGTCACGCCCTGGGCGCTGTTGGTGCCGGCCAGGTGGATGTCGCGATACTCGGGACGCTCCAGGTAGGCGGCGATGGCCTCGGCCCCCAGGCCCACGGCGGTCATCTCGCCCTGGCCCCGGGTCAGGCCCTGGAAGTGGCTGCGCAGGTGGATCACGCGCACGGCGTCTTCCAGCGACAGGGCGCCGCAGGCCCAGGCGGCGGCGACTTCGCCGACGCTGTGGCCGGTGACGGCAACGGGCTCGATGCCCTGGGCGGCGAGCACTCGGGTGATGCCGACCTGCACGGCGAACAGGGCCGGCTGGGCGATTTCGGTGCGCACGAAGCGGTCGCTGCCGTTGTCGCCTTCGAGCTCGGCGCGCAGCGAGAAGTCGGCATGGCGCTGGAAGAGGGCGTCGACCTCATCGATGGCGGCGGCGAAGACCTTGGAGTCGGCGAGCAGGTCGCGGCCCATGGTTTCCCATTGGCAACCGTTGCCGTCGTAGACGAAGGCGGGGCCCTGGGCGGCGTCGAGACGCTGGCCCTGGATCACCGGGCGTTTGCCGGGGGCACGCTCGGGATCGGCGAAGGCGGCCAGGCGCTCGGCGGCATCCTGCTTGTCGGCGGCGAACAGCAGGGCACCATCGGTGTGGTGCTCGCGGCGCCGGTAGAGGGTGTCGGCGATGTCGTAGAGCGCGCTGTCGGTGTCGCGCAGCCAGTCGGCGAGCTGGCCGGCCATGGCGCGCAGGGCCGGCTCGCCCCGGGCGGAGAGCCGCAGCGGCAGCGGTTCGTCGGAGACGGGGGGCGGTGTCGGTGCCGGTGTCTCGGGCGGGCTCTCGAGGATGACGTGGGCGTTGGCGCCGCCGAAGCCGAAGGAGTTGACGCCGATGACCAGGCGTCCTTCCGCCTTCAAGGGGCGAGCCTGGGTGACGACGTCCAGGTTCCAGTCGTCGAACTGGATCCTGGGATTGGGACGACGGATGCCGATGGTGGCCGGTACCTCGCGATGACGCAGGCTGTAGAGCGCCTTGGCCAGGCCGGCGACACCGGAAGCGGTTTCCAGGTGGCCGAGGTTGCTCTTCACCGAGCCGATGGGCAACGGCGACTGCCGGCGCTTGCCCAGCGCCTCGCCGATGGCGCGGGTCTCGATGGGGTCGCCGACGGCGGTGCCGGTGCCATGAGCCTCGAGGTAGTCGATCTCGTTCGGTTCGATACCGGCCCGCTCGTAGACCTGACGCATCAGGGCGATCTGGGCCTCGGGGTTGGGCACGGTGAGTCCCTGCTTGTGGCCGTCGGTATTGACGGTCGAGCCGGCCACCACGGCGAGGATGGTGTCACCGTCGGCCACGGCCTGGTCGTAGTCCTTGAGCAGGAACATGCCGGCGCCTTCCGAGCGGACATAGCCGTCGCCGTCGGCGTCGAACACCCGGCAGCGGCCCGTGGGCGAGAGCATGCTGGCCTTGGAGAAGATGATGAAGCCGTAGGGGTGCAGGTGCAGGCTGATACCGCCGGCCAGCGCCAGGCTCGTCTCGCCGGCGCGGATCGCCTGGCAGGCCTGGTGGAAGGCCACCATCGAGGAAGAACAGGCGGTGTCCACCGACATGCTGGGGCCGTGCAGGTCGAACAGGTAGGAGAGCCGGTTCGAGGCGATGCTCGAGGTGTTGCCGGTGGCGGTGGAGGCGTCGATGGCCCCCATGTCGCCGGTATATCGATAGGAGTAGTCCAGTGCCGCGACGCCCAGGAAGACGCCGCACTGGCTGCCGCGCAGCCGCGAGGGCGGCATGCCGGCGCTTTCCATGCTCTCCCAGGTCAGCTCCAGGAGCATGCGCTGCTGGGGGTCCATGTTGGCCGCCTCGCGGGGCGAGATGCCGAAGAAGTCGGCATCGAAGCCACTGATGTCGCCCAGGCTGCCGGCGGCGAAGGTCACGCTGGTGCCGGGATTGCGCTTGTCGGGGTGCTGGAAGGCCTCATGGCTCCAGCGGTCGGCCGCGACCTGGGTCACCAGGTCCTTTTCGGCTCGCAGGTCCTGCCAGAATCCTTCCGGGGTGGTTCCCGGCATCCGGTGGGCGACACCGATGATGGCCACGCGTCTTGTCATGCTTGCTCCCGATGATCCTGGTTCCAGCCGTCATGGGCGCGCTGCGCCTCGTCGATGACGGCCTGCCATATCCGTTGACTCAATTGCACTGCCTCAAGCGGCGTGGACGCCTGGGGCCGGTCTCCCCGGCCGCGGCTCGACCACAACAGATAGGGCGTGTCGCCGTCTGGCTCGCCGTAATGCCGATAGACCTCGGGCATGATCGGCACATGGTCGCCATACCAGCACAGTAGCCCGCCCCGGGGGGTCGCCTCCAGTTGCCGGCGCAGGCGTGCGGCCATGCGATCGGCATTGCGCAGGTGGACCAGATAACAGGCCAGCTCTCCGCAGTCGTCCGGCAGGGGCGGCGCATCCGCGGCCAGCAGGTCGCGGGCCTCGTCCTCCGCCCGGTCGTCAAGTTGCAGTGGGCCGTGATTTTCCATGGTGATCACGAACACGAATAGCGGCTTATTATCCGGTTCATCGAGCAGACTGCCAACCTTGTCGGCGAGTGCCAGGTCGCCGACGTACTGGCCGCAGTAGTCGTCGCGCTCGAAGGCCCGGATGTCGATGAAGTCGTCGAAGCCGAGGCGCGGCATGACACGGTCGCGCTGATAGAAGCTGGCCGCATAAGGATGCAGGCAGACGGTGCGATAACCGAGCCGTTTCAGCTCGGCGACCAGGCTCGGTACCGGGCGATGGGCCAGCTGGTGATAGGGGTTGAAGCGGTGGATGCCGAGGGCCTGCTGGTCGAGGCCGGTCAGTATCGCCGTTTCGGTGCGCACCGTGTTGGCGCCCCAGGCCGGCACGTGCAGGCGCCCCCGGGCCAGGGCCTGATCGGCCAGGGCGTCGAGGTCGGAAAGCAGGTCGTCGCGCAGGCCGCCATGCCAGGGGCGCGGGTCGAAGAAGGATTCGCTCTGCACCAGCACCAGGTGCGGCAGGTGTCGGCCGGACGGCGCAGGCGCGGGGGCATAGGGCGATTCGGGCACCGTGAGCGGCCGTCGTGCCAGCAGGCCGTAGGCCCAGAGCGCGCCGAACAGGCCGAGCTGATGGGTATCCTCGACGGGATCGAGGCTGCAGGCCGGCTGGCGGCGCAGCCCGGCGATCAATGGCAGGGCCGAAAGCGCAATGATTGTCAGCGCTGCGGCGAGAAAGGCGCCCGTGCCATGCCGGGAGGGCAGCGACGGCTCGAATGCCAGAAAGCCGATGATGGTCGCCAGGCCTGCCAGGCTGGCGCCGATGGCCAGGCCGATGCCGAAGAAAGGGATGTACAGACGCGGGTGGCGGATGGCATCGAGAAAGTACTCGAAATCCTGGCACAGGAAAGGTTCGCGCAGGGTCTTCGACTTGGCGTTGCTGGACTGGACCACCACGAGCTGCAGGGCCAGGAAGAGCACCAGCGCGAACCAGGGGCGCTGCAATATCAGCACGAAGGCGCCGAAGGCCAGGCTCCAGGTGCCCAGGTGCACGGCCAGGGTCGACGCTGGCCGGCGCCAGGGCGGTGCGGTGGCCGGTCGCAGGGCGGCTTCGGCGAGGAAGCTGCCGATCAGGCCGAGGCACCAGGGCAGCAGCAGGGCCCGCGTCATGACGGTCTCCCGTAGCCCATCAGGCCGAGCAGGCGCTGGGAGAGGCCGGCCGGCAGGACCGCCAGGCTCCAGCAGCCCAGGTTGAGCGGGAAGGGGAAACTGATGCGGGCCCGATTGCGCTCGATGCCCACGGCGATACGCCGGGCGGCGCGCGGGGCATCGATCTCCCAGGGCTTGGGACCGGGCATGGCGTCGCACATCGGCGAGCTGACATAGCCGGGCATGACCACGGTCACGCCCACGCCGCGGGGTGCCAGCCAGCCGCGAAGGGCTTCGCCGTAGGCCTTGATGCCAGCCTTGCTGGCGCTGTAGCTGGGGGTCAGCGGCAGGCCGTGCCAGGCGGCCAGGGAACTGATGAAGACGATCTGACCGTGACCGCGCTCGACCATGCGCGGTGCCAGCCGTTCGGCCATGGCCATCGGCGTGCGCAGGTTGATGGCCAGCAGGCGACTGGTGGCCGACCAGTCTTCCATTTCCTGCCCCGGTTCGGCGTGGGTGTTCTGGCCGGCATTGGCGATGACCACATCGGGCAGTGCCAGCCGATCCAGCCAGTCGGTGAGGCTGGCGTCATCGGTCAGGTCCACGTTCGTCGTCTCGACGTCGGCGCCCGCCTGTCGGCAGGTTTCGGCCAGGGCCTCGAGCGTCTCCCGGCGGCGGCCGTGCAGGATCAGGCGCACGCCGGGCGCGGCATAGTGCCGGGCCAGGGCGCCGCCGATGGCGCCGGTGGCACCGGTGATCAACAGGCTGCGGGGTGCGGTCATAGCAGGGCCTCGAGGGGAGAAGTGGTGGCCTCGAGCCGGGCCGCGACGTTGTCGATGGCGAGCTCGATACCGGTGTCGCAGTAATAGCCTCCGTTGAGCTGGACCGTGTGCATGACCGTGCGATGAAAGCAGCGGAACAGTTCCTCGTCCGGTGCCTGCCCGTGACGCCAGAAGTCGTCCAGCCCGCCTTCGAAGGTCAGGCCGTCGAGTCGGTAGATCGGCTGGCTCAGAGCGATGGTCGGACAACGATGTTCCAGTGCCACGATACCCGAGGTGCTGTTGACCGTCACGGTGCCGGCGGCGTCGTCGAGCAGGACATTGAGATCGCCGGATTCGAGATAGACGACGCGTCCGACGATGTCATGGCGTTTCTCGAGCCGCACGATGAGGCCGGCATAGTCGATGAGGCCCATGTCGAGCGGATGATTCTTGATGCACAGCAGGCTGTCCGATGGCGCATGGCGGGCGAAGGACGCCATCGTGTGCTCGATCACCTCGACCATGTCGGCGAAATCGGAGTGGTTGCGAATCTGGGCATCGCCATTGAGCTGCAGGGGCAGCACGTAATAGGGGCGTTTGCCGCCGGCCAGGTCGCGGATGCGCTCGGCATCGCGCGGCTTCCACCAGCGCAGTTGGGTGAAGCGCTTGAGATAACCGGCGTATTCGACCGGGGCGGTGACCGGCGCGTGGTTGCGATAGCGGGGGAAGAGCAACGGGTTGGCGAGACCGGCCAGATGGTAGAGCACGTCATGGGTGGCACGGCGCTTGAACGATGTGCGGAAGCGCTTGGCCGGCAGCGGTTTGGGCAGGCGACGGCCGACTTCCCGATACCAGTCCGCCTCCTGGGGCAGTAGCGAATAGCCGTTGACGCCTTCGCGTTCCAGGGTGATCCAGTGGGGGCGGAAGTAGCCCTCCTCGAGCACCTGGTTGCGAATGCCGACCTGCCTGGCGGCCTCGATCGCCGTCAGGTGGATGGGGCGCTGGTCGCCGAACAGCAACTGGTCGGTGGTGCCGTGGCGCTCCCAGAGATCGGCCAGGAAGTCCGGCAGATCGTCCAGCTTGCCGCGAAAGGCATGACTGGGCCCGGCATCCTTGCACCAGTACGCCAGGTCGCCACCGGCGAACTGGACCTTGGCGACATGATGGCCATCGGCCCTCAGCCGTTGCGCCAGGCGGGGGAAGAATGGCGAACAGACACCCTGGAGGAACAAGAAAGAGCGTTTCGGCGAATTCACGTTAATGCTTTCCGATAAAGATATTGCGGTACCAGCGATACAGATGCGTTCGCCACGCCGGGCGAGGGTGTTCGGCTCGGCGCTGTTCCAGCAGGGCCACGACGGTCTCGGCGTTGCACAGCCGGCGGCTGCCCGGATCGACATACAGCGGGTAGAGGATCAGGGTGGCCGCGACCAGCGCGTCCAGGTCGAGAGACCGGCGACGCCTGGGGCAGGCATGACGATCCTCGGTCAGTCCCCAGCCCGCATAGAATGGCATCCCGTAGGTGACGACGCGACGCCCTCGAAGCAGCGCCTCGAACCCCGCCAGGGAGCACATGGTATGGACCTCATCGACCATGTCCAGCAAATCGACGATATCGACGTCGCCGACCTCGAGATCGTAGAGGCGCTCGTCGGCCTGGCTCAGGGCGCCGACTCGCGCGCCGGTCACCACGTCGGGGTGTGGCTTGTAGAGGATGCGGGCATCGGGATTGGCCTGTCGCACGGCAGCAAGCAGGGCACCGTTGGTGCGGATGTCGAGCGTGCCGTAGGCGATGGAGGCGTCGCTCTCCACCTGGCCGGGCACCAGCAGCAGGCGGCCGCCCTCGGGGCGCTGGAGGCGCCGCGCGCCGGGGACGTTGTACTTGGAGAGTCGCAGGGCGACCAGTCGTTCTCGAAGTCGGGCCGCCCGACGCAGCAGGGCGGGAGAAAAGGGAGCCTCGTTCAGGGTGCGTTCCAGTTCGCTTTCGCGGCTGGCGTCGTAATGGATACCGAGGGCATCCACCACCAGGGAAAGCGGGCGGGCCAGGTCGACGCCCAGGCCGATGGAGCGCAGGAAGCCATCTTCCATGCGCCAGAGAGCGTGTCCCCGGGCGCGACAGCGCTCCTCGGCCTCGGCATCCAGTCGTGAGGCCCAGCACAGCAGGCGTTCGTCGCGCTCGGCCCCTTTCGGGGGATGGTCGTGGCGCAGGTGACGGACCTCGGCATCATGCCCGAGGAAGTCGCCGACGAAGCCGCGTTTCCATGACGACAGCCCCCAGGTCACCCAGCGACCCGCCAGGCGGCGCTGCTGGCGGGTCTGATCGCCGATCAGCTCGAGGGCTTCCTCGAAGTCGGTGGCCTGGCCGGTATAAGGGTTGGCATAGCGGGCATAGCGCAGATAGGCCGCCGAGAAGACCTGGGCGAGCGAGCGCTGGACGCCACGGCGCGGGCAGGGGCGGCGATCGTCGGTGAGGCCCCAGCCGGCATAGAAGGGCACGCCGTGGCAGACGACGCGCTTGCCGGCCAGCAGGGCTTCGAAGCCCAACTGGCTGCTGACCACATGCACGCTGTGCACCGCATCGAGCAGCGACCAGGGGTTCAGGTTCTCGCCGATGAGCCGGCAGCCAGGCAGTTGCCCAGCCTCGAGGAGGTGCCCTGCCTTCTTGCCGGCGATGACGTCGGGGTGGACCTTGACCAGGATTTCCGACTCGGGGTGCTCGGCTCGGGCGGCGTCCAGCATTCGCCGGAAGTCGTCGGCCTCGGCCAGGCCGCCCGCGATCGAGGCGTCGCCGGCGGTCTGGTCGACGACCAGCACGCGCGGTCGGTCGTCGTCGAACAGGCGGCGATCCGGCGCCTGGTTGTACTTGGAGAGCCGCAGCTCGCGCAGTCGCTCCATGCCGTCCCTGGCCCGCACGAGCTCCGTCTCGGGGGCGTCATCGGCGTCGAGGATCAGGTTTTCCAGCGTCGAGGGCCGGCTGGCGTCGTAATAGATGCCCAGGGGGTCGACGATGAGACTATGAGGAGGATGCCCCTCCACGCCGAGCCCCCACGAACGCAGGAAACCATCCTCGATGGCCAGGTAGGGAAGCCGGTGGCGGTCGGCATGCGCGCGAGCCTTGCGGGAACTGGGCTTGAGGCCCCAGCCGGCCACGCTGGCTGCTCGACGCCCGTCCGGCGAACCGAGAGGGCAGAACCGATCGAACTCGGGCAGGCAGGCGCTCAGTATCGGCAGGGCCAGCATGCGTCGGGTCGCGACGGCGAGGGTGCCCTCATGGGGGGCTCGGCGTGGTGTGGCCAAGAGGCAGTCCTTCGAGTCTTCAAGCCAGTCGGAAAGGGGCCGCGCTCGCTCCATGGCCGCGCGGCAGGCGTCGGCTCATGCCGTGAGCCGGATCAAAACGGCCATTGTATCAGGGTGATAGCGATTCGGCTCGGTGTCACCGATGAACAACACTGACCTTTGCCGGTACTTGAAGCCGGAAGAGGGCAGTGGTATAAATTGATTATGATAATCGTTATCATTAGCGAAAAGGATTGACTCTCATGCCGGTTTCAGGACCACCGTCATCGCCGGACGAGCCAACGGAACGGAACACGCGCCGGGAGGCAGTCAGGAGCATCGACAGCGATTCCCTGCTGGGTCGCGAGGGGCGCCTGATCATCCATCACGAGGGGCGGCGCTATGTGTTGCGGCGGACGCGATTGGGGAAGTTGATCCTGACGGCATGAGCTACGAGCTACGAGCTACGAGCTACGAGCTACGAGCTACGAGCTACGAGCTGCGAGATGCGAGATGCGAGATGCGAGATGCGAAACCCAGCTTCCCGGTTCTTGGGGTTGCTCGAAGCTCGTGACTCGTGACTCGCAGCTCGTGACTCGAGATTTCAGGTTTTTGGGGTTGCTCGCAGCTCGTGACTCGCGGCTCGTGACTCAAAACTCGTGACTCAAAAATGCCAGCCAGGTGCGGTGACGCCGTTCCCAGCCAGCCATCCGAATCACCAAGGAAACTGCCCGGGAGCCCTGGCTTATGAAACCCTGTCACTCCATCGCCGCTGCCATGGCGTGGACCCTGCCCATCGTCGTCTCACAGGCGGTGGCAGATGCCTCGTCCGATAGCGCCGCGTCGGCGACCACGCTGGACGAAATGACCGTCACCGGCACGCGTCTGCCCGGTGATCCGTCCCGCGCGCCCTTGATCCTGGATGTCATCGACCGGGACGATCCGGCACTGTCCACGGCGTCGAGCGTCGAGGACGTGCTGTCCCGACAGCCAGGGCTGCATGTGGCGGGGAGCGGTCGCCGCAATGGCCAGACCCTGAGCCTGCGCGGGTTCGATTCCAACGGGGTACAGGTACGTCTCGACGGGGTCCGCCAGGACATCAACACCGGCCATCTGGGTGCCTTCTATATCGATCCCTGGCTGATACGCGAGGTCCAGATCGCTCGCGGTGCCTTGTCCAGCCTCTATGGCAGCAATGCCATGGGCGGGGTGGTGAGCTTCGAGACGGTGGAGGCGTCGGATCTGTTGCGGTCGGGCGAGCGGGGCGGCATGCGATTGTCGCTGGGTGGCGCCACGGTGCGCGACGAGCTGGGTGGTGCCTTCACCGCCTTCGGCGAGCGGGAGACGGCCAATGGGCCGGTGGATGGCCTGGTCTCCGTGGGGCGTCGCGAGTCCGGCGACATTCGACGTGCCGGCGGGCAGGAGGCCCCCGAGGATGCCGAGCTCGATAGCCTGCTGCTCAAGGGCGGCTGGCAGCCCGATGACGAGAACCGTCTCTTCGCCCAGTGGCAGCGTTATGACGAGACGGCCACCCAGCCCGCCAATCCGCAGCAGCTGACGACCGAGGACGATTATCGCCGGCGCCAGGTGACCAGCGACAATGTGCAGCTGGGGCATCGCTGGCGTCCCGGTGGTGCCAGTGAAGTGACGTCGCGCCTGAGCCTCAGTCGCCAGGAGATCGACGAGGACGATGCCAACCGCACCCTGGAGCGCTGGGGAGTGCAGAGCGATGGCTACCATCGCCTCGAGCATGGCTGGTTGACCCAGACCCTGGTGTTCGGCGCCGAAGCGGATCGTGCCAGCCAGCGGCCGGGTGGCGGAGCCTCGGGCTTTCCCCATGCCGATATCGATACCCAGGCCCTGTATCTCGAGGACACCCTGACGGCGGGGCGTCATCTCTCCGAGGGCGGCGTCGGGGTCTTCGACCTGGGGCTGGGCGCGCGTTACGACCGTTATGACGCCGAGGATGCCGCCGGTCGCGAGACCGAAGAGACCCAGCTGTCGCCGAGGCTACGGCTGTCCTGGCGCCCGACACGGGGGCTGATGGTCTACAGCGGCTATGCCGAGGCCTTCCGCGCCCCGAGCCTGTCCGAACTCTATGCCGACCAGCGGCATTTCGCCGGTTTCTGCCCCTCGCCGGGCTTCTGCTTCCCCGACAACTACTGGGTGCCCAACCCCGATCTGCAGCCGGAAACCAGCCGTACCTGGGAGAGCGGCGTTGCCTGGGAACGGGGGGACTGGGCCCTGCGTGCCAGCTATTTCGATACCCGTGCCGATGACTTCATCGACAGCGAAGTGGATATCGCGGCCGGCACGACCCGGGCCGTCAATGTCAATCGTGCCCGGCTCTGGGGCTTCGATGCACGACTGGCCTGGGAGCCCGAGGATTGGCCCGAATTTCGCGCCTTCGCCGGCCTGTCGGAGGTCTCGGGCAAGGATCGCGACAGCGGCGAGGCGCTGGGCAGCGAAACGCCCCTGGAAGCCACGCTCGGGGCCGACCTGGATCTGCTCGACCGGGCCCTCACGCTGGGCTGGCGGGGGCGTTTCGCCAAGGCCTATGACCAGCCGGATGGCGAGGGCAGCCTGCCCGGTTACGGCCTGCACGACCTGCAACTGGCCTGGCGGGTCACCCCGGCCTTCAGCACGTCGCTGCGCCTGAGCAACCTCGGTGACAAGGTGTGGTACCGGCCCAATGGCGCACTCGGTGACGGACGTAGTCTGTTTGCGTCCTTCAATCTGCAATGGTGAAAGGGATATTGACGATCATGAGTATTTCTCGAATCTCCAGCACGGCGCGCCGCCGCGCGATCCTCGATGCTTTCGATGCGATGCGCGAGACGTCGCCGAGCCAGTCTGCCGAGCACATCGCCCAGCGCCTCGATATCAGTGAGGGTGAATTGCAGGCGGCCCGCATCGGTCGTGATACCTGGACGCTGTCACTGGCGCCCCGCGAGTTGGCGAGGCGTTTCGAGGCGCTGGGCCAGGTCGAGGCGAGGACGCAGTCGTCGGCGGCGACGCTGCTCCAGCGGGGGCGTTATCCCCGCCTGGCCGGGGGCGATGCCGCCGGCTTGCTGCTGGCCCCGGGCGGGCTGGATCTACGGCTGCTGTTTTCCCACTGGCACTGGGCCTGCCTGGTGCGGGAGCGCCCGCGTTGCGGCTCGATCGACTGGCGAGTGCAGGTCTTCGACCAGCATGGTCGTGCGCTGCACAGTTGCCGAGCCCTGGACACGGCGCTGGGCGATGGCTGGACGAGCCTGTTCGAGGTTGCCACCGAGGATGAGCCGGCCTTCACCCAGGAGATGCCGCGACCGGCCAGGGGGCTGTCCGATGTCGAGGGGGTGGCCGAGGAATGGCGAGCCATGCGCGACGTGCATCAGTTCTTCGCCTTGTTGCGCCGCCATGGCCTGGAGCGGCACGAGGCCAATGCCCTGATGGAGGGGCGCTTCACCGAGGCGCTGGCGCCGAGGGCGGTGGAGAGCGTGTTGCAGCGGGCCAGCGAACAGCATATGCCGCTGATGTGCTTCGTCTCGAGCCCGGGCTGCGTGCAGATTCGTACCGGTACCCTGCCGTGGCCCGAAGGGGGTGATGGGCAACTGACGCTGTCCGACCCGGGCTTTGCGCTGCACCTGGACGAGGCGGCCATCTCGCGCGTGTGGCGGGTGCACAAGCCCAATGCCGACGGAGGCGTGACCAGCCTCGAGGCCTTCGACGAGCAGGGCCGGCTGATCCTGCAGCTGTATGCCGAACGTCGCGAGGGGCAGGCGGAACGCACCGACTGGCGACAACTGCTGGAGGCCTTTCCACGCTGGGAGGCGGTAGCATGATGGCGAAGGGATGGCGAGCCGGCCTCGTCGGCCTGTTCGGCACCTTGCTGTGCACGGCGATGCCGGTGTTGGCCGACGATGATCGCTGGGTGGTGCTGGGCGGTGATATTGCCGAGACCGTGGCGGCGCTCGGGGCGGCCGATCGACTGGTCGGGCGGGACGACACCAGCCTTTATCCCGATGCGGTGGCGACCTTGCCCTCGGTGGGCTATCTACGGCGTCTCTCGGCGGAGAGCGTGCTGTCGCTGCATCCGGATCGAATCCTGGCCAGCGATGATGCCGGGCCGGCGGAGACCCTCGAACAGCTCGAGGCCGCCGGGGTGGCGGTCGAGGTGATCATAAGCCCCGACCGGCTGGCGTCGATTCCCGACAAGGTCCAAGCCGTTGCCGGGGCGCTGGGCCTCGAGGCGCGGGGTCGCGAGCGGGTCGACGAACTGCGCGACGAGCTCGAGGCCCTGGCGGCGCTGCCCGAACTGCCGACGACCCGGGCCATGTTCATCCTCAGTCATGGCGGCATGACGCCCATGGTGGCCGGCCGAGACACGGCGGCGCAGGAAATGCTGGAGACGGTGGGGCTCGACAACGCCTTCGCCGATATGGAGGGCTACAAGCCGGTGGGCGCCGAGGCGCTGGCGCGCCAGTCCCCCGAGCTGGTGCTGATATCGCGTCGCGGGTTGGCGGCCCTGGGCGGTGAGGCGGCGCTCTGGGCGATGCCGGGGCTCGACATGACGCCGGCCGGTCGCGACAAGCGATTGCTGGTGGTCGACGACCAGGGGCTGCTCGGGTTCGGGCCGCGCACACCCTCCCTGTTGCTGGCACTGCGCGAACGCCTAGACGCCTTGCTGGCGGGGGATGATACCGCCCTGGTCGAGCGGGAGACGCCGCCATGGACATGACGCTGTCGCACGCCGGGCGAGGTGAGTTGCCGCGCCGGCGCCTCTCGCGGCGCCTCGGTGTACTGGGTGGCCTGTCGCTGGCCTTGCTGCTGGCCCTTGGCTGGGCGGCGTCTTCCGGTTCCCTCGGGATCTCGCCGGTCGAACTCGTGGCGGGCGAGGTAACGGCGATGGATGGCCGGGTCTGGTGGCAGCTCCGCCTGCCGCGCTTGTTGCTGGGGGTATTGGTCGGAGCAATGCTGGCGGGCAGTGGGGCGGCCATGCAGGGGCTGTTCCGCAACCCGCTGGCCGATCCGACCCTGCTGGGCCTGGCCAGTGGCGCCGGGCTGTGCGTGGCGGTCTGGGTGGTGCTGTTCCCCGGCAGTGACGCCTTCGGCCTCTATGGTCAGTTCGTGGCCGGTTTCCTGGGGGCGCTAGGGGTGTGTCTGCTGGTCTTCGGGCTGGCACGTCGGCGAGCGGGTGGCGGTGCCGTGCTCACCCTGCTGCTGGCGGGGCTGGCCATCAATACCCTGGCCGGTGCCGGGGGCGGCCTGCTGGCCTTCCTGGCCAGCGATGAACAGCTTCGGCAGCTCAGCCTGTGGGGCATGGGCAGCCTGGCCCATTCGCTATGGGGCGCGACCCTGGTGACGCTGGTGCTGGTACCGCCGGCGCTGGTCGTGCTGCTGCGTCGGGCGCGCGACCTCGACCTGTTGCAGCTCGGCGAGGTGACGGCCCATGCCGCGGGCCTGGATGGGCGGCGCCTGACGCGTCGCGTGGTGGCGGCCACCTCCCTGGGCGTCGGGGTCTGCGTGGCGGTGAGCGGGATCATCGGGTTTCTCGGCCTGCTGGTGCCGCACTGCCTGCGATTGTGGCTGGGGCCGGGGCATCGCCTGCTGCTGCCGGCCTCCATGCTGGGCGGTGCCTTGCTGCTGGTGGTGGCCGATGGCCTGGCCCGGGTGTTGGCGATGCCCGCGGAAATGCCGGTGGGGCTGCTGACGAGCCTGCTGGGCGGTCCCTATTTCCTTTATCTGCTGCTGCGCGGGAGGCATGGATGCTGAGCCTGCATCACGCCGGCCTGATCGACACGCCCAGCCTGTCGCCGCTGCACGATGAGGTGAGGCCAGGCGAGGTGCTGGCCATCGTCGGTCCCAATGGGGCCGGCAAGACGACGCTGCTGACGATGCTGTCGGGCTTTCGCCACTCGCAACTGGGACCGGTCACCCTGGATGGCTGGTCCCTGGATACCTGGACACCGGCGGGGCTGGCGGGACGTCGAGCGCTGGTCGCCCAGTTCGAGCCGACGGGGTTCGATTGGCGAGTACGCGACCTGGTGGTACTGGGAGGTGACCCGGGCGACCCGGCGGTCGCCGATATCATGGGGCAACTGGAGCTGACCCATCTCGCCGAGCGGAGTGTCCTGAGCCTGTCCGGTGGCGAACGCCAGCGGGTCATGGTGGCTCGGGCCCTGTGCCAGCTGGCGGCGGCGCCTCGAGACGACAAGGCTCGAGATGGCGGCCTGCTGTTGCTGGATGAACCGACCAGTGCCCTGGACATCGGCCAGCAGCAGCGCATGATGCGCCTGTTGCGGCGGCTGGCTGTGGAGCGTCACATGGCGGTGGTCGGCGTGCTGCATGACCTCAACCTGGCGGCGACCTATGCCGATCGGGTCTGGTTGATGGCAGCCGGCAAGCGGGTGGCGCATGGCACGCCGGGCCAGGTGCTCGAGACCGAACGTCTGGCGTTGACCTACCGTGCCGAGCTGCAGGCGCTAGAACGTGACGGAGCGGCTCCCTGGCTGGCCCTGAAACCCTGAGCAGGCGTCGTCCAGGTATCGGGCCGATGAGCGTCGTCGCGCCCACCCATGCCGGCGCTCGAAGCGCGCATGCCGGGGCGGTCATGTTGCCGGCTTGCTGAAACTGGCATACTGCCTGGCCATCGGCGGGCTCGTGGCGACGAGCCGACATCTTCACGCATGATCATTCAAGGGAGGTCATCGTCATGTCCGGACCGCGCACCTGGTGGTATCTGTTGGCCTTTATCATGATGGCCCAGGCGTTGAGCGGCTGCTCGCCCATTCCGGATATGCCGGGGCCGATCGGCATTCCGGGGCTGTGAGGGTGAGCGCCGGAACACGCTGTCATGCGAGTGACGCGAAATACCGGTAGAACGGAGATGACGGTTACCACCACGGAGTCGACGACATGACAAGGCATGTGACGTCTTCACCCTTGACCCTCTCATCATTCTCGAGATTCATCGTCGGCCGCCTGCTCAAGCTGATGGGCAATGTCTTCAAGCTGATGAGCTATCCCTTCCACTGGCTGTTGCCCGACAAGCGTTTCACGCTACCGGCGCATGCCGCGCCGCTGATCCGGCCACGCCGGCCCTGCGCCGTACCGAGAACTCTGTGGCAGACCAACTTTACCGACCGGGTGACGCTGCCCGTCTACCTGAACTACCTCTGCAACCGCCTGATGGCGCCGACCTTCGAATATCGTTTCGTCTCGACCCGAGGTCGTTCCGACTTCATCGCGGCGAACTATCCGGCCGAGGTCCATCGGCGCTATTCGCGACTGCGTATCGGTGCCGCCCAGGCGGATTTCTGGCGGGTGCTGGTGCTGCAGGCTTGCGGGGGCGTCTACATGGACATCGATGCGCACCTGGTCTGGCCGCTGCATCGCATTCTGGGGGCCGAGCGAGAGGTGTTGTTCGTGCGCTCCCGGAAGGGCGGGTTGAGCAATTACTTCATTGCCAGTCGACCGGGAACGGCCGAGCTGCAGGCGGTGTCCGAGGCGATCGGTGACCACATCGCCGAGAACCGCGGGAGCGGTGTCTTCGACCTGACCGGGCCGGGAGTCTTCAATCGAGTGATTGACGCCGCCATGGTGGAGAGCGAGTCCTATCGTTTCCTCTGCCTGCAGGGCAGCTTCACCAACGAGCGCTTCCAGTACGTCGACAAGCCCGAGGGCAAGTGGACACGAGAGCAGAAGGCCGTCGGAGTGCTGCACCGGGACGGCGACGCAACGGTCAAGGCCACAGAGAAACGTTGAGTCGCCGCTTCGCTGGCGGTTCGATACTGCCGGCCTCGATCCCGCATCGGACGAGGCCGACGGGTCCTCACCGTTGTTCGAGAATGATCGACTCTATTTGCCACTGCAGGGCTTGTGCGCTGCAGCCCGGTACATCATTGCAGCGCTTCAATGTCATCGTCCCTTCATGCGAGAAGGGCTCGCCGCGCCGGGTGCCCGATACCCGGATCGGCACCTCGGCATACCGGGTGCCCGCCGCGCCTTCCATTCGGGCGGCTCCCGTCGCCTCGCCGTCGAAGGACTGATAGACGAGCATGGACGTCCCGAAGCGTTCGCTTCCGCCTTCGTGGGTCGAGGTGTCCGATGCCCACATGGCATAGGCCCGGTCGAACGCTCCCGTCTCGAGGTTCTGGAAGTAACGCTCGCTGATCGCCACGGGGTCACTTGCCGTTTCATCGGCCTTGTCGCCGATGGCGTTTGCTTGTCGCTCTTCCGTCGTCGGTCCGGGGGCGCAGGCGACCAGCGAGCCTGACAGCAGGGCCAGGAGGCCGGCGAGCATCATTCCCTTCCGGGTTGGTCGGTCCATCGTCTTGTCTCCGTTCAATGGATGGGACACCTCCGCGTGTCGCCACCTGAATTCCATTTCCACTGGCGTAGCGTAGCACCGCTTCGGGCTTGCCGGTACAATTGGCGCATTCCTCATCCATACTCGCCTGGCTGCTTTCGGATTGGAGTACAGGGGCTAGTACAAAGTAGAGCCACGTTGTAATGACAGACGCCAAGCAAGCCCATGAAACCGGGCTTCGACGCACTTTTGCGATCATCTCGCACCCCGACGCGGGCAAGACCACCATCACCGAGAAGATGCTGCTGTTCGGCAACGCCATCCAGATGGCGGGCTCGGTGAAGAGCAAGCGGGATGATCGCCACGCCACCTCCGACTGGATGAAGATGGAGCAGGAGCGCGGTATTTCCGTGACCACCTCGGTGATGCAGTTCCCCTATGGCGGGCGCATCGTCAACCTGCTCGACACGCCGGGGCACGAGGATTTCTCCGAGGATACCTATCGTACCCTGACGGCAGTGGACTCGGCGCTGATGGTGATCGACGGTGCCAAGGGCGTCGAGGACCGCACCATCAAGCTGATGGAAGTGTGTCGGCTGCGCACCACGCCGATCCTGACCTTCATCAACAAGATGGACCGCGATATCCGCGATCCCATCGAGGTGATGGACGAGGTCGAGGAGGTGCTGAAGATCCAGTGCGCGCCCATGACCTGGCCGATCGGCATGGGGCGCCACTTCAAGGGCGTCTATCACCTCTACAATGACGTGATCCACCTCTATACCCAGGGACAGGGCAACCGCATTCCCGAGGACAAGCGGATCGAGGGGCTCGACAATCCCGAGGTCGACGAGGTGCTCGGCGAGGATGCCGCCGAGGAACTGCGCATGGAAGTCGAGCTGGTGCGCGGTGCCTCCCATACCTTCGACCACGATGCCTACCTGCGCGGCGAGCTGACGCCGGTGTATTTCGGTACCGCCATGGGCAACTTCGGCGTGCGCGAGATGATGGATGGCTTCGTCGAGTATGCGCCGTCCCCGCAGCCCCGCGAGACTGACCTGCGGACCGTCGAGGCCGAGGACGGCAGTTTCAGCGGCTTCGTCTTCAAGATCCAGGCCAACATGGATCCCAACCATCGTGACCGTGTGGCCTTCCTGCGGGTCTGTTCCGGGAAGTACGACAGGAACATGAGGATGCGGCACGTGCGCATCGGCAAGGACGTGAAGATCGCCGACGCCCTGACCTTCATGGCCTCGGATCGCGCCCATGTGGAAGAGGCCTGGCCGGGCGACATCATCGGCCTGCACAACCACGGCACCATCCAGATTGGCGATACCTTCACTCAGGGCGAGAACATGCGCTTCACCGGCATTCCTCACTTCGCCCCGGAGCTGTTCAAACGCGTACGCCTGACGGACCCGCTACGCATGAAGGCCCTGCAGAAGGGGCTTCAGCAGCTCTCCGAGGAAGGTGCGACCCAGGTGTTCATGCCGCTGGACAATAACGACCTGATCCTCGGGGCAGTGGGTACGCTGCAGTTCGACGTGGTCGCCCACCGGCTCAAGCAGGAATACAAGGTCGACTGCATCTACGAGGGCGTCAACGTGCAGACCGCGCGCTGGATCCAGTGCGACGATCCCAAGATGCTGGAAGACTTCAAGCGCAAGGTCAGCGCCAACCTGGCCATCGACGGCGGCGGCCACCTCACCTACATCGCCCCGACCCGGGTCAACCTGCAGATGACCCAGGAACGCTGGCCGGACGTGCAGTTCCATCATACGAGGGAGCACTGACCAGGCGCTGCGCGCCTGGAGCTTGAAGCTGGAAGAGCGCGGCTAACGCCGCTGGAAGCTGGAAGAAAAACCACCCGGGCTTCGCCCGGTCTCGGCTTCGCCGGGAGCTATAAGCTGGAAGAGCGCGGCTAACGCCGCTGGAAGCTGGAAGAAAAACCACCCAGGCTTCGCCCGGTCTCGGCTTCGCCGGGAGCTATAAGCTGGAAGAGCGCGGCTAACGCCGCTGGAAGCTGGAAGAAA
>NZ_JAJQTQ010000089.1 GCF_029081005.1 Halomonas elongata | reverse complement strand
CTCGATCAGGTTGGCATTCTTCTCTTTTGCTGACGAGCGTCCGGCGATGTGCTGGACCACGCGCACTTTTCCCGCCAGCTGGGCGCTATTCCAGTTTTTATAGCTAAACTTATCCTTATCCAGAATAAGCTCTCCCCGATCCGCGACGCCAACGGGCGCCACGCGCTGGCCGTCGACGAAGTTATGCGCTGTGGCCAGCAGCGGGAGAAGCAGTAACGAGGCGGCCAGTATGCTACGTAGGGTCATGCGCAATCCTTAATCATTTTTATGCAGGTGATCCGACCACTTGGTCTCGTTTAATCATAAGTGCGATTGACGGTGATTACCCGCAATGAGGATGCCAGTTTGCGTGTTGACGCACAAATTAGTCGTAAAACGGCGACTTATACTTACTTCATCGTATGTCTGAAACGAAAATTCTGAATTATTGTCATTAAAGGGTAAATAAACTTATACATA
>NZ_JAJQTQ010000088.1 GCF_029081005.1 Halomonas elongata | reverse complement strand
TCTGGCTGGTGATGCATTCTGACCTGGCCGGATCCAGACGCGTGCGGGTTCTCGCCGACCATCTCATCGCTCTCTTTGCGGACCATCAAGATCGGCTGGCGATGCCCTGAAGGGGCGCGGCTTGGGCGTGTATCGATAAGACTGCCCGAGGCTGACGAGCCACGATTTTTTCCGCGCCAGCTAACAGTGATACTCGCCGCGCAATATTCGGCCCAATGCTGCCCCGCAGTCGAAAATACTGCAGAGTGAGAGGATATCCCCGTCCGGCAAAATAATTTTGTGTTGTGGCCAGCGCGGCATTGTTGCGCTCCCCCAGAAATGCCTGTCGATGTTAGGGTGAGACGTTTATCACCACAGGAGAACGCAAATGATTGTCAGGACCTGGCACGGCTGTGTGCCATTGCAACATGCTGAGGGGTTTGCCCGCCACCTCGAGCGGACCGGCGTGGAACACGCTCAGAGCA
>NZ_JAJQTQ010000087.1 GCF_029081005.1 Halomonas elongata | reverse complement strand
GTCGACAATCAACACTCGCTTCTCCTCGCCCGCCGTCGCTAATGCCGCCGGAAGCTGGCCAGCGTTCAGGGTCAGACAGGGAAGACGGCTCTGCATGGCGATAATTTCGCTAATCTCCGCCCGGCTCACCGGCGTTTTCGGATCGCTGGCAAATTCGGTCTGATCGAGGGGCACACCATGCACATAGCAGCGCCCGTCCCGGGTATGCCGCCCGGCTGCCGGATAAGCCGGGGCCACCACCGCCATCCGGCAGCCTTGCGCCGCCATCATTGCCTCCAGTTCGCCGCCGGGATTACCGCGCAGCGTGGAGTCAATCTTCTTTACCTGCCAGTGCGGGACGAATGTCGCCGCGCCGCGCAGCAGAGCGGCGACCTTGTCCGCCGCCGCCGCGGCGCTCATCGCCCGGCTGTCGCTGTTGAGAATTAATGCCCGGGCGGTTGATGGCTGTCCGGCGGTGAAGGCCA
>NZ_JAJQTQ010000086.1 GCF_029081005.1 Halomonas elongata | reverse complement strand
AAATTTCATTGCCGGAATTCTGGTTTCCCAGCCTTTGACAAGGGAATCAGCAAGCTGTACGATCTGCCGCGTTGACATTTAAAAACCTCATTCAGTTTTGATTGTCGATAACGTGATCAGGTTGGTGGAACAACCTGATCACACCTTGAATAGTCAGTCATTACCCTCCTTCTTTTCTATAGTTACTGTGTATCCGTAAAGAGTCAAAATGCGATAAGCATCCAACGCCTCACGCTCACTTTTAAATGTTCTGACTTCGTGTAATCCTTTACCTTTATCAAGGGATACACAAAACTCATAATCTTCTTCTACTTCTATCTTTTTAATTAATTTATCAAGTTCGGCTAATGTTCGTTTTGGCTCAAAAAGAAATGTGCATTGTACAATGGCGTTTAAATCTTCCCGATCAAGCTCTAACAGAGCATCATTATAAGCAGCTTTAAAACAGCGATTATTACGCAGATC
>NZ_JAJQTQ010000085.1 GCF_029081005.1 Halomonas elongata | reverse complement strand
GTGGTGGAGCCTAGCGGGATCGAACCGCTGACCTCCTGCGTGCAAGGCAGGCGCTCTCCCAGCTGAGCTAAGGCCCCTCTGATGCCCTTACGTGACATGGAGAATTTTATTCAGATCAAGGCGCTTTGGCGCGATGTGTAGTGAACTACACGAGCGTCGAAGCAACGCAGAACTGGATAAAATTGGTGGGTCTGGGCAGACTTGAACTGCCGACCTCACCCTTATCAGGGGTGCGCTCTAACCAACTGAGCTACAGACCCAACACCTATCCTCTCATTGACGGAACATGATCGGCTTGCCGACCTCACCCTCCTTTCCATAAAGGTCAGGGGGTGCGCTCCAACCAACTGAGCGAACATCCTAGGGTCACGCTGGGTCTATACCCAAACAGTCTTTGCTCTGGCCGATCAGGTAATTCATTGTGGACACTTGCCGAGTGCCGATAACGGGTCGTTTAAGGAGGTGATCCA
>NZ_JAJQTQ010000084.1 GCF_029081005.1 Halomonas elongata | reverse complement strand
ACCAGCAACTTTCACAAAATCCCAGGCATCGCCACCTTTAATTTCCGCCAGTAAAATTCTGTCAGGTTTCATCCTCAAACAGGATTTGATTAATTTCGCTGCTGTTATGATAGAGCCGGAATCACTGCCGGATTCCGAAGGGTAAAAAAGATGCACATAATTTTTATGGATAAAAAATTTGATTTCCTCTGCATCTTCAATCGTAATCAGCCGTGTATTCAATGGTATGAAATCGATAAGACTCTTCATATAAGTTGTTTTACCGGAACCCGTTGCTCCGGCAAATACAATGGTTTTCCCTGCTGCTACGGCAAGCTCCATAAAAGCAGCGATATTTCTCGCTCTGAATAAATCAAGAAGCTCATCATCGTATGTCCTGTGTTTTTTTCCTGACTGGACATAATCATAAAAACCGTTCGCCACATATTCTTTATGTGTTATCTGCCGTGTCGATGGTTTACGTATAGTGAT
>NZ_JAJQTQ010000083.1 GCF_029081005.1 Halomonas elongata | reverse complement strand
CTCGACGCCGCTGGCGCGTTCGGCGCAGCCGGTGCTGCGGCATCTGAGCGAAATGCTCAATGAGTCCTGCTCCATCGCCACCCTCGACGGCGACGATATCCTGTATATCGCCCGCGCCTCCAGCTCGCGGATTATGACCATCGACCTGGATATCGGCAGTCGCCTTCCGGCGTGGGCGACCTCGATGGGCCGGGTGCTGCTGAGCCATCAGCCGGAGGAGAAGCTCAACGATATGCTGGGCCGGGTGACCATGATCCGCTATACCCCACAGACGGTGGATTCGGTGGCGAAGCTGCGCGCCGAACTGAAACGGGTGCATCAGCAGGGGTATGCCCTCAACGATCAGGAGCTGGAGATGGGGCTGCGCTCCCTCGCGGTCCCGCTGTTTAACGCTCAGGGGCAGGTCCAGGCGGCGCTCAACGTCGGGGTGCATGCGGGCCAGATGACGGCCCGCGAGATGATCGAGCGCGTGC
>NZ_JAJQTQ010000082.1 GCF_029081005.1 Halomonas elongata | reverse complement strand
AAAAACGGCCAGTATTCCGCAATTGCTGACGATCATTAAAAGCGAGCTCCAGCATTGTATGACCCCCACGGCTACCGACGCCGCAGGCCGGGAACTCAGCTGCGCCAGCTGTCCGCATCGCGTGTTATCGCGATCGCAGACCGCCGTAGTGCACGGTATTCTCGAAGGGCTGGATATGAGTAAAATCGCCGCCCTGCAGCGTGTGAGTCCCCGCACCGCCGCCTATCATAAGAATAAGATCATGGAAAAATACAGCCTGAATAATAATCATGAATTTTTCCAGTTTATGAATCTTTTACGTGAGCGCTGGTAGGCAAACAGCAGCACAAAAAAATAAGATATTGGCCTGGCTATATTGTCGGAAATCCGAAAATAGTCGCAGGATGCTAAAAAATATCCAGCGCTGGCGGACATAACGTTAAACTCTGACGCTTCCTCGGTATAAAGACGTTACCGCCCGTCTTTATATAATAAA
>NZ_JAJQTQ010000081.1 GCF_029081005.1 Halomonas elongata | reverse complement strand
AATGATCGCCTCCGCCGCCTGCGATATTCAGGCGGTGCGCACGCGCGACCCGGCGGTGGATAAATACTCCACGCCGTTGCTCTATCTGAAGGGTTTCCATGCCCTGCAGGCCTATCGTATCGGCCACTGGCTGTGGACTCAGGGGCGACGCGCGCTGGCGATTTTCCTGCAAAATCAGGTCTCCGTCTCTTTCCAGGTGGATATCCACCCGGCGGCGAAAATCGGCCGCGGGATCATGCTCGACCATGCCACCGGCATTGTGGTCGGTGAAACGGCGGTGATTGAAGACGACGTATCCATCCTGCAGTCTGTGACCCTCGGCGGGACCGGTAAAACCAGCGGCGACCGTCACCCGAAAATTCGCGAAGGCGTGATGATTGGCGCCGGGGCGAAGATCCTCGGCAATATCGAAGTCGGGCGTGGCGCGAAGATTGGCGCCGGTTCCGTGGTGCTACAACCTGTGCCGCCGCATACCACCGCCGCAG
>NZ_JAJQTQ010000080.1 GCF_029081005.1 Halomonas elongata | reverse complement strand
ATGTATTCGATGTTGATGGCCGTTTTGTTCTTGCGCGGATGCTGCTTCAAGGTTTTTACCCTGCCGGGACGCTCGGCGATCAGCCAGTCCACATCCACCTCGGCCAGCTCCTCGCGCTGTGGCGCTCCTTGGTAGCCGGCATCGGCTGAGACAAATTGCTCCTCTCCATGAAGCAGATTACCCAGCTGATTGAGGTCATGCTCGTTGGCCGCGGTGGTGACCAGGCTGTGGGTCAGGCCACTCTTGGCATCGACACCAATGTGGGCCTTCATGCCAAAGTGCCACTGATTGCCTTTCTTGGTCTGATGCATCTCCGGATCGCGTTGCTGCTCTTTGTTCTTGGTAGAGCTGGGTGCCTCAATGATGGTGGCATCCACCAAAGTGCCTTGGGTCATCATGACGCCTGCTTCGGCCAGCCAGCGATTGATGGTCTTGAACAATTGACGGGCCAGTTGATGCTGCTCGAGCAGGTGGCGGAAATTCATG
>NZ_JAJQTQ010000007.1 GCF_029081005.1 Halomonas elongata | reverse complement strand
GGCGAGACGATATCCTCGATCATCTCCCAGCTTCGATCGGAGAGCTCGTAGCGTCCTGCCATGCATCACCTATGCAGCTGCGGCATGGTGCACATTAGTAAATTCGACTTTTCGGACAAAACCTAGCTCTCTCCTCATTGCCTCGGCCCTCTTGACCGGGTGCAGCACCTACAGCTCCAACATGCGGGTTGGTAACGACATCTCCTACGCCAGCATCTCCGATCAGCGTGAAGCGGTCCGCACCGTCAAGGTCTACGACACAATGCCCGAAGGAGCCAAAGTACTGGGCCCGGTTGATGCGGGCAGGTGCCATCGCAGCTTTGTGGAAGAGAGCCCTAGTGAAACGGTGGTGATGACCGATCTGAAGATTGCTGCTTACACCATGGGGGCCGATGGGGTGACCGATGTATCTGTGGAAAAAACGTCGGCCTTGACGAAGAACTGCTGGTACATGCTCGATGCTAGAGGGACAGCGATCTTCCTGCCTGAATAGTAACCCGTACCCGGTGAAGTCTGATTCTCCACTGTACGCTTCTCTCGGCCTCGCCAAGCCATACCAGTAGGGATGCCCGGTCGGTGTCCTTGACTCTCTGAGAAGCGCGCATCGCCACGCCAAGCCGGTCTTCTTGCCCATCCCCTAGCCTGTCTCTGGTTCGCAAAAACAAACCAGGGCACACAGACGAGCAAATAATCTGCAAGCTGTGCGTCCCCGGCGTCCATCCTGTCGAACCGCGTCGGTCTGCCTGTCTATGGGCCTCTGAGTCCGTGATCATTAGGGTACACATCAGCGAGTACGGTCCAAGGCGCCCTGTATCCGTATTCACATACATGGGTTGACCACCCTAGCGAGCACACCTATTGTGAACACATCCAAGCAAACACAGTGCTCGACAAGGGAGTGAACAACGATGGCTTACATCCGCGCCTACCTCCGTGCCTCCACCGATGACCAGAACGCCAGCCGTGCCCGTGAGGCGCTGACCAGCTTCACCAGCGAGAAGGGAGTGACTGTCGCTTCGTGGTACATCGAGAACGCCAGCGGGACCAAGGCCGACCGGACTGAACTGGCACGACTCATTGATGATGCCCACCCCGGCGACGTGCTGCTAGTCGAGCAGGTGGACCGACTGACGCGCCTGACGAAAGGCGATTGGGACAGGCTCAAGGGCGCCATCCAGAGCGCGGGTCTTCGTGTCGTCTCCCTGGACCTACCGACGAGCCATGCGGCGCTGACCGTGGGCAACGGTGACGACTTCACCGGGCGGATGCTCGACGCAGTGAACGCCATGCTCCTCGACATGCTGGCGGCAGTCGCTCGCAAGGACTACGAGGACAGGCGTAGGCGTCAGGCCCAAGGTATCGAGAAGGCCAAGCAGGATGGCCGCTACAAGGGCCGTCCGGTGAACGAGGAACTACATCGGCGGGTCATGGAGCTTCGGGAGCAAGGCTTCAGTGTCCGCAAGACTGCCGACATCGTGGGCTGTGGTGTCAGCACCGTCCAACGCGCCATGAAGCGAGCCGAGCAGCCCGCTCAGTGAGGGACAACATGCGGCGTGACATCGAGGCAGGGCCTAACGGTCCTGCTTTTTGTGTCGGCTTGAAGTCATCCCCTGGCGCATCGGTTGTCACCGGGAGTCAGACAGCAAAGGCTTCTCCTGCCATCCCTTGCCGAATCAGAATCCATAGAAGGTAAATTCCTTTATAATCAATGCTTTACTTATAATGGGTGTGCCCTGTAGCGTGCCCGCTGCTGGTGCTCAGAGGCGGGCGCCAAGGACTACCACCAGACAGCAAGGAGCCGAAGCAATGCGTATTGAGTTCACACGCTGGGGCATGGAGCTGGCCATCATGGGGATGGTCGTCAGGCTGGTCGCAGGAGATGTCTTCCTGCGGGTGCCGATGGTCGGGCTACTCGCTTGGAATCAGTGCGGCCTATCCCTGGATAGCTGGGCAGATGCCAAGCATGAGCCGGTACTGTAAGGGCTGGCACTGAGCCATGGAGGGGGTGGGTGCCCTCGTCATTCATCCCCCGGGTGGGTGCCTCGAAGATCGACTTCCAGCCCCCACCATGCGCCAGCTCGGGGCGGGGTACGGGGAAGCGCGTTCCTTATATACACTCAATTACCGGCTCAGATGTGCGCCACAAAATGGCCGGGGTGGTCGCCGGTAGGAGTCCCATCAGAGTCCCGTTCCTCTGGCTCAGCGACGGACACACGGAGTCAGGGGAACACGGGTAGATCAAGTCCCGGCGTGTCTACTGCCCCCGCCACCGTGGCGATCCCTCGGCGTGGCCCCTGAAAGCACCGCCATACGAGCAAATCGACAGGGCCAGCGCCTTGATGGTCTGCCAGATTTTGCGAGAGAGCCCCGCATCGATGCGCTCAACTTTGAACGTACCTACTACGACGACCTGAACCATGGTCGAGGCCCGTCACGTCAGCGTGAAGCGGACCATCCAAAGCAATGATGACCACCACCAGCACTCGCTCTGCGAGCTGCGCCGAGATGACCATGAGCAGCCGCGAGATCGCGGAGGTGGTCGAAGCACGACACGACAACGTGAAGATCACCATCGAACGTCTCGGGTGCAAAGGCTTGGTGACGTTTACTGCAACGCAGGAACCGACCCCCGGAGGTGGCAAGCCGAGGACGAACTACCACGTCAACAAGCGCGACAGCTATGTGATCGTCGCCCAGCTTTCCCCGGAGTTCACCGCTCGACTGGTGGATCGCTGGCAGGAGCTGGAGAAGCAGGTAGCTCAGCCGAAAGTCCCTCAGTCCTTCGCCGAGGCGCTGCGTCTGGCAGCCGACACCCAGGAGCAACTCGAACAGGTCGAGCAGGAGAAGCAACAGGCTCAGCAGCGTGTCAGTACCTTCAACCCGAGCGGTCACGCAGACATCGACATGGACATCCGCGTCGTCGACTTCGACGGCGAGCCGTGGTTCGTGGCCGTTGACATCCGTGAGTGCCTTGGGCTTACGGCAAAGGGCAATTCTCACAACTACATGAGGAACCTGGACTCCACCGAGAAAACGCACATCGAGAAGAGAAGTACTCAGAATACTCCCCTTCAATCCCTCTTCCGTGGGACCGCCTCCCGCGTAGCAGTCATCTCCGAGTCCGGCCTCTACAAGCTGGTCATGCGCTCGGACAAACCCCAGGCCCGTCCCTTTCAGGATTGGGTGACGAAGGTGGTCCTCCCGACCATCCGTAAGACGGCATGTACGTCGCTGGCGAAGAAGGCCAGTCAGACTGGTCCTCTTAGCCTCTCTCCCCGACGAGCAGATAGAACAGGCCCGCCGCTGCCTCCATGTCCCGCGTCTGCGCCTTGAAAGCCTCACTGGCTGGCGCTAGGCAAGGACTGGCCTCACGGTCGTGCCTCAGCGATAGCAGTACACGGAGGGCCTGAGAGTCGCCCTTGTCGAGGTCTTCGGGGCGGCGCTGGAGAAGGATCGACATGACAGCGGGCGTGACGTAGATGTCTTCCTTGGTCAGATGGACATTAATCCCGCGCCGACAGACGGTCTTGTAGAGGTGGTGGAGCTTGGTCCGTGGGCTGGCGCCCTTGAGTTGGCGGACGGTGCGTACCTCGATGGCCATGGTGATGCTTGCCTCCCCTGGTCCTGCTTCACTATCACTGCGTCGGGATCGAGTGGGCGGGAGCCTTGGCCCGTCCGTACTCTCTGATTGACGCGCCTTCAGCGCCAGCCACGGCGAGCGAGTCGGCCAGCTCATTCTCCGGGTGTCCATCGTGACCACGGACCCAATGGAAGCGCACGGCGTGGGTCTGAAGCAGGGCATCAATCCGGCGCCATAGATCGGCGTTCTTGACGGGGGCCTTGCTGGCCGTCTTCCAGCCTCGACGCTTCCAGCCACTCAGCCATTCGGTAGCGCCTTTCTGGACGTACTCGCTGTCCGTCGTCAGCTCCACACGGGCGGGTCGCTTCAGGGCCTCCAGTGCCTTGATGACTGCCATCAGTTCGGCCCGGTTGTTGGTGATTGTGTCGCCCTGGAGCTTACCGGCGATCTTCAGGCGTCGTCCCGTGCCGTTCATCAGGACTGCGCCCCAGCCGCCTTGCGGGTTGCTCTGGCCGTTGTTGCTACAGGCGCCGTCCGTGTAGATGGAGATGGTGGGGCGGATGTCGTCGGCTGGCGCTTCGCTGGTGTGGTCGGTGGGGATGGTCATGGTCGTTGTTTCCTCATTGGTGATTCCCCCTCGGCGAGTCTCCCCCTCACCGGCCCTCGAACCGGCCCAACGATAGGCCAGCCGATGAGGCACGCGAGGAAGAATCCCGATAAGAGGTTCGAGTGGATGGTCTAGTAGCTGGTCAGCGGGAGAGGCTGACGGGGTGGTCTGAAGGTGTGGCCGTCGTTGATGGCGGACACGGGTATGGACACTGACACAAGCGCGGATGCTCTCTGTCGGCGTCATCGGTGGGCCTTCGGTGAGTGGTGATCGTCATCCAAGATCACCCATCCTCAACAGCGCCGAAGACTGGAAGTACCGGAGAAGGGATGTTGTGTCAGGATCGAGGCAGCGGGCTTACTGGCCCGTCTTAAAGTGGATAGGTAGATGCTGGGTTCTGTGTGAGACATGGATTGATTACATAGCCTGAAGAAGCCTCCGGTGATGGTCCAAGAGCTGGCCTTCTGGCTCTCCTGATACTGCGTCGTTTAGAGGTCGGAAGGCCCATCTTCGAGCTGAGAGAGCATCTCCGGTGTGCCCCAATACTGCGTCGTTTAGAGCAGTGCATCGGGCTGTCGATTCCCTCAGGCAGCTCCCGTGATCCAAGGGTCTAACCAGACTGGGTAAACCAAGTCCTCATCATTGGGCGACCATCCTTGATCTGTCGCCTCAGTCGTCGTCGGAGTTTGCAAGGCCCGCTCCAAGAACGGTAGCGCAATCCCGCAAGCCTTCACATACTTCTGAGCTTGGCGATGGCCCACGTCGAGAAGTCCCTTGACGTTCCTCGTCGAGATGATCTCCAACTCCTGAAGGATGACATACAGACTGATCTTGTTGAGTGGCAGGTTGCGCTCTTTCTGGCTGTGGTGGTCCAGATTCGCAATCCCCGCAATGACATCCGACGCTGGGCATCCAATGTCACCAACAGCTCGCCCCTTCATGTCATCCAAAACAGTGTTCTCGATGCGTTTTTCCCGATTGCTTCGCTTGGGGATGTTGCTGCTGTTGCTTTTATCGAGCCGTTCTCCTTTCTGGGAACCCATGTAACAAGCACGAATCTGCGCAGACCGACCTCTTCCGAGCCGCCGCTTAAGGTTCGGCATCTCGTCAATCGGGTAAGTCTGATCGATGGGATCGTCCGTTGCTGGCGCTTCGTCCGATCCGAAAGCGGGGCCGAACGGCCACCGATCGCGGGGCAAGCCGTCCATGTACTGGAGCTGCCTTTCGGTTTGCTCCTTGAGCGCCAGTCCCCGGGCATTCATTTCTTCCCGACCTGAGCGGCCGCGCCTGACAACAGTCGCAACCTCGGAGCTGCTCGATGTGATGGTCGTTGGAGCTGTGGCGTTATCCATGATCGTGTCTTCCTCATGAGTGGAACCACTCGACCAGCCGGGCCACACACCAGCCCCAGGCCGCAGAACTTCCAACCGGGCACACGAAAAGCCCAGTCCTACGGTTGGCCGGTGAGTAGCTCCACTGATGAGCAGTTGGATAGGTGGTGTGTGTGGTGAAGCGTCCTCGCTGTGAGCGGTAGCGAACTACCTTTGAACGCTGTGGGGAGCGGCAGCAGGGACCGCCTGTAGCGGGGAGGGGATGCAGGTGGCGGCCTTCCCCAGTAGTGGGCCGTAACCGCGCTCTGCTAGATTGGCGGGGGGCTTCCCCGTAGGTGGGTGGCAATCACCCGGAGAGGGCCGGTTCCCCTAAGGTGGGCTCCATCCCCTCCGTAAGTGAGGGGCAATGGTCAGAGGCAGCGCCTTCTCCACAAGTGGGTCGTAATTGATACGGCGCTGTGTGGCGCTGTGAGAGGTTCTAGGTGATGATTGGGGGAAGCGGTCGAGCAAGCCACAGGATTGGCTAATGCCGTCGAAAGTCTACGCAGAGCTGTTCAAGAAATCGGTTGGTGGTCCAAGCACCTTCAATAAGTTGCACTTGGAGCTTGAGGCTGCCAGCCTTTCCATTGGTGTAGAATTGTCAAGACTTTTCGATAACCGATTGAAGATAGGAGCTTTGGATGGGGTTCTGGAAAGGACGGCATTCCGCTGGTGCAGAGCAACGCCGTTTAGAAGAGGCGATATATGAAGCAGTCTATGAGGAACTTGAGACTGGAATGATGAGGAAGGGGCTCTGGGCCAAAGCATTAGCCAACAGTGATGGAAATGAAAGTCAAGCCAAGGCTGCTTATATCAAGCTGCGTGCTACGGCGATGATGGATGATATGGCTATGCGTGCCCAGCAAGAGGAGGCCGACCGAGAGGCTGCTCGGCAGCAAGAGAAAGCGTCGTCAGGCCCGCCACCTGAAGGAAGTTGGACGAATGACACGCCGATGTCCGGCATGAAGTGCAGTAAGTGCGGTGCCGGGTTGAAAATCAACTTCGGAGATGCATACCACGTACTGTGCAGTCGTTGTTCCTGAACGAAACCCTGCCTGTTAATGCAAGGCATCTAGCCGGATGCTCTCGACCGCCTTCAAGCGCGTCCGGTAAGTTGGCCCACGGTTGTAGACCTTATTCGCGGTAGTGAGCCCTCGCTCATGTCCCGTGACCCACACGATGATCGATTCGGGCTGACCCGCGTCCCCCATGATGGTGATGGCGGTAGTCCTGAACGAGTGGAAGGTTAGCTTGCGGTCGCCCCTGGTGACTGTCTTCTTCAACAGCCGGGAGAACCACTGCGAGAACTTCGGTCCCTTCTTGCCGTCGCGTCGTGTGGAGGCCTCTGCCTCGGGGAACAGGTACATGGCACCGACATCCTTCGCCTGTTCGAGCTGGCCCATTACCGATGACTTGATCTCGGGGTGTAGCGGGACTTCCCGTGTGGCGTTCTGATTCTTCCCCTCGCGGATCGCCAGACACCAGATACCCTGACGCTGGATGATGTCCGTTACTTTCAAGGAGCACAACTCATCAATCCGAGCGCCCGTATAGAAGCCCAGGCGCGGGAGTAGGTAATAAATGCCTTCGTTCCCTGCCGTCGCCTCGAAGATGGCCTCCACGTCCTCGTGGTTGAACTGGTCATAACTCCGGACAGACTCCTTGGGCTTGAGCTGATGGCCTTTGAACGGATTGCCGTTCGGTAGCTCCTCTTCCATCGAGTATTCGGCGTGGTGCCAGATAGCCGAAAGCCCGGACAGGTAGTTGGCGATGGTCTGCTTAGTCTTCCCCTCGCCGAGCATCGACGTGATGAAGCCCTTGATCTGTCTACGTTCGAGAGAGAGCAGAGTCACATCATCCTCGCCAAAGTACGCCAGCAAGCGTTCCATGGCCAACTCGTTCTTCGAGCGAGTCGAGGACTTACGCTCTACCAGTGGGGATGCTTTCCAATCCTCCAGCGCCGCTCTGAGGGTCAGGCGATAGCGGGTAGGGGTATCCCCTTGATACACGCTCCGCAGCGCGTCCTGCTCGATCTCAGGCAGCTTCTCGGGGTCCATGGTGTCGATCAGGCTGACGGGATGGCTGGGGTCGGCACTGATGATGGAGTCCTCTGTTTCCCTGAACTGGTCGCGGGCTTGGAGGAACACTCGCCGTTGCTGGACCTGACTGGCTTCGCCCTTGAGCTGGGCTTCGAGGTCGCTCAGGTCGGCAAGCACACGGTCACGTATCCGACAGGCCTCATCGAGGTCGCCGGTCTGAGTGCTCTGGTTAAGCATCTTCTTACCGAGGTGCTGGGCGAGGGTCGGAGAGAGGCGCTTGTTGATGAACCAGACGTTTCCACGCTGGCGAAGGCTTCGGGTGTCGTTAGGTCTGCCCCTGGCCATGATGATCCCCCAATCGCATGATGCTCGATGGGGCGAGGGTATCAGTGGAGCGGGGACGAGGTGTAGCCACTTGTGTAGCCATTACCGTAGCACCTAACCCCATGAAAGGTGGGAGTTTTCTTTGAAAACAGGAGGTTAGGATAGATATGGAGCGGGTGAAGGGAATCGAACCCTCGTCTTAAGCTTGGGAAGCTTCTGCTCTACCATTGAGCTACACCCGCGAGGTTTCCCAGTATATCCAGAGGGTTAATGATTACAACCCCGTGGGTTGAGCCGCACTCACGGGGATCGGCGGCAGGCCCGGGAAAAAAATCGTGAACGCGGCGAACTTTTTTCCTCAGCGCTGTCTCATCAAGCACAGACAACATCATCATCGCGATGGCAGTCGCTAGCAATGTTGTTCTGGCTTGCATAATCGATCCTTGCCGCCCCATCCATTGGGGCGGCTTTTTTTTGATCCTTCCATCGGGGTCGATGCCGACGCGCCCCTGGCGGTCGGCCTAGAGGCTCAGCTGTGGCGCATGCGCAGGATGGCGTTGAGCACGTCGCGGCGGGTCACGATACCGACCAGACGGGTCTGCTCGGTGACCGGGTAGATCTTGGGTTTGGCACCCAGCATTTCCTGGGCCAGGTCGATGATGCTCTTGTTGGGCGTGACGGACAGCACTTCATGGCGCATCAGTTCTCTGACCAGAGGCGGTTCATCGTTGAGATAGGCGCTTTCCAGCACCTTGCCGAGGACATCCTGCTCGGAGATGAATCCGATCAGGTGATCGTGCTCGTCGACCACGGGGGCCCCTGGCAGCCTGTGCAGCGACAGTCCTTCGGCCAGGGTGGACACCGAGGTCTTGCCGGAGACCCGGTAGCAGTCGCGGGACATGATCTCGCGAACGATGGTGGGGGCCTTCTTGGGCATGGCAGTTCTCCTTGTGCCGACAGTGGTGAGCCTCGCCCGGGCAGGCACCCGACGGTGCCGGGACGGCTGACGTTCGCCGGGACGTCGGGTGGTCCGGGTGCCCTTGGGGCTGCCTCGGCTTCAGCATAGTCGACTCGCGCGAGTTACGGCCGCTCGTGACAGGAACCCGTGTCGGGCCGACCGACTCCAATATGGCACAATGGTCCCATGAGTCGTTCGTGACCCCCGATCACCGTTGGAGATGCCCATCATGGATGCCCGCGAATATCTGGCCCGCAAGGGCCTGGACGGAGAACGTGACAAGGAGCGCCCCAACACCCTGGAAGAGAAAGCCTGGTACCGTGCCCGCGAGTCCGGTGATCATCGCCCCAAGGCGGGGACGCCCCATGATTGGGAAGACTGGGAGCGCTATCACGAGACGCTGGCCGAAGGCGCCGATGCCCTGGAGCAGAAGATCGATCATGAGGCGCATCAACGAGCCTTGGATCATGAACAACCGTCGGAAGAGGGGGAGGCCGACGAGGCTACGCGCTCGGGTAGTGGTGTGGAGCATTTCACGCCGCCGGCCTCCGCACCGGCCGAGACAGCGTCAGCCACCGCTCATGAGGTCGAGTCCCGGGCAACGCCCGAATCTCGGCGTTCGGCGTCGGAATCCACGCGTCCCGAGCCTTTCGCCGCCATGATGATCCTCGCCGTGCTGATGCCGCCCCTGGCGATGGCCCTGGCTGGTGCCGGGGGGCGTCGGGTCATCCTGTCGCTGGTCCTGATGCTGCTTGGCTGGGTGCCGGGGGCGGTCTATGCGGTGTTCTGGCTCCTGAGGCATTAAGAACTCCTGCCGAACCTCGACCGATGCGCTCGGCCTCGGCACCGCCCGGAGACTTGCCGGGCGGGTGAGGCGGGGTGAGCTTGGCAGCGGAGCGGACGTGCGTATAATCATCGTCAACCCTTGATATAGACAGGAGTTGACCATTGGGCTATCTCGTCGGTGTCACCGTTCTGTGGGCCTTTTCGTTCTCGCTGATCGGTGTCTACCTGGCCGGGCAGGTGGACAGTTACTTCGCGGTGATGATTCGCATCGTCCTGGCGGCGCTGGTCTTCTTGCCGGTGCTGCGGCCGCGTCTGTTGCGGGGGCGGCAGCGACTGGCGCTGATGGCCCTGGGGGCCGTGCAGCTCGGCGTGATGTATATCTTCTTCTACCAGTCCTTCCTGCTGCTGTCGGTCCCGGAGGTGCTGCTGTTCACCGTCCTCACGCCGTTCTATATCGCGCTGCTCGACGATGCGCTGTTTCGGCGCTTCACGCCTTTTCACCTGCTCACCGCGGCGCTGGCAGTGCTCGGCGCCGCGGTGATCCGCTACAAGGGACTGACCGACGATTACTGGCTGGGGTTCCTGGTCGTGCAGGGCGCCAACCTGTGCTTCGCCCTGGGCCAGGTCGGTTATCGCCGGTTGTCAGCGGGGCTGCCCGATACGCTGCCGAGGCTGTCGGTCTTCGGCTGGTTCTACCTGGGCGCGGTGGCAGTGGCGGTGCCGGCCTTCCTGGTGCTGGGGGATACGGCTGCACTGCCCACCACGGGCTTGCAGTGGGGCGTACTGGCCTGGCTGGGTCTGGTGGCTTCGGGGGTTGGTTATTTCCTCTGGAACCTCGGGGCCGTGCGGGTCGACGCCGGTGCGCTGGCGATCATGAACAATGCCCTGGTACCCGCTGGCCTGCTGGTCAACCTGCTGATCTGGAACCGTGAGGCCGACCTGGTGCGGCTGACGCTGGGTGGCGTGATCATCATTGCCTCGCTGGCGCTCAATGACTGGTGGCAGCGTCGTGCGGTGCGAACCGCCTGAGGCGGTTTGCCCCCCTCCGACAGTGTCGCCATAATGGTCCGTCGCGAAGCGAGGGACCCGCGCATGCAAGCCTTCAAGAACATTGGCCTGATCGGCCGGCTGGGCAGCGCCAAGGTGGTCGAGACCCTGAAGCGCCTGAGCCGCTTCCTCGACGACGCCGGCTACCACGTCATCATCGAGGATCGTACCGCCACGGTTCTGCTTGACCATGGCCACCCGGAGGCCAGCCGTCGCCTGCTCGGCGAGTTGTGCGACCTGGTGATCGTGGTCGGTGGTGACGGCAGTCTGCTGGGCGCCGCCCGTACCCTGTGCCATAGCGGTACCCTGGTGCTCGGCGTGAATCGAGGTCGCCTGGGATTTCTTACCGATATCTCGCCGGATGAGCTCGAGGAACGGGTCGGAGAGGTGCTTGAGGGCCGCTACGAGGTCGAGGAGCGTTTCCTGCTCGATGCCGAGCTCTACCGCGACGACACCCTGATGGGCAATGGCGACTCCCTCAACGAGGTGGTCCTGCATCCCGGCAAGGCGGTACGCATGATCGAGTTCGAGCTGTTCGTCGACGGGCAGTTCGTATACAGCCAGCGCAGCGATGGCCTGATCATCGCCACGCCCACGGGGTCGACGGCCTACGCCTTGTCCGGCGGGGGGCCGATCATGCACCCCAAGCTGGATGTGATCACCCTGGTGCCGATGTTTCCCCATACCCTGTCGAGCCGACCGATCGTCATCGATGCGGCCAGCGAGATTCGCATCCATATCGGCGAGACCAACCAGACCTATCCGCACATCAGTTGCGATGGCCAGACACGCGCCGTGGCCAAGCCCGACGATGTGCTGGTGATACGTCGCAAGCCGCAGCGGGTCCAGCTGGTACATCCACTGGGCCATAATTTCTATGAGGTCCTGCGCAGCAAGCTGGGCTGGAGCAACCGCCTGGGAGACTGAGGTGAGCGAACGAGGCGCCCCCGAGGGCTATGACCTGATCGGTGACGTGCATGGTTGCGGCGCCACCCTGGCCACGCTGCTCGAGCGCCTCGGCTACCACCAGCGGGGCGGTGTCTATCGCCATCCGCGCCGCAAGGCGATCTTTCTCGGAGACCTCATCGATCGGGGGCCGCGCATACGCCTGGCGGTTTCCATCGCGCGTCGCATGGTCGAGGCGGGCGAGGCCTCCATCGTGCTCGGTAACCATGAAATCAACGCGCTCGCCTATTGCCACCGGGCGCCCGAGGGATCCGAGCGTGAGTGGCTTCGCGCGCATACCCCTCGGCACAATCGCATCGTCAAGGAAACCCTGGCGCAATATCGCGACCACCCCGAAGAGTGGGAGCAGACGCTGGGGTGGTTTCTGGATATCCCGTTGTGCCTGGAGTTCGACGGGCTTCGGGTCGTGCATGCCTGCTGGGATCAGGCATTGATCGACGAGCTGCGCCGACGGTGCCCCGATGCCCGCATCGACCTGGACTTCCTCGCCGAGGCGATGCGTTCCGGTACGCGGGCATCCTTGATGCTCGATCGCCTGACCCGAGGCAACCATCTATCCTTGCCCGAAGGCATGCATATCCACTCCGGGGATGGCTTCACCCGTCGCAGTTTTCGTGCTCACTTCTGGGCCAGGGATCCGCGTACCTGGGGGGATGTGGTCTTTCAGCCGGACAACCTGCCGGATGACCTGGAGTCTCGCGCATTGAGCGACGAAGAGCGTTCGCGGCTGAGCTATTACGGCCCGGATCAACCGCCCTTGTTCATTGGCCATTACTGGTGCGAGGGCGTTCCCGCGCTGCCCGCGCCCAATATCGCTTGCCTGGATTACAGCGCCGTCAAGTTCGGTCGTCTGGTCGCCTATCGCTGGAGCGGCGAGACGTGCCTCGATGCCGATCATTTCGTGTGGGTCAGCGTGGCCCAGGAGGAGCGTATCCGGTCGATGCCGCGGGAGATCGATGTCGATTGATACATTTTGTTACACAAAAAGATGGTCCATGACTGAACTCACCCCCACCTCGCCAATCAGAGTAGGTGTTCCCTTGAATGATCCCTTGCTCTTGTCCGGTGGCCCCCTCCGCCGGACTTTTCTTTTTGCGCGCCTTTCCCGTCCCCATGATCTCGGGTGTCGTGCCCCGGAGGGTCCATGTATCGGGTAATCCTGTTACCGCGCGATGCCGATCTGCGTGAGTTGCGCCAGGCGCTCTGGGCACATCGTATCGGGCATCGCATCACCGAAGAGGATGGCGGCCAGGTCCTGTGGCTGGTCGATCCGTCCCAACAGGAAGCGCTACGCGGGCTGCTCGCGCAATGGCAGCGAGGCGAGCCGTTGATGCCCGAGGGCGGCAGGGCGAGCCGTGGCGGCACCCAGTGGTTGGCGCCGTTTCGCCGCGTGCCGGTCACGTCCCTGGCGCTGGGCCTGTGCCTGCTGGTGTTCGCCGCCACCTGGCTGTTCGGGGACCTGGTGGTGGCCGCCTTGACCATCGCGCCGGTGGGCATCGTCGATGGACAACCGGCGCCGGGCAGTCTCGGTCAGGGGCTGGCCAGCGGCCAGGTCTGGCGATTGCTGTCGCCGATCTTCCTGCACTTCGGCTGGATGCATCTGATCTTCAACATGCTCTGGCTGTGGTTCTTCGGGCGCCAGGTCGAGGCGATCGATGGTGGCCGACGTATGTTGACGCTGCTGCTGTTGTCGGGCATCGGTGGCAACCTCGCACAATATGCCACCGGTACGGTGCTGTTCGGCGGCATGTCCGGGGTCGATTTCGCGCTGCTGGGCTATGTCTGGCTGATGTCGCGGCGACGTCCCGGCAGCGGCTTCTTCGTCCCTCAGATGCTGGTGGTGTTCATGCTGGCCTGGATGGTCTTCACCATGACCGATGTCGCTGCCTTGTTCGGTTTCGGCAATGTCGCCAATGAGGCGCACCTCGGCGGTCTGGTCGTGGGGTTGGCACTGGGCTGGTATCATTCGGCACGAACCAAGGGATCCTGAAACGTGGCGGCGCCCGCCGACGTTGTCTGGTCGGGTGCTCCGCGAGCCGACGACTTTCCCCGCACCGATCCACTTCTTCTGAGAGATGCCGCCATGAGCGATATGACCTTCGAGCGCATGATCCAGCAGATGACTCCCGACATCTACGACAGCCTCAAGCAGGCGGTGTCGCTGCGCAAATGGCCGGACGGCCGCTTTCTCACTCCCGAGCAGACCGAGCTCTGCCTCGAGGCAGTGATGCGCTACGAGGTGGAGAACGGCGTGCCCGAAGATCAACGCGTCGGTTACCTCGAGCGTCGTACCTGCGGCGCCGACAGCGGTGGCGGGAATGTCTCCCCGGAACAGGCCGGCCTGGGGCAGGATGTCGGTCGTGACTGAGCTCCTGGTGCGCGGCTGTCTGGCCAAGATGGCCGTCGAGCCCGGCGCCCCCGCCCGCTATACCCTGCGCGCCGGCGATGACCGGCTGCCTCTCGATACTTTGCTGGGCGAGCCGGTACGGCTCGCCTGGACCGGCGCCATCGCCTGCACCCACTGCGGCCGCGCGACCCGCAAGAGCTTCGGACAGGGGCATTGCTATCCGTGCTTCAAGCGACTCGCGCGTTGCGACACCTGCATCATGAAGCCGGAGCTGTGTCACTATTTTCAGGGGACCTGCCGAGAGCCCGAATGGGGCGAACGACACTGTTTCCAGCCCCACATCGTCTATCTGGCCAATGCCTCCGGCCTCAAGGTCGGCATCACCCGCGCCACCCAGGTGCCGACCCGCTGGCTCGATCAGGGGGCCGTCCAGGCGTTGCCGATCCTCGAGGTGAGCTCTCGCCAGCAGTCCGGTTTCGTCGAGGTGCTGTTCAAGGACGAGGTCTCGGATCGCACCAACTGGCGTGCCATGCTCAAGGGCGAGACCCGGGAGCTCGACCTGCCCGGCGAGCGTGATCGACTGCTCGAGCGCCTCGCCCCGGGGCTCGCCGAGCTGCGCGAGCGCTTCGGCGTCGATGCCATCCGTGAACTCGACGCCACGCCCTGCACCTTCGAGTACCCGGTGCTCGAGTACCCCACCAGGGTCGCCTCGCACAACTTCGACAAGACCCCCGAGGTGGCCGGTCGGCTGATGGGCATCAAGGGGCAGTACCTGATGCTGGACAGCGGGGTGATCAATTTGCGCAAGTTCACCGGCTATGAGGTCGTGGTGAGCCATGGCGCCGCGTGAGGGACTGTGTCAGCGTTGATGTCTCATGCCGTGACATCAAGGAGAGAAAACGGATGTACCGCCTGCATATCGCCAACAAGAATTATTCGTCCTGGTCGCTGCGTCCCTGGGTACTCATGCGTCATCTGGGGATCCCCTTCGAGGAAAGGCTCACCCCCTTCGATACCGGTTCGAGCTGGCGCAGCTTCCGCGCCTTTTCCCCTACCGGCAAGGTGCCTTGCCTGGAAGATGGCGAGCGGGCCATCTGGGAATCGCTGGCGATCATCGAGTACCTGGCCGAACGACACGACGGTATCTGGCCGCAGGACGAAACGGCGCGGGCCTGGGCGCGTTCGGCCAGTGCCGAGATGCATGCCGGCTTCGGGGCTCTGCGTGACGAATGCCCGATGAATTGCGCCGCACGGGTGCGGCTATCTTCGCCCTCGACCGCTCTGGGTCATGAGCTGGAGCGGCTCGACGAACTGTGGCAGCAGGGGGTGTCCCGCTTCGGTGGCCCCTTCCTCGCCGGCTCTGAATTCAGCGCGGTGGATGCCTTCTTCGCTCCCGTGGCGTTTCGCGTGCGCGGCTTCGGCCTCGAACTCGGGGAGGCCTCGAGGGTCTATGTCGATACACTCCTCGACTTGCCGGCGATGCGGCAATGGGATGCCGACGCCGTGGCCGAGCCCTGGCGGGAGCCCGGGCACGAGGATGACCTGCTGGCGCGCGGCACGCTGCTGGAGGATCGCCGCGGGAACGGCTGATGACGATACGAGACGGACAGGGAGGAAGTCGAATGACGGTGCTGAACCGCGGCGAGGATCGGGAAACGGACAGGGTCGGTTTCCGGGTCGTCGACCGGCTGACGGACCCCGAAGGAAGCGCGAACGCCGACTGGCTCGGTGTCGCCGAGGATTGCGTGCTCTGGATGGATGGTGCCGCGCCGCTCAATGCCGGACGGACACGCAGCGACTATCCCAGTGACGCGGCCTGGTTGGTGCGACGCTTCGTGGGACACTTCCTGGCCAGCGTCGGCCCCGCATGGCGGACCCGAGAGCTGGTCATCGAGATCCAGAACCGTCTGGCGGTGGAGTATGACGCCCTGGGCTCGGCCGCTGATGTCGAGCGGGAGGATCTTCCCTTCGCCTGTTTCGGGGCCGCTCGCCTGATCGATGACACCCTGGAGGTCACGGGGGCCGGCGATTGCGTGCTGCTCTACGAGACCGACGAGGGAACGCTGGCCAGCTTCGGTCACAGCGCGGTCGCGGCGCTCGAACAGAAGGCGGTGGCGGCCCTGCGCGAGGCCAAGGCGCGTTCCGGGGCGAGCCATGGCGAGGCACTTCAGTCGATCGTTCCTCATATCCTCGACAACCAGGCACAGCGCAATCGGCGTTTCGGCTACGACGTCGTCGAGCCCATCGGCGATCTTTCCATCGATCTGGAACGGGTGCTGATGCCCGCGCGCCCGGGACGTCGACTGCTCGCCATGAGTGACGGCTTCTATCGGGCCGTCGACACCTATCACCTCTTCACTCACGAGCAGCTCTTCGAGGCCGCCTTCGAGAACGGGTTGGACGATATACTCGCTCGCCTGCGCGCCGCCGAAGCGGATGACCCCGAAGCGCATGCCCATCCCCGACTCAAGCTGCAGGATGATGCCACCGCCGTTGCCTTCATGGTGGAGGCATACTGAGTCGTTTCTCCTGGAGCCGCGTCAAGGCGCGAACAGGTCCCCCTGGGCGCCGGGCGGTCGAAAGGCCGAGGTGTCCAGGGCGACATCGCCCGGAAAGCCCAGGCGGCGATGGCACCTGGCGAAGCGCTGGGCGAGCAGTTCGGCGAATACCCCCTCACCGCGCATCCGGTGGCCGAAACGGGCATCGTAATCGGCGCCGCCTCGGCATTGGCGAATCAGGCTCATCACCTTGTCGGCACGCTCCGGGTAATGAGCCCTCAACCAGTCCTCGAACAGGGGAGCGACTTCACGGGGCAGGCGCAGCAACATCCAGGAGGCGCTGATGGCGCCGGCCTCGCGGGACGCCTCCAGCAGGCGTTCGATTTCATGGTCGGTGAGACCGGGAATCACTGGTGAGATCAGGGTGCCGACCGGTACGCCGGCCTCGGCGAGGGTGCGGATGACCTTGAGCCGCGCCTCGGGAGAGGCCGTGCGGGGCTCGAGGGTGCGCTTCAGTTCGCGGTCCAGGCTGGTCAGGCTGATCATGACCCGTACCAGGCGATGCTCGGCCAGCCCTTCCAGCAGGTCGAGATCCCGCAGGATCAAGGCACCCTTGGTCACCAGCGTCACCGGATGACGATGCTTCAGCAGCGTCTCCAGCACGCGCCGTGTCGTTCCCTGCTCGGCCTCCAGGGGCTGGTAACAGTCGGTATTGCCGGACAGGTTGATCGGGCGACAGACATAGCCTGGCTTGGCCAGTTCCTCCTCCAGGCGCTCCACCAGACCGCTGCGTGCGATCAAGCGGGTCTCGAAATCGAGGCCGGGGGAGAGGTCCCAGTAGGCGTGGCTGGGGCGTGCATAGCAGTAGATGCAGCCGTGTTCGCAGCCCCGATAGGGATTGAGGGAGCGGTCGAAGGGCAGGTCCGGCGAGCGGTTCCAGGACAGGGCGCTGCGCGAGGTTTCGGTGCTGACCCGGGTGGCCAGGCGCGCCGGCACGGCCTCCTGCCACCAGCCGTCATCGACGGCCTCGCTGTGGGTCGGCGCGAAGCGATTGCGAGGGTCGAAGGTCGCGCCGCGCCCCCGGCGCGCTCCGTGGCTCATGGGCGCTCGAGAAGCCATGTCGGAACCTTTTGTGTGTATTTATATACAGTATAGGGTGTCGTGACACGATGACAACCAGGGAACTCGAGTGGCCGCCTGGCGTTCCACAGGGATGCCATGCGAAAGGAACCCGACATGAAGCGACGCGATTTCCTGAAGATGACGGGCGCGATCGGCGGTAGTGGACTGCTGCCGATATCTTCCCTGTTGGCGGCGACGGAAAAGGCCGAGCGCGTCGGCGCCGGCGAGTCCTTCGACTATGCCTGGCTCAAGGGGCGGGCCCGCCAGCTATCCACCCAACCGCCGCGCGAGACGGCCATCGCACTGCCCGAACCGATCCGTGACCTCGACTGGGATGCCTACCAGGCGATCCGGTATCGGCCCGCTCGAGCCGTGTGGGCCGATGATCCCGAGGCGGCGTTTCGTGCCCAGTTGTTCCATCCGGGGCTCCATTACAAGACGCCGGTGCGGATCCATGAGGTCGTCGATGGCCATGCCCACGAGCTTGCCTATGACCCGTCACGATTCGATTTCGGCGAATCGGGTGTCGATGGCGAGCGCCTGCCCGAGGACCTGGGCTACGCCGGCTTCCGGCTCCACCATCGCGACGACTGGGACCGTGACGTTGTCGCCTTCCTGGGCGCCAGCTATTTCCGTGCGGTGAGCGACTCCCTGCAGTACGGCATATCGGCCCGCGGGCTGGCCATCGATACCGCTTCGTCGTCGAAGGAGGAGGAGTTTCCGGTGTTCACACGGTTCTGGCTGGAGCGACCCGTGGATGACGAGGCGAACGTCATCGTCTATGCCTTGCTCGAGTCGTCCAGCGTCACCGGTGCCTATCGTTTCGTCATCAGCGATGCCGAGGGAGTCGTCATGGATGTCGATATGGCCCTCTACCCTCGACGGGCCATCGAGCGGCTAGGGGTGGCGCCATTGACCAGCATGTACATGGTTGGCGAGAACGACCGGGACGCAGACTGGGACTGGCGGCCGGAGATCCACGACTCCGATGGCCTGTCGATCCACGCCGACAGTGGTGAATGGCTGTGGCGTCCCCTGACCAACCCGGACCAGTTGCGCTTCAATGCCTTCGGCGAACGAGCCCCGCACGGTTTCGGGCTGTTGCAGCGAGACCGCGATTTCGATCATTACCAGGACGACGGTGTCTACTATGATCGGCGTCCTGGCGTCTGGGTCGAGCCGAAGGGCGACTGGGGCGAGGGGGCGGTACAGCTGGTCGAATTGCCCACCCTCGACGAGACCTTCGACAACATCGTCGCCTTCTGGAACCCGGCCAGGCCCGCTGAACCCGGCGAGGAACTGCTGTTCGGCTACCGGCTCAGCTGGTGCGACACCCCGCCCGAGCAACCCCCTCTGGCACGCTGCGTGGCGACCCGTACCGGGCTCGGCGGCGTGGTCGGTCAGCGTCGCGAGTATTACAGCCGACGTTTCGTGGTCGACTTCTCGGGCGGCCCCATGCCGCTGGGCGAGAACGCCGAGGTCGAACCCGTCATCGATGCCTCTGCCGGGCGGGTCGAGATCACCTCGGCGCGCCCCCTGGATGCCATCGAAGGCTATCGGGCCATGTTCGATGTGGTGCCGCCCGATGAGGGCACGGATCCGATCACCCTGCGTCTCTACCTGAAGCAGGGCGATCGTCCGTTGACCGAAACCTGGCTCTACGAATGGACACCGCCGCCCGCGGAAGAACGCAAGCTGCGCAACCCCGGCCATCTGTAGATCGTCGTTGCCGCGTGGGGAGGCAACCGATGGCGGCGGCTCGGCCCGGCCGTGAGGACGCGGTTGGGCCTTCGCGATCGTGAGGCCTCTGGTAGGATGGTCGCCTCGACAAGGACGCCCGGAGCCCGCCGTGAACGATACGCTGCCGACGATCGCCCCGCCCGATGCCGCCTGCGCCGGTCGGGTCGCCCGCTATCTCGACACCCTGACCAAGCCGCCGGGCAGCCTGGGCCGGCTGGAGGCGCTGGCGGTGAGTCTGGCAGCGATCACCGGCGAGGACTTCCCGCGGGTCGGCCCGCCCGCCGTGGTGGTGTTCGCCGCGGACCACGGCGTGGCGGCGGCGGAGGGTGTCTCGGCTTTCCCCCAGTCGGTGACTGCCCAGATGGTGGCCAACTTCGTGGCCGGCGGGGCAGCCATCAATGCCTTCGCGCGGCGTATCGGCGCGCGACTCGAGGTGGTCGACGTGGGCGTGGCGGGTGAGCTGCCCCATGATGGCGTCATCCACGATCGCATTCGCCCCGGCACCGGCAATCTGGCCCGCGAGGACGCCATGTCCCGTGACCAGGCCCTGGCCGCCATCGCCGCCGGCCGTCGCGCTGCCGAGCGGGCCGTGGCAGCGGGCTGTCGCTGCCTGATTGCCGGGGAGATGGGCATCGCCAACACCACCGCCAGCAGCGCCATGCTGGCGGCGCTGAGCGACATCCCCGTCGCCGAGCTGGTCGGCCCCGGCACCGGCGTGGCCGGCGAGGCACTGGCCCACAAGCGCGCGGTGATCGAGGCGGCGCTGGCCGAGCGTGCGCCCGATCCCGCCGATCCTCTGGAGGTGCTGGCCAGGCTCGGTGGGCTGGAGCTCGCTGCCATGGTCGGGGCCTACCTGGAGGCGGCGCTCAGGCGCATGCCGGTGCTGGTCGACGGCTTCATCGCCACGGTGGCCGCGCTCACGGCCTGCCGGCTCGCTCCGGGGCTGCGCCCCTACCTGATCTTCGGCCATCGCTCCCATGAGCCCGGCCACGCCCACGCCCTGGCGACGCTGGACGCCGAGCCGCTGCTGGACCTGGATCTACGTCTGGGGGAGGGCAGCGGGGCGGCCCTCGCCTTCCCGCTGCTGGAGTCGGCCGCCGCGATGCTTGCCGAGATGGCCACCTTCGACGCCGCCGGCGTCGACGACCGCGAGGCGCCCTGATCCCGATGGATGTTCCGGTACGCCAAGACCATCGGCCGCCGGCGTTCGGCGAGGGCCTGACCCTGGCCGTCGACGACGGCTGCGTGCATCTCCACCATCCGACGCCGCTGCGCACCCTCGGCAACGCCCTGGTCGGCGAGGGGCTGGGCTGGGCCCGGGACTTCTGCAACTTCCACGTCGACAAGGACTACGATGGTCAAGCCCCGGCGGAGGACCTGCGCGCCTGGCTCGCTGCGCGCGGGATCGCCCAGGGCGAGGCTCTGGCGATGATGACCGCGGTGTCGCTGACGCGGCTGGCCCTGGTGTCGGCCGATGTCGGCGATGCCGGCAAGCCTCGGGTGCTGGCGGCGGTCACCGCCGGGGTCGGCAATGCCGTGGACATCACCGCGCCGGCGACCGGCGATCCTCGCCTGGTGGCGGGTACCATCAACGCCCAGGTATTCGTCGACGGTCATCTCACCGACGGCGCCATGGTCAATGCCGCGCTATCCGCCACCGAGGCCAAGGTACAGGCCCTGGCGGCCTGCGGGGTGCGCGATCCCGAGCACGACACCCCGGCCACCGGCACTTCCACCGACTGCCTGGCCATCGCCGCCACCCAGTGCGGCACGTCGACGCCCTATGCCGGTTCGGGCACGCGTCTCGGCCGGGCCATCGGTGCCGCGGTGTACCGCGCCGTTCGCGAGTCCCTGGCGAAGGAGGGCCCTTCATGACGCTGGACCCGTTGTCCTGGGAACTGCTGGCGCTGATCGCCGCGGCGCTGGCCATCGACCTGTGGCTGGGCGACCCGTCCTGGCTGCCCCATCCCGTCGTCGGCATCGGCCGGGGGATCGCCCGACTCGAGCGGGCCTGGAACCATGGCCCCGCCGAGGCCCGTCGTCGGCGCGGCGTCTGGCTGGCGGTAGTGGTGGTCGGTGGCACCTGGGGTCTGGCCTGGGGCCTGCTGACGGTACTGGCCGGGGTATCCTCTGGCTTGTCGATCGCCGTCGAGCTCGTGCTGCTGGCCACCACCTTCGCCACCCGCGGGCTCGCCGAGGCGGCCCGGGCGGTGGCCGAGCCGCTGCACCGCGGCGACCTGCCGGCGGCGCGGCGGGCCCTGGGCAGGATCGTCGGCCGCGACACCGAGGCGCTGGACGAGTCAAGGCTGGCCCGCGGCACGGTGGAGACCGTGGCCGAGAACACCGTGGACGGCATCACTGCGCCGCTGTGCTGGGCGCTGCTCGGCGGCGCCCCCCTGGCGCTGGCCTACAAGGCGGTCAATACCCTGGACTCGATGGTCGGTTATCGCAGCCCGCGCTATGAGGACTTCGGCCGCGCCTCGGCGCGCCTGGACGACGCCGTCAACTGGCTGCCGGCGCGGTTCACCGCCCTGGCCATGTGGCTCGCGGCGCGCCTTGTCGTCGGCGGCCGCACGAAAGGGGCCCTGGCCGCCACCCGCCGCGAGGCGCCGCGTCATCCGAGCCCCAACGCCGGCTGGCCGGAAGCGATGGTGGCGCACCTGCTGGGTGTCGAGCTGGGCGGGCTCAACCACTACAACGGGCGCCCCTCGCATCGTGCCACCCTCGGCCGGGCGCGTCAGCCGCTGGCGGTCGGGCATATCGAGCGCGCCATTCGCCATATGCACGGCGGCTGGCTGGGCGTGCTGGCGCTGCTGGCGCCCCTGGTACTGCTGCGGGAGTGGCTGATATGACGGCCGACATGAGTGTCGAGGCTCAGGGCGTGCCGGACTGGCCGGTCCATGGTGGGCGCATCGCGCCGCTGTTGGCGCGCTTCGGCCTGCCCGCCGATCACCCGGTGATCGACGTCAGCGCCAACCTCAACCCGCTGGGGCCGCCGCCCTGGCTAGGGGAGTGGCTGGCCGCCGCCGGCGAGTCGCTGGCGCGCTATCCGGACCCGGACGACGACCGGGCGCGACGTGCCATCGCCGCCCACGACGACGTGGCCCCCGAGCGAGTGCTGGTCACCAACGGCGGCATCGAGGCGATCCACCTGGCCGCCGCTCTCCACGCCGGCGACCGTGCCCTGGTGGTCGAGCCCACCTTCAGCGAGTACGCCCTGGCCTGTCGTCGGCACGGTCTCATCGTCGATCGGCTGTCGCTGGAGGCTCCGGCGTTCCGGCTCGACCTCGCGGCCGCCGAGGCGGCCCTGGCCGGTGTCGATGTGGCCTTCCTGTGCCGGCCCAACAACCCCACCGGCACGCTCATTCCGCGCGCCGACGTCGAGCGGCTGCTGGAACGGGCGGGCGAGACCGGCACCACTCTGGTGGTGGACGAGGCCTTCGTCGACTTCTCCGAGGACGACGAACGGCTCACGCCGCTGCTCGACCAGGTACCGAACCTGCTGCTGCTGCGCTCGCTGACCAAGCTCTTCGATGTGCCAGGGCTACGGCTCGGCTATCTGCTCGGTGCCCCCGAGGCGATCGAGCGGCTGGCCGAGGCGCAGATGCCGTGGAGCGTCAATGCCCTGGCCCGGGGGCTGGTGGCGCCGCTGCTTGCCGACGAGGACTATCTGGCTCGCACTCGGGAATGGCTGGCGGTCGAGCGTGGCCTGCCCGGGCGAGTGCGTGGCCTCGGCTATACGGTGCCGGAGACCCATGCCAACTTCCTGCTGCTGCGCGGCGGGGGGGATGCCGACGCGGCCGGGGCGCTGTTCGCCTTCCTGCTCGAGCGCGGTCTGCTGGCCCGCCATACCCACGGTTTCCCGGGCCTCGATGGCGCCTGGTTGCGTCTGGCACTGCGCGGGGCGGACGACAACGCCCGGCTGCTCGAGGCCCTGGCGGCGTGGCGGCGGGCATGATCGCCTTCGTCTCCGGCGGGGCCCGCTCGGGCAAGAGCGTCGTAGCCGAGGCGGTCATCGCCGAGTGGCAAGCGGTGCGTGGCGGCGAGCGCTACTATCTGGCCACGGCGCGGCCCGGCGATGACGAGATGGTCGCGAGGATCGCCCGTCACCGTCGCCAGCGGGGCGACGGCTGGGTGACCCTCGAGCCGCCGCTGGCCTTCGCCGAGACGCTTGCGACGTTTCCCCGTGGAAGTACGGTGCTGCTCGACTGCCTGACCGTCTGGGCCAGCCGGGTGATGTTCGAGGCCGGCCTCGAGGACGCCGATGGCCGGGCGATGCTGTCGGCCGGCCTTCATGAGGCGCGTCGCCGCGAGCTGGCCTTGGCAGTGGTCTCCAACGATCTCAACGAGGAGCTACCGCCCCGCGACGCGCTGGTGTGGCGCTATCAGGCCTTCCTGCAGGGACTGCATCGCGACCTGGCTGCGGAGGCGGACCGGGTGATCGAGGTGGTGGCCGGCCGCGCCATCGACTGGAAAGGAGAATCGCCATGAAGGACGCGGGCTTCGGCGCGCTGCTGGCCATCCAGTTCCTGACCCGGCTGCCGGTGCCGTTGGCCTGCCCCTGGACGCCGGCCACCCGGCGCTGGGCGGCGCGGGCCTATCCGCTGGTCGGCGCACTGATCGGGGCGATCCTGGCCGTCGTCGGCTCGCTGCTCGAGGGGCTCGTGCCGCTGCCGCTGCTGGCCCTGGCGCTGCTCAGCCTGTGGGTGGCGCTGACCGGCGGGCTACACCTCGATGGCCTGATGGATCTGGCTGATGCGCTCGGCAGCAACGCGCCACTGGAGAAGCGCTGGGCGATCATGAAGGACCCGCAGGTAGGCAGCTTCGCCGTGCTGGCGCTGGTCTTCCAACTGGCGTGGAAGGCGGCGCTGCTGTGGGCGTTGCTGGCGGCCGGGGCGAGCCCCTGGTGGCTGGTGCCGGTGGTGGCACTGGGCCGGCTGGCCGCGGTCGGCCTGTTGGTGACGGTGCCCGCCGCTCGTGCCGAGGGCCTGGCCCACGCCTGGCAGCAGAGCCTCGGTGCCCGCGACCTGGCCCTGGCCTCGCTGCCGGCGCTGGCGTGTCTCGTTTTCGTGCCCGGGCTGACCTGGTGGCTGGTCGGCCTGGCGGGCTTCGTCATCATCTACGGCCGGGCGGTGCGCCGGGCCTTCGGCGGCATCAACGGCGACATCGTCGGCGCCGTCATCGAGGGAGGAGAACTATGGCTGCTGCTGATCGCCTGGAGCTGGTGGTCGTTCGTCATGGCCTGACGAGCTGGAACCTGGAGCGCCGCTACCAGGGCCATCGCGATATCCCGCTGCTGCTGCCGGACGCCGAGCCGGACCTCGATCGGCTGCGCGAGGCGCTGGCCGAGGTCGCGTTCGATGCCGTCCACTGCAGCGACCTGACGCGCTGTCGCCAGACTCTGGCCCATATGCTGGAAGCGCGCGTGCGCGATGGCCTGTCGACTCCGGAAGCACGGCTCGATGCCCGCCTGCGCGAATTGGATTTCGGCGACTACGAGGGCCAGACCTGGGCCGAGTTGAAGGACGACCCCGGCTATCGGGCCTGGGTCGACAGCCGGGGCAGGCGGACCATCCCCGGTGGCGAGTCCGCCGACGACCTCTGGGCGCGGCTCTCGGCGTGGCTGGAGGAGGTGCAGGCTGAGGCGCGGGCATCCGGCCATCGCCGGGTGCTGGCGGTCAGTCATGGCGGCGCCATCCGCGAGCTGCGCCGTCGCCTGGAGAACGCGGACTTCTGGGACGGCGTGGTCGGCCAGGCCCAGGGACGATGTTTCACGCTCACATTCGAGGAGGACGGCTGGTCATGCAGCTCTTCATCGGCGGTGCCTGCGCTGGCAAGCGCGACCTCGTAGCCGCCCGTTTCCCGAATGCCGCCTGGTCTCGAGTCGACGAGGCCGGGCTAGAGGGCCGGGAGAATGACATGCGCTCGGGCGCGGTACAGGTACTGATCGGCTGGACGGGCTGGCTGGAGGCGGCCCTGGCCGATGAGCCCGACGACGACCGGCTGCGCGCGCGGCTGGTCGCGGCGCTCGACACCCTGAGGGACGCAGAGCGCGACGCCAGGGGGGAGGTGGTGCTGATCCTGCCCGAGATGGGCCGCGGCATCGTGCCCATGGACGCGGCGGACCGCCGCCTGCGCGACCTGGCCGGCTGGCTGGCCCAGGACGCCGCCGCCCGCGCCGAGGCGGTCTGGTACGTGCGCCACGGCCTGGCGCGCCGGCTGTAGCAAGCCCAGTGCTATCGCAGTTGGATCTGGCGAGGGGCGCCGGGGACAGGCCGAAGAGGGGGTCCGATGCCATGGATGGCATCGGTAGCCTCCAGGGAAGGATTCATAGCGCCCCCTCGCAGGCCTGTCGACGGATCAGCCCGAGCAACAGCGCTCAACTGCGATATTCTGGTAGCAAGCCGACGTGCGTTGACGCCCCGTCGCGCGGTTGCTAGCTTACGCGCACTCTCAGGTGACCCGGGAGCCTTGCAGACAGGCTCCAGGCCTGTTGCGACAGGCCGGGTTGAAACGGGAAGTCGGTGACGCCCGCCCAGCGAGTCAGTCCGACGCTGCCCCCGCAACGGTGATCGAGAAAAGGGCTGCCACTACCTCAAGGGTAGGCCACTGTGCCGAGACGGCATGGGAAGGCGGTAGTCCGGAGGCCCAGCCTGCCTCGCTCGTCAGCCCGGAGACCGGCCTGTGAGCGCATGCCAGGACGCGGTGGGCGAACCTCGGGCAGGGCGACTCGCCGATGTCATGTCGATCTTCCCCTCCCATGTCTCGCGTCCGGCCTTTCAAGGGTTCATTGCCGCACGGGTGCGTGCGGTTCCGGGACGATTATCATGACAACTTCGCTTTCTTTCCGTTGGGGCCTGGCTTCCCTTTGCCTGGGGGCGTCACCGCTTCTCCATGCCGCCCCGAATGCGGCCGACACCGAGACCGATACCGAGCAGCAGCTCGATCCGATGGTGGTGTCCGCCACGCTCGCGCCACGCACAGCCAGCCGGTCGCTGTCCTCGGTTTCGGTCATCGACGAGGAGGCGTTGCGCCGCCAGGACGCCGTCGATATCACCGATGTCCTGAAGGCTCAGCCCGGCGTGGACATCTCGTCCAACGGCCGTTATGGCAAGGCCAGCAGCGTCTATCTGCGCGGTACCGGCAGCGAATCCACCCTGATGATGATCGATGGTATTCGGCTGCGTTCGGCCACCCTGGGCAGCCCGGCCTGGCAGTTTCTCGATCCACGCTTGTTCGAGCGTGTCGAGATCGTGCGGGGGCCACGGGGCAGTCTCTATGGCGCCGACGCGGTGGGCGGCGTCGTGCAGCTTTTCACTCCCGAGGGCGAACTCGGTGACCCCGAACCCAGCATCACCCTGGGCGGCGGCTCGCATGACAGTCGCCGGGTTTCCGCGAGCCTGACCGGCGGTGCCGACGGCACGCGTTATGCCTTCTCGGCCAGCCATTTCGGCACCGAGGGCGCCGAGGTCATCGAGGGCGAGGGCGACAAGGGCTATGACAACACCAGCGGTTTCGCGCGGTTGTCGCACAGGTTCGACAGTGGTGCGGAGGTCGGTCTGCTGGCCCTGCGGGCCCGGGGCAATACCGAGTATGTCGGCGGCGATTCCGACTATGTGCAGCAGGTGGCCGGTGTCTATGGCGAGCTGCCCGTCACCGATGACTGGCGCAGCCGCCTGACGCTGAGCGAGGCGCGTGACGAAAGCGAGAGCCACGAGAGCTTCGGCGATTCCGTCTTCGATACACGCACGCGTACCGCTCGCTGGGAGAACACCCTGACCGTCGGGCCGCACGAGTGGATCGCCGGTACCGAGGTCAGCCGTGACGAGGTTACCGGCACCACTGACTATGTCGAGGATAGTCGCGACAATGCGGCTGTCTTCGGCCAGGCATTGCTCGATTTCTCGCCGTTCTCCGTCCAGGCGGGACTGCGCTACGACGACAACGAGGCCTTCGGCGAGGACGTCACGGGGAGCCTGGCGCTGGGGGTTGCCCTGGATGACCATCACACCCTGCGCGCCAGTTACGGCACGGCCTTCCGGGCACCGACCTTCAATGAACTCTACTACCCCGGCTATGGCAATCCCGATCTCGACCCGGAGCGTTCCGAGAGCGTGGAACTCGGGGTGCGCGGTCAGTTCGAGCGCGGTTTCTGGGACCTGGCCCTCTACCAGACCGATATCGACGACATGATCGGCAGTGCCGTCTTCGACGGTGTCAGTGCCCCCTACAATGTCGACGAGGCCCGCATTCGTGGCGTGGAACTCTCCACCGGCGCGGAAGTGCTGGACTGGAGCCTGCGCGCCGCCCTGACCTATACCGACCCCGAGGACCGCAAGACCGGCAACCGGCTGAGGCGTCGGGCCACCCAGAGCCTGCGCTTCGATGCCGATCGCGAGCTGGGCGACTGGACGCTCGGCGGGACGGTCATCGCCCAGAATCATCGCTACAACGATGCCGGCAACGAGGAACGGCTGTCAGGCTATGGCATCGTCAACCTGCGGGCCGGCTGGCGCTTCGCGCCGCAGTGGTCGGCGCGCCTGACGCTGGAGAATGTGTTCGATCGCGAATACGCCACTGCCCGTGACTATCTGGGCCGCGATTACATCGACGCCGGGCGGGCGGCTTTCCTCAGTGTACGCTTCGGTGCCCAGTAGCGCTTTTTCGCGGCATCCTGCTCCCGGCCGGACGTGTCGGCAGCGCGATATCATGATCCTCATGCTCGGGGAGGCGAGGTGCGCTTGAGATACCTGCTGTATGGGGTGGGGCTGCTGGCACTGGCCGGCCCCTTGCGAGCCGAGCCCTGCGTCATGGACGACGCGGGGCGGGAGGTCTGCCTGGAGGCGCCGGCGCAGCGCATCGTGGCGCTCTCGCCGGGGGTGACCGAGTTGCTCTATGCCGCCGGCGCCGGCGAACGGCTGGTGGGCGCGGTCAGCTTCAGTGACTATCCCCCCGAGGCCAATGATCTGCCCCGGGTGGGCAGCTACGATCGTCTGGATCTCGAGGCGCTGCTGGCCCTCGATCCCGACCTGGTGGTGGCCTGGTCCGGCGGCAATCCCGAGCAGCAGCTCGAGCGCCTGCCGACGCTCGGCGTGCCGGTCTTCTTCTCCGATGCCGATGACTTCGCCGCTATCGCCGCGAACCTGGCGCGCTTCGGTGAACTGGCCGGCAGCGAGGCCGAGGGGCAGGCGGCAGCCACACGGCTGCGCGACGAGGTGGCCGAGCTGCGCGACCGCTACGCCGAGGCCGACCCGGTGAGGGTCTTCTATCAGGTCTGGGAGTCGCCCTTGATGACCGTCAACGGCGAGCACTGGATCAGCCAGGCGCTGGCATTGTGCGGCGGCGTCAACCTCTTCGCCGAGCAATCGTCGCTGGTGCCGCGCATCGGCCGCGAGGCAGTGCTGACCCGGGATCCGGAAGCGATCATCACCGGCGGGATGGGCAAGGCCGATTCCACCTGGCTGGAGGCCTGGCATGACTTCCCGGACATGACCGCGGTACAGCGCGGCAATCTCTTCTTCGTCAATCCTGACCTGGTGCAGCGCGCCACGCCCCGACTGGTGCAGGGAACCCGAGACATCTGTCGCCATCTGGAGGTGGTGCGTGAGCGGCGCTGAATCCGGGGGCCGAGCGAGGCGCGCCAGCCCCCTGGCATGGCTGGTGCTGGCAGCGCTGCTCTCCCAGGTGCTGGCGGTGTCTCTGGGCAGTGTGGCCGTGCCCGCAGACGCCTTGTGGTCGGTACTGAGCGGTGGCGGTGAGCCACTGCATCAGACGCTGGTACTCGAGCTTCGCCTGCCACGCTCCCTGGCCGCTTTCGGCACCGGCGCTCTGCTGGCCCTGGCCGGGGCCCTGATGCAGGTATTGTTGCGCAACCCGCTGGCGGATCCCTACGTGCTCGGGCTCTCCGGCGGTGCCTCGGTGGCTGCCTTGCTGGCGATGCTCGCGGGTCTCGGTACCACCCTGGTCGCCGGCTCGGCCTTCGCCGGCGCGCTGGCGTCCACCCTGATCGTCTTCGGCCTGGCCCATGGCACGGGGAGCTGGACACCGACCCGGATGCTGCTCACCGGGGTGGTGATGGCGGCGGGCTGGGGCGCGTTGATCAGCTTCCTGCTGGCGGTGAGTCCGGTCGAACAGCTTCCCGGCATGCTCTATTGGTTGATGGGCGATCTGGCCTATGCGGGAACGCCCTGGCCGGTGTTGGTGGTGGCCGTGCTCAGCCTGGCGGTGGTGATGCCGCTGGGCCGAACTCTCAATGTGCTGGCGCGTGGTGGCATGCAGGCGGCGGCTCTCGGGGTCGCTGTTCGTCGCATGGAGTGGATGCTCTATCTGGTCGCCAGCCTGTTGACGGCCGTGGCCGTGACGACGGCCGGCAGCGTCGGTTTCGTCGGTTTGATGGTCCCGCACATGCTGAGGTTGAAGCTGGGTAACGATCAGCGGATCATTCTGCCGGCCAGCCTGCTGGCGGGAGGAACCCTGCTGACACTGGCGGACACCCTGGCGCGCACCATGGTGGCGCCTCAGCAACTCCCCGTGGGGGTCATCACCGCCTTGCTGGGTGTGCCGAGTTTTCTCTATCTGCTCTATCGGAGTCGCTGATGGCGAGCCTCGAGACGCGCGGCTTGATCGTGGATGTGCCGGGACGCGCCTCGGGGCGTCCCCTCGATCTGCACATGAAACCGGGAGAGCGGTGGGGCGTACTGGGGCCCAATGGTGCGGGCAAGACGACCTTGCTGCATACGCTGGCGGGGCTGAGAGCGCCTCGGGCCGGCGAGGTACGGCTCAATGACTGCGAGCTGTCGCGCTGGCGACGTCGCGAGATGGCCCGGTGGATGGGGGTGGTCTTTCAGGAGCGCCATGATGAGTTTCCCGCTACCGTCATGGAAACCGCGCTGATCGGTCGACATCCCTACCTGTCGCCCTGGCAGCGGGAAAGGGAAACGGACATCGCACGAGCCCGTGACGCGCTCCGACGCCTCGATCTCGACCATCTGGCGCCACGCCTGGTATCGACGCTTTCCGGTGGCGAGCGCCAGCGCGTCAGCCTGGCCACGGTGCTGACCCAGGCGCCGAACTGGTGGCTCGCCGATGAACCGACCAACCATCTCGACCTTCACCATCAGGTCGCGATCATGCGTCTGCTCGAGGTACAGGCCAACGCCGGTTGTGGCGTGGTCATGTGCCTGCATGATCTCAATCTGGCGGCGCGCTGGTGCAGTCACCTGTTGTTGCTGTATCCCGATGGAGAGGCCTGCTGGGGGCCGGCGTCCGAGATGCTGGTGCCGGATGCCCTGGCGCGTCTCTACGATCAACCCTTGATTACCGTGGAAGTGGACGGACACCCCGTCTTCGTGCCGCGGTCCCGTCCCGTTGCCGGAGATGCTTCATGACGACCATCGACCCCGAACGCCATGCCCGCCGCATGGCACACAAGCAACGCATCATGAACGAGCGGATCGCCGCCGCCGACAAGGAGCAGGGCGTGCTGCTGGTGCTCACCGGCCCCGGCAAGGGCAAGAGCAGCTCTGGCTTCGGCATGCTCGCCCGGGCCCTGGGCCATGGCATGAAGGTCGGCGTGGTGCAGTTCATCAAGGGCGCCTTCAGCACGGGCGAAGAGTCGTTCTTCCGCGACCTGCCGAGGGTGGACTATCACGTCATGGGCGAGGGCTACACCTGGGACACCCAGGACCGCGAGCGCGATATCCGCGCCGCCGAGGCCGCCTGGGCAGAGGCCCGACGCATGCTCGACGACCCGGACTATGCACTGGTGCTGCTCGACGAACTCAACATCGCCCTGCGCCACGGCTACCTGGAACTCGACCGGGTGCTCGACGATCTCCAGGGTCGCCCGGCGATGCAGCATGCGGTGGTCACCGGCCGTCATGCCCCCGAGGCGCTGATCGAGCTGGCCGACACCGTGACCGAGATGAAGGTGGTGAAGCATGCCTTCAAGGATCAGGGCATCAAGGCGCAGAAGGGCGTGGAACTGTAGTCGGCTCGACGCAGAAGCAACGTCATGTCGCCCGCTCTCTGAGCTCGACCTTTCTACCGTCGGGATCCTGGGCGATATAGACCATTTCGTCGGCGATGGTACGCCGGTTCACCGTCTCGAGGTTCGCCAGGATCTCTCCGAGATTCGGTACGCTGAAGCCGAGTCGCGTATTGTCCACCGACTCACCTTCGCGTAGCGGGTATAGCTCGAAGACCATGCCCGCCTCCTGTGAGGCGTAATGGATCGGGCCGTCGCCATGCTGTTCCTTCACGAAGCGAAACCCTAACCGCTCATAGAACCGCTTGCTGACCTCCAGCGCTTGGCAGCGCAGCACGAGAAGGGTGATCTGCAGGGCAGGCGCGTCCCTTTCCGGTGGCGTCTCAATCATGTACTTCGATAAACCATTTGGGTTTCATGCGCCCGAAGTCCTGTCGAACGTGCGAACGCAGCGGCTTCCTGGAATCCAGCACATAGGCGTGATCGCCTTGCCTGACGAACACGACCCAGTGCCAGAAGGGACGGCCGCCTTCCCGGTGCCACTTGATGGAAAGCAGGGCCTTGTCCGGTAGCGCTTCCCAGGATTCGAAGGGCGTCTCAATCGGTGAAGTGGTGATGTGAAAGGCCGAGAGCAGGGTGCGGACATGCCGGGTATCCGACCACAGCGTCTTGTCCTCGGCATGAATCCCCAGGCCGTTGGCGACTCGCTTGGCTTCTCGGTAGGACACGCCCGCGAGGGCGGCACTCGCGGCAATTCCGCAGCCCGAAGTTTCTTCCTGAATGACGGGGTCCATGACATTTCCCGAGGTGGCGACTGACGAATAATGGCATGCCTTGACCGACTCTCGATAGGGAGACTCGGCGGCGACCGATTGCGGCGCATGAGGCGCCTAGGTAGAGTCTCGCCATCTCGGGGGCGAACTGGATAGGGCGAGGCGTATGGCATGGCGACACTGATGATCCAGGGCACCACCTCGGATGCAGGCAAGAGCACGGTGGTGGCAGGGCTTTGCCGGCTGCTGGCGCGTCGTGGCGTGTCGGTGGCGCCCTTCAAGCCCCAGAACATGGCGCTCAACAGCGCCGTGACCCCGGAGGGCGGCGAGATCGGCCGCTCTACGGCGCTGCAGGCGATTGCCTGTGGTATCCCGCCCCACGCCGACATGAATCCGGTGCTGCTCAAGCCCGAGACCGACCGCGGCGCCCAGGTGATCCTCGATGGCCGGGTCCACGGCCATATGGACGCGCTGGATTACCACGCCTTCAAGCGCCGGGCCCGGGAGACCGTCCTGGCGGCCTGGGAACGGCTGACGTCACGCTACGATCTCATCATCGCCGAGGGGGCGGGGAGCCCCGCCGAGATCAATCTACGTGCCAACGATATCGCCAACATGGGCTTCGCCGAGGCGGTGGACTGCCCGGTATGGCTGGTCGCCGATATCGACCGCGGCGGCGTCTTCGCCCAGTTGGTGGGTACCCTCGAGCTGCTGAGCGAGTCCGAGCAGGCGCGTACCCGAGGGGTCATCATCAATCGCTTTCGCGGCGACATCTCGCTGCTCGAGCCGGGCCTCGACTGGCTCACCGAGCGTACCGGCAAGCCGGTGCTGGGCGTGCTGCCGCATCTGGACGGGCTGCTGCTGGACGCCGAGGATGGCCTGGGGCTCACCGAGAGCGCCGCCGAGGCGTCGGGGTTCCGAGTGGCGGTGCCGGCGTTGCCGCGGATCAGCAACCACACCGACCTCGACGCGCTGCGCCTGCATCCGCGGGTCGAGCTCACGCTTGTCGGGCCGGGCCAGGCCATGCCGCCCGCCGACGTCATCCTGCTGCCCGGCAGCAAGAGCACTGCCAGCGACCTGGCCTGGCTGCGCCGCGAGGGCTGGACGCCGGCGATCCATCGCCACCTGCGCTACGGCGGCCGGTTGATGGGCATCTGCGGCGGCTTCCAGATGCTCGGCGAGGCGATCGACGACCCGGACGGTCTCGAGGGCGAGGCCGGCAGCGTGGTGGGGCTGGGGCTGCTGCCGATGCGCACCCGCATGGTGGCCGGCAAGCAGCTGCGCAACGTACGCGGCACTCTCGTCGGCGATGATATTGCGGTGAGCGGCTACGAGATCCACAACGGTGTCAGCGAGGGCCCGGCGCTGGCCCGGCCGCTGCTCGACCTCGACGGTCGGCCGGATGGCGCGATCAGCGAGGATGGTCAGGTGCTCGGTACCTACCTGCACGGGCTGTTCGACGAGGCGCCGGCGGCCTCGGCGTTGCTGGCCATGCTGGGGCTGGAGGCGAATGGAGCGGAAGGAGACGGCGCTGCCGTGGACCTGGCCGCCCATCGCGAGCGCCAGCTCGACCGGCTGGCGGATGTCTTCGAGGCGCATCTGGATATGGCCGACGTCGGCAGGCTGCTGGCGGTATGACGGAGCAGCCAGCCCTTCCCGGCTCGTCTATGGTGAGAAGGACGCCATGGTCAGTGGGAGGAAGGGGATGCTCGGACGCCTCGGTGGATGGTTGAGTCATTACCTGAGCCAGCCCCTGCCCGGTGCGCGATCGCTGACGCCCGCGAATCTCGAGCAACTGGCGGCCAGTATCGCGCCGGGCGATGTCCTGCTGGTCGAGGGCAACACCCGAATCAGCACGGCGATCAAGTACTTGACCCAGTCGACCTGGTCCCACGCCGCCCTCTATGTGGGCGAGGCCTATGCCGAGGCAGGGGGTGGCGAGCAGGGGGTGATCGAGGTCGATATCCGCGAGGGCGTTCGCCGTGTCGGCCTGGGCGACTTCACCGGGTTTCACTGTCGCATCTGTCGTCCGGTGGGGCTGAACGACGAGGAACGACGCGCGGTGATCGATCACGTGGGGCGCCGCCTGGGGTATCGTTACGACATGCGCAACATCGTCGACCTGGCACGCTATCTGCTGCCGGAGCCGCCGGTGCCGATGCGCTGGCGGCGTCGTATGCTGGCCTTCGGCAGCGGCGATCCGACCCGGGCGATCTGTTCCACCTTGATCGCCGAGGCCTTCCAGTCGATTCGCTATCCGATCCTGCCACGCATTTCTCAGGCACAGTCGCTGGATCCCGGTTGCTGGGGCTGCGAGATTGAGGTGCTCTATCCCAGGCATTTCACTCACTTCGTGCCGCGCGATTTCGATGTTTCTCCCTACTTCCACGTCATCAAGCCGACCCTGGAGGGACACTTTGATTACCGCCGCCTGAACTGGGGAGACACCGGGGTCACGCCGGATGATGATCGGCCCGAGGCGCCGCGAAACGAGTCGGATCGTCGCTGATCACGCCGTGAACCCCCCAGTCCCAGCGTGGGGCGAAGGCGGTCGGGTCATTGGCCGTGTAGCACAGCAGCGCATGGCCGGCCTGGACGATGTCACGGGCGCGGGAGGCGCGCAGGCGGCGCCAGTCGACGTGCACGCTGTAGGCGTCGATGGCGTCGCAGCGGGCGGCCCAGTCGCGAGGGACCCGCTCGAACAGGGCGCCCAGGGGAAGGCGCTCGGAGGGCGCCTGGCGTCGAGCGTGGGCCAGGGCAGTGACATCGAAGGACGAGACGATCAATCGCTCGGCTGGCAGGGCCTCGAGCAGTAGCGGCAGGGCGCGTTCGACCAGAGCCAGGGGATCGCGGCCGCGGTTGACCTTGAGTTCAAGGTTGAGACCCAGCTCCCGTTCGTCGATCAACGTCAGCATGCGTTCCAGGGTCGCCATGGGTTCGCCGGCGAAGGTGGCGTCGAACCAGCTGCCGGCATCGAGTCGTCCGGCCAGGGCGAGGTCCAGGTCGGCCAGTCGGCCGCGCCCGTTGCTGCAGCGGCCGACATCCCGGTCGTGCCAGATCACCGGGGTGCCATCGCCGAGCAGTTGCACGTCCAGTTCGACCCAGCGACAGCCGGCCTCATGGGCCGCTCGCACGGCGGCCAGGGTGTTTTCCGGCGCTCGGGCGGAGAGGCCGCGATGGGCGATCAGGCGAGGCGGGACGAGGGGCTGCTGGGGCATGAATGGGCATCCTTGTCATCGAGTCGTCGACCGTTTTCGAGGTCGAAGAGGTGCAGGCGGCTGGCGTCGGGGCGCAGATACAGCCTATCGCCTTCGGCCACTGGCTGGACACCGTCGAGGCGTGCCACCAGCGGATCGTCCTGACCGTCGAGCCTGACGTGGGCGAGGGTATCGGCACCCAGGGGTTCGACCAGTTCGACCCGAGTGGTCAGGGTCGTGTCGTCGGCTTCGGCGACCCGTGATAAATGTTCGGGGCGGATGCCCAGGCACACGGCATGATCGTTGGCATCATGGGACGATGGCGCCGCGATTCGAGTGCCGCAGGGCAGCGTCAGGGTGTCCCCCGTGCAGCGGGCATCGAGGAAGTTCATCGCCGGCGAGCCGATGAAGCCCGCCACGAAGCGGCTGGCGGGGCGCTCGTAGAGGTGCATCGGGGTGCCCACCTGTTCGATATGGCCGCCGTTCATCACCACCAGGCGATCAGCCAGGGTCATGGCTTCGACCTGATCGTGGGTGACGTAGACGGCGGTGACGCCGAGACGCTTCTGGAGGCGACGGATCTCGATGCGCATCTGCACGCGAAGCTTGGCGTCGAGGTTGGAAAGCGGCTCGTCGAACAGGAACACCTTGGGCTCGCGAACGATGGCGCGACCCATGGCCACGCGCTGGCGCTGGCCGCCGGAGAGCTGACGGGGACGACGGTCGAGCAGCTCCTCGAGGCCGATCAACCGGGCGGTCTCCTCGACCTTGCGACGGCGTTCGTCCTTGGGAACTCCCCGGTTCTTCAAGGCATAGCCCATGTTGTCGGCCACGCTCATGTGGGGATAGAGGGCGTAGTTCTGGAACACCATGGCGATATCGCGCTCGGCGGGTTCCAGATCGTTGACGCGCTGGCCGTCGATGGCGAGCTCGCCGTCGCTGATCGATTCCAGGCCGGCCAGCATGCGCAGCAGGGTGGACTTGCCGCAGCCCGAGGGGCCGACCACCACGATCAGCTCGCCGTCGTCGATCGCCAGATCGATGCCGTGCAGGGCGGTGAAACCATTGGGATAGGTCTTGCGCAGGGCGTCCAGAGTCAGGGTTGCCATGGGATATTCAGTCCATTCAGTGAAGCGGTCATTTCTCGGCGTCGACCAGCCCTTTCACAAAGTAACGCTGCATCAGCACGATCACCGCGACCGGCGGGAGCATCGCCAGCAGGGCGGTGGCCATGACGGCTTGCCAGGGCACCAGGTTGTCGGCCGAGGACAGCAGACGCTTGAGGCTGACCATGATCGTCATGTAATCCGATTCGGTGGTGATCAGCAGCGGCCAGAGGTACTGGTTCCAGCCGTAGAGAAACATGATCACAAACAGGGCGGCGATGTTGGTCGTCGACAGCGGCAGCAGGATGTCCTTGAGAAAGCGCCAGGGGCCGGCGCCGTCGACCCGGGCCGCCTCGAGCAGCTCCGGCGGCACGGTGAGGTAGAACTGGCGGAACAGGAAGGTCGCCGTGGCGCTGGCGATCAACGGCAGGATCAGCCCGGCATAGGAATTCAGCAGGTTGAGATCGGCCGCGATCTTGTAGGTGGGCATGATGCGCACCTCCACCGGCAGCATCAGGGTGATGAAAATCAACCAGAAGCAGAGCCGGCGCAACGGAAAGCGGAAGAAGACGATGGCGTAGGCGGCGAGAATGGCGATGAAGATCTTGCCGCAGGCGATGCCCAGCGCCATGACCGTGGAATTGAGCAGCAATCGGGTCACGTCGGTACCCAGCCGGGACACCGGTTCGCTGAGCACGGCGCGGAAGTTGTCGAGCCCTTGATCACCGAACCACAACGGCGCGGTGCCGGTGTACAGCGAGGCCTGGTCGTGGGTGGCGGCGGTGAAGGCCAGCCACACCGGCAGGCAGAAGGCGAGCAGGGCCAGGATCAGCAGCGCATGGCTGGCGATGTCGAGGCCGGGACGGCGATAGCGCATCGTGATGGTTCTCCGGGGTCAGTACTGGACCTTGCGTTCGAGATAGCGGAACTGCAGCAGGGTCAGCAGTCCCACCAGCCCCATCAGCAACACCGACTGGGCCGCGCTGGAGCCCAGGTCGTAGCCGATGAAGCCGTCCTCGAAGACCTTGTAGACCAGGGTTCGGGTAGCGCCGCCGGGGCCGCCGGCGGTGGTCGCATCGATGGTGCCGAAGGTCTCGAAGAAGGCGTAGACGCTGTTCATCACCAGCAGGAAGAAGCTGGTCGGCGACAGCAAGGGAAAGGTGATGGTCCAGAAGCGTCGCCAGGGTCCGGCGCCATCGATGGCCGCCGCTTCCAGCAGGCTCCTTGGAATGGCCTGCAGTCCGGCCAGGAAGAACACGAAGTTGTAGCTCATCTGCTTCCAGATAGAGGCCATCACCACCAGCGCCATGGCCTGGCCGCCGTTGAGCTGGTGATTCCAGTCGACGCCGAGCGCACCGAGCCAGGCGCTGACCAGGCCGAGTTCGGGATCGAGCATGAACATCCACAGCACACCGGCCACCGCCGGTGCCACGGCATAGGGCCAGATCAGCAGCGTCTTGTAGGCGTGGGCACCCTTGATCACTCGGTCGGCGAGCACCGCCAGCAGCAATGCCAGCGCCATGGCGCCCAGTGCCACGCCGACGCTGAACGTCACGGTGATACCCAGCGCCCGGTAATACTCCGCCGAGGCGAGCACGCGGGCGAAGTTCTCGAAGGCGACGAAGGTTCGGCCGAGGCCGAAGGGGTCCTCGACATGGAAGGCCTGGAGTACTGCCTGGGCGGCCGGCCAGAAGAAAAAGACCGCAACGATGGCCAGTTGCGGAGCCAGCAGCAGCCAGGGGGTGAGGCGGTGACGTTGAAAAGTCGCCATGGTCATCCGTCTTGGCTATCAGGGAAGGGCCGGAACGTCCGGAGACGTTCCGGCGGAGGCGTGCCGGTTCAGCCGTTGGCTTGCTGGAAGCGTTCCAGCAGCTCGTTGCTGCGACGCACGGCTTCGTCCATGCCTTCCTGGACGCCGATGTCGCCGTTGAAGATCTTCTCCAGCTGCTCCTCGATCACATCACGGATCTGCGGCATGTTGCCCAGGCGCAATCCCTTGGAATTGGCCGTGGGCGTGACGCCGGTCATCTGCTCGATGGACACGGCGCTGCCGGGATTCTCTTCGTAGAAGCCCTGCTGCTGACCGAGCTCGTAGGCGGCCTCGGTGATCGGCAGGTAGCCGGAGAACTGGTGCCAGTCGGCCTGCACCTCGGCGGAGGAGAGATAGTCGAAGAATTCGGCCACACCCTGGTAGACCTCATCGCTCTGCCCTGCCAGGACCCACAGCGAGGCGCCGCCGATGATGCTGTTCTGCGGCGTGTCGATGACGTCGCTCGAGTAGGGCAGCGGTGCCACGGAGAACTCGAAGCCTTCGGCGTTGGCGCGAACCCCGGCGAGGGACGCGGAAGAGGCCATCAGCATGGCGCAACGGCCGGTATAGAAGGCCGGTGCGGCTTCGTCGAAGCGGCCGCCATAGTCGAAACGGCCATCCTGCTGCCAGTCGGTCAGACGCTGAATGTGGTCGACGACGTCGGTCTCGTTAAGCGTCAGTCGTGCGTCCAGGCCGCCGAAGCCGTTTTCCTCGGTGGCGAAGGGCAGGTCATGCCGAGCGGAAAAGTTCTCGAGCTGGATCCAGGAGGGCCAGGTCGTGGTCATGCCGCATTCGGCGGCGCCGGAGTCGACGACCTGGCCGAGGACGTCGCCGAGGCCTTCCCAGGTGGCCGGTACCTCATCCACGCCGGCTTCGGCGAGGATATCGCGATTGACGTAGACCACCGGCGTCGAGGAGTTGAAGGGCATGGACAGCATCTGGCCGTCGGCGGTGGTGTAGTAGCCGGTCACGGCGGACAGGAAGGCGTCCGGGTCGAAGTCGAGGCCTGACTCGGCCATCAGCTCGTGCGCCGGCACGATGGCGCCTTCGGCATTCATCATGGTGGCGGTGCCGACCTCGTAGATCTGCACGATGGCCGGAGCCTCATCGGCACGGAAGGCGGCGATGGCGCCGGTCATGGTCTCGGAGTAGTTGCCGCGGAACGATGGCTTGACGACGTAGTCGTCCTGAGTGTCGTTGAAGTTGGCGGCGATCTCGTCGACCTTGTTGCCCAGTTCGCCGCCCATGGCGTGCCACCAGGCGATCTCGGTGGCGCCCTGGGCGGAAAGCGACAGGCCGGCGGCGGCCATCCCCAGGGTCAGTGCTCCAGCGTGAATACGCGACATCGGTGTCTCCTTGTCTTGTCGGGTCTTGGCACATTAGGTCACGACGATGACAGCTCCATGAAAGCTAGATCACGACATCGAGGGTCGCCATGCTGCGGATGCGAGATGCGAGATGCGAGATGCGAGATGCGAGATGCGAGATGCGAGATGCGAGATGCGAGATGCGAGATGCGAGAGGCGAGAGGCGAGAGGCGAGAGGCGAGAGGCGAGAGGCGAGAGGCGAGAGGCGAGAGGCGAGAGGCGGGGGAGCGTGGTGGGTGAATATGATAGGCTGCGCGGCTCATATCGAGGCGTGTGACGGACGAGGAAGAATCGATGAGAGTGGTGCATGTCAAGAACGAGGCCCAGCGCGAGGCGTGCCTGGCACGGCTGTGTGCCGAGGTCTATGGTCACCAGGCCGGTATCGCGCCGCTGGCGACCTTCGCCGGCGTGTTGGGGGTGCTGGTCAAGCAGGAGGCGGCTCGTGTGCTGGCGCTGGTCGATGATACGTCGCAACCGGTAGCGCTGGCGCTCCTGGCGTTGGACGAAGCGGGGGAAGGCATGAATGTCATGCAACTGGCCTCGCTGGCCGAGGGTGACGCGACTGACCCGGCCGGGCGTCTGGTTGCCGAGCTGGCCTTGCGGGCGCCCTTGCGCGTGGATGCCGTGAACGAGGCGCAACAGCAGCGTTTCGAGGCTGCCGGTATCAAGCGCTGGTTCGATGGCAAGAGTGGCGTACGTATCGGGCTCGGCCCCAAGCATCCCGCCTCGGGTCTCGATGACCTGCCGCGTACACTGACCGTGGATGAAAATGCGGTGGCGCAATCCTTCAAGCGTGACCGTGATGCCTTCGAGGACTACAAGCGTCGCTTTATCCGTGGGCTGGAGTCGTTTCCTCTTTCCCTGTGAAGGGCGGAAAGTCCGGCCTCGACGCCCGGCTTTCCCGGGCGTCGAGGCGAGTCATTACTCTTCGGTCACCGTGAAGGTTCCTTGCATGGAGGCAAAGTGACCGGGGAAGGAGCAGAAGAAGGTCAGGTCGCGGCCCGCCAGGCCCTCGGTGGAGAACTCGATGCTGGTGCTTTCACCACCGCCGATGATGTCGGTGCTGGCAAGGACGCGGTCGTCATCGGCCGGCAGGTAATCGTTCTCCAGTCCGGCCTTCATGCCAGCCTGGGACAGGGCCTGGGCATCCTCGGTGGAGGAGAGCACCCAGTTGTGTCCCATCACGTTGGCCTCCATCGAGCCGGTGTGCTCAAGGGTCAGCGTGACCGTCTCGCAGCTGGCGGGTACGCTCATTGAATCGGTGTCGAACTGCATCTGATCGTTGCTCTCGACCGTCAGGTTGCAGGCCTCGTCGTCGGCGGCCAGGGTCGGTGCACTGGTCAGGGCGGCCGCGAGGCTGACGGCGGTCAACATCCAGGTGATTTTCATGATGACGCTCCTGTTTGGTGTGTCGTCAATAAAGTTGTATTTCTGTATACACAATATCCATTGTTTTGTAGCCAGTTGAATCTGTCAAGCGACTTCGAATGTCGGACCGACGAAGGCCGACTTGACCCGGTGCCAGCAGGGCGCTTGACTGGGTCTCCAGTTCGTTAGCGGCATAAGGAATACGTCCCATGGCCAAGCGTATCGAGTTTTCCCGTACCGGCGGCCCGGAGGTGCTCGAGTTCGTCGATGCCTCTCCTGTCGAACCGCAAGCCGGTGAAGTGCGGATCCGTCATCAGGCCGTCGGCCTGAACTTCATCGATATCTATTTTAGAACCGGTCTCTATCCCGCGCCTTCGTTGCCTTCCGGCCTGGGTACCGAAGGGGCCGGCATCGTCGAGGCCGTGGGAGACGGCGTCGAGCATCTCGCGGAGGGGGATCGGGTGGCCTACGCCCAGGGCCCCCTCGGCGCCTACGCCGAGCAGCATGTCGTGCCGGCCGACAAGGTCGTGGCGTTGCCCGACGGGGTCGACTGCGAGACGGCGGCGGCATCGATGCTCAAGGGGCTGACCGTGCAGTACCTGCTGCGCCAGACCTACCCGCTCCAGGGCGGCGAGACGATCCTCTTTCATGCCGCCGCCGGCGGCGTGGGCTCCATCGCCTGTCAGTGGGCCCGGTCGCTCGGCGTGAAGCTGATCGGCACGGTCAGCTCTCCCGAGAAGGCGGCACTGGCCAAGGGCAATGGTGCCTGGGCGACCATCGACTATACCCGCGAGGATGTCGTCGAGCGGGTGCGCGAGCTGACCGGCGGGGCGATGTGCGACGTGGTCTACGACTCGGTCGGCAAGGATACCTGGGAGACGTCGCTGGACTGCCTGAAGAAGCGTGGCCTGATGGTCAGCTTCGGTAACGCCTCGGGGCCGGTCGAGGGCGTCAATATCGGCATTCTCAATCAGAAGGGGGCACTCTACGTGACGCGGCCGAGCCTCAATGGCTATGCCGACACGCGCGAGCGCCTTGAAAGCATGTGCATCGACCTGTTTGCCATGCTGGAGAGCGGCGAGGTGAAGATCGATATCGCCCAGCGCTTCCCGCTCGCCGAGGCGGGCAAGGCCCAGGAGGCGCTGGCCGGGCGCCTGACCACCGGCTCCACTATCCTGTTGCCTTGATGCCCTGCTTCGAGCCGCCCTGTAACGGGCGGTGTCACAGCGAGGCGTCGAGTTCGCCGATCAAGCGTTCGCGCCGCTTCAACGCGGCGAGCCCGGTATCGCCGAGCCGGCTCGCCGCCTCGCTCAAGAGTCCTTCCACCAGCAGCATGAAGGCGCACATGCTGTTGCTGAAGAACAGGCTGTGGTTGGGTACCGGAAAGCTGTAGCGGGCCACCCTGGCGAGAGGGGATCCCCTGGAGTCCGTCAGGGCGATGACGTGAATGCCCTGGCGAGCCGCTACCTCAGCGGTGGCCAGCACGCTGGGGGTATAGGGAAAGCAGCTCGCCACCACCAGGACGTCGCCCTCCTCGAGCTGGGCCAGGGCGTCCGCGACGCCGTGCCGTGCGGCATCGAGCGGTGACACGTCCGGGCGCAGCATGCCCAGACCGTAGGCCATGAATGACGCCAGCGAGGCGAATTGACGCATGCCGTGTACTCTCACGCGACGCGCCTCGACCAGCAACTCGGCGGCCCGCACGAAAGCCTCTCCATCGACTCCCGCCACCATGTCGCCGATATTGGCGCTTTCCTGGCGACCCAGACGAGACAGTCGGGCATGACCATCGTCGTCGCCCTCACCGTCCAGCAGGCGGGAGACCTGGTCGCTGTAGAAGCTCTTGCCTTCGGTGACATTGCGGCGGAAGACATCCTGCAGGCCGGCGAACCCATCGAACCCCAGGCGCTGCGCCAGGCGGGATAGCGTGGAGGGGCTGACGCCCAGGCGTTCGGCCAGGTCGCTGATCGAGGATACCGCCGCCTGCTGGGGGGCGCTGACCAGTGCGGTCAGGACATGGCGCGAGCGCTTGCCCAAGCGAACTGAGCCCTCGCCACCCTCGATATCGGCGAGCAGGTGCTCGAGGTCTCCGAGCGTTTCGGGGCGGCGAGAAGCGGGTGACGTCATGGGGGGATTCCGGGAATGTTGCTGAAGCGATTGGCGTTCGGACGGGCATTGTAGCGTCCGGGGAAGGTGGCGTCAGTGAAGCGTGGCTTTAATTTGCAAAAATATTTCCTTTTTAACAGAATAGTAAATATCGTTGCTTAAATGGCCCGGGAGGGCAGCATGAGTCACGTCTTTCATCGTCATCTCGAACAGCATTACCCCACCGCCGTGGGCGGTGAGGGCCCCTATCTGATCGACGCCGAGGGGCGTCGTTACCTGGACGCCTGTGGCGGCGCCGCCGTGTCGTGCCTGGGCCACAGCGACGGCGAGGTGATCGAGGCCATTCGCGAGCAGGTTGGTCGGCTTGCCTATGCGCACACCTCCTTCTTCACCACCGAGCCGATGGAGGCACTGGCCGATTTCCTGATCGAGCGGGCTCCATCCGGGCTTTCATCGGTCTATTTCGTGTCGGGCGGATCCGAGGCGATTGAGGCGGCGCTGAAAATGGCGCGCCAGTATTTTCTCGAGCGGGGCGAACCTCAGCGCAAGCACCTGATCGCACGTCGCCAGAGTTATCACGGCAATACCCTGGGTGCGCTGGCCACCGGTGGCAATGCCTGGCGGCGGCGCCAGTTCGAGCCGATGCTGGTGGAGGTGAGTCACGTCAGCCCCTGCTACGCCTATCGCGGCCAGGCCCCGGACGAGACGCCGGAAGCCTATGGCGAGCGCCTGGCCGCTGAGCTGGAGGCCGAGATTCAGCGCCTGGGGCCCGAGACGGTCATGGCCTTCGTGGCCGAGCCGGTGGTCGGGGCAACGCTCGGTGCGGTGCCGCCGGTGCCGGGCTACTTCAAGCGGGTGCGCGAGATCTGCGATAGACACGGCATCCTGCTGATTTTCGATGAGGTAATGTGCGGCATGGGGCGTACCGGCAGTCTGTTCGCCGCCGAACAGGAGGGCGTGACGCCGGACCTGGTCACCGTCGCCAAGGGCCTGGGGGCCGGCTACCAGCCGATCGGCGCGACCCTGGTCAGCGAGCGGATCCGCGCGACCATCGCCGAAGGCTCGGGCTTCTTCCAGCACGGCCATACCTATATCGGCCACGCCACCGCCTGTGCCGCCGCGCTGGCGGTGCAGCGCGCCATCGAATCCCGTGACCTGCTGCCCCGCGTGCGGCGGCTGGGCGAGGGGCTGCAGCAGCGTCTCGAGAAACGTTTCGGTGACCACCCCCATGTCGGCGATATTCGTGGGCGAGGGCTGTTCCGCGGCCTCGAGCTGGTGGCCGATCGCGACGACAAGACGCCGTTCGACCCGTCGCGCAAGTTGCATGCCGCCATCAAGCGCACCGCCATGGACGAGGGACTGATGTGCTATCCGATGGGCGGCACCATCGATGGCCAGTCGGGCGATCATATCCTGCTGGCGCCGCCGTTCATTCTCGAGGAAGCCCACCTGGACGAGATCGTCGACAAGCTTGATGCGACACTGAAGACCGTCCTTGGGAAGCACTGAAGGAGACCGACCATGACCATCGAGTCCCGACTCTCTACGCTGGACGAGGAGCGGATGGACGCGGAACAGCGCCGCGTGCTGGATGCCATCCTCAGCGGCCCGCGCGGCAACCTGGATGGCCCCTTCCTGGCCTGGGTTCACAGCCCGGCACTGGCCGATCACGCCCAGCGCCTGGGTGCCTTCTGCCGCTATGACACCCGCCTGGAACTGAGACTGACCGAGCTGGCGATCCTGTTCACCGCTGCCTGGTGGCAGTCCCAGGCGGAGTGGCAGATCCACGAACCTATCGCCCGCGAGGCCGGCGTTCAGGAGGCGGTGATCGATGCCCTGCGCGAAGGGCACGAGCCGGTCTTCGAACATGACGACGAGGCGCTGGTGGTGCGTCTTGGCCAATCGCTCTATCGCACCCGGCGCGTCGATGACACGCTCTACGACGAGGCCGTGGCGGCCTTCGGCGAGCCGGCGGTGGTCGAACTGGTGGGCGTGTTCGGCTACTACGCCCTGGTGGCCATGACGCTCAACGTCTTCGAGGTGCGTCGCGGTAGCGGTCCGCTGCCGTTTCCCGAGCCGCCGGTCTCGTGAAGGCTCCGGGGAAGGCCGCGTGAAGCCCCGAGACGGCGCCGGACAGCGGATTCGGACAGGCAGAGTGTTCCCGGCGGTTCCGATGCGGCTATGCTGGTGGCATCGCCATTGTCATGGATGACCGAACCGCATGGCCGACAGCACCCTGGTATTCACGCTTCTGGGCCTGACCCTGACCGCCTTCGTCTGGGGGCGGTTTCGTTATGACCTGGTCGCCCTGGCCGCGTTGTTGACGGCGGTATTGATGGGACTGATACCCGCGGAGGAGGCGTTTCTCGGCTTCGGTCACCCGGCGGTGATCACGGTGGCGGCGGTGCTGGTTCTCAGTCGTGGATTCGAGCGCTCCGGCCTGGTCGATCTGATCGCCGAACAGGCGCTCAAGGTCGGCGATCGCCTGTTGCTGCAACTGCTGGTGCTGGTCGGCACGGTGCTGGTGCTTTCCGGGGTGATGAACAATGTCGGTGCCCTGGCGTTGATGTTGCCGGTGGCGATCCGCATGGCCCGCGAGCATGGCACCCCGCCATCGCTGCTGTTGATGCCGTTGGCCTTCGGCTCACTGCTGGGCGGCTTGACCACCCTGATCGGCACGCCACCCAACATCATCATTTCCAGTTATCGCGGCTCCCTGGGCGCCGAGAGCTTCGGCATGTTCTCGTTCTTTCCCGTGGGCGCGGTCGTTGCCCTGGCGGGGCTTGCCTTTATCGTGCTGCTGGGCTGGCGCCTGGTGCCCAAGCGTGCCGGCAGCGCTTCCACCGAGGCGATGTTCGACACCGCCCATTACCTGGTGGAACTACGCGTCCCGGAAAAGGCCAGGGCGGACGGCTGGACCCTGCACGAACTGCGCCAGGCCGTCGACGAAACCATTCCGGTGCTGGCGGTCGTCCGTGGCGAGCAGCGTCATGCCGGGCATGCCTTTCATGGCGTGCTGCGAGAGGGGGACATTCTGCTGGTGGAGGCCGGTCCCGAGGAGATGAAACTGCTCGAGGACAAGGCCGGCCTGGAGGTCGGTCCCGAACCCAGTGACGAGCCCGCGTCAGGCGAAGAAAGCGAGGAGGTCGGGGCGGTCGACACCGAGGGGTTGCAGCTGGTGGAGGCGGTGGTGCGCAACGATGCCATGATGATCAATCGCACCGTGGCCCAGTTGCGCCTGCACAATCAGTATGGCTTGCACCTGGTGGCGGTGGCCCGGGATGGCGGCCGGCTCAATCAACGGCTGCGGGATATTCGCTTTCGATCCGGTGACGTGCTGTTGCTGCAGGGCGGCGAAAGCGAGCTCGCCGAGAGCCTGGCGACCCTGGGCTGCCTGCCGTTAGCCAAGCGTGACCTGACAATCGGCCAGCCACGCCTGCTACTGGTGTCGGTGATGATCTTCGCCGTCGCCATCCTGGCCATGGTGCTGGATCTGTTGCCTTCATCCGTGGCGCTGGCCGGGGCAGCGCTGATCTCGTTGCTGGCGGGAGTGCTGCCGCTGCGCGAGGGGTATCAGGCCATCGACGGGCCGGTGATCGTCTTGCTGGGCGCGATGATTCCGGTGGGGCAGGCGCTGGAGACTAGTGGTGGAGCCGCCTTGATCGCCGAGGCGATGCTGGCGCTGGGCAGTGACTGGCCGGTGGTGGTGACCCTGGCGGGGCTCTTCCTGCTGAGTACCCTGCTGTCCAACGTGGTCAACAACGCCGCTGCCGCCTTGTTGATGGCGCCCATCGCGGCGAGCCTGGCCAAGGGCTTCGATGCCTCCCTGGATCCCTTCCTGATGGTGGTGGCGGTCAGCGCCTCCTGTGCCTTCCTGACGCCTATCGGGCACCAATCCAATACCCTGGTGATGGGACCCGGCGGCTATCGTTTCGGCGATTACTGGTGGCTGGGGCTGCCGCTGTCGCTGGTGGTGATGATCGTGACCGTGCCGATGGTGTTGTTGGTCTGGCCTCTCTGAAGCCGTGACGGCTACTCGATGTCGAGTGCCTGGAAGGCTGCTTCGTTGGCACGCAGCGAGGGCAGCAGCGCCTCGCCGAGTTCGGCGGTCACTTCCGCCAGGAGTGCCTCGGCGACGGCGAACAGCGCCGCCAGGGGATTGAAGAAGTTGTCGCCTTCGCAACAGGCGTGAAAGTGTCGCGAGGCGAAAGGCAGCAGGGGCGAGTCGCCGCGGTTGGCGAGGGCGATGACGCGGGCGCCCCGATTCGCCGCCAGCTCGCTTGCGAGTACCGTCATGCGGGTCTCGGGTTTCACGGCGATGGCGATCAGCACGTCGTCCGGGCCGATGCGGCCGAGATCCTCGGCGATGGTGAAGCCCGCACCGCCCAGCGTGGTGACGGGCTTGTCGAGAAACCCCAGGTAGTAGCCGAGGTAATGTGCCAGGCCGAAGCAGCCACGCAGGCCGAGCACGTAGATGCGACTGGCCTCGAGCAGTTCCCGGCCGGCGCCATGCAGCGCCTCGATATCCAGGTGTTCCGCGGTGCGCGAGAGGTTGTCGAGCTCCTGGGTCATCAGGCGTGAACTCGTGGTGTCATCGTCGTCGCTGCCCGCCAGTCGACGCACCTGCTCGCTGTAGAAATGCCGGCTACGCAACATCTCTTCCTGAAACAGGCGCTGGAAGTCGCGAAACCCCTCGAAGCCGAGCTGATGGGCGAGACGGGTCAACGTCGAGGCACTGACGCCATGCTCGTCGGCCAGGCTGCCGATGCTGTGCAGGGTGACATCCTCGGGGGCGGCCAGAAGTCCCTCGAGCAGAGCCAGCCGTCGGGCGCCAAGCCGCATGGGGGCGGCCTGGCGTCGGGCGGCATCGACGAGGGTGCGGAGTGCTTCCAGGGAGTCGGGAGGCAAGGCGAGGTCGGATGTCTGGGGCATGGGGCGGCTCGTCGATGTCAGGGAGTCGTGGGCAACCAGCGTTCCCAGTATACCGGTTGATCCGGCCCCGACCTCAACTGACACCAGATGCCGCGGGAGGTGACCCGGAACAGGACGCTGGCCAGGGTGTTCTCGTCATCGGGATCGTCGGGCGCGAGTCGGTGAATGGGCAATGTCGGATGCCGACGGTCGGCGAGCAGTGACAACAGTTCATCGGCCGTGGTGGGCCCACGACGTGCCTCGTTCCATTCTTCCAGGCGCCGCTGGCGAGCCGCGGAGGAGTCGGTGATGCGCTGCGGCAGATTGCGGAAGCGTTCATGCACCAGGTGGTTGGCGTGCACCTCGCAGGGCATCGCCGAAATGGCCGAGACGCCCTGCCAGGGGGCTTCGACGCTCAGCGGTCGGCATTGCCGAGTGTCGACCATCATGAAATGGAAACCGCCGCAACGTCGGGTCTGACCCAGCAACCGCAGGGCGCTTTCGGTGTCCGGACAGGCGAGCAGGTCGCGGGCGGTGACCATGCGCGGAATGCCGCGTCGGGGCTCGGTCAGTCTCAGGTTGTTGACGGTATAGGCGAAACCGGCGTCGTTGACCCCGAGGGTGTGACCGGCCAGGGAGCCCGGATAGCAGAAGGCCGTGAAGGCGGGGGCATCGTCCGGCCGTGCTTCGAGCAGGAAGCAATCGCGGCGCAGTGCCGGTTTGCCGTCCTCGTTGTGGGCCAGCCAGGCCTCGTCGTCGCCGGCCACGGCCACCGAGGTGCAACCCTCGGGGCCGGTGGGGGACAGGTCGCCCCGACAGTTCCACAGCAGTACGCGTGCGAAGGGCTGGTTCAGGCCATCGGCGAGGCCATGCAACTCCTCGACGTATGCCGGAAACTCGCGGCGCAGCCGTTCGGCGATGTCCGCAAGCCAGCCGTCGTGCAGTGCCGGCGTGAGGCGCTGGAAGTCATGGCTGGGCAGGATCTGCGTGGCGAAGGCCTCGCGGCCCAGCTCGCCCATGGCGCGGCCGATGGTGTAGTGACTGCCCGCAATGTCGAGATGCTTCATGCGTGAATCCTGCTATTGGATGTGGGCGAGGAACTCGGCAAAGCGAGGGATGGGTGGTTCACGCATCAGCTCTCGAGGATCGCCGTCCAGCGCGATCCGTCCGTTGTCCATGAACAGCAGCCGGGTGCCCACATCACGGGCGAAGGACATCTCATGGGTGACCACGATCATGGTCATGCCGGCCTCGGCGACATCGCGCATGACCTTGAGCACCTCATGGCGCAGTTCGGGGTCCAGCGCCGAGGTCGGCTCGTCGAACAGCATCAGGTCGGGATTGATGGCCAGTGCCCGGGCGATGGCCACGCGTTGCGCCTGGCCACCGGAGAGTTCGTCCGGGTAGTGGTGCCCACGATCGGCGAGGCCGACCTTCTCCAGTAGCCCGCGCGCCACTTCCTCGGCGTCGGCCTTCGATTTGCGGCGCACCCGACGCACACCGTAGGCGATATTTTCCAGGGCGGTCATGTGGGGAAAGAGGTTGAACTGCTGGAACACCATGCCGGCTTCCTGACGGACCTCGCGGATCCGGGTCGTCGGGTCGGCGACGTTCTTGCCATCGACCCAGAGCGCGCCGGTGGTGATGCGTTCCAGGGCGTTTATGCATCGCAACATGGTCGATTTTCCGGAGCCGGAAGGACCGACGATGACGACGATCTCGCCCTTGTCGATGCTGACGTTCAGGTCTTCCAGCACGACATTGGCGCCGAAGGCCTTGGTGACCTGGTCGAATTCCACCATGCTCATAGGATCTTCATCCTTCTTTCCAGCAATCTGAGAAGCAGCGTCAGGGAGAGGGTCATGGCCAGATAGATCAGGGCCACGGTGGTCCATATTTCCACGGCACGGAAGCTGCTGGCCATGACCTCCTGGCCCTGACGGGTGAGCTCGGCCACGCCGATGACGATGAACAGCGAGGTGTCCTTGAGGCTGATGATCACCTGGTTGCCCAGCGGGGGGACCAGGCGGCGAAAGGCCAGCGGCCCGATGATGTCCTTGAACAGCTGAACCCGGGTGATGCCCAGTGCCTTGCCGGCTTCGATGTGGCCACGACCGATCGAGAGCAGCGCCCCGCGAACGATTTCGGCGATATAGGCCCCGGCGTTGATCATGATGGCGACGATTGCCGAGGACAGGGCGTCGATGCGCATGTCCAACAGCACCGGCATGGCGAAGTAGATGAACATGACCTGGACGACGATCGGGGTGCCGCGAATCACCTCGATGTAGAGCATGGCAATGGCATTGACCAGGCGGTTGCCGTAGGCGCGGGCCGTGCCGGCGACGGCGCCGATCACCAGGCCGCCGAGCAGGCCGGAGAAAGTGATCAACAGCGTCAGCCGGGCGCCCTTGGCCAGCTCCGGCAGCGCGTTGAACATGGCGGAAACGTCGAACTCCATGGAGATAGCCTCCGTTGTGCGATGAGCCGGGGCCTCGCCCCGGCATGGCGTCGGATCGGGCTCAGTCCTCGCCGAACCACTTGGCGTAGATCTCGTCGTAGGTGCCGTCCTCGATCAGCTCGAGCAGGGCGACGTTGACCGAATCGCGCAGCTCGCTGCCCTGGGGAAAGCCGATGCCGTAGGACTGGGCGTCCATGCGATCGCCGACTGCCTTGACGTCGCCATCGCCGGCGGTCTGGATGTAGTAGAGGACATTCGGCGTATCGTGGGCGGCCACATCGACGCGGCCGGTGCGCAGCGCCAGATAGGCATCGCCGATGTTGGGGAACTTGATGACCTCTCCCGTCGACAGATCATCGATGTAGTCGGCCGCGGCGGTGCCCTGCTTCACGCCGATGCGCTTGCCTTCCAGGTCGGCGACGCCGTCGACCGAATCGTCGTCCTGCTTGACCATCAGGGTGACGCCGCTGTCGTAGTAGGGATGGGAGTAGTCGATTACCTGCTCGCGCTCGGCGGTGATCGAGATGGCGGCGAGCGCCAGGTCGACGTTGCCGGTCTGCAGGGCCGGGATGATGCCGCCGAAATCCATGGGCTGGAGCTCGTATTCCATGTCGATCCGCTCGGCGATGGCCTTCCACATGTCGATGTCGAAACCGACGTATTCACCTTCCTGCTCGAACTCGAAGGGGACGAAGGCGGTATCGACGGCGACCAGCAGTGGCTCCTCCTGGGCCTGGAGCGTTCCGCTCAGGGTGAAGACCGCCAGGGCAGGGGCGAGATAACGGGTCAGAATGTTCATGTTGCGTCTCCATCGGTGTTGTTGGCTGTGGAGTGAGGTGCGTGGTTTTGAAATTATTTTTTCTTTAAAATAGGGTTATGTTTCCAGTTTTGCAATTAAATTTTCATTCGTGGCGTCGAGACGCTTCCCGCGTGCGCTAACGACGATGCCCCGGCGCGTGGCCGGGGCATCGAGTGACGGTGAGAAGAGCGGGGATCAGGCGGGGTGGTGTCGCAGTACCTTGGACTTGTCGGTGACGAAGGCGTCGTACTCGAAGTCGTCGACGGTCAACATGTCCAGTACCTCGGCTTCGCGCTGGCGCATGAAGGTGGCGTCTTCCTCGCCGATCAGCCCGGCGGCGAGAGCGGCCTCCACCTGCTGCTCGGGATGCAGCGCCTCGGCCGGGATCTCGCCCTTGGCATGTGCCTTGCCGACCGTGCGATACAGGGCCTCGGCGCGCTCCTGGGTGGCCAGCAGGGCGTTGTAACGGGCCAGGGGATTGTCCTGGGGGCCATCGTCGGCGTCCCAGGTATTGGCGGTGAGCTTGTGACGCAGGGCACTGTCCCGGGAGACGGACTGGGCAATGGCCCGCGACAGGTCATCCCGGGGGCGTGACCAGCGTCGACCGAGCGGCATGATGATCAGGCGCAGCGTGCGGCCGAGGGCGCGATTGGGCAGATTCTCGAACAGTTCGACGAAGGCTTGCTCGGCGCGGCCCAGCAGCAGGCTCGCGGCGTAGTGCAGCAGGGCATCCTCGCCCTCGACACGGTCGCCCTCATGCCATTGCTTGAGCAGCATGCTGGTCAGGTAGAGGTTGGAGAGCACGTCGCCGAGCCGGGCGGAGAGCATTTCGCGTTGCTTGAGCTTCGAGCCGAGGCTGGCCATGGCGGCGTCGGCGGCCAGGCCGAAGCCGGAGGACAGGCGTGCGATGTCCTTGGCGTAGGGGGCGGCGACGTCGTCGAAGGGAACCCCGGGCTTGCCGATGCCGAGCCCCTGGGTCAGGGCGCGGGCGGCGTTGCCGAAGATCAGGCCGGCATGGCCGAAGAAGGCGCGGTCGAAGGCCCTGGGATCGTCGGCGTCCTTGGCGGCCAGTTCCTCGAGGACGTAGGGATGGCAACGGATCGCGCCCTGACCGAAGATCATCAGGTTGCGGGTCATGATGTTGGCGCCCTCGACGGTGATGGCCACCGGGTTGGCGCTGTAGCCGATGCCGAGATAGTTGCGCGGCCCCAGCGTCACTGCCTTGCCGCCATGGATATCCATGGCGTCGGCGAGGATGTCGCGCTGGAACTCGGTCAACTGGCTCTTGAGGATCGCCGATGGCACCGCCGGCTTCTCGCCATGGTCGATGGTATTGGCGGTCTGATAGACGGCGGCCTGGGCGATGTAGGCCAGGGCCGTCATGCGGGCCAGGGGTTCCTGGACGCCTTCCATCTCGGCGACCGGCACGTTGAACTGGCGGCGAATGCGGGCGAAGCCGCCGCTCCAGCCGATGGCGTAGCGGGCCGTGCCGGTGGCGCCGGAGGGCAGGGTGATGCAGCGACCGACGGACAGGCACTCGACCAGCATGCGCCAGCCCTGGCCGATCATTTCCTCGCCGCCGATGATGGTCGAGAGCGGCACGAAGACCTTGTCACCCTTGATCGGGCCATTGAGGAAGGGGCTGCCGATGGGGTGGTGGCGGCGGCCGATCTGCAGGCCTTCGGTGTCGCGGGGAACCAGCGCCAGGGTGATGCCGCGATCCTCGTCGTCGCCGAGCAGGTGATCGGGATCGAACAGGCGGAAGGCCAGGCCGACCACGCTGGCGATGGGAGCCAGGGTGATCCAGCGCTTCTCGAAGGTCAGCTCGAGTCCCAGCACCTCCTCGCCGTCGATCTCACGCTTGACCACCACGCCGACGTCGGGGAGCGAGGTGGCGTCGCTGCCGGCGCGCGGGCCGGTCAGGCCGAAGCAGGGAATCTCGCGGCCATCGGCCAGGCGCGGCAGGTAATGATCCTTCTGTTCCTGGGTGCCGTACTTGAGCAGCAGCTCGCCCGGGCCGAGGGAGTTGGGTACCCCTACGGTGACCATCAGGGTCTCGCTGATCGACAGCTTTTGCAGGATCGTCGACTGTGCCTTGGCGGAAAAGCCCAGGCCCCCGTACTCCTTGGGGATGATCATGCCGAAGAAGCGCTCGCGCTTGAGGTAGTCCCAGAGTTCCTGGGGCAGGTCGGCCCGCTCGCGGGCGATATCCCAGGCATTGCACATGCCGGCGGCGACGCCGCACTGGTGATCGACGAAGGCGCGCTCCTCGTCGGACAGGCCGTCGTCGCGGAAGGCCAGAAGGCGTTGCCAGTCCGGACGGCCGGAGAACAGCTCGCCGTCCCAGGCCACGCTGCCGGCCTCAAGTGCGGTGCGCTCGGTGGCCGATACCCTAGGGGCGACCTTCTTGAACATCGTGAACAGCCGGGGCGTCAGCCAGGTGCCACGTACGCCCGGCAAGCCGCAGGCGGCGATGCCGGCGGTGACGATCAGCAGCAGGACACCGATCACCGCTGCGCCGGCGAACACGCCGACCAGGCCGGTGATGCCGGTGACCGCCAGCGAGGGCAGGGCGCCGGCCTCGCGGCGCATCACGATGAGCAGGCCGATCACGGCCAGCACGAGCAGGATCAGGGTCAGCATGGGGGTCTCCGGGTCGTTGTCATTGGCAAGAATTCGAACATCTGTTTGAATTCTTGCAGAATAGCCCAGTTCCCTGCAAGCGGCCAGCTACTCCCGGTGTTATCCAGGGCTATCGCAGTTGAGAGTTGTCGCTCGGCCTGTCTCCGGCGCCCCTCGCCAGACCCAACTGCGATAGCCCTACGGTGTTATCGCCTGGGGCTGATCGGTCGAAATGCCCGGCATGTTGCCCGTGGCTTTTCGGTACGCCACGCCGGCGTGCATCGACGCTACAATGAAACGCCCCGCGCTGCGTCGGCAGGCGGGGCGTCGTCGTGCGGCAGGGGCGTGCGGAACTCAGTCGAGCCGGCGCATGGGCTCCTGCTGGGCGGGGGCACCGTTGGCGACATAGTAGGGGGCATCACTCTTCGGCAGCGGATCGCGGCCCCGGATCTTGTCGGCCATCTTCTCGGCCAGCATGATCGTCGGGGCGTTGAGGTTGCCGGTGGGGATCACCGGGAACAGCGACGCATCGACTACCCGCAGGCCCTCCAGGCCGTGGACACGGCCGGCGCCGTCGACCACGGCGTCATCGCCTTCGCCCATGCGGCAACTGCCGCAGGGATGGTAGGCGGTCTCGGCGTGCTCGCGGACGAAGGCGTCGAGCTCGGCATCGGACGTCACGTCCGGCCCCGGGGAGATCTCGCGACCACGATAGGCATCGAAGGCCGGCTGCGCGATGATCTCGCGGGTCAGGCGAATGGCGTCGCGGAATTCCTGCCAGTCCTTGTCGGTGGACATGTAGTTGAACAGGATGCTGGGCGCTGCCGCGGGGTCGCGGGATGTCAGGCGCACCCGTCCTTCGCTCTCGGAGCGCATGGAGCCGACGTGGGCCTGGAAACCATGGGCCTGGACCGCGCTCTTGCCGTTGTAGCTGATGGCAATGGGCAGGAAGTGGTACTGCAGGTTGGGCCACTCCTCCTCGTCGCGGCTACGGATGAAGCCGGCCGCCTCGAACTGGTTGCTGGCTCCCACGCCGCTGCCCATGAAGAGCCATTCGGCGCCGATCTTCGGCTGGTTCCACCATTTCAGTGCCGGGTACAGCGAGATCGGCTGGGTGCATTCGTACTGGATGTACATTTCCAGGTGGTCCTGGAGGTGGGCACCGACGTTCTCGTTGACCTGAACCGGCTCGATGCCGAATTCCTCGAGCACGTCCTGCGGCCCCACGCCGGAGCGTTGCAGAATCTGCGGTGAAGCAATGGCGCCGGCGCACAGCAGGACTTCGCGACGGGCACGAACCTCTTGCGGTTGTCCCTTGCGGGCGTAACGCACTCCGGTGGCACGCTTGCCCTCGAAGGTGATGACGTCGGTGGTGGCGTGGGTCTCGATGATCAGGTTCGGACGCGACCTGGCCTGGTCGAGATAGCCGCGTGCCGTGGAGGCGCGACGGCCGTTCGGCGTGACGAAACGGTCCATGGGGCCGAAGCCTTCCTGCTGGTAGCCGTTGACGTCGTCCGTGGCCGGATAGCCGGCCTGCTGTCCCGCCTCGATGAAGGTGTGATAGAGCGGGTTGTTGCCTTCCTTCGGCGTGGTCACGCTGACCGGGCCGTCGCCGCCGTGGTAGTCGTCGGGACCGATATCGCGGGTCTCGGCCTTGCGGAAGTAGGGCAGGCAGTCGGCGTAGGTCCAGTCCTCGAGGCCATCGCGCTTGGCCCAGTTGTCGTAGTCCAGGGCGTTGCCGCGGATGTAGCACATGCCGTTGATCAACGAGGAGCCGCCGAGGCCCTTGCCACGCCCGCACTCCATGCGGCGGCCGTCCATGTACGGTTCTGGGTCGGTCTCGAAGGCCCAGTTGTACCGCTTGCCCTGCAGCGGGAAGGCCAGCGCCGCCGGCATCTGAGTGCGGAAGTCGAAGCGGTAGTCGGGACCGCCGGCCTCGAGCAGCAGGACCTTGACGTCCGGGTCCTCGGTCAGGCGAGTGGCCAGGACATTGCCGGCGGAGCCGGCGCCGATGATGACGTAATCGAATTCACGAATCTGGGACATGGAGCCTCCCTGGAAGAATCGAAGGTGCCTTGAAGGCAAGTGGCGAGAACGCCGCCTGCCTCAGGGGGCATGGAGCGCGATCTCCGTACTCCTTGGTAATGGTGGAAGGGCAATATGAATGCCCTCCCCGGTGCTGGGCGGAGATGAGCGCCGGGGACAAGGTGGAGCGAGGGTCATCCGCCATGGGTGAGGCGCATGCCGCCGAACGGGCTGGCCATGGTAGGCCAGCCCAGGTCCTGCAAGCGAAGCAGGAAGCGGGAGCGCCGCAGGGCGGATGTAGCGCCCAGGGATGGGTTCACAGCGCCCTCGCGCAAGCTTGTCGCCGGAAAAGCTCATCGTTTCGCCGGGCTCGAACGAGGTATCAGAACACGGACTCGAAGGGCCCCATCTCGACCTGCACCGACTTGGTCTGGGTGTAGTGGGCCAAGGTTTCCAGGCCGTTCTCGCGGCCCACGCCGGACTGCTTGTAGCCGCCCACCGGCATCTCGGCGGGGGAGTCGCCCCAGGTATTGATCCAGCAGATACCCGCCTCCAGGCGATGAATCACCCGATGGGCACGGTTGAGGCCCTCGGTGAAGACACCGGCGGCCAGGCCGTAAAAGGTGTCGTTGGCGCGGCGAATCACTTCCTCTTCGTCGTCGAAGGCCAGGATCGACATCACCGGACCGAAGATCTCCTCGCGGACGATGCGCATGCTGTCGTCACAGTCGGTGAATACCGTGGGGGCGGCCCAGGCACCGGCGCTGTATGCGTCCTGATCCCAGGCATCGCCGCCGGCCAGCACGCGGGCGCCTTCCTGCTTGCCCAGCGCGATGTAGGAGAGCACCTTCTCCTGATGCTCGAAACTGACCAGCGGACCGAAGTTGACCGCCGGATCCAGCGGGTCGCCGGCCTTGATGCGGGCCACCCGCTCGGCGATCTTCGCCTCGAAGGCGTCCTTGACCCGGCGGTCGACGAAGACTCGGGTGCCGTTGGTGCAGATCTGCCCGCTGGAATAGAAGTTGGCCATCATGGCAGCGTCGGCGGCACGGTCCAGGCCGGCATCGTCGAAGACGATCAGTGGCGACTTGCCACCCAGCTCCATGGTCACGTCCTTGAGCGTGGAAGCGGCGGAAGCGGACATCACCTTCTTGCCGGTGCCGACCTCGCCGGTGAAGGACACCTTGTCGATACCGGCGTGGCCGGTCATCAGTTGACCGACTCGACCGTCACCATGGATCACGTTGAAGACGCCGTCGGGCATGCCGGCCTCGGTGAAGATCTCGGCGAGCACCATGGCCGTCAGCGGGGTGACCTCGCTGGGCTTGAAGACCACGGCGTTGCCGGCGGCCAGGGCCGGGGCGGATTTCCAGCAGGCAATCTGGATGGGATAGTTCCAGGCACCGATGGCGCCGATCACCCCCAGCGGCTCGCGACGGGTGTAGACGAAGGAAGAATCGCGCAGCGGGATCTGACTGCCTTCGATGGCACCGGCCAGGCCGGCATAGTACTCGAGTACCTCGGTGCCGGTGACGATGTCGACCTCGGCGGTCTCGCTGATCGGCTTGCCGGTGTTGCGGGTTTCCAGTTCGGCGATCTCGTTGTTCCGCTCCCTCAACAGCGCCACGGCGCGATTCAGGATACGGCCACGTTCCACGCCGCTCATGGCGGCCCAGATGCGCTGACCTCGCCGGGCGGCGTCGACGGCGGTGTCGACGTCGGCCTCGCTGGCCTGCTGGATGTCGGCCAGGCGGCTGCCGTCGAAGGGGTTCACGACCGGGAAGGTTTCGCCGGAAGTGGCGTCCACACGGCGGCCGTCGATGTAGAGGGACTGAGTATCGAGCTGTGTCATGGTGGCTCCCATCAGGACTCGGGTTGGGGTTCGTGTGTAGGACGCGGGGTCCGTGCGTCTTGGGTGCGCAGCAACTGGTCGAGGTAGTCTCGGGCCAGGCGACGCGCGCGGTCGGAATCCAGGCCTTCGGGCGTCAGGGCGCCGCGCAGCCAGAGGCCGTCGATCATCGCGGCCAGGGCACGGGCGGCGTCACGAGCCTGTTCGCGTGGCATCAAGAGGCGAAACTGGTGGCAGAGGTTGGCGTACAGGCGACGGTCGTTGACGTTCTGCAGGCGCTGCAACTGTGGTTGATGCATGCTGCTGGCCCAGAACGCCAGCCAGGTCTTGGCCACCGGGCCGGTGACCTGACTGCGATCGAAGTTGCCGTCGATGATCGCTTCCAGGTGTGCCCTGGGCGAGGTCGTCGACAATGCCTTGCGTCGAGCCGATACGGCTTCGCCCAGATCGTTGAGGATCTGGCGCATCGTCGCCTCCATCAGGCCGTCCTTGCCGCCGAAGTAATGGCTGATGATCCCGGCGGAAACGCCGGCATGGCGAGCGATACGCATCACCGTGGCATCGGCCAGGCCGACGTCGTCGATGGCGGCCATGGTAGCCTTGATCAGCTGTTGGCGACGGATGGGTTCCATTCCGACCTTGGGCACCTTGCTGACTCCTCTCACGGGTTCACCTTGCAACCATGCGGTCTAGCATGGTTAAGATAGGGCCAGTTTGCCATTTTTTTATTGAATGTTCAATCAATAAAAATGGCGGCGGGCGGTTTCTCATCCCGCCCGGGAGCGACGGGCGCTTGTCATAGAGAACGCCTGCGCCGACTATTCACTTTCCAATGCAAGGGAGAAAAGTCAATGAACAAGATGACCATGGGGCTGGCAACCGCCGCGATCGCCCTGTCCTCCTCGCCGCTGATGGCCGCCGAAGACAGCTGTCAGCCGGTACGTTTCGCCGAGGTCGGCTGGACGGATATCACCGCTACCACCGCGCTGACCACCGAGGTCCTGGAAGCCATGGGGTATGAAACCCGTATCGATACCGTCTCGGTGCCCATCGCATATTCGGGCATGAAGAATGGTGATTTCGATGTCTTCCTCGGCAACTGGATGCCGTCCATGGCCTCGATCAGCGATCCCTACGTGGAGCGTGGCGAAGTTGAGCGCCTGGGCGCCAACCTGGAAGGCGCCAAGTACACCCTGGCGGTGCCCCAGTACGTCTACGACGCCGGCGTCACCTCGGTGGCCGACCTGGACGAGCATGCCGAGCGTTTCTCGCAGCAGTTGCATGGCATCGAGGCCGGCAATGACGGCAACGAGCTGATCCAGCAGATGATCGACGACGATGCCTTCGGCCTGGGTGACTGGCAGTTGATCGACTCCAGCGAGGCCGGGATGCTGGCCGAGTTGAAGGCTCGGGTCCCGGACGAGAAGTGGATGGTGTTCCTGGGCTGGGAGCCGCACCCGATGAACACCAACTTCGACATGGCCTACCTCGAAGGTGCCGACGACTACTTCGGTCCGAACCTGGGCGGTGCCACGGTGTATACCAACACCCGGACCGACTATACCGAGGCATGTCCCAATGTCGGCAACCTGCTGAACAACCTGAGCTTCACGCTGGAGATGGAAAATCAGCTGATGGGCACCATCATGGATGAAGGCGCCGATCCTCGCGAGGCGGCGAAGGCCTACATCCAGGCGAACCCCCAGGTGCTCGATGGCTGGCTCGACGGCGTGACCACCAAGGATGGCGAGCCGGCCCTGCCGGCGGTCAAGCAGGCCCTGTCCATCGAGGAGTGATGCTCGTGCGGGCTTGCCATGCAGGCGGCCCGCATGCATAATCCCTCCCCGTTGCTCGATGGGCAACGGAAAGGCTACGTAGCTCAGCTGGTTAGAGCACATCACTCATAATGATGGGGTCCCCTGTTCGAATCAGGGCGTAGCCACCAAGGGACATCGATAAGACGCCCGTTCGGTCATGCCGGACGGGCGTCTTGCGTTGGGGGCATCGACGGAACCATTAGATGATACTTGACGTTGTCGAGCCTATCCGTATACTACGCCCCGTGTTCGAGGTCGTTCCCCGATAGCTCAGTTGGTAGAGCAAATGACTGTTAATCATTGGGTCGCAGGTTCGAGTCCTGCTCGGGGAGCCAACACCTTGTTTCATCAAGGCTCGAACGCCGCGTCAACCAACGGGACGCGTTGAAGGTCATTCCCCGATAGCTCAGTTGGTAGAGCAAATGACTGTTAATCATTGGGTCGCAGGTTCGAGTCCTGCTCGGGGAGCCACCTTTCCTACCTATTGCCCGCCCTCGGGCATGCACATCGTCATTCCCCGATAGCTCAGTTGGTAGAGCAAGTGACTGTTAATCACTGGGTCGCAGGTTCGAGTCCTGCTCGGGGAGCCAATACAATCAGCATCTTGTGTTTTCCCGGGTCCAGCTTGGTGTCCGTTGTGGTGTCCGTAGCGTCAAAGTGAAGCCTCCAATGGGATAGGCGGGACTGGTCGAAGGGTAGGGCGCCGATAAGGGTGCTGTCTATCCAACATCCTTGGTCACCTCGTCCATACGATCCTTCTTCCACTGCTCCAGGTAACTCCTCAGATACCCGGTCTTGCCGACACTGAACCGCGCCGGCGGTACTATCATTTGATACTTGGCATGCATGCGCCATAGCGTCGTGCGATCAACGTCAAGCAGTTTGACCGCTTCGCCAACGTTTAGAATCACGTCATCTTCCATTGCGTACTCTCCAGAAACAAGAAAGCCGCCTCGGCGGGCGGTCATAGAAAAGCCCGCGCTGCGGCGGGCTGTGTCGTGATCTGATCACTGCATCATGAGCTGGACTGCATGTGTCAGAACCTGATCTGGTCCCATCTGATGTTTTGCTCCTTCCCGATATAGTCAAGGCTCTTCTCGCCGCCTTCGACGCTCTCACTGAGGAACTCTACTGTGTATTCCCCGTGCGGGAGCCGTTCCTTGACTCGGCAGTTGATGTGCCGGCCCTGACGGTCAAGTACAAAAAACTCTTCTTCGCCCACTTGCAGATGCTTAGCCTTGTCCACCGGCTCATCCGCCATCATGATGTCTGCGTCTGCCATATCGCCGCTTCTCCGGCCTGTGCATGATCTTGAAACTCATCGCCCACATGGCTTCTTCTTTCGTTTGATCCTCGGGCAAGGGCTGCCTGGCGTTGTCGCCATAGCCGCCTGAATTGTGTCGCAAGGCTCGTTCGGGCCTATGCACCCAGAGTAACACCAGGCGGCATCGTCAAACACGGCCTTGCGATCCTTGCGGCGGTGATCATCATGCCTGCCCGATGAGCCCGCCCGGTGGGCGGCAGAAAAGGGTGGGTGACCATCCCTCTTCTACTCAGGAGGAGGATTCGTCTGATCTTGCCCAGCAGAAGTGGACACCCCGTCAAGGCAGTACACTGAACGAGGTGACCCATGGCAAGGCAAGCAATGTCGATGAAGAAGACCCGTACCCGTTACTCCCAGGCCTACAAGGATGAGGCCCTAGCACTCGCTGATCATGATGGTGCCAGTGCCGCCGCTCGTGAGCTGGGGCTTGAGCCCAGCCAGCTCTACCAATGGCGAGCCAAGGCTCAGCTGCAGCAGAGTGCCTCGGCTCGCGAGCAAGCCTTGGCTGAAGAGAACGCCAGGCTCAAGCGACAGCTAGCTGAGAAGTCGGAAGAGCTTGAGATCGCAAAAAAAGCCGCGGTGTACTTCGCGAAGAGACTGAAGTGAAGTACGCCCTCATTGAGCAGCATCGTCAGGCCTTCAGCATTCATCGGATGTGCGCGTTTCTCGGCGTCGCCCGCAGCGGCTACTACGCCTGGCGACAGCGCGGTGGTGTGCCGTTATCCAGGCGCCGCCAGCAGGCGGTTCTCGACCTGCGTGTGGCTAAGGTTTATCACCATCGGAAGGGGCGCTCAGGCGCTCCTAGATTGGCTCTGGACTTACGTGACGATGGCCTGCAGTAGACCGCAAGACCGTTGCCGCCAGCCTCCAGCGGCAAGGCCTACGTGCCAAGGCAGCCCGCACGTTCAAGGCTACGACGAACTCTCAGCACAAGCTGCCAGTAGCACCGAACCTGCTGGAGCAGGACTTCACCGCGACAGCTCCGAACCAGACGTGGGTCGGCGACATTACGTACCTAGCAACTGGCGAGGTGTACTCACGCAAGGTGGTCGGCTGGGCGATGAGTGAGTGGATACCGCCGACTTGGTCGGCGATGCCCTGAAGATGGCCCTGTGGCGTCGTAAGATGCCCAAGGGAGTGGTCGTGCATAGTGACCGTGGCAGCCAATATTGCTTGACGTTGTACCAGTCGCTGCTGACCCGGCACTTTCTCGATCCCGATCATCCAGGCGCGGGCTGTGCCCATGGCCGCCCGCTCCAGGGCCTCGCGCTTGGCTTGCCAGTCGGGCGCCTGCAGCCGGCGCATGGCCTCCTGCTGCGCTTGCTGACGGTCCCCCGACAAGTCAGCCGAGAATTGGGTATCCAACCGTGCCGGGGCATCGAGCTCGACGACAGCAGCCTCAGAGGGCACGTTGATGACGGGTTGCCCGGCCGTCGTGAACACCTCCACACCGGCCCAGGCCGGCAGAGCCAGCATCGAAAGCAGCGGAATCAACCAGCGCGTTGGATGTCGTGCCACAGTGGCCTCCTGGAACGGTGGGCATATGGCCATGGTGAGTTTCCCGGGTGGTGAGGGCATCGAAGAATGTTAAATTGATCGCGAGACATTTCTTGGATAGCCCCGGGTCAGATGGACCGGGGACACACGGAAGGAGCCTCTGCATGCTGTATCGAATCCTGATCCTCGTGTCGGCAGGTCTGATCCTGACAGGCTGTGCCGGTCAATCGTCCACCGCGGCCTCTCCCGATCGGGGCAAGGCTCCCGAGCCGCCTACCATGAGTCAGTCGGATGATCTCTGCGGGGCTGAACAGGTCCAGCGCTATGTAGGACGGTCCTACACGGAGGCGCTCAGCGACACCCTGGAGCAGGAAAGCGGAGCAGGCGCCCTCAGGGTGAAGCGTCCCGGCATGGCCTACACCCTGGAATACCGCGCTGATCGTCTGGACGTTAGCGTCAATGAGGAAGACGTCATCCAAACGATACAGTGTGGCTAGGGACTTTATACTCGACTGAACCATCAGGAATGCCTAAGTGACGACAACGACCTCCTGGAATGATGTAGTCGACGAGGTGATGTTTTCTGTCCCGTTGGATATCGACGACATTACCGAGAGAATCCCTAAACAGGCCCGCGTGCTAGACCTAGGCTGTGGCTACGGACGGATGAGCCTGCGTGATCGGGGCTTCTATCGCTTGACTGGCTATGATGCCTCTCCCCAGCTTGTGGCTCGAGGGCATGCCGAAGCACCAGGGTTGGAGCTTCGTGTGGCCGATGCCACTCACTTACCCGACTCCAGCGACACCTTCGATGCCGTCGTCATTGCTGCCCTACTCACTAGCGTGCCTTCTCCTCGCCACCAGACCATGATCGTGGCAGAGATTGCCCGGGTACTTCGCCCTGGAGGAGAGGTCTTCGGTGTTGACTTCCTGCGAGAAGGGGATGCTGGCTACCTCGCTGGGGGCAGCTTCCGGGCGACAAACGGCATCCCCATGATGCACTTCAAAGACACCGAGATCTCCGCCTTATTTCAGGACTTTACACTTGTCGAGCGCAAGCGGGTCGGTGTCAACTCGTTATTTGGCAAGCCAGCAGAGGTGCTGCAGTACGCTTTTCAATTGCCGAAGTGAAAAGGATATTGACGTTGTGGCCAGGGCAGGGCTCTTGAGAAGAACCTTATGCCGCCGTTAACCAATTTCCCAGATACCCGAGACTTTCTGATACTCATGAGGGCGCCAGGATGGATTTGAGATTCAGCCACGTCGATGTGCTGGTCGAAGATCTTGAAGCGGCCTGCGCGTATTACGCCGACGTTTTCAAGGCCTCGATCTCCAACACGATCGTTTGGAACGGACTATGGTGATTTCTGGTGTACGGGAGGAGGTAGGAAGGGTGGCGTATCCTGTTGATTGATCACGACCAAGATCTCAATCAACAAGAGCAGATACGCCATGACCGATTCTACCCTCCGAGCCTTGTCACAGCCAGAATCCGAGGCCTCGGACCCGTTGCACGAATTGTTGCGCCAAGGGGCGCGAGACCTGATCGCCAAGGCCGTGGAGGCCGAATTGGCCACCTTCCTGGCCCAGTATGCCGACACGCCCCTGGAGGACGGTCGGCAGGCGGTGGTGCGTAACGGCCACTTACCGGAGCGCACTGTGCAGACCGGCATCGGTGATGTCACCGTCAAGGTACCCAAGGTGCGGGACCGGAGTGGCGGCCAGGCTTGCTTCAACAGCACCCTGTTGCCGCCCTATTTGAAGCGGGCCCGCAGCGTCGAGGAGTTGATTCCTTGGCTCTATCTCAAGGGCATCTCCACTGGCGACTATCAGGAGGCCCTGTCGGCCCTGCTGGGTGACCAGGCCAAGGGCCTGTCGCCCAACACGGTCTCGCGACTGAAGGCTCAGTGGCTCGACGAGCACAAGGCCTGGTGTCAGCGGGACCTGGCGGACCGCCGCTATGTGTACTGGTGGGCGGATGGCGTCTACAGCAATGTGCGCCTGGATGACCGCTTATGTCTGCTGGTGATCGTCGGCGTCACGGAGCATGGCCGCAAGGAACTGGTCGCCGTCGAGGATGGCCATCGCGAATCGGAAGCCAGTTGGAAAGAGCTGCTCACGGGCCTGCGAGAGCGTGGCCTGACCGAGGTCCCCTGGCTGGCGATCGGCGATGGCGCGCTGGGTTTCTGGAAGGCGCTGAGCAAGGTCTATCCGACCACGGCGCACCAACGTTGCTGGGTCCACAAGACGGCTAATGTGCTGAACAAGCTGCCCAAGTCGGTGCAGCCTAAGGTCAAGGCCGATCTTCACGAGATCTGGATGGCTGAGACGCGTAAAACAGCTCATCAGGCCTTCGACCGCACGCTGAAGCGCTTCGGCGTCAAATACCCCCAGGCGATGGAATGCCTGGCCAAGGATCGGGACGAACTGCTGGCGTTCTACGACTTCCCGGCAGAGCACTGGGTGCACATCCGCACCACCGACCCGATCGAGTCGACCTTCGCCACGGTCCGTCTGAGGACCAAGCGCAGCCGGAACTGCAGCTCCCGGGACACGACCCTGGCGATGGTCTTCAAACTGCTCCAGTCCGCCCAGAAACGCTGGAGGCGAATCAAGCACTTCCAGAAGTTGGAGCGGGTGGTCAGCAACGTCAAGTTCCAGGACGGGGAGCAGGTAGCCGATCAGTCAGACAGGAGTGCGGCCTGACCGCCATCCACCAGATTTGACGATAACTCTGGCCGGCGTGCCTCTAACCCCAAATGGCTGGGCCAGTGAATAGCTTTGCTCCAGACGTGGCCGACACACCTGGGCTTCATCGCCAACCGGCGCAACTTGCCCATTGAAGGCCTGATTCGGCGCCTGACGGGGAGATTTACGGCACCAGATGGATGCCATGTGCTGTGCCACTGGAGGCCAGGCTCTACCGGGGGTACGGCAGGTAATGGACCGTGATACTGGCGGCATTGAGTTGGGGAATGTCCTGATGCAGCCGCTGGCAGTACGGACAGCTGATATCGGTAAAGACCGTCATCTGGCCTTTCACGTCCCCGTCGGCCGGGTAGGTCACGTAAGCGTTGTCGCCGAGTTCCGCCAGTTTTGCTAGACGCTGCTCACGACGTTGTTGTTCGGACAAGTTGATGACCTGGTCCTTGCCGTTATCGGGCAGCTCGCCGACCAGCAGGTACCTGGCCTCGGCGTCCGTATAGAGGAGTTACCCGGTGCGCCAGCGCACCTCATACCAGTGCTCCATGGGAGTGGACTCGATGGTGGTGGGGTTCGCTGGCTGGCCTTCGAGTTTCAGGAACTGGACGGCCTCGGGGATCTCGGCCGCATGGAGCGTGGCCAACGGCATGGCCAGTGACACCCCCAACAGGGCCAGAGAGAGCGGCTTGTTCAGGAGGATAACTCCTGAGCTGGAGACGGAGACGCGGCAGTACCGGACGACGGGGGCAGTGGCAGATGTCCGGCCAACTGCTGTTGCAGCTGCGCCACGTCATAGCGTCGCTGGGTAGCTATACGCAGCAGAGGGAGCCCGGCGGCGGCAAAGGCGCGGTCCACGAAAGCATCCCGCCGGCGTCGATCGCGCTGCTGATGACTGTTAATCACTGGGTCGCAGGTTCGAGTCCTGCTCGGGGAGCCATGTCGTTGTCCCGCTTTCCATTTGGCGAACCATCGTCACCCCTCGACGGCCGACATCGTCTTGCACGGCGCTTTCTGCCACGCCGCGAACTCGCCTGTCGTGAGCCGTCGCGCAATGATGCGAAAGAGGCTGGGGCGTGGTGGAGCGCCAGAAGGCAAGACGCCGGGTCGATGACCCGGCGTCGTGTCGTGGTGCCTTGAGGTGTCGGTCTACTCGTTCCGGTCGACGTGCTCGGCGAACTGTATGCCGCTTTCGAGTCGGGAGAAATCGAGCAGGATCTCTGCCGCTTCTGTCAGTGGCGCTCGATCCAGAGGCTGTGGTTCGTCTTCCTCGTCCTGATCTCGGCTGTCTATCCAGCTTTCCAGGGGTTCCAGGCCGAGGGCGTCGCGCCGCTCGTTCTCGAGGGCCAGTTGTTCGTCCTCACGCGCCTGGGTTTCGCGGCGTCGCTGCTCGCGGTTGAGGCTGACGCTGGTGTTTTGCTCGCGAAGACGCTCGGAGAGGGCCGCGCGGCGTTCCAGGTAATGGAAGTTGGGGTGGTCGTCGGCGCGTTGGCGATGACGTTCGCGCAGGGTCTCCAGGTAGCGACGAGGATCACCATACTGACGGTATTGCACCTTGCGCACGCTGTCCCAGCCGAGGGCATTGTCGAGGCTGCTCTCGCCGATGGTTTCCGGGTCCACCAGACTGGGGAACGAGATATCCGGTGCGACACCGCGATTCTGGGTGCTGTCGCCGGAAATACGATAGAACTTGGCCCGGGTCAGCTTGACCTGACCGAGATCCAGCTCGTTGAGGGTCTGTACGGTCCCCTTGCCGAAGGTGTTGCTGCCGACCACCAGGCCGCGCCCGTAATCCTGAATGGCACCGGCGAAGATCTCCGAGGCCGAGGCCGAGAGGCGGTTGACCAGTACGATCAGGGGACCGTCATAGAGGGTGCCACTGTCGGTATCGCCGTAGAGATTGATGCGACCGCGGGCGTCGCGGACCTGGACGGTGGGGCCGCGGTCGATGAACAGCCCGAGCATCGAATTGGCCTCCTGCAAGGCGCCGCCGCCATTGTTGCGCAGGTCGAGAACGATGCCTTCGATGTTTTTCTTGCGTAATTTCTTGATTTCCTTGGCGACGTCGCGAGTGGTACTGCGATAGTCCTCTTCGCCGGCCTGCCAGGCATCGAAATCGACGTAGAAGGCCGGTACTTCGATCATGCCGACGCGATGTGTGCCATCGTCGCGCTGAATCTCGATCACCTCGCTCCGGGCGGCCTGGTCTTCCAGCTTGACGGTGTCGCGAGTGATCTCGATGACCTTGGAACGGGTCATGTCCATGGCCTGGCCAGGCACGATCTCGAGGCGAACCACCGAGCCCTTGGGGCCGCGGATCATGTCGACCACCTCGTCGAGGCGCATGCCGACCACGTTGACGATCTCCTCGTCTTCCTGGCCGACGCCGATGATGCGGTCGGCTGGCTTGAGTGCGCCGGCCTTCTCGGCGGGGCCGCCGGCAACCAGGCTGGACACCTTGACGTATTCGCCATCCGCCTGGAGCAGGGCGCCGATGCCTTCCAGGGAGAGCTTCATCTGGATGTCGAAGTCCTCGCTCTCGCGGGGGGACATGTAGTCGGTGTGCGGATCGATGGTATCCGTCACCGCGGTCATGAAGAGATCGAAGACATCCTCGGCATTGGTCTGGCGCAAGCGGTTGAGCTGCCCTTCGTAGCGTTGGCGCAGGGTTTCCTCGACCGTTTTCTCCTTCTCCTCGACGACATCCTCATCCCGGGGGGATGCTTCCTCCTCGGTGGAAGACGTGTCGTCCTCCGAGGTGTCGGCGTCCTGGCTCTCGGCTTCCTGTCGGCTGATCGACAACTGCAGGGCAGCGTTCTTGAGGCGCTTGGTCCACAATGTGTCGAGCTGTGCCTCGTCGGTGGGCCAGGGGGTGTCGGCACGGTCCAGTGTCATGCGCTGGTTGCCGTCGAAGGTGAAATCGAGGCCTTCGTCGAGCCGGGCCAGCAGCCATTCGAGGCGGTCCTCGACGCGTTGCTGGTAGCGCTGGTAAAGGGCGAAGGGGCGTGCCAGTTCGCCATCCAGGACGGCCTCGTCGAGCCGGGTGCGCATGTCGTCGAAATCGTCGATGTCGCTGCGCAGCAGGTAGGCGCGTTGACCGTCGAGCACATCCAGGTAGTGCTGGAAGGCACGCTTGGACCAGTCGTCGTCGAGGTTGATCTCCGAGTAGTGGCCATTGAGCAGGGAGTCGGCGATTTCCTCGGCCGTTTGACGCTGGGCGTCACTGGGGATGATATCGGCCAGTGCCGGGCCGGCAACCAGCAGCAGGGCCAGGGTCGCCGTACGCCCCAGAGTAGCAAGCAGGCTCATCAATGAAGCACTCCCTGATTCATGTACACTCTATTCGTCCAGACTGCGATTCGGCGTTCGAGTTTCCATACCGAGCGAGCATTGTAGCAGTTCCGGCGACATGCCAAGACCCCTTCATGTTTCATCACTAGAGGACCTCATGCTCCAGGATGCCCGTCTCGAGCGTTTGCTCGACTTTCTGCGTCGTTCTCCGACCCCATGGCACGCTACCGCCAACATGGCCGAGCGGCTGGAGGCCGAAGGTTTTCGTCGCCTCGAGGAGACCGAGGCCTGGCGACTGTCGCCCGGCGAGCGTGTCTACGTGACCCGCAACGATTCCTCGATCATCGCGCTTCAACTGCCGTCCGAGCCGCTCGATGCCCTGCGCATGATCGGCGCTCATACCGATAGTCCGGGATTGCGCCTCAAGCCGCATGCGCCACAGACATCGGCCGGCTGGCTGCAACTGGGTGTCGAGGTCTATGGTGGCGCCTTGCTCGCCCCCTGGTTCGATCGGGATCTGGGCCTGGCCGGGCGCGTGCATGTGCGCCATGCCGATGGCCGCCTCGAGGGAGTGCTGCTCAATGTCGACCGTCCCCTGGCGATCGTCCCCAGCCTGGCGATTCATCTCGATCGTGAAGCCAACAACGGCAGGGCGATGAATGCCCAGACCGAGATGCCGCCAGTGTTTCTGCAGGGGGGCGAGAATGCCGATCTCGACCGGCTGCTGCGCGGCTGGCTGGCCGAGCAGCATGATCTCGAGGGCGTCGAGGTCATCGACTTCGAGCTGGCCCTGTATGACGTTCAGCCACCGTCCCGGGTGGGCGTCGAAGGGGAATTGATCGCCAGCGCCCGTCTCGACAACCTGTTGTCCTGCTTCATCGGACTCGAAGCCATGCTGGAAAGCGATGGTCGTCAGGGCGCGGTGCTGGTGGCCAACGATCACGAGGAGGTCGGCAGCGCCAGTGCCTGCGGTGCTCAGGGGCCTTTCCTCGGCGATGTGCTGCGGCGGGTCAACGCCCAGCTGGGCGACGGCACGGAGGAGGGCGTTATTCGCCTGGTGCAGTCCTCGCGGATGATCTCCTGCGACAATGCGCATGCCCTGCACCCCAACTTCCGCGACAAGCATGACGCGGCCCATGGACCGGCGCTCAACGGGGGGCCGGTGATCAAGGTCAACGCCAACCAGCGCTATGCCACCAACAGTGCCACTTCGGCGCTGTTCCGCGAGCTGTGTCGTCAGGTCGACGTGCCGGTGCAGACCTTCGTCACCCGAGCCGACATGGGGTGCGGTAGTACCATCGGGCCGATCACTGCCACCGAGCTGGGCGTGCCGACCCTGGACGTGGGGGTGCCTCAGTGGGCCATGCACTCGATCCGCGAGACATCCGGGGCGCGGGATGTGGAGTATCTGACCCGGGTGCTCACCGCCTTTGTCGAGCGTGAAGGGCTTTAGACAAGAGCGCGGCTGCGCCGCTGGAAGAAGAAAGAGCGCCCGAACGTCGTTCGGGCTGGAAGCTGGAAGAGGGGGCTGTCGAGAGAAAAGCGGCAATCCGGCTCGTGGCAGATCCGAAGCCAAAAAAGCCCGCCTGGCGAATCAGGCGGGCTTTTCGGTATCTGGTGGCTACGCCCTGATTCGAACAGGGGACCCCATCATTATGAGTGATGTGCTCTAACCAGCTGAGCTACGTAGCCGACAACGGGGGCGAATGATACGGATAACCCCCCCGCCACGTCAAGCCGTTACATCCTTAAACGTTGAACCTGAAGTGCACGACGTCGCCGTCGGCGACGATATAATCCTTGCCTTCGAGGCGCCACTTGCCGGCATCCTTGGCGCCTTGTTCGCCGCCCAGGGCCACGAAGTCGTCGTAGGCGACGACCTCGGCGCGAATGAAGCCTTTCTGGAAGTCGGTGTGGATCACACCGGCGGCTTCGGGGGCGGTGGCCCCGACCTTGACGGTCCATGCCCGGACTTCCTTCACGCCAGCGGTGAAATAGGTCTGCAGGCCGAGCAGTGCGTAGCCGGCACGAATCACGCGATCCAGTCCCGGTTCTTCCATGCCCATCTCGTCGAGGAACATGGCGCGCTCCTCATCGTCGAGTTCGGCGATCTCAGCCTCGATCTGGTTGCACACCGGCACGACCACGGCCCCTTCCTCGGCAGCGATCTCATTGACGATGTCGAGGTAGGGGTTGGCCTCGAAGCCGTCCTCGTTGACGTTGGCGATGTACATGGTGGGCTTGAGTGTCAGCAGGCCGAAGCTCTTGAGCTGGCGCTTCTCGTCGTCGTCCAGGCCGAAGCTGCGCAGTGGCTGGCCCTCGGCCAGGTGCGGCTGGATGCGGTCGAGAAGCGCCTTGGTGGCGATGGCCTCCTTGTCGCCGCCCTTCACCACACGAGCCAGACGCTGGATGGCGCGCTCGACGGTGTCCAGGTCGGCCAGGGCGAGTTCGAGGTTGATGGTCTCGATATCGGCTCGCGGGTCGACCTGGTTGGCCACGTGAATGACGTTGTCGTTGTCGAAGCAACGCACGACATGGGCGATGGCCTGGGTCTCGCGGATATTGGCCAGGAACTGGTTGCCGAGGCCCTCGCCCTTGGAGGCGCCCGCCACCAGGCCCGCGATATCGACGAACTCCATGGTGGTCGGGATCACCTTCTCGGGCTTCACCATGCTCGCCAGCTTGTCGAGCCGCGGGTCCGGCATCGGCACGATGCCGACGTTGGGTTCGATGGTGCAGAAGGGAAAGTTCTCGGCGTCGATGCCCGACTTGGTCAAGGCATTGAATAGAGTCGATTTGCCGACGTTGGGCAGGCCGACGATACCGCAGTTGAAACCCATGGGAGCGTCCTGGAAAGAAAGTTCGAAAAGGATGATTGGCCGGTATTCTACGGGACGCCTTCGGCGCGAGCCATAAGCCTGAAGCTTGAAGAAGCCCCGTGAACACCAGAGTCTGCTTTCGAGCTTCGAGCTTCGAGCTTCGAGCTTCGAGCTTCGAGCTTCGAGCTTCGAGCTCCGAGCTCCGAGCTCCGAGCTCCGAGCTTCGAGCTGGCTTTTCAGCCGGAGGCTGAAAAGCTGTGCAGCCGTTGCATGGCGCTCGTCCAGTCGCCGGCGATGGCCTGGGGCAGGGTGGCCAGGCATTCGTCGATGGCGGCGTCGATGGCGGTGCGCTCTGCCTTGCCGGGGCGTCCCAGGACGTAGTGGGTCACCTGGCGTGCGTCGCCGGGGTGGCCGATGCCCATGCGTAGCCGATGGAAGCCCTTGTCGTTGCCCAGTGCCCGGACGATGTCTCGCAGTCCGTTGTGACCGCCGTGACCGCCGCCGGTCTTGTAGCGGGCAGTGCCGGGGGGCAGGTCCAGCTCGTCGTGGGCGACCAGCAGTTCGTCGGGCGTCAGCTTGAAGAACTGGCTCAGGGCTGCCACTGCGCCACCGCTGCGGTTCATGAAGGTGGTGGGCTCGAGCAGGTGCAGGTCCTGGCCGTCCAGGCGGATACGTGCATAACGTCCGAGGAATTTCTTCTCCGGGCGCAGGGTGTCGCCGGCGTCGCGAACCAGGGCGTCGATCAGCCAGGCGCCGGCGTTGTGGCGGGTGGCTTCGTATTCGGCCCCAGGATTGGCCAGTCCGATGATGGCTTTGACCCGACTCATCTTCGCTGCCTCCAAAAAATCGGTGGGCTGCAAAAAAAATCAAGCGCCGGAGCGCTTGATCGTGACGAAAGGGCCGCGTCAACGCGCGGCCCTGGCAGCGGCTCCGAATTACTCGGCGCTGCCCTCGTCTTCTTCGCCCTCGGCAGCGTCGCCGGCTTCGGCATCGTCGTCGCCGCCGCGAACCTTGGCCTGGGTAATGCTCAGTACGGCATTGTCATGATCTTCGCCATGGGTCAGCGCGACCAGGGTCACGCCGGCCGGCAGGCTCAGGTCGGACAGGTGCAGGGTGGAACCCAGGGCGACATCGGCGATGTCGATTTCCAGGTAATCAGGCAGGTCCTTCGGCAGGCAGCTGACTTCGACCTCGTTGGACAGGACGTGGAGCTCGCCGCCCTCGTCCTTGATGCTCGTGGCGGTCTCGGCGTTCACTACGTGCAGCGGCACGCGCATGGTGATCTCATGGGTGGCGTCGATGCGCATGAAGTCGGCGTGGGTCACCAGGGGCTTGTAGGGGTGACGCTGGAGATCACGCACCACGACCTGCTGAGCCTTGCCGTCCACTTGCAGGCTGATCACGGAGGAGAAGAAGGCTTCTTCCTCGAGCGCCTTGTAGAAGGCGGTCTTGTCGACGGCGATCGGCTGGGGGGCCTGCTCGCCACCATAGATGATGGCCGGCACTTGCTCGTTCGCACGACGCAGGCGGCGGCTCGCACCTTTCCCCAGGTCGTCACGAACACTGGCTGTGAGAATGTAATCGGACATGGTATTGCCTCTTGCTTGAAGTAAGGAAGCCATCGTCGCCCGCGACCAGACGACGATGGTTCCATTCGCTCCGGCGGGCCGGAGCACGTTATCCGCGCGATGTTCTCACGACGGCCGACGACACTGTCGTGGCCTCAGTGGAACATCGCGCTGACGGATTCTTCGTTGCTGACCCGGCGGATCGCCTCGGCGATCAGGCCGGCCACGCTGAGCTGGCGAATTCGGCCGCTGCGACGCGCGTGATCGGACAACGGAATGGTGTCGGCGACGACGACCTCGTCGAGTACCGAGCCGGTGATGTTGTCGACGGCGGGGCCAGAAAGGATCGGGTGGGTGGCATAGGCCACTACGCGGCGCGCGCCATGATCCTTGAGGGCCTCGCCGGCCTTGCACAGGGTGCCGGCGGTGTCGATCATGTCGTCGACCACCACGCAGGTTCGGTCCTGGATCTCGCCGATGATGTGCATCACCTGGGCCTGGTTAGCCTGGGGACGGCGCTTGTCGATGATCGCCAGGTCGGCGTTGAGCTGCTTGGCGATGGCGCGGGCACGCACCACGCCGCCGACATCGGGCGAGACCACCACCAGGTCGTCGTAATTCTGGCGCTCGATGTCATCGAGCAGAATCGGTGAGCCGTAGACGTTGTCCACCGGGACGTCGAAGAAGCCCTGGATCTGATCGGCATGCAGGTCCATGGTCATGACGCGGTCGACCCCCGACTTGACCATCATGTCGGCGACGAGCTTGGCGGAGATCGGTACCCGGGCGGAGCGGACGCGACGATCCTGACGGGCGTAGCCGAAATAGGGGACCACGGCGGTGACCCGGGAGGCGGATGCTCGACGCAGGGCATCCACCATCAGGATCAATTCCATCAGGTTGTCATTGGTCGGCGCGCAGGTGGGCTGCAGGATGAAGACATCCTTGCCGCGCACGTTCTCATTGATCTCGACCGCGACTTCGCCGTCGCTGAACTGCCCGACCGTGGCGTGGCCCAATCGGTTATCCAGGCTCTCGGCGACCTTCTGGGCGAGTTCGGGATTGGCGTTCCCGGCGAAAACCATCAATTTTGACACGCGCAGCCACCTTTGCAGTGTTGGGTCTTCAATGTTCGGATCGGTGTCGCTCCAGGCGGGCATTGGCTGGGGTAGCAGGATTCGAACCTGCGCATGGCGATACCAAAAACCGCTGCCTTACCACTTGGCTATACCCCAGCGACCTGCCGCACCGGATCGCGCCGCGAGTCGTCGTTCAGGACGCTCGTCGATCCAAGGCATCATGGAGGGGAGAACGATTCCGACCTGGTGCCTTGAAGGCATGCCAGCGCTCCGGTATCTCGGCCAGCAGCGCCTCGGCATCCTCTTCCCGTTCCAGTCGGGCGAAAATGCAGGCCCCCGTGCCCGTCAGCATTGACGGTGCTCGTTCGCCCAGCCAGTCGAGTGCGCGTGCGACCTCGGGATACAGCGCCCTGACCGTTGGTTCGCAGTCGTTGCGCCAGCTCGACGCTCCCCCCTGAAGTGCGCGCGCCATGGTAATCGGGGGGGTATCCCGTGTCAATTCCGAGGCCCCGAAGATACTCGGCGTCGAGATGCCGACCCCGGGGTGGACGACCACGAACCAGGGGGTATCGAGCTCGACGGGTGTCAGGTGCTCGCCGATACCTTCTCCCCAGGCGGCGTGCCCTCTGACGAAGACCGGCACGTCGGCGCCGAGCTCGAGGCCAAGGGCGGCCAGGCGTTCCAGTGACAAGCCGAGGCTCCAGAGGCGGTTCAGCCCGAGCAGGGTGGTGGCGGCATCGCTGCTGCCGCCGCCGAGTCCGCCGCCCAGCGGCAGGCGCTTGTCCAGCGTGATATGCGCGCCGCTTCGTGTCCCGGAGGCTTCCTTGAGTCGCCGGGCGGCCCGCAGGATCAGGTTGTCATCGGTGGATACGCCCGTCAGGTCGGCATCGAGCCGAATCTCGCCGTCGGCTCGAGGGGCGAGCGTCAGGGTGTCGCCATGGCCGAGGAACTGGAACAGGGTCTGCAGCGCGTGATAGCCATCGTCGCGCCGTCCGATGATGTGCAGCATCCGGTTGAGCTTGGCGGGGGCCGGCAACGTCAGCACACCGGAGTCAGTCATCCTCGTCGAGCTCCGGCTGCCAGCGTGTCACCACCAGGGTGACAGTCAGGTCGTCATACGTCAGCTTCATCCGGCGTGGTAGCCATAGTTCGTCGACGCGGGTCCAGTCGCGGTACTCGATTCGCCAGCCGTCCTGCTCCAGGCGAGTCGGGAAGCCCAGCTCGTCCTTCTCCAGGTGGTGGGGGCGGTCGGCGGGCAGGCCGCGAATCCAGTCGGTCAGGGCGGAGACCGGCAGCGACCAGCCCAGTTCCTGCTCCATCAGGGCCGTCGGGCTATCGGCCTCGGCCCGGCCTTCGCCGGTGGTCAGCGAGACGCGGCCCTCGCGACCCTCCAGCACGCTCCGGCCGCTACCGAAGGGACCGCTGAGCAGGATGCGGAAATAGTAGGGGGTCTGCCGCCAGTCGAGATTGGCGCTGGTACTGTCCTCGGGAGTGCGCAGGCCGGCCTTGCCCTGCAGCTCCCAGTCCTGCAGTTCGGCCAGGCGTTCCTGCTGTGCTTCCCATTGACCGGAGGCACGCTGCATGTCCGGTGCGGGGGAGCGGCTGGCACAACCGGCCAGCAGGACCAGTCCCAGGGCCAGGCAGGTCAGCCGGATCGAATGATGGCGTCGCATGGTCGCTTCCTTTCGCGTTCGGGCCCAGTGCGGGTGGGGCACATGGGCGATGGGGTCATTGATCCAGTTCGGGCAGGCGTTCGAGCAGTTCGTCGATCCGGGGGTGCGTCTCGAAGCGTTGTCGCGACTGCTGCAGCAGCGTCCGTGCCCGTTCGCGCTGGTCCAGGCGCCAGAGTACCTCGATCAGATGGGCGGCCACTTCCTGATCGGGCATGTCGGCCCAGGCGCGTTCCAGCCAGGACAGGGCGGCTTCAGGGTTACCCTGGCGATAGCGTACCCAGCCCATGCTGTCGAGAATCGCGGGGTTATCGGGGGCCAGGGCGTGAGCGCGTTCGACCAGTTCACGGGCTTCGTCGAGCCGACCCTCGATATTGTTGTCGGCCAGGGTATAGCCCAGTGCGTTGAGGGCGTTGGCGTTTTCCGGATCCTGATCGATCAGGGTCCGCAGGTCGCGTTCCATGGCGTCGAGGTCACCGTGACGGAAGGCGCGCATGGCCCGCTGGTAGCGCAACTGGGCGTTCTCGGGATGCGTGTCGACGGCCTGGTCCAGCAAGGCATCGGCCTGGGCCCTGGTGCCGGCTTCGTCCAGCAGGTCCACTTCCAGCGAGAAGAGCCCGGGGGCTTCGTCCGGATGCCGCAGGCGTTCGATACGCAGGAAGGTGCGGGCATCGTCGGGCCGGCCGTGCTCGAACAGCATGCGGGCAGCGCTGGCCCTGGCGGTCAGGAAGTTCTCTCCCTCGGGGACCTGGCGGTAATAAAGGAGGGCGTTATCGATCTCGCCTTCCTCCTCGGCGATGGCGCCGAGCAGCAGGAATACCGTCGGAGGAGCGGAGTCATTGTCGGTCAAGGGGAGCAGAAGGCGACGGGCCGGGCCGGTATGGCCTTCCTCGAGATAGAGCTGTGCCAGTGCCAGGCGCAGGTCGGGACTGTCGCCGTGATCCTCGAGCAGTGCGTCGGTATTGGCTTCGGCCGCCTTGACGTTGCCCTGGCGCACTTCGGCCTGGGCCAGCAACAGGATCAGCCGTGGGTCGCCGGGCGTGTACTCCAGGCCGCGCCGCGCCATGGTCTCGGCTCGTGCGGGGGCATCGGCATCGAGGGCAACGGCGGCACGAATGCGCCACAGGCTCGGCAGTTCCGGCGTCTCGTCGGCGAGGTCGGAAAGGCGCTGTCGGGCCGAGGCAGTGAGGCCGTTGGCGGCTTCCAGCAGGGCGATGGCGAGCTCGATGTCATGATGTTGGCCGGGGCCGGGTGACGCGTCCCGGAGTCGAGCCAGCAGGGGGGCGGGTGGCGCACCGGCTTCCAGTGCCGACTCGAGAAAGGGCACGAGCTCCTCGGTGCCGTTACGGTCGACGATGTCGAGATGCCGGGCCAGCGCGGCGTCCCAGTCGCCCTTCTGCACGGAGAGGCCGGCCAGCAAGCGAACCGGAGCCGTGTCGGCCGGTGCCAGGTGCTGCCAGCGTTGAGCCGCTTGTTCGAGCAGGTCGGCGTTCTCGCCGAACCGTGCCGCCAGGGCGGCACGCTCGGCCAGTTCGGCGGCGCCATAGCGTTCGGCGCTTTCGAGGTAGCCGCGGCTGGCGCGACGATAATCGCCACGCTGCCCGGCCAGTTCTGCCATCAGCAGAGTGGAGAGCCCACTGGCGTCGAGCCCCTGCGTAATCGGGGGCGCCTCGGCCAGAGGGTCCTCGTGCGGGGCGTCGGATGGCAATGTCTGGCAACTGCCGAGCATCATCGCCAGGCCAAGGAAGGCGACAGGGTGGCGATGGGCGCGCATCTTGAATAGTCCTCGGGACATGCGAGTCTCGATATGAAGGCCGAGCCGTCAGCATAACGGCTTGTCTTCGTTGGGCAAAGGACATCACGACCGGTGAGTGGGCACCGTCGGCGGATGCGCTGTGGTAGAATGTGGCGCCGTGGCGACGCAATGGGATAGGGTGCCAAGCCATTCCATCACGATGACGACGCCGGCTCACTTTCGCTAAGACATCGACGCATGACGCTTCTTGCCCTGGGAATCAATCACCGTACGGCGACGCTCGAGGTTCGCGAGCGGGTCGCTTTTACGCCGGCGCAGCTCGAGCAGGCGCTGGCCGAACTGCGAGGCTTGCCCGAAGTGCGGGAGGCCGCGGTATTGTCGACCTGCAACCGTACCGAGCTCTATTGCGTGACCGACGAGGCGGGCGAACGCGCGATATATGAGTGGCTGGGGCGCTTCCATGGCATGGAGGTCGAGGCACTGACGCACTGCGCCTACCATTTTCTCGATGGCGATGCGGCGCGCCATCTGATGCAGGTGGCGGTGGGCCTGGACTCCATGGTGCTGGGGGAGCCTCAGATCCTCGGCCAGCTCAAGGATGCCTATCAGGCCGCGCGGCGTGCCAAGGGCATGGGAGGAGAGCTCGAACGACTCTTCCAGCATACTTTCGCCGTGGCCAAGCAGGTACGTACCGAAACCGGCATCGGTCGGAATCCGGTCTCGGTGGCCTATGCTGCGGTCAGCCTGGCGAGTCGCATCTTCGATGACCTGGCCGGTTCCCGGGCATTGCTGATCGGTGCCGGCGAGACCATCGAACTGGTGGCCCGCCACCTGCACGAAGCCGGGGCGCGCCGATTGACGGTGGCCAACCGGACCCGCGAGCGGGCCGACCAGCTGGCCGCCCCCCTCGGCGGCGAGGCGATCACCCTGGATGCCATTCCCGATGCGCTGATCGATGCCGACATCGTGATTGCCTCCACCGCCTCGGCACTGCCGATCCTCGGCAAGGGAATGGTCGAACGGGCACTCAAGAAGCGTCGGCACCGCCCGGTGTTCATGGTCGATATCGCCGTGCCTCGCGACATCGAGCCGGAGGTGGGGGAACTGAGTGATGTCTTCCTGTATACCGTCGATGATCTCCAGGAGGTCATCGAGGAGAATCGCCGCCATCGACAGGTGGCGGCCGATCAGGCCGAGTCGTTGATCGAGAGCGGCGTGGGGCACTGGCAGCATGAGCGCCGATTGCGCGGTGGCGGGGAACTGATCCGCGACGTTCGTGCCAGGGGCGAGTCGCTGCGAGACGAGGCTCGGGATCAGGCCCTGGCGCGTCTGGCCAAGGGAGAGGATCCCGAGGAGGTGGTGCGACGCCTGGCGCATCAGTTGACCAACCGCTTGTTGCACCGCCCCACCCTGGCCCTGCGCGAAGCCGCCTCGGATGATCGCCATGATCTCATGGATGCCGCCGCGACCTTGTTGCTGGACGACACTTCTGACCCACCCCGATAGGACTTGTTGATGAAAGCTTCCCTGCGTCAGCGTCTCGACACCTTTGCCGAGCGCTTCGAGGAGCTCGCCGCCCTGTTGGCGGACCCCGAGGTGATCGCCGATCAGCCTCGTTTTCGCGACTATTCGCGGGAATATGCCGAACTCGATGCCCTGGTGGCCGCTTGGCGGGATTATCGCGCCGTGGAAGGGGACCTCGAGGCTGCCGAGGCGCTCGCCGACGATGCCGATGCCGAAATGCGCGAACTGGCTGCATTGGAGCGCGATTCGGGGCGGGAGAAGCTGGAAGCACTGGGGACGCGGCTCAAGCAACTGTTGGTGCCTCGTGACCCGGATGATGCGGGCAATGTCTTCCTGGAGATTCGTGCCGGTACCGGGGGTGACGAGGCGGCGCTGTTCGCCGGCGATCTGTTCCGCATGTATTCCCGCTATGCCGAGCAGCACGGCTGGAAGGTGGAAATCGTCAGCGCCAGTCATGGCGATCAGGGCGGTTTCAAGGAGCTGATTTCCCGGGTCAAGGGCGAGGGCGTCTATGCTCGGCTGAAGTTCGAGTCGGGGGCTCATCGCGTGCAGCGTGTGCCGGCCACCGAGTCCCAGGGACGCATTCACACCTCGGCCTGCACGGTGGCGGTGATGCCCGAGGCCGCCGAAGTCGGCGAGGTCGATATCGATCCCAATGAACTGCGCGTGGATACCTTCCGCGCCAGCGGGGCAGGCGGGCAGCACGTCAATACCACCGACTCGGCGATCCGCATTACTCACCTGCCCAGCGGTGTGGTGGTGGAATGTCAGGAGGAGCGCAGTCAGCACAAGAACCGTGCCAAGGCCATGTCGCTGCTCGCCGCGCGCCTCAAGCAGGCGGCCCAGGACAGCCAGCGCCAACAACAGGCCGACGAGCGGCGTTCGCTGGTGGGGTCGGGCGATCGCAGTGAGCGAATTCGCACCTACAACTTCCCGCAGGGGCGGGTCACCGATCACCGAATCAACCTGACGCTCTACAAGCTTTCCGAGGTGGTCGGCGGCGAGGGGCTCGACGAGGTCATCGAGCCCTTGATCAACGAGTACCAGGCCGAGCAGCTGGCCGCCCTGCAGCAGGAGGGGTGATGCGCCTGGACATCCTGCTGGCGCGGGCCGCCTCGCGGCTCGTTGATGCCGGCTCCCCGAGTGCGCGTCTCGATGCCGAAGTGTTGCTGTGCCATGTGCTCGGCGTCGATCGTACCTGGCTCTATACCTGGGGCGATCGGGAGCCAGGCATCGTCGAGCAGGCACGCTTCGAGGCGCTTGTCGCTGCTCGCGCGGCGGGGCAGCCGGTGGCCTATCTCACCGGCGAGCGTGAATTCTGGGGACTGCCCCTGTTCACCGGGCCGAGCACCCTGATTCCTCGACCCGACACCGAGACGCTGGTGACCACGGCGCTGGCGCGCATGTCCGCTCGCCGCGGTCGAGTGCTGGATCTGGGCACCGGAACCGGTGCCGTGGCCCTCGCCCTGGCAAGCGAACGTCCCGATTGGCATGCCGTCGGCATCGATCTCAACCCCGAGGCGGTAACGCTGGCGATGCGCAATGCCGAGCGGCTGGGCATCGTCAATGTCGGCTTTCTGGTCGGTGACTGGTTCGCGGCAATCGACGAGACCGGCTTCGACATGATCGTCGCCAATCCCCCCTATCTGGCCGACGATGATCCCCACCTGGCGCTGGGCGATGTCCGTTTCGAACCGCGCGGCGCCCTGGTGGCGGGCGACCGCGGGCTGGCCGATCTCTATCATCTGGTCGATGCCTCGCGGAATCGGCTCGTGCCGGATGGCTGGTTGTTGCTGGAGCATGGTGCCGATCAGGGAGCGGCGATGCGCGAGGCCTTGCGTGCCAAGGGGTATCGGGACGTGATCAGCGAGCGGGACCTGGCGGGGCATGAGCGGGTCAGCCTGGGGCGATGGACGGGGGGACGTCGTTGAGAGCCCGGGGTGGAGCCCGTGGGGGCGGCTGTGTTAAACCTGAAGGCAGTAAAAAATGCCATCAGTGGCCGACTTCGCATGAGTGAAGACCAACAATCGCCTGTTAAAGGGTGATTTTCAGGTAAAGCTTCTGCCAAGACGGCAAAGACCAACGCCCAGCGCGTGTCAGGAAGACAATGAAAACCAAGACTCGCTCGCTAGATCGTATCGACCTCAATATTCTGCGCTGCCTGCAGGAAAACGCCCGTATCTCGTATGTGGACCTTGCCTCGCAGGTAGGGCTATCCACCACGCCCTGCCTGGAACGCGTCAAGCGCCTGGAGCGTTCGGGCGTGATTCGTGGCTACAAGGCACTGCTCGATCCCCGAGCCCTCAAGGCCAATCTGCTGGTGTTCGTCGAGATCAGTCTGGAAACCCAGTCGCCGGCAGTGTTCGACGAGTTTCGTCGGGCGGTGGCCAAGCTGCCGCAGATTCAGGAATGCCATCTGGTGTCGGGGCAGTTCGACTACATTCTCAAGTGCCGCATTCCCGAAATGTCGGCCTATCGCCAACTGCTCGGCGATGTGGTCCTGACCCTGCCCGGCGTCAAGGAGTCCAAGAGCTATGTGGTGATGGAGGAGGTCAAGGAAGACGTCTCCCTTCATGTGCCCGATATCGAGGAGTTCGACGGCAAGTGAGCCCCATGAACGACGAAGCGCTGTTGCGCTACAGCCGACAGATCATGCTCGATGCGATCGATATCGAGGGACAGGAACGGTTGCTGGCCGGGCATGCCCTGGTGGTCGGTGCCGGCGGGCTCGGCTCGCCGGTGGCGCTGTACCTGGCGGCGGCCGGCCTGGGGCACTTGACGCTGGCCGATGATGACGCGGTGGAGCTCTCCAACCTGCAACGACAGATCGCCCACGGCATGGCCGATATCGGTCGCCCCAAGGCCGAGTCGGCCCGCGATGCCGGCCTGGCGCTCAATCCCGATTGCGAGATCGTCGCGCTTGCCAGTCGACTGGACGGTGAGGCCCTGCGCGCAGCGGTGAACCAGGCCGACGTGGTACTGGATTGCACCGACCGCTTCGCCAGCCGCTATGCCGTCAACGAGGCCTGCCGACGTGCCGGGGTGCCCTTGGTATCCGGCGCAGCGATCCGCTTTTCCGGGCAGTTGGCGGTGTTCGATCCTCGCGACCCGCAATCGCCATGCTACGGCTGCCTCTACCCGCCGGGCGAGGGGGGCGACGACGAGCTGCGTTGTGCCGAGAACGGCGTCGTGGCCCCCCTGGTCGGATTGATCGGCTGCTTCCAGGCGCTGGAAGCGATCAAGCTGGTCAGCGGTGCGGGCAGCGTGCATCGTGGACTTTCCACCTTCGATGGTCTGACGGGGCAATGGCGCCACTTCAAGGTGCCTCGAGATCCTGCCTGTCCGGTATGCAGTGGCTGAATGGCGCGGCGGTGCCCCCCCCCCTGTGTCGGTCCGCGATGCCGGTCCCTCCTTGTCGCCCGTTCCTTCGATCATCTGGACCGGGCTGGCCGATCCTCCCGGTGACTCCCTTCATGGTCGTGATGGTGTTTACTTGACGCCTATCGTTGATTGGTGACGATAGAAGGCCATCTCGAGTCGAGAGTCGAATGCCCTTCTGTAGGCGATTAAGCCTGTAAAATAAGGCGTTTGGCGTAACCTCGGCTCGATGCTGTTTCGGAAGACGTTGTTGTTTCGTTATTGAATACTTGACATTAAACGCACTGCTGGTGTCAAACTGAAACTGTCCCGATCGGTCGAAACCGTCGGGGTCGATGAACAACAACGAGCGCACCGCGCACCGAACAGGCTGACTGTATGAAGACTTCCGCGCTACACGAGCGCCCCGCCTCCTGGTACCGCGATTCCATCGCCGTCGAACTCGATTCCCACGGTCCTCTCGAAGATGACCTGCATGCCGATGTCTGCGTGATCGGCGGTGGCGTCACCGGCTGCTCGGCAGCGTTGCACCTGGCCGAGCGAGGGTACTCGGTGGTGTTGCTGGAAGCCGAGGACATCGGTCACGGCGCCTCCGGGCGAAGCGGCGGCCAGATCCTGCCCGGGCTCGGCACCGACATCGCCACGATCGAGCGGGCGCTGGGACTGGAGAGCGCCCGGCGCATCTGGGAGATGAGTCGTGAGGCGGTACGCCTTACCGCCGAACTGGTCGAGCGTCACGCCATTCCCTGTGAACTGGCCTGGGGCTATCTCCATGCAGCGGTCAAGCCGCGACATGTCCGGGAGCTGGAGGCGTTTCGCGAGGAGCTGAGCGGCAAGTACGGATACGAGGCACTGGAGTGGCTGGAAGGAGAGGCGCTGCGCGACCATGTGGTGACCGATGCTTACCCCGCCGCCCTGCATGATCGGGAGGGCGGCCATCTGCACCCCCTCAACTACACGCTGGGCCTGGCGCGTGCCGCCCAGCGTGCCGGTGTCCGACTGTACTCGCACAGTGCCGTCAGGGAGATTCGCCGTGGCGAGCCGGCCGTCGCGATCACCGATCGGGGACGTGTCACGGCCGATGTCGTGGTGATGGGGACCAACGCCTATCTGGCCGGCCTGGTGCCGGAACTGTCGGGGCGCATCATGCGTGCCGCCAACTACATGATCGCCACCGCGCCATTGACCGAGGAACAGGCGGCCCGTGTATTGCCGCGTGGTGATGCGCTGTCCGACGCCAACTTCGTGCTCGATTATTATCGTCTGTCGTCGGACCGCCGCCTCATCTATGGCGGCGAGGTCAGCTACGATGGACGTGAGCCCCCGAATCTTCAGGCGCGCATGGACGCCAAGATCGCGCGGCTCTTTCCAGTGCTCGAGGGCGTGCCCATCGAGTACCGTTGGGGCGGTGACGTGGCCATTACCCTCAATCGGGCGCCGGACTTCGGGCGCCTGGACGACAACCTCTTCTACGCCCAGGGCTATTCGGGGCACGGCATGGCCATGGCGGGGCTCGCCGGCAAGCTGATGAGCGATGCCATTGCCGGCCAGAGCGAGGGCTTCGATACCTTTGCCGCCATGCCGCATCGACATTTCCCCGGGGGGCGGCTGTTGCGCAAGCCGTTGCTGGTGCTGGCCACCCAGTTCTATAAACTTCGCGATCGCCTCTGAGCGAGGCCACGGACCAACGAAGAGGGCACCTCCATGAGCGATACCATTGCGGCGGATACCGCCGACCAGACGGGTGTGACGCCGGCGGCGGAGAGGCAACGGCAGGAGGCGTCGAGTCGCAAGGCCTCCGCCATCGAGCTGCGCGGCCTGCACAAGCGTTTCGGGCGAGACACCGTGGCGCTGGATGGGGTCGACCTGCATATCCAGGCCGGCGAGTTCTTTACCCTGCTGGGGCCTTCCGGTTGCGGCAAGACGACCCTGTTGCGCATTCTCGCCGGCCTCGAGGCCCCCGACCAGGGGACCCTGATCGTGGGTGGTAAGGAGCTTACCGAGGTGCCACCGCACCGTCGCAGCGTCAATACCGTCTTCCAGTCCTATGCGCTCTTCCCGCATCTCTCGGTGCGCGAGAATCTGGCCTTCGGTCTCAAGATGCGCGGCCTGCCGGCCGCTGAGCGTGATGCCAAGGTCGACGAGATCGCGGCCTTCATCAAGCTGGGCGACCTGGTCGATCGACGCGTCGACCAGCTCTCCGGCGGTCAGCGGCAGCGCATCGCCCTGGCACGGGCGCTGGTCTGCGAGCCCGATGTCCTGCTGCTCGACGAGCCCCTGTCGGCACTCGATGCCGGCCTGCGTGCCCAGCTCCAGGTCGAGCTGCAGCGCCTGCAGAAGAAACTGGGCATGACCTTCGTGTTCGTGACCCACGACCAGGATGAGGCGATGGTCATGTCGGATCGCATCGCCGTGCTCGATGGCGGCAATATCCAGCAGGTCGGGGCGCCCGACGAGGTCTACGAGCGTCCGGCCAATGCCTTCGTGGCTCGCTTCATGGGGCATGACAATCTGTTCGCCATTCATCGCAGCGAAGACGACTGGGTGGAGACCGAAATCGGCCGCTTGAGGCTGGTGCCCGACGAGCAGCGCGATGGCGCCGACGGGTGGCTGCTGGTGCGGCCCGAGACACTGGAGCTGGGGCCCGAGGTGCCGGAGGGCTACAACCGGATGACGGGCATCGTGCGCGAACGCCTGTATCGCGGCAGCCGCATCGAATATCGGCTCGAGGTCAACGGGCAGATGGTGATGGCCGTGGCCAGCAACCTGGGCCAGCGGATACACCGAGAGGGCGACGAAGTGACCATCAGCGTCTGTCCGGAAGACCTGGTCAGGGTCGCTGCCTGAGGAGAGAGTCATGGTCGAAATATCTCAACACGCGATGCGCCGCCGGGCCGTGGTCGGCGAGATGCGTCACCTGCTGTTCAGCGTCACGCCCGGTGCGGCCTGGATCGTCATCTTCCTGGTATTGCCCAGTGCCTATCTGATGGGCGTGGCCTTCATGACCAACGGTCCTTATGGCCTGCCGCAGATGCCTCTGACCCTGGATGCCTTCGAGCGTCTGGCCGGGTTCGGCTTTCTCGGCTGGAGTCCGGGGAATCTCTATACGCTGTTGCGCTCGCTGTGGCAGACCCTGCTCTCCACGACCCTTGTGGTGCTGGTGGCCTATCCCATCGCCTATTACATCACCACCTGCCGCGAACGGTGGCGCCCGATCATGCTGCTGGCGGTGGTGGTGCCGTCCTGGACCAACCAGGTGATCCGCACTTTCGGCTGGATGAACCTGCTGGCGCCGGGCACGCCCTTGTCGGAGCTGGCCGAGGGCCTCGGTCTGATCTCGCCCAACATGGGGCTCTATCCCTCCAACTTCGCGGTCACCCTGGGGCTGGTCTACAACTTCCTGCCGTTCATGGTGCTGCCGCTCTATGCGGCCTTCGAGAAGCTCGACACTGCCCAGGTCGAGGCCGCGCAGGATCTTTATGCCTCACCGATGCGGGCCTTCTGGCATGCGGTCTTCCCGCAGACTCTGCCGGGATTGCTGGCGGGTATCGTGCTGGTGGCCATTCCGGCGTTCGGCATGTACGTGATTCCTGAACTGCTGGGTGGCGGCAAGGGCATGATGCTGGGCAACCTGGTGGCCACCCAGTTCTCGGGCGGTTCCAACTGGCCGCTGGGGGCGGCCGGGGCGATCCTGATGTTGATCGCGACCTTCATCGGGCTCTTTGCCATGCGTCGCATCGGCAAGCGCCTGGGTGGCGGCGAGGAGGTGGTGATATGAACAAGCGCGCGCTGAAACGTGGCCTGACCGGCTTCTGGTGGTTGACCCTGTTCTTTCTCTACCTGCCCTTGGCGGTGGTGGTGTTGTTCTCCTTCAACGCCGCCAACAGCTCGGCCAGTTTCACCGGGGTCTCGTTGCGCTGGTACCGGCGCCTGCTGGGCAACGAGCAGATCCTCTCGGCCTTCACCAACAGCATGGTGCTGGCCATCGTCTCCTCGGTGATTGCCCTGGTCATTGGCTGCCTGATCGGCTATGGCATGTATCGCCACCGTCACCGCAAGCTCGGCTGGCTGATCGTGCTGATCTATCTGCCGATCGTGCTGCCGGACATCGTCTTCGGCATCTCCGAGATGGCCTTCTTCGTCCAGATTCACGAGGCCACCGGGCTATTGAAGCCGGGGCTCGGGACCATGATCATCGCCCATGTGACCTTCCAGATTCCCTTCGTGGCGTTGATCGTCTATTCGCGCTTCGTGGGGCTCGACCCGACGCTTTTCGAGGCCGCCAAGGATCTGTATGCCACACCGTTCAAACGGGTGCTGCACTTCATGTTGCCGACCATCAAGCCGGCGTTGATCTCGGCCTTCTTCCTGTCCTTTACGCTGTCCATCGATGACTTCGTCATCAGCTTCTTCACGGCGGGACCGGAAAGCGCGACCCTGCCGATCTATATCTGGGGCGCGATCAAGAAGGGGGTATCGCCGGAGATCAATGCCATCGCCTCTCTGATGATCGCCGCCGTGGCCGTTGCCGCCATCCTGAGTCTTATCTTCAGCCGTCGCCGGCAGGCTTAGGCCGGCATTACCACCATCGAGGGTAACGAGGAGTCCATCATGAAAATCAACAAGACGACACTGGCCCTGTCCCTGGGAAGCCTGGCGCTGGCCGGGCAGGTACAGGCACAGGAAAACAAGCTGTATCTGTTCAACTGGACCGAGTACATGGACCCCGCGATCATCGAGGCCTTCGAGGAGAAGTACGATGTCGAGGTGGTCCAGAACTACTTCAACTCCAACCCGGAGATGTTCGCCAAGCTTAATGCCGGCGGCGTCTCCCAGTACGATGTCATCGTGCCGTCGAACTACTACATTCCGCGCTTGATCGAGACCGGGCTGGTCAAGGAGCTCGACAAGTCGAAGCTCGATAATCTCGACAATGTCATGGAACAGTTCGCCGACCCGTCCTACGATCCCGGGGCGCGTTATTCTGCCCCCTACCAGTGGGGCGTGACCGGCATCATCTACAACACCGAGACCTTTCCCGAGGCCCCCAAGAGCTGGTCCCTTCTCTTCGATCCCGAGGTCAATTCGCAACACCCCTTCGGGGTGATGGGGGATGGCCAGGTCAGCATGGGGGGTGCCTGTGCCTATCTCGGTCATGGCTACGACTGCACCACCATGGAGGCCTGGCGTGAGGCGGCGCAGCTGCTCATCGAGACCAAGAATCGCGATACGTTCAGCGGCTTTACCGACGGCACGCCGGCCCTGCAGCAACTGGCCCGGGGAGTGACCCATGCGGGGCTTTCCTACAATGGGGACTTCCTGTTCTACAGGGAAGAGAACCCGGACGCCTTCGCCAAGATGGAATTCATGATCCCCGACGAGGGCGCCGAGATGTGGGTGGACGCCATGATGATTCCCAAGGAGGCGCCGAATCCCGACATGGCCTACAAGTTCATCGATTTCATTCTCGATGCCGAGATCGGTGCTCAGTTGTCCAACTACAACTACTACGCCAGCCCCAACGCCGCGGCCCGTCCCTATCTCGACGAAGTGTTGACCCAACCCCCGGTCCAGCCCAGCGAGTCGGACATGGAACGGCTGCGTTTCACGCCGACCCTGGAGGGCGAACAACTGCAGACGTTCCAGCAGCTGTGGTCAGAGGTGAAGTCGCGTTAACGCGTCAGACATTGTGAGATGCGAGCCACGAGCCACGAGCCACGAGCCACGAGCCACGAGACCAGGACTTGGGGTTCGCATCTCGCCGCTCGCCTGATGCGAGCGGCGAACGATGGAATCTGGCGCCCGTGTTCAGCAGCAAGGATATTCCCATGAGTAACCGTCAGGAGCTTCCGCTCCTCAGCGATTGGTTTCAACAGCACGGTATCACCGAGGTCGAGTGCCTGGTCGCCGACCTGACCGGCATCCTCAAGGGCAAGATCATGCCCGCCGGCAAGTATCTCAATGGTGGTCGCCCTCGACTGCCGGATTCGATCTTCATCCAGACCGTAACCGGTGGCTATCCCGATGACGAGGACACCCAGTTCTGGAATCCTGTCGAACGTGACATGGAACTGGTGCCCGATCCGAATGCCGTCTACCTGGTGCCCTGGACGGAGGACGCCACCGCCCAGATCATCCATGATTGCCACTATCTGACCGGCGAGGCGGTGGAGTTGTCGCCACGCCATGTTCTCAAGCGCGTGCTGTCATTGTACGAGGCACGGGGCTGGAAGCCGGTAGTGGCCCCCGAGGTGGAATTCTTCCTGGTCAAGACCAATACCGACTCGGACTATCCGCTCGAGCCGCCGATCGGCCGAAATGGACGGCAGGAGAGCAGCCGTCAGTCGTTTTCCATCGACGCGGTCAACGAGTTCGACCCGTTGTTCGAGGAGATGTACGACTACTGCGAGGCCATGGGCCTGGATCTGGACACCTTGATCCACGAGGAGGGGGCCGGCCAGATGGAAGTCAACTTCCAGCATGGCGACCCGCTGACACTGGCCGATCAGGTGGTGCTCTTCAAGCGGACCCTGCGCGAGACGGCACTGCGCCATGGCATGTATGCCACCTTCATGGCCAAGCCCATGGCGGGTGAACCGGGCAGTTCGATGCATCTCCACCAGAGCCTGATCGATGCCGAACGGGGGCATAACCTGTTCGCTGGCGACGACGATCAGCCCAGCCGCCTCTTCCACCATTTCATCGGTGGCCTGCAACGCTATCTGCCGGCTGCCATGCCGCTGCTGGCGCCCAACGTCAATTCCTATCGGCGGTTGCTGCGAACCGAAAGCAGTGGTTCGGCGCCGATCAACGTGGAATGGGGCATGGACAATCGCACCGTGGGCTTGCGGGTGCCGGTGTCCACGCCCGAGGCCACCCGGGTCGAGAATCGGCTGGCCGGTGCCGATGCCAATCCCTATCTGGTGATGGCAGCCTCGCTGGCCTGCGGCTATCTGGGGATGCTCAGCCAGCTCGAGCCGCGCCCCCCCATGGTCGGCTCGGCCTGGTCCCAGGGTAACAAGCTGCCCGACGACATCGGGCCGGCCCTGGAACTGTTGCGGGAGTGCAAGCCCCTCGCCGATATCCTGGGGGAACGCTTCACCAACAGTTACCTGGCGGTCAAGAGCGCCGAGCACCGCGAGTACTTCCAGGTCATCAGTTCGTGGGAGCGGGAACACCTGCTCCTGAGAGTCTGACGAGCGTCGGGACGACCGGCATGTCACCAGCTAAGCTTTGTCTGAAAAGTCGGCGAGCGATGATCAGACAAGGCAAAAATCGATGAAAAGACGGAGTTTACGCCGTGTAAATGAGTATTTTGAGTCGATTTTTAACGCTGGATGGGCGAGCGTAGCCAGTTTTCAGACAAAGCGTATAGGCTGGAAGGGTCTGCCCATCACACGGAGGTACTCTCATGCGACCCTTCCTGACCGCTATGGTCGGTGCCTGTCTGCTCGGCGCCGGCACCATGGCCATCGCCGCCGACGGCGACAAGCTGTATGTGTTCAACTGGACCGAATACATGGACCCCGAGGTCGTGTCGGACTTCGAGGAGGCATACGATGTGGAAGTGGTGCAGAACTACTTCACTTCCAATGCCGAGATGTTCTCGAAGCTTTCGGCGGGCGGCGATGCTCAGTACGACGTGGTGGTACCCACCGATTACTTCGTGCCCAGGCTCATCGAGGCGGGACTGGTTCAGCCGTTCGGCCCGTCCTTGCTCCAGGGACGCGAACATCTGATGGAGGCGTTCCGGCATCCTTCCTACGACCCGGAAGAACGTTATAGCGTGCCCTATCTCTGGGGCGTGACCGGCATCGTCTACAATACCGAAACCTTCCCCGATCCGCCGACTTCCTGGCGTCTGCTCTTCGATCCGGACGCGAATCCCGACCAGCCCTTCGCGCTGCTCGGCGGTGATCCTCAGGTGGCGTTGGGCATGGCCTGTGCCTATCAGGGGGCAGGCTTCGACTGTGTCGGCCAGCAACCCTGGGTCGAGGCGGCACGCCTGGTCGGCGAAACGCTGGACCGTCCCAACTTCACGGGCTTCGTCGATAGCACGGCGGCCGTCGAGCAGGTGGCCAGAGGCGTTGCGCAGGTCGCCGTGACCTACAGCGGTGATGTGGAATATCGCAAGGCAGCATCTCCCGACACGTATGCCCATCTCGAGTTCTTCGTGCCCGAGGAGGGCTCGCAGCTGGGCGTGGACACCCTGGTGATTCCCGCCCGGGCACCGAACCCGGAGCTGGCCCATGCCTTCATCAATTTTTTGATGCGTCCCGAGAATGCCGCGCGTTCGGCCGACTATGCCTACTATCGAACGCCCAACGAGGCGGCGCTCGAGCGACTCCCCCCAGCACTTGCCGAGAGTTCACGGCTGGATGACGACCGCCGTGAGCGTCTGGTCACCACGCCGCTCATCGAGGGGGAAACACTGCAGTTGCTGCAGCAGTTGTGGACGGAAGTGCGTAGTCGCTAGTTGCCCATGCCGGCCCTGGCCATGCCATCTTCAAGCCAGGCAATGGACTATCCCATGCCTGGTTTTTGGTGATTATAATGTGCCGACATGTTTGCTTTGGTGCGGATGTATACCTATCATCGGTGGAATAGTGTTGAATAAAATAACCACCTGGAGGCCTTCATGACTGCCACCTCGCCCACGGAGCACGTCGCATCCTGGTATGCGGCATCCGCGAACCCCGCCCCTCGGCGTCCTTCCCTGGAAGGAGAAGTCAGCTGTGATATCTGCGTGGTCGGCGCCGGCTTCACCGGTATGTCGGCGGCATTGCACCTGGCCGAGCAGGGGCTTGACGTGGTGGTGCTGGAAGCCTCCAGAGTGGGGTTTGGCGCATCCGGGCGCAATGGCGGACAGATCGTCAACAGCTACAGCCGCGACATGGACATGATCGAGTCCCGGTACGGCGCCGAGACGGCCCGTGCCCTGGGCGACATGGCCTTCGAGGGCAATCGCATCATTCGCGAGCGCGTGGCCGGCTATGATATCGCCTGCGATCTACGTGATGGCAACCTCTTTGCGGCCTGCAACGCCAAGCAACTCCAGGGGCTTCGTGAGCACAAGGCACTCTGGGAGCGGTATGGCCACCGGGAACTGGAACTGCTGGAGGGGACATCGCTCAAGCGCGAGGTGCATTCGGATCGCTACACGGGGGCTCTGGTCGACCATTCGGGCGGGCACCTGCATCCGCTCAACCTGGTGCAGGGCGAGGCCGCCGCCTTCGAGTCACGGGGCGGTGTGATCTACGAACAGACACCGGTAAACCGCCTGACGCATGGCGATCCGGTACAACTGACCACGCCCGCTGGCGTGGTGCGTGCCTCACGCGTCGTGATGGCCGGCAATGCCTATCTGCAGGGCGTGCTGCCCGAACTGGAAGGCAAGTCAATGCCCTGCGGCACCCAGATCATCGCCACCGAGCCGCTGGAGGAAGATCGTGCCCGAGCCCTGTTGCCGAACGGCATGGCCGTGGAGGATTGCAATTACCTGTTGGATTACTTCCGTCTCACCGCTGATAACCGGCTGCTCTATGGCGGTGGTGTCAACTATGGGGGGCAGGATCCGGACGATATCGAGTCGGTGATCCGGCCCAAGATGGAGAAGACCTTTCCCGGCCTGAAGGGGGTGGGGGTCGATCATGCCTGGAGTGGCACCTTCCTGATGACCCTCAACCGGTTGCCGCAGTTCGGCGTGCTCAACGACAACGTCTATTATGCTCAGGGCTATTCGGGCCATGGCGTGACGTGCACCCACTTGGCCGGACGCCTGATCGCCGAAGTCATGACCGGTCGCGAGGAGCGCTTCGATGCCTTCGCCGGTCTGCCGCACCTGCCGTTCCCCGGTGGCCGCATGCTGCGTGTGCCGCTCTCGGCCATCGGCGCCTGGTACTACGAGACCCGCGACCGTCTGGGGATCTGAAGTATTCATGCGTGCCCCGGCTCACTCCTCACTCCCTTACCCCAGCAATGACCTCCGGGATGCCTTTCAGCTCTTGGGGCGCAGGTTGTCGGGGTCGTAGAGCGGCTTGTAGCCCACCGCCTCGATGCGCAGGGGGTAGCGCTCTCCGAAGTATTCCATCAGCACGCTGTCGCCTTCCCGGGCGGACTCCACTGGCAGGTAGCCCAGGGCGATGTTCTTGCCTATCGAGGGCCCGAAGGCGAAGCTGGTCACGTAGGAGCGTCGCCCCAGCGAGTCCACCAGCACCTCGCCGCTCTCGGGGTCGAGGAGCGGCGCATGGCCCACGGGGAAGCGGGGCTGCCCCCGGGCATCCAGGTTGTCCTCCAGGGTCAGGGTGCAGAGGTAGGCCGGCTGGCGCTCGCGTTCGCGTTGCTCCAGATAGGCGGGCTTGCCGTGGAATGCCTCGGCCTTGACCCTGGGCCGTGCGAGGCCGGCCTCGTAGAGGTTGTAGTCGGTCAGCAGGTCGGCGTTCTGCAGCCGCAGGCTCTTCTCCAGGCGACGGCTGTTGGCGTAGGTCTCGATGCCTACCGGCGTGACCCCTTGCTCGAAGAGCAGGTCCCAGAGGGTCAGGCCGTAGCTGAAGGGCACATAGAGTTCCCAGCCCTGCTCACCCACGTAGGAGATGCGGAAGGCCCAGACCGGCAGGCCACCTAGCCGAATTTCCCGGGCCGTGGCGAAGGGGAAGCGTTCCTGATCCAATGCCCGGGGATCGTCAGCCACCCGCTCGAGGGTCCGCCGGGCATTGGGGCCCCAGACGCCCAGGGTGGCCAGGCCATCGCTGCGGTCCTCCAGGCGCCAGCGGGTCAGTCCCTGGCGCTCGGCCATGCGGTTGATCCACGCCAGGTCCCGGGGACCGGTGTCGCCACCGCAGACCACCCGGAAGGCATCGTCGGCCAGGCGGATGATGGTGAGGTCCGAATGGACGCCGCCGACCTCATCGAGGAAGTGCGTGTAGATTCCCTTGCCGACGGGCGTCGCACCGCCCACCCTGGCCACCGAGAGATATTCCAGCAGGGCCTCGGCATCGGGCCCGATGAGGTCGTAGATGGCGAAGTGGGAGAGGTTGATCATGCCCACGTCGTCGGAGAGCGCCAGGTGTTCGGCGTTGGAGACCCGCCAGAAGTGCCGTGCGTCCCATTCCACCGGGCGTTCGGGGATCCGTTCGCCGTAGCGTTCCAGCAGGTGATCGTTGGCGGCATAGCCATGGGCGCGTTCCCAGCCTGCCGCTTCCATGAAGTGGCCGCCGAGTTCCACCTCCCGGGGCCAGAAGGGCCCGCGACGCAGGTTGCGGCCCGATTCGAAGGGCTCGCGGGGGTGGACCGCCGGGTCATAGATCTTGCGGGCGATTTCCTGGCAGCGACCGTAGACGTAGTCCGGGGTCTTCTGCACCGGATAGAAGCGGGCGATGTCGATGCCGTGGGGGTCGAGCTCGGGGCGCCCGGTGGTCAGCCAATCGGCCAGTACCTTGCCCATCCCCGGGCCGTCCTTGACCCAGACCGCTTCGCAGAACCAGAGGCCTCGGGTTTCCGGCGATTCGCCGACCAGCGAGCCGCCGTCGTTGGTCACCGAGAGCAGGCCGTTGAAGGAGTGCTTCTCGTCCCAGCCCAGCTCGCCGAGGATCGGGGTGAGTTCGATGGCCCGCTCGAAGGGCGTCATGACCTGATCGAGCTCCAGGTCGCGCATGGAAGGCGAGAGCCTCGCCTGATGGCGCTCCAGTATCTCGCCGGGGCGCACCAGCCGTGGTGTGGTGGTCTCGTAATAGCCCCACTCGATCTGGCCGCCCTCGGTGGTGGCGGGGTCGCCGGTGTCGCGCAGGTAGGCCGAGTTGCCCTGGTCGCGCAGCAGCGGGTAGCCGATCTCCTTGCCGGTGCCGGCAAAGGTATCGAAGGGTCCGAAGAACAGCAGCGGGTGTTCGACGGGCATGAGCGGCAGGGTGGCGCCACCCAGGGCCGCTGGAACGGGGCCCCAGATGCCAGCGGTGAGGATGACCACGGAGGTTTCGATATAGCCCCTGGGGGTCTCGACGCCCTGGACGCGGCCGTCGCGGACATCGATATCGATCGCCGGGGTGTCGGCGAAGGTGGTGAGCTTTCCGGATGCCTTCGCCATCTCGACAAGCTCGCCGGCGACCTGCTGGGAACGCGGTACCACCAGCCCGGCATCGGGATCCCAGAGGGCGCCCTGGATCAGCGTCTTGTCCAGCAAGGGGAAGCGCTCGGCGGCCTCGTCCGGGTCGATCAGTCGGGCTCGGGTCCCGAAGGCCTGGCCCGAGTCGACCTTGCGGGCCAGTTCCGCCATGCGGGCGTCGTCGTCGACCCGGGCCACCTCCAGGCCGCCGATGCGGGCGTAATGGCCCAGTGCCTCGTAGAAGCGCTGACTGTAGGTGGTGGTATAACACGACATCTTGTCGTGGGCGGTCATGAAACAGAAATCCGAGGCGTGGGCCGTGGAGCCGATGTCCGAGGGGATCGACGACTTGTCTATTCCCACCAGGTTGCTCCAGCCCAGCTCGATCAGATGATGGGCCACGGAGGCGCCGACGATGCCCCCCTGGCCAATGATCACCGCGTCCGCCTGCGTGGGGAAAGTCGCCATGGTCGTGCTCCTCCGTTGCCGCGTGGCCCGAGTGTGCCATCTCCCTGTCAAGCTAATGCACCCCGGCAGACCAGGCTGCTCCATCACGACGCCGGCATGTGTCGTGGCGACAGTCTGGAGGCAGGAGGCGCAACCGTCGTCGTCGGGCGACAGGGGCGCAACAACTGTGGAACGCCACCCGACGGCCTGGAGCCGCGGGTGAGGGGGAGCGATACTGGGCGATGTCGGAGACGTCGCAGGAAGCGGCGTGGTCGACCATCGCAGCCGTCTGGAGCGATTCCCAGGATTTCAGCGAGTGGCGCCCCGGGCGCCCGACAACCCGACAAGAGGTGGAACATGAGCAAGTCGATCATGGTGGGAAGCGTCCTGGCGGTACTGGGGCTCGGCGGCATGGCCTTCGGCGCCTGGCAGGTCCAGGAAAATCGTCAACCCCAGTTTGCGGACATCACCGGGGTCGAGCCCCTGACTCGCACCGTGGAGACCCCGCGAGAGGTCTGTGAGAATGTGACGGTCCAGCGCCAGGCACCGACCCGGGATCCGCATCGCGTCGTCGGTACGGCTGCTGGTGCCATCGTCGGTGGTCTGCTTGGCAATCAGGTTGGCGGGGGCAGTGGCAAGAAGATCGCCACCGTGGCCGGTGCGGTCGGTGGCGGACTGGCAGGGCGTGAGGTGCAGGAGCGTGTCGAGGCCGGCCAGACGGTCAGCACCACCGAGCGGCGTTGCCAGACGGTAACCGACTCCCATCAGGAAACCACCGGTTACGAGGTCAGTTGGCGCTACGACGGCCAGGTGCATACCAGCCGCCTGGATCGGCGCCCCGAGGGCGAGACGGTCCGCTTGGTCGACGGTGAGCCGCAGTGGGGCGAACCTCGGACCCAGGGATAAGCGTTCTCGATACCGGGGCAGGGATGGTGCCCCATGGTATGGCGGGCATGAAACGGAAGGGCCGACCCCCGGCGGGTCGGCCCTTCTGCGTCTCGTTGGCGATCGTCAGCCGGCCTTGGCGGCTTGCCGCTCGGCCAGGCGCGTCACGGCCTGGCGGGCCAGTGGTTCCAGGCCGCTGTCGGGTTCGTCGAGGCAGGCGACGATGCGTTGCTTCATGGACCTGGCCCAGAATTTCTCCAGATGGGCGCAGACGCCCTCCACGGCTTCTGCGGTTTCACGGCCGCCGCTCAGGTTGGCGGCGATCTGGTTGACCATGTGCACCAGTGTCTGGCCTTGATCGTGCGACATTCTCGACTCCTCAACCGTGGGCCCGCGCCGGTGCCATGCCGACGGGGCGATGATAGACCAGATGGCGGCCGGGGCGGGCGAAGCCGACCAGCAACAGGCCCGCCGCTTCGGCCTGTGTCACCGCCAGGCTGGTAGCCGCCGAGACGGCCACCAGGGCGCCGATGCCGACGCTGGCACACTTGTGCACCATCTCGTAGCTGGCCCGACTGGAGACCAGCGCAAAGCCGGCCTCGCGATCGGCGCCATGGCGGGACAGGGCGCCGATCATCTTGTCCAGGGCATTGTGGCGTCCGACATCCTCGCGGGCGATGAGGATGTCGCCGTTCAGGTTGCACCAGGCGGCACCATGGCTGGCCCCGGTGGCGGCCTGAACCGGCTGGTGCTCGCGCAGTCGCGACAGGGCGTGCTGGATGACGTTGTCGCCCGGGTCGGGAGCAGTGACCGACGGGATCGGCCGGATGGCCTGTTCCAGCGACTCGGTGCCGCACAGGCCGCAGCCGGTCTTCCCCGACAGGCTGCGACGACGCTGACGCAATGCGGCCATGCGCTGGCTGGCGATATCCAGATGCAGGGCGACGCCATCCGCCTCGTGACGTACCTCGATGTCGTAGAGCTCGTGGGGGTGTTCGAGGATACCCTCGGTCAGGCTGAAGCCGAGCGCGAAGTCTTCGAGATCGCCAGGGCTGGCCATCATCACCGCATGCGAAATGCCGTTGTAGACCAGGGCCACCGGAATCTCCAGGGTCAGGTCATCATCGTGCATCACGGTCTCCCAACCAGGCGCCCGGTGTTCCTCCACCGGGCGCCTGGCCGAGCGGTCGACGTCGTTCGTCACGGTGAGACTCCATGCGCGACCGGTTCGCGAGCCGCATCGAGGAACTGTCGCTGTTCTCGATCGAAATCGTCGTACCGTTGCTGCCAGGCAGAAGGCCGGCTGACCTTTTCCACCTGCACCGCCGTGACCTTGTACTCGGGGCAGTTGGTGGCCCAGTCGGAGCTGTCGGTGGTGATCACGTTGGCGCCGCTGGCGGGGTGGTGGAAGGTGGTGTAGACCACGCCCGGCTGCATGCGCTCGCTGAGACGCGCACGCAGCACCGTCTGACCTGAGCGGCTGGTGATGCCCAGCCAGTCGCCGTCGTCGATGCCGCGCATCTCGGCGTCGGAAGGATGCATTTCCAGGATGTCCTCGTCGTGCCAGACCTGGTTGTCGGTGCGCCGGGTCTGGGCGCCGACATTGTATTGGGAGAGGATGCGTCCGGTGGTCAACAGCAGCGGGAAGCGCCGATTGGCACGTTCCTCGGTGGCCACGTACTCGGTGATCGCGAAGCGCCCCAGGCCGATCGGGAAGTCGAACTCGTGCATGGTCGGGGTGCCTTCGGGATGTTCGGCGTTGCAGGGCCACTGCAGGCTGCCGAGCCGGTCGAGCTTGTCATAGCTGACACCGGTGAAGGTCGGCGTCAACTGGGCGATCTCGTCCATGATCTCGGCGGGATGGCGATATTCCATCGGATAGCCCAGGGCGCGTGCCAGGTCGACGGTCACTTCCCAGTCTTCCTTGCCGGCGCGCGGCGGCATGACCTTGCGCACCCGGTTGATGCGCCGCTCGGCATTGGTGAAGGTGCCGTTCTTCTCCAGGAAGCTGGAGCCGGGCAGCAGCACATGGGCGTACTTGGCGGTCTCGTTGAGGAAGATGTCCTGCACGATCAGGCAGTCCAGCGATGTCAGCGCCGCCTCGACGTGCTGGGTGTTGGGATCCGACTGGGCGATGTCCTCGCCCTGGACGTAGAGCGCCTTGAAGGTGCCCTCGATGGCCGCGTCGAACATGTTGGGGATGCGCAGGCCGGGCTCGTCGTCGAGCGTCACGCCCCAGCGTTCCTCGAAGCGTCCGCGTGCCGAGGCGTCGCCCACGTGCTGGTAGCCGGGCAGCTCGTGAGGGAAGGAGCCCATGTCGCAGGAGCCCTGGACATTGTTCTGGCCGCGCAGCGGATTGACCCCGACGCCTTCGCGGCCGATGTTGCCGGTGGCCATGGCGAGGTTGGCGATGCCCATGACCATGGTCGAGCCCTGGCTGTGCTCGGTGACGCCCAGGCCATAGTAGATGGCGCCGTTGGGGGCTTTCGCGTAGGTGCGGGCGGCGTGTCGCACGGCTTCGGCCGGCACGCCGGTGACCGATTCGACGGCTTCGGGGGAGTGACGCGACTCGCTGATGAAGTCCCGCCAGGTCTGATAGGCCGTGCCATCGCAACGCCTGGCGATGAAGTCGTGATCCTCGAGCCCTTCCGCGACCACCACGTGTGCCAGGGCATTGACCAGGGCCACGTTGGTTCCCGGGCGCAGCGGCAGATGCTGGGCATCGCTGCGATGCGGGGTGTCGAGCAGGTCGATATGGCGCGGGTCGGCGACGATCAGGCTGGCGCCTTCGCGTAGCCGCTTGCGCATCATCGAGGCGAACACCGGGTGGGCATCGGTCGGGTTGGCGCCGATGACGATGATGGCGTCGGATTTCATCACCGAGTCGAAGGTCTGGGTGCCGGCGGACTCGCCGAGGGTGGTCTTGAGGCCATAGCCTGTCGGCGAGTGGCAGACCCGGGCGCAGGTATCGGTGTTGTTGTTGCCGAAGGCAGCGCGAATCAGCTTCTGTACCAGATAGGTTTCCTCGTTGGTACAGCGCGAGGAGGTGATGCCGCCGATGCTTTCGCGACCGTATTTCGCCTGGGTGGCCTTGAGGCGTTCGGCGGCGAAGCCGATGGCTTCCTCCCAGCCGACTTCGCGCCAGGGTTGGTCGATGGTGTCGCGGATCATCGGGGTGGTCAGGCGATCCTGGTGGGTCGCGTAGCCGAAGGCGAAGCGACCCTTGACGCAGGAGTGGCCGTGATTGGCGTCACCGCCCTTGTAGGGCACCATGCGCACCAGCTGGTCGCCCTTCATCTCGGCCTTGAACGAACACCCTACGCCGCAGTAAGCGCAGGTGGTGATGACGCTGTGCTCCGGCACGCCCTGGTCGACCACGCTCTTCTCCATCAGCGTCGCCGTCGGGCAGGCCTGGACGCAGGCGCCGCAGGACACGCATTCGGAGTCCATGAAGTCTTCCATCTGCCCCGGCGAGACCTTGGAGTCGAACCCCCGGCCGTCGATGGTCAGCGCGAAGGTGCCCTGGACTTCCTCGCAGGCACGCACGCAGCGCGAGCAGACGATGCACTTGCTGGGATCGAAGCTGAAGTAGGGATTGGAGTTGTCCTTCTCGGCGGACAGGTGGTTCTCGCCCTCGAAGCCGTAGCGTACTTCGCGCAGGCCGACGGCGCCGGCCACGTCCTGAAGCTCGCAATCACCGTTGGCCGGACAGGTCAGGCAGTCCAGCGGATGATCGGAAATGTAGAGCTCCATGACGTTGCGGCGCAGCCTGGCCAGCTTGGTGTTCTGGGTGGTCACCTGCATGCCGGCTTCCACCGGCGTGGTGCAGGCGGCCGGGTAGCCACGCTTGCCTTCGACCTGCACCGCACACAGCCGGCAGGAGCCGAAGGCCTCGAGATTGTCGCTGGCGCACAGTTTGGGAATATTGATGTCGGCGAGCGCTGCCGCCCGCAGTACCGAGGTGCCCTCGGGCACGCTGATCTCTACACCGTCGATCGCCAGGCTGACATGGTTCTCCGACAGCCTGGCGGGGGTGCCCAGATCTTTCGAAAAAGAATCCTTGATGGGGTCGTAATAGCCGATCATGGCGCTCTCTCCCTCAGCGTTCAACGCTGCAGGTCGTCGGGGAAATGGGTCATCACGCTCTTTACCGGGAAGGGGGTCATGCCGCCCATGGCGCACAGCGAGCCGTCTTCCATGGTTTCGCAGAGCTCGTCGAGCAGCTCGAGGTTGGCGTCGCGATCCTGGTTGGCAAGGATGCGATCGATGACCTCCACGCCGCGGGTCGAGCCGATGCGGCAGGGGGTGCACTTGCCGCAGGACTCCACGGCGCAGAACTCCATCGAGAAGCGGGCCTGTTCGGCCATGTCGACGGTATCGTCGAACATCACTACGCCGCCGTGGCCGATGCCCGCGCCGACGCTGGCGAAGGTCTCGTAGTCCAGCGGCATGTCCCATTGGCTCTCGGGCAGGTAGGCGCACAGCGGACCGCCGACCTGCACCGCCCGCAGCGGGCGCTCGGTGAAGGTGCCGCCACCGAAGTCTTCCATCAGCTCGCGCAGGGTGGTGCCGAAGGCCAGCTCGACCAGGCCGCCGCGCTTGACGTTGCCGGCCAGCTGCAGCGCCAGGGTGCCGCGCGAGCGTCCCATGCCGTAGTCGGCGTAGGCCTGCCCGCCATGGGCGAGGATATAGGGAATCGCCGCCAGGGAGAGCACGTTGTTGACCACGGTGGGGCGCCCGAACAGCCCGACGATGGCCGGCAGCGGCGGCTTGTAGCGCACCATGCCGCGCTTGCCCTCGAGACTCTCCAGCAGGGAGGTCTCCTCGCCGCAGATATAGGCGCCGGCGCCCAGGCGCACCTCGAGGTCGAAGCGCCGGCCGCTGCCGCGAATGTCGGCCCCCAGGTAGCCGGCCTGCTCGGCCCGTTCGATGGCCTCATCAAGAATGCGGTGGGCCAGGGGGTATTCGGAACGCAGGTAGATGTAGCCCTGGGTGGCGCCGACGGCGAGGCCGGCGATGGCCATGCCCTCGATCAGCATGTAGGGGTCGCATTCCATCGCCAGGCGATCGGCGAAGGTTCCCGAGTCGCCCTCGTCGGCGTTGCAGACGATGTACTTCTGGTCGCTCGGGGTATCGTGCACGGTCTGCCACTTGATGCCGGTAGGGAAGGCCGCGCCGCCTCGGCCGCGCAACCCGGACGCCTTGACCTCGTCGACGATGGTCTGGGTGTCGAGGGTCAGCGCGGTTTCCAGGCCGCGAAAGCCGTCATGGGCCAGATAGTCGGCGATCGAGAGCGGGTCGGTGACGCCGATTCGGGCGAAGGTCAGTCGTTGCTGGCGGGCCAGGTAGGGAATCGCTTCGGTGAACCCCAGCGCCAGCGGGTGCTCGGTGGTGCCTTCCAGCAGGCCGGCGTCGAGCAGGTCGGCGACATCTTCCACGGCGACCGGGCCGTAGGCCATCCGGCCGGCATCGGTCTCGACCTCGATCAAGGGCTCCAGCCAGGCCAGTCCTCGCGAACCGTTGCGGGTCAGCGCGACCTCGAGACCACGGGCGTCGGCCTCGACCCTCAGCCGGTCGGCCACCTCGTCGGCGCCCATCGCCAGTGCCGTGGTGTCACGGGGAACGAAGACGCGGACCATCATTTTACCTCCAGGGGGGCGGTGCGCAGGTCATCGACCAGGCGATCGAAGGTTTCCGGGGTGACGCGGCCGTGCACCCGGTCGTCCACGCATATCGAGGGGCCGCAGGCACAGTTGCCCAGGCAATAGACGGCCTCGAGGGTGATTTCCTGGTCGCGGGTCGTCTGGTGGTAGTCGACCTCGAGGCTGGCCTGGGCATGGGCTTCCAGGGCACGCGCGCCCACTGCCTGGCATGCCTCGGCGCGGCAGATGCGGACCACATGGCTCCCGGGGCGGGAGGTGCGGAAATGATGGTAGAAGCTGATCACGCCATGGACCTCGGCGCGGGTCAGGCCCAGGGATTCGGCGATGATCGGCACGGCGGCGTCGGGTATGAAGCCGACGCGATCCTGAATCGCGTGGAGAATCGGCAGCAGTGCACCGGGCTTGTCCTTCAGGGCGTCGATTTCGTCCTGGATCAGCGGCGGCGTCCACTCGGCGGAAGCGCTCATCGGGCATCACCTGATTGTTGTCGTCTATATAGGCACGCTGGTTCATATTATGAAGAGTCTGCGTGCGTCACGGTTGCTTTAAAGCTAGCATTGGACTGTCAATTGCAAAATATGAAACTTGCTTCATATGAAACGTATACGCATCACGCCGGCCTGGTACTTCAGCGACGAGGCGGGCAATCAGCTCGACCCGCAATTGTTCGTGTTGCTCGAGGGCGTGCATCGGCACGGCAAGCTGACCGAGGCGGCGAAGCTGGCGGGGGTATCCTATCGGCATGCCTGGAACCTGCTCGGCAAGTGGCAGGAGTTCTTCGGCATCAGCCTGGTGGAACTGCAGCGCGGGCGAGGCGCTCACCTGTCGCCGCTCGGCGAGAAATTGCTGTGGGCCGAACAGCGGGTGATCGCGCGCCTGGGCCCGCAGCTGGAGAGCCTGGGCTCGGAGCTCAACCTGGCCATCCAGCAGACCCTGGAGGGCGTAAAGCCCGTGTTGCGGCTGCATGCCAGCCACGGCTATGCGGTGGAGTTGCTGCCGGATTTTCTCGACGAGCTGCGTCTCGACCTGCAGTACTGCAGTCCCCGGGAGGCCCTGGTCGCCCTGAATCGCGGCGCCTGCGACCTGGCCGGGTTTCATTTGCCCCAGGGGCCGGTCGGTGCACGCCTGGCGAGGGACTATCGCGCCCTGCTGAAGCCGCGCAGCCATCGTGTGCTGCGCTTCATCACTCGCCGCCAGGGACTGATGATCACCCCTGAAAATCCCTGTGGAATCCGGGGGCTGGAAGATCTGGCGCGTGGCGAGGCGCGTTTCATCAATCGTCAATCCGCCTCCGGCACGCGGGCCTTGCTCGACGGATTGCTGAGGGCGGAAGGGCTCTCGGCCCGTCGCATCCGCGGCTACGAGCTGGAGGAGTATACCCATTCGGCGGTGGCCGCCTATATTGCCGCCGGCATGGCCGATGTGGGGTTCGGGGTGGAGACGGCGGCGCGGCGTTTCGGGCTCGATTTCGTGCCGCTGGCCAGCGAAGACTACCTGTTGCTGTGCCATCATCGCAGCCTGGCCGAGCCGAGGCTGGAAGGGTTTCGGGAGGTGCTGGCCGGTCAGGCGTTCCAGGAGGCGGTCCTGGCGTTGCCGGGTTATTCGCTGAATCGGTGCGGCGAGGTCGAGGGGATCGAAGCGCTGATCGCGGGATGAGGTCGACCACGCCCGGGCGGGGCGTGGTCGGAGGTGGCTCAGGTCAGGGCGAAGCCGAGTGCCAGGAAACCGGCGGTGGTCACCAGGGCGCCGAGCAGGGCGTAGGGGAACTGCGTCAGGCCATGCTGCATGGGCAGGCAGCCGCTGCCCTGGGCGGACAGCACCGAGGAGTCGGAGAAGAAGCAGGCATGGCTGCCGAAACTCGAGGCCGACAGCAGGGCACCGACCACCAGGGGCATCGGGGCATCCAGATGCTGGGCCATGGGGATCACGATGGGGATCGAGATCACGAACACCCCCCAGGATGAGCCGGTGGCGAAGACCACGACCGCCATGGACAGGAAGACCAGTGCCGGCAGCAGGGCCTTGGTCAGATAAGGCGACAGGGCGTCGATCATGAAGGAGGTCATGCCCAGTTGGTCGTTGATCTCGCGCAGCACGAAGCCCACGGCGACGATGGCCAGTGGCAGCATCATGGTGCGAAAGCCGTCCATGATGGCATCCATCAGCGTATTGAAGGTCGCCAGGCGCTGAATGAGGTAGAGCACCAGGGTGAACAGGGTGGCGACGATCACGCCCTTGAGCAGGTCGATCTCGAAATAGGCGCTGGCCCCGATCAGCACCGCCATGGGCGCCAGGAAGTTGAATACGCCGACCCAGGGACGCCCGCGCGGGAGCGCATCGTCGGAAAGCGAGGTGTCAGGCGCGCCGTCGGGGATCGGCTGTCCCTGCCTGGCGCGTACCTCGGCGGCCTTCATCGGCCCCAGGTCGGGCAGCAGGCCCAGTGCCACCAGTATCACCAGTCCCATGGCCACCCAGCCATAGAGCATGAAGGGAATCGACTGGATGTACAGCCACATCCCCGGGCCTTCGGTGGCGGCATTGGTTTCCAGCAGCTCGGCGAAATACACCGCCCAGGTCGACAGAGGCACCAGGATGCAGATCGGTGCCGCCGTGGAGTCGACGATGTAGGCCAGTTTCTCTCGGGAGACACCGAAACGGTCGGTCAAGCGCTTCATGGCCGCCGAGGTGGCCAGGGCATTGAGGTAGTCGTCGATGAAGATCAGTACGCCCAGGGCGGCGGTACTGAGCATCGACAGGCGACGGGTCTTGACCAGTCGCGTCAGGCAATGGCTGAAGCTGCAGCGTGCAGCCGGATGCCTCCAGCATGGCGATGAAACCGCCCATCAGGCCGCAGACCAGGATCAGCCAGGCGATGGTCTCGTTCATCATCACCGACAGCGAGATATCGGCCAGCTCGCCGATGAAGTCGTCGGGCTGCAGCAGGATCAGTCCAGAGAGGACGCCGATGGCCAGGGCCTCGAGGGTGCGATGGGTGGTGATGGCCACGATCAGCACAATCAGCGAGGGTACCAGGCTGACCCAGCCATGATCGCTGCCGGCACGGTGTGTCAGCGTCAGGCCGATCACGGTGGCCAGTATGCCGACCACCAGCAGCAGGGTACGTCCCGTGCCGCGCCGCAGCGGCAGGGAAGGTGCGAAGGGGTGGGGCGACTGGCTCATGCTCGTCCTCCTTCGGCGCGGAAGGACGGCCGCTTGGCAATTGTCGAGGCGATACAGGTTGTCGTTGTCATCTTGCCTGTCCCTTTGGGTGAATGAAGAAAGCGGGGTGTCAGGGCATATGGGCCCCTGTCCCGGCCGCTCGGGCGGTCGGGATAACGTGGGGTGAAGCCTGGGTTGGGAAATCAGACGTGGCGCAGGTACCAGTCGTATTCCAGCTTGCTGATGGACTGCATGGCCTGATCACGCTCGGCGCGGCGGTTGGCGACGAAGACGTGCAGGAAGTCGGGGCCCAGCGCCTCGGCGAGGGTGTCGTCGCGCTCCAGCAGGTCCAGGGCCTGGCGCCAGCTGTTGGTCAGGCTGGGAGCGACCTGGTCATAGGCATTGCCGGTGATCGCCGGCGGTGGTGTCAGGTGATGGTGAAGGCCGTGATCGATGGCGGCGAGCAGGGTCGCCATCAACAGATAGGGGTTGGCGTCGGCGCCGGCGACGCGATGCTCGATGCGTCGCGCCTGGTTGTCCCCGGAGGGGATGCGAATCGCCACCGAGCGGTTGTCGTAGCCCCAGGTCGGTGCCATGGGCACGTAGAGGCCGGGCTGGAATCGCTTGAAGGCGTTGAGGTTGGGGGCGAGCAGTCCCATCGAGGCGGGCATGGTCTCGAGCAGGCCGGCCACCGCGCGCTTGAGTTCGGGGGTGCCGAGGGGGGCTCCATCGTCGGCGGCGAAGACGTTGCGACCGGCCTGGTCCAGCAGGCTGATATGCACATGGGTACCGTTGCCGGCCTCGGTGCCGTAAGGCTTGGCCATGAAGGTGGCGTCGAAGTCATGCTTGAGGGCCACCCCCTTGATCAGGCGCTTGAGCAGCACGGCACTGTCACAGGCGGCGAGGGCATCGTCGCAATGGAGCAGGTTGATCTCGAACTGCCCCGGTGCGCATTCCTTCAGGGCGGTGTCCAGGGGCAGCCCCTGGCTCTCGGCGGCGGTGTGGATCGCCTCGAGGAAGTCCGCGTATTCATCGAGCTCGTTGATCGAGTAGAGCTGGCTCTGGGTCGCGCGTTCTCCGCTGACCGGTGACAGCGGCGGCTGGATCATGCCCAGCTCGTCGCGGTGGCGATCGACGAGGTAGAACTCGAGCTCCACCGCTACGACCGGTGTCAGTCCGGCGTGCCGGAAGCGCTCCAGCACTCGATCGAGCACCTGACGGGGATCCGCGAAGAAGGGGCTGCCGTCGGCCTCCTCCATGGTCATCAGCAACTGGGCCTGCCGCCCGTCACGGAGCCAGGGGCTCGGCATCAGGGTGCCCGGCACCGGATGGCAGACGCGGTCGCCATCGCCGCTGTCCAGCCCCAGCCCGGTTTCTTCCACGGTGTTGCCGTGAATATCCAGGGCGAAGACCGAGGCGGGCAGGTTGACGCCGTCGCGGTAGACCTTCTCGAGATTGTCCCGAGGAATGCGCTTGCCGCGCAGCACGCCGTTGAGGTCGCTGACCAGGAGGTCGACGCTGGCGACGTCGGGGTGGCGCGCGAGGAAGTCTCGGGCTTCGTCGGCAGGGTTGGGTGACATGGTGGCACCTGTTGGAGTCTGGTTATTGATGATGCTGTCATCTTTGAATCAACTCTTCGTGTTGTCAAATTTTTTACGTCACCTTGTCTTCTGCCTGTCTCCCTGATCCTCCGTTTTCTTGGTATTTTTCGTAAAATCATGGAGATATAATCAGGTTTTCGGCATTCGGTCTGTCGAGAGTTGGCAAGATTAATCAACCTGTGTATGTTGATTAAAGCATAACAAGCATGATCTCGATTCGATCAAGGAGGCTGCCATGCCGACTCGACCCCTGGTGGGCGTGATCGCCTGTCGCCGCGAGGTGGAAGGCCATCCGTCGCACATGGTTACCGACAAGTACCTGAGCGCCCTGCGCAACTACGGGCTCGCACCGGTGATGCTGCCGGTCTGGGAGGACATCGCGCCGGCGGAGATCGCTGCCCTGGTATCACGGCTCGACGGCCTGATGCTGACCGGCAGCCATACCAATGTTGCCCCGCAGCGCTATGGGGCCGAGCGGGCCCCGGAAAATACCCGGGCGGATCGTGATCGCGATGCGCTCGCCCTGGCCCTGGTGTCGGTGGCGCTGGAACGCAGGTTGCCCTTGCTGGGTATCTGCCGGGGGTTCCAGGAGATCAACGTGGCGCTCGGCGGCAGCCTGTACCAGGCGGTGCAGAACCAGCCCGGCAAGCTCGATCACCGGGAACCCGAAGGTGACAAGATGACGCGTTATGCGCCGGTGCATGATCTGGAGATCCGCCCGGGCGGTATCTTGTCGCGATTGGTCGGGGCGTCTTGTTCACGGGTCAATTCGTTGCACCAGCAAGGGATCGATCGGTTGGCCGACGGTCTCACGACCGAGGCGGTGGCACCCGACGGGCTGGTCGAGGCGGTGTCGGTGACCGAGGCCGAAGGGTTCACCCTGGCGGTGCAGTGGCATCCCGAGTGGCAGCCCCGGGAGCATCCGCTCCATGACGCCATCTTCCGAGGGTTCGCCAAGGCCTGTGATGCGTATCGGGAACGGGCGGTCGAGGCATCGGCTTGAGCCCTCGGCGGGTAGAAAGCCTTCAGCGAATGGAGAACCGCAACATGCAGACCCAAGACTATCAGGCCCTGGATCGAGCCCATCACCTGCACCCTTTCACTGACTTCAAGGCGCTGGGCGAGGAAGGCAGCCGTGTTGTGACCCATGCCGAGGGTGTCTACATCCACGACAGTGAGGGCAACCGCATTCTCGACGGCATGGCGGGGCTCTGGTGCGTGAATCTGGGCTATGGTCGCCGCGAGCTGGTCGAGGCGGCGACCGCCCAGCTCGAGCAATTGCCGTACTACAACAGCTTCTTCAAGACCACGCATCCGCCGGCGGTACGGCTGGCCGAGCGGCTGTGTCATCTGGCGCCGGCGCACATCAATCATGTGTTCTTCACCGGCTCAGGCTCCGAGGCCAATGATACCGTGCTGCGCATGGTACGACGCTATTGGGCGTTGAAGGGGCGGCCCGACAAGCAGTGGGTTATCGGCCGGGAGAATGGCTACCACGGATCCACGGTGGCCGGCATGAGCCTGGGCGGCATGGCGCCGATGCATGGCCAGGGTGGTCCCTGCGTTCCCGGGATCGCCCACATCCGTCAGCCCTACTGGTTCGGTGAGGGACAGGCGATGTCGCCGGAGGCGTTCGGCCGAGCGTGTGCCGCGGCGCTGGAGGACAAGATCCTCGAGCTTGGCGAAGACAAGGTGGCGGCCTTCATCGCCGAGCCCGTTCAGGGTGCCGGGGGTGCCATCATGCCGCCGGAGAGCTACTGGCCGGCGGTCAAGGCGGTACTGGCGAAATACGACATCCTGCTGGTCGCCGACGAGGTGATCTGCGGCTTCGGGCGCCTCGGCGAGTGGTTCGGCAGCCAGCACTATGGCCTCGAGCCCGACCTGATGCCGATTGCCAAGGGCTTGTCGTCGGGTTACCTGCCGATCGGCGGCGTGCTGGTCGGGGATCGTGTCGCCGAGACGCTGGTCGAAGAGGGGGGCGAATTCTTCCACGGTTTCACCTACTCCGGCCACCCGGTCTGCGCCGCCGTGGCGCTCAGGAACCTGGAACTGCTCGAGGCCGAGGGCGTGGTGGATCGGGTGCGCGAGGATCTCGGCCCCTATCTGGCCGAGCGCTGGGCCAGCCTGGCCGATCACCCGATCGTTGGCGAGGCGCGCTCCCTGGGACTGATGGGCGCTCTGGAACTGGTCGTCGACAAGACATCCGGACAACGCTTCGACAAATCGCTGGGCGCCGGCAACCTGTGTCGCGACCTGTGTTTCGAGAACGGCCTGGTGATGCGCTCCGTAGGAGATACCATGATCATTGCGCCGCCGCTGGTGATCCGCCGCGAAGACATCGACGAGCTGGTGGAACTGGCGCGCCGGGCTCTGGACGAGACCGCCCGCCGGCTGATGCACGCACCGCATAGGCAAGAGGAGCCAACCGCATGACCATGCCACTCTCGACACCCGAAACTCCGATTCCCGAAACCCTGGCCGACTGGCAGGTGCTGGCCAAGCGCCTGACGACCGAGCAGCGTCTCGAGACCCGCGCCTATATCGACGACGCCTTCGTCGACGCCGCCGGCGGCGCAACCTTCACGACCGTCAATCCGGCCACCGGCGAGACGCTCGCCGAGGTGGCCAGCTGCGACGCCGCCGATGCGGAGGCGGCGGTGGCCGCGGCCCGACGCGCCTTCGAGAGCGGCGAGTGGTCGCGGCGTTCCCCGGCCGGTCGCAAGGCCGTGTTGCTCAAGCTCGCCGAGCTGATGGAGGCCAACCAGCACGAGCTGGCGCTGCTCGACAGCCTGGACATGGGCAAGCCGGTGAATAGTTCGCTGGGCGACATGGCCGGTGCCATCGGCTGCATTCGTCACCATGCCGAGTCCATCGACAAGCTCTACGGCGAAGTCGCGCCCACCGGCGAGGAGAGCCTGGGACTGGTGATGCGCGAGCCGCTCGGTGTGGTGGCCTCCATCGTGCCCTGGAACTTCCCGCTGATGATGACCGCCTGGAAGATCGGCCCGGCGCTGGCCGCCGGCAACAGCGTCATCCTCAAGCCCTCCGAGAAGTCGCCGCTCTCGGCGCTGCGTCTGGCGGAACTGACCCGCGAGGCCGGCCTGTCGCGCGGCGTCTTCCAGGTGCTGCCAGGCTTCGGCCACACCGTGGGCAAGGCGCTGGCGCTGTCGATGGACGTCGACTGCCTGGCCTTTACCGGCTCCACCGGGGTCGGCAAGCAGCTGATGCAGTACGCCGGCCAGTCGAACCTCAAGAAAGTGTTCCTGGAGTGCGGCGGCAAGAGCCCGAATGTGATCTTCGCCGACTGCAAGGACCTGGACCGGGTGGCCGAGCATGCCGCGGCGGCGATCTTCCACAATCAGGGCGAGGTGTGCATCGCCGGCTCGCGGCTGCTGGTCGAGAATACGATTCGCGAGGCCTTCGTCGACAAGGTACTGGCCGCCGCCGAGCGCATGCAGCCCGGCGACCCCTTGGACCCGGACAGCTTTATGGGCGCCATGGTCGACCAGGCCCAGCACGAGCGGGTGCTCGACTATATCCGCCGCGGCGTGGCGGAGGGCGCGACCCTGCGCGCCGGCGGCGAGGCCACCCAGGTCGAGGGCAAGGGGCTGTTTATCGGGCCGACGGTGTTCGACGGCGTCACCGACGGCATGGCCATCGGCCGCGAGGAGATCTTCGGGCCGGTGCTGGCGGTGTTCGGCTTCGACACCGAGGAAGAGGCCGTGCGGCTGGCCAACGACAGCGACTATGGCCTGGCGGCGGGCCTGTGGAGCCAGGACATCGACCGCATCATGCGCGTCACCCGGCGGCTGCGCTCGGGCCAGGTGTTCGTCAACAACTGGGCGGACATGGACCAGACGGTGCCCTTCGGCGGCGTCAAGCAGTCGGGCAACGGCCGCGACAAGTCTCACCACTCGCTGGAGGAGTACTCCGATCTGAAGAGCGTATGGATGACGCTGGCAGTGTGAGGCGTGAGACGCCGGAGCGCGATGTAAAAAGGCCGGCCGTGGCGAACCGCGGTCGGCCTTTTCGTGTCGGAGGCTCGGTCAGGAGGCCGGTGCCTTGGCGGCGCGGCGCTTGGCGACCGACTCGCCGGCGACGCCGAAGTCCTGGGTGGCGACGTCGGAGAGCAAAATACGCACGCTCTCCGGCGTGCAGTCGATGGACTCGACACAGGCGGCGGTAACCTTCTCGATCAAGGCTTCCTTCTGCTCCGGGGTGCGCCCCTCGATCAGCTGGATATTGACGATCGGCATGTTGGACCCTCAAACATTTGGAAAATGTTTCCAGATATTCCCATCACTGCAGGAGGCTGTCAAAACAAGGCGGGCCGAACCGCCGGGCTGGCGGCTCGGCCCGTGGAATGGCCAGGGGCTCAGAAGCTGCGCGCGGGGGTGGCGCAGCTGACCAGGCGACAGGATGCCTTGCCGATGTTGCGGAAGCGGTGGGGCACATTGGTGTCGAAGTAATAGGCCTCGCCGGTACCGAGCACTCGGGTCTCGGCACCGATGGTGATCTCGATCTCGCCCTCCAGCACCACGCCGGCTTCCTCGCCCTGGTGAGCGATCATCTCGCGGCCGGTATCGGCGCCCGGGGGGTAGGTCTCGATCATGAAGCCCAGGGCGCGACTGGCGCGGTTGGCGCCGACCAGCTTGTAGACGACATCGCCGCTGCCCACATCGGCAAGTTCTTCCGCCGAGTAGAACACCTGATCGCGGCTCTCCAGATCCATGGTGAAGAAGTCGCCGACGCTCATGGGGATGGCATCGAGAATCTTCTTCAGCGAGCTCACCGAGGGACTGACCTTGCCCTGCTCGATCAGCGACAGGCTGGAGTGGGTCACACCGCAGCGCTTGGCCAGTTCGCGCTGGGAAATATCCCTGAGGTTGCGAAGGGCGCGCAGTCGCGCGCCGACGTCGTCTGCCATGGTGTCTTCCTCGGTCATCGCCTCAGCACAAGGCATCGAGCTTGTCCTTCAGCATGGCATTGACCTGCTGCGGGTTGGCGGTGCCCCGGGAGGCCTTCATCACCTGTCCCACGAAATAGCCGATCATCTTGCCGCGCTTTTCCGGTTCGGCGTCGCGATACTGGGCCACCTGGACCGGACTGTCCTCGATCACCTGGTCGATCATCGACTCGATGGCGCCGGTGTCGGTGACCTGCTTGAGGCCCTTGGCCTCGATGATGGCGTCGGCCGAGTCACCTTCGCCGTGCCACAGTGCCTGGAAGACCTGCTTGGCGGCCTTGCCGTTGATGGTGTCGTCCAGCACTCGAACGATCAGTTCGCCGAGCCGGTCGGCGGAGACCGGGCTGTCGGCGATGGTCAGGCCCTCACGGTTCAGGGCGCCGGAGAGTTCGCCCTGCACCCAGTTGGCGGCTTGCTTGGCGTCGCCGCAGACCTCCTTGACCCGTTCGAAATACTCGGCCATGGCGCGGCTTGCCGAGAGCACGCCGGCGTCGTAGGCCGACAGCCCGAATTCGTTCTCGAAGCGGGCGCGCTTGTCGGCCGGCAGTTCCGGCAGGGTGTCGCGCAGGTGGTCGACGTAGGCCTGATCGAGCACCACCGGCAGCAGGTCGGGGCAGGGGAAGTACCGGTAGTCGTTGGCTTCCTCCTTGGTGCGCATGCTGCGGGTCTCGTCGGCCTCGGGGTCGAAGAGGCGGGTCTCCTGCACCACCTCGCCGCCGTCTTCGATCAGCTCGATCTGGCGCTCGACCTCGAATTCGATGGCGCGCTCGACGAAACGGAAGGAGTTGACGTTCTTGATCTCGGCGCGCGTCCCGAAGGCCTCCTGACCCGCGGGGCGTACCGAGACGTTGACGTCGCAGCGCATCGAGCCCTCGGCCATGTTGCCGTCGGAAATTCCCAGATAAGTGACAATCGAATGGATCGCCTTGAGGTAGGCGGCCGCTTCCTTGGCGCTGCGCATGTCCGGCTCGGAGACGATCTCCAGCAGCGGTGTGCCGGCCCGGTTGAGGTCGATACCGGTCATGCCGTGGAAGTCTTCATGGAGCGACTTGCCGGCGTCTTCCTCGAGGTGGGCATGGTGTACCCGGATGCGCTTGGTGGCGCCCTCGTCCAGGGTGATCTCCACCTCGCCTGGCCCGACGATGGGCTGATACATCTGGCTGGTCTGATAGCCCTTGGGCAGGTCCGGATAGAAGTAGTTCTTGCGATCGAAGACCGAGACCTCGGGAATCTCGGCGTGGATGCCGAGGCCGAACTGCACGGCCATGGCCACCGCCTGCTCGTTGAGCACCGGCAGCACGCCGGGCAGGCCCAGGTCCACGGCGCAGGCCTGGCTGTTGGGTTCGGCGCCGAAGGCCGTAGAGGCACCGGAGAAGATCTTCGAGCGGGTGGCGAGCTGGACGTGGACCTCCAGGCCGATCACGGTTTCCCATTGCATCAGGCGGACTCCTCGGCGAAGGCGGGGCGGCGCAGGTGCCAGTCGGTGGCTTGCTGGAACTGATGGGCAACGTTGAGCAGTCGTGCCTCGGCGAAGTGGGTGCCGAGGATCTGCAGGCCGATGGGGCGGTTGCCGGAGAAGCCGGCGGGCACGCTGATGCCGGGGATGCCGGCCAGGTTCACGGCGATGGTGTAGATGTCCTGCAGATACATCGACACGGGGTCCTTGTTGGCTCCCAGGTCGAAGGCGGGAGTCGGCGACGCCGGCCCCATCAACACGTCGACCTCGTCGAAGGCGTCGAGGAAGTCCTGGCGAATCAGTCGCCGAACCTGCTGAGCCTTCTTGTAATAGGCGTCGAAGAAGCCCTCGGAGAGGGTGTGGGTGCCGATCAGGATGCGCCGCTTGACCTCTTCGCCGAAGCCCTCGGCACGGCTGCGCTTGTAGAGATCGACAAGGTCGGTCGGATCCTCGCAGCGGTGGCCGAAGCGCACGCCGTCATAGCGTGACAGGTTGGAAGACGCTTCCGCCGGCGCGATGACGTAGTAGGCCGGGATGGCGTAATGAGTGTGCGGCAGGCTGACATCCATCACCGTGGCGCCCAGCGATTCGTAGACCTTGATCGCCTCGCGCACGGCGCTTGCTACCGCCGGGTCGAGGCCGTCGCCGAAGTACTCGGTGGGCAGGCCGATCTTGAGGCCGCTCAGCGGGGCGTCGAGGTCGGCGGCATAGTCCGGAACGCCGCGTGCCACGCAGGTGGAATCGCGCACATCATGGCCGGCGACGGCGCCGAGCAGATGGGCGCAGTCCTCGGCGCTGCGGGCCATGGGGCCGGCCTGATCGAGGCTGGAAGCATAGGCGATCATGCCGTAGCGCGACACTCGCCCGTAGGTGGGCTTGAGGCCGGTGATGCCGCAGAAGGCCGCGGGCTGGCGGATCGAGCCGCCGGTGTCGGTGCCCATGGCGGCAGGCACCAGGCCCGCGGCCACGGCGGCGGCGCTGCCCCCCGACGATCCACCGGGCACGGCGTCGAAGTCCCAGGGATTCTTCACCGGGCCATAGAAACTGTTCTCGTTGGACGAGCCCATGGCGAACTCGTCCATGTTGGTCTTGCCGAGGCTCACGGTGCCGGCGTTGGCGAGCCTTTCCACGATACCGGCGTCGTAGGGGGCGGCGAAGTTGTCGAGCATGCGTGAACCGCAGCTGGTCTTGACGTCCCGAGTGCAGAAGATGTCCTTCAGTGCCAGGGGCAGGCCGGTCAGCGGGCCGGCCTCGCCGGCGGCGCGGGTGGCATCGGCCTGGTCGGCGGTGGCCAGGGCCTGATCGGCGGTCACGGTGATGAAACTGTTGAGACGACCGTCCAGACGGTCGATGCGCCCGAGCAGATCCTGGGTCAGCTCGCGGCTGGAGAACTCGCCGGCGCGCAAGCCGGCGGCGAGTTCGGTCAATGTCTTATCGTGCATGGGCCCTGGGCTCCGTGATGACATGGCGTTGACGGCGGTTGAGGGTCATTCGACGACCCGTGGCACCAGGTAGAGGCCGTTTTCCACTGCCGGTGCGCAACGTTGGAAGTCGTCGCGCTGGTCGGTTTCGGTCACCTCGTCGGCGCGCAGGCGCTGGGTGGCGTCCAGCGGATGGGCCATGGGCGTGACGCCTTCGGTATCCAGTGCCTGCAACTGATCGACCATCTCCAGGATGCGGCCGAGATCGTCGAGGTAATGGGCGGCTTCGCCCTCGTCAAGGCCGAGACGGGCCAGATGGGCGGCCCTGAGAACGTCTGCGTGTTCGATCGCCATGATCGGGTGTCCTCGCGGGGGTGGAGATAAAGAGGGCAAAGTTACCACATCCACGCCGCTGCTGGCAGGGGCGTGGCATGGCGTTGACGCGCGGAACGCTTGCCGCCCTCGGGGTGCAGTGATACCGTTTGCTCCCGCACAGGGCTTCCGGACTGCACTAGGTAACGAGTTCATGTTCAAACGTTTGAGGGGGTTGTTTTCCAGCGATCTGTCGATCGACCTGGGAACGGCCAATACACTGATTTATGTCCGCGGCCGCGGGATCGTGCTCGACGAGCCCTCGGTCGTGGCGATTCGCCAGTCCGGCAGCATGCGCAGCGTTGCTGCGGTTGGCGCCGACGCCAAACGAATGCTGGGGCGCACGCCCGGCAACATCACCGCCATTCGGCCGATGAAGGACGGCGTCATCGCTGACTTCACCGTCACCGAGCAGATGTTGCAGTATTTCATTCGCAAGGTGCACCAGAGCACCTTCCTGACGCCGAGCCCCAGGGTGCTGGTCTGTGTTCCCTGCATGTCGACCCAGGTGGAGCGTCGTGCGATCAAGGAATCCGCCGAAGGGGCCGGTGCCCGCGAGGTCTTCCTGATCGAGGAGCCCATGGCCGCGGCCATCGGTGCCGGCCTGCCGGTCGAGGAGGCGCAGGGGTCGATGGTCGTCGATGTCGGCGGTGGTACCAGCGAGATCGCCATCATCTCGCTCAACGGCGTGGTCTACTCGGAATCCATTCGCATGGGCGGTGACCGCTTCGATGAGGCGATCACCGCCTATGTGCGGCGACATTACGGCAGCCTGATCGGCGAATCCACCGCCGAGCGCATCAAGGAAGAGATCGGCTGTGCCTATCCCGGCGGCGAGTTGCGCGAGATCGACGTCCGGGGTCGCAACCTGGCCGAGGGCATTCCCCGCAGCTTCACGCTCAACTCCCACGAGATCCTCGATGCCCTGCAGGAAACCCTGGGGTCCATCGTCGCCGCGGTGAAGAGTGCCCTTGAGCAGTCGCCGCCCGAGCTGGCCTCGGACATCGCCGAGCGCGGCCTGGTGTTGACCGGCGGTGGCGCCTTGCTGCGCGACCTGGACAAGCTGATCGCCGAGGAAACCGGCTTGCCGGTAGTGGTGGCCGAGGATCCGCTGACCTGTGTGGCGCGCGGGGGCGGCAAGGCACTGGAAATGATCGATCAGCGTACGTTCGAGCTGCTCTCCAGCGACTGACCGGGGAGGTTCCCTATCAAGCCGCTGTTCTCGCACGGGTCGGTGCCGGGGTATCGCATGCTGGTGTGTGCGATCCTCGCCGCCGCCTTGATGTTTGTCGACTTGCGTTTCACGCGCATGGAAACCGTGCGGGCCCAGCTGTCCACGCTGGTCGCGCCTGTGCAATGGGCAGTGAGCCTGCCCAGTGACGTCCTCAACTGGGGGGCGCTCGCACTGTCCGAGCAACGAGCTCTGGTGGAAGAGAATCGTCGCCTGCGCGAGCAGATCCTGACCCTGTCGCATCGGGTTCAACGGATGGCCAGTCTGACCGCCGAGAACGTGCGGTTGCGCGAGTTGCTGTCGGCGACCCAGGAACGTGACATCCCCTTCATCACCGCCGAGCTGCTCTCCCTGGACCCGGACCCCTTCACGCATCGCATGGTCATCGACCGTGGGCGCCGCGATGGCGTCTTCGTGGGCCAGCCTGTCATGGATGCGTCGGGGCTGGTAGGCCAGGTCACGTCGGTGTCGGCCTATTCGAGTCGGGTCCTGCTGGTGGCGGATGCCAGTCATGCCCTGCCGATTCAGGTCAATCGCAACGGGCTGCGTTTCGTGCTTCAGGGGGCGGGGCGCTACCAGAGCCTCAACGTGCTTCATGTGCCCGATACCGCCGATATTCGCGAAGGAGACCTCCTGGTGACCTCGGGCCTGGCGGGTCGCTTCCCGCCGGGCTATCCGGTGGCTCGGGTGGACAAGGTGGTACATGATCCAGGCGAACCCTTTGCCAGGGTCGAGGCGGATCCGGTGGCAAAGCTGCAGCGCTCCCGGCACTTCCTGTTGCTGTTTCCGCCCGAGCCGCGTTCCCCCGATGGTCGGGGCGGCTGGGTGGCGTCGCTCGACCCGGTGGCCGTCGAGATGGCGCGCCGCATCGTCGCAGGCGAGGATGAGAACGCCGAGGAGGAGGAGTAATGGCGCGCACGACATCCGCCGGCCTGCCCTGGATCTGGTTGACGCTGTTGCTGGCACTTTGCCTGCAGGTAATGCCCCTGGCCGATGGCTGGCAGATCTGGCGGCCCGACTGGCTGGGGTTGATGCTGATCTACTGGTGCATGAAGGCGCCGGAACGGGTCGGCGTCTTCCACGGGTTTGTGCTGGGCATCCTGCTGGATCTCATCGAGGGCGTGCCGCTTGGCCAGAATGCCTTGCTGCTGTCGCTGCTGGCATTTCTCTGCGCCCTGGTCTATCCCCGCTTTCGCGCCTATTCGCTGTTGCAGCAGGCGGTGTTGATCCTGGTCCTGCTGGGCTCGGTACAACTGGTCGAGCAATGGCTGCGTACCCTGCTGGGGCCGTTCTCCATCCATCTATCGTTCCTGCTGCCCTCGGTGATCGGGGCGGTGTTGTGGCCCTGGCTGACGACACTGTTTCGGGCCTTTCGCCGTCGCGCCGCCAGGGGATGATCGGGAGTCGCCATGACCACTTCACGCCTATCGTGCATTCGCCTGGCGTCGGCCTCGCCACGCCGTCGCGATCTGTTGGCCGGGATCGATATCGGCGTCGAGATTCGGCCAGTCTCCATCGACGAGACGCCGTTCGAGGACGAGTCGCCCGAGGCCTATGTCTCTCGCCTCGCCCATGAGAAGGCCTCGGCGGGACATCGGCCGGGAGGAATGCCGACTTTGGGGGCGGACACGGCGGTGGTTCGTGATGGCGAGATCCTCGGCAAGCCGTCGAGTGCCGGCCACGCCGCCGCCATGCTGCACTCCCTGGCAGGGCGCACCCATGAGGTGATGACGGCCGTGGCGGTGCATGGGGCGGCGGGCCTGCTGTCGGCCTGTGTGCGTAGCCGGGTGACCCTGCGCGACATCGGGGCGGAGGAGATCGAGGCCTACTGGCGCACCGGCGAACCCGCCGACAAGGCGGGGGGATATGCCATCCAGGGGCGAGGTGCGGTGTTCGTGACGCATCTCGAGGGCAGTTATTCGGCGGTGGTGGGGCTGCCATTGTACGAGACCGCCGAACTGCTTTCCCGGCAGGGCGTGCCGCTCTGGAATCACCCTGTGTCATAATGGCCCGAGTTTTCTCCAGGACTTTTTCCAGGATTTTCCTCCAGGACAAGGATTCCGCATGAGCGGTGAAGTACTCATCAACTTGACGCCGATGGAGACTCGCGTCGCCGTCGTGGAAAACGGTGTGCTGCAGGAGGCCTTCATCGAGCGCGCCCGGCGTCGTGGTATCGTCGGCAACATCTACAAGGGGCGGGTGGTGCGGGTGTTGCCCGGCATGCAGGCCGCCTTCGTCGATATCGGTCTCGATCGTGCCGCCTTCATTCATGCCCATGAGGTGATGCCCCCGGGCACGCCGGCCGACGAACAGGTCTCGATTTCCCAGTTGCTTCATGAAGGACAGGCGCTGGTGGTGCAGGTGACCAAGGACCCGATCGGCACCAAGGGCGCACGCCTTACCACGCATCTCTCCGTGCCGTCGCGTTATCTGGTCTACATGCCGGATTCCCCGCACAACGGCGTTTCCCAGCGCATCGAAGACGATGGTGAGCGCGAGCGTCTGCGTACTCAGGTCGAGGCGGCCCTGTCGGAGCAGACCCTCGAGGTCAGCGGGGGCTTTATCGTGCGTACTGCCGCCGAGGGAGTGACCGACGAGGAACTCGCCGGCGACATGCATTTCCTGCTGCGGTTGTGGCGCAAGGTTAGCGAGCGACGCGTCACGGCACCCGCGCCGAGCGTTATCTACGACGACCTGCCGCTGTTCATGCGGACGCTGCGCGATGTGATGCGTGATGACATCGAGAAGGTGCGCATCGATTCCCGGGAGAATCATGTCAAGCTGCTCGAGTTCGCCGAGGAGTTCATGCCCGACGCCGTCGAGCGCATCGAACACTATGCCGGCGAACGGCCGATCTTCGACCTGTTCAGTGTCGAGGACGAGATCCAGAAGGCGCTGGCGCGCAAGGTGCAACTCAAGTCGGGGGGCTACCTGGTCATCGATCCTACCGAGGCGATGACCACCATCGACGTCAACACCGGCGGTTATGTCGGCCACCGTAACCTCGAGGAAACCATCTTCAAGACCAATCTCGAGGCGGCGACCGCTATTGCCCGCCAGCTGCGGCTGCGCAACCTGGGTGGCATCATCATCATCGATTTCATCGACATGGAAGACACCGAGCATCAGCGGCAGGTGTTGAGGGTGCTGGAAAAGGCCCTGGAACGGGATCACGCCAAGACCAAGTGTACCGGCGTCACCGAGCTCGGCCTGGTGCAACTGACCCGCAAGCGGACCCGGGAAAGCCTGGAGCAGACGCTGTGCGAGCCCTGTCCCGCCTGCGATGGGCGTGGCACCCTCAAGACGCCGGAATCGGTGTGCTACGAGATCTTTCGCGAGATCCTGCGCGAGGAACGTGCCTACAGCGCCGAGACCTATACCGTGCTGGCCGCCCAGTCGGTGGTGGATCGGTTGCTCGACGAGGAGTCGGCGGCGGTGGCGGATCTCGAGGAGTTCATCGCCAAGACCATTCGCTTCCAGGTGGAATCCCATTACTCCCAGGAGCAGTACGATATCGTACTGATGTAAGCCATGTCGTCGAGCCGCCTGGTCTTCCGCTGGTCGTTGACGCTACTGGCCCTGGCCCTGACGCTGGCGGCAGTACTGTTGATCGTCATGCGCCTGCTGCTGGGCCAGGTCGACCGACTGTCGCCGCAGCTGGAGTCGATGCTGGCGTCGCGCTTTTCCGCCGAGGTCTCGCTGGACGATGTGCGGGGCGGCGTGGCCGGGCTCGACCCCTGGTTCGAGGTGGCGGATCTGGACTTTCGTTCCCGCGAAGGCCTGGGCGATGTGCCGCTGCTGGAAGTCGAGCGGGCGACGTTGCGTCTCGATACTGCAGCCAGCCTGCGTCGTGGCATGCCGGTACTCGAAAAGTCGCGGATCAATGGTGTCACCCTGCACCTCTATCAGGATGAGGACCTGAGCTGGCAATGGCCGGCTCCAGCCGATGTGCCCCCGGAATTGGTTCCCGCCGGTGAATTCGACTTGTCGCGCCTGGACTTCTGGGTCGGCGTTTTGCTGCGCCAGCGTGCCTGGGCCGACGACACGCGCGTGGTGCTGCATGGCCGCAAGCGTGTGGCCATACTGCATGCGCCGCGCCTGCTGATGACGAGCAGCGAGGGACACGCCCACCTGGAAGGGGAGGTGCAACTGCAGGGGCAACCGGGCACGGCTTTCCAGGCGGTGATGGAAGTGATGCACGATGGGGGTGACGACGCTGGGTTTGATGCCGCCCTGCAGGCGGACATGCAGCTCGAGAGCCTGATCGGATTGTCGGCGCTGCTCGGCTTCGATGACATGCTGCGCCTCGATGACGCGAGCGGCGAGGCGCGCCTGTGGGGGCGCTGGCAGGACGGGCGACTGGCCGACGTGCGCCTTGACATGACCTCACCGCGCCTGGCGCTGAACCAGGATGCCCTCGACGAGGCCGAGCAGGCCGGTATCGTGCTCGATGACGTGAGCCTGCGTGGTCAGTGGCTGCGTGATGTCGAGGGTGATGGGTGGGAAGCCTGGTTTGCGGGCGATGCTCGCAGCGTCGATGCCCCCTACGAGGACGCTGCCGGGCCGCCGTTGCCGCGTTTCTGGCATGCGCGAGGCTCGGGCGAAGATTGGTGGCTCACGGGGAGCGGCTTCGAGCTCGGGGCGTTATCTGCCTGGCGCGATCGATTGCCTTTGCCCGAAGGCCTGGCTCGCACCGTGCGGGCGCTGTCGCCCCGAGGCCGGGTCGACGCCCTGGGGGTTGGGCGTCGCGATGGACAGTGGCGCGCCCGCATCAGCGCCACGGACGTGTCGGTATCGCCCTGGGAAGAGGCACCGGGAGGCGGGCCGCTGGATATCTGGCTGGAGGCCGAGGGTACCGAAGGGCGGGTTCGCTTCATCGACAGCGGTGGTGCGGAACTCGCCTTCCCCGAGGTCTTTGCCGCTCCCATGGCGCTCGACAGCGCCAGCGGCGAGGTCGCGTGGTCCTACGCGGGTTCGCATAGTTCCGTCAGTGGCCGCAACCTGAAAGTCGAATGGAACGGTGCCACCGTCGAGGGCGCCTTCGGCCTGGCTTCGGGGGGCGAACAGCGTGGCGACTTCGACCTGCAGCTGAATTTCCGCAATGTCGATGCCCTGGACCGACCGTTGACCGATTGGCTGCCCATGCCGGTGCTGCGCGAGGAAGTCGACGCCGGGCTCGCCGACTGGCTGGCCGGTGGCCTGGCGGGGAGAGTGCCGCAAGGAGCGCTGAGCCTGCATGTGCCGATTACCGAGACGGCCGAGGAAGAGAGTGACGACGGCGATGCATCGTTGCAACTCGAACTCGATATCGAGCAGGGGGTCTTGCCTTTCGACCCGGAGTGGCCGGCGCTGGAGAACGTGCGCGGGCATCTGAGCGTGACCGACGAATCGCTCAGTGCCGAGGTCGAGCATGCCGAGAGTCTGGGAGTCCAGACGCAGGATGCGACCGTGGAGATGGCGGCCGACGAGGTGCTGCGGATTCGTGGGCCGCTTTCCGCCTCGGCGACGGCGCTGTCACGCTATCTCGCGGCCATCCCCGCCGAGGGCATGGACGCTGTCGCTGACTGGCGTGGCGAGGGCGAAGTGACCGGGACGCTGGATGTGTCGGTACCATTGTCCGATCCCGATGCCCTGACGCTCGATCTCGACGGCCAGGTGGCGCGTGCGACCTTGACCCATGGGCCGACCTCGCTGACCTTCGACGCGCTCTCGGGCCCTCTCGCCTGGCGGCAGCGCGGCGAGGAAGGAGGGCTGAGCGGCCAGTTGGAAGGGCGCCTGCTGGGCGGCCCCTTCGAGGCCGATATCGATACTGCCGGCGAAGGGGTCGCCATGTCGGGCACCGCCACCGCCGAGGCGCTGCTCGGACTCGGCGCGCCATCGGGTGTCGCGTCGCTGATCAGCGGTGAGGCTCCCTGGCGGGGCCGGCTCAGGATCGATGAGCCGAGCCCGACCCTGACGCTGGACAGCGAATTGCGCGGCCTGGGTATCGCCTTGCCCGCCCCGCTCGGCAAGGCGCCAGCCACGTCTCGGCCGCTGCACCTGGACATATCGCTGGCCGATCGGACGCGGCTGACGGGGCGGCTGGGTTCGAGCCTCGGCCTGCGCTGGCAGGGGGTCGATACTGGCCGAGGGCAAGTCTGGATCGGCCGTGATGCGCCGTCCGACTGGCCGGCCGAGCCCGGCTGGTCGGTGCAGGCCTATCTGCCCCGCTTGTCGCCGGCGGACTGGGGGCGTGCCTTGTCGCCACTGATTGGCGGCGGCTCGAATGGCGGGAGTGGTGGCGCCGTCAAGGTATCGCGGGTGGCCCTGGATACCGAGTGCCTGAGCATCGACGAGCGTTGCCTGGGCTCGATGATCGTCGACGGCGCGCCCCTCGGCGATGGCTGGCGACTGGACCTGGATGGCAGTCTGCTGTCGGGGCGGCTCGAGTACCGGCCGCGCCGCTCTGCGCCCCTGGATATCACGCTGAATCGCCTGCGCCTGGACGACCTGGTGCCGGATGGCGCCGACGATGCAGCCGGGCAAGGCTCGGGGACGCTGTTCCAGGAGCTCGATGTACCACCGACTCCGGTAGCGATGCCGGACGGGATCGGGGAGGTACCGGCCGGGCAGCTCAGCGTCGAGTCGTTGCGCTGGCGATCGCGCTCTCTCGGCGCTTTCAACGCCAGTTGGCGGACCACCCCTGACCAACTGGTCCTGGATCCCGTGGCACTCAGCCTCGGCGAGATCGATGCCCGGGGCAACTTGACCTGGGAGGCCTCCGGCCCCGGGGCCAGCCTGACCCGCTCACGGCTTTCCCTGGAGGGCGGCGATATCGGCACGGCGCTACACGCCCTGGACCAGCCGGTGGCGGTGAGCAGTGCCGAAACCCGGGTCGATAGCCAGCTGGCCTGGCCCGGAGCACCCTGGCAGTTCGCTCTGGCACGGTCCCGGGGCAATCTGGGTATCGAATTGCGCGACGGACGTTTCGCCAATCTCGAGTCACCCTCGGCCCGGCTGGTCGGCCTTCTGAACGTGGACAACCTGCTACGCCGGCTGCGGCTGGATTTCTCGGATGTCACCGGTCGTGGCACCGCCTTCGACAGTGTCAGCGGCGATGCAACCCTGTATGGTGGAGTGCTGGAAACGCGCGGTCCGGTGACGATCGATGGTGCCGCCACCCACTTCACGCTGGAGGGCAGTGTCGACCTGGTGCGCCGGGAACTCGATCAGCGGCTCGGCGTCACAGTGCCCGTGAGCAATAACCTGCCCCTGGCGGCGGTGATCGCCGGTGCCCCGGTGGTAGGTGGCGCGCTGTTCGTCGCCGACAAGATATTCGGCGATGTCATCGACCGCGTGACCCGAATTCACTATCGCGTGCGGGGCCCATGGACCTCGCCGCGCATCTCTCTGGAAAGTGCCGAATGACATCACAGACGTCTTCCATGCTCGATCGGGTCGGCGAGGTATTGCTCGCGCCCGGTGGCCTCGACCTCGATACCCTCGATGCCGGGCTGGGGCATGCCCTGGGCCCCGGCATCGATTATGCCGACCTCTATTTCCAGCGCAGCTGGCATGAGGGCTGGTCGCTCGAGGATGGCGAGGTCAAGGACGCCAGCTACAACATCGATGGTGGCGTCGGCGTACGTGCCATGGCCGGGGAGAAGACCGGCTTTGCCTATTCCAACCAGATCACCGCCGATGCCCTGGCAGAGACCGGTCGCACCGCGTCCGGCATCGTCAGAAGCGGTGACCGCCTGGCGACGGCGCCGTGCATTCAGGTGGGGACCGAGGCGCGTTATGCCGGTGTCGATCCGCTGGCCGGCCTGTCCGCCGAGGACAAGATCGCCATGCTCAAGCTGGCCGATCGTGTGGCCCGTGCGGCGGATCCTGCCGTGGAGCAGGTCAGCGCCTCGCTGACCGGTGTCTACGAGGTGGTCCTGGTGCGAGCCAGCGACGGTACCCAGGCGGTGGATATCCGTCCCCTGGTGCGTTTCAACGTCAGCGTCATCGTGGTCCGAAATGGACGTCGCGAGCGTGGCAGTGCCGGCGGTGGCGGGCGTTACTCCATGGCTCGTCTGCGCGACGACAATGTCGCCGAGCGGTTCGCCAGGGAAGCCGTGCGGCAGGCCCTGGTCAACCTGGAAGCGATCGACGCGCCGGCCGGCCAGATGCCAGTGGTGCTGGGCGCCGGTTGGCCGGGCATTCTGCTTCACGAGGCGGTGGGGCATGGACTCGAAGGCGATTTCAATCGCAAGGGCAGCTCCGCCTTCGCCGGTCGCATGGGCGAGCGTGTGGCCGCCCCCGGTGTCACCGTGGTCGATGATGCGACCCTGGCCGACCGTCGCGGCTCCATGAGCGTGGACGACGAGGGCACGCCTGGGCAGTGCACGACCTTGATCGAGGACGGCATCCTCACCGGCTACATGCAGGACAAGCTCAATGCTCGCCTGATGGGCATGTCACCGACCGGCAATGCCCGCCGGGAGTCCTTTGCCCACCTGCCGATGCCACGCATGACCAATACCTACATGCAGGCCGGCCAGGATGATCCCGCCGACATCATCGGCAGTGTCGATCGCGGCATCTATGCGGTGAGTTTCGGCGGCGGCCAGGTGGATATCACCTCCGGCAAGTTCGTGTTCTCGGCAAGCGAAGCCTATCTGATCGAAGGCGGTCGCATCACCGCGCCGGTGAAGGGCGCGACCCTGATCGGCAATGGCCCGGAAGCCATGGGCCGGGTGTCGATGATCGGCCATGACCTGGAGCTGGACACCGGCATTGGAGTCTGCGGCAAGGAAGGCCAGGGCGTACCGGTCGGGGTGGGCCAGCCCACCTTGAAGCTGGATGAGCTGACCGTGGGCGGGACTCAGTCATGAAGCTCGAAGCGGGAAGAGCGCCGCTTCGCGGCTGGAAGCTGGAAGAGAAACCCATGGCCTGACAGGGGTAACTTCCAGCTTCAGGCTTCAAGCTTCTGGCTTTAGAGGCCGGCCGTCTCGCGGATCAGCTTGAACAGTCGGCGGGCGTTGGTGGGGGGCTTCCCCTGGTCGCGTTCGCGGCGGGCGTTGCGGATCAACTGGCGCAGGGCCTGGCGGTCGGTGTCGGGAAAGGCGTCGATGAAGGCGGCGACGGCGTTGTCGCCCTCGTCGATCAGGCGGTCCCGCCATTTCTCGAGGCGATGGAAGGCATGGTCGCGTTGTAGCTGTTCGCGGTCGAGTTCGTCGAACACTGCCCGAATACCGTCGAGGTCTTCGCGGCGCATCAGCTTGCCGACGTATTGCATGTGACGCCGACGGGCTTCCCGGGCACGGATGCGGCCGGTTTCGTCGATGGCGGCCAGGAGTTCGTCGGAGAGGGGGAAGCGGGCCCGCTCGGCTTCGTTCATGGCGATGAGCCGCTCTCCGAGAGACTGGAGGGCGTGCATCTCGCGCTTGAGCTGGGACTTGCTGGGCCGCTCGTCGGTCGGGAAGGAATCATCCTGGGTCATGCCGTGTCCTGGGGTTAGGGAACGTGAAGTCGGCCCAGTATACCAGCCCGTCGTCATGGGCTGGATAATCGCGATATTGTGAAGTGCCGGCCCCGAGAGCCGGCCGAGTGAGGAGACAGATCGATGACACAGGCTTTTGATGCCGCCGAGCAGCAGGCCCTGTTGGAAACCCGTGCCGAAGAGGCCCTGGCGCTGGCGCGCCGGTTGGGGGCCGATGCCTGCGAGGTGGGAGCCAGCGTCGATCAGGGCATCGGCGTCAGCGTGCGCGAGGGCGATGTGGAAACCGTGGAATTGTCGCGGGATCAGGGCATCGCGGTGACCGTCTACGTGGGGCAGTGCAAGGGAAGTGCGTCATCGTCCGATGCCAGCGAGGCGTCGGTTCGCGATGTGGTCGAGAAGGCGTTGGCCATCGCGCGCTATACCGGAGAGGATTCCGCCGCCGGTCTGGCGGATGCCCAATTGATGGCGACCCGTTTCCCGGATCTGGATGTGCACCATCCCTGGCCCCTCTCCACCGAGGAGGCCATCGAGCTGGCCCTCGCCTGCGAGAATGCCGGGCGTGGCGTCGAGGGCATCCGCAGTTCCGAGGGGGCCAGCCTGTCCAGCGGCGAGGGCGTCAACGTCTATGCCAACAGCCATGGTTTCCTGGGGGGGCAGCGGGGCAGCCGGCACTCGCTGTCATGTCTGCTGATCGCCGAGGATGCCTCGGGCATGCAGCGGGACTACGATTACACCACGGCACGTGATCCGCGTGCGCTGCGGGATCCCGCTGCCGTGGGGGAGAGCGCGGCGCAGCGTACCCTGCAGCGTCTGGGCGCCGGGCGTCCGGCCACCGGTCGCATGCCGGTGCTGTTCGATCCTTCGCTCGCTTCCGGGCTGGTCGGACACTTGCTGGGTGCCATTGCCGGCGGCGCCCTGTATCGCCAGTCCTCCTTCCTGTGCGAGCGCCTGGATACCATGCTATTCCCGGCGTGGTTCTCGCTGAGCGAGCGTCCCATGGAAGTCGGCGCGATGGCCAGCAGCCCCTTCGATGCGGATGGGGTCCAGACCCGTGACAATGTCTTCATCGACCAGGGGCGGCTGGCCAGCTATCTGCTTTCCGCCTACAGCGCGCGACGCCTGGGCATGTCGACCACCGGCAACGCCGGTGGCGCCCGTAACCTGCGTATCGCGGCGCCGCTGGAATCACTCGAGACGCTCCTGGCACGCATGGATCGTGGCGTGCTGGTGACCGAGCTGATGGGCCAGGGCGTCAATGGCGTGACCGGGGATTACTCCCGTGGTGCCGCCGGCTTCTGGGTCGAGAACGGCAGGATCCAGCACCCGGTGGAAGAGTTCACCATCGCCGGCAACCTCGAGACGATGTTCCAGGGGCTGGTGGGCATCGGCGACGACATCGATACCCGAGGCAGCATTCATACCGGCAGTTGGCTGATCGACGAGATGACCGTCGCGGGCGGCTGAGCCGGGCTTCGCCCGGCCCGGCTTCGCCGGGCTTAAGCTTGAAGCTGGAAGAGCGGCGCTTCGCGCCTGGAAGCTGTAAGAAAAACCTTGACACCACGACTTCGGGGTTCATGGTGTCTTCCAGCTTCCAGCTTCCAGCTTCCAGCTTCCAGCTTCCAGCTGTCAGGCTTCTTCGTCGAACCTGGCTTCGAACAGTTCCTCCAGCGCATCCAGGACGGTGTCGCCGTCATCGCCTTCGGCTTCCACGAGCAATTCGGTGCCGCAGGGGGCGGCGAGCATCAGCAGCGACATGATGTTGCCGGCGTCGGCCGTCTGGCCGCCGTGGGTGACGGTGACGGTGGCGTTATAGGGCTGACAGCACTGGACCAGGCGGGTGGCGGCGCGGGCGTGCAGGCCGCGCTTGTTGGTCAGGGTGAGCTTTCGACTCGGCACGGACTCAGGGTTCCTTTTCGTGGTCGTGATCGTCTTGTTCGGTTGAGGACGTCGTTTCCGAGGGGAGGCGGCTGAGATGAATGCCCAGTTCACGATGACGCAGGCGAACGCTGGGTTGCTGAACGGCAAGGTCGTGGGCCAGGCGTTCGGCCAGGTAGACCGAACGATGCTGGCCACCGGTGCAACCGATGGCCACGGTGAGGTAACTGCGCTGGCTGGCCAGGTAGCGGGGTAGCCAGCGCTCTACCCAGGCGAGGATGTCCCGACGCATCTCGTCGACCATCGGATAGCCGTCGAGAAACGCGATGACGCTCGAGTCACGCCCGGTGGCATCGCGCAGTGAAGGGTCCCAATAAGGATTCGGCAGGCAGCGTGCGTCGAAGACGATGTCGGCGTCGAGCGGAACGCCGCGCTTGAAGCCGAAGGATTCGATGGTCAGGGCCAGGGCTTCCTGTCCGCGCTCGGCCACCTGGTCGGCGATGCGGCCCCGTAGATCATGCACCGAGAGACGGGAGGTATCGATCACCAGGTCGGCGAGATCGCGGATTTCCGCCAGGGAGGCCTCCTCCTGGTCGATGGCCTCGGCCAGCGTCATCCGGTTGTTGCGGGTCAGTGGATGGCGGCGTCGAGTGGCCGAGTAGCGCTCGAGCAGGATGCGTGCGTCGGTGGTGAGATAGACCACCTGGCACTGGACTTTCCGGTCGCGCAGCTCATGGAGTAGCGTCGGGAAGCGTTGCAGGGCATGCGGCAGGTTGCGGGCATCGATGCTGACGGCGATGGAACTGTGTGCTTGGGCATCGTGCAGCTCATCCACCAGTGAGCCGAGCAGCATGGCCGGCAGGTTGTCGATGGCGTAGAAGCCGAGATCCTCCAGCGCCTGCAGGGCGATCGACTTCCCCGAGCCCGAACGGCCGCTGATGATCACGATCTGCATGGCGGATCTCCTGGTCGAGTAGCTGGCCGGAAGGCCCCGGGTATTGGTTCCGTCAGTCGTGCTCGGCCGGCGCCTGTCGGCGTATTGCCTCGATGAGTCGCTCGTGCAGGGCATGCTGGCTATCGGCGCGACGCAGGGCATTGCGTGTGTCGGCGTCATTCATCACGGCGGCGACCTGGCCCAGTAGAGCCAGGTGGGCGTCGTCGGCCTGCTCGGGAACCAGCAGCACGAACACCAGATCGACGGGGTCGCCGTCGACCGCATCGAAGTCGATCGGGTCGGCGAGCTTCAGAAAGCCGGCGATGGGGGCCTTGCAGTGCGGGTTACGGGAGTGGGGGATGGCTACCCCGTGCCCGATGCCCGTGCTGCCCAGACGCTCGCGACCGATCAGGCGGCTGAAGACCTCCTGACTGTCGAGGCTGGGTGTGTTCTGAGCGATGAAGGTGCTGAAGAATTCCAGTACGCGCTTTTTGCTCCCCCCGGGAACATCGAAAAGGGTGCGCTCGGGGGGAAGGATAGTTTCCAGAGTCATGACGGGTCAGCGTGCGCCGGCGGCGCCCTGGGCGCGCGCCTGGGATTTTTCCTTGTGTTTCACCAACTGGCGATCGAGCTTGTCGGCGAGGGCATCGATGGCAGCGTACATGTCGCCGTCCATCGCTTCGGCATGCAGGTCGGCACCGGCAGCATGCAGGGTACAGGCAGCCTGTTGACGTTCTTTCTCCACGGAGAGCGTGACTTGCACGGTAGTGATGTTGTCGTAATGACGTTCGAGGCGCGCGAGCTTCTCTTGGACATAGTCACGCAGGGCGTCGGTCAATTCCACATGATGGCCGGTGAGGTTGACTTGCATGACACGCTCCTTGCTCCTTGGGTTGTGCCTCGATTGTAACCCTTTTTGGAGTCGAGCAAACCCCCTGTGCGACGCCGTCGTGGGGCCCCGGCGTAAACGCTCAGCGAAGGCGCTTGCGTTGGCTCGAGGAGGGGATGCTCATCGATTCGCGATACTTGGCCACTGTCCGCCGCGCCACGTCGATCCCTTCCTCGGCGAGCAGGCTGACGAGCTTGTTGTCGGAGAGCGGCTTGCGTGCCGATTCCTCCTGGATGAGCTTGCGGATCCGGGCGCGGATGGCGGTGCTGGAGTGCGCATCATCGCCACCGCCGACATGACTGGAGAAGAAATACTTGAGCTCGAACACGCCGCGCGGTGTGTGGATGTATTTCTGGGTGGTCACCCGTGAAATGGTCGATTCGTGCATCTCCACGGCCTGGGCAACGTCGGCCAGGATGAGCGGTTTCATGGCTTCCTCGCCGTGCTCCAGGAAATCCAGCTGGCGGACCATGATCTCGCGGCCGACCCTGAGCAGGGTGTCGTTGCGGCTGGCAAGGCTCTTGAGCAGCCAGCGTGCTTCCTGCAGGTTGTCCTTGAGAAACTGGTTGTCCTGGCTCTTGTCGGCGCGTCGGATCAAGGCGGCATAGTCGGGCTGAATGCGCAGGCGTGGCATGGCCTCGGGATTGAGCTCGACCTGCCAGCCGTCTTCGGTGCGTCGGGCGACCAGGTCGGGAATGACATAGTCGTCGCTTTCGCGGGCGAAGGCGCTGCCTGGGCGGGGGTCGAGCCCCCGGATCAAGGCGATCGCCTCGTCGAGGGCCTCATCGTCGAGGCCGAGGCGTCGCTTCAGCAGGCGTCGGTCATCGCCGGCCAGGGCTTCGAGGAATTGGCGGGCCAGGCGCCGAGCCTGCGGGAGCCGGGGAGTGTCCTGGGGCAGGGTCGCGAGCTGTAGCATCAGGCATTCCCGCAGGTCGCGCGCGAAGACGCCGGTGGGATCGAATTGCTGTACCCGCAGCAGCACGGTTTCGACCTCGCGACTGGATAGCCCGTCCAGGCCCTGGGCACGCAGGCCATCGCGAATCTCGTCCAGGGGCTGGTCCAGGTAGCCATCGTCGTTCACCGCGTCGATCAGGCTTTCGGCGATACGCGAGGCACGCTCATCCAGGCCGCTCATGGCCAGTTGCCAGGCCAGGTGTCCCTGTAGGCTCTGGCCGGCCGCCTGGCGCTCGAAGTCGGGGGCTTCGCCGCTACCGGTGCCTCCCAGGCTTCCCAGTCCGGCATCCTGATAGGTATCCGACCAGTCGCTGTCGACGGTCAATTCATCGGGAATCTCGCTGGCCCAGTCATCCTCGGGAGCGTCGCCGACCGCCTGTTCGCCGAAGTCATCGTCGAGCTCCAGCATGGGATTGGATTCCAGGGCCTGCTGGACTTCCTGACGAAGATCGAGGGTGGAAAGCTGCAACAGGGCGATGGCCTGCTGCAGTTGAGGCGTCATGGTCAGCTGGGTGCCGAGCCGCAGTTGCAGGGAAGCCTTCATGGCCATAGGAAAAGAGATCCGCTCAACGTGCGAGAAAACCCCACCCTAGTCCGCTGAATCCACGCATGCAAGCCTTGTTTCAAGCAATTATCATGCCATTGGCAATTTTCATGCCTTGTCGATAAAGTAACTCTTATATCAGCTTGTTGTGATTCCCGGGGGAGTTTCCTGTCTCGACAGGAAGCGGCTCAGAGCCGGAAGTCCTGGCCCAGATAGACGTCGCGTACCCGCTGGTTGGCGAGGATTGCCTCGGCGTTGCCCTCGGCGATGATCTGGCCGTCGCCGACGATGTAGGCGCCGTCGCAGATGTCGAGCGTCTCGCGGACGTTGTGATCGGTGATCAGTACGCCGATCCCGCGCGCCTTGAGCTGGCGGATGATGTCCTTGATCTCGCCGACCGAAATCGGGTCCACGCCCGCGAAGGGTTCGTCCAGCAGGATGAAGTCGGGCTCGGTCGCCAGGGCGCGTGCGATTTCCACTCGACGTCGTTCGCCACCGGACAGGGTCATGCCGGCGTTGTCACGGATGTGGGTGACGTGGAAGTCTTCCAGCAGCGATTCGAGACGGGCTCGGCGGCCGGCACGATCGAGGTCCTTGCGCGTCTCGAGGATGGCCATGATGTTGTCGGCCACGCTCAACTTGCGAAAGATCGAGGCTTCCTGGGGCAGGTAGCCGATGCCGGCGTGGGCGCGCTCGTGCATGGCGGCGTCGGACAGGTCTCGATCGTCGATGGCGACCTGTCCTGCATCGGCGCGGACCAGGCCCACGATCATGTAGAAGGAGGTGGTCTTGCCGGCCCCATTGGGGCCAAGCAGGCCGATGATATGTCCCTGGCCGATCTCCAGGCTGATGTCGTGGACCACGCGGCGGCGCTTGTAGCTCTTGGCCAGATGACGGGCATGGAGCGTCTTCATTGAGAGTCCTGCTGCTCGGGTTCCAGGGTCATGCGTACCCGCTGATTGCCCTCGACGCCCTCGGCGGAGGAGCGCGCCTGGACCACGCGACGGTCGAGGAAATACTCCAGATAGCCCCCGTCGAAGGTGTCACCACCCTGGTGGAGTTCGGCTTGATCGACGAGCTCCATGCGACGCTCGGCCACATGGTAGACGATGCGTTGCCCCCAGCCGCGCACCAGCGGTTCGTCGGGGGCGGGTTTCTGTTCGATGTAGGCACGCTCGCCGGTGGCGATGGCCTGGCTCAACTGGCCGTCGTCGTTGCGGCGGATTTCCACCCGTGCACCGGTCAGGCGCATGCTGCCTTGCTGGATGCTGACGTCGCCCTGATAGACGGCGGTGCCGGCACGGTCGTCGAGATCCAGTCGGTCGGCTTCGACCTGAATCGGCGCGCTGGCGTCGCCTTCCAGCGCCAGTGCCGGGGGGGCAGCAAGCGTCAGCATGGTCAGTGTCAGGCCCAGCAGGGGGGCGAGGGACTGTCGCGTCATGGCTCGGGGTCCTCGTCGGTTGCCGGCGGATGATGGCCGCGGACATTGTCGGTCAGTCGAGCGCGATTGTCATGAAGCCAGGCGTCGAAGTGGTCGCCTCGCAACGATTGAGGGGGCTGGCTGAGGGTGGCCGGCGTCTCGCTCCAGGCATGGCCGGTGTCGGCATCGTAGTGCAGTGTCCGAGTGGTCAGGTGCCAGCGCTCCTCGGGCGCTTCGAGGTGAACGTCATCGTTGAGCACCAGGGGGTTGCCGCCGGTTTCCAGGCGGCCCTGTTCGGCTCGGGCGAACCAGCGCCGGCCATCATCGTCGCGGAGTCTGACAACGGGACGTTCCAGGCGCGTGACGTCGTCGATGGGCGTGTGCACCAGGCGAGGCGTGACGAGGTGCTGATGGGGGCGGCCCTCGGCATCGAAACGTGTCGCCTCGACATCTTCCAGATAGTAGTCCGGTTCGCCGGCGGCATCCTGCGGCACCGGACCGGGGGCATCGGTTTCGCGCGAATCGAGCAGGGCCAGGCCGCCGCCCAGAATCAGTAGGAGCAACAGCAGCCAGGTGCGAAAACCGGGGCGCGCTAGACGCATGGGATCAGGCCCGATCGTTCAGATAGGTGTCGAGCACGGCGTCCCATTGCCCCTGGGCCTGCAGCAGGGCGTCGCAGATCTCGCGAACCGCGCCGTGCCCGCCGGCCCGATCGGTGACCCAGTCGGCGTGCCGGCGGATATAGCATGGTGCGCCGGGCACGCTGATGCCGACGCCGGCCTGGTGGATGGCCGCCAGGTCGGGCATGTCGTCGCCGCAGTAGGCGACCTGGTCGAGCTCGATCTCGAGTCGCGCGCAGAGTTGTTGCAGCACGGGAAGCTTGCGCGAGATGCCCTGATGGAGATGGGAGATGCCGAGCGCAGCGGCGCGGCGGCTGACCATCGGCGAGTCGCGGCCCGTGATCAGCGCCACCTCGATGCCGGCGCCTTGCACCAGCTTGATGCCGTGGCCGTCCAGGGTGTGAAAGGTCTTGATCTCGTCGCCGTCGGCCTGGAAGTAGAGTCGTCCGTCGGTGAGCACGCCGTCTACATCCAGTGCCAGCAGGCGTACCTGCTGCAGGCGGTCAAGCAACTGAGGGAGGGACGAGGGGGCATCATCGTGGCGCATGGCAACTCCTTGGGTTCAGATCACGCCGCTGGCCAGCAGGTCGTGCATGTGCAGGGCGCCGACCGGATGGCCGTCGGTGTCCACGACGGCCAGTGCGGTGATGCGATTGTCTTCCATGATGCGCACGGCTTCGGCGGCCAGGATGTCGGGCGAGATGCGCTTGCCCGGTGCGGTCATGACGTCATCGACCTTGAGGTCGGTCAGATCGGCATGCTGGTCGAGGGTACGCCGCAGGTCGCCATCGGTGTAGACGCCGACCAGGACGTCGTCGGGGTCGACGACACAGGTGAAGCCCAGTCCCTGGCGGGTGATCTCCAGCAAGGCATCGCGCAGCGGGCTGCCGGAGGCCACCCTGGGCAGTCGGGAGCCCTGGTGCATGAGGTCCGAGACCCGCAGCAGCAATCGCTTGCCAAGGCTGCCGCCGGGATGTGAAAGGGCGAAATCCTCGGCGGTGAACCCCCGCGTCTCGAGCAGGGCCACGGCCAGGGCGTCGCCGAGTGCGAGCGCGGCGGTGGTCGAGGAGGTGGGGGCCAGGTCGAGCGGGCAGGCTTCACGCTCGACGCCGGCGTAGAGGTGGGCCTCGGCATGACGCCCCAGAGTGGAGCCGGGGCGCCCCGTCATGCTGATCAACGGCGTTCCCAGTCGCTTGAGCAGCGGCAGCAGGGCAGTGACTTCGGCGGTCTCTCCCGAGTGCGACAGCGCCAGGACCACATCGCCCGGCGTGATCATGCCGAGATCGCCGTGGCTGGCTTCGCCGGGATGGACGAAGAAGGCCGGCGTGCCGGTGCTGGCCAGGGTGGCGGCGATCTTGCCGCCGATGTGGCCGGACTTTCCCATGCCGGTGACCACGACCCGACCCGGGCAGGCCAGAATGAGCTCGCAGGCACGCTCGAAGTCATCGTCGAGATGCTCGATCAAGGCGCCGATGGCCTGCTGTTCCAGCGTCAGGGTGCGGGTGGCGCTGGCACGCAGCAGGGCGGAGGGAGAGGTAGCGTCAGTCATGGCAGAGATTGTTGCCCGTCATTGGGTTTCACTCAAGGGTCAGGTGATGGCCTGGTTGCTGCCCAGCCAGATCAGGTAGGCGAGATAGACCAGCGCCAGCAGGGCGCCCGGCAGGCGCTTGATGTGTCCGTGACGCTGCCATAGTAGCAGCATGCCCAGTGCCAGGGTCAGCAGCAGCATCACCGGGTAGTCGCGTCCAGCCGCCGCGGGATCGGTGGCGCCCGGGCGCATCAATGCGGGCAGGGGAAGCACGGCGAGCATGTTGAACAGGTTCGAGCCGATGACATTGCCGATGGCCAGGTCGTGATGGCGCTTCAGGGCACTGGCCACGCAGGCGGCGAGCTCGGGCAGGCTGGTGCCGATGGCGACGATGGTCAGGCCGATCACGAGCTCGCTGATACCGAAGGCGCGGGCCAGTTCACTGGCCCCCCAGACCAGGGCGCGAGAACTCGCCACCATCACGATCAGGGTCAGGGCGAGCCAGGCCAGGGCGTGCAGCAGGGACATGTCGGGGATCTCGGCGTCGGTATCCGCTGCCCCCGGTGTATCGGCGCGAAACAGCCACCACAGGCTGAAGATCAGCAGGAGTACCAGCAGCAGGCCATCGAGGCGATCGAGCTGGCCGTTGGCCAGAGCATAGCCGGCCAGCCCCGTGGCGCCGAGCAGCAGCGGCAGTTCCTTGCGTACGATGGAGAAGCGTACGGGGACAGGCACGACCAGGGCGGTGATACCCAGTACCAGGCCGATGTTGGCGATGTTCGAGCCCAGGGCGTTGCCGATGGCCAGGTTGGGCGCGTCATCCAGTGAGGCCATGACCGAGACGACGATCTCGGGCGCCGAGGTGCCGATCGAGACGATGGTCATGCCGACCAGCATGGTGCTCATGCCGGCGCGGCAGGCGGTGGCGGCGGCAGCGCCGACGAAACGGTCGGCGCTCCATAGCAGGCCGCCGAGGCCGAGAATCACGAGGAGGACGGGAATCAGCATCACTGGCAAGCTATCCGTGGCGGAAAAGGTGGCCTATTGAACATGCTGCATCATGCTGGCGCAAGCTGGTGGCTGCTGTGCTGGCGCGCCGAGACCTGGTTAGGATACGATGTTCGATAATTCTGGTTGGGAAAGCGAACGGATGACCGACTCCCCTTTCGTTGAAGTGGAGGGCCTGCATTATTCCCGCGGCGAGACGGCGATCTTCCGCGGCGTCGACATGGCGATACCGCGTGGGCGGATCACCGCCATCATGGGCCCTAGTGGTACCGGCAAGACGACCCTGCTCAAACTGATCGGGGGTCAGCTCGTGCCGGATGCCGGGCGTGTGCGTATCGCCGGCGAGGACGTGCATGCGCTGTCGCGCAAGGCGCTGTTCAAGTTGCGTCGGCGCATGGGCATGTTGTTCCAGAGCGGTGCCCTGTTCTCTGATCTCGACGTGTACGAAAATGTGGCTTTCCCGCTGCGCGTGCATACCGATCTTCCCGAGTCGATGATTCGTGATCTGGTCTTGCTGAAACTGCAGGCCGTCGGGTTGCGCGGCGCCCGCGAACTGACGCCCGCCGAGCTGTCCGGTGGCATGGCGCGCCGAGTGGCCCTGGCGCGAGCCATTGCCCTGGACCCTGAACTGGTCCTCTATGACGAGCCCTTCGTCGGTCAGGATCCGATTTCCATGGGGGTGCTGGTGCAGTTGATCCGCCGGCTCAATGAGGCTCTTGGGCTGACCGCCGTGGTGGTCTCCCACGATATCAAGGAGACACTGTCGATCGCCGATTATGTCTATGTGATCGCCGATGGCCGGGTCATGGCCAGGGGGGCGCCGGACGAACTCGATGTGGATCGTGACCCTCGGGTGAGACAGTTCGTCCATGGCGAAGCCGACGGGCCGGTGCCGTTTCATTACCCGGCTCGCGATTTCCATGCCGACCTGCTGGGCGCGGGAGGACCGCGATGATCGAACGCATCGTGCGACTGGGGCGCTGGGGATGCGAGACCCTGGAGAGTCTCGGGGATGCCGGTATTTTCCTCGTCCAGTCGATGTTCGGCGTCCCCTCCGCCGAAGGCTTTCGTCTGTGGTTGAGGCAAGTGCATTTCGTCGGCGTGATGTCGCTGGCCATCGTGCTGGTCTCGGGGTTGTTCATTGGCATGGTGCTGGCGCTCCAGGGCTATACCATCCTGGTCGATTTCGGTGCCGAGGACGCCCTGGGGCAGATGGTGGCCCTGTCGTTGCTGCGCGAGCTGGCGCCGGTGGTCGCGGCCTTGCTGTTCGCCGGTCGTGCGGGCTCGGCATTGACCGCCGAGATCGGCCTGATGAAGGCCACCGAGCAGCTCACCAGCATGGAGATGATCGGTGTCGATCCGTTGCGCCGCGTGGTGGCGCCGCGTCTCTGGGCCGGGTTCGTGGCGTTGCCGCTGCTGACCATCGGGTTTGGTGTGGTCGGCGTCTGGGGTGGCCAGCTGGTAGGGGTACAGTGGCTCGGCGTCTTCGAGGGATCCTACTGGGGCAACATGCAGGCCAGCGTCGATTTCATCGCGGATGTGGGCAATGGCCTGCTCAAGAGTCTGGTCTTCGCCCTGGTGGTGACCTGGATCGCGGTGTATCAGGGGTATGCCCTGGTGCCGACCTCGGAGGGGATTTCTCGGGCCACGACGCGCACCGTGGTGTATGCGTCCCTGGCGGTGCTGGGGCTGGATTTCGTGCTGACCGCGGTAATGTTCGGAGGGCTGTCCTGATGTTCGGAGACACGCAATGAAGCGTAGCAAGACGATGGAGCTGGGAGTCGGGCTGTTCATGCTGGCCGGTATTCTCGGGTTGGTATTTCTCGGCCTGAGAGTCAGCGGTCTCAGCCTCGAGCGCCCCGAAAGCAGCTTCGAGCTGGAAGCCAATTTCGCCAATATCGGTGGTCTGAAGCCGCGTGCTCGAATCACCATGGCCGGTGTCACCGTGGGCCGAGTGCAAAGCATCGAGCTGGATACCGATTGGTACGATGCCCATGTGATCATGGAGCTCGATGGCAGTCTCGAGGATACGCTCCCCGAGGACAGCACGGCCGCGATCCTGACGTCAGGGCTTCTGGGTGAGCAATACATCGGACTCTCGGTGGGCGGTGCCCCCGAGACCCTGGGCGAGGGCGATCGCATTCGCGACACCCAGTCCGCCCTGGTGCTGGAGGAGCTCATCCAGCAGTTCGTGTCCAACATGGCCAAGGAGTGACGATGATGATTTCAACTTCCCCGTTGGCCCGGCTGAACGCCGGCCTGCTGCTTCTCATCATGCTGACGGCGGCGCTGCCGGCTCAGGCTCAGGATGTCGAGCATCCCGAAGCACTGATACGCGACAGCGTCGAGGCACTGATGTCCCAGATCGAGGGGCGCAGGGACTATTTCTCCCGACACACCGACGAACTCGAGGCGGTCGTCGAGGACAATCTTGCCGATGTGGCCGATTTTCGCTATATCGGTGCCAGCGTGATGGGGCGCTATTTTGGCAATGCGACGCCCCAGCAGCGTTCGCGCTTCGTCGAGACCTTTCGCCAGACCCTGATCGATACCTACGCCAAGGGCCTGGTCACCTTCGATTATCGCGAGATCCGCGTGCCGCAGTCGCAGCAGGCATCGCGCTACGACGATCAGGCCAACGTGTCCATGGAAGTCGTCGGGGTCGATGGCACCGTCTTCCCGGTCAGCTACACGATGCGTCTCGATGACGGCCAGTGGAAGGTCGTCAACGTGATCGTCAATGGCATCAATCTCGGCCTGACCTTCCGCAACCAGTTCGACCAGGCCATGCGCGCGCAGAATCGCGACTATGATGCGGTGATCGATGGCTGGGCGCCGGAGTTGGACGTGGAGCACCTGGAGGAGGGTGAGTGAGTGTCCTGCTCGAGGATGGGGCCAATCGCCTCGAGGCCGGCGACGACGTCCTGACGGTGGTCGGCAGCGTCGATTTCGACGGGGCCGCGGCCCTGGCCGAGGCCGGCCGTCACTGGCTCGAGGGCCGTAGTCGAGGGGGGCGGGTGGCCTTCGACCTGAAAGGCGTCGATCGTGTCAGCAGCGCGGCTGTCAGCGTGCTGCTCGAATGGTTGCGCCAGGCACATCGGACGGGGCTCGACGTCGGCGACGTACGGCTTTCGGCCCCTCTGGCGCGATTGACCGAGGTCGCCGATCTGAACAGCCTGCTGCCCATCGTCGCGCCGGTCGAGGCCGGTCGCTGAGCCTGGCCTCGACCGCCATCGCCAAGCGCCACGCTTTTCTTTACCATGTCGACTCTGCCTGCTGCTGATCATCGAGTCGTTCAGCACGAACGGTTCGATGTCGAACTAACAGACAAGTGAGGGTCCGATGCATCCCAGTGAGGTCAAGGCGCTGCTCGAGAGCCGACTCGACGATTGCGAATTTCATATCCAGGGCGAGGGCTGTGACTTTCAGGTGGTCGCCGTGGGCGAGGTCTTCGAGGGGCTGTCGCGAGTCAAGCGTCAGCAACTGATCTATGGCGCCCTGTCGGAGGAAATCGCCTCCGGTGCGCTGCACGCGATCACCATCCGTACCTATACACCGGCACAGTGGCAAGATGCCGCCGAGAACTGATGCCGCCCAAGAAAAGGGGCCTGACGGTCGACCCACATGGACAAGCTGATCATTACCGGTAACGGCCCCGTCGATGGCGAGGTCTGGGCGAGTGGCGCCAAGAACGCTGCCTTGCCGATACTCTGCGCGACGCTGTTGGCCGAGGAGCCGGTGACCATCGGAAACCTGCCGCACCTGCAGGATATCACCACGACCCTGGAGCTCCTCGGCCACATGGGCGTGCAACCGGTAATGGGCGAGCGCATGAGTATCCAGCTCGACGGTTCCCAGGTACATGACTGTCATGCGCCCTATGAGCTGGTCAAGAAGATGCGCGCTTCCATCCTGGTGCTGGGGCCCCTGCTGTCGCATTTCGGCCAGGCCGATGTGTCGCTGCCCGGTGGCTGTGCCATCGGGTCGCGCCCCGTCGACCTGCATATTCGGGGACTCGAGGCCATGGGGGCCGACATCCGGGTCGAGAGCGGCTACATTCGGGCCCGGGTCGATGGACGCCTGAAGGGGGCGACCATCTTCTTCGACACCGTGACGGTTACCGGCACCGAGAACCTGCTGATGGCCGCGACCCTGGCCGAGGGCACCACGGTGCTCGAGAACGCCGCTCGCGAGCCCGAGGTGGTCGATCTGGCCGAGTGCCTGATCAAGATGGGGGCCGACATTCGCGGGCATGGCTCCGATACCATCGTCATCGAGGGGGTCGAGCGTCTGCATGGAGCGGCCCACGATGTCATGCCCGACCGTATCGAGACGGGCACCTTCCTGGTCGCGGCGGCGCTGTCGCGTGGACGGGTTCGGGTGCGCAACACCCGTGCCGATCTTCTCGAGGCGGTCCTGGCCAAGCTGGAAGAGGCCGGTGCCACGGTAACCGCCGGTGATGACTGGATCGCGCTGGACATGCATGGCCAGCGTCCCAGGGCGGTCAGTGTGCGTACCGCTCCCTATCCGGCCTTTCCCACCGACATGCAGGCTCAGTTCGTGGCGCTGAACGCGGTGGCCGAGGGGACCGCGCGGGTCGTCGAGACGATCTTCGAGAACCGCTTCATGCATGTCCAGGAGCTCAATCGGATGGGCGCCGACATTGCGCTGGAGGGCAATACTGCCGTGATCACGGGGGTCGAGAGCCTGTCCGGTGCGCCAGTGATGGCCACGGATCTGCGTGCCTCGGCTTCGCTGGTGGTGGCGGCGATGATGGCGGTCGGCGAGACCCTGGTGGACCGTATCTATCATATCGATCGCGGCTACGAGTGCATCGAGGAGAAGCTGCAACTGCTGGGTGCGAAGATTCGACGCGTGCCGGGCTGAAGCCGACAACGGGCAATACCATGAGCAAGCAATTGATTCTGGCCCTTTCCAAGGGCCGCATTCTCGACGAGACGCTGCCGCTGCTGGCCGATGCCGGCATCACGCCGGCCGAGGATCTGTCGGCCAGTCGCAAGCTGCTGTTCGACACCAATCTGCCGGACGTCAAGATAGTGGTGATCCGTGCCACCGATGTGCCGACCTATGTGCAGCTCGGTGCGGCCGATGTCGGCGTGGCCGGCAAGGATGTACTGCTGGAACATGGCGCCGAAGGGCTCTATGAGCCGCTGGATCTGGAAATCGCCCGCTGCAAGCTGATGACGGCTGGCGTCACCGGCGCAGAGCCGGCACAGGCCCGGCGCCGTGTGGCGACCAAGTTCATCGAGGTGGCCCGTCGCTATTACGCGGAGCAGGGGATCCAGGCCGAGGTCATCAAGCTATACGGTGCCATGGAACTGGCGCCGTTGATGAACCTGGCCGACGAGATCGTCGATATCGTCGATACCGGCAATACCCTGCGCGCCAACGGCATGGAGCCGCGCGAATTGATCGCGTCGATCAGCACGCGTCTGGTGGTCAACAAGGCGGCCATGACCATGAAGCACGAGCGGCTCAAGCCACTGATACAACGTCTGCAGGAGGCGGTCGCGCATCGCCGTGAACAGGCGTCCGCCTGAGCCCTCCCACCTGTCAACCGTTGCGAGAGGACGGAACCGTCATGAGCGAATCCCCTGCCGGTGGTCTGGACATTGCCCGTCTGACCACCACGGATGCCGATTTCGAGGCGCGCCTCGATGCCCTGCTGGCCTGGGAGGGCGTCTCCGACGCCGAGGTTCAACAACGCGTCGATGACATCCTGGCGGCGGTGAAACAGCGTGGCGATGCCGCCCTGGTAGAATACAGCAACCGCTTCGACCGATTGTCTGTCGAGGACATGACGGAATTGACGCTGGGGCCCGAGCGGCTGCGTCAGGCCTACGACAATCTGCCCTCGATACAGCGTCAGGCGCTGGCCGATGCCGCCGAGCGCGTCCGCCGTTACCACGAGCGCCAGAAGCCGGAGTCCTGGCAGTACACCGAGGAAGATGGCACCGTGCTGGGTCAGCAGGTGACACCGCTGGATCGTGCCGGCATCTACGTGCCCGGCGGGAAGGCGGCCTATCCCTCCTCGGTGCTGATGAACGCCCTCCCGGCCCATGTCGCCGGGGTCGGTGAGATCGTCATGGTGGTGCCGACACCGGATGGCGTGCTCAACGATCTGGTGCTGGCCGCCGCCCATCTGGCCGGGGTCGATCATGTGTTCACCATCGGTGGCGCTCAGGCGGTGGCGGCGCTGGCCTACGGTACCGAGACCGTGCCGCGGGTGGACAAGATCGTCGGGCCCGGCAACATCTATGTGGCCACCGCCAAGCGGGCGGTGTTCGGGCGGGTCGGCATCGACATGATCGCCGGTCCGTCGGAGATCATGGTGGTCTCCGACGGGGAGACCGATCCCGACTGGCTGGCCATGGACCTCTTCTCCCAGGCTGAGCACGACGAGGATGCCCAGGCCATCCTGGTGAGCTGGGATGCGGCGCATCTGGACACGGTGGCCGCGTCCATGGCGCGTCAGTTGCCGACCCTGGAACGCGAGGAGATCGTGCGTGCTTCGCTGGGTGCGCGTGGTGCCTTGATCCAGTGCCGGGATCGCGACGAGGCGCTGGCCCTGATCAATCGCATTGCTCCCGAGCACCTGGAACTCTCGGTGGCGACGCCCGAGGCCTGGTTGCCCGAGGTGCGGCATGCCGGCGCCATCTTCATGGGCCGGCATACCGCCGAGGCCCTCGGAGATTACTGCGCCGGCCCCAACCATGTGCTGCCGACGTCCGGTACGGCGCGGTTCTCGTCACCACTGGGGGTCTACGACTTTCAGAAGCGCTCGTCCCTGATTCAGTGCTCGGCGAAAGGCGCCTCCAGCCTGGGCCCGACCGCCTCGGTGCTGGCGCGGGGCGAGTCGTTGACCGCCCATGCGCGTAGTGCCGAGTACCGCATTCGGGATTGATGTCGGGTCCGGCACGAGAGCAGTAGCTGCCCGCCCCCTTTGACGCCCCGCGCCGCGGGGCGTCTGTCATTGGTCGTCTGGTGACCGAGAGCTGGGGGAATCCTGAGGCTCGGAGGGAAAAGGGCGGCTCGGTGTGGGTCGCTCGGCGACTTCGAGGGTAACCTGCCGGGTCTCGCCGCCGCGCACGATCGTCACTGGCAGTTCGGTACCCGGTGCCACAGCGGCGATGTCGCTCATGGTCTGGCGTGGATCGAGAATCGGCTCGCCATCGACCTCGAGCAGCACGTCGCCGGGCTGCAGTCCGGCCTGGGCCGCCGGGCCGTTCGGTACGACACCGGCGATGACCACGCCGCTGGGGGCCTCGAGACCGAAGGAAGCCGCCAGCTCGGCGTCGAGTTCCTGAGCTTCGATACCCAGCCAGCCGCGTACCACGCGCCCCTTGGTGACCAGTTCCTCGAGAATGTTGCGCGCCAGGTTGGCGGGGATGGCGAAGCCGATGCCCTGGGAGCCGCCCGAGCGCGAGAAAATGGCGGTGTTGATGCCGACCAGAGCGCCTTCCGGGTTGATCAGGGCGCCCCCGGAATTGCCGGGATTGATGGCCGCGTCGGTCTGGATGAAGTCTTCGTAGGCGCTGAGTCCCAGATGGCTGCGACCGGTTGCACTGATGATGCCCATGGTGACGGTCTGTCCGACCCCGAACGGGTTGCCGATCGCCAGTGACACGTCGCCCACGGCGACGTCCTGGGAGTCGGTGAGCTCGATCACCGGTGGGTCTTCGAGGTCGATACGCAGTACCGCCAGGTCACTTTCGGGGTCGGTACCCACGACGTCGGCCAGGGTCTCGCGACCGTCGCGCAGGGCCACCTGGATCTGGTCGGCGCCGTTGATCACGTGGTGATTGGTGAGTACATACCCCGCTTCACTGACGATGACGCCGGAGCCCAGGCTCGAGAGCATGCGTTGGCGGCTGGGGGCATCGTCGCCGAAGAATTGGCGGAAGAAGGGGTCCGACATCAAGGGGTGGGAATCGCGTTCGACCACCCGCGACGAGTAGATGTTGACCACCGCGGGAGCGGCTCGCTCGACCGCCTCGGCATAGCTCACCGGCCCTGTGTCGCGGGACATCGGAGCCGCCTGGCGAATCTCCGGGGCCGGGCGATCGGCGCTGGCCGTGGTGTTTTCATCCTGACGAGTCTGGAGGACCGTGCCGGACCCGTCATCGCTATCCTGGCGCCCCAGTAGTTGCGGAAAGGCATTGAGCAGTACGATGGCCGCCAGCACACCGATCAGGGCAGGCCAGAGATAGGGGAGGGCGCGTCGCATGCGGCGAGGTTCCTTCTGCGTGGTCGCGGGGGGAATGAGCGGTGGTTACAATGTGCCGATTGTAACATTTCATCCCGTACCACGCCCGGAGGGTTCATGACGACATGCGATGAGCTGGTGGCGGCCTGCGATCAGCAACTGGCCCCCGCACGTTTCAAGGATTATACCGTCAACGGCCTGCAGGTGAGCGGCCGGGAGCGGGTCTGCCGAGTCATGAGCGGGGTCACGGCCTGCCAGGCATTGCTCGACGAGGCGGTCGCCTGGGAGGCCGATCTGGTGCTGGTGCATCATGGCTATTTCTGGAAGAACGAGCCGGTCAATATCGTCGGCATGAAGCGGCGACGCCTGGCCACCCTGATGCGTCACGATATCAACCTGCTTGCCTATCACCTGCCCCTGGACGCCCATGCCACCCTGGGCAACAACGCGGCCCTGGCCGAGCGCCTGGGCTTTGGTGTCGCGGGATGCGTCGACGGGGCGCTTGGCGAAGGGTTGATATGGCATGGTACGCCGTCCGAGCCGATGACACCGCGTCATCTGGCCGAGCATGTCGGCGAGCGTCTGGCGCGTTCCCCGCTGCTGGTCGAGTCAGCGGAGGGCGGTGAGGTGCGCCGCGTTGCCTGGTGCACCGGTGGGGCCCAGGACATGATCGTCCAGGCCGCCGAGGCCGGTGCCGACGCCTTCATTTCCGGTGAAATCTCCGAGCGGACCACCCATCTGGCGCGCGAGATGGGCATTCACTATCTGGCGGCGGGGCACCATGCCACCGAGCGTTACGGCGTCCAGGCACTCGGCGAGTGGCTGGTCGAGCGCTTCGGCGTCGATCATCGTTTCGTGGATATCGATAATCCGGCCTGATGCGATATGAGGGGCTGCCCAGGAGGCCGGCGAGCGCAGGTGGTTTTCAGAGGACGCCTGGCGCTCGCCCCGGCCCGGACGGGGCGAGCTCGTCGTCATGTCAGTAGCGTGGCGGCTGGGCGGGAGCCTCGTCACCGGCCTTCAGGCCGAAGTCCTCGGAGAGGGTGCCACGGTTGCCATCGGCATAGTCGCGGGGGGCGTTGACGTCGCCATGCGTCTCGTCGGCCTGGCCGAAGTCGGGCTGGCGTGGCTGTGGTGAGTCGAGCTGGGCAGCGCTGTCCTGCATTTCTCGTTGCAGGCTCTGCCCATTGGCGAGGAGGGCATCGAGCAATCCGTTCGCGCGGTCGAAATGTTCGCCCAGTCCTGTACGCAGCTCGCTGAGCTCTCGATCGCGCTCGGCGAGTCGCTGTCGCAGTTTCTGTGCACTTCTGGCGCCGCCATTGAGCAGGTGATAGCCCAGGGCGCCAATGCCTACGCCGGCCAGCACGCAAGCGATGGCCAGCACCCAATTGATATTGCCTTGTTCCACTTCCTTCTCCCTGAGCTGTCGTACGGCCTGACGGCGGCTTCTCGCGGTGAAGCCGCACGGCGCTCCATTATAGAGCCTGGGCCAGCGCCGGGGTCAACGACCCTCGGCGACGGTGCCAAGCTCGTCCACGACGCGTATAATGCCGATCTTTCGATGTCATGCCAGGGTGGATCGCCAGGAATGCCCATGAGCGATAGCGACAGAACGCTTGAAGCGCCGCGAGCGGGTTCGCCGCTGGCGCGCTATCGCGCCGATCTCGAGCGCGATGACTTTCAGTACGACCCGGCCCAGGAGCAGGCCGTCGAGCATCTGCAACGCCTCTTCGATGAACTGCTGACGACGCCTCGTGCCCGCTCCAGCGCCCCGGCGTCCGCTGCCAAGGGCCTGAAGGCGCGCATGTCGGGCTGGTTCGGCAAGCGCGATATGCCGGAAGAGCCCGACATGCCGACGATCTCCGGTCTCTACTTCTGGGGCGGCGTGGGGCGCGGCAAGACCTATCTGGTGGATGCCTTCTTCGAATCCCTGCCCTTTCCCGAGAAGATTCGCACCCATTTCCACCGCTTCATGCAGCGAGTGCACAATGAGCTCGAGCATTACAAGGGGCAGCGCAATCCCTTGACGCTGGTGGCCGACAAGTTCGCCGACGAGGCACGGGTCATCTGCTTCGACGAGTTCTTCGTCAAGGACATCACCGACGCCATGATCCTGGCCAACCTGCTCGAGGCCTTGTTCGCCCGGGATGTGGTGCTGGTGGCAACGTCCAATATCGTGCCTGCCGACCTCTACAAGGACGGCCTGCAGCGTGCCCGTTTCCTGCCGGCGATCGACCTGCTGGAGCGCCACTGCGAGGTCGTCAATGTGGATTCGGGCGTCGATTATCGGCTACGTGCCCTGGAGCAGGCTGAGATATTCCACTCGCCGCTGGACGAGCAGGCCGAGACCGAACTGGAACGTAGCTTCCGGTCGCTGGTCGGTGGCGAGGGCGAGCAGGATGTCGCCGTCGAGGTCAATCATCGAATGCTGCAGACGCGCCGGCTGCACGAGGACGTGGTGTGGTTCGAGTTCGCCGAGCTGTGCGATGGCCCGCGCAGTCAGAACGATTACATCGAGCTGGCGCGCGAGTACCACAGCGTGCTGGTGTCCAACGTCACCTGCATGGATGGCGCCACCGATGACCTGGCGCGGCGCTTCATCAACATGGTCGATGAGTTCTATGACCGTGGCGTCAAGCTGCTGATGTCCGCCGAGGCGCCGGCGGAGCAGTTGTATGGCAACGGCAAGCTGGAATTCGAGTTTCAGCGTACCTTGTCGCGGCTCCAGGAAATGCAGTCCCACGATTACCTGGCACTGCCGCACAAGCCCTGACCCGGCCCGGCGGAGCCGGGCCGGGAGCTTGAAGCGGGAAGTGAAAACCTTGACCCCAGGCCGTAGGGGGCATGCTGCCTTCCAGCTTCCAGCTTCCAGCTTCCAGCTTCCAGCTTCCAGCTTCCAGCTTCCAGCTCCCGGCTTCCGGCTTCCGGCTTCCGGCTTCCGGCTTCCGGCTTCCGCATCGGCGTTGCCATGCCGGTGGCGTGTCGTGTAGAATGCGCGCTCGCTCGAAAGTTGTCGTTCGGCTCGATGGGGCAGGCGACAACCAAGAAAAATAGGGATGGTCCTCCACCGGCGTGCCGGTAGGGCCCAACGCATCAATTTGGTGATTCACCCATGAAGACGTTCACTGCCAAACCGCAGTCCGTCGAACGCGACTGGTACGTCGTCGACGCCGCGGACAAGACGCTTGGTCGCCTGGCCACTGAAATTGCTCGCCGTCTGCGCGGCAAGCACAAGCCGGAATACACCCCGCATGTCGATACCGGCGATTACATCGTCGTGATCAATGCCGAGAAGGTGAAGGTCACCGGCAACAAGACCACTGCCAAGAACTACTATCGCCACACCGGCTACCCGGGTGGTCTGCGTTCCATGAATTTCGAGCAGATGATCGATTACGCTCCGGAGCGGGTCATCGAGTTCGCGGTCAAGGGCATGCTCCCGAAAGGTCCGCTGGGTCGTGCCATGCACGCCAAGCTCAAGGTTTATGCCGGCACCGAGCACCCCCACGCCGCCCAGCAGCCGCAAGAACTGAACATCTGAGGGAGTCTTCGCCATGACACAGCAGTATTACGGCACCGGTCGCCGCAAGACCTCTACCGCCCGCGTGTTCCTGAAAGCAGGTACCGGCAAGATCACCGTCAACAATCGTGAACTGAACGATTACTTCGGTCGTGTTACCGGTCACATGGTCGTGCGTCAGCCCCTCGAGCTGACCGAGACCCTCGATCAGTTCGACGTCTACGTCACTGTCAAGGGCGGCGGTGGTTCGGCTCAGGCCGGCGCTATCCGCCACGGCATTACCCGTGCCCTGATGGAGTACAACGAGGACTTCCGCCGGCCGCTGCGCGACGCGGGTTACGTGACGCGTGACGCCCGCGAAGTCGAGCGCAAGAAGATCGGTCTGCGCAAGGCGCGTCGTCGCCCGCAGTTCTCCAAGCGTTAAGTTTCAACGCTCGCCGATATCGACGCCCGGGTCATGCGACCCGGGCGTTTTTTTATGGGCCTTTGGTCGCGTGGAAAGCATTATCGTGTGAGGTAGCCGTTTTTCTTGCTATGTTAGCTATCTGCGAGATCCGTTATCGCGTGGCGTCCAGGCGCGACGAATGACAACAACAAGGAGACGCTGATCCTTTCGGCGTACGGCATCGCTCGAGGCGCATGATATTCAGTGCGCAAGCCTTTGACCCAGCCGTGTCGTCGCTCGTCAGTGTTCTCGGGACGGACAAGCCGACGGAGAAACCAGTACATGGCAGACGATGGCGTGAACAAGGGACGACGCCGTTTCCTGGTGGCTGCGACGACTGTCATCGGGGCGGCAGGGGCAGTCGGTGTGGCGGTTCCCTTCTTGTCTTCCTGGCAGCCCAGTGCCAGGGCGAGGGCAGCGGGGGCGCCGGTCAAGGCGGATATTTCCAAGCTCGAACCCGGCCAGCGGATGGTGGTCGAGTGGCGTGGCCGACCGGTCTGGATTCTCGATCGTTCCTCGGAAATGATTCAGCGCACCGAGGCGCTGGGCGAGGATCGCCTGGCCGATCCCGATTCCAGCGAGCCGCAGCAGCCCGAGTATGTTCAGGGGCCGTTACGCTCCCTTCGGCCCGAGATCGGCGTTTTCGTCGGTATCTGCACCCATCTGGGGTGCTCGCCGCTGTTCAGACCGGAACCCAATGCCGAAGGCGTCGGGGTCGATGACTGGCCCGGCGGTTTCTTCTGCCCGTGTCACGGTTCGCGCTTTGACCTGGCAGGCCGGGTGTTTCGCAACGTACCCGCTCCACTCAACCTCGAGGTCCCCCCCTATCACTTCGAGAGCGACGCGGTAATCGTTGTCGGTATCGGTGAAGACGAGGAGGCTGCCTGATGGGAAATCCCGACAAGCCCAAGGCGCAGCGTGGCGTGATGCGTTGGGTCGACGAGCGCTTCCCGGCCACGCAGTTGTGGCAGGACCACCTGTCCCGTTATTACGCGCCCAGGAACTTCAATTTCTGGTACTTCTTCGGATCACTGGCGCTGCTGGTGCTCGTCAACCAGATCCTCACCGGGATCTGGTTGACCATGAGCTTTACGCCGACGGCGGAGGAGGCCTTCGCTTCCGTCGAGTACATCATGCGTGACGTGGAGTGGGGGTGGTTGATTCGTTACCTGCATACCACCGGTGCATCGGCGTTCTTCGTGGTGATCTATCTGCACATGTTTCGCGGCCTGCTGTATGGCTCCTACAAGGCGCCCAGGGAGCTGGTCTGGGTCTTCGGCATGGCCATCTACCTGGCGCTCATGGCCGAGGCTTTCATGGGTTACCTGTTGCCCTGGGGGCAGATGTCCTACTGGGGGGCTCAGGTGATCACTTCGCTGTTCTCGGCTATCCCGGCTATTGGCCCGGGGCTGGCCGAGTGGATTCGCGGCGACTATCTGGTCACGGGCATCACCCTGAATCGCTTCTTCGCCCTGCATGTCGTGGCCTTGCCGATCGTGATACTGGCGCTGGTGGTGCTGCATATCGTGGCGTTGCACGAGGTCGGTTCCAACAATCCCGATGGCATCGAGATCAAGGACAAGACCGACAGCAATGGCAAGCCTCTGGATGGTATCCCTTTCCATCCCTATTACACGGTCAAGGACCTGGTCGGCGTGGCCGTGTTCCTGTTCGTGTTCTGCGTGGTGGTCTTCTACTTCCCCGAAGGGGGCGGTTATTTCATCGAGAAGCCCAATTTCGAGCCGGCCGATCCCTTGCAGACCCCGGATCATATCGCGCCGGTGTGGTACTTCACGCCCTTCTACGCAATCCTGCGTGGCGTCACCTTCTCGGTGTTCGGGCTGGAGGCCAAGTTTCTCGGTGTCGTCTGCATGGGATTGGCGATCGGCCTGTTGTTCGTGCTGCCCTGGCTGGATCGCAGCCCGGTGCGTTCCATGCGCTACAAGGGGTGGATCTCCCGGGGGATGCTGGGGCTGTTCGTGGTCTGTTTCACCGTGCTCGGTGTGCTCGGCGTGCTGCCGTCCACGGAAACGCGCACGACCATCGCCCAGATATGCACCCTGGGGTACTTCGCCTACTTCCTGCTGATGCCGTTCTACACTCGTCTGGAAAAGACCAGGCCCGTGCCGGAAAGGGTGACCGACTGATGAGAAAATCACTGTTTGCACTGTGCCTCGCCTTGCTGCCGGTGACCGGTCTTGCCGCCGGTGGCGGTGACGCCCAACTACGTGACATGACGCCGGACCTGCATGACAAGGCCTCGCTGCAGAATGGCATGCAGCTTTTCGTCAACTACTGCATGGGGTGTCATTCTCTGGAGCATCAACGCTTCGCGCGGGCTGCCGACGACCTGGAGATCCCCCGAGAGTTGGTCGAGGAGAACCTGATCTTTGCCGATGCTCAGGCCTTCAATGACCAGATGGGCAACGCCATGGAGCCTGAGCAGGGGGAGGCCTGGTTCGGTGCCGCACCGCCGGATCTGACGCTCGTGACCCGGTTGCGGGGAACCGACTGGGTCTACTCTTATCTGCTCGGGTTCTATCGTGATCCGCAGCGGCCAACCGGCGTGAACAATACCGTTTTTCCGCTGGTGGCCATGCCCAATGTGCTGGAACCGCTTCAGGGGGTGCAGCAGCAGGTGTGTGGTGATGGGGGGCATGAAGAAGGCGGTGCCGGCTGCCACCTCGAACTCGTGCAGGAAGGGATCATGTCGCCCGATGAATTCGAACGCGCCATGTTCGATCTGACCAACTTCCTGGCCTATGTCGGCGAGCCATCCCGGCTGCAGGCCCAGGCCTTGGCCCCCAAGGTCCTGATCTTCCTCTTCGTCTTCGCCGTCGTGGCCTATCTGCTCAAGCGCGAGTACTGGCGCGACGTCCACTGAGTCGTCCCGATTCGTCGATGAGACATTTCACGGCGCCCCCGTCCGGGGTGCGTCGTGTTATCATTCCGGCACGAACTGATGCGAGGATTGTTTCATGGGTGTAGTGACCAAGCGGTCATCGATGATCTTCTATTCCGGGGGCGATGACCATTACAGTCATCGCGTGCGTATCGTGCTCGCCGAGAAGGGTGTGGCCGTTGATATCGTCGAGGTAACCGAGGATAACCATCCCGAGGAACTTGCCGATCTCAATCCGTACAATAGTGTCCCCACACTGCTCGACCGCGATCTGGTGCTCTACGAGTCCAAGGTGATGATGGAGTATCTGGACGAACGTTTCCCGCATCCGCCGTTATTGCCGGTCTATCCGGTGGCCCGTGCCCAGAGCCGGTTGTGGATGCACCGCATCGAGCGCGAGTGGTGCCCGCTGGTCGAACAGGTTCGGAACGGCTCGAAGAAGGAAGCCGACAAGGCGCGCAAGGAACTGCGCGAAAGCCTGGTCGGGATCTCGCCGATCTTCGAAGACATGCCGTTCTTCATGAGCGAGGAATTTACCCTCGTCGATTGTTGCCTGGCACCGATCCTGTGGCGCCTGCCGTCGCTGGGCATCGAATTGCCCGAAAAGCAGGTTCAGCCGTTGATGGGATACATGGAGCGCGTCTTCGATCGCGAAGGCTTCAAGGCGGCGTTGAGCGAAGCCGAGCGCGAGATGCGTTCCTGAATTTTCTTTCCCGTTCGAGGTACCGACCCAGGAGGGCCGAACGATGCATTCAAGCCGTCCCTATATTGCCCGGGCCCTGTATCAGTGGTTGCTGGACAACGAGTTGACGCCCTATATCGTGGTCGATGCCGAGCAGGAGGGCGTCGAGGTTCCCAGGCAATTCGTCCAGAATGGCCAGATCGTGCTCAACATGGGAGTGTCCGCGATTCGCGACCTGTCCATGGAGAATGAGGCGATTGCCTTCTCGGCGCGTTTCGGTGGCAAGCCGACGCAGCTCATGGTGCCCATGGAGGCACTGATCGCCATCTATGCTCGCGAGAACGGCGTCGGCATGGTCTTCGGTCACGAGCCCGAGATGCCCGATGTCGGCCATGATGAGGATGAGTCCGAGACCGTGCAGGATGAGAAGACGGGGCCGACGTTGGCCAGTGTCGACGAGCCTGAAGACAACGAGGCATCGACGTCGGATCAGCGGGAAGGCGAGGCCCCCAGGAAAGGGCGTCCGTCCCTGCGGGTCATCAAGTAGGTCGCAGATCGCCGCTCCCGGCGGCGGTCGAGCGAAGAAGTGCGAACGGCAGGCCTGAGGGCCTGCCGTTCGCGTATGCGACAAGGTCGCGGGAGGATCAGATCAGTCGAGGTAATCGAAGGCCTTGATGATGCGTTGCATGCCGCCGGTATTCGAGGCCACCGACACGATGCGTTCCGCCTCGGCGCGGCTGACGATTCCCATCAGGTAAACGGTGGCGTTTTCGGTGACGACGAGTAACCGACTGGCGTCGATGGCCTCGTTGGTGGCCAGGGCCGTGCGCACCTTGGTGGTGATCCAGGTATCGGCGAGTCGCTGGCTGGAAGGCAGGTTGGCGGCAATGGTGAGCTCATCGTGAACCTTGCGGACATTGCGCACCTGTTCGGCGACGTTCACGGCCATGTCCTTGAGTTCCTGGCTGGGAACCTGGCCGGTAAGCAGGACCACGCCGTTGAAAGCGTCGACATTGATACGGGCGTCGTCGAGCCGGGCATCGGTGGCACCGAGGTTGCGGGAGATCTTGTCCTCGATGTTCGAGTCTTCGACCTTGGTACCTTCGGTACGCTGGCCGTAGTGCTCGTTGACGGGACCCGAGGTCATGGTGGAACAGCCAGACAGAACGAGCAGGCAGATGAGCGTCAGGGCAGTACACAGAGACTTGTAGGACATGGGATCACTCGCTTGCGCCGAAGAGTTGTTCATCGATCAGGTCGCACAGGCAGTGGATCACCAGCAGGTGAACCTCCTGGATGCGCGCGGTGGATGTGGCCGGGACACGTATCTCGCAGTCGTCCTGGCCCAGCAAGGAGGCCATGTTGCCACCATCGCGACCGGTCAGGGCGACGACCGTCATTTCGCGGTCGTGGGCGGCCTGAATGGCCTGGATGACATTCCCTGAGTTGCCGCTGGTGGAGATGGCCAGCAGCACATCGCCGGGCTGCCCCAGGGCACGTATCTGCTTGGAATAGACGTCATTGTAGCTGTAATCGTTGGCGATGGACGTCAGGGTCGAGGTGTCGGTGGTCAGGGCCAGGGCGGGCAGGCTGGGGCGCTCCCGCTCGAAGCGGTTGAGCAGCTCCGAGGAGAAATGCTGGCTGTCGCCGGCACTGCCGCCGTTGCCGCAGGCCAGTATCTTCCCTTCGTTGACCAGAGCCTGAACCATCATCTGGCTGGCCACCTCGATGAAAGGTGGCAACACCTCGCTGGCGTAGGTCTTGGTGTCGATGCTGGCGTTGAAGTGTCCGAGAATGCGGGTCTGGAAATCCATCTTGGCTTCCTGGTCCTTGGGTCAGAACGCTTCGAAGGCCCCCGCCACCCATTCGAACTCGAGCTCGGGGGGTGTGCCGGTCACGGCCAGCACATCGAAGCGGCAAGCACATGATAGCCGGTTGCGCTGGAGATAAAAACGCGCCGCCTTGATCAGGCGGCGACGTTTGGTGGCGGTGATCGTTTCCAGCGGGTGGCCATGGCTGGTGCCGGTGCGGTGTCGGACTTCCACGAACACCAGGGTGTCGCCATCGCGCATGACCAGATCGAGCTCGCCGCCCTTGGCGTGCTGGTTGGTGGCCTCGAGGACGAGTCCTCGGGCCGCCAGCCAGTCGGCGGCGAGACGTTCGACATGGGCGCCTCGGGCGCGGGCATCAGGGCAGGGCATTGCCGAGACGTCCCGAAGCGATTACCGGCTGGGGCACACCGTCGCTGAAGCGTGCCCAGGGCAGTTGGCGCTGAATGCGACCATCTTCGGCTACCCTCAGGGTGCCGGTGGCGCCGAACAGTTCGCTGCCGGGGATGGCCTGGAACTGGGGCAGGCGTCGTGTCAGTTCGTAGGCATCCACGCCCATGGCCATCAGTCGGAACAGCGAGGGGTCGGACTCCTCGCGGAGCTGATGATAGCTGTCGAGGAAGGGCAGGGCCTCTTCGCCTCCCACGGCGGCGTCCGGAATCTGCCAGGGGATGTCGACGAAGCGGACACCGTCGAGGTCCTTGTCCCGGCGCGGCTGGGGGCTCCCCTCGTAGAGATGGGACGTCGCGTAGACCGGCAGCTCCGAGGCGGAATAATAGTCGAGGGTGGGCGGCACCTGGCGAGCATAGTCCGGCAGTGCCAGCAGGAAGAGCATGTCCGGCCGGGGGGAACTGACGGCCTGTCGGGTGCTTTCGGTGGCCGGCTGTCCGGGGTTGTAGCGCTCGGTGCGGGTGATCTCGCCACCATTGGCCAGCCAGGTGTCCCGGAAGGCCTCGCCGACCCGGCGTCCCCAGTCGTTGCCGGGCACCATCACGGCGGCGGTGCGCAAGCCGTCCAGGCGTCCCCGGCGGGCCACTTGCCGGGCCTCGTTCTCGGCGGAAAGCCCGTACTGGAAAAGGCCTTCGGCCTGGTTGTGCTCGGCCGTGCCGTAGTTGAGTGCCAGGGTGGGCAGGGGGACCTGATCGCGCTGTTCGAGACGACTGACCAGATCCTTGTCGAGCGGTCCGATCACGGCCTGCGCGCCCTGGTTGCGCGCTTCACGGTAGAGTGCGTCGAGATTGCCCTCGGTGGAATCGATAAAGCTCAGCTGGGTGCCGCTGGCGCCATCGTTGACGTCGTTGAGGTGATGGGCGCGCATGCCTTGCTCGATGGCGTTGGCCACGCCAGCGAGAGGCCCTTCGTCGGGTAGAAAGACCGCGATGTGACGGATCTCGTGACCGCGAAGGTCTCGCAGTGCCAGAACCTTGGACGGCAGGCGGCGGGAGGCCGGGTGCTCCGGGTGCTCGTCGCGCCAGTCGTCGAGTCGCTGGAACAAGCGCTCGATGTCGCCGCTGTTGTCGCGCACCAGGTCGGTCAGCGCCAGCCAGGCCTGGGTATCCGGCTCCTGGCTGCCTCGCAGCTGGTCCAGGGCGCCGGTGGGCAGGCGGGAAAGTTGTGCCCAGATCGCGTCGTTGAGGTCTTCACTGTCATTGATGGCCTGGAGGCGCAGCAGGGCCGCGGCGGCGGGCAGGGGCTTGTCGAGCTTGCCGAGGGCGCGGCCGAGTCGTTCAAGCAGCAGGCTGGCCTGTTCGCGGGGTGGGGTGTCGTCCTTGAGCAATTGGCCGGCTTGCACCACGGCACGCGGGTTGCCCTGGGACTCGCCCAGTTCTGAGAGCAACAGGGCCCAGCGACGGCGCTCCTCGACCGACAACTGCTCGTCGTCGAGGTTCGCGGCGATCTCCAGTGCCTGGGGGGCGCGTCCCTGGCGTGCTAGGATATCGGCGGCTTCCAGTCGGGAGCGAGCGGCGGCGGCCGGTGCTTGCTGGTTGGCTTCCTGCAGCAGTTGGTCCGGGTCACTCGCCGGTTGGCGTTGGGTCGTGCTCGGCTGCATGCTGCAGCCGGCCAGGAGTAGCGCTAGAAGCGCGGCGGCCAGGGGGCCGCGAGACGAAATCTTCATCGATTCTTCCTTGTCCCATTGTTCCGGAAAGCATCCCAGAGGGCCGAAATGTCAGACGCGATTGCAGGTTCATTGTACGTGGTCGCCACGCCGATTGGGAATCTGGAGGATCTGAGTCCGCGTGCCGCTCGGTTGCTGGGCGAGGTGGGGCTGGTGGCCGCCGAGGATACCCGGCATACGTCACGACTGTTGCGGCATCTGGGTATCGCGCCGGCCCTGGTGTCCTTGCATGAACATAACGAAGCCGGGCGGGTCGGGCATATCGATGCGCGCCTGGCCGCCGGCGAGGATGTTGCCCTGGTCAGTGATGCCGGCACGCCGCTGATCAGTGACCCGGGGTTCGTGCTGGTGCGTGAGTTGAGGGCCCGTGGGCGTCGCGTGGTCCCCGTGCCGGGACCCTGTGCGCTGGTGACAGCGCTCTCGGCAGCCGGTCTGGCCACCGACCGTTTCCTGTTCAACGGTTTCCTGCCGGCCAAGGGAGGGGCACGTCGCGCCCGCCTGGAGGCCCTGGTCGAGCGTGAGGAGAGCCTGGTGTTCTATGAGTCGCCGCACCGCATCAGGGCCACGCTTGCCGATCTCTCGGCGGTCTTCGGCGAGCGCCGGCTGGTCCTGGCGAGGGAGTTGACCAAGACCTTCGAAACCTTCCTCGATGGGAGCGCCGATGCGTTGATCGCCCGGCTGGAGGCGGATCCCGATCAGGCACGCGGGGAATTCGTGGTGATGGTGGAGGGCGCTGCGCCCCGGGAGGTCGGCGAAACCGCCATGGTCGAGGCCGACACCCTGCTGACGTCGTTGCTGGCCGAGGGGGTCGGCGTCAAGCAGGCGGCCGGTGCGGCCGCGCGCTTGCTGGGTGGCGCCAAGAAAACCTGGTATGCCCGGGCACAGCTGCTCAAGGACGGGGATTGAGGGGGTGTCGCGGCACTGGTATGCTTGCCCTCGGGAGTTGGCCAGACAGTCGCCGCCGATCCCCGTTTTCGGGATCGGGGGAGGAAAGTCCGGGCTCCACAGGGCGGAGTGCCAGGTAACGCCTGGGCGGCGCGAGCCGATGGAAAGTGCAGCAGAGAGTAGACCGCCTACGCCTCCTTCGGGGGGCCGGTAAGGGTGAAAGGGTGCGGTAAGAGCGCACCGCGCGCCTGGCAACAGTGCGTGGCACGGTAAACCCCACTCGGAGCAAGACCAAATAGGAACCCGATGGCGTGGCCCGCGCTGGGTTCGGGTAGGTTGCTTGAGAACGGCGGTGACGACGTTCCTAGACGAATGACTGTCCAAGACAGAACCCGGCTTATCGGCCGACTCCCCCCGAATTTACGATTGTCCATGAATGCCGTCGAGCACGGTCCCTCCCAGTCCGACACGAGAGCCGCATGTCGTCACCCGCTTCCGAAAAAACCCCTCGCGGATTTCGCCATGCCAGCGTGTTGCTCGATGGCGCGGTCGAGACCCTGATTCACGATCCGTCGGGCTGCTATCTGGATGGCACCTTCGGACGCGGCGGTCACTCTCGCGCCATTCTGGAACGCCTTTCGCCACAGGGGCGTCTTCTCGCCATCGATCGAGACCCTCAGGCTATTCAGGAAGCCTCCGCCATCGAGGATTCACGGTTCGCCATCGAGCGCGGGGATTTCGCGCGCCTCGGTGCCTTCGCCGAAGCGCGTGATCTGCATGGCAAGCTCGATGGTATCCTGCTGGATGTCGGCGTGTCCTCGCCGCAGCTCGATGATCCCGAGCGCGGCTTCAGCTTCCTGCGCGATGGTCCGCTGGACATGCGGATGGATCCGGAGCACGGCGAAAGTGCGGCGGCCTGGATCGCGCGTGCCGGCGAGGATGAGATTGCCCGGGTATTCAAGACCTACGGCGAGGAGCGTTTCGCGCGCCGCCTGGCGCGCGCCATCGTGGCGCGACGTGGTGAGCGAGCCTTCACGCGCACCGCGGACCTCGCCGAGGTGATCAAGGCCGCGCACCCCGCCTGGGAGAAGGGCAAGCATCCGGCGACGCGAGCCTTCCAGGCGTTGCGTATCCAGGTCAACGGCGAGCTCGAACAGCTCGATCTCGCGCTGGGCGCGGCGCTGGAAGCATTGGTGCCGGGTGGTCATCTGGTGGTGATCAGTTTCCATTCGTTGGAAGATCGCCGTGTCAAGCGCTTCATCCGCGACCACGTTCGCGGGGATACTCACTTGCCACGCGGGATCCCTCTGCGTGATGACCAGATCCAGCGTCGCCTGGAGGCGCTCGGCAAGGCACGCCGTCCCACCAGCGAAGAAATCGAGGACAACCCTCGTGCCCGCAGCGCCGTGATGCGCGCGGCGCGTAAACGCTATTGAAGGGAGTGACATGGCACAGGGACGCAATGCCTCCACGACCAGAACGTCGGGCTTCGGCTGGCCTGCCGCCCGGCCGCGCCCGACCTTCAAGCTGTTGCTCAACGGTGTGCTCCTGGCGCTGTGCCTGGTATCGGCGCTGGTGGTGATTGCCACCAGCCATGAGATTCGCGAGCGCTACGTGCGCCTCCAGCAGCTCGAGAGCGAGCAGCAGCAGTTGCAGACCGAATGGGGGCAACTGCTGCTGGAAGAGAGTGCCTGGTCCTCACCGTCGCGAATCGAACGACTGGCTTCGCAACGCCTGGAAATGCGTATGCCCGATGTCGACGAGGTGGAGGTGATCCGGCCATGAGCAGAGACGCGCCGAGTGGCGTCACGCCGCGTCGTCCTCCTCCCATGGCCCCGATGGGGCGGGCACGCTATATCGTGATCATGACACTGGTGCTCGTCGGGCTGGGATTGCTGGCGGGGCGCATCGTCGATCTCCATGTGTTCGATCATTCCTTTCTGCAGGGGCAGGGCGATGCGCGTACCCTGCGGGTCGACGAAATTCCCGCGCATCGCGGCATGATCACCGATCGCCATGGCGATCCGCTGGCCATTTCGACGCCCGTGGTGACCCTGTGGGCCAATCCCCAGGACCTGCCCGACGACGGCATCCAGCGCCTGCGGCTGGCCCGGGCACTCGATCTGGATCTCGACGCACTCGATGCGCGGCTCGAGCGCTATGCCGATCGTGAATTCATGTACCTGCGTCGCCGCATGACGCCGGCCGCCGCCCAGGCAGTGCTCGACCTCCATGTTCCCGGCGTGCATGCGCGCCGCGAGTACAAGCGCTATTACCCGGCCGGGGAGGTGACCGCCCAGCTGCTCGGCGTGACCAATATCGATGATCAAGGCCAGGAAGGCCTCGAACTGGCCTATCAGCCCTATCTCGCCGGAGTGCCTGGCAAGCGTCGAGTGCTCAAGGACCGTCGAGGTCGACTGGTGCGTGATCTGGAAGTGCTCCAGGAAGCCCAGCCCGGTGGCGATCTGACGCTGTCCATCGACCAGAGCCTGCAGTACATGGCCTACCGGGAACTCAAGGCGGCGGTCGACGAGAACGAGGCAGATGGCGGCACCCTGGTGATGCTCGATGCCGATACCGGCGAAGTGCTGGCCATGGCCAACCAGCCGTCCTACAATCCCAACAACCGCGCTGGTCTGGACCCGGCGGGGTTGCGCAACCAGGCCATCGTCGATGTCTTCGAGCCCGGTTCGGTGATGAAGCCGCTGGCCATGTCGGCATTGCTGGAAACCGGCAAGTTCCCGCCCGATACCGTCGTCGATACCTCGCCGGGCTGGATGCGTATCGACAATTACACCATCCGGGATGTCTCCAACAATGGCGAGCTTTCCCTGGCCGGCATCCTGCGCAAGTCGTCCAATATCGGCATGTCCAAGCTGACCCTGCAGCTCGACGAGCCTCTGGTACCCCAGCGTTATCGGGCGCTTGGTTTTGATCGTGCCCCGGGAACCGGCTTTCCCGGAGAAGCCAGCGGTAGTGTGCCGGCACCGGTGCGCTGGTCCAGCAGCCAATGGGCGGCGCTCTCTTACGGGTATGGCCTGTCGGTATCGGCGTTGCAACTGGCCAGCGCCTATACTGCCATTGCCAATCACGGGCGACGGTTGCCGCCATCCTTGCTGCGCCTGGCCGAGACGCCTCGAGGCGAGCCGGTCGTCGACCCCGAGATCGCCGATCGCGTGCTCGGCATGATGGATGAGGTCGTGGCGCCCGGGACCGGGGCGCGTCGTGGCATGGTCCCGGGCTACCGTGTGGCGGGCAAGACGGGTACGGTACGCAAGACCGGGGCCAGTGGCTATCAACAGAGCACCTATCGCGCCTTGTTCGTCGGCATCGCGCCGGTCTCAGATCCGCGTATCATCGCCGTGGTGATGATCGACCACCCGCGTGGCGACGCCTATTATGGCGGAGCCATCGCCGCGCCGGTCTTTTCTCGCGTGGCCGGCAGTGCCCTGCGCATGCTGGATGTTCCCCCCGATCGACCGAGCCGAGACGACGATGACTGATTTTTCCCACTCGACCGATGCGAGGCCGGCATGCATGTGAATTCATCGCGACTGGTGGCAGCACTGGCTCGCCATTGGCCGGAACAGTCCGCTGCCCTCGAAGGGCTCGGGCTGGCCGGCGACGTCATGCTTTGCCAGGACAGTCGGGAACTGGCCGAGGGTGACGTCTTCCTGGCGATGCCCGGCGTGAGCGTCGATGGCCGCGATTTCATCGATCAGGCCCTGGCGGCCGGCGCTTCCGCGGTGCTGGCCCATGCCGAGCCGGGCGAGTCGTCGCCTACGGCCTCCCGGGTGATGTCGCTGGAGGGCTTGGTCGAGCGGCTCGGCGAATTCGGCCGGTCGTTGTTCGAGGTGCCGGAGTCCCTGGAGTTGATCGGGGTCACCGGCACCAACGGCAAGAGCTCGGTGACGCACTATATCGCGGCGCTGAGTCGTCTCCTGGGACGTGACGCCGGCATGATAGGGACCCTGGGGTACGGACGTCCCGGCGCGTTGCGGGAAGGGCGGCTGACCACGCCCGGGCCGCTGGCGTTGCAGTCGGCGCTGGGCGAACTGGCCGCCGAAGGCGTCGAGCGGGTGGCCATGGAAGCGTCGTCTCATGCCCTGGAGCAGGATCGACTCTCGGGCTGTCGGCTGACGGCCGCTGTCTTCACCAACCTGAGTCGCGACCATCTCGACTATCACGGCAGCATGGCGGCTTATGCTGCCGCCAAGGCCCGGCTGTTCCAGCGCCCCGAGCTGGGGCTGGCGGTGGTCAACGGCGACGATCCCCTGGCACGGCTGATGCTGGCCGGTCTGCCTGACCATGAAGGAGAGCGTGCGCGCGTGCTGGCGGTCGGCGATGACGAGGCGGTCACGCTGCGTGTGGTGGGAGTCGAGCCGTTGCCCCAGGGCCAGCGCGCCGTCATCGCCACGCCGGATGGCGAGCGGGTGCTGGAAATCGGCCTCATGGGCGTTTTCAACCTGACCAATGTGCTGTTGGCCATCGCGACCCTGTACGGGTTGGGCGAGGACCTCGAGGCGCTGTTCGCTGCTGCCGCCGAGTTGACGCCGGTGCCGGGCCGCATGCAGGTGCTGGCCGATACCCGGGGACCGACGGTGGTGGTCGACTATGCGCACACGCCGGACGCCCTGGAGAATGCCCTCCAGGGGTTGAGGACGCACTTGCCGGATCAGGGGCGCCTGTGGTGCCTGTTCGGCTGTGGCGGTGATCGGGACGCGGGCAAGCGACCCTTGATGGCCGCTGCCGCCGAGCGCTACGCGGACGTGCCGGTGATCACCGACGACAATCCTCGTGGTGAGTCGGCGGCCAGGATCCGCGAGCAGGTGTTCGCCGGCCTGAGCGAGGATGCACGACGGTCGGCACGGGTTCGAGGCGGTCGGGCGACAGCCATTCACGAGGCCATCGTCGAGGCTGACGCCGAGGACGTGATCCTGATCGCCGGCAAGGGACACGAGACCTACCAGGAGATCGAGGACGTGCGTCATCCTTTTTCCGATCTCGATGAAGCTCGGGCCGCGCTGGCCGAGCGACATGGAGAGGCTCTCCAATGAGCGGTGCCGGTCTGGCCTCTCTCGGAGCGGTGGCCCGGGTGCTGGGGGCGGTACCACCGGATGCCGATGTGGCGCTGACGGCGATCACCACCGATACGCGGCGTCTGGGACCGGGGGGGCTTTTCGTGGCGCTCGTCGGTGAGCGCTTCGATGCCCATGACTTCATTGCCCAGGCCCGGGACGCCGGTGCCGCGGCGGCGTTGGTCGAACGGCGACAGGATGATCCACTGCCGCAACTGGAGGTTGCCGATACCCGGCTGGCGCTCGGTCTGCTGGGCAGGGCGCGACGTCGCGACTGGGGTGGTCCGCTGGTGGCCGTGACCGGCAATAGCGGCAAGACGACCGTCAAGCAGATGCTGGCGACCATCCTGTCACGCTCCGGCGAGACTCTGGCGACCCGGGGCAATCTCAACAACGATTTCGGCGCCCCCATGACACTGCTCGAGCTGGCTGACGAGCACCGCCAGGCGGTGGTGGAACTGGGGGCCAATCATCTGGGCGAGATCGCCTGGACGGCGTCGCTGGCGATGCCCGACGTGGCAGTGATCACCAACGTGACCGGTGCCCATGTCGGCGAGTTCGGTGGCATGGGACGCATTGCCCAGGCCAAGGGCGAGATCCTGGGGGGGCTATCCCGTGATGGCGTGGCGGTGCTCAATCGTGACGACCACTATTTCGGGCTCTGGGCGAGTCAGGCGTCGCCCCGGGAGGTGCTCGATTTCGGGCTCGAGGGAGCAGGGCGTCTGCGTGCCGAGACACTAGTCTGCGATGAGTTCGGGCGCTATGCTTTCACGCTGTCTTTCGATGGTCGCGAGCTGGGGCGGATATCGTTGCCGCTGATGGGGCGGCACAACGTCGCCAATGCCCTGGCGGCGGCGGCGGCGGCCCTGGCCCTGCAGACCGATCCGGCCGACGTGCTGGCCGGCCTGGCAGAGGTCGAGCCGGTGCCCGGCCGGCTCGGCGTGTTCGCCGGGCGGAATGGCGCGCGTTTGCTGGATGACACCTACAATGCCAATCCCGGTGCCGTGAAGGCGGCGCTGGAGACTCTGGCAATGTTGCCGGCGCCCCGTTGGTGCCTGTTGGGGGCCATGGGGGAACTGGGCGAGTCTTCCGCGCACTGGCATGCCGACGTCGGGCGTCACGCGCGGGAATTGGGCATCGATTTTCTCGGTACTCTCGGCGAGGCGGCGCGGCCGGCCAGCCGTGCCTTCGGCGAAGAAGGGTACCATTTCGACGACAGAGAGGCGCTGACGCGCCATGTTCTCCACCACCTGCCGCCGGGTGCCAGCGTGCTGGTCAAGGGGTCGCGCAGTGCCGGAATGGAACACGTGGTGACCGCGCTGCGCTCGGATGCATCAAGGTAACGCATTACATGCTGCTTTTTCTGGCTGACTTCCTGGCGCAATTCCAGAGCGCCTTCAACGTATTCAATTATCTGACCCTGCGGATGATCCTGGGGACCCTGACGGCACTGATCCTGTGTCTCTGGCTGGGGCCGGTGGTCATCCGACGCCTGGTGGAACGCCAGATCGGCCAGGCCGTGCGCGATGATGGCCCTCAGTCGCACCTGTCCAAGGCCGGCACGCCGACCATGGGCGGGGCGATGATCCTCATGGCCATCGCCGTCAGTACCCTGCTGTGGGGGGATCTCGCCAATCACTATGTCTGGGTCGTGCTGGCGGTCACCCTGGGCTTCGGGGCCATCGGGTGGGTCGACGACTACCGCAAGGTCGTGGAGAAGAACCCGCGCGGCCTGCCGGCCCGCTGGAAGTATTTCTGGCAGTCGGTGATCGGGCTGGCGGCGGCGCTCATTCTCTATGTCACCGCCGCATCGCCGGTGGAAACGAGCCTGATCGTGCCGCTGTTCAAGGAGTTCGTGCTGTCCCTTGGCGTCTTCTACATCCTGCTCAGCTATCTGGTGATCGTCGGCAGTTCCAATGCCGTGAACCTCACCGACGGGCTCGATGGCCTGGCCATCATGCCGACCGTGCTGGTCGCCATGGGGCTGGCCGTGTTCGCCTATGCCAGCGGTAACGTGGTGTTCGCCGAATACCTTCAGATCCCGATGATTCCCGGTGCCGGGGAACTGGCGGTATTCTGTGCCACCATTGCCGGCGCGGGGCTGGGCTTTCTGTGGTTCAACACCTATCCGGCCCAGGTCTTCATGGGCGATGTGGGCGCCCTGGCCCTGGGGGCGGCGCTTGGCGTGGTCGCCGTCATCGTGCGCCAGGAAATCGTGCTGTTCATCATGGGTGGCATCTTCGTCATGGAGACCGTGTCGGTGATCCTGCAGGTCGGATCCTACAAGTTGACCGGCCGGCGGATCTTCCGCATGGCGCCTCTGCATCACCATTACGAGCTCAAGGGATGGCCGGAACCACGGGTCATCGTGCGTTTCTGGATCATCACGGTCGTACTGGTGCTGCTGGGGCTGGCCACACTGAAGATTCGTTGAGGCTCCGTGCGGAGCTGCAAGCCGTTCACGCGAGGAGCCATTCATGGTCAAGGTGCCCAAGGGAGTCACGCTGGTGGTCGGGCTCGGTATCTCGGGGCGTGCCATCTGCCGTCACCTGGAGCGCCTGGGCCGTCCCTTCATGGTGGCCGATACCCGTGAGGTGCCGCCGGGGCTAGATGCCTTTCGGGATGCGCATCCGGGGGTCGAGGTGCATTGCGGCTCGCTGGCCGGTATCGACATGCACGAGGCGCATGAAGTCGTGCTCAGTCCGGGCGTGGACCCTCATCTGCCCGAGCTGGCCGCGCTGGCAGGGCGTGTCGGCGACTCCGGCGACCCGCTGGTGGTGGGCGAAATGGCCTTGTTCACGCGTGCCTGTCGAGCGCCCATTGCCGCCGTTACCGGGGCCAATGCCAAGTCCACGGTGACCACCCTGCTGGGCGAGATGGCGGCCGAGGCGGGCTGGCACGTGGCGGTGGGTGGCAACCTGGGGACCGCCGCCCTGGATCTGCTGGCCGAGTCGCCCGATGCCGAACTCTATGTGCTGGAACTGTCGAGCTTCCAGCTCGAGACGACGCCTCGGCTCGGTGCCGCGACCGCCGCCTTTCTCAATCTTTCCGAGGATCATCTGGATCGCCATGGCGACATGGCCGGCTATCGTGCCGCCAAGCTCGGTATCTTTCGTGGTGCCGAGCATGCCGTGGTCAATGCCGAGGACCCGCAGACCTGGCCGGCATGCTCGCTGCCGGCGCTCGATCGCTTTTCCTCCCGGATACCCGAATCGGGTGAATGGGGCATTGCGCCCCATGACGATGCCAGTGGACGGCGTGCCTGGCTGATGCATGGCGATACGCCCCTGGTGCCGGCCGACTCCCTGCGTCTTCAGGGACTTCACCATCAGGCCAATGCCCTGGCGGCCTTGGCCATGGGGCATCGCCTGGGGTTGCCGATGTCCGACATGACCCGGGTACTGGGACGTTTCGCCGGATTGCCGCACCGCTGTGAGTGGATCGCCGATATCGATGGTGTGCGCTGGATCAACGACACCAAGGGCACCAACGTGGGGGCGACCCTGGCCGCCATCGCCGGCATCGGGCCGACCCTTCAGGGGCGCGTGATCCTGTTGGCGGGAGGCGTCGGCAAAGGGGCCGACTTCACGCCACTGGCGGCGCCTCTACGACGATATGGCCGCGAGGCGATTCTCTTCGGGCGTGATGCGGACAAGCTTGAAGCCGCTCTCGAGGAGGCCCTGCCCCTGCATCGGGTCGAGGACCTGACGGCCGCCATGGAACTGGCCGGTGACATCGCTTCGCCCGGCGATTGCGTTCTGCTGTCGCCGGCCTGTGCCAGTCTCGACCAGTTTCCGAACTATCAGGCGCGTGGCGACGCCTTTCGGCAGGCCGTCGAACGACGCTCTGGCAAGGAGGCCACATGAATCGTCTATCCCGTTTGCGAGAAGAGTTGTCGACCCGGGATCACGTCTGTGATGGCTGGTTGCTGGTAGCCACCCTCTCCCTGTTGCTGATCGGTTGGGTCATGGTCACTTCCGCATCCACGGAAGTCGCCACCAGTCTTACCGGTAACCCCTGGTATTTCAGCGTGCGCCACGGGGTCTTCGTGTTGACCTCCCTGGTGATCGCGCTGGTGGTCCTGCGCATCCCGCTGGCCTGGTGGAAGGCCAACGGCCCCTTGTTGCTGCTCGTCGGCCTGGCTCTGCTGGCTCTCGTCCTGGTGGTGGGGCGCGAAGTCAATGGCAGTCGGCGCTGGCTATCGATTCCCGGCATTCCGCTGAATCTGCAGGCCTCGGAGATCGCCAAACTGTGTCTGATCGTCTATCTGGCGGGCTATCTCGAGCGCTTCCTGCCCCAGGTGCGCCGCCAGTGGGGGGCTTTCCTGAGGCCGCTGATGGTGATGGCGGTCATGGGGGTGTTGCTGATCTTCGAGCCGGACTATGGCGCGGTGGTGGTCATGACGGGGTGCGTCATGGGCATGCTGCTGATGGCGGGAGCCCCCTGGGGGCGCTTCCTGCTGTTGATGGGGCTGGTGGCGGCGCTGGGCGCCGTGCTGGCCGTCGCCGAGCCCTACCGGATGGCACGACTGACCAGCTTCATCGACCCCTGGGCCGATCAATTCGCCAGCGGCTATCAGCTGACCCAGGCGTTGATCGCCTTCGGGCGCGGGGAGTGGTTCGGTACCGGGCTCGGCAACAGCGTGCAGAAGCTGTTCTATCTCCCCGAAGCGCATACCGACTTCGTGTTTGCCGTGCTGGCCGAAGAACTGGGTATGGTAGGCGCCATCGCCGTGATCGGGTTGTTCGCCTTGCTGGTATGGCGTGCCATGGCGGTGGGGCGTCGTGCCGAACTGGCCAGGCGGCCCTTCGCGGCGTATCTCTGTTACGGCATTGCCCTGGTGATCGGCGCCCAGGCGTTCATCAACATTGCGGTGAGTACCGGGATGTTGCCCACCAAGGGGCTGACGTTGCCGTTGCTCAGTTACGGTGGCTCGAGCCTGGTGATCAGTGCCGCCATGGTCGGCATGCTGCTGCGGGCGGACATCGAGACACGACAGGCCAGGCGGCGTGAGCAGCCCACTGCGCCAAGGACAGGAGACGCCCGATCATGAAGGATGACGAGACACGCCGCGTATTGATCATGGCCGGTGGTACCGGCGGGCACGTGATTCCGGCCCTGTCGCTGGCTCGTGCGCTGGCCGAACGGGGCGTCGAGGTTCAGTGGTTGGGCAGCCCGAGAGGCATCGAGAACCGCCTGGTGCCGGAGGCCGGGATCCCCCTGCATCGCATCGCCGTGAGTGGCCTGCGCGGCAAGGGGGTGATTGGCTGGCTGATCGCGCCCTGGCGACTGGCGCGAGCGGTCTGGCAGGCTCGTCGGGTGGTGCATGATGTCGATCCGCAACTGGTCGTGGGCCTCGGTGGGTTTGCCAGCGGCCCGGGCGGGCTGGCGGCCTGGCTCGACCGTCGCCCCCTGGTGATCCACGAACAGAACGCCGTGGCCGGCCTGACCAACCGTGTATTGTCACGGCTGGCCAGGCGCACCTTCACGGCCTTTCCCCAGGCCTTTCCGGGGCGCGGCGAGGTGGTCGGCAATCCGGTGCGGACCGAGATCGCCGAGCTCGGCGAGCATCCTCGCGAGGCGGCGACGATGCGCGAGCGTTCCCTGCGCCTGCTGGTGATCGGTGGGTCGCTGGGGGCCCAGGCCCTGAATCAGCGGCTTCCCGAGGCGCTGGCGGCGCTCCCGGCGGAGCGCCGCCCCGAGATCTGTCACCAGGCGGGCCGTGACAAGGATGAGCCGACCCGGGCAGTCTATGACGAACACGCCGTCGAGGCGCGCGTGCCGGCGTTTATCGATGACATGGCCGAGGCCTACGATTGGGCCGACCTGGTCGTGTGCCGAGCCGGTGCCCTGACGGTGGCGGAGCTCGCGGCGGCCGCGAAGCCGGCGTTGTTCGTGCCCTATCCACACGCAGTGGATGACCATCAGACCGCCAACGCCGCGGCGCTGGTGGAGGAGGGGGCGGCGTCGCTGATGCCCCAGGAGGAAATGACCGCAGCGGCGTTGGCCGAGCGCCTGGCGACGCTGCTGGATCCCGATACATTGGCCGCCATGGCGTCTCAGGCTCGGCGCTGTGCACGCCTCGATGCCATGGAACGCCTGGCGGCCGGCTGCATGGAGACAGGTTTTGAGTGACGACAGTCTAGGGCCGGTCCCCGGTCAGTCGCATCCGCCCCGTCATGGGCGCGGGTTGGGAATGCGCCGTATCCGGTGCATTCATTTCGTCGGCATCGGAGGGGCCGGCATGTGCGGTATCGCCGAGGTGCTGGCCAACCAGGGGTATGCGGTCAGCGGCAGTGATCTCAAGCTCTCGCCGGTGGTCATGCGCCTGCGTGAATGCGGCATTGCCGTGGCCATCGGTCATGCCGAGGAAAACGCTCGAGACGCCGATGTCGTGGTGGTTTCGACCGCCGTCGACGAGACCAATCCCGAGATTCGCTGGGCGCAGGAGCACCGGATACCGGTGGTGCGCCGGGCCGAGATGCTCGCCGAGTTGATGCGTTTCCGCCATGGCATCGCCGTGGCCGGCACCCATGGCAAGACGACCACGACCAGCCTGACGGCGACCCTGCTCGGGGAAGGTGGGCTCGACCCGACCTTCGTGATCGGCGGTCGACTGACCAGTGCCGGCGTCAATGCGCGTCTGGGGGAGGGCGATTACCTGGTGGCCGAGGCCGATGAGTCGGATGCCTCCTTCCTGCACCTGCAGCCCATGGTCGCCATCGTCACCAACATCGATGCCGATCATATGGCGACCTACGGTGGCGACTTCGAGCGACTCAAGGGCACCTTCATCGAGTTTCTGCACAACCTGCCATTCTACGGTCTGGCGGTGCTGTGCATCGACGACGCCAATGTGCGCGGCCTGATCGAGCGGGTCAACCGCCAGTTCGTCACCTACGGATTCAGCGAAGATGCCGATTATCGGCTCGAGAATTTCGTGCAGCATGGGGGTGAGGCACGTTTCACCGCGCGTCGTCCCGATGGCCTGGCCCCGCTCGCGGTACAACTGGCCATGCCCGGCGAACACAATGCCTTGAACGCCATGGCTGCCATCGCGGTGGCCAGCGACGCGGGAGTGGATGATGCGGCCATCCTGCGGGGGCTGGCGAGCTTTGCCGGGGTTGGTCGTCGCTTCCAGGTACATGGTCATTTCGCCGCGCCACGAGGCGAGGGCGAGATCATGCTGGTGGACGACTATGGCCATCATCCCCGGGAAGTGGAAATGGTGATCAAGGCGGTTCGCGACGGCTGGCCCGAGCGTCGTCTGGTCATGGTCTATCAGCCGCATCGTTATTCGCGCACCCGTGACCTGTTCGAGGATTTCGTGCGCGTGCTGGCGGGGGTCGATACGCTGCTGCTGCTGGACGTCTACAGTGCCGGCGAGTCGCCGCTGCCGGGAGCCGATGGCCGTACCCTGGCGGGGTCCATCCGTCAGCGTGGCGAGGTCGACCCGATCTTCGTGCAGGACAAGGGCGAGCTGCCGGAGCTGCTGGCCAAGGTGTTGTGCCCCGGTGATATCCTGATCACACAGGGAGCGGGTGATGTGGGAGGTATCTCCCAGCGGCTGTCCGATGCGCGGCTGGTGCTTGACGAGGTGAAGCTATGACGATCGACCATGGACGGGTGGTGGTGCTTTACGGTGGGGATTCCGCCGAGCGGGACGTGTCGCTGAAGAGCGGCGAGGCGGTATTGGCGGCACTCGAGCGCGGCGGTGTGGCACCGATCGCCTTCGACCCGGCCGAGGGGGGGCTGGCTGGCCTCGAGGCCCTGGCGCCGGATCGTGTGTTCATCGCCCTGCATGGCCGGGGTGGCGAGGACGGGACCCTGCAGGGGGCCCTGGAATTGCTGGGCATCCCCTACACCGGCAGCGGTGTGCTGGCATCCGCCCTGGGAATGGACAAGCAGCGTACCAAGCTGGTCTGGCAGGCCATGGGGCTGCCGACCCCGGAATGCGTGATGCTGGATGCCGACGCCGACTGGAATGCCGTGGTGGAACGCCTCGGGCTGCCGCTGATCGTCAAGCCGGTACACGAGGGCTCGACTCTGGGCATCACCATTGTCGATAGTGCCGAGACCCTGGCGGCGGCCTATCGGGATGCGGCTCGCTACGATGCTCGCGTCATGGCCGAACGCTTCATTCGTGGCGAGGAATATACAGTGTCGCTGCTAGGCGACGAGGCACTGCCGGCGATTCGCGTGGAAGTGCCGGGCGGCTTCTATGACTACGAAGCCAAATACCTGTCCGATGAAACGCTTTATCATGTGCCATGTGGGCTGTCCGAGCCGGAAGAGCGGGCGTTGGCCGAGCTTTGCCGTGAGGCCTTCGAGGCCATCGGCTGTCAAGGCTGGGGGCGTGTCGATGTCATGCGCGACGACCGGGGACGTTTCTGGTTGCTCGAGGTCAATACCGTGCCGGGCATGACGGATCACAGCCTGGTTCCCCAGGCGGCGGCCCACGCCGGCGTCGACTTCGACACCCTGGTGCTGCGTATCCTTGCCACCGCCGGTCGGAACGACTGATATGGTGCGTCGTTCCTCCCTCATCGGTCTGCTGCTGTTGGCGCTCTTGCTGGGAGCCGGTAGTCGCGCCCTGTGGCTATGGCTGGACCGTCCCGTCGAGCGCGTGTCGATCCGGGGCGAGCTGCACCATGTCAGCGCCGACTATCTGCGGGACCGGTTGGCGCCACTCGTCCAGGGGCAGACCTGGCTGTCGGTGGATATCGATGCCATGCGGGACCGGGCCAGGGAGATCGGCTGGTTGAGTGAGGTGAGCCTGCATCGTGAGTGGCCCAATGCCCTGCGCTTCGAGCTGGAGGAGCAGGTGCCGGTGGCACGCTGGAATGATGACCGACTCCTGAATGCCCGGGGAGAACCCTTTGCCTTCGCTCCGGTGACTCCGCCTGAGGGACTGCCGGACCTGTCCGGTCCCGAAGGCAGCGGCGCCGAGGTGCTGGCCTATCATGATAGGCTGGTGTCGCGTTTCGCCGACCAGGGGCTCGATGTACGCCAGCTGCGACTCGAGCCCAGAGGGGCCTGGCGTTTTCAACTGGATGATGATGTCTGGGTGATGCTGGGGCGAAATCATCGGTCAGGGCGTCTGGAACGGTTCGAGGCCGCCTGGCGTCGAGAACTGGGCGAATGGGCGTCGCACATCCGCTACATCGATCTTCGTTATCCCAATGGTGTCGCCGTTGCCTGGCATGGTGAAACCGAGCCTGTCGAAAGCGATTCCGAAGCGGAAGGTTGAAGGCTCCAGTTCGCGAATTGTCCGCCCGGCGTGACCTGGGGGGATTCCTTTAATGCGAAAATAACCGTATCGTGAAGGGCCAATTTTCGGTTATGGGCTGGTGGAACGGCGCGAGTTGTTCCTATAATTAGTCCAGATTTTTTCGTGACAAACATGCATTTCCCCTAGCGGGTCTGGCTCGAGGAGAATTCCCGGCTCATGGCAGGTCCATCCAATGCGTCCAATATGGTAGTCGGGCTGGATATCGGAACATCCAAGGTCGTGGCGATCGTGGGGCAGCCCACTGACGATGGCGGAATCGAAATTGCCGGTATCGGCTCCCATCCCTCTCGAGGAATGAAGAAGGGGGTGGTGATCAATATCGAGTCCACGGTGCAGTCGATCCAGCGTGCCGTGGAAGAAGCCGAGCTCATGGCCGGTTGCGATATTCATTCCGTGTACGTGGGAATCGCCGGGAGCCATATCAGCTCGATGAATTCCGACGGTGTGGTGGCGATCAAGGAGCGTGAAGTCGCCTCCACCGACATTGATCGCGTCATCGATTCGGCCCGTGCCCGGGCCATTTCCGAGGGTCAGCGCGTCCTGCATGTGTTGCCTCAGGAATTCGCCATCGACACCCAGGGTGGCATTCGCGAACCCCTGGGCATGTCCGGCGTGCGTCTCGAGGCGCGAGTGCATCTGGTCACCGCGGCACTCAATGCGGTGCAGAACATCGAAAAGTGCGTGCGTCGTTGCGGGCTCGATGTGGATGCCATCATCCTCGAGCAACTGGCGTCCAGCCATGCCGTGCTCACCGAGGATGAGCGAGAGCTCGGTGTGTGCGTGGTGGATATCGGTGGCGGCACGACCGATATCGCGGTGTTTACCGAGGGGGCCATCCGTCACACCGCGGTGATTCCCATCGCCGGCGACCAGGTCACCAACGACATCGCCATGGCGCTGCGCACACCGACCCAGCATGCCGAGGAAATCAAGGTCAAGTACGCCTGCGCGCTGACGCAGCTGGCGTCCAGTGACGAAATGATCAAGGTCCCCAGCGTCGGTGATCGAGCGGCGCGAGACCTGTCGCGGCAGTCGCTGGCCGAGGTGGTCGAACCACGTTACGAGGAACTTTTCACCCTCATACGTGACGAACTGCGGCGCAGTGGCTATGAGGACCTGGTAGCGGCCGGTGTGGTACTGACCGGCGGCACGGCACGCATGGAAGGCGTCGTCGAGCTGGCCGAAGAGATCTTCCACATGCCGGTACGAATCGCTTGCCCGCAGAATGTCCGTGGGCTCGCCGATGTGGTGCGTAATCCGATTTATTCGACGGGGGTCGGTTTGCTACATTACGCTCTGAATGAGACCCGTCAGGGGCTCGGCCATCAGGAGCGCGATGGCGGCATCTCGGCGCAACCGAGACGCGGTGACGTCTCCCGGCGTGGACCAGAGGAAGGGACTCCGGCGCTGGTAAGGCTCAAGAGCTGGTTCAAAGGAAATTTCTGACAGGGCCGCCCGAGGCGGTCCAGGAGACGGGGCTAATGTTCGAACTCGTGGATAGCGCACCTTCAAGCAGTGCGGTTATCAAGGTGATCGGTGTCGGTGGCGGCGGTGGCAATGCCGTCAACCACATGGTCGAGAGCAGCATCGAGGGCGTGGAATTCATCTGCGCCAACACCGATGCCCAGGCGCTGAAGAGCGTGGCGGCAAAGACCGTTCTCCAGCTTGGCAGCGAGATCACCAAGGGGCTGGGAGCGGGAGCCAGCCCCGAGGTCGGTCGTCAGGCGGCCATGGAGGATCGCGAACGCATCGCCGAGTTGCTGGGCGGTGCCGACATGGTCTTCATTACCGCCGGCATGGGCGGTGGTACCGGGACCGGTGGTGCGCCCGTGGTGGCGCAGGTTGCCAAGGAGCTCGGCATCCTCACCGTCGCGGTGGTGACTCGCCCCTTCCCCTTCGAGGGGCCCAAGCGGATGCGGGCCGCCGAGGAGGGCATGAAGGAACTTTCCGAGCATGTCGACTCGCTGATCACCATCCCCAACGAGAAACTGCTGTCGGTGTTGGGCAAGAGCGCGACCCTGCTGACCGCCTTCAGTGCCGCCAATGACGTCCTGCTCGGTGCCGTTCAGGGCATCGCCGAGCTGATCACCAGCCCCGGCATCATCAACGTCGACTTTGCCGACGTGCGTACCGTGATGTCCGAGATGGGCATGGCGATGATGGGGACGGGCGGTGCCACCGGCGAGAACCGTGCCCGAGAGGCTGCCGAGAAGGCCATTCGCAGCCCCTTGCTCGAGGACATCGACCTGCACGGCGCCCGGGGGATCCTGGTCAACATCACTGCCGGTCCGGACCTTTCCATCGGGGAGTTCAACGATGTGGGTGCCACGGTCCAGGAGTTCGCTTCCCAGGATGCGACCATCGTCGTCGGCACGTCCATCGACATGGAAATGAGCGACGAGTTGCGCGTCACCGTGGTGGCGGCCGGCCTGGATGGCCAGCGTCAGGCGCCGTCGGCCAGCCGTGAGTCGACACGTCGCAGCGATGCGGCCGCGGTTCGCCAGCAGGCTGCTGCCAGCCGGGCCCATCAGAATCGTTCTGCTGCCGCGTCCAAGCCCGAACCGCAGGAATCTCCGCGTTCGCAGCCACAGTCGGAAACGCGCAAGTCCCAGGAGCTGGATGACTACCTGGACATTCCGGCCTTCCTGCGTCGCCAGGCCGATTGACGCGGTTCATTGTTCGCATAGGCAGTGGTCGATGATGATATTTTTGTTGAAACGTTCGTTCGGTGTTATAGTGAACGGTGTTTGATAATCAACGACTGCCTGGCGAACGCCCATGATTAGACAACGCACGCTCAAGAATGTCATTCGCGCCACTGGCGTCGGCCTGCATTCGGGCAAGAAGGTCTACCTGACCTTGCGCCCTGCACCCGTCGACACTGGCATCGTCTTCGTGCGCACCGACCTGGAGCCTGAAGTACAGATTCCGGCCCGTGCCGAGAACGTCACCGACACGACCCTGTGCACGGCCCTGTCGCAGGACGGTGTCAAGGTGGCGACCGTCGAGCACCTGATGTCCGCCCTGGCTGGCCTGGGCATCGACAATGCCTATGTCGATGTCAGCGCGCCCGAGGTGCCGATCATGGATGGCAGTGCCGGCCCCTTCGTGTTCCTCATCCAGTCGGCGGGTATCGCCGAACAGGACGCGCCGAAGCAGTTCATCCGCATCAAGCGTGAAGTCGTGGTTCGCGAGGATGACAAGGAAGCGATCTTCCTGCCCCATCAGGGCTTCAAGGTTTCCTTCGCCATCGATTTCGACCACCCGGTGTTCGAGGAGCAGAAGCAGACCGCCGCGGTCGATTTCTCCACGACGTCCTTCGTCAAGGAAGTGTCCCGAGCCCGTACTTTCGGTTTCATGCGTGACCTCGAGCACCTGCGTTCGAACAATCTGGCGCTGGGCGGCAGTCTCGACAACGCTATCGTGGTCGATGATTATCGGATCGTGAACGAGGGTGGGTTGCGCTATGACGACGAGTTCGTCAAGCACAAGGTGCTGGATGCCATCGGTGATCTCTACCAGCTGGGCCATAGCCTGATTGGCGAGTTCCGTGGCGTGAAGTCCGGTCATGCGCTCAACAACCAGTTGTGTCGCGCCCTGATTGCCAATCCCCAGGCCTGGGAAATCGTCACGTTCGAGGACGATGCCCAGAAGGCCCCGATCTCCTATGCGGCGCCCGCCATGGCCTGACGCCGCCCCCCCCCCCGGGTACGTCGTTGCAGTGCAGTCCTTGACCGCCGCCCTCGCAGGGCGGCGGTTTCGTATGGGCGCAGGGATCAGCTTTCCGCGTGCGAGGCGAGGCGCTCCAGGGCACGCTTCAGGCGCGGATCGTCGACGTCGGCGGCGCAACTGGACAGTTCGTCGGCTGCACGGGCGGGAAGGTGGCGTGTCTGGCGTACCGGTGCCTTCGGCGGGCGCACCGGCCGGACCTTGAGGTCGAAGCCGCTTACTGCCTCGAAGCCGGCAAGTTCGTGGAGGCGCTTCAGCAATCGCGGCTGCTCATAGCGGAGTCTCGTCAACCAGGTAGCGCGATCGGTGATCAGGGTCAGGCGACCTTGTCGGAAACCGCCGACGTAAAGGTGCTCGCCGAGCTCGGCGGGAAGCTGGGCGCGCAGGTGCGCCTGGGCACGCTCGATCAACCGTGCCGTGCGCATCAATGAGCCCAGCTCGCCTTGCCCCTCGAGGAGCCTCGACATGGGCTGTGCTCGGAACCGCTTAACCTTTATACTCATCAGCTTGATTCTCGGGGTCATCCCCCTGACGTGATTCTTGGTCGTCGTGCCGGATGCGGATGCCGGCGACCGTTCGACAGCCAGAGCCTAGCACGCACGGGAGTTTCTCGACAGCATGGCCACTCTCTCCGCGGACATTCGCGCCCCTTCGGCGCCGTCGCGACGCCCTCGGGGTGCGCCGGCGCGTTGGTGGCTGGCCGGATTGCTGGTGAGCTGCCTGTTGCCGGCGGGACTCTCTCAGACCGAGTGGCGCCCCGTCGAACGTGTCGTGCAGATGTGCATCCTGGCACCGGCCCTGATTCGTGCCAGCTCACAGCTCCAGGCGAAACGCCGGTCGCGTCGCCACTGGCCGACTCGCGTGGCGCCGTATCGTCCGGCCGGGCAGCCTCGCCCGCTGGTCCGCCGTGCGCCGCTGCAGGCCGTCGCTGCCCATGATGTCCTGACCCGCCGTGGCCCGCCATCCATCGTATCGAGATGAGCGACGAAGCGGCTGAGCCAGCGTGCCGGCCGGATGCCATATGTAGTGACAGGACTCTTCATGATCAACAACCTGCTACGCAAGGTCGTCGGTTCCAAGAACGACCGCGAAGTCAAGCGCATGAACCGTATGGTGACGCGTGTCAATGCGCTGGAGACGGAGTACGAGGGCCTCGATGACGAGACCCTCAAGTCGCGGACCGGAGTGTTTCGCGAACGCCTGAACAACGGCGAGACACTGGATGCCCTGCTGCCCGAGGCCTTCGCCACGGTTCGCGAGGCCAGCAAACGTGTCATGGGCATGCGTCATTTCGATGTGCAGATGGTTGGCGGCATCACCCTGCACAATGGTCGCATCGCCGAGATGAAGACCGGCGAAGGCAAGACCCTGGTGGCGACCCTGGCGGTCTATCTCAATGCGCTGCCCGCCAGGGGCGTGCACGTGGTGACGGTGAACGACTATCTGGCATGCCGGGATGCGGACTGGATGCGTCCCCTGTATGAATGTCTCGGCCTGACGGTGGGGACCATCTATGCCGGCCAGAGCCCGGAGGAAAAGCGTCGCGCTTACGGCTGCGACATCACCTACGGGACCAACAACGAGTTCGGTTTCGACTACCTGCGCGACAACATGGCCTTCTCGCTGGAAGACAAGGTCCAGCGCGATCTGCACTTCGCCATCGTCGACGAGGTGGACTCGATCCTGATCGACGAGGCGCGGACCCCCTTGATCATCTCCGGGGCCGTGGACGAGAACACCGAGCTCTATCGGGTCGTCGATCGACTGGCCACTGGCCTGACCCCGTGCAGCGACGAAGAGGATCCGGAAAGCGGTGATTTCACGCTGGACGAGAAGCAGAAGCAGGTAGAACTCACCGAGGGCGGACACCACCGGGTCGAGGAATTGATGCGAACCGAGGGCCTGCTCGGTGCCGAGGACTCGCTCTACGCGGCCCAGAACCTCAATCTGCTCCAGCATATGCATTCGGCCCTGCGTGCCCGCCACCTGTACCATCGCGACGTCGATTACATCGTCAACGAAGGCCAGGTGGTGATCGTCGACGAGCACACCGGGCGCAGCATGCCGGGACGTCGCTGGTCGGAAGGGTTGCACCAGGCCGTAGAGGCCAAGGAAGGCGTGACCGTTCAACGCGAGAGCCAGACGCTGGCCTCGACGACCTTCCAGAATTATTTCCGCCTCTACGACAAGCTGTCCGGGATGACCGGTACTGCCGACACCGAGGCCTTCGAATTCCGCCAGATCTATGGACTCGATGTGGTGGTGATCCCGACCAATCGTCCGTTGATCCGCAAGGACGAGAACGATCTGGTCTATCTGAGCGCCGAGGAAAAGTTCGACGCCATCATCGAGGACGTCAAGGAACAGACCGAGAACGGTCGGCCGGTCCTGGTGGGTACCGCCTCCATCGAGACCTCCGAATATCTGGCCGAGCTGATGCGCAAGGCCCAGCTCGATTTCAACGTGCTCAATGCCAAGCAGCACCAGAGCGAGGCCGAGATCATCGCTCAGGCCGGTCGCCCGGGAGCGATCACGATCGCCACCAACATGGCCGGTCGTGGTACCGACATCGTGCTGGGCGGCAACTGGGAGGCCGAGGCCGCCAAGCTGGAGTCGCCCGACGAGGTGCAGATCGAGCGCCTCAAGCGTGAGTGGCAGGCGCGCCACGAGGCGGTGCTGGCCGCCGGGGGCCTGCATGTGATCGGTTCCGAGCGACATGAATCGCGACGCATCGACAATCAGCTGCGCGGCCGCTCCGGTCGTCAGGGCGACCCGGGCTCGACCCGTTTCTTCCTGTCCCTGGAAGACAACCTGATGCGTCTGTTCGGTTCCGATCGCGTGCAACGATTGATGCAGGCGATGGGGCTGGAAAAGGGCGAGGCCATCGAACACAAGATGGTATCCAATGCCGTCGAGCGGGCTCAGAAAAAGGTCGAGGGGCGCAACTTCGATATCCGCAAACAACTGCTCGAATATGACGACGTGGCCAACGATCAGCGTCGCGTGATCTATGAGCAGCGCAATGACATTCTCGGGGCCGAGGACGTCTCCGAGAACGTGCTGGGTATCCGCGAAGAAGTGCTGAACGAGGCTGTCAGCAGTTTCGTGCCGCCCCAGAGCCTGCCGGAGCAGTGGGACCTGGCGGGCCTCGAGGCGCATCTCAAGAGCGAGTTCAACCTCGATGCGCCAGTGGTGGAGTGGTCCGAGAACGACGAACGCTTCCATGAAGAGCAATTGCGCGAACGTCTCCAGACCATGCACCGCGAAGCCTACGCAGAGAAGGTCGAGGTCGCCGGCCCCGAATTGATGCGGCGTTTCGAGAAGCAGGTCATGCTGCAGGTGCTGGATACTCGCTGGAAGGAGCACCTGCAGTCCATGGACCACCTGCGTCGGGGCATCCATCTGCGCGGTTATGCACAGAAGAATCCCAAGCAGGAATACAAGCGCGAGTCCTTCGAGCTTTTCCAGCTGTTGCTCACCAACATCAAGGCCGATGTCACGCGCATTCTCAGCCACGTCAAGGTGCGTCGTCCCGAGGAAGTGGAAGAGCTGGAGCGTCAGCGTCGCGAATCTCTCGAGCGAGAGCAGGCGGCGTCCGCCAATCGTCGTGACGATGCCGAGGGCGAGGAGCAGGCATCGTCGGAACCGGCACCTGGTAGCGATGGCCGTCCGGCACGCCGTGAAGGGCCCAAGGTCGGACGCAACGATCCTTGCCCCTGCGGTTCCGGGAAGAAATTCAAGCAGTGCTGCGGCAAGCTTAGTTAATGGTAATGGCCACGAGTCACGAGGCCCGAGCGACGAGATCCGAGCCACGACAGCCTTGCTTTGGGTTCGGGGGATTTTGATACTCCTGCCGAAGCTCGAAGCTCGAAGCTCGAAGCTCGAAGCTCGAAGCTCGAAGCTCGAAGCTCGAAGCTCGAAGCTCGAAGCT
>NZ_JAJQTQ010000079.1 GCF_029081005.1 Halomonas elongata | reverse complement strand
ACGCCAACCGCACGGTACTGGCCACCGACAACTCGATCTATCAGCGCCTGCCCCAGGCAGTGCTCTATCCCCGCGATGTCACCGACCTCGAACGCCTGGCCCGCCTGGCCGGCCAGGCGGACTTCACCGATATCGTCCTGGCACCACGCGGCGGCGGTACCGGCACCAATGGCCAGTCGCTGACCGATGGTCTGGTGGTCGACGTCTCGAAGCACATGAACGCCATCCTCGACATCGACGTCGAGAACCGGCGGGTACGTGTCCAGGCCGGGGTGGTCAAGGACCAGCTCAACGCCGCCTTGAGGCCTCACGGGCTCTTCTTCGCCCCGGAGCTCTCCACCTCCAATCGCGCCACCCTCGGCGGCATGATCGCCACCGACGCCAGCGGCCAGGGCAGCTGCGAATACGGCAAGACCCGCGATCACGTCCTCGAGCTCGACAGCGTGCTGCTCGGCGGCGAGCGCCTGGTCACCCGGCCGGTCGACGAGG
>NZ_JAJQTQ010000078.1 GCF_029081005.1 Halomonas elongata | reverse complement strand
CCGAGGGCGCCCATCACTGCGCTGCCGCGGACCACCGCCACCCGGCTGTAGCGATCGATAAACCAGCCGCCGGTAAAGCGGCCCAGCGTCATGCCGAGGGTGAAACCGGCATAAATCAGGGAGCCGGAGGTGGGGCTAAAGCCGTGGCCATCCACCATCAGCAGCGGCAGCCAGTCGTTGGCCGAGCCTTCGGCAAAGGCCATCGCCAGGACAATGACGCCGATCAGCAGCAGCTGCGCGTCGCGCCACACCGGCAGACCTTTCGCCTCACCGTGGGCGACTTCGGCGGCATTTTTACCGGTGCCGTCGGGAATGGCGCGGATAGCAATGGCGATGGGCAGGATAGCCACCAGCGCAGCCGCCAGGATGTGCGGGGCGGCCGGCAGACCGAATCCGGTCACTGCCATGCCCACCCCGGCGCCGAACAGGGTGCCAAAGCTGTAGAAGCCATGCATCATCGGCAGCACCGTTTTATTCATCTCCCGCTCGATCG
>NZ_JAJQTQ010000077.1 GCF_029081005.1 Halomonas elongata | reverse complement strand
GAACACCGGGTTGCCCTTCGCCCAGGCGTCTTTACCCACGGTGACGATATCGTCAAAGGTGATACGATGGCTGTCGATGGCGCGATCGACCACGTAGCCGGTCATCAGTTTGGTCAGACTGGCAGGATTGCGCTGCTGATGTTCGTTACCCGCGGTCAGGACCTGACCGGTGGTGTAATCCATCAGCACCCAGGAGCCAGCCTGAATGGAAGGCGGCGCGACCGTAGCAGGTAAGTCGACGGCAAATGCGCAGGAAACGCTCGAAGCGAGCAAAGATACAGCAATAAACAAACGGCCTTTCAACGGCATATCCTCTAGATTTACAGATCCGCCGTCCTTTTTACGGAACTTCGCGTTTCATATCAGGGTTTAATTGCAAGAAAATATGACACAGCAGAGGAAGTTGCTTGCCGCGACCCTTCTGATGACCGGGCAAATCGTTTACCATACCGGTCGCACGCCACCACGGATAATGAACAGACTATGCAAGATAGCGTCAA
>NZ_JAJQTQ010000076.1 GCF_029081005.1 Halomonas elongata | reverse complement strand
CAAGAGAAAATTGTCCTTCCAGCAACGTTGTGAGCAGATTAACAAAATCATCCGTTACGCTTAGAACGAATCAGCCCAACTAACTGAAATATAAAAAGTTTACTTTTTGAAACAGGTGTATCTTAAAACCTCCCATAAGATAAAATTTTTCTCCAAACCACAGTCTTTTTATGGTTATTAGGGTAAGTTTTTTCTTATCTTTTGTCTTAGCATTATCGCAGCTGAATAAAATTTAATTTTGGACATTAAATCATTATGAACACCGATAACGCTTCCCTGTACGTAAAATGGCTCAAACAAGAGGTCGCCCCGGCTTTAGGTTGTACTGAACCCGTCGCTATTTCCTTCGCGGCCGCCTACGCCGCACAATATCTGGATCAGCCTTGCACTAAAATTAGCGGTTTTATTTCCGCCAATCTTTATAAAAACGCGATGGGCGTCACCATACCCGGCACCACCGTTTGCGGTGTACCGCTGGCAGCCGCAATTGGCGCATTTGGCGGCGAC
>NZ_JAJQTQ010000075.1 GCF_029081005.1 Halomonas elongata | reverse complement strand
GAACCAGTCGAGGGTTGGTGCGACTGTGATAAATGTAAGTCGATGATTTTTCATAAAGAGAAAAATATTTATGTTTGCCTCTCCTGCCATAAACAAACAGAGCCATTTCTTCCAATTGACTGGAACTCAAACGATTACGATTGGCTACCTTATGAAGAGGAATACTAATGCTGAATACTTCACAGTCATAATACAGATTGTTCTTTATTCAAAAGACAACCATCTATTGAAAGTGCATTAGTTATATAAATCAGATACTCTTTGGTGGTTATTATGCAATATGCATTAGTTGATGCGCTGGAACGAAAATTTTTGCTGGATGCTCTTGAATTTGGTGTTCTGAAGGACTGGAAAGAAAATCCGGTAAAAGAACTTCCTGATATTGATGAATCTGTTCACCCCTTCCATGTCTGCTATGGTGGATATTTATTAAATCCTGGTGTTTCAGATTCAGATATTAGCAGAAAAATAAAAGACCAGACAGGATTCTGGCTGGCAGCTATTGATGAGACCCGCATGGATTG
>NZ_JAJQTQ010000074.1 GCF_029081005.1 Halomonas elongata | reverse complement strand
CATGCTGCGGGCGGCAGATGAGATCTACTTTGTGCCGGAAGGCACGCCGCTCAGCACCCAGCTGGTGAAATTTCAGCGCAATAAAAAGAAAGTCGGTCTGGTGGTCGATGAATACGGCGATATTCAGGGGCTGGTCACCGTCGAAGATATTCTTGAAGAGATTGTCGGCGACTTCACCACCTCCATGTCACCCACCCTGGCGGAGGAAGTGACCCCGCTTAACGACGGCACGGTGATTATCGACGGCAGCGCCAACGTTCGCGAAATCAACAAAGCGTTTAACTGGCACCTGCCGGAAGATGAAGCACGCACCGTCAACGGTATTATCCTCGAAGCGCTGGAAGAGATCCCGGTCCCGGGCACCCGCGTGCGCATTGAGCAGTACGATATAGATATCCTCGACGTGCAGGACAACATGATCAAACAGGTGAAAGTGATGCCGGTGAAATCATTACGCGAGAGCGTCGCGGAGTAGCGCTAGCGAAGGAATTAATATCACGGTGGGCTGCGGCCCGCCGTTTTTTTATCTCGCG
>NZ_JAJQTQ010000073.1 GCF_029081005.1 Halomonas elongata | reverse complement strand
ATCGCCGAGGTGCTGTGGAACGATTTCCTCCAGCACAACCCGGCCGATCCCCACTGGCCCGACCGTGACCGCTTCGTGCTCTCCAACGGCCACGGCTCCATGCTCCTCTATTCCCTGCTCCACCTCTCCGGCTACGAGCTCGGCCTCGAGCAGCTGCAGAACTTCCGCCAGCTGCACGCCAAGACTGCCGGCCATCCCGAGTACGGCTACGCGCCGGGCATCGAGACCACCACCGGCCCGCTCGGCCAGGGCCTGGCCAACGCCGTCGGTATGGCCATCGCCGAGCGCACCCAAGCCGCCCAGTTCAACCGCCCCGGCCATACCATCGTCGATCACGCCACCTACTGCTTCGTCGGCGACGGCTGCCTGATGGAGGGCATCTCCCACGAGGTCGCCTCCCTGGCCGGCACCCAGCAACTCGGCAAGCTGGTCGCCTTCTACGACGACAACGGCATCTCCATCGACGGCGAGGTCAAGGGCTGGTTCACCGACGACACCGCCAAGCGCTTCGAGGCCTACGGCTGGCACGTGGT
>NZ_JAJQTQ010000072.1 GCF_029081005.1 Halomonas elongata | reverse complement strand
GACGGCACCATCACCCTCGACTACAGCTATGAGCTGACCAATGCGCCGAGCGAGGACGTCGAGGACCTGCTGGACAGTGTCACTGTGACGGCCACCGACGAGGATGGCTCGACCGACAGCGGTGATCTGAATATCCAGATCGTCGATGACGCGCCGACCGCCGAGGACGACACCAATAGCGTCACCGAAGGCGACGACACCGCCAGCACCGTCGAGACCAGCGGCAATGTGATCGGTGGTGATACGGCATCCGCCGGCGATGTCGCCGATACCGAGGGCGCCGATGGTGCCACGGTGACGGCGGTGGAAAGCACCAATGTCCCCGGCAACAGTGCCAGCGGCACCGATACCCTGGTGGTCGACGGCGAGTACGGCACCCTGACGATCGAGGCCGATGGCAGCTATACCTACGCGCTGGACAATACCAACCTGGACGTCCAGGGCCTGAGCGAGGGCGACACGCTGGAGGAAGCGTTCACCTATACGCTGACCGACGGCGATACCGATGCTGACGACGCCACCCTGACCATCACCATCGACGGCAGCGA
>NZ_JAJQTQ010000071.1 GCF_029081005.1 Halomonas elongata | reverse complement strand
AAAGGAGAACATGATGAAGAAGTTAGTGTTTTTATTGATTTCCATTCTTGCTGGTTGTTCATCACCGCCAGAGCCAACACCCGTGCAGTTTGAAAAGGCAAATGAAGTGATCAATCCCTCATTGCCATATGTCCCCGATTTTCACGGTGTCATAAAGTCAGACGTTAGCGGTAAAGGATGGGTTTATGAGATCACTTCCTTATCCGGAGTACAGGCCAGAACGCCGACGTTTTATTACGCTCTGGCTCATGCGGACAGGATTGTAGTGACAACACATGATGCTGGGCTGTGGTTTCGAATCAGAGATCTGTTGAAGATGGAAGGGGCAACAGCAGTCGTGGAATGGCGAAACGAGAAAAGTTTTTTACCTGAACAGGTAAAAATAGTTTTCATTAAAGCACAAAATGAGGTGAAAAATGACTGGAAAAAATAGAGTGGTTTTACCAGCCTTGCTGGCGTTAGGATTAATATAAACAAAATCTAATTCATATGAACCATGCGCTTCGGTACGTTTGTTATATGGTAAATCAGTCGGGCAAGGGGGAGGGGGTGAATG
>NZ_JAJQTQ010000070.1 GCF_029081005.1 Halomonas elongata | reverse complement strand
GCGGTGTGAAAAATATCGGTGAGTATTTTTGATAGAGTCATTAACGGCGGTGCGCTACGTGAAATCCGTGAAAAAGTAGGGGATATACGTGGGGGATTTTTCACGTAGCAACACCATTACAGCCTACCGTTCAGCAGACCATCCATCATTTTTCAAAACCAGTGTAATACGTTTTGTTTGTTTCTCTTTCAAATCAGACTCAAGTCCTAAAAATGCTGTCCGAACATCATCGCGTTTCGCCCATTCAGCGATACTGGTGGGACTGAATGTGTAATTCACCTGCGTGATCTTCATTCCCATAGCATCACCAGGTTCGGTAAAATCAACTATCTCATACACCTTATAATGACCAACGCAAAAATCAGGCCGTTCCGGAGACTTCAGATATTTTTTCCCCTCTTCTGTCAGAGCATATTCACGGCCTGGCACTTTCTTACCCGTCTTAGTAAAACCAATAACGTCATCAACCAGGGTATCTTTTACTGTTAATAAATCGGCTTTGACCAGTACATCCAGCGCAGAAAACTGTCGAGAATTTATTTCATCTGCCCGTTCC
>NZ_JAJQTQ010000006.1 GCF_029081005.1 Halomonas elongata | reverse complement strand
AGGGCGGCGAGCATCTGACCGGTCTGGTTGTTGTCGCTGTCGATGGCCTGCTTGCCGAGGATCACCAGGCCCGGCTGTTCTTCCTCGACCACCTTGGCCAGCACCTTGGCCGCCCCCAGCGACTCGACGCGCTCGTCGGTCTGAACGTGAACGGCCCGGTCAGCGCCCAGCGCCAGGGCCGTGCGCAACTGCTCCTGGGCGGCCTTGGGACCGACGGTGACCGCGACCACTTCGGTCGCCGTGCCGGCTTCCTTCAGGCGGACCGCCTCTTCCACGGCGATCTCGCAGAAGGGGTTCATGGCCATCTTGACGTTGGTCAGGTCGACGTCGCTGTGGTCCGGCTTGACCCGGATCTTGACGTTGTAGTCGATGACGCGTTTGACCGCGACGAGTACCTTCATATTGTCCTCGCTTGGTTCAGTCTCGGAACCGGGTTGTGACGAAGGCGAAGCGCCCTTAGGGAAACACTGCTTAAATGCCTGCGCATGCAAATCGCTTCGCTATAGCCGCCATCCCTGGCGGCTACCCTGCGGGCCCGTCTAAAGACGGTTCAAATTCGCTCCTGGCGAATTTGTGCGCGGTGCTCGAAAGCTCGCCTAACCCCTCGTTATGTCTCGCTTTCTGCGCTCCGTGCGCCTTGCGTGACCCACAAGGATGTGGGAAATGCGATGGCCCGTCGGGAACGGGCCTAGCCTTCACTATGCTCAGCGATTTATTCAGCGTTTCGTTAGAACCGATCGGCATGCTTTTAGACGTTTCATGCAAGCGTTTGATAGGCGCTACACCGAAAAACCCCTTCAATGTGCCACAGCCTTGGTCACGGCAACAATCCCGCCATGCCGGTCGAGTGGCCTTTATCGATATATCCTCATCGTAAGGGGTGCCCCTTTGCGGCTATTATGCCTATCATGGAGCATCTCTAGAAGCAAACGACCGTTTTAAACCTGTCGGCGTTAGAGGTACCCGCAAGAGGCACTGACGTCGCCGCCATGGGAGGAGACATCAACGATGACAGAACACGTAGAGCGCGACAGCATGGAAGTCGACGTGGTAATCGTCGGCGCAGGTCCATCCGGGCTCGCGGCGGCCTGCCGACTGATGCAGCAGGCCAATGAGGCCGAGCAGGAACTGACCGTATGCGTGGTCGAAAAAGGCTCCGAGGTCGGTGCCCATATTCTCTCCGGTGCCGTCTTCGAACCCCGAGCCCTGAATGAACTCTTCCCCGACTGGGCCGATCGCGGCGCCCCCTTGACCACCCCGGCCGTACGCGACGAGCTTTACCTGCTCAAGGATGCCGAGAAGGCCCAGAAGCTGCCCAATGCCCTGGTGCCCAGGACCATGCACAACACCGGCGGCGACATCACCCGTTACGTGATCAGTGCCGGCAACCTGTGCCGCTGGCTGGCCGAGCAGGCCGAGGAACTCGGCGTCGAGATCTTCCCCGGCTTCGCCGCCCAGGAGGTGATCGTCGACGAGGAAGAGACGGTGCGCGGGATCATCGTCGGCGACATGGGCGTGGCCGCCGACGGCACTCCGAAGGACGGCCACATGCCGGGCATGGAGCTGCGTGCCAAGTACACGCTGTTCGCCGAGGGCGCGCGCGGCCATCTGGGCAAGCGTCTGATCGAGCGCTTCAAGCTCGATGACGGCAAGGACCCGCAGCACTACGGCATCGGGCTCAAGGAACTGTGGGACGTGCCCGCCGAGCAGCACGAACCGGGCCTGGTACTGCACGGTTCCGGCTGGCCACTGGACAAGCACACCCATGGCGGCTGGTTCCTCTACCATGCCGAGAACCAGCAGGTGGTGGTCGGCCTGATCATGGATCTGGCCTATCAGAATCCCTGGCTGTCGCCCTTCGACGAGTTCCAGCGCATGAAGCATCATCCGGTGCTCAAGCCCAGCCTCGAAGGCGGTTCCCGGGTCGCCTATGGTGCCCGCGCCATCACCAAGGGCGGCATCAATTGCCTGCCGAAGATGACCTTTCCCGGCGGCCTGTTGATCGGCTGCGACGCCGGCACCCTGAACTTCGCCAAGATCAAGGGCCTGCACACCGCCATGAAGTCCGGCATGGTCGCCGCCGAGACGGTCTTCGAGGCCCTCGAGAACGGCGACGAGGGTGGCGTCGAACTGACCGCCTTCACCGACAAGTGGCAGGCCAGCTGGGCGTTCAAGGAACTCGAGGAAAGCGCCAGCTTCGGTCCGGCGATCCACAAGTACGGTACCGTCGGCGGCGGCGCCTACAACTTCCTCGACCAGCTCGTCGGCGGCAAGCTGCCGACGGTGCACGACACCACGCCGGATCACGCGGCACTGAAGAAGGCCGCCGAGTGCGAAAAGATCGAGTACCCCAAGCCCGACGGCAAGCTGTCCTTCGACAAGGCCTCCTCGGTGTTCCTCTCCAATACCAATCACGAGGAAGACCAGCCCTGCCATCTGAAGCTCGACGATCCGGATCTGCCGATCCGCGACAACCTGCCCGAATACGCCGAACCGGCGAGCCGCTACTGCCCGGCGGGGGTCTACGAGGTCGTCGAGGATGACGACGGCAAACCGCGGTTCCAGATCAACTTCCAGAACTGCGTGCACTGCAAGACCTGCGACATCAAGGACCCGGCCCAGAACATCACCTGGGTGGCACCGGAGGGCGGCGGCGGTCCCAACTATCCGAACATGTAACGCGCGCGCGACCCTCCTGCGCCTGAAGGCGTAACCAAAGGGCCCCGCTCGAGTGAGCGGGGCCCTTTTTCACGTCGTGTTCAGCCCTTCAGTCGCCGAGGTAACGGCGTCCTCCCTTCATGACCGCCCCCCGACTTCGCTCTTCTCCCCCCTCTTCGGGCGTCGCGAACTCGCGCCAGGCGGCCACATCCAGCCACCCCCGATCGGCCAGCCAGGCGGCGAGGCGCTCGGGCTCGTGGCCACCATCCAGCTCGGCGCCCGCCGCATCCGCCAGTACCGGCAGACGCGTCCCGTAATCCGCCACCAGCGCGTCATCATCGGCGACCTCCACCCGTTCGAGCCGTACGTCGACATTAGCCAGTCGGGCCAGCCAGGCCTCCAGGGATTCGCAGAGATGGCAACCCGTCGTGGTGTACAAGGTCAGATCGATCATCCTCTTCTCGCCTCACGCCTCACGCCTTTCGTCACGGTGCCGGATCAGAAAGCAGTGGTGCAGGTCCGGGCGACGCTTGAAGTCCGGATCGAAGGTCTTTGCCGAAATGTCTTCCACGGCGAACGCCTCGGCAAGCTCGGCATCCAGCTTGAAACGTCGCTGGTTGTTGGAGAATACCAGGGTACCGCCGGGCGCGAGCCTCGCCATGGCCAGTCGCACCAGACGACCGTGATCGCGCTGCACGTCGAGGGTATCGGTCATCTTCTTGGAATTGGAGAAGGTCGGCGGATCGAGAAAGATCACATCGAATCGGCCACCGGCCGTTTCCAGCCAGTGGAAGCAATCATCGCGCACCACGCGATGCCGCGACGGATCCAGCCGATTCAACCGGAAGTTCTCCCGGGCCCAGTCGAGATAGGTATTGGACAGGTCGACGCTGATGCTCTCGCTGGCCCCCTGCCCGTCCCCCTTGCCGAGCGCCGCCTGGACGGTGGCCGCAGCGGTGTAGCAGAACAGGTTGAGAAAGCGCTTGCCCTCGGCCAGCTCCGCCAGCAGACGACGCACGGGTCGATGATCGAGGAAGAGCCCCGTATCCAGGTAATCGCGCAGGTTGACCCAGAGCCGAGCATTGCCCTCCTGGACCTCGAAGCGCTCGCCGCTGGTCCCCTGCTTCTCGTACTGAGCCCGTCCGCTCTGGCGCTGCCGTTGCTTGATCACCACCCGGGATGGGGCCACACCGAGCACTTCGGGCATCACGCCGAGCGCCTCGTGCAGGCGCTTCTGTGCCTGACCAGGATCCACGGAGCGCGGCGGGGCGTATTCCTGGACATGCACGCGATCACCATAGATATCGATGGCCAGCGCATACTCTGGCATGTCGGCGTCGTAGAGCCGATAGCAGCTTTCCCCGGAGCGCTTCAGCCATTTGTTCAATCGCTTGCGATTCTTCACCAGGCGGTTGGCGAACATCTGGGCACCTTCACTGCGAGACGGCCTGTTCGGTGGCGCCTCTTCTGCCTCATTTGTCGCGCCGGGAACCTCCATCAGCAGCAGACGGGCGTCCAGGGGACCGTTCTTGAACGCATAGTGCTTGTGAGCGCGCAATCCCGTGCGATGACCGAGATCGGGATTGGCCGTGAACAGCGCCAGTCGCCAGCCGGGGAAAGCGACACGGGCCCGTTCGCCCAGTTGTCCATACAGCTCGACGAGCTCGGGCAGCTCGCCCAGCCGCTCGCCATAGGGCGGGTTGGTGATGATCAGGCCGGGCACCGCCTCGTCCACTCCATCGGGACGCTCGAGTTCACCCAGTGCCCCGCCGGTCAGGTCGATCAATGCCGGGATTCCCGCCCGCATGGCGTTGGCCTTGGCCGCTGCCAGTGCCGGGGGACTGCGATCGATGCCGAACAGCCGATTGCGGCAACGCTTGCGGCCAATGCTCGCCCGGGCCTCGGCCTCGCGCTTGAGTTCGCGCCAGCAGGCTTCATCGTGGCCGGCCCAACCATGGAAACCGAAACGCTCGCGCTGCAGATTGGGCGCCATGTCGGCGGCCATCATCGCGGCTTCGATCAACAGGGTACCGGCGCCGCACAGGGGATCGACGAGAGGCGCCCCCTGCCGGGCCATCTCCGGCCAACCGGCACGCATCAACAACGCCGCCGCCAGGTTCTCCTTGAGCGGCGCGTGTCCCGTTCCTCGTCGATAACCACGCCGGTGCAGGCTCTCTCCCGACAGGTCGATGCCCAGCGTCAATCGTCCCCGGTGCAGATGGGCGTGGAGCCTCAGGTCCGGCTCGTGGGGGTCGACCCGCGGACGCGGCCGGCCGTCGGCCAGCAGACGCTCGACGACACCGTCCTTGATGGTCTGCGCACCGAAACGCGTGTGCCGGATGGCATCGCTGCGTCCGTGGAAGTCCACCGCCAGGGTCGCGCCGGCGGCCAGGTGGGCCTGCCAGTCGACGCCCGCCCCGACCTCTCGCAATCGCTCGGGGGTCTCCACGCCGTCTTCCCGGGCCAGGCAAAGCACTACGCGGTTGGCCAAGCGTGACCACAGGCAGACGCGATAGGCATCGGCCAGTTCGGCCTGGAAATACACGCCGGCCACCGTTGTCTTGACCGGCTCGGCGCCGAGCGTGGCCAACTCATCGGCCAGCAAGGCTTCGAGCCCCTTGGGGCAGGTGGCCAGGTACGCCCCGGGGGCAGCGGATTGTCTATCGGTCATGGGATATCCATCGACGTGGCCGGATCTCCGGCGCATTCATGGCAGGCGTATGTACGCCTTGTTACAAATCATCGGTCGACAGAAGCGACCGGATTGGGCTATGTATTACTCAGTAGCTACTCGATTATAAACGCATGCGTTCCTGTCTATGGGCCTCGCCCCCTCGATTGGCGTCGAGGGGGGCACCGTGGGCCTTTTCACGGGGCCGGTGTCGTACGCACCGGCTTCCATATCGGCACCTTCACCAAGAGGTAGTCCAATGAAACGACAGAAACGTGATCGCTTCCAGCGTGCCTATGTGCATGGGTACAAGGCGGGTCTTTCAGGTCGTTCCCGTGACGACTGTCCAAGTCAAGACATCAATCTACGCGAATACTGGATGAGCGGTTGGCGTGAAGGTCGTGGGGATCAGTGGTCCGGCATGACGGGTGTTTCCGGTATCCACAAGAACCCCATGGTGGTCTGATTCCCGACCATCGTTTCGTCAGACACGATGACGACCCGTCAAGCCCATGGCAGCGCCATGGGCTTTTTTCATGCGCCGCTGTCATCTCGCCCCGCCTGCAGCGCTCGTGCGCAATCCCCTACCAGGGTCGGTCCACGATAGATGAATCCCGAATAGAGCTGTACCAGATCGGCACCCGCCTGCAGCTTCTCCAGGGCAGCTGCACCGCTGTCGATCCCCCCCACGCCGATGATCGGCATGCCCGGCAACTGGCGACGCAGCGCTCGAATCACCGCATTGGAGGGCTCGAACACCGGACGGCCGGAGAGCCCTCCCTGCTCCTGGGCACCCGGCAGTCCCGCCACCGCCTCCCGAGACACGGTGGTGTTGGTGGCGATCGCCGCATCGATACCGTTGGTCTCCAGGCTGTGCGCCACCAGGGCGACCTCCTCTTCGGTCATGTCCGGGGCGATCTTCACTGCCAGGGGGACACGCCGACCGGCGGCATGATCGAGTGCGAGGCTCTCTTCACGCAGGACGCCCAGCAACTGGTCGAGATGCTCGCCGAACTGCAGGTTGCGCAGGCCCGGGGTGTTGGGCGAAGAGATGTTCACCGTGACGTAGTGCGCATGCGCATGTACCTTGCGCAGGCAGTACAGATAATCGTCCACCGCCCGCTCCACCGGCGTCGTCAGGTTCTTGCCGATATTGATGCCGATGACCCCGCGGTAACGCGCGCGGCGTACCCGTTCGACCAGGTGGTCGACACCGGCATTGTTGAAGCCCATGCGGTTGATGATCGCCTCACCCTCCGGCAGGCGAAACAGTCGTGGCCGGGGATTGCCGTCCTGGGGCCTGGGGGTCACGGTACCCACTTCGACGAAGCCGAAACCCAGCGCTCCCAGGGCATCCAGATGATCGGCATTCTTGTCGAGCCCTGCCGCCAGACCGACCCGATTGGGAAAGTTCAGCCCCATCAACGCCACGGGGTCTTCCACCCTGCCCGTACCGAGGTGTCTCGCCAGGCCGAGGCGATGCGCCAGATCCAGCGCCGACAGCGTCACGCCATGGGCCTTCTCGGCATCGAGGCGAAACAGCAGCGAACGGGCGAGCGAATACATGGCGACTCCAGGCAAGCGACAGACAAAGCGGGCGCGAGTATAGCGCAGCCGCCCTCCGACGACGAAATTCACGGCCGTCCCATCCCGCGATCGTCTCTATCGGAAATACTGAATAAATCGCCGAGCATCGTGAAGGCTAGGCCCGTTCCCGACGGGCCATCGCATTTCCCACATCCTTGTGGGTCACGCAAGGCGCACGGAGCACAGAAAGCGAGACATAACGAGGGGTTAGGCGAGCTTTCGACCGGGCTGGCGCACCAGCACCGCGCACAAATTCGCCAGGAGCGAATTTGAACCGTCTTTAGACGGGCCCGCAGGGTAGCCGCCAGGGATGGCGGCTATAGCGACGCGATTTGCATGCGCAGGCATTTAAGCAGTGTTTCCCATATGGCACGCCTTTTATGGTCTACTTGAGACGCTAGCGGGCCATCCCCGCCAGCCGTGATGACGCGCCGCCAGGGAGATGGACATGACCGATACGACCGAAACACTGGAACACCGCCTGTCGCGCATTCATCTGGCACTCGAACAGGAACGGCTGGAATGGGTCGACGATGTCATCGACGACCTCGAGCCCGCCGAAGTTGCCCTGCTGCTGGAATCTCTCCCGCCCAACGAGCGATTCCGGCTATGGGAGCGGGTCCCCCAGGAAGTCGACGGGGAAGTGTTGCTGCACGTCCACGACGAGGTCCGTGCAACCCTGATCGAGGACATGGACCACGCCGAAATCGTTGCCGCCACGGCGGGGCTGGACACCACCGACCTGGCCGAGCTGTTCGAGGATCTGCCGCGCCAGGTCGCCGAAGACATGCTGCGCTCCATGGACGAGCTGCAGCGTACGCGTCTGCAGGAGACGCTGGCCTTCGAGGAGGATAGCGTCGGTCGCTTGATGCGCACCGACACCATCGCCGTGCGCGCAGACGTCAGCCTGGAGACCGTACAGCGCTTCCTGCGCTGGAAAGAGGCCGTTCCCGACAATACCGATGCCCTGATGGTGGTCGACCGCGATGGTCGCTTCATGGGCGTGCTGTCGCTCGCACGCCTGGTGTCCAACGACCCCGACATGGCCGTGGCCAACCTGATGGACAGCGAGGTGGACAGCATCCAGGTGACCATGAAGTCCCGTGACGTCGCCACCCTCTTCCAGACCCACGACCTGGTCTCGGCACCGGTGGTGGATGACCGGGGCATGCTCCTCGGGCGAGTCGTCATCGACGATATCGTCGACGTGATTCGCGAGGACTCCGAGCAGGCGTTGATGAACATGGCCGGCCTCGACGAGGAGGAAGACCTCTTCGCCCCGGTGCTGCCCAGCGCCCGGCGTCGCGCCGTCTGGCTCGGCATCAACCTGCTGACGGCCTTCCTGGCCGCCTGGGTCATCGGCCTGTTCGAGAATGCCCTGGAGCAGATCGTCGCCCTGGCGGTCCTGATGCCCATCGTCGCCAGCATGGGCGGCATCGCCGGGAGTCAGACGCTGACCCTGGCCATACGCGGGCTGGCGCTCGGTCAGATCAGCCGCACCAACAGCAACTGGCTGTTGCGCAAGGAAGTCGGCATCGCCGCCCTGAATGGCCTGCTCTGGGCCCTGGTCGTGGCGGTACTGGCGGTGCTGTGGTTCGGCAGCCTGGCCATCGGCGGCATCATCGCCGCGGCGCTGGTCATCAACATGCTGGCCGCCGGCGTGGCAGGCATCGTCATCCCGCTGCTGCTTCGCCGTCTCGGCATCGACCCGGCGCTATCCGGCTCGGTGGTGTTGACCACGGTCACCGATGTGATCGGCTTCATGTCCTTCCTGGGACTGGCCACGATATTCCTGCTTTAAGGGCCACTGACCACCGACACAACAAGGGCGCCGTTTCGGCGCCCTTGTTGTGTCGGTCGCTGTCATGAGCAAAGGCGCCTCCATCGAGGCGCCCATCGATCAGTCATCGCTGCTGCTTTCGGCCAGGTCCACCAGTTCACGTACTGCCACGGCGAACAGCGGGAAGCCACCCTGGCTGCCACTACCCACTTCCTCGAGCAGACGGCACCAGCGCTGGTGCATGCCTTCATGCTGGGTCAGCCAGCGATTGACGCGCTCGGCACTGTCACGCGGGCCTCCCTGCATCCCCAGCACGCTGGCGGTCAAGGCGAGCTGCTGGCGATCGATATCGTCACGGAAGGTGTCCCGCGCCTTGGCCTGCCAGCCGTCGCGGACCTCGAGACGGGTGACCTGCTGGATGATCCAGGGAAGCTCCAGACGAGCGCCGACCTCGTAGAAGATCTCGGCGACACGCTGAGGCTTCTCGTCAGTCTGGCGTGCGGTCTGAATGATGCCGAGCGCCGCATAGAGGCTACCCGAGGCCGCCACGGTGGACGCCAGCGCCTCGGGGACGCCCGCCTTCACCAGCTCCTGGCGGCGAGTCGACCATTGCTCCTGCTCCTCGCCGCGCAGTCGCTTTCCGATATTCTCCTGCAACTGCGCCAGGCGCGGAGCAAAGTAGTCGATAGTATCCCGGGTGTTCATGCCGGTACGCTGGCGCAGGAACCAGCGCGTGGAACGACGCAGCATGCGCATCAGGTCGAGCATCATCGAATACTGCACCTGGCTCGACACTTTGTTGTCGAGAGCCTCGATCTGCTCCCAAAGGCGCGGCAGCTGGAAGCTGTCGCGGGCGATGACATAGGCCCGGGCGATATCGGCACGATCCGCGCCGGTGGAATCCATCAGGCGCCGCACGAAGACCACGCCCATATGATCGACCAGGTCGTTGGCCACCTGAGTGGCGACGATCTCGCGCTTCAGGCGATGCTCATACATCTCGTCGCGATACCGCTCGGCCAGCATCGACGGGAAGACACGCTCCACGAAGCGCATGATGGTCGGGTCATCGGGCACATCCGAGGCAATCAGATCCCCCTTGAGCACGCTCTTGGCGTAGGAGATCAACACCGACAGCTCTGGCAGGGTCATCCCCTGCTCATGCTGGGTACGCTCGAGCAGTTCCTCGTCGGAGGGCAGGAACTCGAGTTCACGGTCGATCTGGCCGGCCGCCTCCAGCTCGCTGATGAAGCGACGAAAGGGACCGATACCCTGGCGCGAGAGCAGTTCGGCGAGATCCAGCGCCTGGGTCTGGCGATAGTTGTCCAGCAGCACCAGTTCGCTGACCTCGCCGGTCATGTCGGCGAGCAGCTGATTGCGCTGCTTCTCGGTCAAGTCGCCCCGTGACACGACCTCGTCGATGAGGATCTTGATGTTGACCTCATGGTCGGAGCAGTTCACGCCGCCGGCGTTGTCGATGAAGTCGGTATTGACTCGCACGCCCTTGGCGGCGGCCTCCATGCGTCCGCGCTGGGTCAGGCCGAGGTTGCCGCCCTCGCCGACCACTCGGCAGTTGAGCTCGCGGCCATCGATACGCAGGGCATCGTTGGCCTTGTCGCCGACTTCGGCATCGCTTTCCTCGCTGCCCTTGACGTAGGTGCCGATCCCGCCGTTCCAGACCAGGTCGACCCTGGACACCAGCATGGCGTGGATCAGCTCGTTGGGCGACAGCTTGTCCTCGCGAATGCCGAAGACCTTCTTCATCTGCGGCGTGATGGCGATCGACTTGGCACTGCGCGGAAAGATACCGCCGCCCTCGGAGATCAGCTCGGCATTGTAGTCTTCCCAGCTGGAGCGCGGCATGTCGAACAGGCGCTGACGTTCGGCGAAGCTCGACGCCGCGTCAGGCGTCGGGTCGACGAAGATGTGCAGGTGGTTGAAGGCGCCCACCAGGCGAATCTTGTCGGAGAGCAGCATGCCGTTGCCGAAGACGTCGCCGGCCATGTCGCCGATGCCGACCACGCTGAACTCGTCTTCCTGAGTGTTGATGCCCAGACCGCGGAAGTGACGCTTGACCGATTCCCAGGCGCCCTTGGCGGTGATCGCCATCTTCTTGTGGTCATAGCCATTGGCCCCCCCGGAGGCGAAGGCATCGCCGAGCCAGTGACCGTATTCGGTGGAGATTTCGTTGGCGATATCGGAGAAGGTCGCCGTGCCCTTGTCGGCCGCCACCACCAGATAGGGATCGTTATCGTCGTGACGCACCACGTCACGCGGCGGCACGACCTCGCCGCCGGCCAGGTTGTCGGTGACATCCAGCAGGGCACGAATGAAGGTCTGGTAACAGGCGATGCCTTCCTTCTGGGTCGTCTCGCGATCCGCGCCTTCCGGCATGCGCTTGCAGACGAAACCGCCCTTGGCCCCCATCGGCACGATCACCGCGTTCTTGACCTGCTGGGCCTTGACCAGGCCAAGCACCTCGGTGCGGAAATCCTCGTGGCGATCGGACCAGCGCAGCCCGCCCCGGGCGACCTTGCCACCACGCAGGTGCACGCCCTCGACGCGCGGCGAACAGACGAAGATCTCGTAGGCCGGACGCGGCTTGGGCATGCCGGACACCCGGGAGGGCTCGAGCTTGAAGGCGAGGTAATCCTTGTAGCGCCCCTCTTCGGTACGCTGGTAGTAGTTGGTCCGCAGGGTCGCCTTGATCAGCTCCATGTAACGGCGCAGCAGCTGATCATCGTTGAGGCTCGGCACGTCATCGAGCAGCGACAGGATGCGCGACTCGCATTCCTCGATATCCCCTTCGTCGGGACGTTCGGCCGGGTCGAAACGCAGCTCGAACAGGGACACCAGTTCGCGGGTGATCTCCGGGTGGCTGCCCAGGGTGGTGGCGATATAGTCCTGGGACATGCCGAAGCGAATCTGCTTCAGATAGCGCGCATAGGCGCGCAGCATCGCCACCTCGCGCCAATCGAGATTGGCACCGATGATCAATCGGTTGAAGGCATCATTGTCGGCCTCCCCCGCCCAGATCCGCTGGAAGGCCTCGATGAAGGGATCACGCATTTCCTGGAGATTCATTTCCACACTGGTGTGGTGCTCCAGGGTGAAGTCGTGAATCCAGTAGGCATCGTCGCTGGCCTGCACCTCATAGGGACGTTCACCGAGGACCCGCAATCCCAGGTTCTCCATCATCGGCAGGACATCGGACAACGGGATCGGCATCCCCCGGTGGAACAGCTTGAGATTGACGCCACTGCCCTCTTCCTCGATCAGCCGGTACAGCGACAGTGCCAGCGGCGCGCCCTCGTCGAGCTCCCCGATGTGCTGCAGATCGTAGACCGCGGTGCGGGCACTGAAGTCTTCGCGGTAGCTGGCCGGAAACGCATCGCGAAAGCGGCTCATCAACAGGTTGGCATTTTCTTCGCCGAATCCCTCGATGGCGGCATTGAGCAGGTCGTCGCGCCAGTTGCGCGCCAACTTGACCAGTTTCTCCTCCAGGCGCCTGATGTCGTACTCCACCGGCCGCTCGCCGTTGAAGCGCAGGATGAACTGGATACGCGCCAGCACTGACTCCGAGAGGTAGGTGTTGAAATCCCCGAAGGTGGCATCGAGCTCCTCGCAGAGCAGCTCCTGGAGACGCACCCGTAGCTCGGTGGAAAAGACGTCGCGCGGTACGAACACCAGGCAGGAATAGAACTTGCCGAAGGTGTCCTCGCGAATGAACAACCGCACACGGCGACGCTCACGGATATCGAGAATCCCCAGCGCCGTCTGCGCCAGTTCATCGATATCGATCTGGAAGAGGTCGTCGCGCGGATAGACCTCGAGAATCTGCAGCAACTGCTTGCCATTGTGCCCCTTGGGGCTGAAGCCGGCGATATCCATCACCGCCTGGAGCTTGCGCCGCAGGATCGGCACGTTGCGCGGCGATTCGTTGTAGACCGTGGCGGTGAACATGCCGAGGAAGCGCCGCTCGCCGATCACCTGGCCCTGGTCGTCATAGCGATCAATGGAGATGTAATCGGGATAGGTCGGCCGGTGGATCCTGGCATGATGGGCGCTCTTGGCAAACGACATCACCTGCGGCATCGGCACATAGTGATCGCCCTCGACGCCGAGGTCGGTACGGATGCGCTCGTGATAGCGTGGCTGATCAAGGCGAAAGACCCCGAGCTCGCTGTTCTCGACCTTGTCGAGACGCTGACGCCCCTGGTCGTCGCGTACCTCATACTCGTCGTAGCCCAGGAAGGTGAAATTGTCCTGGAGAAGCCACTGCAGGAACTCGATGGCTTCCCGGTGATCCGCCGCATCGACCTGCGCCGGCCGCATGGCCTCGAGCTCCTGGATGGCCGCTCGGGCCTGCTCGCGCATGGGATCGAAGTCGCCCACCGCGGTCCGGACCTCACGCAGCACCTCCTGCAGACTGGACTCGATTCCCTCGAGATCGTCCGGGTTGGAGTGGCGATCCACCTCGATGGCGATCAGCGACTCACGGCTCTCCGGCGCATCGGCCTCCTCCGGCGATGCCACGCGCTGCAGACGATGGTCGCCGTCACGGGCCACCGCCAGCACGGCGTTATGGATGGCATGAACGGTCATGCCCCGTCGATTCAGTTCCACACGCACCGAATCGACGAGAAACGGCATGTCCTCGTGTAGCACGGCGATGAAGGTATGGGTGGATTGCCAGCCGTGTTCTTCGAAGTCCGGGTTGAGTACCCGAACCTTGGGGGCATCGGGATCGAACTGCTGGATGAAGTGCCACACCGACAGGGTCGCGCCATAGAGGTCGTCCAGACGCCTGTCGGCCAGGTCTTCCAGGGGCACGGCAGCGTAGAAGAGGTGAGCGAAGGCGTCGACCGCGGCGGCCTTGTCCTTGTCCAGACGGCTCTGCAGCCGTTCCTTGAGCTGCTTGAGAAGATCCAGGCGGGTCTCCTCCTGTGCGACGTGTAGCATCAATCACCTCGACTGCCAGGGGCCACCGGCGGTGGCCGAAAATACAAGATGGGGGACGGGCGCTTCGTTCTGCATTTCCCTTGGCCCCGGAGGTTACGCCAATCGACGCCTCATCCCCAGCAACATGCCCCTTTGCTCATGGCGCATGTCGGTTGCGCATCGCGCCTTGACAATACCGATACGCTTAAGACAAAGGTCGCAATCAAGCGCGTCGCTCCAGCAGCACCCCACACTCGCAATGATGCGTCCAGGGGAACTGATCGAAGAGCGCGAAGCGAGTCACATCGTGTGTCTGCGCCAGTATCTCCAGATTCTGCGCCAGTGTATCCGGGTTGCATGAAATATAGACGATACGCTCATACTCGCTCAGTTGACGACAGCTCGCCTCGTCGAGCCCCGCACGGGGCGGGTCCACCAGCACCGTGGAAAAATCGTACTCGCCGAGCGCCCAGGCCTCGACACGCCGGCCTCCCTTCTCGCCCTTGAGGGCCTGGGTGAATTCCTCGGCTGACATGCGCCCCACCGTCACGTTGTCGATGGCATTGGCTTCGAGATTTTCCCGGGCACTGGCCACCGAGGTGCGCGATATTTCGGTGGCCAGGACGCGCCGGAAATTGCCGGCCAGGGCCACCGTGAAATTGGCGTTTCCGCAATACAGCTCGACCAGATCGCGTTGCTGGCTGCCGGCGGTGACGTCCCGCGCCCAGGTGAGCATGGCGCGACAGATTTCGGCGTTGGGCTGGGTGAAACTGTTCTCGACCTGCTGATAATGCAGACGACGGCCATCGACCTCGAGACATTCCCAGACATGGTCACGGGTCAGGACCCGCCGCTGCTTGCGGGCGCGCCCGATGATCATGATGTCGAGCGCCTGTTCGAGCTCACGCGCGGCGTCATCCCAGGCCTCGTCGAGCTGGCGGTGATAGATCAGGGTGACCAGCGCCTCGCCGGACAGGGTGGTGAGAAACTCGACCTGGAACAGCTTTCGCCGCAGTTCCGGACGGTCGCGCACCGCCTCGAGCAGTTGCGGCATCAACTCGTTGATCCGCCGACCGGCGACCGGATAGTCGTCCAGGCGCACCACGCGCTTCTTGCCGGGTTCGTCGGGATCGATCTCGAACATGGCATAGAAGAGATCGTCACCCTCGTGCCAGAGGCGGAATTCGCAACGCTGGCGGTAGTGACTGGGCGGCGAGGGGTAGACCTCGAGCGCCGGAGGTGCAAAAGGCGCAAAGGTCTCGACAAGACGTGCGCGCTTGGCAGCGAGCTGCTCGTCATAGCGGGGAGGATCGACAACGGGAATGGCCACGATGGCTCCTGATGATCGGTATGGGACAGCGTGAACGGTCACGATGAAACGGGTAAGGGCAAAGCGATCGGGCGCGCGTCAGGCCAGCGGCAACAAGCGGGTCTCGGTGAATCCGAAACCGGACAGTCCCCGGGCCAGGGCCTCGGAAGGCGCCGTGACCCAGCCCGTCTCGCGGCCCCGGGAGCGGTCATGATCGACCATCACCTGGCCGGCACGACGGGCGATGGCGTCTCCCGAGTCGACCCATCGTACACTCCACGGGGCGGCCTCGATGAGCCTGTCGCGCAACAGCGGAAAATGGGTACAGCCCAGCACCACGGTATCCAGGCTCGGCATCTTCGCCAGCGGTGACAGCGTTCGAATCAGGACATCCGGATCGGGACACGCGCCCATTACCCAGCGCTCGGCCTCGGCCACCAGGGGATCGGCGGCCATGCGCGTCACCCGGCAATCCCCGGCGAATTCTCGAATCAGACGCAGGGTATAGGGGCGCGCCACAGTGGCGCTGGTCGCCAGCAGGCCGATATGGCGGGTCTCGCTCATCCCGGCCGCCGGCTTGATCGCCGGCACGGTCCCGACCACCGGCACCGCCAGGTGCTCGCGCAACGCCTCGAGTGCCAGGGTACTGGCCGTATTGCAGGCCACCACCAGTCCGGCACAACCACTGGCCGCCACCGCGGCCCCGCAGACCTCGAGGATGCGTTCTACCAGCCAGTCATCCTCGCGCACGCCATAGGGCATCATGGCGTTGTCGCAGGCATAGGCCAGCGCTGCCTCGGGAAGTCGCCGGCGCAGCGATGCCACGACCGACAAGCCGCCCACGCCGGAATCGAACACCAGTATCGGCCCCGACATCAGCGCACGCCCTCGTCACCCCCGGCCCTGCAAGGACCGGGGAACGAAAGGATGGCAAGAGCCGGGGGGCTCGGGTGATGATGCATGGGCGTCGCGCCTCGTCATGAAGTGCGACGCATTCTACCTCAAGGCAAGGCAGACGCTGAAGGTGGTCAGGTCACGGGCTCCGGTGCATCGCGCAGCTCGGCATAGAGTTCCGGGTAGGCCGCCTGCAGCCGCTCCAGCTCGGCGGCAGCACCAGCCGGCAGGGCCTCGGCGAGCTTGTCGAGATCCGCATCGTTGAAATGTTCACGAATCAATGGAAAGAGTTGCTCGCGCTCCTCGCGCAGATAATTGCGATGAGCCTCGAGATATCCCTTGAGATCGTCGGCGAAGCAGTCCATCGGCACCACGGCGTCCATCAGGATCATGTCGAGATCATTGGACAGTCGCTTGAGCCGGGCCCGGAGGGCGCGGTAGTCCCTGGACAAGCGCTCGGTGACGTCATCGCATTCCGGCGCCCGTTCGCGCAGGCGCTCCGTGCAGATCTCTTCCAGCGGCATGGTGAAACCATCCATGTAATCGAGGATATAATCCACGACTTCGCGCACCAGTTGGAAGTTGGGACGTTCACCGCCAGCCAAGGTCTTCTGCTTGAGCTGCAGAACGTGCAACATGCGCGCCATATTGGCATGATCCTGACGCAGTTGGTTCAGCATGGGCATGGCGAAGGCCTCCTCTGTATCGGACATGGACGGAAGGCACCTTGAGTTGGACGCGCCTTCTCGGCATGGGTTCCCCAAGTCGGGACGACGGAGTTATCAAGCTAGACCCTGGACGCCATCTTTGCCCGTTCCCGCCCATCACGTCATTCAATCGGCAGTCCCAAGGAGCCACACATGGACCTGTTCCAGCAAGCCGCCTCCGACCAGCATGCGCCCCTGGCCTGGCGCATGCGGCCTCGCCGCCTCGCCGACTACGTGGGCCAGCAGGCGCTGGTCGGCCCGGACAAGCCAGTACGACGCATGGTCGAGACCGGGGCGGTACGCTCGATGATCCTGTGGGGCCCTCCCGGGACCGGCAAGACCACCCTGGCGGAGATACTGGCCGAGGAATCCGGCGCCCACCTGGAGCGACTCTCGGCGGTGATGGCAGGCGTCAAGGACATTCGGGAGGCCGTCGACCGCGCCAGGGTCGCCCAGGGCCAGGATCGCGGCACCTTGCTGTTCCTCGACGAGATTCACCGGCTCAACAAGAGCCAGCAGGATGCCCTGCTGCCGCATGTGGAATCGGGCCTGCTGACGCTGATCGGCGCCACCACCGAGAACCCCTCCTTCGAGGTCAACTCCGCCCTGTTGTCACGGGCCAGGGTGCATGTCCTCAAGGCGCTCACCGACGACGACGTGGCCGAGGTACTACGACGCGCCCTCGCCGACGAGACCCGGGGCCTGGGCACCCGGCGCATCGCCGTGGATGACGAGGTCCTGGGCCTGCTCGCCCGTGCCGCCGCCGGCGATGCCCGCCGCGCCCTCGGGCTGCTGGAGACCGCCTGCGACTTCACCGAATCCGAGGGCCATGGTGAGCGACTGCCCCGCGAGGCACTGGAGGACATCATCGGCCATCAGGCCAGTGCCTTCGACAAGCAGGGCGATCACTTCTATGACCTGCTGTCGGCGATCCACAAGTCGGTGCGTTCCTCCCGCCCGGACGCCGCCCTGCTGTATATCGCACGCTTCATGCAGGGCGGTGGCGATCCCCTGGACGTGATTCGCCGCCTCACCGCCATCGCCTCGGAGGATGTCGGCAACGCCGACCCCCGCGCCCTGCCACTGGCCATGGCCGCCTGGGACGCCTACCTGCGTCTGGGCGACTACGAAGGGCAGCGTGCCATCGCCCACGTCGCCATCCATCTGGCCGTCGCTCCCAAGAGCAATGCCATTGACCAGGCCTGGAAGCGGGCCAAGCAGTTCGTCGCCGCCCAGCCACGCCTCGAGGTACCCACCTACCTGCGCAATGCGCCGACTCGGTTGATGGAGTCCCTCGGCCACGGCGAGGGGTATCGTTACGCCCACAACGAGCCCGACGGCTATCCCGCGGGCAGCCAACATGATTGCTGGCCGGACGAGATCCCCTTCGAGCGCTTCTTCGAGCCCAGCGAGCATGGCCAGGAAAAGCGCTTCCAGCAGATGCAGGCCTGGCGAGCCAGTCTCGACGATGCGGCAGATCGAGGGGAAGGCTGACTCAGAGCGGTGCGGTCAGGAAGTCCACCGCTCTGGCGTCATTGGTATAGGCCACGTTGATCCGCAGCCAGGGCGAGTCGTCGACGTCGGGCAGAAAGACCTGGCCCGGCGACAGGCGTATGCCTTGCCGGCGTGCCCGCGCCACCAGTTCGCCGGATGACGCGACAGCCGGGTGGCGCACCCACAGGAACATGCCGCCCTGGGGCGTGGCGTACATGTCCCAGCCACCCTCTCGCACCAGCTTAATGGCGGTGGCCATCTGCCCGGCGAGCCTGATCCTCAAGCGTTCCATCAGCTTGCGATAGGCGCCATTCCGCAACAGGGCCGCCACCACCTGCTCGGCGAACGGTGAGGTCGCGATGTTGCTCAGCATCTTCACGTCGACCAGCGGCTTGAGCAACTCGGGGGGCGCGGCGATGAAACCGACGCGCAGCGAACAGGACAGGCTCTTGGAAAAGGAGCCCACGTAAATCACCCGGCGTATACCGTCCAGTGAGGCCAGTCGGGACGAGGGGGCGTGCTGGAAGTCGGCGTAGATGTCATCCTCGACGATCCGCATGTCGTGTCGTTCGGCCAGCTGCAGCACGCGATGGGCCACGCTCGGACTCAGCGTGGTACCGGTCGGATTGTGGAAAACGCTGTTGCAGAAGAACAGTTTCGGTGAGTACCGCTGGAGCAATGTCTCGAGATGTTCGGGATCCGGCCCCTCCGCCGTGCGACGCACCCCGACGATCCTGACACGATGCAAGTGCAACAGGCCGAACAGGTTGTAATACCCCGGCGTCTCGACGAAGACGGTATCCCCGGGGCGCAGCAACCAGCGCACGATGATATCGAGGGCCTGGCTACCCCCACCGGTCATGAGCAGCTGGTTGGCATCGACATCGATGGCCAGCCGTCTCAGCCGCTCCTGTATCAGGGCACGCAGTTCCGGCGACCCGAGCGGCGTGCTGTAATCGAAGAGACCGCTCGACGATCCCCGCGTCACCTGCCGCACGGCATGAGCGAACGCTTCCTCCTCCCGCCAGTCACCGGGCAACCAGCCGCACCCCAGCTTCAGGGAATCGCCCTCATCCTGGAACTGGTTCCACATCTCGCCCGACACATCCGCCATGCCACTGCGCGCGCCCTGCTCGTCCGCGTCGATGACGCGTTCGGCGACATAGAACCCCGAGCCCGGCCGGGAGTGAACCCAGCCCAGGGCGACGAGCCGCTCGTAGGCCTCGATGACGATGTTGCGGCTGACCCTCAATTCCGAGGAAAGGCGTCGAATCGACGGCAAGCGTACACCGCTTGTCCCGTGGCGTGCGATCCAGTCCCGGATACCTTCGGTCACCTGCTGCACCAGCGGCCCGCCCTCGTCCGGATCGATCTGCAATTGCATAGTCCCTTCCTCCATCCACCGTTCCGGAAAAATCCTGAACAGTGCCCGCAAAATCGTTCGTGAGTGTCCCTTATCCGCTGCGGGCATCGGTGAGAGCGTGGCAACGGTCAACGCCACCTTCGGGAACTCCCATGCGCTCTCTCAATGCCTGGCGACTCGCCTTCGCCCTTTGCATGATCACCAGTGCCGTCAATCTCCAGGCGCCCTACTACGCGGCTCTCGCCGCCCATGATGGGCTCGGCGTCGGTGCTACCTCGCTCGCCTTCGCCGCCTATGTGGTCGGCATCCTGCCGGTACTGATCCTGCTCGGCGGCCTTCCGGATCGAGTGGGTCGGCGGACACTGATCATGGCCGCACTGTGCCTCTGCGGTATCGCCACCACCTTGACCCTGGTCGCGCCCGGCGTCACCAGCCTGGGTATCGCCCGCCTGTTGATGGGCATCGCCGCCGCCCTGACCTCGATATCGGCTCCCGCCTACATGCTAGCCTTATTCAACACCTCGGACAGCCGGCGCCCGACGAACTGGGTCACGGCCAGCACTTCTCTCGGCTTCGGACTGGGCGCGGCCGTGACCAGTGCCTTCCTGCTCCATGAACCGAGCCTGACGCCCCCCAGCCTGGGGGCGTATCTGGGCATGGCAGGGCTCGCGCTGATACTGCTGCTGGGCCTCGAGGACGCATCGAACGAGGCACCCCGCCGCGCTCCTTTCCTGCGACTTCCCGCCTATCCGTCGGGCAGCCTGCCGTTCGGCCTGTCGATTCTGTTGGCCTGGGCCACCGTGGGGTTGGTCATCGCCATTCTCCCCGCCACACTCGACCGGCATGGCCTGTCCGACTGGTCCGGGTTCGTGACCCTGGGCATCTGCAGCGGCGGCGTGCTGTTCCAGCCCCTGGCCAGGCGCCTGACGTCGGTAACATCCGTTCGGCTCGGCCTGTCCATCCTCCCGCTGGCCTATACGCTGATTGCCTGGGGCGCCCTCGCGGGCAGCCTCGGCAGCGTCCTGGCCGGAGCCCTGGCAGCCAGCAGTGCCTGCTACGGTTTCATCTATCTCGGCGGCCTGAGCGGAGTGCTCGATGCGGCCGACGGTCAACATTCCCGTGCCAGCGCCGGCTTCTTCCTGATGGCCTACATCGGCTTCAGCCTGCCGGTCGTGGTGACCGGCACCCTGGTGGACCTGTTCGGTCATGTGACGGCCCTGACGCTGTTCGGCATCGTCCTGCTTATCTCGACACTCGCACTGAATCGACACCTCGCATGCCAGCCCCGTCGTCGCTGCCATGCGACCTGACAGGATCGGCAACGACATCGCCCCCGCCGGCTGGACCCGACGGGGGCGATGAGGAAGCGGACGATGCGACTCAGGGGGATTCGCGAATCACATCGGTGTCCTCGGGCAGCTCGATCGAAAAGCGGGAATCCGACACTTCGACATTCTGCTGTGCATCATCGAACTCGATGGCGGTGCGCTGTCCCGTGCTGTCGGTCATCTGCAACCGGCCGAGCGTCTCGCCGTAGAAGGTCATCTTCAAGGACTCGAACAGAGTATCGGCATCGCGCGGCGTCAGGGTAAAGGTTTCCGCGGTCCCTTGTTGCGAGCGCGTCACCTCGTAACTCTCGGTGAGCTCGTCGGTGCTGCCGGACAACAACAGTGCCGGTGTGTGGGTCACTCGCTCATCGAGCGCCTGGATCGTGGCCTGCTGAAGATCGGGATCGTAGAGAGTGACGTCCTCTCCGTTCGACACCACGATCTGCTCATAGGGTGCATCCACTTCCCAGCGGAAGCGTCCCGGACGCGCCAGCCACATTCTTCCACTCGCTTCCTGGAGTTGCTGCCCCCCGCTGTCGAGAATCTCCTGGTCGAAATCGGCCACATAGGTCTTGACCGGTTCGAGCATGCGCGTCAGCCGCTCGGCACCCTCGTCGGCCACCGCAGAGAGCGGTGCCAGGGCCAGCAGGGCGCCGGCGGCGAGGCTCGTTTTCACTATCATATCATCTTCTCCCTGAACGGGTCCGTGATGGCTTCCTGTGGCATTCGGACCCCGGCAGTCCGGACGAGTTGCACGCTCGCCCGACCTTGCATGGTGCTTGCACGATGCGGCTCAGTCGCCGACGGGCGGCGGCGCCAGCACCTCGCGGGCGCCGTTGGTGCCCATGGTCGAAACCACGCCGGCCGACTCCATGGATTCGACCAGACGCGCGGCACGGTTGTAGCCGATCTTGAAGCGGCGCTGTACCGCCGAGATCGAGGCCCGCCGACTCTCGGTGACGAACTGCACCGCCTCGTCGTAGAGGGCATCCTGCTCGGCATCACCGCCATCACCGCTGCCCTCGGCCTCCAGGCCGGCCAGGGCATCGGCGGACACGCCGCCGGACAGGATCTCGTCGATATACTCCGGTTCACCACGTCGCTTCCAGTCCTCGACCACCCGGTGCACCTCGTCGTCGTCGACGAAGGCACCATGTACCCGGGTGGGCATGCCGGCCCCGGCAGGCAGATAGAGCATATCGCCATGCCCCAGCAGGTTCTCGGCGCCGCCCTGGTCGAGGATGGTGCGCGAATCGACCCGGGACGAGACCTGGAAGGCCATGCGAGTGGGAATGTTGGCCTTGATCAAGCCGGTCACCACGTCCACCGAGGGACGCTGGGTCGCCAGGATCAGGTGGATACCGGCGGCCCTGGCCTTCTGGGCCAGGCGCGCGATCAGTTCCTCGACCTTCTTGCCGACGATCATGAACATGTCGGCGAATTCGTCGATCACCACCACGATATAGGGCAGCTTCTCGAGCACCGGCGGCGCCTGGTGCATTTCCCAGGGCTGCGGCTCCCACAAGGGATCGGCAACCTGGGCGCCGGCACGCTCGGCCTCGTCGAGCTTCTCGTTGAAGCCGGCGATGTTACGCACCCCCATGGCAGCCATCAGCTTGTAGCGACGCTCCATCTCGGCGACGCACCAGCGCAGGCCATTGGCGGCTTCCTTCATGTCGGTGACCACCGGCGCCAGCAAATGCGGGATGCCGTCGTAGACCGACAGTTCCAGCATCTTGGGATCGACCATGATCATGCGCAGCTCGTCCGGCTGGGCCTTGAGCAGCATGGAGATCAACATGGCATTGACCCCCACCGACTTGCCCGACCCCGTCGTCCCGGCCACCAACAGGTGCGGCATCTTGCCGAGATTGGCCACCACGGCCGCACCACCGATGTCCTGGCCCAGGGCCACGGTCAGCGCCGAGGCCTCGTGCTGATAGCGATCGGAATCGATCACCTCACGCAGCCGGATCATGGCACGGTGGGGATTGGGAATCTCGATACCCACGGTGGGCCGCCCGGGAATCACCTCCACCACCCGGACGCTCTTGACCATCAGCGAGCGTGCCAGGTCCTTGGCCAGATTGCTGATCTTGGAAACCTTGACCCCCGCCGCCGGCTTGATCTCGAAACGCGTGATCACCGGCCCCGGCCAGGTGTCGACCACCTCGGCCTTGACGCCATACTCGCGCAATCGCGTCTCGAGCAGTTCGGCCATCTCGGTCAACTGCTCGTCGGTGTAATTGGGCTGGTGCGGTTCCGGGGGCGTCAGCAAGCGCAGGCTCGGCAGCTCGCCATCCGGCTCGGAGAATTCCTCGAACGAAGGGCGCTGGTTCTGCAAGTGTTCCACGGTCCAGAGGGCGGGCCCCTCCTCGTCGGCGGCGTCTCGCGCCTGGTCGGCAGTCGCGACCCGCGGCGCATCACCGTCAGCCTCGCCGAACGCCCTGGCCGACGCCCCTTCTTCCATCGTCGACACCGACGGTGATGGGGGGGCTGTCGCTTCAGTCATTCCGGGCTCACCGCCAACGGATCCGCCGGTTGCTTCCCTTGGCGCGTCGGCCGATGCAGGACTCGGCGACACCGGCTCATGGGACGTCCCGCGCGACGGCGCGTCATCGCCAACAGGCCTGCTTCCGGAAGATGGTGAGGCGGGCGCCGACGGCATGCTGGACGGGATCTCGTCGTCATCCGGCAATATCGGCTCGGGCACGGTTTCGGGTACCCGGCGCGTCGTCTGCGTTTCAGGCGGCGACGAGGGCTCGCTCACCGGCTCGTCCGGCGTTTCAGCCCCCGAGGCCCCCTCTTCCCGGGCCGAGATCGACGGCGCACCGGAAGGCGCCTCGTCGGACGGTGGCGCAACGAATGCCGAAGCCCGAGGGGACGGACGTTCACTGGGTTCCTGCTCGGCCGTCGGAGTCGACAACGATGTATTGCCCGGCGACAGCGAGACGGTCGGCTCCCTGGGCCCCTCTGACGCCTGAGCGGTATACGCCGCCTCAGGGCGCTTGGCCGAGGGCGTGCGATCGGGCACCTCCCAGGGAATCTCGGTCTTGCCGTCATCGCCGAATCCAGGATCGCGACGGCCCGCGCCTTCCAGTACCGGCGACTCACCGCTGTCGAGTCCCGGTACCAGGCGTCGCCACCAGGCCCCGCGCCGTGATGGTTCGCCCTCGTCGTCCGCCGCCTTTTCCTTCGTCGCCACGTCGGTATCGGACGACGATCGCTGGCGGCTCGCTCGTCGCGGCTCGGGCGATGCGCTTTCGGCGTCGGGCGCCTCGCGCTTCAGCGCGAACCGGCTCGATGCCCAGCGCCACAGCACCACAGCACGCAGCCCCAGCTCGTCCATGATGGTCAACCAGGACAGGCCCGTGAACAGTGGCATCCCGCACAGCATGGCGGCCAGCGCCAACAGCGAGGTCCCGCCACTGCCCAGCATGGGCAGCAAGGCCCCGACCAACCCTTCGCCGAGGATCCCCCCCGCGGCATAGGGCAAGGGACTGTCGGGACGATAGAAGTGCAAGGCCCCCAGTGTCGTGGTGCCCAGCAGCAACAGCACCAGTCCGCCACAACGAACGGCCAGCAAGGTGGCATCCCACTCGAAGTTCACCTGTCGCGAACGCATCAACCACCAGGCGGCAAACCCGAGCATGGCGGGCCACCACAAGGCACTGGCACCAAACAGTGAGTACAGCACATCGGCGAGCCAGGCCCCGAAGGCCCCCATCCAGTTGGCGACCTCCGTCTCCGGCCCACTTCGCGACCACCCTGGATCGCCGGCATCGAAACTGAACAGGGCCAGCAGCAGAAACACACAGGCTGCCAGCAGCAGGATCACCACGCCCTCGCGTGCCGACCCCTGCAGACGCAGGCCGAAGCGCCTGGCCGTTTCCTTGGCATTCGCCGCACGACCGTGCGACGCGGACTTCTTCTTGGCTGTCAAGCGGCCATCCCCTTGCGCCACATGGCGTCTTCCAGATTCCACAAAGGCCAATCATACCAGCCTGGCCGCACCGTCACAGGGGCCCGGAACCAATGCAGCAGGACACATCGACGGATCAGCCCGAGCGACAACGTTTAACTGCGATAGCCCCGCACCAGGGCCCAGGGCTATCGCAACTGAATCTGGCGAGGGGCGCCGGGGACATGCCGAAGAGGGGGTCCGATGCCATGGATGGCATCGGTAGCGCCCAGGGAAGGGTTCACAGCGCCCCCTCGCAGGCCTGTCGACGGATCAGCCCGAGCGACAACGTTTAACTGCGATAGCCCTGCACCGGGGCCTCGATGGCTTGAGTGGCGCCCCGGTGCCCGTCACACTATATCGTCCCAACGCAAGGAACGATCCCGCATGCTCCCCTGGCTGCCCGAGCGTCCCATCGGCTTCCCCCCGGTCGACACCGCCCTGGATGAACCCGGCGGCCTGTTGGCCGCAGGCGGCGACCTGAGTCCGGCCTGGCTGCTGGCCGCCTATCGACGCGGCATCTTCCCCTGGTACAGCGAGGGTCAGCCGGTCCTGTGGTGGAGCCCGGACCCCCGCATGATTCTCTTGCCCGGGGAGGTCCGGATACGACGCAGTCTCGCCAAGCGCCTGCGCAATGGCGGCTTTCGCATCACGGCCGATACCGCCTTCGATGCCGTGGTCAGCGCCTGTGCGGCCCCCCGTCGCGACCACCCCGGGACCTGGATTACCGACGAAATGCATGCGGCCTACGGCCGACTCCACGATCTCGGTGCGGCGCATTCGGTAGAAGTCTGGCGCGATGGCGTCCTGGTGGGCGGTCTCTACGGCGTCGCCCTGGGCCCCGTCTTCTTCGGCGAGTCGATGTTCTCGCGCGTGGCCGACGCCTCCAAGATCGCCCTGGTGGCGCTGGCCAGAAGCATGGCCCGTGGAGGCGGGCGCCTAATCGACTGTCAGATGCATACCGCCCACCTGGCCAGCCTGGGGGCCCGGGACATCGCCCGGGCCGAGTTCATCGGCTATCTTGAACAGTGGCTGGGTGATATGCCGGATGACGAACATCACCTGGAATCGAATGCCATCACCCCACCGACCTGGTCGTTCACACGGCTCGGCGAGACACCATGACGGAGCCACGGACGAGAGGAGACGGCAGCCTTGAGCAGTAACACTCCGCGGCAGCCGATACGCGACCTGCGTTTTTTTCTGACCGTGCCGCACTCATGCAGTTACTTGGAGGATCGCGAGGCGACCACGCTGTTTCTCGATCCCCAACAATCCCCGGGAAGCGGTGTCTATGATGCCCTGACGCTGCTGGGGTTCCGGCGCAGCGGTCATCATCTCTACCGCCCCCACTGCGAGGGATGCCGTGCCTGTATCTCGGTACGCATTCCGGTGGACGACTTCGCGCCGAGTCGTACCCAGCGCAAGCTCATGCACCGCAATGCCGATTTGAGCGAACACGTGCGCCCCGCCACCTTCGATGCCGAGCACTACTCGCTCTATGCCCATTACATTCGCACGCGGCACAGCGACGGTGACATGTATCCGCCAAGCTATGAGCAATATCGCACTTTCCTGACCCTGGACCAAGACTACGCCAAGTTGCTCGAATTGCGCCTCGGCGATCGACTGCTGGCAGTCTCCGCCTTCGACCAGCTCGAGCACGGCCTGTCGGCGATCTATACCTTCTTCGACCCCGCCAACCAGTTCGAGCGCCGTTCCCTCGGCACCTATGCGGTGCTGGCACTGGTGGAGCGCGCCCGTCAGCTCGGGCTCCCCCACGTCTACCTGGGATACTGGATCCAGGAATGCCGCAAGATGGCCTACAAGCAGAATTTCCGGCCCCTGGAACAGCTCGATGGCCGACACTGGCGACGCCTGATCCTCGATTGAGCGGCCTCACCTTTTGCCTTGACGGGCGGCATGCGGCACAATATCGCGCTATCCTTATCGGCATGGCCGGCTTTCCGCCGAGTATCGTGCCGCTTGTTTGTTCGTCATCACCAGCGAGGAATCGCCTATATGGCACGCGAAGACCATATCGAAATGGAAGGCGTCGTCGTCGATACCCTTCCCAACACCATGTTCCGGGTCGAACTCGAGAACGGACACGTGGTGACCGCTCATATCTCGGGCAAGATGCGCAAGAACTATATCCGCATCCTGACCGGCGACAAGGTCAAGGTCGAGCTGACCCCCTACGACCTCTCCAAGGGGCGTATCGTCTACCGCTCCCGCTGAGGAAACGCCCGGGCCACCCCTGACGCGTCTACGCTCGCCGGTCGGCAGCCCTTCTCCTGCCGGCCTTGGTTGCCGGCCCCGGAACGAAAGACGCCCCGTCCGAAGACAGGGCGTGGGGTCATGGGAACGAGTGACGCGCCACCTCAGGGCGCGTCGGCCAACTCCGATTCCGATGCCAGGTGCAGTTCGTCGTCCTCGACGCTGACATGCACCACGCCACCGTGTTCGGCCAGTTCCCCGAACAGGATCAACTCGGCCAATGGCTTCTTGAGCTTTTCCTGGATCAAGCGGGCCATCGGGCGCGCCCCCATGTCCGGATCATAACCGCGCTCGGCCAGCCAATCGCGAGCCGCCTCGTCTACCTCGAGCTGCACGCGCTTCTCATCCAGTTGGGCCTGGAGCTCGACCAGGAACTTGTCCACCACATTGCGCACCACCTCGGTGGGCAGGGAATGGAACTGGATAATGCCATCCAGGCGATTCCGGAACTCCGGCGTGAAGGTCTTGCGGATCTCTTCCATGGCATCGGTGGAATGATCCTGAACCTGGAAGCCAATGGAGCGACGCGTGGTCAACTCGACGCCGGCGTTCGAGGTCATGATCAGGATCACATGGCGAAAATCCGCCTCGCGCCCATTGTTGTCGGTCAGCTTGCCATGGTCCATGACCTGCAGCAGCAGGTTGAAGACCTCGGGATGCGCCTTCTCGATCTCGTCGAGCAGCAGCACGCAATGCGGCTGTTTGGTGATCGCTTCGGTCAGCAGGCCGCCCTGGTCATAGCCGACGTAGCCCGGCGGCGCACCGATAAGCCGTGACACCGTATGGCGCTCCATGTACTCGGACATGTCGAAGCGCACCAGGTCGATGCCCATGATGTGCGCCAGCTGGCGAGCCACTTCCGTCTTGCCGACCCCGGTCGGACCGGCGAACAGGAAGCTGCCCACCGGCTTGTCTGGCGACTTGAGTCCGGCCCGGGACAGCTTGATCGCTGCCGACAGGCTGTCGATGGCCTCGTTCTGGCCGAACACCAGCATCTTGAGGTCACGGTCGAGGTTCTCGAGCAGCTTGCGATCCGAGCTGGAGACGCTCTTCGGTGGAATCCGTGCAATGGAGGCCACCACCGCCTCGACCTGATCCACGTCGATGCAATCGACCCGCACTTCCGGCGGCAACAGGCGTTGGTGTGCACCCGCCTCGTCGATGACATCGATGGCCTTGTCCGGCAGGAAGCGATCATTGATGTAACGATCCGCCAGTCGCGCGGCCGTCTCGAGCGCCTCGTCGGTATACTTGAGCTGATGGTGTTCCTCGAAGCGCGAACGCAGCCCCTTGAGGATGCGCACGGTGTCATCCACCGAAGGCGCCATGACATCGACCTTCTGGAAGCGGCGCGCCAGCGCCCGATCCTTCTCGAAGATGCCACGGAATTCCTGGAAGGTCGTGGACCCGATGCAGCGCAGTTCCCCCGAGGAGAGCAGCGGCTTGAGCAGGTTGGAGGCATCCATCACGCCCCCCGATGCGGCACCGGCACCGATCACCGTATGGATCTCGTCGATGAACAGGATGGAGTTGGGCTGCTTGCGCAGCTCGGCCAACAGCCCCTTGAGGCGCTTCTCGAAGTCGCCGCGATACTTGGTGCCGGCGAGCAGCGCCCCCATGTCCAGCGAATAGACCACGGAATCACCGATCACGTCGGGCACGTCCTCTTCGACGATACGCTTGGCCAGCCCCTCGGCAATGGCGGTCTTGCCGACGCCGGCTTCGCCTACCAGCAAGGGGTTGTTCTTGCGTCGGCGCGCCAGGATCTGCACGACCCGCTCGAGTTCATGATCGCGACCGATCAACGGATCGATCTTGCCGATGCGCGCCTGCTCGTTGAGATTGGTGGCATAGCCGGTCAACGGATTGCTGCTGGTCTCGCTGCCGGCCTCCTCGGCTTCCTCGGCATCGGGCGATGGCGAAGAAGAAGCATTGTCGTCGTGCCCGGAAACCTTGGAGATGCCATGGGCGATGTAGTTGACGGCATCCACCCGGGCCACGTTCTGCTGCTTGAGGAAGTAGACCGCCTGGCTCTCCTGCTCCGAGAAGATCGCCACCAGCACATTGGCACCGGTGACCTCACTCTTGCCGGAAGACTGCACATGAAAGACGGCACGCTGCAGCACCCGCTGGAAGCCAAGCGTCGGCTGCGTCTCGCGATCCCCCTGGTCCTCGGGGATCAGCGGCGTCGTGGAATTGATGAAATCCTGCAGGTCGGACCGCAGCTTGTCGATATTGGCCCCGCAGGCCTTGAGCACATCCGCCGCGGAGGCGTTATCCAGCAGAGCCAGCAGCAGGTGCTCCACGGTCATGAACTCGTGACGCTTTGAACGCGCTACGGTAAAGGCCGTGTTGAGGGTCAGTTCAAGTTCTTTGCTCAGCATGGCAGTCCCCTTCTCGCCGCTTAGGGCTTGCGTCGGATCTTTCTCGGTCCGGCATCATCAACATCGGGTACAAATGGCAACGTTGCAAGTGACCTCACCAACGTTATTTCGCCATCGGCCCCTGGACCATGCCGATGCTCAATCGTCCGTCGCTTCGATGTCGCACAGCAACGGATGCTGGCACTCTCGTGCATATTGATTGACCTGGTGGCTTTTGGTTTCCGCGATATCCCGGGTAAAAATGCCACAGGTGGCCTTGCCCTGGGTATGTACCGCCAGCATGACCTGCACCGCAGTCTCGCTGTCCATGTGGAAGAAGGTCTGCAGTACCTCGACAACGAACTCCATGGGGGTGAAGTCGTCATTATGCAAGACCACCTTGTACATCGGCGGATGCGCCAGCTCCGGCTCGGACGACTGCACCGCAACATCGCCGTCGCCCTCTTCATCCGGCTCCGAGGGCCGCGTCATCCCGGCTCGGTACGGGGCCAGGCGGTCCGCCATCCCACTCTCCTCTCTTTTGAACATAAGCACCACTTCGCTTCTCGACAAGCCGCCGTCGACGCCCCTCGACGGATATTGGACGTCATCGGCGCACGCGGGTTCATCGCGGGCTCTTCACCCTGCTATAACGCTGTGCGTCCCTCAATGCAACGGCCCCGCCATTGAATCAGGCGGGGCCGGGACACCTTGGTACCGATGACAAGAGCCGGACTGGATCAGCGCCTGGCCACCAGCTCCAGGGCAGCATTGAGGGTTTCGCTGGGGCGCATCACGGTATCAGCCAGCTTGCCATCGGCATGATAGTAGCCACCGATCTCCATCGACTGCCCCTGGACACCATTCAGTTCCTCGACGATGGTGGCTTCCTTGCCTTTCAGTTCCTCGGCGAGCTTGCCGAACAGTGCCTTGAGCTCGGCATCCTCGTCCTGGGCGGCCAGTGCCTCGGCCCAGTACAGGGCCAGATAGAAGTGGCTGCCGCGGTTATCCAGCTCGCCGACCTTGCGCGACGGCGACTTGTTGCTGTCGAGGAACTTGCCATTGGCCTCGTCCAGCGCCTTGGCCAGCACCCGGGCGCGGGCATTGTCGAAGGTCTTGCCCAGATGCTCCAGGGAAGCGGCCAGGGCCAGGAATTCGCCCAGGGAATCCCAGCGCAGGTGGTTCTCCTCGAGGAGCTGCTGGACGTGCTTGGGCGCGCTGCCGCCGGCCCCGGTCTCGAACAGGCCGCCGCCGTTCATCAACGGCACAATGGAAAGCATCTTGGCGCTGGTACCCAGTTCCATGATCGGGAACAGGTCGGTCAGGTAATCGCGCAGCACATTACCGGTCACCGAGATGGTGTCCTCGCCCCGGCGGATCCGCGCCAGCGAGAATTGCATCGCCTCCATCGGCGCCATGATACGGATATCGAGGCCATCGGTATCGTGGTCCTGGAGGTAGGCCTCGACCTTCTTGATCAGCTGCGCATCGTGGGCGCGCTCGGCATCGAGCCAGAACACTGCCGGCGCACCGCTTTCGCGGGCGCGGGTCACGGCCAGCTTGACCCAGTCCTTGATCGGGGCGTCCTTGGTCTGGCACATGCGCCAGATATCACCGGCCTCGACCGGATGCTCGAACAGCACCTTGCCGGCCGCGTCGGTGACGCGTACGGTGCCATCGGCCGGGATCTGGAAGGTCTTGTCGTGGGAGCCGTACTCCTCGGCCTTCTGGGCCATCAGGCCAACATTGGGCACACTGCCCATGGTGGTCGGATCGAAGGCGCCATGCTGCTTGCAGTCATCGATGACGGCCTGGTAGATACCGGCATAGCAGCGATCGGGAATCACCGCCTTGGCGTCGTGCAGGGCATCGTCGGCGCCCCACATCTTGCCGGAATCGCGAATCATCGCCGGCATGGAAGCGTCGATGATCACGTCACTGGGCACATGCAGGTTGGTGATGCCCTTGTAGGAATCGACCATGGCCAGGCGTGGACGCTCGGCATAGAGCGCCTCGATGTCGCTCTCGATCTCGGCCCGCTTGGCCTCGGGCAGCCTGGCGATGGTGGCGTAGAGATCGCCGATGCCATTGTTGGCATCGAAACCGACCTCCTCCAGGGCATCGGCATGCTTGTCGAGCACGTCGCGGTAGAATTCGTTGACCACCATGCCGAACATGATCGGATCGGAGACCTTCATCATGGTCGCCTTGAGGTGCAGGGAGAACAGCACGTCCTGCTGCTTGGCATCGGCGATCTGCTCGGTGACAAAGGCACTCAGGGCCTTGCGGCTCATGACCGCGCCGTCGACGACCTCGCCGGCCAGCACTGGCGTCTGTTCCTTGAGCACGCTGGTGCTGCCGTCTTCGCCGATCAGCTCGATCTTGACCGCGCCATCGGCGCCGATCAGGGCCGACTTCTCGCTGCCATAGAAGTCACCTTCGCTCATGTGGGCGACATGGGAGCGCGAGTCGGCCTGCCACCCGCCCATGCGATGAGGATACTTGCGAGCGTAGTTCTTGACCGAGCGCGGCGCACGACGGTCGCTGTTGCCTTCGCGCAGCACCGGGTTGACCGCACTCCCCTTGACGCGATCGTAGCGGGCCTTGATGTCACGCTCGCCGTCGCTGCTCGGCTCGTCGGGATAATCGGGCAGCGCATAGCCCTGGCCCTGCAGCTCCTTGATGGCCGCCTTGAGCTGCGGCACCGAGGCACTGATGTTGGGCAGCTTGATGATATTGGCTTCCGGGGTCTTGGCCAGCTCGCCCAGCTCGGCCAGGTGATCGCCCAGTTGCTGCGCCTCGGAGAGGTAATCGGGGAATTGCGAGATGATACGCCCGGCCAGGGAGATATCACGGGTCTCGACGGTGATGCCGGCGGAATCGGTGTAGGCATCGATGATCGGCAGCAGGGAATGGGTCGCCAGGGCCGGCGCTTCGTCGGTCAGCGTATAGATAATCTTCGGCGTTTTCGACATGTTGGCGTAGATCTCTCTGGTCACTGCGGTGCATGAAACGGGAGTCGGTAGCGCTCGCTCACGATGTCTGGACGACAGGAACCATGGTGAGAACAGCCCGGCACAGCAGTCGCAAGGAGGCATCGGCCATCCCTCGGGGCTGATCACGCCAGATCCAGAAATGACGAGGGCGCTCCGGCGAGCGAGGCGCAGTATATCAGCCTGCCGCCAGCAACGCATGAACCCGGATCAGAGAGGATCCCTGCCATCCCGACGCCGTGACCGGTAAGATACCCCCATGAGCCGCCTATATCTCTTTCACAAGCCCTACCGCGTCCTCTCGCAGTTCACCGACCGCGGCGATGCGACGGGCCGACGCCGCGCGACCCTGGCCGACTATCTCGACGAACCCGGCATCTACCCGGCCGGCCGGCTCGATCACGACTCCGAGGGACTGTTACTGTTATCCGACGATGGCGATCTGATTCACCGCATCAGCCACCCGAAACACAAGCAGCCCAAGACCTACTGGGTCCAGGTCGAACGTCATCCGGATGATGCGGCCCTCGCGGCGCTGCGCGATGGCATCGAGCTCAAGGACGGACCGACCCGTCCCGCTCGGGTACGCCGGCTGGATGGCGTCTCCCTGCCCGACCGCCAGCCGCCGGTGGACCCGCAACGCCATCCTGTTACCCAATGGCTGGAGCTCATCATCACCGAAGGACGCAACCGCCAGGTCCGCCGCATGACCGCGCATGTCGGCCACCCCACCCTGCGATTGGTGCGGATGGCCATCGGCCCCTGGTCACTCGACGGTCTCGCGCCGGGGCAATGGCGCCACGAGACGCTCAATGCGCCGCGCAGCAAGCCCCGACGCCGCTCTTTCACGAGGAGGCGCCCATGAGTCGCTGGCACCCTTTCGTCAGCGTGGCCACCGTAGTGGAACGCGCCGGCTGCTATCTGATGGTCGAAGAGGATCGCGGCGGTCCGCAATCCCTTTTCAATCAGCCCGCCGGCCATCTGGAACCCGGCGAGCGCATCCGAGACGGCGCCCTGCGCGAGCTGCGCGAGGAAACCGCCTGGCAGGTAGGCATCACCGACTACCTGGGGCTCTATGTCTACCAAGCGCCCGATGGCAAGACCTTTCACAGCCACGGCTTCCACGGCATGGCACTCGCCCACCTCGGCAACGAACTGGACCCGGCCATTCGGGCGGTTCACTGGCTGTCGCTGGAAGAACTGGAAGCCCTGGAGCGCGAGGACCGCATGCGCAGCCCTCTGGTCATGAAACGTATCCGCGACGCCATCGCCCAACGCTTCTACCCCATGGACGTGATTCACGAGCGCTGACCGCGCTTCGCTCGAAGCTCGAAGCTCGAAGCTCGAAGCTCGAAGCTCGAAGCTCGAAGCTCGAAGCTCGAAGCTCGAAGCTCGAAGCCAGGATAAGGTATAATCCTGCCCCATTTGCGACCCATTCAACCCGAGAGCGCCATGACAGCCACCAACGGCAAGGTCATCGTCGGCATGTCCGGCGGTGTCGACTCCTCCGTATCCGCCCAGTTACTGCTCGAGCAGGGCTACGAGGTCGAAGGCCTGTTCATGAAGAACTGGGACGAGGACGACGGCACCGAATACTGCACCGCCAAGGAAGACCTGGCGGATGCCGAGGCCGTGTGCGCCAAGCTCGGCATTCATCTGCACACTGCCAACTTCGCCGCCGAGTACTGGGACAACGTCTTCGAGCACTTTCTCGCCGAGTACAAGGCCGGCCGCACGCCGAACCCGGATATCCTCTGCAACCGCGAGATCAAGTTCAAGGTATTCCTCGAGTATGCCGAGATGCTGGGCGCCGAGTGGATCGCCACGGGGCACTATGTGCGCCGTGCCGAGCGCGACGGGCACGCGCGACTGCTCAAGGGCCTCGACGCCAACAAGGACCAGAGCTACTTCCTGCACGCCGTCCCCGAGTCCGCCATCGCCCGCAGCCTCTTTCCGGTCGGTGAGCTGGAGAAGGCCGAGGTGCGCGAGATCGCCGAGCGACACGACCTGGCGACGGCACGCAAGAAGGACTCCACCGGCATCTGTTTCATCGGTGAGCGACGCTTCCGCGACTTCCTGCGCCAGTACCTGCCCGCCCAGCCGGGTACTATCGAGACACCGGAAGGCGACGTCATCGGCGAGCACATGGGGCTGATGTATTATACCCTCGGGCAACGCCAGGGCCTGGGCATCGGCGGGCTTGCGAACTACTCCGATGCCCCCTGGTACGTGGCCGGCAAGGACCTCGAACGCAACGTGCTCACCGTCGTGCAGGGCAAGCATCACGCCCTGCTCTACACCGACACCCTGGCCACCGAAGCCATGGACTGGGTGGCCGGCGAGCCACCGGCTCGCGAAGGCCGCTATCACGCCAAGACACGTTATCGTCAGGCCGATGTGCCCTGTACCATGCGCGTCCTCGATGATGGCGGCGTCGAGGTGCATTTCGACGAGCCTCAGCGGGCCGTGACGCCCGGCCAGTCACTGGTGCTCTACGACGGAGACACTTGCCTCGGCGGTGGTGTGATCCGTGCCATCTGGAATGCCGCGGAGACTGCCGCATGACCGCAACCACCCCCATTCATCCGGCCCCCGACGCGCCTGCAGGACGCCAGGCTCTGGCGCTGGCCGGCGTCTTCCAGGCCGCCAGCCTGGTCGACGAGCTGGCACGTACCGGTCAGGTCGACCAACGCGCCTGGGACACCCTGGTCCACGCCACGCTGGATACCCATCCCGAGAGCTTCGAATCCATCTACGGTGGCCATCCCAACAACCTGCGCCAGGGCCTCGACACGCTCGAGGGCGTGCTGGGACGTCGCCAGGCCAACCCGGTGGTGATGCGCTACGGCTTCTCGCTTCTGATGCTGATGAACAAGCTGCGCGGCAACAACGCCATGATGGATGACCTCGGGCAGCGACTGACACGCGTCCAGGGCCAGGCCGAGCATTTCGGCGAGACCCACGAGAACATCATCGCCAGTCTCGGCGAGGTCTATCAGCAGACCCTTTCCACCCTCAAGACGCGCATCGTCGTCCAGGGCGATCCTTCACTGCTGCAGAGCCGCATGATGCCGGAGCGCGTGCGGGCCTGCCTGCTGGCCGGCGTCCGCTTTGCTCTGCTCTGGCATCAGCAAGGCGGACGTCGCTGGAAACTGATCTTCCAGCGCAACGCCCTGAAGAAAGCCCTCGACACCCTGTAACCGACCACGTCCATCCGGAACACGAATCATGCAGCCCACGTCTCTTCCCTTGTCCGCCCTCACCGCCCTTTCACCCGTCGATGGCCGTTACGGCGGCAAGGCCGACATCCTGCGCGAGCATTTCAGCGAATTCGGTCTGATCCGCGCCCGCGTCACCGTCGAGGTCCGCTGGCTGCAGCGTCTCGCCGCCCATCCCGACATCGCCGAGGTCCCGGCACTGTCCGCCGAGGCCAGCACGGCACTGGATGCACTGGTACGTGACTTTTCGGTCACCGACGCCGAACGCATCAAGGACATCGAGCGCACCACCAATCACGACGTCAAGGCCGTCGAGTACTTCATCAAGGAGCGCATCGCCGACACGCCGGAGCTGCACGCCATCACCGAGTTCGTGCACTTCGCCTGCACCAGTGAGGACATCAACAACCTCTCCTACGGCGTGATGCTGACCGACGGCCTGGCCACCCTGCTCCCGGTGATGCATCGGGTCGCCGAGGATATCGCGCGCCTGGCCGACGACCACGCCGACCAGCCGATGCTGTCGCGTACCCATGGCCAGACGGCCAGCCCCACCACCCTGGGCAAGGAAATGGCCAATGTCGCCTATCGCCTGCGTCGTCAATTGAAGCAGATCGAGTCGGTGGAGATTCTTGGCAAGATCAACGGTGCGGTGGGCAACTACAACGCTCACCTGACCACCTACCCGGAGATCGACTGGGAAGCCAACGCCCGCACCTTCGTCGAGGAGCTGGGCCTGACCTTCAACCCCTACACGACCCAGATCGAGCCCCACGACTACATCGCCGAACTGTTCGACGCCGTATGCCGCTACAACACCGTGCTGATCGACTTTGACCGCGATGTCTGGGGCTACATTTCTCTCGGCTACTTCAAGCAGAGTACCGTGGCCGGTGAAATCGGCTCCTCGACCATGCCGCACAAGGTCAATCCCATCGATTTCGAAAACTCCGAGGGCAACCTGGGGCTCGCCAACGCCATCCTCGGTCACCTGGCGGAAAAACTGCCGATCTCCCGCTGGCAGCGCGACCTGACCGATTCCACGGTGCTGCGCAACCTCGGCATCGGCCTGGCCTATGGCCTGATCGCCTATCAAGCCTCGCTCAAGGGGATCGGCAAGCTCGAGGCCAATGCCGCGCGCCTGGCCGAGGACCTGGATGCCAGCTGGGAAGTCCTTGCCGAACCGATCCAGACGGTGATGCGGCGCTACGGCATCGAAAAGCCCTACGAGAAACTCAAGGAACTGACCCGCGGCAAGCGCATCGACCAGGATGGCTTCGCCGCCTTCATCGATACGCTGGAGCTTCCCGCCGCCGTGAAGGAAGACCTCAAGGCCTTGACGCCAGCGACCTATACCGGCAACGCCGAGGCCCAGGCGCGCAAGCTTTAAGCTGGAAGCTGGAAGGCAACATGAACCCCGACGGCATGGGGTCAAGGTTTTTTCTTCCAGCTTCAAGCTTATGACTTCAAGCTCAAGCCCGCGAAGCGGGCGCTCTTCCAGCTTCACGCTATGGCCCGGTTGCTCACTCATCCCATTCGAGTCCCAGGATCCTTATGTCAACCGATACGCCCCTCACCCTGCTCGGCGGCCGCACCGCCGCCGACTTCCTGCGCGACTACTGGCAACAGCAGCCACTGCTGATCCGTGGCGCCTTCCCCGATATCGAGAGCCCGCTCGAGCCCGACGAGCTCGCCGGCCTGGCCTGCGAGGACAACATCGAGGCACGCCTGGTCGAGGAGCACGGCCCCGAAGGCCCCTGGCAGGTCAGCCACGGCCCCTTCGACGAGGCGACCTTTGCCCGGCTTCCCGAACGCGACTGGACACTGCTTGTCCAGGCGGTGGATCACTATGTCCCCGAGGTAGCCGAACTGCTGGAACGCTTCGACTTCCTTCCCCGCTGGCGGCTCGATGACATCATGATCAGCTATGCGCCGCCGGGCGGCAGCGTCGGCCCCCACGTGGACCAGTACGACGTCTTCCTGCTCCAGGCCAGTGGCCAGCGCCACTGGCAGCTTGGCGGACGCGTACCGGAAGACGCGCCGATCATCGCCGGCATCGACCTGCGCATTCTGGAACGCTTCGAGGTCCAGCCCGGCCAGGACTGGGTGCTGGAACCCGGCGACATGCTCTACCTGCCACCGGGTTGGGCCCACCATGGTGTCAGCCAGTCCGATGACTGCATGACCTTCTCGGTCGGTTTCCGTGCGCCCTCGGCGGACGAAGCCATCACTTCCTTCGCCGACTATCGTGGCGAGCAGCTCCCCGCCTCGCATCGCTATGCCGATGGCGGCATGGATGTCCCCGAGGACCCTGCCCAGCTCGACGACGCCTCGCTGTCCCGCATGCGAGCCCTGATCCTCGAGACACTGGACGATCCCGCCCAGTTGGCCCAGTGGTTCGGCCGTGTCATGACCCAGCCCAAGTATGTCGACCAACTGGTGCCCAGCGAGACGCCCATCGAAGAAGACGAGCTTGTCGCCGCACTACACGCCGGCGAGATACTGGAACGCAGCCTAGGCTCACGCTTCGCCTGGCGCGCCCTGGATGACGAACGCGCCACCCTGTTCGTCGACGGTGACGGCATCGACTGCTCCACGGCCCTGGCCCGCGACCTGGCCGGTACCACGACGCTCGACGCGCGCCTGCTGAACGATCCCGAGGCACCACGGGTCCTGACCCATCTGCTGGATGCCGGCAGCCTGGACTGGCGCCCCCACGACGAGGAATGAACGCATGACACACGCACCGGCAATCCGCGAGGGCGACTGGGCCGAGCTCGGCGAAGACGCTGGCGAGATCCGCCGCGTGGTCTTCATCGAGGAACAACGGGTCCCCCGGGAAGAGGAGTGGGACGGTCGCGATGAAGACTGCCGCCACTTCCTGGCGATCGACAACGATGGCAAGGCACTCGGGACCGCGCGTCTGCTGCCCGACGGTCATATCGGCCGGGTGGCCGTACTGAAGGAGGCCCGTGGTCGAGGTATCGGCCTCGCCCTGATGGACGCCGCCATCGCCTCGGCACGCCGCCGTGGCGATCCCTGCGTGGCCCTGTCCGCCCAGGTCCACGCCCTGGCTTTCTATGAACGACTCGGCTTTCGCGTCCACGGTGACACCTTTCTGGACGCCGGAATTCCGCATCGCAACATGACGCTGACCCTTCGCGATTGACCCTCCTTTTCCGCTCCCTCCACGAAAGAAGACTACAGAAACCCATCGCTTCACAGGGTTTCTGTAGTCGAGCTACGACGCTTTCTTCTCCCAAATACCAATGGTGAAAGCCCGCCATACGGGGCCATAGTGATCAACAAGACGAGTGAGGCAACACTCGCTGGTCAACATTTCCGTCGTCCACCGGCGTGACACGCACACTTTTCAGGTGTCAGCCAAGGCGAGAAAGGCAATACGCCAATCGCTACGAAAGACGACGACATTTCGCAGTTGCAGCACAGACGTGACCCAGCAGCAGTTCCTTGACCCGAACGAGAGGATCACCCCCATGGCAGCTTTCAACGACGAACGTCAGACACTGGCCCAGGACCGTGAAGCCCGGCGCGGCAAGTGGGACAACATCAATCCCGACCATGCGGCACGCCTGCGCCTGCAGAACCGCTTCCGCACCGGCCTGGACATCGCGCGCTACACTGCCGCCATCATGCGCGAGGACATGGCCGCCTATGACGCCGACACCTCGAAGTACACCCAGTCTCTGGGCTGCTGGCATGGCTTCATCGGCCAGCAGAAAATGATCTCCATCAAGAAGCACTTCGGCGAGACCAAGGGGCGCTACCTCTACCTCTCCGGCTGGATGGTCGCCGCCATGCGTTCCGAGTTCGGGCCACTTCCCGACCAGTCGATGCACGAGAAGACCAGCGTGCCGGCGTTGATCGAAGAGCTCTACACCTTCCTGCGTCAGGCCGATAGTCGGGAACTCAACCATCTCTTCCGGGAACTGGACGACGCTCGAAAGGCCGGCGACGAGGTAAAAAGCAAAGAGCTGCTGGGCAGGATCGACAACTTCCAGACCCATGTGGTGCCGATCGTCGCCGATATCGACGCCGGTTTCGGCAACGCCGAGGCCACCTACCTGCTGGCCAAGAAGATGATCGAAGCCGGTGCCTGCTGTCTCCAGATCGAGAACCAGGTCTCCGACGAGAAGCAATGCGGGCACCAGGACGGCAAGGTCACCGTGCCCCACGAGGACTTCATCGCCAAGCTCAATGCCGTGCGCTATGCCTTCCTCGAACTCGGCGTGGAGGATGGCGTGATCGTCGCCCGTACCGATTCCCTGGGCGCGGGCCTGACCCAGAAGATCGCCGTCAGTCGCGAACCCGGCGACCTGGGGGATCAGTACAACCGCTACCTCGACGGTGACGAGATCGCCTCCGCGGACGATATCGCCAACGGCGATGTGGTCATCAAGCAGGACGGCAAGCTGGTCAAGGTCAAGCGTCTGGCTTCCGGTCTCTACCAGTTCAAGCCGGGCACCGGTGAGGACCGGGTGGTGCTGGACTGCATCACCAGCCTGCAGAATGGTGCCGACCTGTTGTGGATCGAGACCGAAAAGCCGCACGTCGGTCAGATCAGGGGCATGGTGGACCGCATCCGCGAGGTCTGCCCGGATGCCAAGCTGGTCTACAACAACTCGCCGTCCTTCAACTGGACCCTGAACTTCCGCCAGCAGGTGTTCGATGCCTGGCAGGCAGAAGGTCGCGATGTCTCTTCTTATGACCGCGCCGACCTGATGAATGCCGAATACGACGACACCGAACTCGCTGCCCTGGCCGATGAGTGGACCCGGAACTTCCAGCGCGACGGCGCACGCGAGGCGGGGATCTTCCATCACCTCATCACCTTGCCGACCTACCACACGGCCGCCCTGTCCACCGACAACCTGGCACGCGGTTACTTCGGCGACGAAGGCATGCTGGCCTACGTGGCAGGCGTGCAACGCCGCGAGATCCGCGAGGGCATTGCCACCGTCAAGCACCAGGACATGGCCGGCTCCAATATCGGTGACGACCACAAGGAATTCTTCCACGGCGAGGCGGCCCTCAAGGCCGGCGGCAAGGACAACACCATGAACCAGTTCGGCTGATCGAACGCATCGGCAACACCCTCGGGGAGGCTTCGGCCTCCCCTTTTACTGTCTGCTCATCCGGGGCTTTCGCCTCACGCCAGTGAAGGATACCGACAACATCCGCGACGATTCTTGCACGATGTAGTCGAGTTACAACCGGGAGTGCGCCCAAGGAGGCATTGTCGCTTTTGCTGTCCTGCACCATAGTCAAGTTACAGCGCAGGCCAGCGTTTCGTTACCCCGATTCACGATCCTGCTCTGAGCTACGAACCGCGGCGCTTTCCTGAATGATCCGGGCGCCAAAGGCGATGGTCTTCCAAGCTTGTGACCATTTCGCAACTGCAGCACCGGGCACTTACCTGGCCCGGCATGAGTAGCAAACACACGACAATGCCATCGCGGATGGCGAACTCACGCGAGACGTTATCCAGGCACATCAAGAGGTGTTACACATGAACTGCATCGAACTGAGCCAACGAGCGGACCTCATTGCCAGCACGTTCAGCAAGCAGGACCTGGCCAAACTGGTACTGGCCCTGAAGGGGAATCGCGAATCTCTGCAGCACGCCGTCAAGGTCATCGATACCATCGACAACCGCATGGGCTACTCGCTCGACGATGCCTGGGACGAAGTATTGACCGGCGAAGCCCAGCCGCTGGACGAGGCTGAATAAGGCGCCCCGCCCCCTCGTCGTCAAACGGCATCGGCCCACCCCGCCGCCAGGCGTGGGTGGGTTTTTTCATGGAGGTGTCGGGACACCGGGCACGACGCCCCGCCGCCAACGACAAAAGCGCACGATGTCGCCGGCTACTGGTCAAATGCATACCCCCGAGATAGACTCGAGAACAGATCCACTCACCATTTGCCGTTTTCCGACAGCACGTTATCGACCAGCACTGCTGTCGCGCTCACACTTGGCAAGGAGGTCACACATGAAGCGTCTTCTCCCCGTACTGGTCCTGAGTACCCTGACACTCGCTGGCTGCGCCAACACCTCGCCCTATTCAGGTAACGTCTACTCCGGCGACCAGGCGAAATCCGCCCAGAACGTCACCCTGGGCACCATCACCGCCATCCGCCCGGTCCAGATCCAGGCCGACAGCCGTGCCGGCGGTATCCTCGGCGGCGGCGGCGGGGCCATTATCGGTGGCCTTCTGGGCAACCAGATCGGCGGTGGCTCCGGGCGCCAGCTCGCCACCGTGGCCGGTGCCATCGGCGGTGCCGTGGCCGGCAGCAAGATCGAGGAATCCTCCAACATGATCAATGCCACGGAACTCGAGATCCGCAAGAACAACGGCGAACAGGTCGTCGTGGTGCAGAAAGCGGACCAGAACTTCCAGGTTGGCCAGCAGGTCCGGCTGATCGGTACCGGTCGCAACGTCAGCGTCGCGCCCTACTGAGCCGACGCCACCGTCACGTACCGAAAGCATGAAGAAAAGGGCCCGCAGACTGGCTGCGGGCCCTTTTCTTCGTCGGGTCATCAAGACGACGTCAGTGGAAATCGATCTTGTTCATCGCCCAGCACATCAACTTGCCACCGATCACCGCCAGCAGGCCGAGGATCAGCAGCGTCAGCAGCATGTCCACGGGCCGTACGAGGGCAGTCGCCCCCAGCACCGCGATGGCGGGACACCAGACCCAGCGATCATCCTCGCTGCGCAAGGCACCGGGCAGCAGCTTGTGCAGCATGTCACTGACAGACGCCTCCCAGCGTTTCAGGCACAACAACAGGATCACGGCGAAGGCGATCACCCAGATCAAGGTCACGATCATGACGTTCTCCACAACAGGACGGGAAGACAGCGAGGAAATATCCGATGCCCAAAGGGTATCCCCGCCCGCCACGGCACGCAACCAGCGTGCCCATGACGTGAATCCGGTTCAGGCGCACGAGCGATAACCTGAAAAATCCCCAGAGCCGCTGACAGAGCCGGAGATCCCACGTTACCATGCCATCTTACATGCACTCACCAAAGGTTCATCAATGCAGATTGCGCAAAATTCGGTTGTCGCGTTTCACTACACCCTGACCAACGATGCAGGTGAAGTGCTGGACAGCTCAGAAGGTCGTGAGCCGCTGACCTACCTCCATGGCGCCGGCAACATCATTCCGGGGCTCGAGAAGGAAATGGAAGGCCGCGCGGCTGGCGACAAGCTTCAGGCCCAGGTCACGCCGGAGGAAGGCTACGGCGAAGTGCAGCCGCAGCTGGTGCAGGAAGTCCCGCGGGATGCCTTCCAGGGCGTCGAAAACGTGGAAGCCGGCATGCAGTTCCAGGCGCAGACCCAGGGTGGGCCGCTGATGGTCACCGTGACCAAGGTCGAAGGCGACACCGTCACCGTCGACGGTAACCATCCGCTGGCGGGCCAGCAGCTGAACTTCGACGTCGAGATCGCCGAGGTTCGCGAGGCCAGCCAGGAAGAGATCGAACATGGCCATGTGCATGGCGAGGGCGAGAGCGAGGGCGACCAGGAGCACTGAGTGCTCATCCGCGCCGAGCCAATGGTTCGATATCGGGAGCGGCCGACGGGTCGCTCCCTTTTTGTATCCCCCGCTTGTGTCCACCTGTTGTGACCCAACTGCTCCACTGCTCTCCTGCTAAGCCACCATGTGGATCCGAAAGCGTCAGTCCACCCCCTCCGATAGCGTTGCCAGGGTCCGATAGCCCCCCCACAGTCGCGTCGCGGTCGTGATCAGACAAGCCACGGCGAACAGCGTCGCCAGGATAGGGAAATATCCGGGCCACAGGCAGAATGCCACCAATGCCAGTACCGTCTCTGTACCCTCGGTCAGGCCATGCAGATAATAAAAGGCCTTTCGCTGGAAGCGGGGACGCTCCAGCTCATGGCGGGCGGCCATGATCGCGAAGGCCAGAAAGGAGGTCCCGGTACCGATGAACGAGAACAACAGAAAAGCGCCGGCCAGGGCGTTGGCCGCCGGATCGGCCAGGACGAATCCCAGCACCACGGCGGCATAGAAGACGAAATCGAGACCGATATCGAGAAAGCCCCCGGCGTCGCTGGTGTGACCGATATGCCGAGCCAGGGCGCCATCCAGGCCGTCACCCAACCGATTGAGCAGGATCACCACCAGAGCCGCCGTATAGGCCTCCCAAGCCAGCAGCGGCAACGCCAGCATGCCGACCACAAACGCCGCCAGGGTCACCTGGTCGGGGCGCACACCGGTGCGTGCCAATCCGTTCGCCATCAAGCGCAGCGGGGCCTGGGTCAACGGCATGGTCCAGCGGTCGAGCATGATGTCTCCTTGTGTTCTCAGCGACGTCGCCAGGCAAAATAGCGACCGAGCCAGGCAATCACTCGCTCCGGCTTGTGGGCATTCTTCCAGACGCCGGCAGTAGCTTTCACCGCCTCGGAACGAGTCGGATAGGGGTGTACGGTACCCAGCAACTTGTCCAGGCCGATGTCGTGCGTCATCGCCAGGGTGAACTCGGCCAGCATCTCGCCGGCACCATGCCCCACGATAGTGGCTCCCAGGATGCGGTCCTTGCCCGGTGTCGTGAGCACCTTAATGAAGCCATCGCGGCGTCCGTCGGTGATGGCGCGATCCAGCTCGTCCAGCCCATAGCGCGTCACTTCATGATCCAGGTCGCGTGCCCGGGCCTCGCGCTCGTTGAGCCCGACCCGTGCCACCTCGGGATCGGTGAAGGTCACTGCCGGCAGTGCCCGATAGCTGACCCGGAAGCGTCTGAACTCGCCGAACAAGGCATTGACCGCAGCATGCCAGGCTTGATGGGCACTGGCGTGAGTCAACTGATAGGGGCCGGCCACGTCACCGCAGGCCCAGACATTGGGCAATACCGAGCGCAACGTCTCGTCCACCGACAGGGTACCGTCCTCGCGCAGCTCGACACCCAAGGCTTCAAGTCCCAGCCCGGATACCTCGGCGCGCCGCCCCACTGCCACCAGCAGTCGATCGAATGCCAGCTTCTCGGTGTTACCGACACCCTCGACCTCCAGGGCATGGCCGCCTTCCTGCACCATGACTTGCCGCGCGTGCGTCTCGAGCCGTACCTCGACACCCTCCTCGATCAACCGGGCCACCAGCGCATCGGACACCTCATCGTCTTCTTTCGGCAGCAGCCGCTCGCCCCTCTCGACCAGGGTGACCCGACTGCCCAATCGGGCGAAACTCTGCCCGAGTTCGCAACCGATGGGACCACCACCGAGAATCACCAGACGAGGCGGCAACGACTCGAGCGACCAGAGGTTGTCCGATGTCAGCACATCGATGCGTTCGATGCCCGGCAGCGCGGGTATTCGTGGCCGTGCGCCAGTGGCGATGATGACATGCCGTGTGGTAATCAGGCGCTCGCCGACCCGCACCCGCCAGGGATCCTCGAGACACGCCGCCCCCTCGACCACCTCGACGCCCAGCCCCTCATAGCGCTCGCGACTGTCATGCGGCGCTACCGTCTCGATCGCCCGGTGCACATGGGCCATCACCTCGGTGAAGTTCACCTCCGGCTCGCCGACCCGAACCCCATGACGCGGCGCCTCGCGTGCCTCGGCGACGATCCGGGCGACCCGAATCAGGGCCTTGGACGGTACGCAACCGGTATACAGGCAATCGCCGCCCATGCGCTCGCGTTCGACCAGAGCGACTCGCGCCCCGACCGCCGAGGCGATGTAACTCGCCACCAGGCCCGCCGAACCGCCACCGATCACCACGACATCCTGTTCGAAGGCGGCCGGCCGGGCGAAACGGCGACTCAGCCGGCGTCGCTCGGTAAGCGAGACCAGCCCCCTGGCCAGCCAGGGGAACACGCCGATCAACACGAAGGCACCGATCAGGGTCGGCGACAGGATGCCCGACAAGGTGGTCAGTTCCCCGAGCTCGCGCCCCGCATTCACGTAGACCGCCGTACCGGGCAGCATGCCGAGCTGGCTGACCCAGTAGAAGGTAACCAGGCGCATCCGCGTCAGCCCCATCACCAGATTGATGACGAAGAAGGGAAACAACGGAATCAGACGCAACGTGAAGAGATAGAAGGCCCCCTCGCGTCGGATACCGGCATTGATACGCTCCAGTTGGGGGGCGAAGCGGCGTTCCAGCGGCTCTCGCGCCAGGGTCCGAGCGATCGATGCCGCCAGGGTGGCCCCCAGGCTACTGGCGAAGGAGATGATCACCAGCCCCCAGCCCAGGCCGAACAATGCGCCTCCCAGCAACGTCATCAGCGCCGCTCCCGGCAGCGATAGGGCCGCCATGACCACATAGAGCGCGAAGAAGGCCCCCACCGCCATGGCGGGCCTTGCCTCGAGCCAGGCATGAAAGCGTGCCTGCTGGGACTTGACCGCCTCCAGGCTCAGGTACTGGTCGGCACCACTCAGGAAGAAGGCCGAGACGGCCAAGACGATCACGCCCAGCAGCAACAGGCGACGCTTGTTGGTCAAGATGGACCTCCGAAGGGCCGGATTCACGTCGGTGGTGCCTGAAGGCAGGCACGACGATGACTTCCCTTTGACAGGGGTTGTACGGAACCCTGACATCATATGATCATCGAATCCACAGGACACTCGCCTTTCCTGTGGCCGGACGGGTCCTCCCGAGGAGCGCTACCATGCAGATCTCGTCACTTCATCCACGATGCTGGCCGCTGATGTTGATCGCCGGCCTGGCACCTTTCGCCATGGCCGACGACACCGATACAGCCAGCGCCGTCTTCGCCGCCGGCTGCTTCTGGTGCGTCGAGGAAGCCTACGATAAGGTCGACGGGGTGGTAGCCACCACGTCGGGCTTCAGTGGCGGAGACGTGGCCGATCCCGACTACGATCAGGTAGTTGCCGGCGGCACCGGCCACGCCGAGGCGGTCCGGGTCGAATACGACCCCGCCCGGGTGGACTATGCCACCCTGCTTTACGTCTTCTGGCGCAACGTCGACCCCTTCGCCGAGAATCGGCAATTCTGCGACCAGGGGCCCTCCTATCGCAGCGCCCTCTTCCCGATGAACGCCGAACAGCGGCGACTCGCCGAGTCCAGCCGCGAGGAGGTGGCCGAGCGCTTCGACCGAGACGTCGCCACCGAGATCAACGACTTCGACGCCTTCTACCCGGCCGAGACCTACCACCAGAATTTCTACGACAAGAATCCGCTGCGCTACCGTTTCTACAAGTCCGCCTGCGGACGTTCGGAACGACTCGAAGAGATCTGGGGTGACGAGGCCGAAGCCAGCTCGACATCCTGAGACCGCCCTCGGGCCCGGGCCGGCTCGTTCACCGCGGACCGCCGACGCTCGCCGCGATGCAACCACCAGGCAATCGCGAAGGTACCGGCCAGGATCAGCCAGGAAGCGAGCACCACGCCCCTCCAGCCCGCCATCCACCAGAACGGCTCGAGCCAGAGCCCGCCCAGGCTCGCCCCGGTGTAATAGAACACCAGATACAATGCCGAGGCACTGCCCCGATCCTGTTGTGCATGGCGCCCTACCCAGCTCGAGGCCATCGAGTGAGCCAGAAAGAAGCCGAAGGCGTTGATGGTCAACCCCGCCAGGATCAGCGGCAACCGCCCGGAGAGCGTCAAGGCCGTACCCGTCATCAGCAGCAGGATACCGAATGCCATGCATGCCGGCTGGGAATTCGAACGTGACAGGCGACCGGAGAGCGTCGAGCCCAGGGTTCCGCCGAGATAGGTCAGAAACAGCAACCCGAGCCACCGCTCTCCCAGCTCGAAGGGAGGCTGGGCCAATCGGAAGGTGATATAGCTGTACTGGTTGATGAAGATCAGGAAGTTCAGCCCCCCCAACAGATAGGCGCCCAGCAGCACGGGATTGCGCAGATGCCCGACCAGCCCCGCTCGAGCCTCGCTCAGGCGGAATCGACGCGGCTCGAAGCGCCGCGCCGGCGGCAGCAGACGCCAGAACACCGCCACCCCGACCAGGGTCAGTCCCCCCACCGTCAGGAAACTCGCCGAGATGCCGCCCGTCTCGGCCACTGCACCACCGATCACACGCCCACCGATGCCTCCCAGGGTATTGGCGCCGATATAGAGCCCGACCGCCGACAACAGGGCAGGCCTGTCGAATTCATCCCCCATCCAGGCGATCGCCACCGCCGGTAGCCCTCCGAGCACGAAGCCCTGCACGGCACGAAGCACCAGCAGCATCTCAAAGCCCGGCACAAAGGCGAGTGCGACCGACAGCAGCCCGGCGAGCATCAGGGTCAGGCGCATGATACCGGCGCGGCCGATGGCATCCGACAAGGGGCCGAAGACCAGCAGTGCCGCGGCCAGGGAAAGCGTCGAGACCGACATCGCCAGACTGGCCGCCAGCGTCGAGACCCCATGGGCCTCGCGCATCATCGGCAGCAGCGGCTGCGGGACATAGAGATTGAGAAAGACCAGCAAGGATCCCAGACACAGGGCCAGGGTCGCGCGCCACCAGGCGCGACTGCGAACGACGATCATGACCACCTCCGACTTGGATGGCCATGATCGTCCGACTAACATGATAAGCCAAACAGAATATTCTGATGATCTTCATCACCAAGGCTTATGACCCTACCCTTCGACCTTCGCGCCCTGAGAGTCTTCCTGGTGGCCGCCGACCAGGGCGGCTTCGGGGCCGCCGCCCGGGAACTGCACATCGCACAATCCGCGGTGAGCCAGTCCATCGCCAATCTGGAGCGACGTCTCGAGCTGACCCTGTTCCATCGCCATGATCGCCGGATCGCTCTCACTCCAGAGGGTGAGGCGCTGGTCGGGCATGCCCGCCAGTTGCTCGAACGTGCCGAAACCGCCCATCTAGCCATGCGCGAACTGCACGACCTGGTCAAGGGCGAGGTCCGCATCGGCATCCCCTCGATGCTCGGCTCGTATTATTTCCCGCCCCTGCTGATGGGCTTCAAGGCACGGTATCCCGGTATCCGACTGACCGTGGTGGAAGCCGGCGCGCGCCGCTTGCAGCATATGATTGCCAGTGGCGAACTGGACCTGGGGGTGGTCATCGATGACGGTGCCAGTCGACACCTGGAGAAACGCCACCTGACGCGGGAAGAGATGGTCGTCTGTGTGCCCCGGGAACATCCCTTCGCCGAACACGACGCCGTGACCCCGGCGGCCTTCTTCGCCGAACCCCTGGTGCTGTTCCAGGACGGCTACTTCCACCGCGAGTTCATCGACGCCTTGTCGCATCGCTGCGGCACCGAGGCGGATATCGCCTTCGAGTCCAACCTGATTCCCTTGACCAAGGCCATCGTGCGCCGAGGCTTCGGCATCACCACTTTCCTGCGGCGCGTCGTGGAGGAACCCGAGCTGGCAGCGATCTCGTTCGAACCGCCGAGCTGGATGGACCTGTCGCTGGCCTGGGCCGAAGGCGCCTACCTGTCCCGGGCGGAACAGGCCTTCGTCGACTTCGTGGTCGCCAATCGTTAGACGACCATCAGGATCGACACGATCTAACCCTTAGGTCTTTACGAAAAGTCGGCGAGCGAAGGTGAGACAAGGCGAAATCGGCCGAGAAAGCGCAGTTTACAAGGAGTAAATGAGCATTTTGAGACCTGATTTCAACACCGTATCACCGAGTGCAGGCACTTTTCGTACAGATCCTAACCCTCGCCGGAGGCAATCACACTGCTATCGAGCCGCTGCGCCAGATGCCGAGTATCCAGCGCACGCCGGCTCTGCCAGTAATAACGCTGCCAGTACTGGTTATCCAGGGAAGAGAGCTTGACGCCACGAGAGGAAGACGCGTGCAGGAAGCGGCCATCGCCGACATAGATGCCCACATGCCGATAGGCCCCGGGGGGCCGGAAGAACACCAGATCACCGGGGCGCAGTTCGTCCCGGGATACGCGTCGCCCCTCATGAACCTGGCGAGCCGTGGTACGCGGCATCTCGAGGCGGAACGTATCGGCGAAGACATTCTGCACCAGCGCCGAACAGTCGATGCCCCGGCGCGAGGTTCCCCCCAGACGATAGGGAGTGCCCAACCAACGCTCGTGCTGAGCCAGCAGGGCCCGACGAACCAGGGTGGGAGGAGGATTGCCCAGTTGCCGTGCCTGCAGGATGGGATTGTCCGCCAGCGACATCATCGGCCCGTCGCCCTGGGGCAGCCCCGGCAGGTCACGGGCAAAATAATGGTCCTTCGACGTTTCCGGCGACGAAGAACCTCCCGAGGCGGCGCAACCCGCCAGCATGGCACATGACAACACCACGGGAACGAGGCGACGCGACGTCGGGTTGATCATCCCTGCTCCCTCACCCTGTCATACTCCTTGGATTTCGTTCTTGGCTTTCCGGGCTTGGTGCACGACCGCCCAGTTCGGTCAACCGGCATCGACTCAAGCCCCTTGCGTTCACGGCTCGCCGACACCACTTTCGTGGCACTTCCCGCCTGGCTCGACACCGTCCGGGTCGCGACCGCAAGGTCGATCATGCGCCGATGGACTTATAGCGCCTCAGCATAGACATTTTTCGCATAATAGCCAAGAACAATGGCTTATACACGACAGCATTCAAGCATGGGTGTCCATGATCGAGTGGTCAGTGCAACAACCGCTCATCCCCCGGCAACGTATCCACATGCATCGGCGCCCAATGACGCGGACGCGCACCGGGGAAGTCCAGGCTCGCCCAGGGGCCTGCCAGCGGCGGCGCGGCGGCAAGCCAACTCGCCAGGGCCTGGCGAAAGCCGCTCAGGAAAGCCTCACGCTCGGGAGTTTCCCCCATGAAGAAGGAAAAGCCGGCATAGAGGCCTCGCGCATACTCCTCCCATCCCCCGTAGTGGCTGGCGGCCAGGGCATGGGCACGCCGCAGCCTGGCGAGAAAGTCCGCCTCCTTCAGCCAGCCCAGTTGCCGACCGGCGATGGCAAGATCCACCGCCTGCGCCAGATCCCAGGCAGCAAGGTTCAGGTCGTTGCAGCCATCCTCGTTGGCTCGAACACGCTGCAGGCGCAGCAGGTGGTTGCGCTCCTCCTCGCCACACTCATCGCTCTCCAGGGTCGCGATCTCCGAGGCCAGGCGTGCCGGGTTGAGCGTATAGGGCGCATAGTTGATCTGATATTCCTGGCGATCGCCGACTTCCAGCAGATAGTCGATGAACTCCGCCAGCCCTTCCGGACCATGCACGGCGTAATGGCCATCCACCCACTCCCGTATCGAGGCGCACTCGCGCTCACTCTCCGGCTGCGGCAGGCTCCAGATCGCGCTGTTGAGGGGGCCGACCAGCGCCATGGCGGTGAACTGGCTGAGTCCCGGGCGCATGCCCGGTTCCCGCCACTCGCCGCCTCGCCAGTCGAGCCAGTGGAAGAGACTGCCCGGATCGTCGCGGTGCCAGAGGATCTCCGCCGCCAGGGAGGGCTGATCCGGCTCGGGCAACAGGGCTTCCCACTGTGCCCAGGCCGACAGCAGGCGTCGGGAATCGGGATAAAAGCGACACAATGATCCCTGCAACGCCGTCGCCAGATCCGTCAGGCGAGATGCCTCGAACCACTCGCTGTCCATGGCCATCTGCAGGTGGAAGGCGAACTTCTCCGCCATATGGATGGTCGCGGCATGACGGCTGGCACGCCCCAGGGCATCACGTCCCGCCAGATCGTCGCCGGCGACCCGCCCGAAGGGCGTTCGGGAAGGCGGCAAGGCACCATGGGCCGCGTCGGCCGCGAGCTGATTGAGATGATGCGCCTGGGCCGGCAGCCAGTACCGGGCCAGCGCTTCCTCGCCCTCGTCGGCATGCAGGTCGAGAATCTCGACGAGATAGCTTCGGGCATCTTCACACCGCGCCGACGGCAGGCTCGGTGTCACCCCCTGGCGCATCGCCAGCTCGGGCTCCCGCACCGCTGCCAGGGCCAGGACCCAATGCCATGGATCGCGACGCCAGTCGCGCATGCGCTGTCGAGAGGCTTCGATCAGCTCGGCATCGATCAATTCCTGGAGGGCCGGCTTCCAGGGACTCACTGGTGAGTGCAGGAGCAGTCGCCAATCGGCATCGACATTGCCCAGTAGATCCTGCCCCTCGAAGAGGCTGCGACCGCGCTGGTAGGCCCGGGCGAGTGCCGGCCAGTCGCTGTAGCGGCGCTGCACCAGATCCGCACCATGCAGCGCGACGTCCCGGGCCTCATCGTCGGCGAGCCAGCCGAGGCAGGCGCCGGCCCAGGCCAGGTCGATCATGCGCAACCAGTCCCAGGCGGCCCACTCCAGGGGCTCGCCCCTCTCCACGAATCCCAGCAGAACACGACCGAAATCGCGATCCCGAGGAGCGAGCCCTGCATGCCAGCGACGACGCGCCTCGGCATCGGCCTCGCGCAACCAGTTGGCATCGAGATCCCAGCCCTGTCGATCCCCCTGGGCGCCCAGCCACAAGAGCAAGCGGATCAGTCCCTCGCGTCCCGTCACCTGCCAGGCCTCGGCCAACCAGACCTCTAGCCCTTGCCAGTCCAGCGAACTCGCCGAGGCCTCCAGCACTGGACTGAAGGCGGCCCGCAGCCGCCATACCCGCGCCTCGGGCTCGTCGGGCCACAATGCCGGCGTCTGTCGGTTGGCAAGCAGCCAGTCGCGCAGCATTTCCCAGGTCACCCCCTCGCCATCACCCTCCAGGGTGGCCAGGGCCTCGCAGGCCTCGGCGAAACCGTCATCACCGTGGACCCAGCCGACATCGTTACGTGCACGACGCAGCGCCGCCAGCCAGTCCTCCAGGCTGGCATGGTGGACGTGAATCTCTTCGGCCAGGCGCTGTCCCCATTGCCGGGCCCGCGATTCACTCAACCACTCGGCCGCCCCCGCCAGGGCCGTCACCTCCAGTGCGGCCAACAGTCGTGCCGGATCGGGATGGGCGCTATCCAGAGCTTCCAGCAGGCGCCAGCCCAATTCACCGCGATCGACGACATCAAGGCTTGCCAGGCGGGTGCGCGCCACCTCTGGCGCGAGCGCGAGGGGATCGGGTGCGAAGGCCCAACCGCACAACACCAGTTGCTGGGCCCACCAGGCATTCATGGGATCGACCAAGGCACACCTCGCCACACATCAGGATCGGGGAACGCAAGATGCGTCCCTGTGAATTCGGCGACACAGTGTAACGGAAAGCACGCGCCGCGCCGATGCTCGAAACCCTTTCAAGGAAAGATCTCGAGGGGGCTTGGCGCCATGTTGCAAATAATGCACACTCGTCAAACAAGATAGTCACCAAGCGAGTCTGCCCTCATGAACGCCGATACCCCGTTGCTCATCGACAAGGCCTACATGGCTGGCCAATGGCGTGACGCCGAGCGTCGCTTCGCCGTCACCAACCCCGCCACCGGCGAGACCCTGGCCAACATTCCCGATCTCGATGCCGAGGACGCGCGCCAGGCCGTGGCCGCCGCCGAAGCAGCCTGGCGAGATTGGCGACGCAAGACCGCCAAGGAGCGTGCCTCGCTGCTGCGCGCCTGGTTCGAGCACATCATGGCCAACCAGGAAGCCCTCGCCCGACTGATGACCCTCGAGCAGGGCAAACCACTGGCCGAATCCCGAGGCGAAGTCGCCTATGGCGCCAGCTTCGTCGAATTCTACGCCGAACAGGCCAAGCGCGTGGCCGGCGAGACCTTGCCCGGCCACGGCGCCGACAAGCGCATCCTGGTGCTGCGCGAATCCATCGGTGTCGTGGCCGCCATCACGCCCTGGAACTTCCCCCTGGCGATGATCACCCGCAAGTGCGCACCGGCACTGGCCGCCGGCTGCACGGTGGTGATCAAGCCTGCCGAGGCGACGCCCCTGACCGCACTGGCAATGGCCCGGCTGGCCGAGGATGTCGGCATTCCCGCGGGGGTCATCAATGTCGTGACCGCGGCCCGCCCCGCCGAAATCGGCGAGGTGCTCACCACCGACCCGCGGGTGCGCAAGGTCTCCTTCACCGGCTCCACCGCGGTGGGCAAGCGGCTGCTGGCCCAGTGCGCCGGCACGGTCAAGAAGACCTCCATGGAACTCGGCGGCAACGCTCCCTTCATCGTCTTCGACGATGCCGATCTGGATGCCGCCGTGGAAGGCGCGGTGGCCTCCAAGTTCCGCAACTCCGGCCAGACCTGCGTGTGCACCAATCGCGTGCTGGTGCAATCGGGTGTCTACGACGCCTTCCTCGACAAGCTGGCCGCCCGCGTCGCCGAGCTCCGGGTCGGCAACGGCCTGGAGGAAGGCGTGGCTCAGGGGCCGCTGATCAACGACGCCGCCGTTGACAAGGTCCGCGAGCATATCGCCGATGCCCTCGACAAGGGGGGGCGTCTGATCTGCGGCGGCCAGTCTCACGAGCTGGGCGGCACCTTCTTCCAGCCCACGGTGATCGGCGATGTCGACGACAGCATGCGCGTGGCCACCGAGGAAACCTTCGGTCCGCTGGCCCCGGTGTTCCGCTTCGACACCGAGGAAGAGGCCATCGCCATGGCCAACGCCACCGAATCCGGCCTGGCCGCCTACTTCTACGCCAACGACTACCGCCGTATCTGGCATGTCATGGAAGCCCTGGAGTATGGCATGGTGTCGGTCAACGAAGGCCTCCTGTCCACCGAGCTTGCGCCCTTCGGCGGCGTCAAGGAGTCCGGGCTGGGACGCGAAGGGTCGCACCACGGCCTGGATGAATACACTGAACTAAAATACGTCTGTGTCGGCGGCTTGTAATCGCCTTCTCACTTTTCGATCCCGGGAGATCCTCATGAACAACGCCCAGCTCAACGAACTCAAGCAGCGCTATGTCGCCAGCGGCGCCGCCAGTCCCGCCACCGCATTCGCCGATCGCGCCGAGAACGCCGAAATCTGGGATGCCGACGGCAACCGCTTCATCGATTTTGCCGGCGGCATCGGCGTGCTCAACATCGGCCATCGCCATCCCAGGGTTGTCGAGGCGGTCAAGGCACAACTGGACCGCGTGATGCATACCTGCCAGACCGTGATGCCCTATGAAGGCTACGTGAAGGTGGCCGAGAAGCTCAGCCAGGTCACGCCGGTACGCGGCCATGCCAAGGTCATGCTGGCCAACTCCGGTGCCGAGGCCCTGGAGAACGCCGTCAAGGTCGCCCGTGCCGCCACCGGCAAGAACAATGTGATCTGCTTCGACGGCGGCTATCACGGCCGCACCTTCATGACCATGGCCATGAACGGCAAGGTCGCCCCCTACGCCACCGATTTCGGCAGCATGCCGGGCAACGTCTTCCGTGCGCCCTTCCCGGTGCCCTACCACGGGGTCAGCGAGGATGAAGCCCTGCGTGGCCTGAAGATGGCGCTCAAGACCGACGCCAACCCCAAGGACACCGCAGCGATCGTGCTCGAGCCGGTGCTCGGCGAAGGGGGCTTCTACCCGGCGCCGCCCAGCTTCCTCAAGGCGATCCGCGAGATCTGCGATGAGCACGGCATCCTGATGATCATCGACGAGGTGCAGTCCGGCTTCGGCCGTACCGGCAAGCTGTTCGCCATCGAGCACAGCGGCGTCGAGCCCGACATCATCACCATGGCCAAGAGCATGGCGGACGGCATGCCGATCTCCGCCGTGGTCGGCACCGACAAGCACATGGACGCCTCCGGCGGCAACTCTCTGGGCGGCACCTACACCGGCAGCCCGGTGTCCTGCGCGGCGACCCTCGCGGTCCTCGAGGTCTTCGAGCAGGAAAATATCCTCGAGAAGAGTCAGGCGCTGGGCAACAAGCTGGCCGACCGTTTCGCCGCCTGGCAGCGTGACTTCGCCTGCATCGACAATGCTCGCAACATGGGCGCCATGGCCGCCTTCGACGTGGTTGCCGACAAGGCCGCACACACGCCGGATGCCGACCTGACGGGAGCACTGTGCAAGAAAGCTCGCGAAAAGGGACTGATCCTGCTGTCCTGCGGCATGTACGGCAACACCGTCCGCTTTTTGATGCCGGTGACCATCGAGGACGCAATTCTCGAGGAAGGGCTGGACATCATCGAGACCTGCCTCAAGGAACTGGTCGGTCAGCAGGCCGCCGCCTCCGCCTGATCGCCTCCGTCATCGCCCGAACGCACGCCGCCCGGCCAATGGCCGGGCGGCGTGCGTTCGCTGCTGCAGGATTGTAATCCGCTTCGGGGTACACGTCGGCGAAGAATCGGCCGTGGCCATTGGAAACGCCACAGTACTCGGCACCTTCCAGGCGGCACCCGCATGTAGTGAATCATCTCCTGCATGGCGGGACCTCCAAGAGTTGCGGGCATTGCCACGACCATGCCCTCTCAGTCCGTCTGAACGTTGAGGTCGAATGGACTCGCCCGTTCCCCCATTCTTCAATCGGACGCAATATTGCGATTGACGCGGAAACGGTTGTCCGGATCCCAGCGTCGCTTGATCTCGGCGAGTCGCCGGAGAGCCGGGCCAAAGGCCGCTTCGACACGCTCCCGGCCTTCATCCTCGGTCAGGAAGTTGATGTAAGTGCCGCCAGTGGAGAAAGTCTTCAGGTCATGCCAAGCCTCCCGGGCCCAGGCAATGTTCGTCGCATCGTCCTCCGGCTGCTCCCAGGCAGCCCCCACGTTGAAGATGTAGCGCGCATCGCGATTGCCCACGGCCGAGTGGTCGTTGTCGAGCTCATTCAGGGCGCCACCGAGCTGGAAGAGAATAACTGCCGAGTGCGGCGAGCGGATGCGCCCGGCATGTTCGATGACCTTGTCGCACAGCGCCGGCTTGATACCCGGCAGATACTCGCTCTTCCAGTAGTAGCGCCGTCCCTTGGGCTGGGTGGCATCGAGCAGCTTTTGCAGCTGCGCATAGGGCCGGCGCACCAACACGTCACCGATGGGTTGGCCGAACGCCTTGATCGGCGCGACCACCGCCTCGCCCTCCTCCGGCTGGCCGCTGTAGCAGGCCAGCAGCGCCACGATCGGCGCGCCATGGTATTCCTTGGGCAACCAGGGCGCCGGCGGTGCCGGCCGCAGCAAGGCGACCAGGGTCAGCTCGGGCGGGGCCTGCTCGGCCAGGCTGCTATAGAGCTCTAGTACCGCCGGTGCCTCGCTGGCGGGCCAGGCCACCAGCCCCCCTACGACCTCCGGGCCGACGGGGTACAGCTGGTAGTCGAAACCGGTCACTACGCCGAAGTTGCCACCACCGCCACACAAGCCCCAGAACAAATCAGCATGCTCGTCGGCACTGGCGTGTACCAACTGGCCGTCGGGGGTGACCACGTCCATACCCAGCACGCTGTCAGTGGTATAGCCCCAGCGCCGACTCAGGTAGCCAAAGCCGCCGCCCAAAGTAAGTCCGGCGATGCCGGTGGTGGATATGAAACCAAGCACAGTGGCCAAGCCATGTACCTGGGTCTCGCGGTCCACGTCACCGAGCACACATCCCGCCTGGGCATGAGCCACCCGGCGTTTGCGATCGACCCAGACGCCACGCATCGGTGAGAGGTCGAGCATCAGCGCGCCGTCGGCCACCGCCAGCCCAGCGATGTTGTGGCCGCCCCCCTTGATGCTGAGCAACAGGTCGTGCTCGCGGGCGAAGCGCACCCCCGCCATCACGTCTGCAACTCCCAGGCAACGTACCACCACGGCCGGCCGCCTCTCTATCATGGCGTTCCACAGGCTACGCGACGCCTCGTAGGCTGGATCGTCAGGCGTCAACAGCTCGCCTTGGAGCTGCATCTGCAAACCGGCAAGCATGTCCGGCGTCAACTCAATATCGGTACCCTTGAGGGTTATCGCTTTGATGATCTTCATGGTCAGGCCCCCTGTCGCCACCAGCATTCGAGGCATACGCTCCCCGTCCACGCCCCACCGAGAAGGCCGTCTCCAGCGGTCGGAGCAACAGCCATGGCTCGGTACCTGGTCACGCGGAACATGCAGATAAATCACACTGCTAAACTTAGTGGAATCGTCGACGGACCGGGAATTCACGATCTGTACCGCTCCCGACGGACGAGCGGCGACGCTGAAGCCTCGCTATCTCGAGGAGATTCTCTCATGACGGATTGGGGATATAAGCAGTTCTGCCCCGTGGCCATGGCCTCGGAGGTGCTGGGCACCCGCTGGACCATCCTGGTCATCCGCGAACTACTGTGTGGTAGCCACCACTTCAATGACCTGCGCCGCGGGCTTCCACATATCTCACCGGCCCTGTTGTCGAAACGACTGCGCGAACTGGAAGAACTGGGGGTGGTGAGCCGCCAACGTGACCCCGAGAATGGCAACCCGTTTTACCGGCTGACAGATGCAGGCGAGGAATTGCATCCGGTCGTCATGGCGATAGGCTGCTGGGGGCAACGCTGGTTGGAAGCGCAACTCTCCATGAAGAATCTCGACCCCTCGCTGCTGATGTGGGACATGCGCCGCAACCTTGATCCCGACCCCTTGCCGTCCCGGAAAGTCACGATTCAAATTCTGTATCACGATGTGACACCCGGCCAGGCCAAGTGGTGGCTAGTCATCGACAAAGCGGGCGCAGATGGCATCGTCGACCTCTGCAGGAAGGATCCCGGCCATGATGTCGACCTCTACGTGGCCAGCGACCTGCGCAGCATGACCGCCATCTGGATGGGCCTGATGACCGTGGCGGAAGCGATCGACAGCGGCAAGCTCCAACTGACCGGAGCCCTTCAATTGAAGGCCAGCATGCAGAGCTGGTTGGGGCTGAGCACCTTTGCCAGCGAACCTAAACAGGTCGACACCTGAACGGCGCGTTCCTGCGGCATGTACGGCAACACCGTCCGCTTCCTGATGCCGGTGACCATCGAGGACGCGATTCTCGAGGAAGGCCGGGACATCATCGAGATCTGCCTCAGGGAGCTGGTCGGTCAGCAGGCCGCCGCCTCCGTCATCGCCCGAACGCACGCCGCCCGGCCAATGGCCGGGCGGCGTATTGCTGTCATGGAGACTCATTCGAGCAGGGCGTGATGCGAAACGTCGCCGGGCGAAGGCCCTGTTCGAGCACGTTCAGGCCTTCTTGACCTTGGCGATGATCCACAGCAGCACCACGGCTCCCACCACGGCGGTCACCAGCGAACCGATGAACCCGCCGGAAGACAGGCCGAGCAGGCTGAACAGGAAACCGCCGACCACCGCGCCGACGACTCCCACGCCGATATTGCCCAGCAGTCCGAAACCGCCGCCACGCATGATGTTGCCGGCGATCCAGCCCGCCAGGCCCCCGATGATCAACCAAGCAATGATACCCATGCCGTTCTCCTTTCCGGTTGGTGGTTTCCATGATGGTGCCTTGCCAGGATGTCAGAAGGAAGACCCCGGCTGTTCGAGAAACGCCAGTTCCTCGGGTGTCGAGTTTCGCCCCAGGATGGCGTTGCGATGCGGGTAGCGCCCGAAGCGCTCGAGGATCTCGCGGTGTCGGTGTTCGAAATCCAGATTGCGCTCCAGGCCGGGTTGGTCGAAAAGGCGCAGCGCCTCGTCGTGGATGGCCCGCGACTCGCTGTGCATGTAAGGCATATAAAGGAAGGCTCGCTCCATTGGGACGAGCGCTCGATCATCGCCCCGGGCGACCGCTTCCTGGGCCAGGACCAGGGCAATGGGATCGGCGGCAAAGGCCCGAGCCGTGTCGCGGTGGATATTGCGCGAGAATTGATCGAGCACGATCACCTCCGCCAGTCTGCCACGTGGCGTTTCTCGCCAGCGCCATAGCTCGCCGCGCAGCGCCGCCGCGAGCGTATCGGCGAAACGCTCGGCAATGTCGGCATCCAGGGCCGGATCCTTGCGAAACCATTGCGTGGAATCCAGTGTCTCGAACCAGAAAGCCAGCACCCGCGCGGGCCCTTCCTGCATCGTCATCTCGTCATTCCTCGATTCATGGCCACCTGGCCCGTCATCCAGCTTAGCAGCTGGTCATGATCAGCCAACCACGCCATACCGGAAGATACTAGACGAAAGGCGTATGGCATATACCTTCACGACTCCTAAACTCCTCGCGTCGCTGTAATTTTACGAAATTTTACTTCGCAAGGCGCGAGCGACACGGCAATAAACCCTGATGTTTACGGAATCTTCTGACATGCATGCCCTGACTCTCGCTTCCTTCCTGTTCTTCACAGGTCTGGTGGCCTTCATCACCTGGCGGATCACCCGCCGCGACGATCACAAGAGCGCCAACGGCCTCTTCCTGGCCGGCCGCAGTCTGACCTTTCCGTTGATCGCCGGCTCGCTGTTGATGACCAACCTCTCCACCGAGCAGATGGTCGGTCTCAACGGTTCAGCCTTCAGCGATGGCCTGAGCGTGATGGCCTGGGAAGTGGTCGCCGTCATCGCCCTGGTGCTGCTGGCACTGTTCTTCCTGCCACGCTTCCTGCGCAGTGGCATCGCCACCGTGCCTCAACTGCTGGAGATACGCTTCGACAAGGCCACCCAGCGCATCACCAACGTGATCTTCCTGCTCGCCTATGCGGTGATCCTGCTGCCGATCATCCTCTACTCGGGCGCCATGGGACTGCAGGGCATGCTCGACCTGCATGGCCTGACAGGCATCCAGTCCGATACCACCCTGCTGTGGCTGACCGTCTGGCTGGTGGGGCTGATCGGTTCGCTCTACGCCCTGTTCGGCGGCCTGCGTACCGTCGCCGTGTCCGACACGCTCAACGGCATCGGACTGCTGGTCGGCGGCTTCGTGATCGTCTATTTCGGCCTGCAGGCGATCAGCGACGGCAGCGGCGTGCTGGCCGGCTGGGAGACCCTCAAGCAGACTCACCCCGACAAGCTCGATTCCATCGGCGGTGCCGACCAGCAGGTTCCCTTCTTTACCCTGTTCACCGGCGTCTTTCTGATCAACGTCTTCTACTGGACCACCAACCAGCAGATCATCCAGCGGACCTTTGCCGCCAAGAACCTGGCCGAGGGCCAGAAGGGCGTGCTGCTGACCGGCTTCTTCAAGCTGCTCGGCCCCATCTACCTGGTACTGCCCGGCATCATCGCCTACCACCTCTATGCCGATCAGGGCATCAAGGCCGATGAAGCCTATGGCCACCTGGTGTTCAACGTGCTGCCGCCCTATCTCACCGGCTTTTTCGCCGCGGTGATGGTCGGTGCCATCCTGTCCTCCTTCAACTCTGCACTGAACAGTACCACGACCCTGTTCAGCCTCGGCTTCTACAAGGGCGTGCTGAACAAGGAAGCCAGCGAGGCGCAGGTCGTGCGCGCCAGCAAGATCTTCGGCTGGATCATGGCCGTCATCGCCATGACCATCGCCCCCCTGCTGGCCGGCCAGGAGAGCCTGTTCGGCTATCTGCAGAAGATGAACGCCATCTACTTCATCCCGATCCTGGCAGTGGTACTGGTCGGCCTGCTGACGCGCCGAGTGCCGGCCATGGCCGCCAAGATCGCCCTGGTCGGTGGCTGTCTGCTGATCTTCGCCGGCTACTTCATTCCGCCGTTCGACAAGCTGCCCCAGGTCATGCATGAGTTCCACTTCGTCGCCGCCGTCTTCGTGCTGCTGGTCGTGGGCATGCTGATCATCGGCAAGCTGCGTCCCCGGACCGACGCCTGGGTTCACGAGGACAGCGGCGCGGTCGACCTCACCCCGTGGAAGGGGGCGGTTCCCGTCGGCATCACCCTGGTGATCCTGGTCATCATCATGTACGCCGCCTTCGCCGGCTGACACCACCCTCACCTTTCCTCGCCAGCCTCGACGCCCCGCTGCCATTGAGCGGGGCGTCGTCGTTTTCGGCACCACCATGTCCTTATCGGTGGGGTATTGGTCATTGTGGACACCTGCGCTTTCCACCAGACTCAAGCACATGCCGTTGAGCCCCGGAGTCGCCGATGACAGCCCCATTATCCCATGCACGTCGTGTCGTGCTGCTCGCCTACCCCGACTGCCAGGTCCTCGATATCACCGGCCCCTGGCAGGTGTTCGCCAGCGCCAATGCACTCGCCGGCCGGCCACTCTACGAGCTGAGCCTGGTCGCCCGCTCCCCCGGCACCCTGGTCACCAACAGCGGCCTGGTGATGATGGCCGATCTCGACTGGCAGGGCCTGGCGTCCCTCGGCGCTCCGGACACCTTGCTGGTGGCCGGTGGCAGTGGCGTCTTCGCCGAATGCCGGGCCGGGCACCACCTCGACGAGCTACGCGGGATGGCACCGCAAGTCAGGCGTCTCGGCGCCATCTGCACGGGTGCCTTCCTGTTGGCCCGAGCCAGGCTACTCGATGACCACCGAGCCACCACCCACTGGCGCCATGCCGAAATGCTGGCACAGGCCCACCCGCAGGTGCATGTCGAGCCCGACGCCCTCTACGTCAACGATCGCGACCGCTATACCAGCGCCGGGGTGACCGCTGGCATCGATCTCGCCCTCTCGCTGGTCGAAGCCGACCAGGGGGCCGCCCTGGCGGGCCGCGTCGCCCGTGAGCTGGTGATGTTCCTGCACCGTCCCGGTGGCCAGGCCCAGTTCAGCGAGGCGCTGTTGAGCCAGCAACGTACTACCGGCCCCTTGCGCGAACTACTCGACCAGTTGCACGCCGATCCCGCTGCCGATCACGACCTCGAGAGCATGGCGGCACGCATGTCGGTCACGCCGCGCCATCTGTCGCGGCTGTTCCGGCGGCACCTGGACACCACCCCAGGCGCCTACCTGACCCGGTTGCGACTGGAAGGGGCACGCATGCAGCTGCTCGACACTCACCCCGGCCCATCGCTCGAACGCCTGGCCGCCCGGTGGCGATTGGGCCATGCCGAACAACTGCGACGTCTCTTCCACCGCCGATACGGCGTCTCGCCATCGGTCTATCGCCAACGCTTCGGCTCCGCCATAACACCCACCGAGGAAGCCCCATGCCCCTGACCGTTTCCCTGCTTTCGCTCTGCCAGGCCTTGCTGGTAAGCGGCAATATCCTGCTGATCGCCGTCTCCCCGCTGATCGGCGCCCAGCTCGCCCCGGCCCCCGCCTGGTCCACCGCCCCGGTGGCGACGCAATGGCTGGGCTTGATGTGCGCCACCATTCCGGCGTCCTTGATCATGGCCAGGCTGGGCCGCCGGCGCGGCTTCGTGCTCGGCAACCTGATGGGCATCGCCGGCGCGGGGCTCGCCGTGCTCGCCTTGCACTCACAGCGCTTCGACCTCTTCCTGGTCGCCACCTGGCTGATCGGGATCGGCATCGGCTTCGGCCAGCTCTATCGCTTCGCCGCCGTCGAAGCCGCGCCCGAGGGCGGACGCGACCGCGCCATCGGTCTGGTGATGGGCGGGGGCGTGCTGGCGGCCTTCTTCGGTCCCTGGCTGGCGCGCCACAGTCACAGCCTGGCCGATACCCCCTATCTGGGCAGCTTCATCGGTCTGGGCACACTCTATCTGTTCGCCCTGATCCTGCTCGCCTTCGTGCGCATGCCGGCCGGCACCCATGATGCCTCCGTCGGCGAGCGGCGCCCGCTGGGCGAGATCGTTCGCCAGCCGGTCTTCGTGCTGGCGGTGGTCAGCGCCATGATCGGCTACGGCGTGATGAACCTGGCCATGACCGCCACGCCGCTGGCAATGGCCGAGGCCGGCCACGATTTCGACCACGTCGCCGCCACCATTCAGTGGCACGTGGTCGCCATGTTCCTCCCCTCCTTCGTGACTGGCCGACTGACCGCTCGCTTCGGGGCTTCGCGAATGATCGCCTGCGGCTGCCTGCTGCTGATCGCCAGCGCCCTGACCGCCCAGTTCGATGCCGGCCTGGCGGGCTTTCACGGCGGCCTGATCCTGCTCGGGGCGGGCTGGAACTTCACCTTCCTGCCGGCCACCGGCCTGCTCACGGAAACGCACAGCCCTGCCGAGAAGGCCCGCACCCAGGCCGCCAACGAATTCCTGGTATTCTCCACCGTGGCCATCACTGCACTGCTGGCGGGCCCCGCGGCCTCCAGCCTGGGCTGGCCGCTGCTCAATGCCGTACTGATCCCGATGTGTGCCGTGCCCCTGGTGCTGCTCGGCCTTGCCTTCCGTGTCCATCGCCCACAGATTAGAGGCTGACATGGACGCCAGGCGGACCCTTGAATGCCCCAGGATTTGACACGCGACCTTCAGGACCTGATCGAACGCGGCCGTGACCGTCAGTTGCGACTGGCGGTCACCGGCCTGTCACGCGCCGGCAAGACCGCCTTTCTCACCTCACTGGTCGACCAGCTCCGCCACGCCGGCCTCGAGGCACGGCTGGATCTGCTCGCCGCCGCCCGGGAGCAGCGGCTGCTCGGCGCCCAGCGCGTCGCCCAGCAGGACCTGGGCGTGCCGCGCTTCCCTTACGATCAGGCGATGCAGGCCCTCGGCAACGAGCCACCGAGCTGGCCGGCGCCGACCCGTGGCATCAGCGAATTGCGCCTGAAGATCCGCTACCGCCGCGCCCACGCCACCTGGTGGCGCGGCAACACCGCCGAACTGACGCTCGACCTGTTCGACTATCCGGGGGAATGGCTGCTCGACCTGCCGCTGCTCGACCACGACTTCGCCAGCTGGAGCCGCACACAATGCGAGGGCGACGGCCCCGCCCGACGCGCCCTGTTCGAGGAATGGCACACCGCCATCGCCGATCTGGACCCCGCCAGCGAAGTCGACGAGGCGCGTCTCGCCGAACTCACCGAGCACTACGCCATTGGCCTGCGCGCCGCCCGCGAGGCCGGCTTCTCCGACCTGCAGCCCGGCCGCTTCCTGCTGCCCGGCGACCTCGCCGGCGCCCCGGTACTGCAGTTCTTCCCCCTGCCCGGTCTCGATGACTGGACGCCCGAGGCCCTGGCGGCTCTGCCCGACACCAGCCTCTATGCCACCCTGTCGAGGCGGTTCGCCTACTATCAGCAGCATATCGTGCGGCCTTTCTACCGAAACCACTTCCGACGCTTCGATCGCCAGATCGTGCTCATCGATGTGCTCGGCGCCCTCAATGCCGGTCCGGAGCGCTTCGAGGACCTGTCACGTGCCCTGTCCCGCTTGATGCAGAGCTTCGACTACGGCCAGCGCAGCCTGCTGTCGCGCTTGTTCACGCCGCGCATCGACCGGCTGGCCATCGCCGCCACCAAGGCCGACCATGTCACCCCGGAACAGCACGCCCGGCTGGTCACCTTGCTCGAGGCGCTGCTGGTCGAACCGCTCAAGGATCTGCGCTTCGCCAACGTGCCCGTCAAGGCCCTCTCCCTGGCTTCGGTACGCGCCACTGAGAGCCATGAGGTCACGCGCCAGGGCCGAACCACCCCTGCCCTGCGGGGTACCGACCTGAACGGCGAAGCCGTGCTGACCTTCCCCGGCGAGGTGCCGACACGCCTGCCCGACGCCGGTTTCTGGTCGCGCCAGGGTTTCGATTTCACGGCCTTTCGTCCCCTGCCACGGGCACCTGGTCCCTTGCCCCATATCCGCATGGATGCCGCCCTCGACTGGCTGATCGGAGACAAGCTGACATGAACGACGCCCCTCACCGGGATACACCGGACCCCCGACCGGGTCAGCGCTTCGCTTCTGAGGCCTACCGGCCCGAACCGGACCCGGCACCGGCCCGCCGCTTCGACAACGACCTGCCCAGCCGCGCCCTGTCTCCCGGCGACGAGCCGGACGATCGCGTGCATCCTGATCCGTCGGCGCACCTCGGTCGACCACGCAAGCGGCGCTGGGGGCTGCTCGGCACCCTCGCCGGCGCACTAGGCCTGGGAGCGGCCGAGTTCGTCACCGGTCTGCCCGCCAGCGTGGCCGACGGCGACTGGCTGACCACCGGCTGGCAGCTGCTCGGGCTCGGCGCCGTGGGACTGGGCGGTCTGGCGATCCTGCGTGAACTCTGGCGGCTGCGCCGACTCGGCCGACACAACCGCCTGCGCGAGGCACTCACCCGACTGCCCGAGTGTTCACCCGAGCAGGCCATGGCGCTGGCACGACGCCTCAAGACCCAGCTCGACCTGCATGACGATCACCCTCACTGGCAGAGCTTTCTTACCGCGCGCGAGCCCCATCACGACGGCCAGGACCTGGCCCCGCTGCTGGCCCATCATCTACTGGCACCCCGCGACCGCGAAGCGCGGCGACTCATATCACGCATGAGCGGCGAGACCGCCGTCATGGTGGCGGTCTCGCCGCTGACTCTGGTCGACATGGGCCTGGTCGCCTGGCGTCACCTGGCGATGATCGACCGGCTGTGCCGACTCTACGGACTGGAACTCGGCTACGCCGCCCGGATCAGCCTGCTGCGCGACGTGCTCCGGCAGATGGCCTTCGCCGGCGCCACGGAGCTGGCCAGCGACGCCAGCATGCAGATGCTCTCGCTGGATCTCGCCGGCCGTCTTTCCACCCGAGCCGCCCAGGGCCTCGGCGTCGGCCTGCTGGGCGCGCGACTCGGGCTGCGCACCCAGCGCCTGACCCGACCGCTGACGTTCGACGATACGGAACGCCCGCGCCTGGCCGACCTGCGCCGGGAACTCTGGCAGCAACTGCGCCGCCTGGAGGGCAAGGACAAGAATTGAAAGTGTCTCGAACAACTGCACGGATTGGTTAACACCTGCCCGACATTCTTTCTGCGCGATGGATCGAGCACCGACGGCCATTCATGGTGGGCCTCACCGTCGCGGGAGTCACCGAATCCGCACCGATGTCGAACCGATAGACAAAGAGGATTCATTGCGCCTCGCGGGAAACGCAGTAGCTCTTACGATGATCGAGACAACGGCAAGATCCCCTGCCGGCTGATAAGCAGATCAAGGGCCACTTCGCCGCAGGCGGTCTCGCTTGATCCTGATGCCCTCCAGAGGGCGGTCGGGAAATAACCGGCAAAGGGTCTCCAAGGGGGCATCGAGGTGGTCTTTCAAACGCTGCAACTCGGGCTCCGACCAGTGCTTGACGGGCGCCCACTGTAGCTTGTAACGCTTGTTGACCACTGCTTTCTTGGAATGATAGGGAAATAACCTGGCCAGCTCCTCCGCAGGCAGGTACTTGTGCTCTTCGAGGCATCGCAGTTCCTCGGCACTCCAGATATCCCCTTTTCCGCCATCACCCTGTGGCAGGTAACTCACTCCTTCCGTCCTGGCTCGCGCTTTAATGGCAGCCTCGGTGCGGTGGGGCAACATCCGCTGTACCTCCGCAATACCGCCCCGAGGAAAGTGGCATCTCAAAATGGCCAACTCCTGCTCGGCCCAGTGGACCATCGAAAATGCCTTCAGGCCGAACTTCCTGGCCGCCTGGCGGATGGCGGATGGCGGATGGCCAGGACGCTGCGATGTGGCAGTAAACGGCGCCGGATCTCCGGTGCCTTGAGCGCTGGATAGTACCGCGCCACCAGGCCCAGTTCCTCCTCGCTCCACGGCTGCTTTTCCTGTACCTTCAACTCCCACTTTTTCAGCCCCAGCTTATGGGCCATGCACTGAATCGCTGCCGGCGTGCGATGAGGAAAATGACGTGCCTGCAGCTCACGCCAGGTCATGTCCAGGTAGTAGCGCTCAAGCAGAACAAGCTCTGCCTCGGTCCATTCACGTGAGGTGCCTTGGCGATGACGCCACCGACGCCGGGAGGTGCTCATTCACGATTCCTCCATATGCCCCAACGTTCACCGAACTCCCGCTTGCAGAATGCAACCACTACGGCTGCACCTTGGCCTGGCTGGCGGCGGAGATGATCTCGCCGCCGTGGTCGGTCTTGCAGCCGAGGTAGGCCGTGGGCTTGCCATCGGTGCTGGAACTCCCCGAGCCCTCGATGATGGTGGCGCCGCAGGTAGTCTTGTCACCCACCCGGGCCACGGGCTGGCCCTCGACCCGGGAGCGGGGCGAACCGGAGACGATCGGCGTGACGCCGTGGCCATTGCAGGGGCAACGGTGCAGGTCGCCCTGGCGTGCGATGGGTTTCATCGGCAGATTTCCCACTGGCCATTACGGCGGATAAAGTAAGGCCTAACAAACGAAGCACCGTGCTCGGTTCCAACATGGCTAAACACAATGGGCACACTAACACCCTGTGTGGTCAGCCAGGCTACGCGATTATCCGCCGCTAGGTTCAGCGTCATGGGCTCTTCGGGGAAGTCGTCCAACTGGTAGGTATCTGGGTTATCGAAGTACATATTGTAGCTGAAGCGGTGACGCACATAGGCTTCTGGCGTATCGGTGGCAAGAGCGAGCTCTTGGGTTCTTGTTGAGGCAGCCGCCAAAAGGGCATCGTTATCGCCCGCGGCAAACAGCTTATGCAATCGACGGTACTCACGGGCAAGGCTGTCGCGGGTGGCATCATTATCGCGCAAAACATCACCCTCTTCCCAGCACCAGGTGGGCATAGGCTGGCGGTTGGTAAAGGGAACCGTCAACCGGAAGTAATCCTTGTCCCAACGTATCTCACTGCTTATTGGTTGCAGTGGAGCAATTGGCTCTCTTGTCACGATGCGGGGCTTGGCACCCTCCTGGCCTGGCTTCATCACCACCTCAAACGCCGTACTGGCTTCAGTGCTGGGATTTTGGCCAGACCGCCAATATTCCAAAGAGAGACGCAGCTCTTGTTCAGGCTTGAATGGGTCGTCTGACGGCACTGGCCAGGCATAGAACTGAATCGCATTTCGGCCATTACGGATATACTGCGTGACAGGCAGCATCGTATTATGCACACTAGGCACGCCTTTAAAATCAAGCATGATATTCTGTATATCCAGTGATGACGCCAGGCCATTGACCTTCCATCTTACGCCAAAATGGTACTCTACTTTCTGCGACATCGCCTGTACCTCAAAACTCATCAATACTGATAAAAAAAGTGCGAAAATTACTTTCATATTAAACTACAGCCCGCTGTTAAACTGATGAAACTCCCCCACCCAACTCTCGGCAAGCCGATAGGAATGGGTTCCGCCATCCTTTTGCCATCGAGCACCACCGGAAGTCTCAATAACTTGGGAACTACGGCTGCTAACCCGTCGATTTGGCGCTGGCCTACCTCCATCATTGGGTCTCCTGTCACCCACTGAATCCGTATCCGCTTTTTTATAGCCCTGCACGCGAACCATAGCGCCGCCATGGGAGAGCTGGTAACCCCATTTCCCATCCTTTATGGTAATATCGATGCTGCCGCTGGTGGCGATTTCCACTCGATACTTGAAGACCGTTTCCTCGGTAAAAAGGCTGTCGAAGTACCCCATCATCCCGCCACCTACAACAGCGCTCAATTTGATATTGACCTGGCCTTGGGGTGCCTCAAAAACATCTTTCTGAACATTGTACTCGGCTCTAAGCATGTGGTTGCCGAGCGTGTCTTCCGTAGGCGAGGGGCCAACCCCCAGGCCTACCTCCATAAACAACTCGGGAGTAAAGCCATATTCTATTACCCACAAATCACGGCCTGATTCGGCATCTTCCAGAAAAGCAAGCAGAGATCTCCCGGCAGCGCCCGCAGGCGTCGTCAGAGGCAACGCTCTTAACACCCTTTTGAGGGCTTCATAGATATCGACCCTGACGCCGCACTCATAAGCCAGGGAAAGGCCGGGGGTTATGTTCCACGAGGCCCCGGGCGCACCGTCTTCCTCGACCTGTTCGGTCGTGGCACCAAGCATCAGCTCTGGCCCAATGCTGTAGAAACTAAAAACCCTGTCGCCATCATTTTCGGTAGCACTCAGATTTTTGGCGATACTCTGCGAGGCATCGGTAAGGGTGCTGAAGAATCGTTCAACCGTACTTTTCTGATTCCTCTGATTATCGGCACGCCGAATCGATGGCCCGGTATCATACGTCTCGGTTTGACTCGGGCTGGTACCTACCGTGATAGTCCTGCTCTTGGCGCCACATACCACTGTCATGTCGGCATGTATGCCCCACCCCTGCCGAGTTGATACTTGCCTGACTCGCGGCCCCATCTCTTTTTGGTCAGCCAGTTCACGACCTTCACGTTCTTCGACAAATCGTGTGCCCAGGCTTGGTGGCGCTATCGTCACCAGACCATCGAACTTGAGTTGCGGTAGCGTCACCGAGGTAAAACAGAAGTCGTTGGTGCCATCATGGCTGATGCGAAAGTCCTGCTCACTCACCATGGCTTTGCGGTTCATGATGATATCCAGCAGCATGGCGGCCGTTTTAACGGCGAGCTCCGCATCCGGTGGTATAAGCCCCATGAGTGCACCGGGCAAGGAGATGGGTGGCACGGGCTCGGTCATCAGCGAAAAATCGACGGTCGTGGTCAAGCCTGGGGTGAGCACGGTGCCGCTCAGGTCGTCGGTCCAGTACAGCGTATGCAGCCCGTGAGAGCAGGGATCGAGTGTGATCGCGATGCTGCCCTCGTCTTTAAGCCGCGTGCCCGAGAAAAAGTCTTCAAGGGTGCCTGCCCCCGTCACGAACTGGTCGGCGACAAAGTAGATCCTGCCATCGTCGAGTTCACCCTCACCCTGCAACGTCACCCGGGCATTGCTTCCCGCGTGGCAGGCAATCTCGACTTTCTTGATACAGGGCGACAGTGAGGCGCACTTAACACAGGCGGCACCGAACTCAGTATCGTGGGTGGGGCCTTTCGGTACGGGCAGAGGGGGAATCGGGCTTTCGGTAAGCGGTTGTCCCCCGTTACTCAAGAAATCGTCGTAGTGAGCCTGGGTGGTCGCGGCTTCCAGTGCGTCACGCTGTACCTCGTCGGCCTGTATGGCGTGTCGAATCGAGGTCAGCGTTTGCTGTGCGTTCGAGAAGCACTCCGGCTGGTCCATCGCAAGCTGCGCAATATCTTCAATGCTCGGCTGATAGCTCATGAGCGTTCTTCGTCCATGATGGGCCGGTAGTTATCCTCGCTGGCCGGGTCACCCGCCGCGCCCAGCAGCGAGTGCCGCACGCGGCCATGGGGCAACCAGGCCACCAACTGCTCACGCTTGCGCCAACTGGCGGTACGCGGGTTGGCGAGTATCTTCCCGGCCTCCGGGTGGCGTTGCGGGAAGTCCGGTCCCAGTTCCATCACGCACCTGGCCAGCGTGTCAGTCTGTCGGGTGGAGGTCAGCTGGTAGCGCTGCCCCAGTTGGGTGGCCTCCTCGACAACGCGACGCCGCTTGTCCGCTGGTGATTGGGGGTAAGACTCAGCAAGCGATCGAGCCAGCGCTTGTCGTGATCTGAGTTGGGCCAGCTTGCCGAAATGCTGGTACTCCGCCTCGCCAATCGCGAACTGGCGACCTGGTGCGTTGCCGGCAGGCATTGCTGCATTGGCCGTGACGCGCAACAACCGCCCTTGCACCTCGTCGGCGTCGACATCCAGGCCAATCGCCGGCATCAGTTCGAGCTCGGACGGGAACGTCATCGAAGGCGAAAGGCTCATCACCATGCTCTCCATGGGCGCCATCAGAGCGATCAGTTTCCATCTCGCCAACGCCTGGCTCATGTCCAGCGCCACTCGCGGATCGTAGAAGCGGAAATACACCGGTGCCTGGTCGTTGGCCGAGGTCCACAGCATGGTGAACTTGCGCAGATGGGTACGCAGCTGTTTCAGGGTGGCCGTGGACTGCAGCAGAATGCCCCAGTGCTGGTCCTGGGGCAGGCCCTGAAGCCAGGTGGCCAGTTCGCTGTCGGGCTCGAGGCGCACCAGCCAGGGCGCCATGGCGCGGGTGTCGGCGTCCGCCGAGGCATACAGGCAGGCGCTTTGCACCTCGCTCTCGGCGACCCGGGCCATGACCTCACGGCAGTTCACGCCGTCGATGACGGCCCACAGGGGCGGCTGGTCCGAGTCGAACAGGTGGTCCCAGTCCGTCTCGCTGTAGGTGGCCGGCGACGGGGCCGGCTCGGCCGGCGCGTCATGGATAGCCGTCGGCTCGGGTTCGTGCAGGATGGGCAGCATCTCGCCACAGCCCACCGGCGCCGCCTCGGTGAGGCCGTTGGCCAGATCCACCAGCGGCTGCTCCATGCCCTGCTCGCGAAAGCGCTGGATCAGCGGCCTCACCTGCTCGAAGGCCGTCAGCACGAGGCCGGCCTCGTGCAGCGACTGCTCGACACGCTGACGCGCTTCGACGGCATCCAGGGCCCAGACCACCGCCACGCTCACCGCCTCGTCGGCCGCTGCCAGCCATTGCCGAGCATCAGCCGAGGGCGCGCGAACCTGGCAACGACCCACCCAGTTATCACGCTGTGACATGGATCAGTCTTCCTCTGCCGGACAATGCGAGACGAAGGGAGCGCCCTCTCCGGCGGCGGCTTCCAGGACGGCCGGGATGGCCGGCGTGGCGGCGGCGCCGGGGGATGCCGAGCCGACATTCAGCGCCGGAGTGACGTCGACACTGCCGTTGGCGACCACTAGCGCGGTGCCACCGGACACGAGAGTGATCTTGCTGGCGTCGAGCACGATCTCGCCATCGGCCTTGACGGTCAGGTCACCGCCGACCTGGGTGCCACTGTTGCCCTTGACGGTCTGCCCCAGGTCGCCGCCGATCTTTTCGCTGCGGTCGGTCGCGACCGTGACATCCTGCTTGCCCTCGATACTTTCGACCCGATTCCTGGCGACCGTCAGGAAGGCGTCGTTGCCGATGGACGCCGTATCATCGAACTCCACCCGTTTCTTGCGCGAGTTGTTGACCTGGAGTTCCAGATTGCGCTGGGCATGCAGGTAGATGAACTGAGCATCCGTCTTGTCCTCGAAACACAGCTCATTGAAGCCATCCCCTTGATGGGTCTGGGTCTTGAAGGTGGTGCGCGTCTTGTGCGCCGGCAGTTCGTAGGGCGGCACGTTCACCGCGTGGTGGGTCCGCCCGGTGATGATCGGCTGGTCCGGATCGCCTTCCAGGAACGACACGATGATCTCGTGGCCGATCCGGGGGATGGCCTGGAAGCCGTAGCCGCCGCCGGCCCAGCCCTGACTGACGCGAATCCAGGCGCTGGCGGTTTCATTCGGCTCGGCGTAGCGGTCCCAGGGGAACTGCACCTTGACCCGGCCGTGTTCGTCGCAATAGATCTCCTCGCCTTCGGGGCCGACCACGAAGGCGATCTGCGGGCCGTCGACACGCGGCTTGGGCTGGGGGGCGGCCTGCCAGGTAATGTCGGCGGGCGCCAGCGTCAGCCGGTTGTTGAGCGTGGTCTGGCCGGCGGCCTGTGCGGCGTCTTCTTCCAGGGCCTGGGGCTGGGTGCCGTGGTGCGCCGCGCTGACCACCTGCCAGTCGCCCGGGGCCGGCAGGTCGTCGCCGCCGAGCGTGAAGCGGCGGCCGGGCGCCAGCTCGGCGAGATTGCTCTCGGCCTCGGCGGTGGTGGCGTCGCGGCGCAGCCATTCGAGACGGTGGCGGGTGAAGGCCTTGCCGGAGGGATCGGCCTTGAAGCGCCCGGGGTAGTCGAAATGCTCGTAGTCATCCCGCTGCGCATGCTGGCCAAGCCCCTCGCCCTGCTTGTCGTGCCGTTGCGCATAGGCCGGCTGCTTGAAGCTGTAGTCCTTGAGGGTCGCGTTGGCCGGGCGCACGCGGCTGGTCTGGCGCAGGCGGCGCACATGCGTCTCGGGCGGGGTACCGCCGGCGCGGGAATGGTAGGTGCGCTCGCCGAGCGAGCTCAGCGCCTGGGGGGAGTCAGCGAATACCAGGCGGTGAACGCCGCCTTCAGCGTCCTCGAATTCATGGAAGAAGCTGAAGCCTTCCTCGGCGGCCAGGCGCTGGAGGAACTGCAGGTCGGTCTCGCGGTATTGGACGACATATTCGCGCGTGGCGGGGTCTCGAGTGGCGGCGAAGGCCACGTCGGTCAGGCCGTTTTCCTCGCACAGGATGTTGATCACCGCCAGCGGCGAGACGTTCTGGAAGATGCGCGAGTTGTGGCGCAGCGAGAGCCGCCACAGCGCCGGGCGAATGGTGACGTGGTAATGGGTGCGACGATGCCCGCGATCCCCGCGGGCGAACTCGCTGACCACGCCGTGCACGCGGCCGGTCGTCATGCCAGACCGTGAGCGTGGCACCGCTTTCGAGCAGCTCGCTGGCCTCGAGGTCCGCGCGGCGGCTGGCGGCTTCGACCTCCAGGGTGAAGGGCGCGGAGAGCGCCTCGTCGAGCCGGAAGTCGACCACGGCCAGATTGAGGTTGTCGCCCCCGGCCAGGCTGAGCGTGAAGTGCCATCCCTTGGCGTGCATGGCGTTCCTCCTGGAAGCCGTGACCCCGTCTCGATATCACGGAGTCAGTGTCAGATAACGCCAAGCTAAGTTTTCTTCGGCTGGAAACAAATCACCCTCAACCACGCGTCACGAATGACGCACACCCCATATAGCCAACCTCTTACAAGCGGGGCCGATAAACCGCTGTAAGCAAGGTGTGTTCATGTTCAGCGACATAGCGTCGCTCTACCCCCATTCGAGCATCCAGTCTCGATCTTCAGCACTCAAACACCCCATCCCCCCATCTGCTGACGTCCCCGTTCGCCGAGATCCGCCGGCCGTGCGCGGCCGGTGAAGTCGACCTCGAAGTCGTCCGAGGCGAAGTCGGGCGGCGTGCGACCCTCGACGAAGGCCTGCCATTGCCCTGGCAGGTAGGCCGCGTTCTTGTCGCACCAGGGGGCGGCCCCGATATACATGACGTTGCTGTCATACTCGCCTTCATGCTCGGGGTCCACGGCGTGCACCACGTCACAGTGCCACCAGATGGTATCGCCGGGATCGAGATCGGGAATCGGCGTCAGCGCCTCCAGCAAGGGCGCGTGCCAGTGGGGATCGATCGAGAGCGCGCGACCGGGCTGCGCACCGCACAGGTCGTCCTCCGGCACATCGTCCTGCAAGGCTCGCAGCAGCAGATAGCTCATCACGTTGGCGATGGGAATCAGGTTCAGGGTCCCGGCGCCCGAACGTTGCGGTGTCAGCGCCGTCCAGCCCTGAAAGGTGCGGAACATCGAGCATACCGCCGGCGAGGCGATTTCACGCACCCGCGTGCGCCCCAGGGCCGCGAAGGGATCGAAGCGCTCGGGCACCCCGCGAAAGGCATGGCGGTAGACATGGCGAAAGCCGTCGTCGAGCCAGCGCTCCACGGAGCCGCCATCGACATGCGGCGACAGCCCCAGGCTACCCGAACCAGGCGGCCGGCGGCGCAGCCGGTCAGCATAGCTGGCCAGATGGCCGGGATCGAACTCTTCGCCGGCGTCCCACAGGCGGTTGAGAAACACCTGCACATCGCACAGTCGCTCATCCTGACGCGCCTGCACCTGGGGCGACGACCAGTAGACGCCGTAAATCTGCGGCTTGCCCTGCTCGAGTTCACCAAAATACGGATCCTCGGCGGCATTCGCCAGGCGTTCCATGAAACGATTGCGATCGAGATAGTCGCCGATCTGCGCGTTCCAGTGCCGCGCCCTTTCAGTCGGGAAGACACCGGCGACGGCACAGGCGCCGCGCTGGCGAATGCGTTGCCGATCGGTTTCGGAGAGTCGACCGGCGATGAGATCATCGGCCGTGAAGCGGGGTATCGGATGCTCGCCGGCGGCACGTTCCGCCCGGATGCGTTCGATCTGCCCCAGGATGTCGTCCCGGGCACGCGCGAAGGCATCGCGGTAATTCGGCAGGTCGCGCTTCAGACGCCGCTTGGTCTCGCGAATCGTGTCGGAAAGCTCGGTGGATTCCTGTGTCATGGCGGTCTCTCCTCAGGCCAGGCGAGCTTCGGTTTCGGCGTCGAACAGCACGGCACGCCGCATGTCGACGCGCAGCCCGAGACGCTCGCCCGGGGCGACGCGGCAGTCGGGCCCTACCCGAGCCGTGATCTCCGTGTCACCGAGCGGCAGGCGCAGCAGGATGTCGGCCCCGGTGGGTTCGACCACGCTGACCCTGGCCGAGAGTGGCGTGCCCTCGGCCCGATCGCCCAGCCGTGCATCCTCCTCGGCGAAGTGCTCGGGTCGCAGCCCGAGCGTCAACGTTCGCCCGACGTGCTCGGCCAGCGCCGGTGTCTCGCGAGAGGCCGGCCACGGCAGCGTCAGTTCCGCTTCGCCGTCGGTAGCGATGTGCAGCCGATACGCTCCGGGTTCGCCATCCAGCCGTGCCTCGATGAAGTTCATCGAGGGTGACCCCATGAAGCCCGCCACGAACATGTCCGCCGGGTTGTTGTAGACTTCGTCCGGCGAACCCAGTTGCAGGATACGGCCATCACGCATCACGGCGATGCTGTCGGCGAGGGTCATGGCCTCGATCTGGTCATGCGTCACATAGACGATGGTGGTGCCCAGACGTTGATGGAGCTTCTTGATTTCGGTACGCATCTCGACGCGCAACTTGGCGTCCAGATTGGAGAGTGGCTCGTCGAAGAGATAGATCTGCGGTTCCCGGGCCAGGGCTCGCCCCATGGCCACGCGCTGACGCTGGCCACCGGAAAGCTGCGCCGGCTTTCGATTCAGCAGATGCGAGATCTGCAGCAGGTCGGCGACTCGCTCCACGGCGGCCTCGCGCTCGACCCTGGGCACCTTGCGCATCTCCAGGCCGAAGGCAATGTTGCCGTGCACCGTCATGCTCGGATAGAGCGCATAGGACTGGAAAACCATGGCGATATCGCGCTCGGCGGGGGTTCGCCAGGTGATGTCATCGCCACCGACCAGGATGCGACCCGAGGTCACCGGCTCCAGGCCGGCGATGGCATTCATCAGGGTCGACTTGCCGCACCCCGAGGGACCCACCAGGATCAGGAACTCACCGGAGTCGATGGCCAGGCTGACCTCCTCGAGCACCCGGGTCGTACCGAAATCCTTGCAGACATTGTCGATTTCCAGAGCTGACATGGCGAATTACCTCGCGTTGTTATCCTTTTACCGAACCGGCGGTGAGCCCCCGGACGAAATACTTGCCGGCCAGCACATAGACCACCAGAGTCGGCAGCGCGGCGATCATGGCGGCGGCCATGTCGACGTTGTATTCCTTCACCCCGGTAGAGGTGTTGACCAGGTTATTGAGTGCCACCGTCACCGGCTGGGTATCGTGGCCCGAGAAGGCCACCCCGAACAGGAAGTCGTTCCAGATCTGGGTGAACTGCCAGATCACCGAGACCACGATGATCGGCTTGGAGACCGGCAGCAGGATCCGCCAGAAGATGCGGAAGAAGCCCGCGCCGTCGAGCTTGGCCGCCGAGACCAGTTCGTCGGGTATCGAAACGTAGAAATTGCGAAAGAACAGCGTGGTGAAGGCAATGCCGAACACCACGTGCACGAATATCAAGCCGACCCGTGAACTCGACAGCCCCAGCCAGCCGAGCGTCTGTGCCATGGGCAACAGGATGACCTGGAACGGGATGAAGCAACCGAACAGCATCATGGCGAACACCAGTTCGGCTCCCTTGAAGCGCCACTTGGTCAGGGCATAGCCGTTCAGAGCCCCGATCAGGGTAGCGATCGCCACGGCGGGAATCACGATGGCGAAGGAGTTCCAGAAGTAGCCGCTCACTCCGTCGCAACGCATGCCGGTGCAGGCCGAGCCCCAGGCCTTCAGCCAGGGCGCCAGCGTCGGATTCTCGGGCAGCGCCAGCAGACTGCCGGCCCCGATCTCGTCGAGCGGCTTGATGGACGTCAGCACCATCACCGCCAGCGGCAGTAGATACCAGAGTGCCGCCAGGATCAGCACCAGGTGCAGCATCAGGCGCCAGGCGCGCGCCGCCGGGGTCCGAGCGCGAATCACGTTATCCATGTCGACGACTCCGCAATTCTGAATAGAGATAAGGCACCAGGATCGCCAGGACGCCGCCCAGCATCAGAATGGCGCTGGCCGACCCCATGCCGATCTGAGACCGGGAAAAGGCATGGGCATACATGAAGGTCGCCGGCAGGTCCGAGGAATAGCCCGGGCCACCACCTGTCAGCGCCACCACCAGATCGAAGCTCTTGATGGCGATGTGCGAGAGGATCATGACCGCACTGAACACCACGGGACGCAGGCAAGGCATCACGACCCGCCAGTAGACGCGCGGCAGGCTGGCACCATCGAGCTGAGCGGCCTTGAGGATGCTGTCGTCGATGCCGCGCAATCCCGCCAGGAAGAGCGCCATGACGAAGCCCGAAGCCTGCCATACCGCGGCGATCACCAGGGTGTAGACCGCCATGTCGGGGTCGACCAGCCAGTCGAAGGTGAAGGACTCGAAGCCCCAGCCACGCACCATGGCCTGGATGCCGAGACCGGGATTGAGCAACCATTTCCACACCACCCCGGTGACGATGAACGACAACGCCATGGGATACAGGTAGAGGGTACGCAGCACGCCCTCGCGACGAATGCGCTGATCGAGCAGGATCGCCAGCCCCGCCCCCAGCACCAGGCAGCACCCGACAAAGAGCGCGCCGAATATGCCCAGATTGGTGGCCGCTACCCACCAGCGTTCGTTGTTCATCAGTCGCGCATACTGGGCGAAGCCGACGAAATCGTAGCTCGGCAGCATGCGTGAATCAGTCAGCGAGAGGATGAAGGTCCACAGCATGAAGCCATAGACGAAGCACAGCGAAATCACCACGGACGGCGCCAGCACCAGCTTGGGCAACCAGGCCTGAAGGTGCCCCGCCGCACTGGCGCGCACCGGAGGAGCCGACCGTCTCGGCACCTCCGAATGGATCGTATCGGATTTCATGGGGATGTTGCCTCACACTCGAGGAGGGGGTGGCGCCCGTCCAAGGGACGGGCGCCGGACACGTCGCTTACATGGCCAGCTTGGCGGCCTGCACCAGCCGCTCGGCGGCTTGCTCGGCGGTCATGTCGCTCGAGTTGAAGTAGTTGGTGATGATATCGAAGAAAGCGCCCTGTACATCGCTGCGCATGGCCATGCGGTGCGCCATGCTGGGCACCAGGGTGTCGGCGTCACGCGATGCCTGGAAGTCTTCCATGGAACGCTTGGCACAGCTGTCGAAGCCGCTCATGTCGAGATCGGGACGTGCGGGAATCGAGCCCTTGATCTGATTGAAGGTCTTCTGGAAGTCCGGCTCCAGGATCAAGCGGGCCAGGGTCTGTTGCGCTTGCTGTGCGGATTCGTCGCCGAGCTGGAACATGGCGAAGCTGTCGATGTTGAAGGTGAAGGCATCCTCGGTGCCCGGTACCGGCGCGCAGACATAGTCCTCGCCGGCCTGCATGTCGGCGGCGGTGAATTCGCCCTTGGCCCAGTCCCCCATGATCTGCATGGCGGCCTCGCCGTCGATCACCATGCCCGTGGCCTGGTTCCAGTCACGCCCCGGCATGCCCTCGTCCATCAGCTCGCGCAGGCGCTTGAAGGTACCCAGCGCCTCGATCATGGTGTCGCTCTGCAGCGTCTGCTCATCGAGATCGACGAAGGCGCGACGATAGAAGTCACTGCCACCGAGACTCAGCACCACGCTTTCGAAGGTGGTGGCGTCCTGCCAGGGCTGACCGCCATGGGCCAGCGGTACGTACCCCGCCTCGCGCAGGGTCTCGCCGGCGGCGAACAGCTCGTCCCAGGTGGTCGGCATCTCGACGCCGGCATCGTCCAGCACCTCGGGATTGGCCCACAGCCAGTTGACGCGGTGCACGTTCACCGGCACCGCCACGTAGTGACCGTCGTGGCGCATCATGTCGGACACCACCTCGGGCAACAGCTCATCCCAGTTGCCCTCCTCGGCCACGGCGTCGAGGTTGCCGAGCAGTCCGAGCTCGCCCCATTCCTGGATCTCCGGCCCGTTGATCTGCGCCGCCGCCGGCGGGTTGCCGGACATCGCCCGCGACTTGAGCACCGTCATGGCACTGTCGCCGGCGCCACCGGCCACGGCGAAGTCCTTCCATTCATGGCCCTCTGCCTCGAGCAGGTCGCGCAGCTCGCCCACCGCCTTGGCCTCCCCGCCGGAGGTCCACCAGTGCAGGACTTCCACCTCACCGGCCTGTACCTGGCCGGCGGCGCCCAGGGTACCGGCCACAGCCAGTCCCAGCAGGGTGTGGCGGAGTGGAGAGAATCGCATCAATGCGCGCATAGAACGTGCCTCCTGAATTGTTGTTGTCGTGCGCCGCCGAAGCGGCTCCCATCACGCTAGCGCACTCCTCCACCCCGGGGGATTACCAAGTACTGAATAGTGTTGCCGGACTATTGCACGCCTGAAACATTCCGCCGGGCCAGGGCCTCGATCACGTCGTGACAGGCCCCCATGGTGTGGTAGTCGACCTTGCCCGCCGGGCTCTTGACGTCAGAATAACGGCGATTGTCGGCATCGAGCAGGCGATACCAGGCGCCGTGACGATGGTCGATCATGTGTTGCCAGCTGAAGTCCCAGATCCGCCGATACCAGCGCCAGTAGCTATCACGCCCCGTCCGTTCTCCCAGCAGGGCTGCCGCGGCGAAGCTCTCGGCCTGTACCCAGAAGTACTTGTCGGCGTCACAGATTGCCCCGGTCAGATCGAGGCCGTAGACCAGGCCGCCAGAGTCCGGATGCCAGCCGGCCGCCACGCTGCTCGAGAAGAGGCGCTCGGCGGTGGGCAACAGCCAGTCATCGAGACAATGGCGTTCGAGCATGACCAGCAGCTTGGCCCATTCGGTCTGGTGGCCCACCTGATAGCCCCAGGGGCGGAAAAGGTGGCTCGGGTCGTCGCGGTTGTAGTCCAGGTCGCGACGCCACTGGGCATCGTAATGCTCCCAGATCCAGCCATGCTCATGGTCGCGGTTGGCGCCGACGATGGCTCGGGCGATGGTCATCGCCTGGCTCAGAAACGTCGCGTCGCCGGTCGCCTCGAAGGCCGAGATCAGCGCCTCGCAGGCATGCATGTTGGCGTTCTGACCGCGATAGCCGGACACCCGCCAGTGTCGGTCGGCCTCATCGGCGAAGCGCCCGTGCTGCGGTTCCCAGAAACGCCGCTGCAGCATGGCGTGCGTCGCGTAGAGGCCTTGCCGGGCTCCCGGCACATCGGCCTTGAGCGCTTCGGCATAGGCCAGCAGCACGAAGGCCAATCCATAACAGTGGTTGGTGTCGTCCTCCACCTCGCCGTCGTACAGGGTCCAGGCATAGCCTTGGTAGGCCGTCCGGAAATGGACGCCTTCCAGGTAGTCGAGTCCATGACGCGCCCAGTGCCGATATTCCGCCTCGCCGCTGTATCGAGCAAAGCGAGCATAAATCACGACGTACCGGGCGCTCGATACCAGATGGCGATGCCGACGATCGAGGATCTCGCCATCGTCACGCAGGTAATGGAAGAAACCACCCTGCGGATCGATGGCGCGCGGGTGATAGAACGCCATGGTCTTGCATACATGGGCATCGAGAAAGTCGGGATCGAAGATGTTCAAGAGACTAGTTCCCTCCGGGTGGTTGATCGGAATCGGGACAGATGCGTTCTTGAACACTGTAAGGCGCCTCGGCGATGCCGCCATCTTTCCTGATATTGCAAAGTGTTACAGCGTCTCGGTATCCGCCCGGGGAACGATCAGACTCACCACCAGCCCGCCATCGGGATGATTATCCAGCGCCAGCCGCCCGCCATGTGCCTGGACGATATGGCGGGCGATGCCCAGCCCCAGGCCGCTGCCGCCGGTATGGCGACTGCGCGATGGCTCGAGCCGCACGAAGGGTGAGAAGACGCGTTCGCGCTGCGAGGCGGCGATGCCGGGACCATGGTCGCGGATCGTCACCTGCAGATGACCCGGCGTATCCTCGAGCCGCACCTCGGCCCACCGGCCATAGAAGATGGCATTCTCCAGCAGGTTGGCGAGGCAACGCTTGAAGGCCAGGGGTTTGACGGCCAGCGGCGCGGCGGCGCCCGATACCCGGATCTCGCCCCCCAGCAGCGCCAGCTCACCGGCCAGTTCGTCGAATAACGCACGGGGGTCGATGATCTCGATCTCCTCATGCATATCGAGGCCCTTGACCGAGTCCAGCGCCCCTTTTACCAGCTGATCCAGCTCGTCCAGGGAGGCGCAGAAACGATCACGCAGCGACGGATCCTCGAGCATCTCGGCACGCAGACGCAATCGGGTAATGGGCGTCTTGAGGTCATGGGAAATCGCCGAAAAGAGCCGCTCGCGCTCCTCAACCTGATGCTGGATACGCCGCTGCATGCGGTTGAAGGCGATGGCGGTCGCCGCCACCTCGCGAGGTCCCCCCTCGCTAAGGGGCGGGCTGTCGAGGTCGTCTCCCAGGCGTCGAGCGGCCCGCGACAGTCGCGCCAGGGTCCGGGTGGCACTGCGAATACCGAGCCAGGACAGGCCGATGACCGTCAGCAGCACGATCAGGGCCACGAAAAGCCGATCCCCGGACAGCCAGTCGCCACCATGGAAGACATTCGATACCGGCAACAAGGTGGCGACATAGAGCCACTGATCTCGCTCCAGCGGCAGCTGTACCACCAGGATCGGCTGCGACAAGGGCGCGCTCATCAGGCTGTGCTGTCCCCAGCGCGGCGGCATGTCCCGCAACAGCACCTCGTTGTTGAGCAAGCGCAGGGTGCCGGGCTCGGTAAAGGTCACCTCGGCGTCCGTCACGCCGAGTTCGTCACGCAGTACGCCATGAAAGTTGTCGATCACCAGGGCCTTTGCCGGCCCCTCGCCGATATCATCCACCTCGATACGATGATCGTTGACGCTGACGAAGAAGCGCGTGCCACCCATGTCGCGCAGCTGATCGAGCACGATGTGGCGATAGTCATAGGGCAGGGAGCGAAAGAAGCGCACCGTGGAGGCCACGCTGTAGGCAATGTTGCTCGACAGTTCGTCGAGCCGGGCGAGTTGGCCATCGCGCGCCTGGGCCGTCCAGATGGCATAGCTGGCGAGCTGTGCGCCCAGCACTCCGACCACCATGATCAGCAGGAAACGGCCGCGCAGGGAACCCGGCAACAGGCGTGCCAGTGAACGGCGCCAGCGTCGCCAGGTGGCACGCCTCACGCGATCACATCCACCCGTGCCGCCAGCACATAGCCCGTACCGCGCACGGTGCGGATCAACGGCGAGTGCTGGGCGTCCTCGCCCAGCCGCTGGCGCAGCCGACAGACATGCACGTCGATGGAACGATCCAGCGGCGGCGCCGGACGCCCACGGGTCAGGTCGAACAGGGCCTCGCGGGAAAGTACCTGCTCGGCATGGTCGAGAAAGACCTGCAGCAGCGAGAAGTCGGCGCCGGACAGGGCCCTGCGCTCCCCCCGCTCGTCGATCAGTTCGCGAGTCACGCGGTCCAGACGCCAGTCGCCGAATGCCACGACCCTCGCCATCCCCGGTGCGACCGTCTCGTCGCGGGGCCGACAACGACGCAGTACGGCCTTGACCCGCGCCAACAGCTCGCGGGGATTGAAGGGCTTGCCCAGATAGTCGTCGGCACCGAGCTCCAGCCCGAGAATCCGATCGGTCTCGTCAGGGCTGGCGGTCAACATGATGATCGGCATGTCACTGTCCCGGCGCACGTCGCGGCAGATGGCAAAGCCGTCGTCGCCGGGCAGCATCAGATCGACGATCAACAGATCGGGACGCTCGGTGGCGAGCAAGGCACGCAACGCCTCCGCGTCCTCAGCCATCAGGGCGCGGTAGCCATGGCGAGTCAGGTAGTCGGCGAGCAGGTCGCGGATTTCCGGGTCATCGTCGACCACGACCAGGGTGGCGGCAGAGGTCGTCATCGGCACTGTCACCGGTATCGGTGGCGCTCGGCGAGCGCCGTGTCGAGTTTCGTCATATCCGCTACTCTAGGCGCGTCCCCGAGCGCTGGCGATACCACCAAGGTGGCAGCACCAGGCAAGGCCGGTTGTTAAGGGAACGCTGAATAAATCGCCGAGCATAGTGAAGGCTAGGCCCGTTCCCGACGGGCCATCGCATTTCCCACATCCTTGTGGGTCACGCAAGGCGCACGGAGCACAGAAAGCGAGACATAACAGGTAGTTAGGCGAGTTTTCGAGCACCGCGGAACGAAGCGATTTGCATGCGCAGGCATTTAAGCAGTGTTTCCTTAGAGCCCGAAGCGCTCGATCAGCCGTCGCGCCACGGCAGCCTGATCGTGGGAGCCGATGCGCATTGCGCCGGGCACCGCCTCGGCCAGGGCCGGATGGCCATTGGCCATCACGTGGGCCTCGCCGACCAGGTCGAGCATTTCGATATCGTTGCGATTGTCGCCGAAGGCCAAGCAGCGCTCGGCCGGGATATCCAGTTGCGCCAGCAAGGCGGTCAGGGCCGTGCCCTTGTTGACTCCACCGGCCATGATCTCCAGCGAGTTGTCCATGGAATAGGTGATGTGCAACTCCCGCTCCGCCCGACGACGCGCCTCGAGCTCCAGCTCACCGAGCGCGGCGGGATCGCCGATGTAGAGCACCTTGCCCACGCCCTCGCCATCCAGGTCGTCGAGGTCGGCCACCCGATAGCCGAAGCCGGTATGCACATGCAGGGCCAGCAGTTCGGGCGCCGGCGCATCGATCAGCCATTCGTCGTCATGATAGAGATTGAGCCGAACCTCCCGAGGACGCGGCAGCCGAATCAAGTCACGCGCCAGTCCGGTCGGCAGGTAGCGTGCCTCGAGCAGGCGGCCGTCCGGCGCATGGGTATAGGCCCCGTTGGTACTGATGATATGCGCCTCGATGTCGAGTCGATCGCGGAACGCCAGGATATCGCGGTAGTGCCGCCCGGAAGCCAGCACGATGCGATGCCCCTGTGCCGCCAGGGCGCGAAGGGTATCGACCGTCACGTCCGCCAGGGCGTGATCGGCGCCGAGCAGGGTACCGTCGAGATCCGTGACGATCAGGTGAGCCGTCATGCGTTGTCCCTTACACGATAAATGAGCCGCCAGTCTAGCAGCCCGTCGAACCGGATGCCGCTCGGCGGGAACGGCTCGACGGGCCATGGTGCTAGGAGCCGATGCGATAAATAGCGGGCTATTCGCCTCATCAGACCAATAAACGTGTCGCAAAATCCTTGATTCTCGCGACAATCGGTCAAATCCGACAGACTCCTAGAGCGAAACGGAACGGCTGTGGCGCTGCCCGTCGCGGCTGACGGTCCGCAGCAGGACGTCACCGTCGACCTCGGGCCTCGCCGCCTCGTCGTAGGCTTTCCAGGTCTCGCCGCCATCCAGCGAGACCTCGATGGCGACGCCCGGCAGGGCCACGTTGGCGATCAGCCTGCCCTCCTCGACCCTGCCACCGGGCAGCGGCAGTCGATAGGCGATGCCCGCCGCCTCGAGCCTCGGCAGTTCACGTTGTCCCAGCAGATTGGCGAAACGCTGCCAGTCCCCCATCAGGGCCTGTCGATCGACATGCTCGGTGACGCCGCCCTCGTAGGTGCGACCCGCCACCGGGTCGCGCTCCCAGTCCGCTCGGTGCCAGGCCCGCTCGGCCAGTGCCAGCAACCGGGGAAAGACCATCGACTCCATCTGCTCCTCGGTGCGCACCGTCTCGCTCCAGGCCTGGCCGGAAAGTCCCAGGGCGCCCTCCCATGCCGGCTGGCTCTCGGCGGCGAAGGCCTTGCCGTCACGATCCCGGGAGGTTTCGGCGTTCTGTGCCAGGCTCGCGGCGGAGAACGAGAACACCTTGCGGGTATCGGTGAAGCGCGTCGCCCAGTAGTACCCCCGCTCGTGAGGGTTGACCTCGTAGGGCATGTCGAAATAGAGGTAATCCGGGTTGGAGAGCACCACGTCGTAGCCACGCTGCTGCCAGTCGACGGCCGACTCGCTGCCTCCCCAGTAGAGGGTCTCCCAGAAGTTCACCGCGACACGATCGGTCGTGAAGTCGTCGGCATGCGCCACATCCTTGAGGCCATCCTGCCAGGCCGACATGCCCTCGATGCCGTGCTCGGCGACCCGCTCATTGACGTGGCGGGCGAAATAGCTCGGCAGTTGCTCGACCGATGCCACTTCGCCCTCTTCCACCAGGCGCCGACAGGCCGGCGACGCTTCCCAGGGATGGTCCTCGTCGCTCTGGTCGATGGTGCCCTTCCAGTCCACCGGCTCGGCGGCGTTGACATCCTGGAACCCATTGCCGAGCAGAATGTTCTTGGCCTCGTCACCGCCATAATGCCAGGTACGCAATGCCAGTCCCGCCTCGCGATGCATCAACGCCACCTCGCCAATCACCTTGTCGACGAATCGCAGGGAGGCATCGCGGCATGGGTTGAGGTAACTCTGGCGATCATAGAACTGCACGGAGAGCGTCTTCGAGGTGTCTTCCGGGTCCAGCAGGCGATATTCGTTGGCCGCCTGCTCGTTGCCTTCGTCCATCAGTCGACGGTAACGCGCCTCCATGGCCACCACCGCCGCCCGGGCGTGGGCGGGCATGTCGATCTCGGGAATCACCTCGATATGGCGCGCCTTGGCATGGCGCAGGATCTCGATGTAGTCCTCGCGACTGAAATGGCCACTGCCATGGGTCGTCCGGGTCGGACCGGAACCGAGCTGGGGCAACAGGCAGTCACGTTCATCCAGATCGTGGCAACGCTCTCCCCCCACGTCGGTCAACTCGGGCAGGCCCGGTATCTCAAGCCGCCACCCTTCGTCATCGCTGAGGTGGAAGTGGAAACGGTTGAGCTTGTAGGTCGCCATCCGGTCGAGCAGGCGCAGCACCGAGGCCTTGTCCTTCATGTTGCGTGCCACGTCCAGCATCACGCCGCGATAGTCGAAGCGTGGCGCATCCTCGATATCCAATGCCGGCAGGTGCCCGTCGGCTCCCAGGGCCCCGAGCAGCGACTGCACGCCGTAGAAGGCACCGGCGGCATCGAAAGCGGTGATGCGAGCCCCTCGGGCATCCGAGACAAGTCGATAGGCGCCCTCCCGGGCCCATTCACCCTCGAAGCCGTCCGCCGCCAGTCGCACCTCGATCGGCCAGCCGCCCTCCTTGCCCAGCTCGATGCCTCGCCGGGAGAAAGACGACGCCAGCGCCGAACGGCTGGCCGCCGACATGGCCGGCGCATCGAGCACAACGCCAGCCGAGAGATCGGCCTCGGACGCGCCGATCTCGAGACGGCGCGGCGACGGCACGATCCCCCCGCGCAGCGACGCCTCCGGCATGGGACTGGCCGCCGCGTTGCGCTCGAAGCGCGTCGCCGCATTCATCACCACATTGGCATCATCGGGAGTGCGCTTGATCCGTTCCCCCGTGATCGGTGCCACGAAGTCACCGATATCCTCCGTCGCCGTGCTCTCGAGGGTGGCGGTGGCATCCCCCACCGCCACATACCAGCGCGGCATGACATCGGTCATGAACAGTTGCCAGTACTCCCCCACCACCGGAATCTCGAGACGTTCTCCCGCCGCCAGGCCATCGAAGCCGGAAGCGGGCTCGAGCCGATTGAGGTCGCCGGTCAGGTGCTCGATATCGACCTGGTCGCTATCGACGCGCAGCAGTCGTCGGATGCTGGGCAGGTAGATCGACCAGTCCTCGCTCTCGATGCTGGGTCCATGATTGGTCAAGCCGATGGTGGCGGTAAAGCAGGAAGCATAATCGGCCCCCAGCGCCTGACAGTCGACGCCATGGGCGGAGGCATGATTGGCGGTGATGCGATAATCGACCTCGAGCTGATCACCCAGGCGTTCGGCCAGTGCCTGGTTCTCCCCGGACTGGGCCTGTCCGACGCCGGGGAGCGCCAGCAGTGACAGTGCCCCGACCTTGAACCAGCGACGACGAGCGAGTGCCGTGGCGAGAGGGCGACGAATGAATCCGTGCATCGGGCGAGTCGTGTTCGTGGTCATCATGCTTGTTCCTTGTTGTCATGAAATGGCCATGGAAAGGACATCGGCATGCCCGGAGGGGCGCCTCCGGACACGGTCACGAGGGGTTACAGCAGGGAGAACGGCGCCACGATCAAGAACTTCACGTCGCGCTCGTCCTGAAAGGCGTTCTTGAAACCACCCCCGCCCCAGGAGGCGTAATCGGTGCGATTGTCATAGTCGGTATAGTGCAACTGGAAGCGAGTTCCTTCGGCCCAGCCGTCCTGCACGACATAATGCACATCGAGGTTCCAGGCCCGCTCGCTGAAGCGGCGATCCGGGTCGGCATAGTCCGCATAGGGTTTCGCTCCCCAGCCATAGGCGTAGGACACGCCGACGGCCCAGCCCGGCAACGACCAGTCGTCGAGGTCATAGGTGACGCCGGCATAGATCGCCTTCTCATCGTGGTGATTCCAGTCCGAACGAGCGTCCCACCAGATATCGAGGCGTCCGTTGGACGAGGCATAGGGCGTGGTCATGCGCGGCACGAAGTACCCCTGAGAACCGGGCGCCCGCACCCAGGAGAACTCCAGACGCCAGTCGAAGGCGCCGCGGGTATAACGGGCCGTCATGGCCTGCTGCCAGGCGGTACCGTCGTAGACATCGTTCACCGAGCCGTCGTCGTGGGCGTCGTTCGCACCATAGAACTGATAGCTCAGCGACAGGGGCGAGCCGGCCAGCTCGGTATCCCAGGACACCTTGGCGAAGCCCTGGTTCATGTAGTCGTCGGCCTGGCCAAGCGCGGCCTCGAGCGTCACGCCACCATCGAAGCGATAGGACGCCCCCAGGGAGTGCAGGTAATCGATCTCCCGATCATCGGGCTGGCGGAATTCATAGACATCGCGATACCAGGGCGCCTTGTAGGCATCGGTGTGGAGATAGCTCAGCGACAGACCGCCGATCTCGGTGCCGAATTCCGCGCCTCGGTAGGTGCCCGGCAGGTAGGACCAGTTGGGCGCGATGACACTGGTCCCCCTGGGTTGCAGGTAGCCCAGCCTCGCCCAGCTGTCGCCCAGCTTCAGCTTGAGCGCGGCACGATAGAGGCTCGCGCCGTCCTTCTCCTTGCCATCCCAGCGTTCACCCCACAGGGTATCGGCCGGCCGGAAGTTGAATTCCGTACCCTGATGTTGGCTCTGGACGTCATGGGCGGCGAAGGCCGCCAGATCCAGCCCGACCACGCCCCCGGCATGGCCGCTGGAAAAGTCGAGCGCCAGATTGGCGGTGGAATGCTGGAGGTTGGAAGCGTAACGGCCGGGACGCCCTTCACCGTTGGCTCCCCTGCCGCCCTCGCGGCGATCACGATCACGGTAGATGTAATAGAGGTTGGCATCGAGACTGGCGCCTTCCCAGAAGCCTTCGGCCTCGTCCTGGGCCAGGGCCGGTGTCAGCGCGGGCCATAGCGATAGCGCCGCGGCACTCATCAGCATGCGGCGGCGACTCCGCCTCCCGTTGAGCAACGTCGATATGGCGCGATGGCGATGAAACGACGACATCGTTGTCTCCTTGGCTTGTTGGCATTGTTATGCGGATAGCTCGATTGTCATGGGCCCGATCGGGCCCGGTTCGACGGTTTCCTCCGCCGAGTTTTGGCGCGCAGGCACCCGTCACGGATCCGAGGGACCGTGAAGGATGACAAGGCGGGAATGCGGCGGCCGGAAACGACCGCCGGGGATGCGCTCCGCTAGTCGCGCGGAGCGCCAGGCATGACGATCAGTCGCGTGCCGCCAGGGAAGCGGCGATGGTGGCTGCCTGCGGACCGACCACCAGGTGCCAGGTGCGCTCACCGACAGCCATGGAACCGAGGCAGCCCAGCGCCTTCAGCGCCGCCGTATCGAGGGAGGCCTCGTCATGCAGTTCGACGCGCAGCCGGGTTCCGGCGCGAGCGGCCAGATGACGCAGGTTGTCACGGCCACCGAGCGCCGCCAGCCAGGCGGCGGCCTGATCATCGGGAAGCGCGGCCTCGACGGCTTCCTCCGTCGGCTGGCTCCTGGCATTGTCATCCACGACCGGCGCGGCGACACCGGCAGCCGCCACGGCGGCACGGATCTCGTCGGCCACACCATCGGCGATGGGACCCAGGACGACCTGCAGGCCGCCGCCTCCGAGCCGCATCACGCCACGCGACCCCAGGGCCTTGAGGGCGGGTTCGTCGATGGCATCCGCATCGGCCAGCACCAGGCGCAGCCGCGTAGTGCAGGCACCGACGCTTTGCAGATTCCCGGCCCCGCCGAGGGCGGCAACGAAGGCCGGCCCTCGCTCGCTGGCCTGGCCCTCCGCCGCCGGGGAGACGGTTGCGATCTCCTCATCGCGGCCCGGGGTGGGCAGGTCGAAGCGCTGGATCGCCCAGCGGAAGACGCCGTAGTAGAGCACGAACATGGCCAGGCCGACCGGCAGCATCAACCAGCCATTGGTGGACAGGCCGTAGGACAGCGCATAGTCGAAGGCACCGGCCGAGAAGGTGAAACCGAGCTTGACGTCGAGCAGTTGCATCAACGCCATGGACAGGCCGGTCATCACCGCGTGGAACACATAGAGCAGCGGCGCCAGGAACATGAAGGTGAACTCGATGGGCTCGGTCACGCCGGTCAAAAAGGCAGTCAGCGCCAGCGACATCAGCAGGCCGCCCACCTGGGCACGACGCGCCCTGGGTGCGGCGTGATACATGGCCAGTGCCGCGGCCGGCAGGCCGAACATCATCACCGGGAAGAAACCGGCCATGAAGCCGCCGGCCGTGGGGTCGCCGGCGAAGAAGCGGTTCAGATCGCCGGTGGCGCCGTCGAAGCTGCCGAACACGAACCACACGAAGCTGTTCAGAACGTGGTGCAGGCCGGTCACGATCAGCAGGCGATTGATCGCCCCGTAGACGAACTTGCCGAGCGCGCCGGCCTCGATCAGCCAGTGTCCCAGGCCATCGATACCCGCCTGGACCGCCGGCCAGAGCCAGCCGAAGATGATGCCCAGCAACACGGCCGCCAGGCCCGTGGCGATCGGCACGAAGCGCCGGCCGCCGAAGAAGGCCAGGTATTCGGGCAACTGGATCGCCTTGTAACGGTTGTAGATCAGCCCGGCCACGGAGCCGATGATCACGCCGGCCAGCACCCCCATGTTGATATCGGGGTTGAGGGTGGTGAGCACGGCATCCAGCACCAGGTAACCGACCACCCCGGCCAGCCCCGCCGCGCCGTTGCTGTCGTCGGCGAAACCGACCGCCAGGCCGATGGCGAAGATCAGCGCCAGATGGTCGAAGATCGACTGGCCGGCGGCGGCCACGAAGGAAATATCGAGCAGGTCGGGCTGGCCCAGTCGCAACAGCAGGCCGGCCACGGGCAGCACCGCGATGGGCAGCATCAAGGAACGTCCGAGCAGTTGCAGCCCGGCCATGAGGCGGGAGCCGATTTCTCGAGTCATGATGGGATCCTCTCGGGGGTTGTTGTTGTGGTATCGGACACGGATTCATGGAGAGCGGTGAGGCGTCGACGCACGCTCGTGGCATCGGGCATCGCCAGCAGGTCCGGCAATTCACGAGCCAGGGACGCGGCATCGAGTCGCCGAATGGACGCCTTGACGGCGGCCACCCGGGCCGGTTCGACGGACAACTCGTCGACGCCCATCGCTACCAGCAGGGACGCGGCCAGGGGATCGCCGGCCGCCGCGCCACACACGCCGACCGGACACCGTCCGGCGGCACCCTGGACGGTGGCCTGGATCAGGCGCAGCACGCCGGGATGCAGGACATCGGCACGGGCCGCCAGGCGCGGATCCTCGCGATCCATGGCCAGGGCATACTGGGTCAGGTCGTTGGTGCCGATGGACAGGAAATCGGCCTGGTCGGCAAGACTCGCCGCGCACAGGGCGGCGCTGGGCACTTCGACCATGGCACCAAGGCGGGGCCGCTCGGCGATGCCGCGTTCCGCGGCGACGGCCTCGAGCCGTTCGTGCACCCAAGCGAGCTCGCCGACCTCGCTGACCATCGGCACCATGATGCGCAGGGCATCCAGCGGCACGACGCCGAGCAAGGCGCGCAACTGGGTATCGAGCAGCGCCGGCTGGTCATGCCACAGCCGGACCCCGCGCACGCCGAGTGCCGGATTGGGCACCTCGGGCAGACGCAGGTAGGGAAGCTGCTTGTCGGCACCGATATCCAGGGTACGAATGATCACCGGCTTGCCACCGAGCGCCGTCAGGCTGGCCTGGTATTCGCGACACTGCTCCGCCTCGTCGGGCGCGGCATCGCGTCCCAGGAACAGAAACTCGCTGCGCATCAGGCCGACGCCGTCGGCGCCGGACTCGGCCGCCAGCCGCGCCTCGTCGCTGTCGCCGATGTTCGCCGCCACCTCGACCTCGCGACCGTCACACGTGATCGCCGGTTCGAAGGCCTCGGCGCGTTCGGCCTCGCGGCGTTCGGCATCGTGGCGCAGGGCATCACGAACAGACGCCAGGCGCGACGCGTCGGGGGTCGGCTCGAGACGCCCTTCCCGGGCATCGAGTACCGCATGCTCCCCGGTCACGCCCTCGAGTGCCTCACCCATCGCCACCAGGCAAGGAATGCCGCGAGCCCGAGCCAGGATCGCGACATGAGAGGTCGTGCCGCCGCCCTTCAGGCACAAGCCGGCGGGGGCTCGTTCGACAAGATCGACGAACTGCGAGGGCGACAGGTCGTCGGCGACCAGGACAGCCCCCTCGGGAATGTCGGGCACCGGGGCCATCCCGGCCTCGGCGAACTCGGCCATGACATGACGTTGCAGGTCGCGGAGATCGGCCACGCGCCCCGCCAGCAGGGCATTGCCGGTGGCACGCAGCTGTTCGGCCTCGTCGTCCAGCGCCTCGCGCCAGGCTTGACCGGCACTGCGTCCGGCCTCGATGCGTGCCGTGGCTGCCTCGAGCAGGCCCGGATCGTCCAGCCAGGCCAGGTGCGCCTCGAAGATATCCGCCTCGGCGCGCTGACCGCGTCGCTCGGCCTCTTCACGCGCGCTGTCCAGGGAACGTCCGACCCGCTTCAGGGCGCCCAACAGTTCCTCGCGCTCGATCGTCGCACCACGCCCGTCATGGGGCACCGCCGGCAGCGGCAGGCTCACCGTCGCCAGCGGACCGATCGCCAGGCCCGGGCTGGCGACGAGGCCGGCAATATCCCCGTCGGCGACCGACGTCGGCGCGAGAGGCGCGTCCGCTTCAGCGTTCGGCGACTCGACGCCCTCCGGCGTGGTCAGCAGTTCGACGACGGCATCCAGTGCCGACTCGGCGGCATCGCCACGCGACTGCAGGACGACCTCGCTGCCGGCGGCCAGCCCGAGATTCATCAAGGCACTCACGCTGTCGCCGCGCGCCTCGGTGCCGCCATGCACGAGCTGCATGTCCACGTCATGGCGTCTCACGATGGCACGAAGCCGTGCCGCCGGGCGTGCATGCAGCCCGCTTTCCAGCGCCAGCGTCGCGCGGCGCTCGCACCAGGGTCCCGTGCGCTCGGTCGCCGTCTCGCCCGACGTCACAGCGGGCGTCAGGCTCATCAGTGTTTCGCCGCGTTCGACACGCTCGCCCGTGGCGCTCGCCTCGAGGCGCAGGCGCCAGCCGGCGTCATCGGTCACCACCAGCGGCGTGATCAGCGAGCTGGCCTGCTCGGCCAGCAACTCGGGATCGAAACGGCACAGTGGCTCGCCGGCTTTCACCCCTTGGCCCACCTCGACCAGGAGGTCGATACCCTGGCCCTGCAGCTCGACGGTATCCAGCCCCAGGTGCAGCAGGACCTCGACACCCTGCTCGCTGCGCAGGCTCAGGGCATGCCGGGTCCTGGCGCACTGCACGATCTCGCCGTCGCAGGGCGCGTGAAGCGTGGCCTCCAGGGGATCCAGGGCGATCCCCTCGCCCAGGGTGCCGTCGGCAAAGACCGGATCCGGGACATCGGACAAGAGGGTCACGATGCCGGTGGCCGGGGCCACCAGCGTCAGTTGGGAGGAAGACATGATCGACTCCGATACGTTGTTGTTGTCGGCTTACAACGTGCAAGTGACCTTGCGCAGGTGCCGCGGCTGGTCCGGGTCACTGCCCCTGGCCTCGGCGAGCTCTGCCGCCATGCGATAGAAGCTCTGGATCACCGACAGCGGTTGCAGGTCCTCGTGGCCAGCATCGCTCAACGTCAGATGACGCCGGGCCACCGTGTCGTCGGCGGCCAGCAGTACCCGGGCACCGAGTTCGCCGAGCCAGTCGGCGAGTTCCAGCAATCCGGCCTGCTCGGCGCCGGGCGGCGCGAACACCAGCACCGGGTAGCCGGTCTCGACCAGGGCCATGGGGCCGTGGCGTACCTCGGCACCGCTGAAGGGTTCGGCCTGGATGGCGCAGGTCTCCTTGAACTTGAGGGCCGCCTCTTGTGCCACCGCCAGGCCGGCACCGCGCCCGATCACCATCAGGCGATCGGCATCAGCAAGCGTCTCGACCGCCTCGCTCCAGTCCTGGTCGGCCGCCCGGCTCAGGCATTCCGGCAAGGTTTCCAGGGCGGCCAGCAAGTCTCGGTCCTCGGTCCAGTGGGCCAGCAACTGAGCGGCGGCGGAGAGCGTCGCCAGGTAACTCTTGGTGGCGGCCACGCTGCGCTCTTCGCCGGCGAACAAGGGCACCTCGATGTCGCTGGTCCGGCCCAGCGGCGATTGCGGCGTGTTGACCAGTGCCAGGGTGCGCGCACCACCCCGCGACAGCGCCTCTTGGGTGGCCACCAGGTCCGGACTCTGGCCGGACTGCGAGATCGCCACCGCCAGTTGCCCGTCGAGACGCCAGGGCGCCCTTGCGAGCGTCGACAGCGAGGGCGGCAGCGAGGCCACCGGAATGCCCAGATACTTCATGCAGAGATAGGCAAAGTAGGCCGCGGCATGATCGGAACTGCCCCGGGCCACGGTCATGCCGCCGGTCGGCGGCCGCTCGCGCAGTCGCGCGCCCAGCGACGCCAGCACCTCGGCGTTGCGCTGCAGTTGACCGCGAATGCGTTCCGGGGCATTGCGCGCTTCTTCAAGCATCAGTGACATGAGCGTCTCCTTCGACGACGAGCCGGCCGCCGACATGGACGGCTCTCAGGTTCAAGCGGGAATCCAGTTCCACCAGATCGGCATGGGCCCCTTCGGTCAGGCGACCGAGGTCATGGCGCCCCAGGAAATCAGCGGGATAACGGGAAAGTCGGTTGGAGGCCTCGGCCAGCGTCTGACCGAGACCGACCAGGTTGCGCAGCGCCTGATCCATGGTCAGGGTGCTGCCCGCCAGGGTGCCATCGGCCAGGCGCACGCCGCCCAGGCACTTGGTGACCGCCTGCTCGCCGAGGCGATATTCGCCATCGGGCATGCCCGCCGCGGCGGTGGAATCGGTCACCGCATAGAGGTGCGGGATACAGCGCAGGGCAGCACGGATCGCGCCGGGATGCACATGCAGCAGGTCGGGAATCAGTTCGGCATACTCCGCATGCGCCATGGCCGCCCCAACCATGCCGGGCTTGCGGTGATGCAGCCCGGACATGGCATTGAAGAGATGGGTGAAACCGCGGGCGCCATGCTCCAGCGCCGCCACGCCCTCCTCGTAGCTGCCCAGGGTGTGGCCGACCTGCACGCGAACGCCGCGCTCGCTGAGCTCGCGGATCAGCGTCAGGTGGCCGGCCAATTCCGGTGCCAGGGTCAGCAGCACGATCGGTGCCAGCCGGCGCAGTTCCTCGACGTCCTCGAGCACACCGGGCCGGGCGTGGGACGGCTGGGCACCGAGCTTGCCCGGATTGATGTAAGGGCCTTCCAGGTGTACCCCCAGCACGCGACTGGCCTCCGGGTCCGGCGCCTCCAGGTAGGTCCCGACATCCCCCAGCACGCGCCGGGTATCGCCATCCGGCGCCGTCATGGTGGTGGCCAGCAGGCTGGTGGTGCCGAAGCGCACATGCGTACGCGCCACCGTGGCCACCGCCGTGCCGCCTTCCATGACATCGGCACCACCCCCGCCATGTACGTGCAGGTCGATGAATCCCGGCAGCAGGCGCGGCAGGTCATTGTCCTCGGGGTCGACCGGCTCGCCGTCGATGCGGCTGATGCGCCCGTCGTGCCAATGCAGCTCGCCGAGCCGCCAACCGTCGGGTGTCAGGATGTTGCCGTAGCGCATGGTATCTCCCGGTTTTCTCTCGACGTCAGATCTCAACGTGTCAGCTCGACGATGAAGTCGTAGTAATCGGTGCGACAGTAGGTGACCGTCAGCTCCGCCGGCGTGCCGTCGACCAGATAGCCCTGACGGGTCACCTTGAGCAGGGCCTGGCCCTCCGGCACCTCGGCCAGACGCGCCAGCTCGGCGTCGGCATTGACCGCCGTGACGTGCTGCAGGGCCCGCGCCACCGGCCGGCCCGCATCCTCCAGAAAGGCATACAGCGAGTCTTCCACCCCTTGCGGATCGCCGAGTACCGACTGCGGCAGGCAGCTCTCCTCCACCGCCATCACTACGCCATCGGCCAGTCGCAGGCGCTTGAGGCGCGCCACCCGGGCATCGCCGCCCAGGCCCAGGCGCAGGCTCTCGTCGGCCGAGGGAGCGGCCAGGCTCCGTGACAGCCAGTGCGAACGCGGGGTAAAGCCACGCTGGGTCAGCATTTCGGTGAAGCTCGCCAGGCGAGTCAGGGGTTGATTGAGGCGCGGCGTGATGAAGGTGCCGGACCCGCGGGTACGCCGGATCAGCCCGCGCTCGGCCAACCGATCCAGGGCCTTGCGGGCCGTGATCCGCGAGACATCCAGCGACTCGGCCAGGGCCCGCTCGGAGGGAAGGGCCTCGCCGGCCTGCCAGGCACCCTCCTCGATGGCGTCTTCCAGTCGACTCGCCAGCTGGTGGTACAGCGGCGTGGACAGGTCGGGGTCGAGTCGCAGTTGTTGAAATCGACGATCCATGGTCGCTCTCGTGCCGTATCGATATAGGACCAATATAGACCACTAACAATACCAATCAAATACCACTTGTCTTATACCTTGGTCCCCCACCCCTCGCGAAACAGCGTGATGACGCCCCTCGCGACGAATCAGCCACGAGCGATGGCACCATCTGCGATGGCCCTGCACCGTGATTGGCGTGGGCCGGCGGAATCCGTATAGTGGCCCCCTTATCCCGCCATTCGATCGTTATCATGCTGCAGAACAACTCGGCGCTTGCTCAGCTCAAGCAACAGATTCGCGACAACACGCCTCGAGTCGAAGGCGTGATCAAGGCCACCGAGCGTGGCTTCGGCTTTCTCGAGACCGAGGATGGCACCTCCTACTTCGTGCCACCGCCCGCCATGAAGCAGGTGCTGCATGGCGACCGGGTCGAGGCCGTCCTCCATCAGGAGGGCGAGAAAACCTCGGTGGAGCCGGACACCCTGATCGAACAGGGGCTGGAACGCTTCATTGCCCGGGTGCGCAAGCGCGATGGTCGTCTGGCGGTGATTCCCGACCACCCTTCGATCAGCAACGCCCTCAAGGCGCGCGTCAAGCGCAGCCTCGACGAGGCATCGCTGGACGAGGGCGACTGGGTCGTGGCCCGCCTCGTTCGTCACCCGCTCAAGCCGGATGACCGTGCCTTCTTCGCCCAGATCGACGAGCTGGTCACCAAGCACGACAATCCGGCCGCTCCCTGGCGCGTGACCCTGGCTCGCCATGCCCTGGAGCAGGCCAGCCCCGAGGCCGGCGATGACTGGCCGCTGCACGATGAAGGCCTCCAGCGCGAGGACCTCACCGAAGCGCCCTTCTTCACCATCGACGACGCCAAGACCCGGGACATGGACGATGCCCTGCGCATCGAGCCCCGGGACAACGGTGGCTGGCGCCTGACCGTGGCCATCGCCGACCCCACCGCCTATGTCGTGGAAGGCGATGGCGTCGACCTGGAAGCACGCACTCGCGCCTTCACCGTCTATCTGCCCGGACAGAACGTCACCATGCTGCCGGAACGCCTGGCCGACGACCTCTGCTCCCTGTGGGAAGGTCAGGACCGCCCCTCCCTGGCCTGCGCCCTGGATGTGGAGGCCGACGGCTCGCTCGGTGACTATCGCTTCTTCGCCGCGACGGTGCGTTCTCATGCGCGACTGGCCTATGACGACGTCTCCGACTGGCTGGAAGGCCAGGGCCAGTGGAAGCCCGAGGCAGGCATCGGCGAGCAGCTCGAAGCCCTGCGCGATCTGACCGAGGCACGAACCGCCTGGCGCGCCGAGCATGCCCTGGTCTTCAAGGACCGGCCGGACTACGTCTTCGACCTGGACGATGCCGGCAATGTGCTGAACATCCGCACCGAGCAGCGGCGCATCGCCAACCGCATGATCGAGGAATCGATGATCGCGGCCAATGCCTGCTGCGCGCATCTGCTGGCCGAGCACGTGGGCCATGGCATCTTCAATGTCCATCGCGCCTTCGAACCGGAAAAGGCCGAAGCCGCCCGCGACTTCCTGGCCGACCAGGACATCGACGTCGCGCTGGAAGCCCTCACCGAGCTGCCACGCTACAAGGAGCTCAAGCGAGAGCTGGAAGGGCGTGACGACGCCTGGCTCGATGCCCGGTTGCGCCGCTTCCAGGGCTTCACCAGCATGTCCGCCCGCCCCGGCCCGCACTTCGGTCTCGGCCTGGCCGCCTATGCCACCTGGACCTCGCCGATCCGCAAGTACGGTGACATGGTCAATCACCGCCTGATCAAGCGCGTGCTCAAGGGGGAACAGGCCCCGGCGGAAGCCAGCCTCGAGCTCACCGAGCAATTGACCGAACGCCGTCGCCTGAACCGCATGGCCGAGCGCGACGTCAAGGACTGGCTCTATGTTCGCTACCTCGGCCCGCACGCCGAATCCGGCGAAGCCTTCGACGCCGAGATCATCGCCATCAACCGCGGCGGCATGCGAGTGCGCTTGACGGCCAACGGCGCGACCGCCTTCGTGCCCGCCCCGCTGATGCACAGCGACCGGGACAAGGTGGTGATCGACGACAAGGAAGGCCGCATCCAGATCGAGGGCGAAGAACGCTTCAAGCTCGGCGATCCAGTCCGGATCGCCTTGACCGAAGCCCGGGAGGAGACCCGCTCGCTGGTAGGCCGACCCGCCGACTGAACGAACACCTCTCGCCCGATGCGACACGAACGGCGGCCCTCGGGCCGCCGTCTTGTTTTTCGGCTGTCGTCGAACTGTCGTAAATGACGCCTAGGCTGGGGACAGGTATCGGCATTCCGGGAGGGTCCCTTGCATCTCGTCGACGTCACCATGTTCCACGCTCCCGCCAGCGGCGGCGTGCGTACCTACCTGAGCGCCAAGCACCGCTGCCTTTCCCGCTACGATGACATTCGCACCAGCCTGCTGGTGCCCGGCGCCGAGCGCGATGCCCTCGGTGACCTGCGCACCCTTCCCGCCCCGCGCCTGCCCCTGGGTCAGGGCTATCGCTTTCCCTTGCGCCGCCGCCCCTGGCGAGAAGCACTGGAGGCCATGTCCCCCGACCTGATCGAGGCCGGCGACCCCTATGTCACCGCCTGGGCGGCCCTCGAGGCCGGTCAACGCCTGGGCGTGCCGGTGGTGGGCTTCTACCATTCCGACCTGCCACGCCTGATGGGAGATCGCTTCGGCGGCGCGGTGGAGCATCGGCTGAAAAGGTATGTGGTCGACCTCTACGGCCGCTTCGACGGTGTGATGGCCCCCTGCCGAGCCATGGCCGAACGCCTCGAGTCATGGGGCGTGGAGAAGGTACGCGTCCAGCCCCTCGGCGTGGATCTGGAGACCTTTCACCCGGACCGCGCCGACCCGGACCTGCGAGCCGGCCTGGGCCTGGCCGACCATACTCGCCTGCTGGCCTTCGCCGGCCGCAACTCCCGGGAAAAGAATGTCGATGTGCTGCTCCAGGTGATGCAGCGGCTCGGCTCTCCTTACCACCTGCTGCTGCTGGGGCCCGGCATGCCGACCCGGGTCCCCGACAATGTCACCGTGGTGCCCCGCTGCTGCGACAGCCGCGAGGTGGCTCGCGCCCTCGCCAGCGCCGACGCCATGATCCATGCGGGAACCCGGGAAACCTTCGGCCTGGTGGCACTGGAGGCCATGGCTTGTGGCCTGCCGGTGGTCGCCGCCCGAGCAGGCGCCTTGATCGAGAACGTCCCCCTGGGCGGCGGTGTTCTCTGCGAGCCGCTGGAAGCCGCGGACATGGCCCGGGCGGTCGAGGCGTTGTTCCTCAACGACGTCCAGGCCAGTGGCCGGCACGCGCGCCGTTACGTCGAACGTCGCTTCCGCTGGGAGAACGTCATCGATGGCCTGCTCGACCACTATGCCACCCTGACACCAGGCACCGCCGCCTCCGGTCTTGCGCGGCATGGCTGATCGACGGACCCGACGGGCCAGGGAACGCGGTGTGCTGGCACGCTGGGGCTGGCTAGGACTGGCCCTGTCCATGGCCCTGGTGGTGCCCTGGTTGATGGGCGGCGAGAACATCGTCGGCGCCCTGGCCGAGTTCCCGATCGACATGCTGGGCCTGATGCTGGTCATGGTCGTGACCTGCTGGAACCTCAACGCCCTGCGCCTGCGCCTGTTGCTGGACGGGCGCGCCGGCCGACTCGGTCAGGGCGAGGCACTGGCCATCGAACTGGCCGCCAAGTTCGCCCTCTGTGCCACCCCCGGCGGCAGCGGCGGTGCCGTCACCCTGCTGGCCCTGCTGGCGAGGCGCGGTTTCTCCCCGTCGCGGGGGTCGGCGATCTTCCTGGTCGACCAGGGCTGCGACATGCTGTTCTTCCTGGCGATGCTCGGCGTGCTGGCAAGCATCTCGCTGGGCGGCAACGTGGCCTGGCCTCACCAGGGCCTGCTCGCCATCGCCATGCTGAGCCTGGTCGGCCTGATGCTGCTGATCGGCCTGTCGATACTGCGACTGCCCCGGCTGCTGCGCCAGCGCCCGAACCGGTGGCTACGCCGCCTCTCTCCTCGTCGGCGTCGCTGGCTGGCCAGGCGGCTGCTCGGCTGTCGCCTGGCCCTGATCGCCACGCTCTGCCTGCCTCCCACCCGACTGGTGACCATCCTCGGCCTGTGCGCGGCGCACTGGCTGCTGCGCTACAGCCTGCTGTACCTGGCCGTGCTCGGCGTGGGCGGCCAGGCTGGATGGGCCTGGACCTTTCTGACCCAGATGCTGGCCATGGCGGCCAGCCAGGTCAGCATCCTGCCCGGCGGCGCCGGTGCCGCCGAGCTCGGTGTCGGCGCCCTGCTGATGCCATTGATGCCCGCGACCCAGGCCGCCGCCGCCGTGGTCGTATGGCGACTGGTCACCTACCACCTCTATCTGCTGGCCGGTGCACCGGCCTTCACACTCCTGATGGGTCGCTGGCTGAGACGCTCGTCAGGCGCCGACGACAAGACCTCGACATTCACTCCGACCTCCAGGCAACGCTCGCACCGCGTTCGACAGCCTGCCGCGAACGTGTCGCCCGGCAGTCCACGCCACCCGCGATGAGCCGCATGATCTCGCCAACCAGGACCAAGCCACCGTGCAGCCCCAGGCTGAGCGCATGACACGCCAGCGACTTGCGCATCATCAGGCGAAATCGTCGATCGGGTTGAACAGCGTTGCAAGCTAATAGACCATGGAAGAATAACCATGATTCTGATCGTTATATTCCAGCCATGGTGACATTCGACATCACTCCGTCGGCGTCATGGCACCCAGCCATCACGACATCCATTTCCAGGTACCGACTCGTCGTCGATACCGCCTTGTGGCATCGTGTAGGCCAGAACGAAAGTGGCGGGATCCACCGCCCGATGACAAAGCAGGGACGCTTTTCCTCCTATGACTCGACACTGGGGCCTTCGTGGCAAGTCCACTCTGACGCTTCTGCTGGCGTGTCTCGTCGCCCTCGTGCCCGCCTTGTTGATCGCCTGGCAGGCACTCGATGACGTACGACGCCACTTCGCCACCGGCTACGCCGAACAATATACCCTGCTGCACATGCAGCGGGTCCTCACCCCCGTTTCACGCGACCTGGCTCTGTCGCGGCGCCTGGCCGATTCGGCGGTGACCCGGGAATGGCTGGAAAACCCGGACGACCCTGCTCTGCGCGAGCGCTTCTTCGACGAGGCTCGTGGCTATCGTCGCCAGCTCAGCGGCAACGCCTATTTCATCGTCGATCACGCCCGCGGCGACTACTACTACAACGATGGTCAGCGAGCGTTCAGCACGGAACCTCGCTACCATCTGTCGCCGGATGACCCGGCCGATGCCTGGTACGACGCCGTCGCCAATGACACGGCTTCCTACAATATCAATGTCAGTCAGGATCAGAAGCTGGAACTGACCAAGGTATGGATCAACGTCAAGATCCGGCGCAACGGTGAACTGCTGGGACTAGCGGGCGGCGGCATCGACCTGGGCCACTTCCTCGATCGCTTCATTCGCGACAGTCCGGCGGGCCTGACCCCGATGATCGTCACCCCCCGGGGCGAGATCCAGGCCCATCCGGAACGGCAACGTGTGGCCATTGGCCGCCATGTGGCAAATCAGGACATGGGCCAGCGACGCATCCAGTCACTGCTCGATGACGAGGCGTCGCGGGCCCGACTCCAGTCCGCCCTGCAAGAAACTCGGCGACATCCCGGGGGCGTCGAGACACTCGAGGTCATGCTGGAGGGCGAACCCCGCCTGCTCGCCGTCGGCTATCTCCCGGCCGTCGACTGGCTGCTGGTCACCGCCCTGGACCTGCGTGCGGCGCCGTTGCTCGGCGACCACTGGCTGTGGCCGATGACGGCCACCCTGGCCTTGATCCTGGCGCTCTTGATGATCGCCTTTTCCTACGCCACCGAACGCCTCATCCTCGGCCCCCTGCGCCGACTGCAGCGTTCCGCCCGGGCGCTTGCCAACGGCGACTTCGATCATCGACTGCCTACCGAGCGCCACGATGAAATCGGCGAGTTGTCACGCGACTTCACCCACATGGCGCGTCGTATCGAGCGTCATACCCAGGATCTCGAAGACAGGGTCCAGCAGCGCACCCACGCCCTGGTCCAGGCCAACAACGAGATGACCGAAGCCAGGCGTCAGGTCGACGCCTCACTGGAATACGCCAGCATCATCCAGCGGGCCATTCTGCCCAGCCGCCAGCTTCAGGCGAGACTGCCCGACCGGCACGCCGTACTCTGGCGCCCCAGGGACAGAGTGGGAGGCGACATCTATGTCTTCCACGCCACTGATCGCGGCTATCTCATGGGCGTCATCGACTGCGCCGGTCATGGCGTTCCCGGCTCGCTGATGACCATGCTCGCGCGCGCGATCATCGACAATGCCATCCTGCGAGTGGGCCCCGATGATCCGGCTGCTCTGCTCAACGAAACGGACCAACAGAATCGCGCCACCCTGCACAAGGATACCCTGCCGAACTCCATCGCCACCAACATGGATGTCGGCCTGGTGTGGGTAGAGCCGGATCTCGATCGGCTGACCTTTGCCGGGGCCAAGATGTCGCTCTACGCCAGCGACGGCGATAGCATCACGAGCTATCCCGGCGGCAAGCGTGCCCTGGGACAGAAGCGCGCCATGACGTACCGGAACGAGGTATTGCCTCTGCGCCGTGATTCGACCTACACCTTGTGTTCCGACGGTTTCCTCGATCAGGCCGGCGGTGAACACGGCTTCGGTTTCGGCAACACGCGCTTTCGCGACATGCTGCAACGCCATGCCCGTTCTCCCCTGTCCGACCAGGTCACCGCCTACGAGGCAGAGCTGGAACACTACCGCGGCGAACTCCCTCAACGCGACGACATCACCATGCTATGTTTTCGTTTCCATGCCATATCACCGGCTCCCCCGAACAACGAGCGATGACCACTCGGCCGCATCCTGACCGAAACAGAGAGGAAGCGTCATGGATCTACTGAACCTGCGCGATAACTACCTGCAACAGCGCATCATGCTGTGCTTCAACGGCCCGATATCGCGCAGCCTTATCGAAGAAATCGGCAACGCCCTGCGCAACTACATGAACACGCAGGAAACGGCACCTTCCGCGGCCATGGATGTTTTCGCGGTCTACATAGAAATGACCCAGAACATCCGGCATTATGCGCGCCAGCAAGAGTACGATGATGAAGCGGCCACCGCCACGGTGGCTGTGGCACGTGACGACCAGGGCCACTATCTGGTCTCGGCCGGCAACCTGGTGGAAGTCGATGACGGCCGACGTCTCGTCGATACCGTGGAAGGCCTTTCCGGACTCGATGCCGCCGACTTGAAGAAGGCCTACAAGCAGCAGCTGCGCCGACCGCGTGACGAGGCCAGCCCCAGTGCCAGTGGCGCGGGTCTCGGTCTGCTCGACATGGCACGCAAGTCGACCCAGCCCCTGCAGGCCTCGCTCGAGCCACTGTCCTCGGGCCGCGCATTCTTCAGCCTGACAGCCACCATCTAATCGGTCTCGACCCATGCACCAAGATCTGAACATTTCCGGAAGCCAGTCCACCCCCACGATTCAGAGCGACTGGCAGGCTGGCCGACTCCATATGCGGGGAGACTCTTATCCGGAGAATTCCTACGAGTTGTTCAGCCAGGTCATCGACTGGACCGACGCCTTTCTGGCCCAGGCCCCGCACCCTCTGATGCTCGACCTCGAGCTCGTCTACCTGAATACCAGTTCGGTCAAGGCGATGATGGACATCTTCGACATGCTCGAAGACGCCCATCAGCAAGGCCGAGAGGTCGGCGTGATCTGGCGCTACGACACCCGCAACGAACGCATCGCCGAGCTGGCCGAGGAGTTTCGCGAGGACTGTACCTTCGACTTCACGATCACGCCCCAGCAGGCGCCGACATGAACACCTCCGAACGTCCCTTGCTGGAACACGTAGAAACCTTGCTGGCAGAATCGGCCAATCGCGACCATCCGTTGCATGATGCCCTCGAGCGGCTGTTTCACCATCACCTCGAGCAGCAGGATCGACTCGAGAGACTGATTTCCATCGCCGATGGTTTTCAGCAAAGCGCCCATGAAGATCTCAACTCGACCCGAGATCAGCTCGAGCGGCAACTGAAACGCCAGCGCAAGCTGTCGCGCATCGCCGATCGTTATCAATCGTTGCTGCGCGAACGCAATCTGGCCTTGAAGGCCGCCTCCACGGTCGACCCGCTGACAGGCCTCGCCAATCGGCGTCGCCTGAATGAACAGCTCGAGCAACTCACGGCAGCGAGCGCCCGTCATCGCCGCCCCTTCACCCTGGCGATGGTCGACATTGACCACTTCAAGCGTGTCAACGACCGTCACGGGCACGGTATCGGCGATCGCGCACTGGAGATCCTGGCCGGCACGCTGCGGGACAGCCTGCGAACCTCCGACCATTGCGGTCGCTGGGGCGGGGAGGAGTTTCTGCTGCTGCTTCCGGAGACACCGCTGGCCCAGGCGACATCGCTGATGGAGCGTCTCGGTGAGCGGCTGCGCGGACTGCAGATTCCCGTCGAAGCCAGGATCAAGATCACCCTGACCGCCAGCATCGGGGTAGCCGAACACCGCCCAGATGATGATGTCCAGGCGACCATACAGCGTGCCGACCAGGCCCTTCTGGCGGCCAAGCGTGAAGGACGCGATCGCTGGCGCGCCGCCGACTGATACCACACAACGAGAAAGGGCACCCCGAGAGGTGCCCTTTTCCTGCATCGTGAACGACGCCGACTCGACTTACCAGCCAGCGGCATCCTTCAGTGCATCACCGATCTCGGCCAGTGAACGCACGGTCTTCACACCCGCGGCTTCGAGGGCACCGAACTTCTCGTCGGCGGTCCCCTTGCCACCGGCGATGATGGCACCGGCGTGGCCCATGCGCTTGCCGGGAGGCGCCGTGACACCCGCGATGTAGGCGACCACCGGCTTGGAGACGTTCGCCTTGATGAAGGCCGCGGCCTCTTCTTCGGCGGTACCGCCGATCTCACCGATCATCACGATCGCTTCGGTCGCCGGGTCCTTCTCGAATTCGGCAAGGATATCGATGAAGTTGGAACCCGGAATCGGATCGCCGCCGATCCCCACGCAGGACGACTGGCCGAAACCATGGTCGGTGGTCTGCTTGACGGCCTCGTAGGTCAGGGTGCCGGAACGCGACACGATGCCGACCTTGCCTGCCTTGTGGATGTGGCCGGGCATGATGCCGATCTTGCACTCGTCCGGAGTGATCACGCCGGGGCAGTTAGGGCCAATCAGGCGAGCGCCCAGCTCGTCGCACTTCACCTTGACGTCGAGCATGTCCAGGGTGGGAATGCCCTCGGTGATGCAGACGATCAGCTTGATGCCGGCATTGGCGGCCTCGAGGATGGAATCCTTGCAGAACGGAGCCGGCACATAGATCACGCTGGCTTCCGCACCGGTCGCCTCGACGGCCTCGGCCACGGTGTTGAACACCGGCAGGCCGAGGTGCTCCTGACCACCCTTGCCCGGGGTCACGCCGCCGACCATCCGGGTACCATAGGCGATCGCCTGCTCGGAGTGGAAGGTCCCCTGGCCACCGGTGAAGCCCTGGCAGATGACCTTGGTGTTCTTGTCGATGAGGATGCTCATTACTTGCCCTCCGCTGCCTTGACGACCTGCTGAGCCGCATCGGTCAGGCTGGTAGCAGCGATGATGTTCAGACCGCTGGAGGCCAGTTTCTCGGCACCCAGCTCGGCGTTGTTACCTTCCAGACGCACCACGACCGGGACATTGACGCCCACTTGCTCGACGGCGCCGATGATACCCTCGGCGATCATGTCGCAGCGCACGATACCGCCGAAGATATTGACCAGCACGGCCTTCACGGAGGTGTCGGACAGGATGATCTTGAAGGCCTCGGCAACGCGTTCCTTGGTGGCGCCGCCACCGACGTCGAGGAAGTTGGCCGGCTGGCCGCCATGGAGCTTGATGATGTCCATGGTACCCATGGCCAGGCCTGCACCGTTGACCATGCAGCCGATGTTGCCTTCCAGGGCCACGTAGTTCAGGTCCCACTTGGCGGCGTCGGCCTCGCGCTCATCCTCCTGCGAGGGATCGCGCATGGCCTGAAGGTCCGGATGGCGATAGAGGGCATTGCCATCGAGGTTGACCTTGGCATCGAGGCAATGGAGGTTGCCTTCCTCGGTGATCACCAGCGGATTGATTTCCAGCAGCGCCAGATCCTTGTCGTGGAACAGCTTGGACAGTCCCAGGAAGATCTTGGTGAACTGCTTGACCTGGTCACCGGACAATCCCAGCTTGAACGCCAGCTCACGGGCCTGGTACGGCTGAGCGCCGACCAGCGGATCGATCTCGGCCTTGAGGATCTTCTCGGGCGTCTCCTCGGCGACCTTCTCGATTTCCACGCCGCCCTCGGTGGAAGCCATGAAGACCACGCGCTGCGTGCCACGATCAACCACGGCCCCCAGATAGAGCTCGTCGGCGATATCGGTGCAGTTCTCGACCAGGATCTTGGCGACCGGCTGGCCCTTCTCGTCGGTCTGGAAGGTTACCAGGCTCTTGCCCAGCCACTGCTCGGCGAAGGCCTTGGCGTCCTCGGGGCTCTCGACCAGCTTGACGCCGCCGGCCTTGCCGCGACCACCGGCGTGCACCTGGGCCTTGACGACCCACTTGTCGCCGCCGATCTTCTTGCAGGCTTCTGCCGCTTCCTCGGGGGTGTCAACGGCAAAGCCCTTGGACACCGGCAAGCCGTAATCGGCAAACAGCTGCTTGCTCTGATACTCGTGAAGGTTCATCGATTCATGCCATTGGTTGCATGTGACTCGAACGGTAACCTCGCCAGCACTCGCGTGGCGCGACGTTCAGGCTACCACCGCTCCCGTCCGGTACATCGCCGGAAGGGACGCGCCGCTCCAGGAAGGAATGAGAGATCTGCCCCCTTCCACAAGCGGCGCTTCTTGTCTTACTTGCGCTTCTTGCGATTGGCCATGTGGATGGCATGGCCGCCCACCGCCAGTGCTGCCTCGTGCACCGCCTCGGAGGTGCTCGGATGAGCGTAGCAGGTCAGCGCCAGATCCTCGGCACTGGAACCGAACTCCATGGCGATCACGCCCTGGGCGATCAGTTCACCGGCATGCTGCCCGAGGATATGCACGCCCAGCACACGGTCGGTCTCGGCGTCGGCAACGATCTTGACCTGACCGTCCGGCGCATTGTTGGCCAGGGCACGACCATTGGCGGAGAACGGGAAGGAGCCGGTTTCCACCTTGATGCCGGCGGCCTTGGCATCCTGTTCGGTCATGCCGACCCAGGCCACTTCCGGCGCCGTGTAGATCACGCTCGGAATGGCATCGTAGTTCATCTCCGCCTTATGGCCGGCAATGATGTCGGCCACCATGACGCCCTCTTCGGAGGCCTTGTGCGCAAGCATCAGGCCACGCACGCAGTCACCGATGGCATAGACACTCGGTACATTGGTACGGCACTGGTCGTCGACGCTGATGAAACCGCGCTCGTCCAGGTCGATGCCGACACCATCACCGATCACGCCCCTGGTGTAGGGACGACGACCAACACAGACGATCAGCTTGTCGAAGGTAATCTCCTGCTCGCCCTTGGCATCGGCATACTTGACCACGACCTCGTTGCCCTTGACCTCGGAGCCGGTGACACGGGCGCCGAGCTTGATGTCCAGCCCCTGTTTCTTGAACAGTTTCTGGGCATCCTTGGCAATGGTCTTGTCGACCATCGGCAGGAAGTCATCCATGGCCTCGAGGATGGTGACCTCACTGCCCAGGCGGCTCCACACACTGCCGAGCTCCAGGCCGATGACACCGGCACCGATCACGCCAAGACGCTTCGGCACTTCCTGGAATTCCAGCGCACCGGCGGAATCGACGATCAGGTCATCGGTCAACGGCGTCGGCGGGATCTCCACCGGCACGGAGCCGGCCGCGACGACGATATTGTCGGCCTCATAGGTCGTGGCCTTGCCATCGTGGTCGGTCACTTCCACCTGCTTGCCGCCAGTGACCTTGCCGGTACCATCGATGGCTGTCACGCCATTGGCCTTGAACAGTGCGCTGATGCCACCGACGTTCTTGGCGATCACCTGCTCCTTGAACTCGAGCATCTTGGCGATGTTCGGCGTGGGCGCCTCCATGTCGATGCCGATTTCCCCGAAGTGGTCACGCGCCTCGACGAACTTGTGAGACGACTCGAGCAGCGCCTTGGACGGGATGCACCCCACGTTCAGGCAAGTGCCGCCATGGACGGTCTTGCCTTCCTTGTTGACCCACTTCTCGACACAGGCGGTCTTCAGGCCCAGTTGGGCGGCCCGAATGGCGGCGACGTAGCCGCCTGGGCCCGCACCGATGACGATCACATCAAACTTGTCAGCCATGTCGGCTCCTATCGTTGCTCTTCGCTGAGAGGCTCGTTATCCCGCGGCTCAGATATCCAACAGCAGACGCGCCGGATCCTCGAGCAGTTCCTTGATGGTCACCAGGAATTGCACCGCGTCCTTGCCATCGATCATGCGGTGATCGTATGACAGCGCCAGGTACATCATGGGACGGACCTCGACCTTGCCGTTCACCGCCATGGGGCGTTCCTGGATCTTGTGCATGCCGAGGATCGCGGTCTGCGGCGGGTTGAGGATCGGTGTCGACAGCAGCGAGCCGAAGATACCGCCATTGGTGATGGTAAAGGTGCCGCCCTGCATCTCGTCGATGCCGAGCTTGCCATCCCGGGCCCGCTTGCCGAAGTCGACGATGCCCTTCTCGACGTCGGCTATCTTCATGCTGTCGGTGTCGCGCAGCACCGGCACCACCAGGCCACGGTCTGTGGAGACGGCCACGCCGATGTCCTGGTAGCCGTGATAGACGATGTCGGTACCGTCGATGGAAGCGTTGACGTCCGGGAAGCGCTTGAGCGCTTCGGAGGCCGCCTTGACGAAGAAGCCCATGAAGCCGAGCTTGGTGTCGTGGGCCTTGAGGAAGGTCTCCTTGTACTGGGCCCGCAGGTCCATCACCGCACCCATGTCCACCTCGTTGTAGGTGGTCAGCATGGCAGCGGTCTGCTGGGCCTCGACCAGGCGCTTGGCGATGGTCTTGCGCAGGCGGGTCATCGGTACGCGCTTCTCGACGCGCTCGCCCTCGACGGCCGGCGCCGCCGCTGCTGCCTGCTTGGCGCCACCACCGGAGGACTTGGCAGGCTTCTTGGCGGAACCATCCTTCACGGCCTTCTGCACGTCCTCCTTGAGAACACGCCCGCCCTTGCCGGTGCCTTCGATCCTGTTGACGTCCAGGTCGTGCTCGGCGACCAGCTTGCGCGCCGCCGGTGCGAGGATCTTGTCCCCGACCTTCTCGTCGCTCTCGCCATCGTCGGCGGACGCCGGGGCCTTGTCCTCGCCCGCACCCGATGCGGCATCGCCACCGGCTCCCTCGCCGAACAGTGCCAGCACGGCCTCGGATTCGACCTGGCTGCCCTCTTCGGCCTTGATCTCGATCAGGGCACCATCGGCGGGGGCAACGACCTCGAGCACCACCTTGTCGGTCTCGATCTCGGCCAGTACCTCGTCGCGCTTGACCGCTTCACCGACCTGCTTGTTCCAGCTGGCCACGGTGCCTTCCTGAATGGACTCGGGGAAGGTCGGGGCCTTCACTTCATGCTGGGCACCACCGGCGGCCGGCTGGGCGGCGGCCGAATCGCCACCGGCATCATCACCAGCTCCGGCGGCCGATTCGCCACCCTCGGACTTGCTCTCGCCCTGGGCATCACCGCTCGCCTGGCCTTCCCCGAGGCGGCCCAGCACCTGCTCGGACTCCACGGTATCACCTTCTTCCACCAGTACCTCGGTCAAGGTGCCGGCTTCGGGTGCCACGACCTCGAGCACCACCTTGTCGGTTTCGATCTCGACGATCAGTTCATCACGCTCGACGCTATCGCCCGGCTTCTTGTGCCAGGCGGCCACGCTGCCTTCGGCAACGGATTCCGGAAAGGTGGGTGCCTTGATCTCGGTAGCCATGTCGTTTCCCTTGTGTGTTCTCTCTCGTCCCGGTGGCTCGCCTCAGAGGTTGAAGGCGTCTTCCACCAACTGGCGCTGCTGTTCGGTATGCACGGACATATAGCCCGCTGCGGGGGCGGCGGAGGCCGGGCGACCGGCGAACTTGAGCCGCCCGCCCAGTCCAGCCTTCAGACGCTCGACAGCGATCCGCATGTGATGCTGGCTGGGATACCAGGCGCCCTGGTTCAGTGGTTCCTCCTGACACCACACCACATCGGCGACATTGGTGTAGTCCTTGATCGCCTCGAAGAGCTCCTCCTCGGGGAAGGGATAGAGCTGCTCGAGTCGCAGGATGGCCACGTCATCACGGGCATTTTCCTCGCGCCAGTTGGCCAGATCGTAGTAGACCTTGCCGGCACACAGGATGATGCGCTCCACCTTGTCGGCGTCACGCTTGCCCTGGTCGGACAGCACCATATGGAAGTGGCCATTGGCCAACTCATCGAGGTCGGATGTGGCTTCCTTGTGGCGCAGCAGGCTCTTGGGCGACATCACCACCAGCGGCTTGCGCAGCTTGCGGATCACCTGACGGCGCAGCAGATGGAAGATCTGCGCCGGTGTGGTCGGCACGCACACCTGCATGTTGTGCTCGGCACACAATTGCAGGAAACGCTCCAGACGCGCGGAGGAGTGCTCCGGCCCCTGCCCTTCGTATCCATGGGGCAGCAGCATGGTCAGGCCACAGAGCCGCTCCCACTTGGTCTCGCCGGACGAGATGAACTGGTCGACCACCACCTGAGCGCCGTTGAAGAAGTCACCGAACTGGGCTTCCCAGACCACCAGGTCATTGGGTGCCGTGGTGGAATAGCCGTACTCGAACGCCAGCACGGCTTCTTCCGAGAGGAAGGAGTCGTGGATGGTAAAGGCAGGCTGTCCCTCGGCAAGATGCTGCAACGGCACATAGGTGGTGCCATCGTTCTGGTTATGCACCACCGCATGGCGGTGGGAGAAGGTCCCGCGACCACTGTCCTGGCCGGTCAGGCGTACCGGGTGCCCCTCATCCAGCAGGGTGGCATAGGCCAGGGTTTCGGCGAAGCCCCAGTTGGTCGCCATGCCACCAGCCTGCATCTTGCGCCGATCATCGTAGATCTTGGCGACCTGGCGCTGGACGGCGACACCATCCGGGATGGTGCACATCTTCGCCGCCAACGCCTGCAGGCGCTTCAGGTCGACGCTGGTATCGGTGAAACCGGACCATTCATGACCAAGGTAAGGCTTCCAGTCGACGAACAAGGCGGTATTGGGCTGTTGCACCAGGGCATTGGCCACATGATTGCCGGCCACCAGGTCGTCCCGATAGGTATCGACCATGGACTTGATGTCATCTTCGGTGAGCAGTCCTTCACCCACCAGACGCTGGGCATACAGAGCCCGCGAGGAGCCGTGATCCTTGATCTTGCGATACATCATCGGCTGGGTGCCGGATGGCTCGTCGGCCTCGTTGTGACCGCGCCGGCGATAGCAGACCAGGTCGATGACCACGTCCTTCTTGAACTGCTGGCGATAGTCCAGGGCCACCTGGGTGGCATGCAGAACGGCGTCCGGGTCATCGCCGTTGACGTGGAAGATCGGCGACTGGACCATCTTGGCAATATCGGTGCAGTACTCGGTGGAGCGCGAATCTTCCGGGTGGGAGGTGGTGAACCCCACCTGGTTGTTGATCACGATGTGCACCGTGCCACCGGTACGGTAGGCGCGGGTCTGGGACATCTGGAACGTCTCCATGACCACGCCCTGGCCCGCGAAGGCCGCGTCACCGTGAACGTTGATCGGCAGTACCTTGCCGCCATCCACATCGTCTCGGCGATCCTGGCGGGCCCGTACCGAGCCCTCGACCACCGGCGCGACGATCTCCAGATGCGACGGGTTGAACGACAACGCCAGATGGACTTCGCCTCCCGGCGTCATGACGTTGGAACTGAAACCCTGGTGGTACTTGACGTCACCGGAGCCACGCTCGACCACTTTCTTGCCATCGAACTCGTCGATCAGCTCGGAGGGGTTCTTGCCGAGGATGTTGACCAGCACATTGAGGCGCCCACGGTGGGCCATGCCGATGACGACTTCCTTGGTGCCGTAGCCGCCACTACGCTGGATCAACTCGTCCATCATGGGGATGAAGGACTCCCCCCCTTCCAGACCGAACCGCTTCGTCCCCGGATACTTGGAGGCCAGATAGCTTTCCAGACCCTCGGCAGCGGTCAGACGCTCCAGTACATGCTTGCGCACCTCCTCGCTGAACCTGGGGGCGCTGCGCACTGACTCGAACCGCTGCTGCAGCCAGCGCTTCTCCTCGGTGTCGACGATATGCATGATCTCGCAGCCGATACTGCGGCAGTAGGTCTGCTGCAGCGCCTCGACAATCTCCTTCAGCGGCGCCTTGTCGGCTCCCAGGAAGAACGAACCGGTCTGGAATTCGGTGTCCAGGTCGGATTTGGAGAGCTGATGGAAGGAGAGGTCGAGATCGGGAACGGGCGTCGGGCTACGCAGGCCCAGAGGATCGATATCGGCCTTCTGGTGTCCGCGAACGCGGTAGGCGTTGATCAGCTGCAGGACCTTGACCTGCTTCTTGTTCTCGCCGCTGCCGGACGAGGCGGCCTGCGCGGTGCGCCGCTGCTGGCCTAGCTGATAGAACTGTTCGCGGGTAGGGGCAAGCGGAACGTCGTGGGTGGCGCTGCCGTCGGGTCTCGGCAGTGTATCGAAGTACTCTCGCCATTCGTCGGGAACGGCTTCGGGATCATCCAGATACTGCTCGTAGAGCGCTTCCACGTAGTGGACGTTGCTGCCACTGACGTGAGAGGAGCGCCACATCAACTCCATTATGCCTTGTTGCATCTCTCGGTCACCCTGCACTGATGGGGTGGTATCGGCGTCGCACGGCTCATCCGTGACGACATCGGTGGCGGCCACCGACGGTGGACCCGCCCTTGATTTCGATGGCCAAAAGCCGGTGCACAGGGCACCGGCTTTCGACGAATCACCGGGTCAGGGCTGCGGCGATACGCCGCAACTCAGGGCCGGTGAGTATGATAACAAGCCGCGGGCCTCGATTTAAGTGGCATTCGCCAGCAACATCTCGCGGATCTTGCCGATGGCACGTGTAGGATTGAGTCCCTTGGGACAAACCGCCACGCAATTCATGATACCCCGGCAGCGGAACACGCTGAACGGATCCTCGAGTTCGGCCAGGCGCTCGCGAGTGGCCTCGTCGCGGGAATCCGCCAGGAAGCGATAAGCTTGCAACAGGCCGGCCGGCCCGACGAACTTGTCCGGATTCCACCAGAACGACGGGCAGGAGGTCGAGCAGCAGGCACACAGGATGCACTCGTAGAGGCCGTCAAGCTTGTCGCGATCCTCCGGTGATTGCAGCCGCTCGATGGCCGGCGCCGGGTTGTCGTTCTGCAGGTACGGCTGGATGCGCTCGTACTGCTTGTAGAACAGCCCCATGTCGACCACCAGGTCGCGGATCACCGGCAGGCCAGGCAGCGGACGCAACGTCAGCTTGCCCTTCTTGACCACCTCGGACAACGGCGTGATGCAGGCCAGACCATTCTTGCCGTTCATGTTCATGCCGTCGGAGCCGCACACCCCTTCGCGGCAGCTACGGCGAAAGGCCAGGCCGTTGTCCTGCTCCTTCACCATGTGCAGGACGTCCAGGACCATGATGTCACGGCCCTGAGTGTCGATCTGGAACTCCTCCATGTACGGGGCGGAGTCCGTTTCCGGGTTGTAGCGGTACAGAGATACCTGAAGCGTGGACATCGTGACTCCCCCTTAGTAGGTGCGAACTTTCGGCTCGAACATGTCGACGGTCTTGGGCGCGAAATTGACCTCGCGCTGCCCCAGGCGCTTCTCCGCCGGGAAGTACATCGAATGCTTCAGCCAGTTGGCATCGTCGCGATCCGGATAATCGTAGCGAGAGTGCGCACCACGACTTTCCTTGCGCTCCAGGGCCGCGATGGCAGTGGCCTCGGCGACCTCCATCAGGTTATCCAGCTCCAGCGCCTCGACACGCGCCGTGTTGAAGGCATTGGACTTGTCCGGCAGATAGGCATTGGCGATCCGCTCGCGCAGCTCGGCCAGTTGCTGAACGCCCTTCTGCATGTTGTCTTCCTGACGGAAGACACCGAAATCGCTCTGCATGATCTCCTGCAGGGCACGCTTGAGCTCGGGCACGGTCTCCCCGCCTTCGGACTCGTTCCAGCGATTGATCCGACGCATGGCGGCCTCGATGTCATCATCGCTGGCCGCAAGATAGTCGATTCCTTCGTTGAGGGCACTCTCGATAAACATGCCGGCGGCACGCCCGAACACCACCAGATCGAGCAGCGAATTGCCGCCCAGGCGGTTGGCGCCATGCACGGAGACGCACGCCGCCTCGCCCACGGCGTACAGACCGTTGACGATCTGGTCGTTGCCATCGGCATCCTGAGCGATGGCCTGGCCGTGCACATTGGTGGCCACGCCCCCCATCATGTAGTGGCAGGTCGGCACCACCGGGATCGGCTCCTTGGCCGGATCCACGTGGGCGAAGGTCTTGGACAGCTCGACGATGCCCGGCAGGCGCTTGCCGAGCACCTCTTCGCCGAGATGGTCCAGCTTGAGGTAGACGTGATCGCCATTCTCGCCGCAACCACGTCCCTCGAGGATTTCCATGACCATGGAGCGCGCGACCACGTCGCGACCGGCCAGGTCCTTGGCATTCGGGGCGTAGCGCTCCATGAAGCGTTCGCCATCCTTGTTGACCAGATAGCCCCCCTCGCCGCGGCAGCCCTCGGTCACCAGCACGCCGGCACCATAGATACCGGTGGGGTGGAACTGCCACATTTCCATGTCCTGCATCGGGATGCCGGCACGCAGCGCCATGCCGATACCATCGCCGGTATTGATCAGGGCGTTGGTGGTGGACGAATAGATACGACCGGAACCGCCAGTGGCCAGGACGGTGGCCTTGGCCTTGACGTGCACGACTTCGCCGGTCTCGATGTCCATGGCGATGCAACCCACCACATCACCATTGGCGTTCTTGACCAAGTCGACGGCGTACCACTCGTTGAGGAAGGTGGTATTGTTCTTCAAGTTGTTCTGGTAAAGGGTATGCAGCAGCGCATGGCCGGTACGGTCGGCCGCCGCACAGGTCCGGGCCGCCTGCCCGCCCTTGCCGAAATCCTTGGACTGACCACCGAAGGGACGCTGGTAGATACGCCCGTTCTCGAAGCGCGAGAACGGCAGCCCCATGTGTTCGAGCTCGAAGACCGCCTTGGGGCCTTCGGAACACATGTACTCGGCCGCTTCCTGGTCGGTGATGTAATCACCTCCCTTGACGGTGTCGTACATGTGCCAGCGCCAGTCGTCCTCGGGGTCGGCCGAAGCAATGGCGCAGGTGATGCCGCCCTGGGCGGACACGGTGTGCGAACGGGTCGGGAAGACCTTGGACAGCACGGCGGTCTTCTTGCCGGACTTGGCCAGCTCGAGGGCGGCCCGCATGCCGGAACCGCCGCCACCGATGATGATGGCGTCGAATGTCAGACTACGCATGTTGGACATGGATCAGGCTCCCCACAGAACTTGGATGCCCCAGACCAGGAACACGAAGATGGCCAGGATGATGATGGACTGGGCGCCGACACGGATGCCGGTCGGCTTGATGTAGTCGGTGGTCACGGTCCACAGGCCGACCCAGGCATGAGCCGCCAGCGACACGAAGGCCAGCAGCGAGAAGATGCGCATCCAGGTCTGGGAGAACAGGCCACTCCAGGTGGCATAATCCAGCCCCGGAGAGAACAGCAGGTAGCCGACGATGAAGAGTGTGTAGAGGGCCAGCACAATGGCCGAGGCGCGCTGCACGAGCCAGTCGGAAAGCCCGCTGCGCCCGAGGTTCGTGATGTTGGTTACCATACCCAGACTCCCGCCAGAATGATCAGGACCGCACTCACCACCACGGTGATCTGCGCCTTCTTGACGCCACCCTCGAGGGTCACGCCGATGTTGATATCCATCAGCAGGTGCTTGATACCGGCCACGAAGTGGAAGGCCAGCGCAGACAACAGCCCCCAGGCGATCAGTTTCGCCAGGAAGTTGCCGGCCAGGGCATCCTGCACGGTCGCGAAGCCTTCAGCCGACGACAGAGACGCATCCAGCGCCCAGAAGCCGAAGATCAATCCAATGAAGAGAATGACGCCGGTAATGCGGTGCGCAATGGACGTCAAGGCGGGAAGGGGGAACTGTATCGTGGACAGGTCCAGGTTTACGGGTCGTTTGCTATTCACGGCTCTATACACACTCTCTTGGCCCGCCGCTGGGCGCTTGGGCATGCCCCGAAGCGGGCGGTGGTTTCGGGAAGGGGCAATCGTGACCGACGCGGTCACGATTGCCGTTTCCTGCCAGTCGCGGGACAAGATTATAGGGTCATGCCCCATTCGTGACAAATCGCCCCTCGTCCACAGGGCCATGTCGAGGGGCGTCAAACCGAAAAATTTCGCCTGTTTCGATATCTCTCGAACCCCACCCTGACAGGCCATGCGGAGACCGCGCCATGCATGGTGCGAAGCACCATTTCATGTACAAAAGCCATACAACACAAACAAATAGGTAACACTAACGGCACCGATAGACCAATTGACAATTACGAGGACGCTTCTATAGTGGGCGAACCTTTTTGCCGGCAAGTCCTGCAAGATAGCGACTTATCGGCTCATCAAGAACACGCAGAGGAGGCCATCATGGCTGACAGGAAAGCGACTTTGACGGTAGAGGGCCTAGACAAGCCGATCGAGCTGCCGATCTACTCCGGCACGCGCGGGCCGGACGTGATCGACGTTCGCGGCCTGGGCTCGGAAGGTCTCTTCACCTACGATCCCGGCTTCATGGCCACCTCTTCGTGCCGGTCCGCCATCACCTACATCGATGGCGGCAAGGGCATGCTGCTCCATCGCGGATACCCCATCGATCAGCTGGCCAAGCATTCCGACTTCGTCGAGCTGTGCTACCTGCTGATGTTCGGCGAGCTGCCGAGCCAGGACGAGTATGACGCATTCGCGAATCGCGTCACCTCTCACACCATGGTGCACGAGCAGTTGGCCAACTTTTTCAAGGGCTTCCGCCGTGACGCCCACCCGATGTCGATCCTGTGTGGCGTGGTCGGCGGCCTCGCGGCCTTCTATCATGACCATCTGGACATCACCAAGCAGGAAGATCGCGAGATCAGCGCCATTCGCCTGATCGCCAAGATGCCGACCCTCGCGGCGATGTCCTACAAGTACAACGTCGGCCAGCCCTTCAATTATCCTCGCAATGACCTGAACTATGCGGAGAACTTCCTCTACATGATGTTCAGCAACCCCTGCGAGGACTACAAGATCAACCCGGTGTTCGCCAAGGCCATGGACCGTATCTTCATGCTCCATGCCGACCACGAACAGAATGCCTCCACTTCCACGGTGCGCCTGGCTGGCTCCACCGGCGCCAACCCCTTCGCCTGCATCAGCGCCGGCATCGCCGCTCTCTGGGGCCCGGCCCACGGCGGTGCCAACGAAGCGGTATTGAACATGCTCGACGAGATCGGCGACGAGAGCGAGGAGAACATCCAGCGCTTCGTCGATCGGGCCAAGGACAAGGACGACCCCTTCAAGCTGATGGGCTTCGGCCACCGGGTCTACCGCAATTTCGACCCGCGCGCCAAGGTCATGAAGGAGACCTGCGACGAGGTACTGGAGCAACTGGGCCGCGCCGACGATCCTCAGCTCAGGATCGCCAAGCGCCTCGAGCAGATCGCCCTGGAAGACGAGTACTTCATCGACCGCAAGCTGTACCCGAACGTCGACTTCTACTCGGGCATCATCCTCAAGGCCATGGGCATTCCGAAGAACATGTTCACCGTGATCTTCGCGGTGTCACGCACTATCGGCTGGATCTCCCACTGGCACGAGATGATCAGCGACAGCTACAAGATCGGCCGCCCGCGCCAGCTCTACGTGGGCCACGACAAGCGCGATTATCCCGCCGAGTAACGCTGCGGCGGCGATGTAAAGCGTGCTGATTCGAAGGCCACCCTCGCGGTGGCCTTTTTCATTCGGCCGACACCATCCGGCAGTCGAGCCCACCGTCCACCCCTGAAACCAGGAGCGCCACATGAGCCAGACAATCAACCGCATCGCCTTCATCGGCCTCGGGGTAATGGGCCGCCCCATGGCCGGTCATCTGGCCCGAGCCGGCTTCGAGGTCCACGTCTACAACCGCACGACATCCCGGGCCGAAGCCTGGGTCGAACACTTCGGTGGCCATCATCACGCCACGCCGCGCCAGGCCGCCGAACAGGCCGATCTGACATTGCTCTGCGTGGGCAACGATGACGATGTGCGGCACGTCGCCCTCGGCGAGGATGGCGTCCTGCACGGCATGCCGACAGACAGCCTGCTGGTCGATCACACCACGGCGTCGGCCCGACTGGCCGAATCCCTCGACATGGCCTGCCGCGAACGCGGCATCGGCTTCCTCGATGCCCCGGTGTCCGGTGGCCAGCAGGGCGCCGAGAACGGCGCCCTGACCATCATGTGCGGCGGCACCGAGGCCGACTTCGCCCGGGTCGAGCCCTTGCTCGCCCAGTACGCTCGCGCCGTGAACCTGATGGGGCCTGCCGGTAGCGGTCAATTGACCAAGATGGTCAACCAGATCTGCATTGCCGGCCTGGTCCAGGGACTCTCCGAAGGCCTGCACTTCGCCGAACGCGCCGGGCTGGATCAAACCAGGGCCATGGAGGTTATCTCACAGGGCGCCGCGGGCTCCTGGCAGATGGAAAACCGCCATCGCACCATGATCGAGGATGAATACGACCACGGCTTCGCGATCGACTGGATGCGCAAGGACCTGGCCATCTGCCTGGAACAGGCACGCCACCTCCAGGCTCGTCTTCCCGTCACCGCCCTGGTGGATCAGTTTTATGCCGACCTGCAGGCCATGGGAGGCGGACGCTGGGATACCTCCGCCCTGCTACGACGACTACGCGCCTTCGACTGAACAATGCCGCGGGGGCATCTTCACGCCCCCTTTCGGCCCGCTCTCCCATGCCTGAAGCCTTTTCCACACATTCTGTGGATAACCCTGTTCAAAACCTTTCCAAAACGTCCCTGAATCGCCATGAACAGCGGCTCGCTCTTAAATTGATCAATTTTTAACCCAATGATAAGAACTTGATTTAATTGAACTTTTCTGAGAAGCCCAGTACCATGCGGGCTGACGGCAGGTATCGCCGGCCACCACACCACAGGAACAGGAGACGTGGACAAGTCAAGCCCGAAAACAGGTTTTCATGGCACTGAGTGAGACGCATACCCACGCGGAGAACGGTGCCGATCACAGGAAAATCGATACCGCGGCGGCATGCGGATGACAAGACCGATCATCGCTGGATGACGAAGCGGAAGCGTCATGCTGACTGAAAGAAGAGAAAGGGAGTGGCGTCCCATAGGGGGTTCGAACCCCTGTTACCGCCGTGAAAGGGCGGTGTCCTGGACCACTAGACGAATGGGACGCATCGACTTCGAAGCGAGATGGTGGTGGAGCCTAGCGGGATCGAACCGCTGACCTCAACACTGCCAGTGTTGCGCTCTCCCAGCTGAGCTAAGGCCCCACATCTCGTGAAGACGGGGCGTATAATACTTACAACTCGCTTCTTCGTCAACACCTCGTGCTTCGCACGAGAGCTGGAAGCTGGAAGCTGGAAGCTGGAAGCTGGAAGCTGGAAGCTGGAAGCTGGAAGCTGGAAGCTGGAAGCTGGAAGGCAGAATGAACCCCAATGGTATGAGGTCAAGATTTTTCTTCCGGCTTCAAGCTTATAACTTCAAGCTCCCGGCGCAGCCGGGTGGTTTTTCTTCCAGCTTCAAGCTTACGTCCGCGAAGCGGGCGATCTTCCCGCTCCAAGCGGCGCAGCCGCGTCTTACAGCTCTCTATACTCTTTCTCGAAGCGCTTGGTCTGTTTCTTGGAGACGCCGCCCAGCACCTCGATGGCGTGGCGCAGGCGAGCCCGGGTCATGTCGGAGCCGAGGATAGCCATGGCGTCCATGACCGAGGTGCTCGATGATGAACCGGTGATGGCGATAAAGACCGGTGCCAGGAAGTCTTTCATCTTGAGCTCGAAATGAGCGGACAGGGCCTTCACCTCTCCGAGCAGGGCTTCCTTGTTCCAGGCAGGCACAACCTCGAAACGCCAGACCAGGAACTGCAACAGCTTGAGCAAGGGCTCGCGCTCGAGCTTGACCGGGTCGAAGCTCCCCTCGTGGATGGCCGGCAGCCCCGAAAAGAAATGCCCGGCGAGAGGCATCACCTCGGAGAGTGTCTCGACCCTCGGGCGCACCTGAGGCAGGATCTCGCGCACATAAGCCTCGTTGAAGGCCCACGTCTTCAGGGCCTCCAGCAGCGCATCATCATCGAGATCCTCGCGGATGTAGAGGCCATTGAGCCAGGTCAGCTTCTGCAGGTCGAAGACCGGTCCACCCAGCGAGACGCGCTGGATATCGAAATGCGCCATCATCTCGTCGAGGGTGAACTTTTCCCGCTCGTCGGGCATCGACCAACCCATGCGCCCCAGGTAGTTGGCCACTGCCTGGGGCAGAAAGCCCATGCGTCGATAGTAGTTGATCGACGTGGGGTTCTTGCGCTTGGAAAGCTTCGACTTGTCCGGATTGCGCAGCAGCGGCATGTGGCACAGCGACGGCATGGGCCATCCGAAGTACTCATAGAGCAGTTGATGCTTCGGGGCGGAATTGATCCACTCTTCCCCGCGCAGCACATGCGTGATCCCCATCAGGTGATCGTCGACCACATTGGCCAGGTGATAGGTCGGCATGCCATCGGATTTGAGCAGAATCTGCGCATCCACCTGCGCCCAGTCCACTTCGATGGTGCCACGCAGCATGTCCTCGACCACGCAGATCCCATCGGTCGGCACCTTCATGCGCACCACATGGGGCCATCCCTCACGCTCGCGACGCGCCACCTCATCTTCGGGCAAGGCCAGATCATCGGGCTTCAAGGCCAGGTGCTGGCCAGCGGCCTTGCGCTCTTCCCGTAACGCATCGAGCTCTTCGCTGGTACGATAACACTTGAAGGCATGACCGGCGTCGAGCAACTGCCGAGCATACTCGACATAGATATCACCACGCTCACTCTGTCGATAGGGCCCATGAGGGCCTCCCACATCCGGCCCTTCATCCCACTCGAGCCCCAGCCAACGCAGAGAGTCGAGGATCATCTGCTCGGACTCGGCGGTAGAGCGAAGACGGTCGGTATCCTCGATACGCAGGATGAACTGGCCTCCTTGCTGACGAGCGAAGCACAGGTTGAACAGGGCAATATAGGCCGTGCCTACGTGGGGGTCCCCGGTGGGAGACGGCGCGATACGAGTTCGTACGGTCATGTCATCCTAGGTCCGATCGATGAAAAAGAGGCCCTGTCATCAGGGCAGTTGGCCGCATTATACCCACCCGACAGCACATCCGCAGGGCCATTCATGCGATCCAGGGCCGACACCTGACCAAGGGCAATGACACCTCTCTCAACGCCTCCCCACTGGCGCATTCGTATTTTTTGAATCAGTTGTTGCAGCGTTGATGCACGTTATTGCACAGTTTCAAAGGATCACGGAGGATGCCCCTCCCCCAGCCTATCGACAGGACGCTCACATGGATACTCTCGGCCCACGAATCAAGCAACTGCGGATGGAGGCCCAATTGAACAAGGCCGCCCTGGCTCGTCGAGTCGGCGTTTCCGACGTCACCATATCCTATTGGGAGTCCGGCACCATCAAACAGATCGGACACGCCCGCCTGGTCGCCCTGGCCAGGGCATTGGGCTGCCCGCTTTCCACCTTGCTGAATGGGAACAGTGAACGCCCCCGGCCCGACTCTCTCACATCAGAGCGTTCACACCCGCTTCCCTGGGAATCCGACAGGTTCGGAGGCAACACGCTGCTTTCCGCACACACGGCACACGATGGCTGCCATCTGGTCACCCCCGCCCCGGGATCTACCTTCGATTTCCTGGGCACGGAGGACCTCGCCGGGATTGTCCCCGTCACGGACTTCGACCAGCCAGGGCTCTACCTCATCGAGCTCGCAGACCAGTTGGCGATTCGGCACGTCCGCCAAGACGCTCAGGGGCAATTGCTCGGCCAGGCCCAGGATGGCAGCCATCCCGAGACTCCCCTCTCTGCCGGCCACCTCCTGGGAAAGTTGGTCGCGCTCTGGCGGCGCCAGTCCATGTGACTCGGTCGACCTCTTATTCCATGGGAGCCACCTCGACACCACCAGGTTCGATACGCAGAGGCCACTGCGCCTCGACGACCTGCCCCTGACCATGCTCGGTGGTCACGACCCAAGGCCCGCTCAGATGTTCGCCTCGCCGCCCCAGACGCGCCTTGACGGATGCCGGCTGGACACTGACGGGAGGCATCGTCACGCGAATGCGATAAGCACCTTCCGGCAAACCGCTCCCGGACCCGAAGGGTCCAGCGACGAAACCGTCCTCTTCGACCACGACACTTTCCCGCCAACTCACGCCACTAGCGTCCCGCTCCGCCATCACTCGCAACCGGGTGCCCGGCGGCAGGTTGGTCGTCCCCTCGAGCATCAGACGACTCGCCTCGTCCAGTCGTATCGACACCTCGAAAGTGACATCCTGATCGAAGGGCGCCAGCTCGGCCGAGGAACTCGTGTCCCGCCCCTCCTCGGGCTGGGCGACCCCACCGAGAGGCTCGGCGGACTCATCGCCCTGTTCTTCGCCATTGCCACAACCGGCCAGCAACGACAGCGTTATACCCGCCACGACTCGACGCCATCCTTTCATGCGCGCTCCCTCGACCCCAGGATGAACTTCCAGAGTACCACCCCCGCCCCCTCCCTTCCGATACATTGATAATGGTCATGACGCAGCAGGCTCGTACCGGCCGTGTCGTGGACAATGGCCAATGCCTCGAAAGCGGACCGGAAAGGCCCGCCCATGGACTCGAGAAGGGCCTCTGCTAGCCGGTCGCATTCAACAGCTCGAGCACAGAGGTCTTGGACTTGAGCGGCACCTGCTGGTGTAGACGGGCAGACAGTTCCCGCACGGAGATCAACCCGCGGATCTGTCGATTCGCGTTGTCCCGCACCAGGCAGTAGGGCTCGCCCGCTTCACGCAGGGTTGCCGCCAGGTCCGCCACGGAAGCGCTTTCCAGGTCTTCATAGTCGAGTGCCGGCATGACAGAACGGGGCAACATCAGATCAGCAGCGGTCAAGCTCTCGCGATCGATACCGAGCGTCGCCTGGACAGCGATCAAGTTCTGCTCCGAGAGGCGGTCCTGGCTCAACAGTCCGATGAACTCCCGCTGACGATCCACCACCAGCTTGCAATCCACCTGCTGCGTCGCCATCAGACTGGAGGCCCAGAGAGCGGGCATCGAGGCACTGATGGCACGAGGGCGATACTGTCGAAAGTCCATCATCAGACTGAGTGCCGGCGAACTTCCTTCGATGTCGAAGAACTCCTGGGGGGTGACCAGATGATCGGCGATATCGAGTCGTGACAAGGGCAAGAATTTCATGTTGCATACCTCTGAACAGCCCGCGTCGGCATGTCCCCGAGCGCGGGGCATTCTCGAAAAAGGCTCGTGATGAGCCTGGCTGTCGGAGAGAAACGTTCAGAGGTATTGTGGCGGCGCCCGGATGGACTGGCCCGTGCGACGGCGAGGACCATCTGCAGCAGAAGGCGACACCAGGCCCGATGCCGAGGCGTCCCACGATGCAAGAAAGACGGGAGCGGAAAGCTCGTCGATATCCCCTTCGTTTGTATCCGTCAGCGTCGCGCCGAGATTGAGATCATCCCACGCAAGGACCGCCTGCGCCTTGCCCGATGCCGTCACCCCCTCCGCGCCCAGCGCCGAGGTCGACAGCATGGCCCCGAAGACCAGGGTTGCCAGACAAAGAGTGAGGAAGCGGCGCATAAACAGACTCGTCAACCGATGGGGGCACTCGAACATACATCGAGACACGTCCAAGCTACTTCAAGGACCCCAGCAGCGCAAGAAGGTTCCGGGCCCGCCCTTCATCATGGCCATCCATCAACGACTCATGGACAAGACACGTCTCGCGCACCGGAAAAACCGGTCGTTGCAGCCGGCAGGCCTGCCCACGCCATGTCATCTCATTCCCGACTCTCGTCGCGGCTTCTGCCCTCCCCCGAGCATCCCTGGCGGCAAAGCGCTCTACCTTCCCGCGAGTCTGTCTTGTCTATGCCGAACAGGCCTTCTTTCGTACAATGCCCGCCATCAGCCACCGCGCTTCCTAACGCTTCCAAAATACCGGCAATGGTGTATCACCGGCCGGTCGACAACAGACTCCGCGAGAATCTGGCACACCAGGATCGGTGTCGAGTGGTACCAGGGGTCTTACTGTGATCGGACGAACTCCGTCACAAGGGTTAACTAACTGCTATGTCGACAAGAGATTCACTTTCAGCGGCTCGCCGATTCAGTGTCGCGCCTATGATGGATTGGAGAACACCCCGAGAGTGACGGGGGTTACAGCACTTCTGTAGCAAATTCGTAGCAACCCCAGGCAAAATATGCCCGACGTAGGCAACAGTCAGCCGACCACCTCCAGCCTTGCCCCAGCACCAAGCGTTTCGGCAAGCACCCGGTTGATAGGCTCAAGCAGGACGAAACCCACGCATACCTAGCTGCTCTAGGCGAGGTGTTCAATTGTGATCCTGAGCCACTTTTAAAAACATCCCGAGGCGGGGCTATGGCAGCTCGGCGTTCGCCGAGTCATTCCGGGGGTGACCCGACGAAGGCGCCGCGGTGAAAGCCCGCTGCGGCCTCGACCTCGGCGATGCCACGCTGGCCGGGTTCCGGCGGCTCGTCGCCGGCCAGCACTCGAAGCACCGACCAGACGCCGCGTGACAACGAGATCAGGTTGTAACCGCCCTCCAGTACGAAAACCAGGCGTCCCTGACAGTGCTGGTGGGCTAGGTCCTTGAGGATACTGGTCATGGCGGCGAAGCCGTCATAGGAGACCTCCATGGCCAGGTCATGGCTGTGCGGATCGAAACCGGTCGAGACCAATATCAGGTCGGGCTGGAACCATTCGGCCGCCGGTACCAGGATCTCGCGAAAGGCCTTGAGGTAGGCGGCATCGCCAGCGTCGGCGGGGAGGGGGACATTGACGTTGGTGCCATCCCCCAGGCCCATGCCGATCTCCTCGAGACTCCCCGTGCCGGGATAAAAGGGGGCGGCGCGGTGCAGGTCGAAGAACAGCACGTGCGGGTCGGCCCAGAAGATGTCCTGGGTGCCGTTGCCGTGATGAGCATCCCAGTCGACGATCATCACTCGCCTGCAGCCCAGTGCCGCACGGGCATGGGCGGCGGCCACCGCCACGTTGTTGAACAGGCAGAAGCCACGGGCGCGCACCGGCTCGGCGTGGTGGCCGGGAGGTCTCACCAGCGCGAAACTGCTCTCGGCCCTCCCCTCGATGACGGCCTCGACGGCGGCGATCGCCGTGCCGGCAGCCACCTCGGCGGCGTCGACGCTGCCGGGCGAGACGGCCGTGGTGTCCACATCCAGCCAGGCGCTCTGGCCGCGAAGCTCGAAGATATGGTCCAGATAGGAACTGGTGTGCACGCGGCCCAGTTGCTCCCGCGTCGCTGCCATGCCTGACTCGAAGGTCACGCCAGCAACTGGCTCGAGTTCCAGCAGATGCCGGATGGCAGTTAGCCTGGCGGGGTGTTCCGGATACTTCCAGGGGACACCCAGCCCCGACAACAGACTGCGGATACGATCATCCATGCGACCCGGCACGAAAGGCACCTCGATATCCGGCTCATGGGCCAGCATCCGCTCGTCATAAAAGGCGATCACGCGGTTCTGTTCGGCCATTGCGAAAGCTCCCTGTTGTGCTCACCATAGAGACGAGGCGGGTCATACAGCTGACTAGAGAGTATCAGGACTGTAAGCGGTCATTCCAAGTCAGGCAGCCTTCTTGGCCTGGCTCTGTTGCTTATAATACAGCGCTTCTCGCTCGGCCGGCGGTATGTTGCCGATCGCTTGAGGGCCATAGATGTGCGGTGAGGAACGGCCGAGATTTGCCGTGCGGACGCGCGAAAAGGCCTCCCGATGAGGCAGCCTGATGAGGGCTTGAAACGAAGCCTGACAACCACGGCTCTCATTGCCATCAAGTACCAAAAATGACACAGCTCGCAAGAGCCGGCTGCCGATCTCAGCCGGCTCTTTGCGTTGGTACCCTGCCCTACGACCAACCGCCTGTGCACAAGTGCGGAAAACTGCATAAAAGCGCATAACAGGATCGGGTATTTAAGCGCCTCTCACGCCCAGGGGCGGCGGGCCCTGGAGTCAAGATGCGTGGGTGCATAAAAACCAACACGTTTAGCGCGCAGGCGGGGCGGGGTGTCGACGGCGCGCGGCGGTGCGCTGCCGGGGTCGCCTTGGGCCAGGCTGGCCGCGTGCGCGACGATCTCGGGTCGGGTCGAGCCGACGCCCGGATCAGCTGAACGGCGGCGACCGGCAGGCGGGTGCATGGGGCTATAGACGCACTATAAGGAACGAATGCGTCTCACCCGATTTTCACGCAAGTGCACGCGAAAAGGCCGCCCTGGTTGAGGCGGCCTGGTTCATGCTGGTGAGGTTATCGGTTGGTGATGATCAGCTCACCGCTTTCCTTCGAGGCCTTGCGGCCGACGGTGTAACGCAGCTGGGTCGAGCGAATGTTGAGGCCAGCGAACGCTCGACGCATCTCGGGAATGTCGTTGACGCTGATCACCATCTGGCCCTGGATGCGATGGGCGAGTTCGGCCATGCGATCATACTGTTCGAGCCCGAACTCGTTGCCATACCCTGCCGTGCCCCAATATGGCGGATCGAGATAGAACAGCGTGCCCGGCCGATCGTAGCGCTCGATGCACTCCGCCCAGTCCAGGTGCTCGACCACCGTTCGAGACAATCGAAGGTGCGCCTGGCTGAGATCCTCCTCAAGACGCAGCGGGTTCATACGGGGCGGACTGGTCACCGTGGTGCCGAACGATTGCCCCTGTACTCGCCCTCCGAACGCCAGCTTCTGCAGATAGAAGAACCGCGCCGCCCGCTGGATATCGGTCAGGTGGCGTGGATCCTGCTCACGCTGGCTCATGTACTCGGCTCGACTGACCAGGCTCCATCGGAACTGCCGGACCAGCTCATCAGGATGGTGCTTGACGCAACGATAGAGGTTGATCAGCTCACCGTGTGCATCGTTGATGACTTCGACATGGCTGGGCTCCTTCATGAAGAAGATCGCCGCGCCGCCACAGAACGGCTCGACATAGGTAGTGTGGTCGTCAAACAGCGGAATGATCTGTTTGGCCAGGCGTCGCTTGCCTCCCATCCATGGGAGAATCGGCTTATTCGTCATCCTTTATACCTGTTTATATATACAGCATTGAGATAGAATGATGCTGTTGCTCGAGGAGCTCGGGAGGCTCCCCAGCGATCAAGGATGAACGCGAGCAATTCGCGCCCGTTGGCTCAGCCACGGGCGCTTTTTCTTATGGTTGCTATGTGGCCGGGCTGCCATCGCCCTCGAGGGAATACGGGTCGAACCGCACGATTTCCTCGCCGGCCCATTCGTTGATCTCGCGCATGGTGGCCTGCAGCGGCTCGAGCTCGTTGGCGACGAACACCCGGGCCGCCTTCTCGACATCGCCGAAACCGCCGGTGTTCTGCGGGATGATGCCCATCAACTGAGGGGGGATCCGGTGACCGGCGAGTTGGTCATCGCGCGTGATGTTCTTGATGTTCCAGAAGTCATCCTTGGCGGCGACCTCCGAGACCGGGATGATCTGCACCCCGTCCTTCTTGCCGTTGGGCGAGTACATGAACAGGTTCTTGAAGTTACCCACGCCCTTGCTCTCCTTGAGCGCCTGGCGAAGGTCGTCGATGTCGCGCTGGTCATGAGCCGGGTCGCTGACGTACATCACGAACCCGGCGTGGCTGCCGTTCAGGTAGTAGCGCCGGCGGAACAGCGTCGCAGACTCGTTGAGCCAGGCCGACTGCAGGCTGCCCAGGTAGTCCGGCACGCCATAGATCCCCTGGTCGATGTCCGGCTCGAGCAGGTGCATAACCCGGCCCCGCGGCAGCTCGGTACGTTCCAGGTAGTTGGGCACCCACCAGTAGCGATCGGCCCGCTTGCCGCCGCGGCGCATGTATTTGGCGCCCAGGTGGCGGAACGGTAGCCGCTTGCCCAGCCGGCCGCGCACCTCCTCGAGGTAGCCATTGCCGAACACCAGGTAATCCAGGGCCAGCGCCGAGAACGTCCGTCGACCCAGCAGCTCGTGGGGCTCGAACGTGCGCAGCAGGATGTTGCGTTTCACCTGGAGCGCCGAGCCGTGGTGAGCCGTGGCCCGGTAACTCTTCGCCAGGATCGACATCGGCACCGGCGGCTCGTACCACTCGTCCGGCGACAGCCAGATCCCCTCGTAGATCACATCGCGCATGCTGGTCACCGGCTCCGGGTCGCCGAAGCTGAAGGCCTGGGCACGGGCGTTTGACGATACGGGCGTTTCCGTTGACAGGCTGGCCGATTCGCTTGACGCGGCGCCGCCATCGCTGACCTGGTAGGCCGGAACGCGGACGCGGGGTTTCTCGGTGGCGGTCATTCGGACATCTCCATGATGGACTGCCCAGCCCCTACGGCCGGGCCGTCGATCGGTTCGTGGCTGAGGGCGTGCATGGCGGCCCAGGCAAGGTCGGCATGGCCGGTCGCCTTGCTGCGCCCGCTGGTGTAGGTGAATTGGCGGCCGGAGGCGGTGAGTTCGCGCTTGATGGCCATGAACGACTCAGCCATGTCCCTCCAGCCAGCGTCGAACTCGAGCCGGTCCTTGCGCATGATCTGCTGAGCCTGCATGACCAGCCGGCCCTTCACCGCCGGGTCATAGCGGAAGCGGGTGAGCGTCGGGAACCACTTCTCGACGTGCTCGGCCACCGCCTCGCCCAGACCGCTGACATCGATGCCGATATGCTCGATGCGGTACTTGGTGCGGAACGACTCGATGAACGCCGCCTGGGCCTCGTAGTCCTCGCCCTTGAGCCGGTGACGCTCCAGGATGCGGTGCTTCTCGCCGGCACTGCGTGCCGGCAACACCACCACAAGGCCGGCGCCGTCGCCATCCTCGCCGGTACCGGTCGGGTCGTATCCGATCCACACCCCGCGGTCGCCCACCGGGCGCGGCGCAAACGGCCGGTAGTCGTCCCAGACCTCCCAGCTGTCGACCATGCAGGGGTGCACCAGGGACAGCGGGAAGGCGCTCTGGCTGTCGTCGACAAACTGGCACATCAGCAGGTTCGCGTACTCGTCGGGGCTGTATTCCAGCTTGAGCTGCTCAAGGTCGAACAGGTCGCAGCCGCCGGCGATGGCATCCTCGACGGTGACGATCTGCCGCCAGTGGCCGTCCGGGCATAGCGCCCCGCCGGCCAGCGCGGCGTGGCTGACATCGAACTCCTGGCGCTCGCTCTTCTTGCGGCGCTTGTTGAACAGCTCGCCGGACCAGAACGGGTAGGCCTCGTGGCCCAGGCTCGAGGGCGTCGAGAAGTAGGTCTGGCGCCACTTCTTGTGCATGGCCATCCCGGAGGTGACCTTGCGGAATTCCTGGAAGCGGTGAATCCAGAAGTACTCATCCAGATAGACGTCGCCGTGGTAGCCCTGGGCGGTCTTCGAGTTGGTGCCCAGGAAGTGCAATTCCGCGCCATTGTCCAAGACGATCGGATCGCCCTTGAGGTCGACGTCGCAGACCTCCTTGACGAACTTCGTGATGTAGTTACGGAAAATATGCGCCTGGGCCTTGCTGGCCGAGAGGAAGATCTTGTTCCGGCCGTGCTCGAAGGCGTCGACGATCGCCTCGAGGGAGAAAAAGTCCGTCGCGCCGATCTGGCGGCTCTTGAGAATGTTGCGAATGCGATGCTTGAGCCCGGCCTCATACCAGTCCAGCTGGTACTGAAAGCACCGTTCGAGGAACGCCGCCTTGAGCTGCTCGATCTGGTCGTCGTCCAGGTAGTTGCGGCGAGGCTTCTTCTTCTCGCCGGCGTTGCGGCGCTCGATGTTGGGATTGAGATCGCCTTCCTTGCCCGTCTCCTGGTACCGATGCACTCGGGCCAGCCGCTCGATCTGCCGACCTAGCAGGTCGATTTCCTTGAAATCCCTCCCTTCCTTCGCGTCCTTGCCGATCAGTTGAACCAGACGCGACTCCAGCGCCCCTTCCACCCGCTCGGTCGGCGACGCCTCCTCCCAGCCGTCGCGTTCCTTCCAGCTATGAATGGTCGGCGCCTTGATGTCGAGGAACTCGGCAATACGCGCCACTCGCCAGCCCTGCCAGTAGAGATGGCGGGCCGTCAGGCGCGGGGAATCTGGGGTATCGGGTAGCGGTGTCGTCATGCCGACAGCCTACCCGCGCGCGAGGCGCCACCGTCCTGGCCTCGGTGTAGGCGTGCCCTCTTACACCGGCCCCGCGTTGAGGCGCTGGCCGTGGGCGCGGAACCTGACGGCATCGTCAGACACCCGACCCGAGGACGCCCATGCACTGGTTCCAAGTCGCCACCGAAGGCGCCACCACCGACGGCCGCGAGATCAAGCGAGAATGGATCGAGCAGATGGCCGCTAACTACGACCCCGCCACGTACGGGGCCCGCATCTTCATGGAGCACATGCGCGGGATGCTGCCCGATGGACCGTTCGCGGCGCTCGGTGACGTCACCGCGCTGAAGGCGGAGGAAGTCGCCGGCGGCAAGCTCGGCCTGTTCGCCGACATCGACCCGACCGACCAGTTGAAAGAGATCAACGGTCAACGCCAGAAGGTCTACACCTCCATCGAGGTCAACCCGAGTTTCGGTGATACCGGCGAGGCATATCTCGAAGGCCTGGCAGTCACCGATTCGCCGGCGTCGCTGGGGACCGAGATGCTCAAGTTCTCGCGCGAAGCGGGTCAGTCCTCCCCGCTGGCCGCCCGCAAGCAACATCCGGACAACCTGTTCACCGCCGCGGTCGAGACCGCGCTCGATTTCAGCGAGCCAACCGCCGAGGAACAAGGCCCCTCCCTGGCCGACCGCGTCAAGGCGCTGTTCAAGAAGCACGACGCCAAGACCGCCAAGGGCTTCGAGGCATTCCGGGGTGAGCTCGAGCAGACGCTCGAAGTGTTTGTCCAGAAACATGGCGACCTCAAGGCCGAGCTCGACAAGCGCCCCTCCGCCGAGGCCTTCAACGAGTTGAAGACCGCCCACGAAGAGGTCAAGCGCCGTCTCGACGAGCTCTATACCCAGCTCGACAACACCCCCGACACGCCGCATCGCGCCCCCGCTCTGGGCAGCGACGGCGGCGCCGCCCAGACCGACTGCTGAGGACACCCAATGCGTAACGATACCCGTCAAGCTCTTAACCAGTTCCGCGAGCGCCTGGCCACCATCAATGGTGTCGCCAGTGCCACCGAGATGTTCAACGTCGAACCCTCGGTGCAGCAGACGCTGGAATCCCGCATCCAGGAGTCCAGCGAGTTCCTGGGCCGCATCAACGTGGTCGGCGTCGACGAGATCAAGGGCCAGAAGGTCGGCATGGGCGTTATCGGACCGATTGCCGGGCGTACCGATGTCGAATCCAAGGATCGCGCCCCGCGTGACGTATCCGAACTGACGGCCACCGGCTACGAGTGCGCCTCCACGGAGTTCGACACCTACGTCAGATGGGCGCAGCTCGACGCCTGGTCGCGCTTCCCCGATTTCCAGACTCGACTGCGCAACGCCATCGTTCGCCGACAGGCGCTGGACCGCATCATGATCGGCCTGAACGGTACCGCGGCGGCCGTCGAAACCGACCGCGTCGCCCACCCGATGCTGCAGGACGTCAACAAGGGCTGGCTGCAGCACTACCGCGACGCCGCCCCGCAGCGGGTGCTCAAGGACGGGGCCACCGCCGGCAAGGTCGTCATCGGCAGCGGCGGCGATTACAACAACCTCGACGCCCTGGTATTCGATGCCGTCAACGAGATGGTCGATCCCTGGCATCGCGAGTCTACCGACCTGGTCGCCGTGATGGGCCGGAAGATGCTCGCCGACAAGTATTTCCCGCTGATCCAGCAGCATGCCGAGACGCCCACCGAAGCCCGGGCGCTGGACATGATCGTCAGCCAGAAGCGTGTCGGCGGCCTGCAGGCGGTGCGCGTGCCCTTCGTGCCCGACGGCGCCATGTTGATCACCAGCCTCGAGAACCTCTCCCTGTACTGGCAACGCGGCAGCCGCCGCCGTTACCTGCAGGACAACCCCAAGCGCAACCGGATCGAGAACTATGAATCCTCCAACGACGCCTATGTCGTCGAGGATTACGGGTTCGGCTGCCTGGTCGAGAACATCGAGTTCGCCCAGTAAGGAGCCCCGATGACATCCCCCGCTCGTCGACACTACCAGCGCGTCACCGCCGCCATGGCGGCCGGTGGCGCCTCTCCGGGCCAGTCGCAGTCTGGCGAACAGTACGAACTGCACGCAGCCGCCCTGTATGAGGCCCGGCGCACGCTCAAGGGCATCAAGAGCACCGAGCGCAAGATCGACAAGAAGCGCGAGCTGTTGCCGGAGTTCGACGCCTACGTCGCCGGCGTGCTCGAGGCTGGTACCGGCGCCCAGGACGACGTCGTCGTCACCGTCATGCTCTGGCGGCTGGATATCGGCGACCTCGCCGGCGCCCTGGCCATCGCCGAATACGCGCTGCGCCATGGGCTGGATACGCCCGACCGCTTCGAGCGCGACACGCCGAGCATTGTCGCCGAGCAGCTGGCCGAGGAAGCTATGCGGCAGCTCGAAAAGCCGCACGACGACACCGATGAAGGCCGGGCCCACGCAGCCAACGACGCTGCTGAGCTGGCCATGCACCTGGCACGCGCCGAAGCGCTTACGCGCGAAGCGGATATGCACGACCCCATCCGCGCCAAGCTGCATAAGGCCCTGGGCTATGCCGAACGCGCGCGCGGTGGCCACGCCGCCGAGGCCCTGGAGCACCTGCAGCGCGCCCTGGAGCTCAACGACCGCGCCGGGGTGAAGAAGGACATCGAGCGCCTTGAGCGCGAACTCAAGCAACAACAGAACGCTGGCCAGGGCAGTAACGCCCCGGCCTGACACCGAGTCGCACGCCGACGCCAAGGGGGCACCGGCCAGCGAGCGGCCCCGGCCTACCTCGCCGAACCGGTCCACCCCCTTCTTAACAGGAGTCCCATGAGCAGCTTCGTTTCCACCGGCATCCACTCAAACACCACGCCAGACGCCGAGCCGCCCGCGCGGCCGGTGACCAACAACGGTTTCTGGCCGGACATTGAGCCGGAGACCTTCCGCGATCGACACCGTCTCGACGGTACCGTCACCGATGCGCGGCTGACCGGTGCTCTCGAGGCTGCCATGGCCCACATCAACCGCGTGCTGCGCGATTGGCAGGCCGAGCAGATGGCCGACGGCTACCCCACTGTCGATGCCATCCCGGTGCCGATCTGGCAGGCCCCGGGCATCTACCGGGCCCTCTACGAGCGGGCCGTGATGTCGATGGCTCACGCCGGCCTGGCAGAGCGCTATGCCGACTACGACGCCACCAATTCAGCCCGGGAGCGCGGCCTCGAGCTCGACGACCCGGCCGATGCCTACCGCCGCGATGCCCATTGGGCCATCTCGGAGATCGAGGGCCGGCCCCACACTACCGTCGAGTTGATATGAGCCGCACCGTGCGCAGCGAGCAGGGCGACACCCTGGACCGCATTTGCTACCGCCACCTCGGCCGCACCGCCGAGGTGACCGAGCAGGTCCTGTCACTCAACCAGGGAATCGCCGAGCTGGGTGCCGTGTTGCCTTCGGGCACCCCGGTCACCCTGCCCGACATCGCCCCCGAGCCCGTGCGCGCACCCAGCGTGCAGCTCTGGGACTAACACGACCGACAACGTAGGACGCCCCATGGCGCAAGAGCTCAACGTCACCACCGAGGCCATGAAGACCACGCCACCGGCACTCGTGGCACTGCTGCATGCCGGCGGCATGACGCCGTCGGACTGGGTCACCGTGCTCACGCTTTGCTATCTGGGGCTACAGATCGGCCTGCTGGTACCGCGCTATATCAACCGCTTTCGACAGTGGCGACGCCAACGCCGCACCAACACGGAGACGGAGACATGATGAACCGAAACCGCTGGCTCGGCGGAGGTGCCATCGGTGCGGCCGCCGGCGGCGCGCTCACGCTTGCCATCCAGGTGGTCGGCCACTACGAAGGCACTCGCAACACGGCCTATACCGACCCGGTGGGCATCCCGACCATCTGCACCGGGCACACAGGTCCGGATGTCGAGCTCGGCCAGACACTCAGCGACGCCGAGTGCCAACGTCTATTGGCCGGAGATCTGGGTGAGGCCTTCGACGCTCTGCAACGCGAGGTATCCACGAGCGTGTTGGATGCCATGCCACCGACCCGGCGTGCTGCCCTGGGCAGCTTCATCTTCAATGTCGGAGAAGGCGCCTTCGCACGGTCCACGCTGCTCGAGCGCCTCAATGCCGGCAAGGTCCGCGCGGCATGCAATGAGCTGTCGCGCTGGATCTACGCGAACGGCCGTAAGCTCGCCGGACTGGTCAAGCGCCGGGCCGCCGAGCGCGAACTCTGCCTGGTGGGGGTGGGATCATGGGATCGATCTTGACCCGACTCGACGGGCCACTGGTCCGGTGGGGACTGCTGTTCTTCCTGCTGATCGGCCTGGCCGTGGGTGGCTGGGCGCTATGGGAGCGCGGTAACGCCGCCCAGCAATACGCCGCACGTCTGTCGGATCAACGCGATCGAGCCCAACAGGAAAGCCGGCAACGCCAAGTGGTCATCGAGGCGCTATGGGATAACGCCGAGCGTCTCGCCGACCAGCGTCGTGCCCTGAACGATACGCTCGCAACGCTCGAGCGCACCGCCTCCGACCGTCTCGCCAGCCTCGAGGAGCTGCAACGTGAAAATGCCGAGCTACGCGCTTGGGCCGACACTCGTCTGCCTGAGTCTGTTATCCGCCTGCGCGACCGAAACGCCGTCACCGGCGCCGCCGCTTATCGTGAAGCACTGCGCGACCCCGTCTCCCTGCACGCTGCCGGCCAGCCATCCGACGACCAACGGTGAAATGCACCGCCAGTTGGAACTGACAGAGGCCGCCTGGGCAAGCTGCGCTGCCCGAGTCGACGCCATCATCGACTGCCACGCCACAACGGGAGATGCGCCATGACCTTTCGCCAACGCCTGCGCACTATCCTGACCCAATGGCTCGAAGCCTGCCTCTCGCCCCTGCGCTGGCTCGGTCGCCAATGCGACCGTCTGGCGGTGGCCATTGAACGTCGCCTGCGGCGCTGACCGGGAGACCTCACCATGCGCAAACTCAGCGCTCTGCGTCAGTATCTGATCGACGCCGTGCCCGACCTCAAGCGCGATCCGGACCGCCTGCTGACCTTCGTCGAGGATGGCAGCGTGCAGTTTTCACGCGGTCCCAACCTCAGCCACGGCTATCGCTTCACCGCGCAACTGATCCTCACCGACTACGCCGGCGAGATCGACGCCATCATGCTGCCGCTGCTTGACTGGCTGTCGATCTATCAGCCCGACCTCGAACCCGAGCAGGCCGTGTCATTCGAGGCGGAGATCCTCAACAACGACGCCGTCGACCTCGCCCTGCGGGTGCGCCTCGACGAACGCGTGGTCGCAAAGCGCGACTGCGAATCCGGCCGCATCACCGCCGAGCACCGCATGCCGCGCTTCGAACGGCCCGACTGCCCCGGCGTGAAGTGGACGCTGGAGATCCGCGAGCGCCTCGGCGGCGACTTCGTCAAGATCGCCGAGTGGGAAACGGCCGGAGTCGACGATGAGCTCTACTGACCTGGAACAACTCGAGGACTGGGTCGGGCCGTTGCTCGCCCGGCTCGAGCCCAAGCAACGCCGCCAACTCGCCCGCCGCGTCGCCACCACGTTGCGCCAGAATCAACGCGAACGCATCAAGGCCCAGGAAAACCCCGACGGCAGCGCATACGCCCCACGCAAACCCCAGAACCGCCAGAAGGCCGGCTCGATCCGCCGGCGTGGCATGTTCAACAAGCTGCGCACCGCCAAATATCTGCGCACGCGCGGTACCAGCGACGCGGCGGTCGCCGGCTTCTTCGGCCGCGTCAACCGCATCGTCCGCGTGCACCAGTACGGTCTGCACGACAACGTCGACGGCGACGGCCCACGCGTGAAGTACGCCGAACGGCAACTGCTCGGCTTCAGCGACGCCGACCGAGAGGCCATCCAGGACGCTCTGCTCGAGCACCTCACAACGCCCTGAACCATCCCCGGTGTAGAGCGCCACTCTTACACCGGGCACCGCTTCGCCCGCGCGCGGCACCCCGCCACGATAGCGGCATGAACCAAGTCGAGATCAACCGCCTGCTGCACAACCTGGTACGCCCCGGCGTCATCGCCGAGGTCGATCACGGCAACATCACCGCGTCGCCGCCCAAGCCGGCGAGGGTGCGGGTGTTCGTGGGCGCGATGAAAACCGACTGGATTCCCTGGCGCGAACAGCGCGCCGGCAAGACGCGCACATGGAACCCGCCCACCGAGGGGGAACAGGTGCTCCTGCTCACCCCGGGCGGTGAGCTGCGTGGCGCTACGGTGCTGATGGGCATCAACTCCGACCACATCCCGGCACCCAGCGACAAGCCCGAGATCACCATGATCGAGATGCCGGATGGCGCCGTGCTCGAGTACAACCATGAAAGAAGTCACCTGCGCGCCGCGCTGCCGGGCGACGCCACCATCGACGCCCAGGGCACGGTCACGCTGACCGCCCAGGGCGGCGCGACCGTCAACGCCGACGTCACCATCAACGGCACCCTGGCCATCCAGGGCAGCGGCGTCACGCACAACGGCACCGACATCGGGGCGACCCATAAGCACCTGGGCGTGACCAGCGGCAACAGCATCACGGGGATACCCGCATGAACGGCATGCAACGCACCACCGGCACCGGCCTAAGCGGCATCGAGCACATCCGCCAGTCGGTTACCGACATCCTCACAACGCCCATCGGCTCGCGTGTCATGCGCCGCGACTACGGCTCGCTGTTGCCCGAGCTCGTCGACCAGCCGCTGAACGGTGCCACGGCGCTGCGCGCTTACTCGGCGACCATCGTCGCGCTGATGCGCTGGGAACCGCGCATCCGCGTCCAGGCCATCCAGCGCGAGGTGAGCACCGAGCGTCCCGGCCGGCTGACCCTGACCATCCAGGCCGTAGTCGTCGCCACCGGGGCCAACCTCGACATCCGCGTGCCGCTGGCCGCCAGGGGCGTGGCATGACGACCCCGATCGATCTCTCGCAGCTGCCCGCACCGGACATCGTCGAGGCACTCGACTACGAGAGCCTGTTTGCCGAGCGCAAGGACCGGCTCGTCAGCCTCTACCCGGCCGAGGAACGCGAGGCCATCACCGCAACCCTGGCCCTGGAATCCGAGCCGCTAACCAAGCTGCTGCAGGAAAACGCCTACCGCGAACTGCTCCTGCGCCAACGCATCAACGAGGCCGCCCGCGCCGTCATGCTCGCCTATGCCGAAGATGACGATCTCGACCAGTTCGGTGCCAACTACAACGTCAAACGCCTGATGCTCGACCCCGGCGATCCGGATGCCGTGCCGCCGGTACCGCCCACCTACGAGCGCGATGCCGATTACCGCGCCCGCATCCAGTTGGCGTTCGAGTCGCTCTCGGTCGCCGGCCCGGTCGGCGCCTATGAGTTCCAGGCCCGCGCCGCGCATAGCGACGTGCTCGATATCTCGGTGGTCAGCCCCGAGCCGGTCGACGTCATCGTCACCGTGCTCGCGCGAAGCGGCGACGGCATCCCGGGGCCCGAGGTGCTCGAGGCCGTGCACGCCCATATCGACGAACGCCGCCCGCTGACCGACCGCGTCACCGTGCAGCCGGCCACCCTGGCCGACTACCACATCGACGCCGTGCTTACCCTCAGCCCCGGGCCCGATAGCGAAGTGGTCCGCGACGCGGCACGCCAACGCCTCAACACCTATATCGTCGAACGCCACCGCCTCGGCGGCTGGGTCACGCGCAGCGGCATTGATGCCGCCCTGACCGTCGAGGGCGTGGTCGCCGTGGAGCTCAACGGTTGGGAAGACCTGCGCGCCGAACCCCACCAGGCACCTCGCTGCATGGGCACCACCATCACCGTGGGAGGGCGCCGGTCATGAGCCAGCTGCTGCCACCGAATCGCACCGAGCTCGAAAGCCGCGTCGCCAGCTCGCACCCACTCACGCTGCCGGTCCCGCTGCGCACTCTGTGGAACCCGCACACCTGCCCGGTGCGCATGCTGCCGTTCCTGGCCTGGGCGTTCTCGGTCGATCACTGGTCGCCGGACTGGCCGGAGCGCGTCAAGCGCGAGGTCATCGCAGCCAGCTTCCAGGTACACCGCATCAAGGGCACCCGGCTGGCCGTGGATCGCGCCCTGGAGGCCATGGGCGTCGATATCGAGATCACCGAGTGGTTCGAGACCACGCCCCATCTGCCGCGCGGTACCTTCGATGCCTTGCTGTACGTCAACGACAACCTGACCCCGAACGCGCCGGCGCTGATCGGCCCCGAGCTATACGACGAGCTGCGCGCCACGATCGACGCCACCAAGAACGTGCGCAGTCACTACACCTTCCGCGTCGGTGCCAAGTTCGGCCCCGACCGGCTCGGCGCCGGCGGCGCCATGAATGGCCGGGCCCTGGCTCACCAGTCGGCGCGGCCGACGTATCGCCCACTGCGTGCCTCGAACCGCCTGGGCCTGGCCGCCATGGCCACCCCGGGGGCAGTGGCTTCGATCGATGCCGGCGCCACGCCCCGGGTGCCGCCGTTGCCGGCACGGTTCGGCCTGGCCGCCACCCAGGAGACGGTCGCGGTCGCTCATCTCGATGCCGGTGCCCGCGCACATCTCGCACCGACACCGGCCCACCTGCTCGCCGCCGCCACCTGCCGGGCGGTCGCCCTCACCCATCGCACCATGGAGGCTCCCGCATGACGGCCCTGGTACCGGTCATCACCCTCGACGGCATCAATGCCGTATTCAACGCCCAGGGCGACGGCGTCGCCGCACGCGTCACCCATATCGCCCTGGGCAGTCATGGGCGCACGCCCAGCGCTGACGAAACCGCACTCCATAATGAACGCCGCCGTGTGCCCATCGCCGACGGCGAGCGCATCGGCGACCAGCAAATCCACGTCACCGGAGTGGTCGACGGCGACGGCCCTGAATTCTGGGTGCGCGAGGTCGGCTTCATTCTCGACGACGGCACCATGCTCGCCGTGTGGTCCGACGACCGCCCGCTGGCCTACATCAGCAATTCCGTGCCCCTACTGCTGGCCTTCGACTTGCGCCTCGAGGCCCTGCCAGCCGAGTCGGTCACCGTCGAGAGCACCGGCGCGGATCTCTCGCTGGCCGCCTGGGGCGAACAGTACGCCGCCAATGCCGCCGCCACGCTCACCAACATGAACGAGACGGCAAAGTTGCTGTTCCGCGTCATGGACCTGGAGAAGCTGCACGCATGAGCGCCCCGCTGATCAGCATCGTCGCCGGCACCACCCGCGTCGATACCTTGACGAGCGGGCCTGGCCGATCTCGCCCAGGCCGTTATCGACGGTACCACCCCACTCAATAGCCCCAATGGAGCCTAAACCATGAGCGTGATGGACGAACTTACCAACGTGGTCAGCGCCGCCCGAGACCTGCTGGATACCGTGTCCGGCAAGATGCAACAGATCGACAACAAGGTGGATCAGGCAACCGAGAGTGTCCCCGACGTGCTGCGCGATAAGGCGCGGCAGATTTTATATGTCGATGCAGTAGATGGTGACAATGGGAATTCTGGAGCTGCATTTTCACCCCTGAAAGATTGGAGTGGCGTAAAGAGCCGGCTAATCCCACAGTTCGAAACCGTAGTTAGTTTTCGGGGAGGTCAAACCCACGTAATCAGTGGTAGAGGAGATAATTATTCAGGATTCATTGATATCAGAGGATGGGAAGATGAAACCCTTGGCATCCCGACCCTAAGGATGGCATTCGATGCTGAACGTGAGGGAAAACGTGACGGCTCATTAATAAAGCTATCGAACGCCATAGCCAGAATACGGAGCGTCCGCATTGAGGCTCACTATGAAAGCCCTGAGGAGCTGCATGAGTCATCGGGTTTCTTTGGCCGTTATCCAGGCATCTCGACAGTCATTCTCGACAGGTGCGAGGTTTCATTGAAGAATGCACCGTTTTCACATCAATATCCGGGCTACGCTACGACCGACTTCACAATGAGGGACACCCTAGTCACGAAGGAATCCACATCAAACGCGCTCGGCGTCATGGTGGCAAACACCTCGGAACAAGGGGAGTACGTAACAATCAGGCTGGATATGTTTGGCGGATCTTTCACTAATACCAACCTGGAAGAGCAGTTCAGGTTTAAGAATGACTACAGCAATGTTCTGTCAAACCTGAATTTGGGAGCGTAAACGATGCTGATTGATAAGATTAAGTACGATGGAAAGATGTATTATAACGTCGATAGCAATAGCAACATGCTACCGGCGCCTGTAATGCAACAAGCGCTAATCGATAAGGCGTGGCGCTTAGTGCGTGCTCAGCGCGACACATTGCTGCGCGATAGCGACTACGCGGTGATGCCGGACTACCCGCTGACCGAGTCGCAGAAAGCCGATGTCACCGCGTACCGACAAGCGTTGCGCGACATCCCCCAGGGATTCGATACCCCCGACGCCGTCGAGTGGCCCACTAAACCGGAGGTACTGATGCAATGAACCAATCACACTTGGCCCATGCCATCATCGCCGTGCTCATCACCGTCACGATCTGGGCCGTGATGACCCGGCTCGACCTGCCCGCCGGCGAGATCCTCGGCGCGGCAGTGGCCATCGCCCTCTATCTCGGCCGCGAGATCACCCAGCACGAATACAAGCTGGGCATTCAGCGTGGCTGGCAATGGGGGCAGACGCTCCCGGTGCGCTGGTGGGAAGGCCTGCTGCGCGGCTGGTCGAAAGACTCTGCCCTCGACCTCATCGCCCCGGCCGTTGCCTGCCTGGCACTGGTGCTGGCCTACCAGCTGCTCTGGTAGCCAAACCAAGGGATGGAAAATTCAACAGCCCGCCACTGTGGCGGGCTCTTTGGTGCTTTAACCTTACTTGATGAAGGTACTCTTGCCATTCGTCTTTACAGAGCTGATGCCATTCTCGCGAGCCGACACGGACGAATACATTTCACTGGTGCCGATAACCTGGCCGTTTGCTGCCTTCAAGTTGAAATACGGCTGGCCAGAAACAGACTCCTTACGATCATAACGCGAGTCGTTCCCACAGTTATTTTGGCAAGACTCAATACCGTTCTCTGCGGCTGAACGAGTGGTATAACGCTCACTGGAAAGGATTACCTCATGGTTGCCGGCCTTGAGTGTGAAGTGATATTGGCCATCGGTGGCCTGTTTAAGCTCATAGTATCCGGACATTCCGCGTTACCTCATCGTGAGTTGCAAGATACTACTTCCCACACCAAGCAACGGTGTGACGTCTCCCCTTGTAGCGACGATCAGATGAAATAACAACCTCAGGTGTAAGACGCGCGTTCTACACCGGCCAGCACTCGCCCCACCCACGCCTCCACCACACCATGAAGGCCTGAGTACGCAACTCCGCCACCGTTTCCCCTGATCAGGATCGACTCATGGCTCTCGACCAATACCATCACGGCGTCCGGGTCGCCGAAATCAACGACGGCACCCGCGTCATTCGCACCGTCTCCACGTCCATCATCGGCATCGTCTGTACGGGGCCGGATGCCGACGCGACCACCTTCCCGCTCGACACTCCCGTGCTGATCACCAATGTCGGCCGTGCCATCGGCCAGGCCGGTACCACCGGCACCCTGGCGCGCACCCTGGACGCCATTGCCGACCAGTGCGACCCGGTCATCGTCGTCGTGCGCGTCGATGAAGGCGCCGACGACGCCGAGACCACCAGCAACATCGTCGGCACCGTGACCCCCGAGTCACGACGCACCGGCCTGCAAGCCCTGCTCACCGCCAAGCAAAAGCTGGGCGTGACGCCGCGCATCCTGGGCGCGCCGGAGCTGGATACCCAGCCGGTGGCCACCGCCCTGGTCTCCATCGCTCAGGACCTCCGCGCCTTCGCCTATGTCGGCGCCGACGGTGCCTCCACCGTCACCGATGCCACCACCTATCGAGACAGCTTCGGCGCCCGCGAGCTGATGGTCATCTGGCCGGAGTTCGAGGCCTGGGACATCGACGCGGGTGCCACCAAGACGGTCAGCGCCGTGGCCCGTGCCCTAGGCCTACGAGCCAAGCTCGACCAGACCGTGGGCTGGCACAAGACACTCTCTAACATCCCGGTCAACGGCGTCACCGGCATCTCGGCCGATGTCTTCTGGGACCTGCAATCGCCCGACACCGACGCCGGTATCCTCAACGCCGCCGACGTCACCACGCTGATCAACCAGCAGGGCTATCGCTTCTGGGGCTCGCGCACCTGCGCCGGCCCCGAGTCGCTGTTCCCGTTCGAGAACTACACCCGCACCGCGCAGATCCTCGCCGACACCATCGCCGAGGCGCACCTGTGGGCCGTCGACAAGCCCATGCACCCCAGCCTGGCCCGCGACATCATCGAAGGCATCAACGCCAAGCTGCGCGAGCTCAAGAACCTGGGTTACATCGTCGACGGCGAGGCCTGGCTGAATGAAGAGCTCAACACCACCCAGGCGCTCAAGGCCGGCAAGCTGCGCATCGACTACGACTACACCCCGGTCCCGCCGCTCGAGGACCTCGGCTTCCAGCAGCGGATCACCGACACCTACCTCGCCAACTTCGCCGAGCGCGTCGCCGCGCTGACCTGAACAGGAGACGTTGACCCATGGCACTCCCCAAGAAACTCAAGGACCTGAACCTGTTCGCCAACGGCGACTCCTGGCAGGGCCAGATCCAGTCCGTCACCTTGCCCACGCTCTCGCGCAAGATCGAGGAATGGCGCGGCGGCGGCATGGAAGGCACCGTCGGCATCGATATGGGCATCGACGGCCTGATGACCTGCGAATGGACCGTCGGCGGCCTGATCGCCGCCATGTTCGACAACTACGGCACCAGCCGCATCGACGCCGACCTGCTGCGCATGACCGGTAGCTACGAAAGCGACGACGACCAGGAAGTGGTGCCGGTCGAGGTCGTCATGCGCGGCCGCCACACCGAGATCGACATGGGCGACGCCCAGTCGGGCGAGAACACCGAACACTCCGTCACCAGCACGCTCAGCTACTACAAGCTGATCATCAACGGCAGCACGGTGATCGAGGTCGATATTCCCGGCTACGTGTTCAAGGTCAACGGCGAGGACCGCCTGGCCGAGCGCCGCGCCGCTCTGGGGCTATAGCTCATGAAATCATGCAGCGACAAGTATGTGGCCTCTGGCGCACCGTGGCCGCCTTCATCGCCTGCTGTCTCGCCCTGTCCGCCACGGCCATCGCCTGGCGGCTGCCTGACATTATCGCCGTGCTGCAGGGGGCATAACGTGACACCTAAAGGTGCAGACCGAGCCGGTTTCCTCCTCGCCATCGCCGCCCTGATGGGCGCTTCACTCTTCGGCCTGGCCGCCCTGCTCTTTGCGGCCCGTGGCCTGTTTTGACCCGACCAGGAGCTACACCCCATGACCGATAAAACCGCCGAGAAAACCCAGCCCGTCACCGGCAAGGTCGAACTCGAAACCCCCATCAAGCGTGGCGAGCAAGTCATCGACAGCCTCACCCTGCGCAAGCCACGCAGCGGCGAGCTGCGCGGCATCGCCCTGACCGACGTGCTGCAGATGCAGACCGACGCCCTGATCAAGTTGATCCCGCGCCTGTCCGCGCCCGCGCTCACCGAGCCCGAGGTACGCGAGATGGACCCGGCCGACCTGGTCCAGTGTGGTAGCGAAGTGGCCGGTTTTTTGCTGACGAGGCAGGCCAAGGGCGACACCGCCTGAGCCTGCCCGACCAGGTGGAAGACGCCATGGCCGACCTGGCCACCGTCTTCCACTGGTCCCCTGCCGACTGCGCAGATTTCACCCTGCGCGAACTGATGGACTGGCGCGAACGCGCGCGCAAGCGCAGCGGCGCCGCTGACGGAGCCGGACATGGCGCGCGATCTCAAGCTTCAAGTCGTTCTCAACGCCGTCAATAACGCCACCAAGCCGCTGCGCAAGATCACCGAGGGCAGCGAGAAAACTGCCGAGGCCCTCAAGGCCAGCCGCCAACAGCTCAAGCAACTCGAACGCGCTCAGAAGGACCTGAAAGCCTTCAAGGCCATGAAGCGCCAGGCCAGCGAAAGCGGCAATGCGCTGAAAGAGCAGCAGGAGCGGGTCAAGGCGCTGTCGCAACAGATCCGCCACACCGAGGGCGACACCGCCGCCCTCAATCGCGAGCGCGACCAGGCGATCAAGAAAGCCCGGGAGCTCTCGCGCAAGTATTCCGACCAGACCGATAAGGCCCGCCGCCTACGCCAGGGACTACGCGAGACCCACGGCATGACGGGCAAGCTCTCGGATGCCGAGCGTGAACTCGGCCGCAAGGTTCGCAGTACCACCGACGACATCGACCAGCAGCGCCAGAAACTGGGCAGGCTCGCCGATGCCCAGCGGCAGGCGCAGCGCGCGGCCGACCAGTACCAGCGCGGTATCGGTCGAGCCAACAACATGCGCAGCGCCGGCATGACCGGCCTGGCCACCGGCGGCGCGGCACTGTACGGCGGCGCCCGCATGCTCACCCCTGGCGTCGCCTGGGGCGAGCAGATGAGCGCCGTTCAGGCCGTCGGGCGATTCGAGGATGACGACCCGCGCCTGAAAGCCCTCAAGCAACAATCCCGCGAGCTGGGTGGCTCCACCGCCTTCAGTGCCAACGAAGTCGGCGCCGGCCAAGAATTCCTGCTGCGTGCCGGCATGAGTGCCGAGGCCATCAAATCCTCGATGGGCGACGTGCTCGACCTGGCCATCGCCAACAACACCGAGCTCGGCCGCACGGCGGATATTGCCTCCAACATCGCCGGCACCTTCAAGATCGACCTCGAGCAGGACGGCGCCATGACCCGCGTGGCCGACATCCTCTCGGCCACCGCCAGCCGGGCCAACGTGGATCTCGAGAAACTCGGCAATACCGTCAAGTACCTGGGCGGAGTCGAAGGACTCGATATCACCCTCGAGCAAGCCAGCGCCATGGCCGGCATGCTCGGCAACGTCGGCATCCAGGGCAGCCAGGCCGGTACCACCATGCGCGCCATGATGAACCGCCTCACCGAGCCCACCGCCGAGGCCGCTGGCATCATCGACCAACTGGGCATCAAGGTGGCCGACGCCCAGGGCAACATGCGCGCCATGCCCGAGATCCTGCGCGACCTCAACGACGCCACCAAGGAACTCGGCAACGTCGAGCGCAAGGCCGCCCTGCAGAAGATCTTCGGCGCCGAGGCCGGCTCGGGCATGGCCGAGTTGGTCAGCCAGATGAGCACCGGGGCCCTCGATGAGCTGATCGCTAAACTGGAAGTCGCCGCCGGCGAAAACGCCCGCATGGCGCGCACCATGGAAGACAACATCGGTGGCGATCTCAAATCGCTGAACAGTGCCTGGCAGGAAATCGGCATCACCCTGACCGATACCAACGAAGGCCCCCTGCGCGACCTCATCCAGAACGTCACCGCCATCACCCGCGCCGTCGGTGAGTGGATGAAAGCCAACCCCGAGCTGACCGCCCAGTTGGCCACCGCCGCCGCCGGCATCGCCGGGCTGGTTGCCGTCGGCGGTGCCCTGACCATCATGGTCGCGTCGTTGCTCGGCCCCATCGTCACCGTGCGCTACGGGCTGGCCATGCTGGGCATCCAGACCGGAGGCCTGGGCGGCAAGATCTATGCCTTCACCAGCCGCATCCTGCCCGCCCTGGGCAAGGGGCTGCTCTGGGTGGGGAGGATCATGGCCACCGTGGGGCGGGCGCTGCTGCTCAACCCCATCGGCTTGGTCGTCACGGCCATCGCCGGTGCGGCGCTGCTGATCTACAAGTACTGGCAGCCGATCAGTGCGTTTTTCTCCGGCGTCTTCAAAGAGATCCGTGAGGCCTTCGCGCCGCTGGTGGCTGCGATCCAGCCAGCATTTGCCGCCCTGGGAAAGGTCCTGGAACCACTGGCGCCAGTCTGGAACACGGTGGCCGACGCACTTGGGGCAGTGTGGCAGTGGGTAACCAACCTACTATCGCCGATGAAGGCGACGGGAGAGCAACTCGACTCAGCAACGTCCGCCGGTCAGCGCTTCGGTAAATGGTTGGTCAACATCGTTACCTTCTTCCCCCGCTTGGTCGCCAGCTTCGCTGGGCTCGGTATTGACCTCATGCAAGGCTTGTTCGGCAACCTCAAGCGCGGCTTGGCAGCCGGCTGGCAGGAAGTCCGCACCGCCTTCGATGGCGGCCTCACCGGCGTCATCCACCTGCTGATCGACTGGTCGCCCTTCGGCATGCTCTGGCGTGGCATCACCGCCACCCTGGACAAGCTCGGTGTCCAAGTGCCTCAGCGATTCTCCAGCCTGGGCGCGGCAATCATCGACGGCCTGATCGGCGGCATTGGTAACATGCTCGGCACCCTACGCCAGAAGATCACCGGCATGGCGCGCAGCGTCATCAGCTGGTTCAAGGGCGTGTTGGGCATCAACAGCCCGTCCCGCGTGTTCACCGGGTTTGGCGGCGACATTGTCCAGGGCATCATCAACGGCATCGCCAACCTGGTCGGCTCACTGCGCGAAAAGGTCGTCGGCCTGGCCTCCAGCATTGCCGGCTGGATGAAGAACGCCATCGGCAGTGCCGCCGCCACCGGGCGCGAGATCGCCGGCAACATCGGCCAGGGCGTGAAGGACGGCGCCAAGGCCGCCTGGAACGCCACCAAGGGGGCCGCCGCCGGCACTCTGCAGGCCGGCAAAGACGTGGCCCGGGGCCTGGGCGACGGCATCCGCCAGGGCGCCGGTGCCGTGGCCGGCCAGGCCGGTGAAATGGCCGATGGCATCGTGGCATTCGCCCGCGATAAGCTCGATATCAACAGCCCGTCGCGCGTTTTCCGCGACATCGGTGGCCAGGTCATGGAAGGGCTGCGCCAGGGCCTCGCCGCCGGCGAAAAAAGTCCACTCCGCCAGATCGACCGCTTCGGCGACCAGCTGCGCCGGGCCGGTGCCGGCCTCACCCTGGGCGCGCTGACGCTGCCCAACGTGGCCACCGCCACACCACCGGTGCCGCCGGAGTTGCCTGCCCAGCGAGTGGCTGTAGACGCCCCGGCACTGCCAGATCTTGGCACCCTGCAAGCCCCACGGATCGAGGCGCCACACCTGCCGGAGCTACCCGCCCTGCAAGTGGCGACCGACGCGCCCACACTGCCGGACCTCGGCACCCTGCAGGCGCCCCGCATCGAGACACCGGCACTGCCGGAACTGCCCGCCCTGCAGATGCTCGCCGATGCCCCGGCCCTGCCCGAACTCGGCACCCTGCAGGCCCCGGACATCCAACTGCCACGGCTGACGGAAATGCCGGCCTTGCGAGTGACGGCCGACGCGCCCACGTTGCCGGACCTCGGTACCCTGCAGGCGCCCCACATCGAAACGCCGGCACTGCCCGAGCTGCCCGCCCTGCAGATGCTCGCCGATGGCCCGACTCTGCCAGACCTCGGCACCCTGCAGGCCCCGGGCATCCAACTGCCACGGCTGCCGGAAATGCCGGCCTTGCGAGTGGCGGCCGACGCACCCACACTGCCGAACCTCGGTACCCTTCAGGCCCCGGGCATCGAAGTGCCACGCCTGCCGGAAATGCCGGCCCTACGGGTGGCAGCCGACGCGCCCACATTGCCGGACCTCGGCACCCTGCAGTCCCCACGCATCGAGCTGCCGCGACTGCCTGAGCTGCCGGCCCTGAAGGTCACCGCCGAATCGCCGACGCTCCCACAGCTCGGCGAGCTGCCCTCGTTGCGCATCCGGCCGCCTCAACTGGATACCATGCCCGCGCTGGCCATCCAGCGGCCGGAACTGCCGGACCTGGGCAGCGTCCCTTATCAACGGCCCGACCTCTCGGGGCTGCAAGTCGCCCGGCCCGAGGTGCCGCCCATCGAGGCCGACACCCAGCCCATCCAGATCGACAACCGCCCACCGCTGACTGCCGGGGGCATGAACGCCGGCACCGGCGGCGTCTCGATGGGTGATATCAACATCAACGTCAACGCCGCCCCCGGCATGGATGAACAACAGCTGGCCCAGCACGTTGCCCGCGAAGTGCAGCGCGCCCTGGACGACGCCCAGCGCGACGCCAGCGCCCGGGGGCGCTCATCCCTCTGGGACCGAGAATAGGAGATCACCATGTTGATGGCCCTGGGCATGTTCGTGTTCGAGACTCGCAGCGTGCCGTATCAGCAACTGCAACGCCGCACCGAGTGGCGCCACCCCTCGCAGTCCCGCGTGGGCGAGCGACCGGCCTACCAGTTCGTCGGCGTGGGCAGCGACACCATCACCCTCTCGGGCACGCTGTATCCCGAGTTCACCGGCGGCCGCTCCAACCTCGACCAGATCCGCGACATGGCCGACAAGGGCAAGGCCTGGCCACTGGTTGAGGGTAGCGGCCGCCAATACGGCCTGTTCGTCGTCACCGGCATCGACGAGACCAGCAGTGCCATGTTCCGTGACGGCGCCCCGGCCAAGATCGAATTCTCGATGACCCTCGAGCACGTCGACGACCAGGCCGGCGCGGCCGCCATGGGGGATATCACCCTCTACAGCCAGGCCGTGCTGCAAGGAGCCTACGCCTGATGCCAGTGCCCTATCATCGTCCCAGCTACCGCGTCACCCTCGCCGGGCAGGACATCACCCCCAAGCTCAACGGCCGGCTCACTTCCCTGCGCATCAAGGCCCAGCGCGACCAGGAATCCGACCAGCTCGACATCACCCTGACCGACCACGACGGCGAGCTGGCCATTCCGCCCAGCGGTGCCATGCTCAGCGTCGCCATCGGCTGGAAGGACGAAGGCCTGATCGATCGCGGCACCTACCACGTCGACGAGGTCGAACATTCCGGCAGCCCCGACAAGCTGACCATCCGCGCCCGCGCTGCCGACATGGGTGAGCAGCTCCCCAAGAAGCGCACCCAGAGCTGGCACGACCCGACCCAGAAACTCGGCGATATCATCGGCGCCATCGCCGGCCGTAACGGGCTATCGCCCGTCATCGGCGGCGAGCTGGCCTCAATCCCCCTGCCACATATCGACCAGACCGACGAAAGCGACATCAACTTCCTCACCCGGCTGGGCAAGCGTTACGACGCCGTGGCCACCATCAAGAGCGGCCGCCTACTGTTCACCCCCGCCGGCGACGGCAAGGCCGCCAGCGGCGCTTCCCTGGGTGGCCTCACCATCACCCGCAAGGACGGCGACCGGCACCGCTACAGCCGCACCTCGCGCGACGCCGAGAGCTACACCGGCGTCAAGGCCTTCTGGAACGACCCACGCAAGGCGAAACGCCAGGAAGTCGTCGCCGGCGGTACCGAAAAGCTCAAGGAACTGCGCGCCGTCTTCGCCACCGAAGCCGACGCCATGGACGAAGCCCGGTCAGAATGGCAACGCATCCAGCGCCGCGAGGCCCTGTTCGAACTCACCATGGCCCACGGCCGCGCCGACCTCATCGCCGAATCCCCGTTGACCCTGGTCGGCTGGAAGCCCCAGATCGACGGCACCGATTGGCTGATCACCGACGTCGAAGACATCCTCGACGACAACGGCTACATCACCCGGATTCGCTGCGAGGTGAAAGCCGGCTGAAAGAGCAGAAATGTGGAAGCGCTCCCCCATCCGTGGGGGAGCGCTTCCTAGTGTGCTGCGGGATGGTCGGCGACTCGAAGAGGAGCTGGCTCAGGGCCGAGCCGCATACTGCAGGCAACACACAGTGACAGCGTGGTTGATGCCAACAGGCTATGCCGTAAGCGTGGAGCGGAAAACGTTGTAAGCGATTGCTGACATCATATACCCGTGAAAGCGATGAACCTGATCGGTTAACCATCAGCGAGCCAGGTCAAAACCCGTACCGTCTCGCCTGGCTAACTACCACCCCCCTGATATCAGACTGTCGGGCCCAGATCGACTCCCGCGGCCCGGCGGTAGGCACCAGGCGCATCCTCCCACCGATTCGATGACTGTTGAATAGCCGCTGCTCGCCATCCAGCTCTACAACCACTAGGTCGGCATGCTGGGCGGGTTTCTGCTCGTCGACCACTAACAGGTCGCCTTCCATCAGCGGGCCATTCACGCCAGCATCCTCGCTCACCTCCACCAGATAGCAGGTTGGTTTGAAGTGCCTCGGGTCGTAGCCTTCCAGCGCCGGGTGGTCGAGGCCCAGCACCGCCGGGCCCAGGTAGTTCAGTCGCATATCGTCCCTGCCAGTTCCGTTGCTTTCTCAGTCGTGCCATATCGGGCTCGGCCGCCTGTGCCCCCGGCATTTGTGAATATTAGCGTTTGCCTAAGGGCGTGCTGCTGCTTAATACTGTATAAAGAGACAGTATCTAGCAAGAGGCACCGCCATGCAGACCAAACAGCCGAGCGACAGAGACTGCATTGACGGGGACGGATCGGTATAGTAACTGCCCCATACGGAACCAAAGCGCCCCACCGCGGGCTATCGGCTGTGTCGCCTTGCAGAGCGACCGCCGCAGGATTTGAGAGTGAGTCTTCGGATCGATGAAGAATTCCAGCAAACGCCCCATAGGCATCGACTTATTCGCCGGCGCGGGCGGCATGTCGCTCGGCTTCGAACAAGCCGGCTTCGACGTAGCCGCGGCAGTCGAGATCGACCCTATCCACTGTGCGACGCACGAATACAATTTCCCTCACTCGAAGGCGATCTGCGCCAGTGTCGTCGATGTGACGGGGGACGAAATACGCAAGCGGGCCGAGATCGGAGACCGAGAAGTCGACGTAGTCTTCGGCGGCGCCCCCTGTCAGGGCTTCTCTTTGATCGGCAAGAGGGTGCTGGATGACCCTCGCAATCAGCTGGCATCGCACTATGTTCGGTTGGTTGAAGAGCTCAAGCCGAAATATTGCGTCTTCGAGAACGTCAAAGGGCTGACGCTGGGGAAGCATCGTAAATTCCTCGATGCAATGATCTCGGCGCTGAGCGAAGCCGGTTACGATGTCGTCATGCCTTACCGGGTGCTGAACGCTGCAGACTACGGTGTTCCGCAGTCCCGCCAACGCCTATTCCTGGTAGGTGTACGGAAAGGCCTGCCGGCACCCACATATCCGGAGCCGCTGAAAGAAGGCGCTACCGTCTGGGATGCTATCGGCGATCTCCCCGACGCCAACACCTTCGAGGACTTGAAGGCGACAGACGCCGTGCGTACCGAATGGACCACAGAGTCGACATACGGACGTCGGCTGCGCGGCCTCGAACGCGACCCAGGCGACTACAGCTATCCTCGCATTCACGATCCCGACCTACTGTCGTCGAGCCTGCGCACGGAGCACACCGATCTCTCGAAAAGCCGCTTCGCCTCCACGGAGCCGGGCAAAACCGAGCCCGTGAGCCGGTTCCGAAAGCTCGATCCGGGCGGGTTGTGCAACACCCTCCGCGCCGGCACGGACAGCGCTCGAGGGGCATTCACCTCGCCTCGGCCGATACACCCGAGCCTCGCTCGCGTAATCACGGTGCGCGAAGCGGCACGCTTGCACTCGTTCCCGGATTGGTTCCGCCTGCACTCGACCAAGTGGCACGGCTTTCGCCAGATCGGCAACAGCGTCCCCCCCTTGTTCGGTAGAGCGGTGGCCGGCCAGATCATGCAAGCCCTGGGCGAAACGCCTAAGAAACCGAGGAAAAAGCTCGAGCTCAACGCAGCCGAGTTTCTTTACATGGACATGGGAGATGCAGCCGGATACTTCGGCGTACCGCATGACACCATCGCCCAGAGAACGCGCAAAGGCACACCGAAAACGGTGGTAAGGGACAAAGCCGATGTCGGATGAGAAGAAAGGACGCAAACCCAATCGCTATCAAGCGATCATAGCCAAGGTCTTCGACAATCACTATGAGCCTGGCTTGAAAGAGTTCGTATTCCACCGGGAAGAGTTCGAGGAAACGGCGGCTGAGCTAGACATAAAGCTCCCGAAGAATGTCGGCGACGTTCTTTATAACTTTCGTTATCGCTACGACCTGCCGGAGAACATCACCTCGACAGCAGAGCCGGGGCTGGAATGGATTATTCTTGGTGCTGGAAAAGCCAAATATAGATTCCTCCAATTCAAGCTCAGTAAAATCGAGCCCAGAAGTGACCTACTCACAATAAAAATACCGGACTCGACGCCTGAGATAATCTCTGCTTACGCTCTAGGCGACGAACAGGCTCTGTTGGCGAAAGTACGTTATAACCGCCTGATCGACGTATTCTTGGGCGTAACCGCTTACTCCTTGCAGAACCACCTTCGTACTTTTGTGCAAGAAGTAGGTCAGATAGAAATCGACGAAGTCTATGTCGGCGTCAACCAGCATGGGCAACAGTTCATCATCCCCACTCAGGCTAAAGGTGGTAAAGACAAACACGGGGTCGTCCAAACGATACAAGACATATCGTTTTGCAAAGCACAGTATCCGGACCTAGTTTGTCGTGCCGTCTCGGCACAATTCATGGATAACAACCGAATAGCGATTTTCGAGCTTATGCTTGGGGACAATGAAGTCAATGTGGTCAAAGAAAAGCACTACACACTCGTACCCTCAAGCGATATAACGAAAGAAGACCTTTCAACGTACTCTAGGTTCGATTAACAATCAGCCCGAGCCTAGCTCGGGCACCCATTCGACAAAAGCGGAAAATTGATCGACCACGTCGACAGCCGAACTCGCTCCAGGATCATGGCCTCGGTCGGCGGCAAACACACTGGCCCCGAAATGGCCCTGCGCCGCTACTTGCACCGGCGCGGCTTTCGTTTTCGCCTCCACCGCAAAGACCTACCGGGCACACCGGACCTGGTACTGCCGAAGTATCGACTCGCCATCTTCGTACACGGCTGCTACTGGCACCGCCACCCGGGCTGTGCCTATGCCGGCATGCCGAAATCGCATGTCGACTTCTGGAAAGCCAAGTTCGAGCGAAATATCGAGCGTGACTGGAGGCAACGAGGCGAGCTGATCGATGCCGGCTGGAGGACGCTCGTCGTCTGGCAGTGCGGGCTACGCTTTTGCCAAGATAGGCTGGAAGAGCTGGAAACAGTAATCGGCAGTGATGCCGTAAGCGACGTGTGGCCGAGAATGCCGCCTAAACGACGCTGAGCCCCTAGCTCCACCACAGGCGAAGAGTCCGGGCGAGCCAGGGTACGGGCTATAGAAAGCAAAACGACCACACATGTTTTAATAGTGAACTCGATCACCTAAATAATAAAGACCATACATGGTAGAAACCACCAGTTGCATAAAGGAGAAGCAGAACACCAGCAGGTAAAGTGACACAGAAAAAGGGGGGGCAGTTAAGATGCCTTTCTCATTATCAATAAACCCAAAAGCATCAGGGATTACGCCATAAATAGAAATAAATATACTTATGATTGTTAGGTATGAAAAAAGCATGCAAAGAAAACGTCGCCTTGTCAAAGGAACAGGTATGTTCTCATCTCCTATCCTCGTTGAAACAGTAGGAGGATCTGGTCCATCCATTTCTTTATCAATATCTTTGCGATTAAATGTTGCAACCGCTGCTAGTGCGGCAATAAAAAATCCGGGGAGGGAGTTAACAAAAGAAGTTAGCTCCACTGAATATTTAACCAGACTAACAAGACTCACACTAAAAACAAAAGAAAAGAAAGAAATAGCAACCGTCACTATTGTTGGAATCACCCAATCATAAATATGCTTATCTTCATGCTTAATAAGCATATAAGCAAAAGGTCTTGATAGCTGATAAAGGATATAGCTATAGGTCTTCATGATGCACCAGGGTGGTCATTTTTTCAATAAAACTATTTTGAACTTTATTATATGACATTCTAGGGCGAAACGAAAAGCTGATGCGCCTGGTCAGCGTGTAAAAATCATAGTCATCCAATGAGATAGCGCCAATATCAATATACTTTGTATGGCCAGCTCCGGTTTCATCCCTAAACTTGACTCTGACTTTTTCCATGTCAAACTCTGCTCCCTTACCAAATACATCTTTAAAGTAATCCTTGGGGGAGCAGTTTTTTAGTGGTGAAACGTCAACACTGATCTGCCAAGTCTTGAAGATATCAGGAGGCTCAACATCCATTCCTGCCACCTTTTTCATACCGGACAAAAGGACAATGCTATCTACATAACCGTTCTCCATGTCTGAAAAAAAATGATCTGCTGCATATGCATGCAGCTCGACTTTTGGGACCTTTTTAACCTTTTTCACCTCACCCTTCTTATTCTTTTCACCTAGCGGATGCTTGATCAAGAAGTTTTCCTTGTTTTTCTTGACATATTGCCATATAGTTTCATTTATTAGACTGATAAGTCTGGAAATGGTAAGATTCCCAGCCCTCTCAACAAGAAGCAAGTTTCTATTGCTTGAGTCTTCTGACTTTCTAATCAAAACATGCGATGAAGTATTAGGGCCTTCCTCTGGCTGGTAAGTCAAAGAGTTTACTTCTCCGCTTGATATGTCCCGTGAGACATGATGAGCGCCAGTGGCATTCGTGCAATTTATAAGCAAATGATAGAAATCATCATCTTCCTGTATGTCCGCAAGGTAAATTTCCAACAACCCAGACGCTAATTGCTTTCTACTCTCAGAAGCGCCCACATAGGGTTTTATCATTTCAATTAGATCTGCAAGTGAGTGCGAGCATCTAAACCTTACAGGCTTTCCCCCTTTCTTAACCCCGCGAACAGTGGAGAAACGTGCCGCATCAAAAAAAAGGACGGTTTTGTCATATGTTTTTTCGGACATAATTACTGAAACACCTAAAAAATAGTATCAAGATGGAGAGGCCCGGCAGCGCCGGGCCAATATAGATAACTCTCTGGAACATCCTTCAATCAAAACTGAAGGATTCTCTGTTATTCGCAGCCTCGGTCTCCATCTGCACGCAGCTTTCCAGCAGGGAATAGCTACCAGGGCCGCCCACGCTGGAAACATCCGTACAGTGACTCTGAATGTTGCCAGGGAGGTTGGACCAAGCCGGCTTCAGATTGTCGTAAGCCTGTTGCTCCATGTCGATACAGCTGTTGTAAAGCATGTTGCTAGAGCCACCAACGGACGCGACCTGCTCGCAATGCCCTTCGACGTCAAAGCGTGGGATTCCCGACGCCAACGCCATTCCAGAAAGAGCGGAAAGTCCGACAGCCAGAATCAGTTGATATTTCATATTCCCCCCAGTGAGCATCAGACGAGAGAGACGATGGGTGCCGGGCTGAGTTGCCCATAATCAAACGCTTCCTTCTCAGGCTGCGAGCTATCCAGTGCAGCACCAAATATCGCCAGTCCAATGAAGTAGACGATGGGGGATACTACGAGGGTCAGAATCAGCTGGGTGATACCGACCGCCGTCTTGCCGCGAGTGATGACGACAATCGCGATGATAAATGCCACAAAGTTGAGAGGTGCGCCCAAAAACAGCCCGAGACCTGGAAACGGCACCAGAAAGCAGATCCAGGCGATAACCAGCAAGATCCAGACAGCTTTCGTGGGTGCTCCCTTGCCGTTGTTGGCGTCCATATCCGTATTACTCATTCCCTTCTCCTTGCGTAAAAACGACCCTCTTTCGGGGCCTTGGGTTATATCAGGCGCGGTTGTCGCGATAACGCATTAATGCAACAACGCGCCCACGGCTAGAAAATCTTGCCGATCCGCACCTCGCACCGCCCCAGGATCTCGACCTCGCGCATCTGCTCGGGCCGGATCATCTCGGGCTGGTAGTGATCGTTATCGCTGATCAAGTACAGCGCGCCACCTGCCAGGCGCTGTACGCGTTTGATGCGTCGCTCGCCACTGACCAGCAGCAGAAACACGCCTTCGTGACGAGGATCGGTGCTGCTTCGGTCAACCAGTACCCAGTCGCCATCACTCAAGGTGCTTTCCATCGAGTCGCCGCGGACCTTGATGCCCACCACCTTATCCGGCACTAGCCCCTGATCGTTCAGCTGGTCGGTAGGGAAGTAGAAGATGCCCTCGATGGGCTCCTGGTCAAGGGATCGCCCTGCTCCCGCTGCAGCTTCGATGTCGTACATCGGAATGCCGTGATGATCGGGGCTCCCCTCGGAGCCAGAGAAGATAGGTGATGAGCTGTTATCCGAACGGATTCCAGAGATCACGTATTGGATATCCACCCCCAGGCTGGATATCCGTTCGAGATATTGGCTGTCAGGGTAACGCTTGCCCGTTTCGTAGTTGGATTGGGCCACCTTTTTCACCCCTCCAGCGGCGCCAAAGGCCTCTTGCGACATATCCAATCGCATACGCTCTTGTCGAAGGCGCTCGCCAGTATTTCTCAATTGGAAATCTCCACCCTTGACAGATATCCAAATGGATAACTATTCTGTTCACGTAGTCTTAGACAACCTTAGAGAAGCCTAACCGATGAGTGCTACCGAGACCACCAGTGCCGGCGTTTCGGCGCGAGCCCCGCGCGGCTGTAGTAGTTCGGTGATGACCCAGGTCACCCCCGACGAGCGTCGCCGGCTTGAAAACATCGCCCAGGCCGAGGGGCGATCACTCTCTGCCACGGTTCGCCTGCTGATGTTGCGCGGTATTCAGGGATACGCAGACGACACCCTCAACCCTCAATAACCCCTGCTGCATAAGGAACCCGTCATGTATCAGGACCCGAAACGCGTGCGCACCAAGTCCACCGTTTACCTCGATCAGTACGAGGCCGACGTCATCACCGCGCTGGCCAACTACCTGGGCGTACCTAAGGCCGAGGTCATGCGCCAGATGATGATGAAGGAAGCCCGTGAGGTGCTGGGCCTCGGCACCGAATCATCAGTGCACGCCCCTACTGTCGCTGCTGAGGTCGGGTAAGCCCACCCCTACATCCACCGTGCATTTTCGAGGTTTGCATGCCGGAACAACCCATAACGCTCGACCAGCAGACCACCGAGATGCTGGACGCCATACGCGAAGAGCAAGGGCTCGAGTCCCGCGAGCAGGCCGCCGAGTGGCTGCTGCGGCGACGCATCCGGCGGGGCGCCCAGGGGCTCACCGGCCGGGGCCGAGCGCTCTATGAAGTCAAAACAGAGGAGGATCAATGAGCGTCGTGCACAACCGCCATCGCATCCCCTGCCCGCATTGCGGCGAGACGGCCCGCATCCGCAAGAGCCAGGGGCTGACGCCGATCTACCGCGAGGCCTTGATCGAGTGCCGCAACGATGCCTGTGGGTGGCGCGGCAAGGTCTCCATCGAGATCACCCACACCATCGCCCCCAGCGACCGGCCGAATCCCGCTGTGACGCTGCCCCTGGTCCCGCGCCTGCTCAAGCTGGCCGGGTCGCGGAAAGCCAAGGCCAACGCCTGACCTGCAGGAGCCAACATGAACAACGTGACCTCTCTGCATGCGCATGCGGCGCGTGCCCCTCAGCTTGACCCCGAAAACCTGGCCGTCGCCCAACTGTGGCAAACGCAGACCCTGCCCAAGCGCGAGGCGCTCGAGGCCTGCATCGAGCACCTGGTCACCGACCGCGGCCTCACGGATGGCGCGGCGGAGAACGCCACGATCCAGGCCTATGCCGAAATCGAAGGGGCCAACAAGCGTCACCGTATCGATCTCGAGGCCACCACCACGCGGCTGCTCGTCATCCAGACGCCGGCCGGCGAGCGTGTCGCGCTCAGCCTGGTCGATCTACTGGCCCTGGTGTCGCCCGAGCACCTGGCCGCGCGGCACCTCACGTTTCGGCCCATCGGCAAGCGCCATCGCCGCTTGCTGATGCTCGACCGGCAGCCCGAAACCGCGCCCCGGGAGGTCCAAGCATGAAGGTTGCCAGCGAACACCACGTCGATGAACTGCCGCGCCGCAACGGGGCCGCCATGGAACCGCTCACGCACCGCCGCCATGACCGTGGCCACCGGCGTGGCAACGCCAATTTCACCCGCAAGTGCGCCAAGCGTCGCGCCGGGAGGTAACCCCATGTCTGCCGATGTCCGCCCGTTCCCTACACCGGCCCAGCCGTTACCTGTCGAACAGGACCGTGGCGACTGGGGCGCCCTGCGCGCCGAGCTGCACAGCCGCTGCGCCGACCAGGACCTGGCGTCGCTGTGGGCCGAGATGCCCTCCAGTGACCGCCGCATGGTGATGGCCAGCGCACAACTGGCAGAGCGCGACCCACGCCTGGCCATCCACGACCTGCCCAAATCGGCTCGCGATGCCCTGCGCGCCGCCATCGTGCGTATGAGCCAGTACGCCGGTCGGCTGCGTCATCATCTCGCCGGCGGCCGGCCGCATCCTAGCCGCGAACTCGCCAGCCATGCCCGCCAGGCGTTGGCCGAAGGCAACACTGAAGCGGCCCTGCACTGGCTCGCCATCATCGAACGGGGGATTGCGTGATGCTTATCACCACCATGGACAACATCTTCCTTGCTCGCCTGGAGCTGCACCGGCATGTCCGTTACCTGCACGCAGCGGGTCAGGTGGAGGCCGCCTCGGAGCTCGGACAGGCCGTACATCAACTGGGTCAGCAGTTGATGGAGGTCGAGCGGGTCGTCAAGAAGCACCGTCTCGATTCCCACTATCTCGGTCCACTGCGGCCCGCCAGCGAGGATGTGCACTGATGGCGAGTGCCCAGCAACGCGCCTTCGAGCACAGCTCGCGCACCCGTGACTGCCGCGAGTTCCTCGGCAAGATCTGGCAGCGCTTGCCTACCCTCGCCGAGCCGCTCGCCAAGGGGTACATCCATGTCGCCAAGCGTCACGGCCACGTTGCCGCCAACACCTGGCTGCGTCGCAACACGCGAGATCTCGTTGACCCTGGCCATATCTACCGCCGCTTCGCGCCGATCGCCAAAGACCTCGAGCGCGGTGCCGCCTCCCTGCGCCGCCTCGAGCCGACCACCATTCAGGGCATTCAGGCCGCCAGCCGCTGGCTGGCCAGCGTCGAAAAGCGCCTGACCGTCGGCGGTCTCAACGCCAGCCACGACGACGACGCCCTGATCCGTTATGCCGAGGCCCAGGCCCGCGCCGCCGAAGACGAGCGCCAGAAGCTGATCGGCGGCATCGCCGACTACAACCGCCGTCGTCGGCATGGCCTGTTGCCGCCGGCACCGCCCGAAATCACGCCCCAGGGCAAGACACTCTCGGCAAAGCTCCGCGAATACCACGACGAGCTCGCCAACTCGCGTAATGCCCTGTCTCCACAGAGGCCCTGCGTGCCCCTGATGGCGGTGTTCCGTTGGCACTACCTGCCACCCATGAGCCTCAGCGTGGCCAATCGCCTGGCCCTCAAGGCCGCCCAGCGCCGGGCGGCCGCCCACGGCATCGAATCGCCAGACCGGCGCTCTGCCGAGGATGTCCAGCTGGCTCGCCTTACCTGCTCGCAGTGGTGGCGCCGCAAACTGCGCCGCACCGCCGGCCGCCGCCTCGAGCAGGTACAGCGCGAAGCGCACCAGGTGCACAAGCGCGCCGGCATTTACTGCAGCGACATGACGGTCGAGCGCCGACGCTCCCAGAAGGTCCGCAACCGCGCACTGCTCGAGACCCTCGAGGCCATCAACCAGGACGGCCAGATCTACACCCTGGCCGAGTTGGCCGAGCTGGGCTTGGCCAACCCCGATCATCGCCGTGCCGAATTGATGCTGCGCATCAACGACACCGAGGCCGAAGCCCGCCGCCTCGGCCATGTCGGCATGTTCTATACCGTCACCGCGCCGTCTCGATTCCACCCGGTGCTATCGCGCAATGCCCGGCGTAACCGCAAGTACGACGGCAGCACACCGCGCGAGGCCCAGCAGTATCTGCAGGCATTGTGGGCCAAGGCCCGCGCCAAGCTCGCCCGCGAGGAACTCGGCGTCTACGGCATCCGGGTCGTCGAGCCGCACCACGACGGCACCCCGCACTGGCACCTGCTGCTCTGGATGCAGCCGGGCGCCGAGCCGCGCGTGACCGAGATCCTGCGCGAATACGCCGAGGCCGAGTCCCCCGAAGAGCTGTTCGACCGCAGCGGCCACAAGACAACCGCCCGATTCGATGTTGAGAAGATCGACTATTCCCGCGGCACCGCCGCCGGCTACGTGGCCAAGTACATCAGCAAGAACATCAACGGCGAGCAGTTCGCCCGCGACGGCGTCGAGGACGACCACCAGGACCGCTACGGCCACGACCTCACCGAGAGCGCCCCGCGTATCGAGGCCTGGGCCGCTACCTGGGGCATTCGCCAGTTCCAGTTCCTCGGCCTGCCCAGCGTGACCGTCTGGCGCGAGGTCCGCCGTCTCACCGACCAGCAGAATGAGCAACTCCGCCAGTGGGAGGAGGCCACGCGCCCCACGCCACAGGCCTCGGCGCGCCTCGCCGAGATCCGCCAGGCCGCCAACGCCGGCCAGTGGGACCAGTTCCTGAGACTGATGGGCGGCCCCAACACACCGCGCCGCGAGCAACCCATCAAACCCTGGCGCGTGACGCGCATGGGCACCGGTCGCGATGAGTTCAGTCACGCCACTGGTGAGGTCGCGCAGAGCTTCGAAGCGCGCGGCCGCTACGGCGAATCCATCAAGACCACTTGGGGCCTCGTCGTCAACGACGGTCGCGGCCGCCAGGCCGAATATCTCACCCGGCTGTTTCGCTGGGAGATTCGCCCCCGCCACCAGCGGGCGGAGGGTCAGGGAGCCGGCGCAGCCGGCGACCCTTGGACTTGTGTCAATAACTGTACGGGGGTGGATATCACCCCCCGCCAGCCCTCACCGGAGGTGCTCGCCGAGCAGGTCCAGCGATTCGAAGAGTGGCGCCAGAGCGACGAGGTTCGCGCCATCGAGGAAGACGCGGCCTTCGAGGCCCGAGAAGTTCGCGCCGCTGCCCAGCGGCTATTCCAACCACCGGCACCTCCCGAGCCCGAGGAATACATGCCGCCGGAGCTGTGCTGATAACAACCAGGAGGAACCATGCGCAGATCACGCATCAGCCAGGGTGCCCCGCGCGGCACCCTGCAGGACGCCGGCGAACTCGCCGTGCTCACCGAGAACAACGGCCAGGTTCGCCACCAGCACGCTCTGGTCATCGCCTTTGACAGCGAAGACGAGCTGCGCCGCGCCGTGAAGGACCACGCCTGCCGCTACCGCGACAGCCAGCACGTACAGGAGATCAAGGCCAATGGCTGACAACGCCGACCGCGCCACTGACGTGGTGCAGCAGCACGTCGATACCGCTCTGGCCAACCGGCCGACCTGGACCGGCGTGGATATGGCCCGCGCCGAATGCGAGGAATGCGGCGACGAGATCCCGGCCGCCCGCCGCCAGGCCGCGCCCTGGGCCACCACCTGCATCGACTGCCAGGAAATCAACGAGAGGAAGCGTCGACATGTCTCCTAACAACATAAAGGCGCTGATCAACACCAGCGTCACCGACGCCAAGAGCTCTATGGAACGCAGTCTCGAGAGCGACCCGGCATATGCCGCCCACACGGCAACCGAACTCCTCGAGGCGCTCAAGAGCAAGGAAGGCCAGGCCAGCCGCCGCAAGATGGCCGCCGCTGTCGCCCGGAAAGCCATCAAACAACTGGAGACGGGAGGACAACCATGAGGGTCAAGATCGGCAACCAATGGCATGACAGCAACGAGGAGCCTATCTGCATCCAGTTGAGTCCCGGTGAGCAGGAACAAGTGGCGGGAATGGACCGGACCAAGGCACCGGAAGGAAAGTTCGCCATCTTCCCCGGTTCCTGGGGCGGCGACCGTTGTGCAATGAGGCGTTGGATGACAGACGTCGAAGAGCCAGACGCCATCCGTGAGCAGCTAGGCACCAGAATCGCCGAGTTGGAAGAAGAACTCGAGCATACCCGGGGCCAGCGCGATGCTGCCATTCGACGTGCCCAGATAGCTGAGGGTCGGTGCCCAGACGGCTACTACTGCCGATATAGCCTGAAGGGTGAAACCTGCGGCGACCCACTTTGCCGAGAGAGGTAAGTAATGCAAGGGAACCATAAGGCCCGACAGGCGGCGATGCTCTGCCAGGACGCAACCTTTCGGCTCTACCTGGATCGCCGCCGCCGACACAAGTTCGGGCTCACCGAAAGCCAGCTGCCCGACGGCACCCACAACGAGCGCGACGCCCGGGATTGGATCTGTGCAGCGTGCTGCATCGAGAGCCGGGCCGAGCTCGAGCACAACCTTGAGGCCTGGCAGACGTTCCGGGCCATCCGCAACCGATTCAACCACTGGAGAGTCCACCGATGAACACTTACTTCGGACTGCTGGCCGAGTTCGACGGCCGCGGAGAGCTCCCACTCGATGAGGTCGCCCCGCGCTACTTCGGCATCAGCCCCCGCACCGCCAGTACGCGGGCCGGTGCACAGGCTCTACCGGTACCCACTTACCGCGCCGGCGACTCCCAGAAGTCTCCCTGGCTAGTCAGCGCCGTGGACCTGGCCAAGTACCTGGATGAGCGTCGAGCCGAGGCGCATGAAATGTGGCAGCGAGTGAATGTATGACCGATCAGGCGCCCGGAGACTGACGCAGGGCCAAGTCTTCCGGGCGCAGATGCGTGTACCTTTTCAGCACATCCCAGCTCTCATGCAGCGTGAACTGCTGCACTTCCACGATCTCATAGCCTGCCTCGAACAACCGCGATGTCGCCTCATGGCGCAAGTCGTGAAAGCGTAGATCCTCGATCCCGCAGGCGGCGCACGCCGCCCGCCAGCGGGTTCCAATCGATTTCCCGTTGTAAGGGAAAATCCTCTCTTCCCCCTGGGCTCTCGGCTGCCTCTGGATAATAGCCATGGCCTCGTGGCTCAGCTTGAACCGTTTGTGGTTGCCCCACTTCTGCCGTGGGTGCTTGGCATCACGCACCCAGCACGTCATGGCCTGCTTATCGAGATCTTCCCAAGTCAGCCGGGTGATCTCTTCCTGGCGCCTCGAGGAGGCGATGGCGAAGTCCATGATGTCTTCCATGGGGATGATCACGCTGGGCCGTATCTTCTGCGAGCGGCGGAAATAGGCCCGGACCTGCTCGATCTCCTCTCCCGTTGGCCGGCGATCCCGAGAACCGGGTCGGGAGACCAACCCCTTGTTGCGCATCAGTAGCTTGGCCGACTCGAACTCGTTGAGATCGACCGGCATCTTCCAGGCCGCCACGGCCGTCTTCAGGATGATGCCCAGCCAGGTGATGTCCTGGTTGATGGTCGAGGGCTTGACCCCGCTATCACGGCGCATGACAGCATGACTGATGATCTGCTCGCTGGTCAGATCATTGATCTGAACCCTCGCAATCGGGAAACGCTGCAGTTGCTGGATGGTAGCTTGCTTCGATCGGCCGGCACCCTGGGCGAATTCGTGGAGGTAACGCTCGATGGCATCGTCCAGGGTGACCCCCTTCCACTTCGCCGACAGTACGCCGCCTGGGCTGTTCAGCTCTAGTTCGCGACGCTTGGCCCACTCCTCGGCCATTGCCTTGCGAGGGAACGTCCTGGTTTCCGAATGGTCTGGTTGCCCACGGCGGGCGATGCGGATCTGAGCCATGTATGAGAAACTGCCGTCCTTTCGCCGACGCTTCCTGATCGTCGCCACGCGAACCTCCTTGATGTACCAAATTGCCAACGCCCTGTGTGCCAAATTTGTACCAACACATGGTGAAAAACAGGGCATAACCACTGTAAACATGAACAGTCATGATTGATATGGCAACAGCCACAAACGGCATGAATACTGACACCACGCGCCCTGCGCTGGATAGGACGTTCTCAGTAGCGCCTATGATGGACTGGACAACCCGCGATTATCGCGCCTTCGCCCGGACCCTCACGCGCCGCGCCCTGCTCTACACCGAGATGGTGACGACCGGGGCCATCCTGCATGGATCGCCGCGGGAGCGCTTTCTGGGCTTCGATGCCATCGAGCATCCGCTGGCCCTCCAGCTGGGTGGAAGCGACGCCGGAGAGCTCGCCGAGTGCGCCGCCATTGCCGAGGCATGGGGCTACGACGAGGTCAATCTCAATGTGGGTTGCCCCAGCGATCGCGTACAGAACAACTTGATCGGCGCCTGCCTGATGGCGCATCCCGAAAAGGTCGCCGCGGCGGTCAAGGCGATGCAGGCGACGGTGTCGATCCCGGTGACCGTGAAATGCCGCATCGGTATCGACGACCAGGATGAAGACGCCGATCTCGCACGGTTTATCCAATGCGTCGCCGATGCCGGTTGCGACACCTTCATCGTGCATGCACGCAAGGCCTGGCTGGAGGGGCTCTCACCCAAGCAGAATCGTGACGTGCCGCCACTCAACTACCCGCGTATCCACCGCCTGAAGGCGCAACACCCCGAGTTGCACATCGGACTCAACGGCGGCCTCAAGACCCTGGATGAATGCCAGGAGCAGCTTGCCCACGTCGATAGCGTGATGGTCGGTCGCGAAGCCTATCAGAACCCCTGGTTGCTGGGTTCGGTGGATTCTCGCCTGTATGGCGAGCCGGACCCGGCCGTAGATCGCCACACGGCGGCACGCGCCCTGCGTCCCTATATCGCCCATCGACTCGAGGAAGGCGCCAGGCTCAATCACCTCACCCGCCACTTGCTGGGCCTGTTCCAGGGGTGCCCCGGAGGTCGCCGCTTCCGACGTCACCTGTCGGAAAATGCCCATCACGACGGCGCCGGCCTTGCAGTACTGGATGACGCCCTGGCCCTCGTGGCAGAAGAGCAGCCCGCCCTGGCCGGCTGACGCTTCGCAGCCACCCACTCAGTAGAGCGGGTCCGGCGGCGGCTCCAGGCTCGACTGGAACGTCTCCACGGCACTCTCGGCTTCCTCGATGACATCGAAGCGCGCGATATGAAACAGCGCTTCGCCCTCATTGACCAGCGGCAGGCGCCCCATGCCGATGACGATACCGTCGGCCATCGACAGTACCTCGCCCTCGGCATTGCCGAAGGGATCGGCCACGCGCCCCAGCCGCTCCCCCTTGGCAACCCGCGCGCCGAGTCGTACCTGGGGACGCAGAATGCCGTCGATCGGTGCCCTTGCCCAGCTCGATCCGGTCGCCAGCTCCGCCGCCGGCGGCGTGCGACGCCGGTGCTCGCCGCTGAGCATGCCGAGACGCCGCATTACCCGCAGCACGCCCCGCACGCCGGGCGTGATCGCCCACTCATCGAAACGCAATGCCTCACCGGCCTCGTAGGTCAGTACCGGCGTACCACGGTTCTGCGCATAATGACGCAAGCTGCCTTCACGCAATTCCGCATTGAGGATAATCGGCGCGCCGAAGGCATTGGCCATGCGTTCGGTTTCGTCATTCGACGTCAATTGAGCCCGGATCTGCGGCAGATTCGTGCGATGGATGGCCCCGGTATGAAGATCGATGATATGGCTCGCCTGATCGACGATCTGCTCGCGGAACAACGCCGCCACCCGACCGCCCAGGGACCCCGACTCGCTCCCCGGAAAGCATCGATTCAGATCGCGCCGGTCGGGTAGATACCGGCTGTGCTGCACAAACCCGAACACATTGACGATGGGAACGGCGATCAAGGTACCGCGTAGCCGTGTCAGCTGCCGCGAGCGCAACAGACGTCGCACGATCTCCACGCCATTGATCTCGTCGCCGTGAATGCCACCGCACACCAGCAACACCGGCCCTGGCTGCCGGCCATGCACGATCTCCACGGGAATATACAAGGGGGCGTGAGTATAGAGTCTGGCCACGGGCACATCGATTTGCTGCCGGGTCCCCGGCGCCACACGCACACCGGCCAGTTCGAAAGGAGTACGAGCCATCGTCTGTCCTTGTTGATGGAAAAGGGGCTGTCTCGTCTTATACACCCCACGAACCTCGAGGACGAGCCATGCCCATAACCATACACCAACGAATGTAAAACCCGTCATCCTCGGGTAGAATGGGCTGCACGCATCACCCGGAGTCGAATTTACCCATGGCCAGACGTACCAAGGCCGAGGCCGAGGCCACGCGAGAGGCGCTGCTGGATGCCGCCGAAGAAGTCTTCTTCGAGAAAGGCGTCGCCTGCACATCCCTGGAGCAGATCGCCCGCCAGGCCGGCATGACCCGAGGTGCCGTCTACTGGCATTTTCGCAACAAGGCCGACCTGTTCCGCGCCATGCTCGACAGGGTGCGAATGCCATTCGAGGAGCTCGTGGCAGAGACGGCCCCCAGCGATGCCTCGCCGATGGAAGCGATCCGCCTGGGATGCCGACAAGGCTTCCGTCGCCTGGAGCAACCTCGCCATCGACGCGTGCACGCCACACTTCTCCATCGCTGCGAGTTCTTCAGCGACATCGACCCCCAGGCCATGGAAGCCGAGATGGCCAACGAATGTCTGGGTGCATTGCTGGTCTACCTCAACAATGCCCTTGATCAGGGATTGCTGCGCGAGGACCTCGACCCTGAAGTGGCCACCCGCCTCCTGCAGGCCACCCTCAGCGGCCTGTTCCATGACTGGCTGCGGGATACCGAGGCGTTTTCCCTCTACGAACGCGGCACCCAACTGGTCGATACCCAGCTTCGATTGTTCAGCCGGGACGACGCCTCACGCTGACGGCGTCGAGCCGTTGTGGCCATGCCGCTGCGTCCCCGACGCCTCGTGACGGCCGACCAGATGCAACCGCACCAGCCGTGTGCGGGCATCCAGGTAGTCCTGTTCGAGCACCGAGCGATAGGCGTCGATATCCGGGAGATACTTGACCAGGATCCGCGCTTCGCCGGGCCGGGGCTGGTTGCCCGTCTTGCCCAGCAATTGAACCTCGCGAGCCTCATCATCATCCATCACGGCGCTGGCACGACCGTCTCCGTCGATATCGACGACTCGGACGCGTTCGCCAAGCAGGCAACGCCGGGACAGACCTGGGTGACGATGCAGTCGGCAATGCAGTCGCCGACACAGTGCCGCGGCCAGCGGCGACGCCAGAGCGAACGACGCCCACAGCACCACGACACCGACCGGCACCCGGAACAACCCCAGAGGCACCCACCTGAGCACCAGCAGCTCGACGGCCAGGGTCAAGGCGCCAGCCAATACCGCCAGCATGCTCAGGGCCATCGAGACGGGCACACCGGCAAACCCCAACGACACCATGGTGCTGGCCAAATGGTCCTCCTTGAGGCTGTCACGCTCGAACAACTCGGTGGGCACCAGACGCAGCAGGACCAGCAACCAGTACATCCCCAGCAGCGCCAGCAGCACCGCAAAGACGATCAGCGGAAAACTCAGGGCAAGATCGATGATGGCGTTCATGGCGTCTCCTCCGGCCGGTCGATTAGCCGGCAAAGTGTTCTTCTCACTGTCAGCGTAGACGAGTCGCCCCGAACCATGCCTCCTCTTTCGTCGAACGAACCTCCCCAGATGAAAACGGGCATCGCCCCCGAAGGAACGATGCCCATGGATGCTCGATCACGCCGGCCGGTCAGCGCGTATCATTCTCCAATGCCGGCTCGCCGCCACGATCATCACCCTTGTCCGTCTTGCGTTTCAGCCAGTCGGTAGTCACGGCGATCATGGCATAGAAGCTCGGCACGAACAGACTGCCGAGAATGGCGACCGATGCCATGCCCACCGCCACCGTGGTGCCGATATGATGGCTGCTGGTGGCGCTAGCTCCAGTGGCGATCGCCAACGGCAAGGTACCGAAGATGAACGCCAGCGACGTCATGACGATCGGTCGGAAGCGCAACCGTGCCGCCGTGATGGCCGCCTCACGGATCGACTTGCCTTGCTCGCGACGCTGCAGCTCGGCGAACTCGACGATCAGGATGGCATTTTTCGCCGCCAGCCCGACCACCACCAGCATGCCGATCTGCACGTAGACGCTAGTATCGAGCCCGCGCAGCACGATGCCACCAATGCCGCCGAGGAAGGCAAACGGCGTGGCCGTCAGCACCGCCAGCGGCAACGACCAGCTCTCGTACTGTGCCGCCAGAATCAGGAAGACCATCAGCATGCCGAAGACGATGGCCAGGGTAGCCGCACTGCCTGCCTGACTTTCCTGATAGGCGGTGCCGGTCCAGCCCATGCCCCAGCCGGCGCCGAGCTCATCCTGGACCAGCTGCTCCATGGCCTCGATGGCCTGCCCCGAGCTATAACCCGGCGCGGGCCCGCCCTGGAACTGCGCACCGGAATAGACACCAAAGCGCGTGACCACCGAGGGTGACGTCTGACGCTCGATGCTGGCGAATTCGGAGATCGGGATACGCTCCCCGTCACCGCCACGCACATAGATGTTGTTGATGTCATCCGGCGTCCTGCGGAACTCGTCCTCGTTCTGCAGATAGACCTGGAAGTTGCGGCCCTGATAACTGAAGTAGTTGACGAAGCCGTTACCCAAGGTCGTGCCCAGGGTCGAGTTCAGGGCATCCATGGAGACGCCGTAACTCAAGGCTTTCTGTCGGTCCAGCTCCACTTCATAGGAAGGCACATTGGCACTGTAGGTGGTAAACACCTGGCTCAGTGCCGGGTGCTTGGCCGCCGCCCCCATCAGCTTCTGGGATGCCTGGGACATTTCTTCGGGTGAAGCCCCATCGAAAGACTGCAGGTAGCCGGTGAAGCCCCCCGTGGTCGACAGCCCCACGATGGGCGGCATATTGAAGGCCATGGCCGAGCCGCCCGGTATCTGGGCGCCGAACTGCATGATCTTGCCGATCAGCTCATCCACCGTAAGGTCACGGTCTTCCCAGGGTTCCAGGTTGATGAAGATGATGCCCCGGGCAGTATTGACCGAGCTGGTCAACATGTCATAGCCCGCGACTGCCGTGGAGAACTTCACGCCATCGACATCCTCGATGGCCGAGCTCAGCTTGCCCATGTAGTCTTCGGTGCGTTCCAGCGAAGCCGCATCGGGCAACTGCACCGACGCCAGCACGATCCCCTGATCGGTCTCGGGCACCAGCGTCGAGGGCGTGTTCTGGTAGAGCCACCAGGACCCCGCACCGACCAGCGCCGTCAGCAGCAGGGCCAGGCCCCAGAAACGCACCAGTCCCTTCACGCCCCACATGTAGACAGTCGTGATGCCGGCGAACAGACGATCGAACAAACGCAGCGGCGTGCGCACCGCGCGCATGAAGGCCGACTCCTTGCGATGCAGGTCATGCTTGATGAAGATCGCCGAAAGCGCCGGGGTGAAGGTCAAGGCCATCAGCGCCGAGAAGGCCACCGAAACGGCAACCGTCAACGCGAACTGCTGATAGATCTGGCCACTGAAGCCACCCAGGAAGGCCACCGGCACGAAGACCGCCGCCATGATCAACGAGGTCGCGATCACCGGGCCGCCCACCTCCTTCATGGCTTGCACCGTGGCCTGCATGACGGTGATGTCCTCGTCCTCGCTCAGCACCCGCTCGACGTTCTCCACCACCAGGATGGCGTCATCGACCACGATGCCGATCGATAACACCATGGCGAACAGCGTCAACAGGTTGATGGAGAAACCAAAGGCATAGAAGCCGGCAAAGGTCGCCAGTACCGACACCGGTACCACCGACATGGCGATGACCGTGAAGCGCCAGTTCTGCAGGAAGATGAACAGAATGACGGCAACGATCAGGAAGGCTTCGATAAAGGTGTGAAAGACGGTCTCTACCGATGCATCGATAAACTGAGTGGTATCGTAAGGCGTGACATACTCGAGTCCCGGGGGGAAACGTCCGGAGAGCTCGTCCATGACCTTTTCAACCGCGCGAGCCGTCTCCAGCGCATTCGCACCGGGCTGCTGGTTGATCATGATCGGCGTCATGGTGCCGCCGTTCAGCTTGGCATCAACGCCATAGAACGATGCCCCCAACTCGATGCGCGCCACATCACCGAGGCGAAGTGCCGATCCATCCGAATTGGTCTTGAGAAAGATCTCGCGGAAGTCGTCCGGATCCGACATGCGCCCTTCAGAGGTCACCGTATAGGTATAGGCGCGGGGGTCTCTCTGGGGCGTTGCTGCCAGACTGCCGGCCGGTACCTCGGTGTTCTGGGAACGAATCGCGGCTGACACCTCGGCCGGCGTCAGATCGTATTCTGCCAGCTTGTCGGGATCCATCCAGACCCGCATGGCGAACTCGCCACCGCCCAGCACCTCGGCGGAGCCCACGCCCGGTACCTGGCGAAGCTCGTCCAGGATATTGAGCGTGGCATAGTTCTGCATGTAGACCTTGCCATAATCGCCATCCGGCGAGATCAAGGACACCAGCATGAGGATCGAGCTGGAACTCAGCTCAACCGTCACGCCCTGGTCCTGGACCGCCTCGGGCAACTGGGACAGTGCCCCCTGGACGCGATTATTGACATTGATGGTGTTGATATCGCCATCGGAACCAATGGCAAAAGACACATTCAGAGACGTCGACCCCTGACTGGAGCTGGTCGACGTCATGTAGAGCATGTCCTCGACACCATTGATCGCTTCCGCCAACGGAGCCGCCACTGTCTGGGACACGGTTTCGGCATCGGCACCCGGATAGGTGGCCTGAACCGACACCGTCGGTGGCACCACGCTTGGATACTGCTCGATGGGCAGCACCCGCATGCTCATCAAACCGACGATCGTCAGGATGAGGGCGAGGACTGTCGAGAAGATCGGCCGCTTGATGAAGAAGTTGGAGAAACTCATTCCGCACCCTCTTCAGCCGGCGCAGAACCTTCTTCATTGGACGATGGCTGGCCGCCCGCTTCGGTTGCCTGGCCCGAGCCACCGGACTGGTCCTGCCCGGCCATCAGGGCCTCGGCGTCGCCATCGAAGGATTGCGGATCGATAGGCGTGCCGGGCTGCAGACCGGCCGGGTCACCGACCACCACGCGATCCCCCGGCTGAACCCCATCCAGGAGAATCTGCCAGGGACCGGCGAGCTCACCGAGCTGCACCGTCTGTGCACGTGCCACGTCATCCTCGTCCAGCACGAACACCTGGGGGCCCATGAGTCCCTGGGTGACCGCGATCTCCGGCACCGCCAGCACATCGAAGCGCTTGAGGCCCTCAAGGCTTATCCGGGCAAATTGACCCGGCAACGCCGCTCCATCGGGGTTGGCGAAGCTCGCTTCAGCCTGAACCGTGCCGGTCCCTTCGCTGACCCGAGAGCCAAGAAAGTCCAGTTGGCCCTGCAGCGTACTGATGCCCGAGTTCAACTCGAGACTTGCCCCGATTTCACTGTCGGGCTGGTCATTCAACTGCCGCCGCAGCGCAGATGCATCGGCCTGAGGCATCTGGAAACGCACTTCCAGTGGATCCAGGGGGGTGATCGTGGCGAGTTCGGTACCCGAGTTCACCAGGTTGCCCACATTCACTTCACTGAGGCCGATCTGCCCACTCACCGGCGCGGTGACATCGGCGTAGCCCAGATCGAGGCGCGCGCTTCTCAAGGCCGCTTCGGCCTGAGCGACGCTGGCTCTTGCCACATTGCGGTCGGCCAGCGCCTGATCATACTGCTGACGACTCACCGAATTCTGATTGAGCAATTGCTCATAGCGCTGGGCATCGCTCTGCGCCCTGGCCAGCTCCGCCTTGGCACTTTCCAGATCGGCCTGGCGCTGGGCGACGGTCGCCTGATAGAGATCCGGTTCGATGGAATACAGGCTATCGCCCTTTTCGACCATGTCCCCCGGCTCGAACTTGCGCTCTTCCAGGAAGCCGGCCACACGAGCCACCAGCGTGACTTCCTCATCACTGCGCAGCTTGGAAGGATAGGACTTGTCCAGGGGAATATCCTGGCTCGCCATTTCCATGACCGGCATCGGCCTAGGCGGTGCATCACCGGCTTGCTGTTGCTGCTGGCCACCGTCATCGCCTTGACCGCAGGCCGCCAGCAGCAGGCTCGAAGCGAGTGCCAGAAGTCCACCTCGAGTCCTGTGAATCGTCGTTTTCATGCCTAGCTATCCCGTTGAGCACTTCGTGAGTCGACAGAGACTATACGCATACAGGCGTGAATGTAAAACATACATCCATGCCTGTATGCCATGATCGGTTCCGACGGCATCATGTGTCGGGCCGGGGTGGCTCGCCGATATCCAGTGCCTGCTCGTAACGTCCTTCCTCCGGCAGCGTGAAGGAGACACTCTCGCTCTCGTCCAGCCAGTCGTTGACTTCCTCGATGGCACCGACATCGAGCGTTCCCGACTGCTGCCGCAAGGAGAGCAGGTTGATGACATAGTCATAACGCGCATCGGCATGGTCGGCGATGGCGTCATAGAGGCTCTGCTCGGCATTGAGCACATCGACGATATTGCGGGTACCCACTTCGTAGCCGGCGCGGGTCGCATCCAGGGCGCTCTGGTTGGAGACGATGGCCTGAGCCCGGGCTTCCACCGTCGCCACATTGTTGCTCACCTGGGTGAACAGCGAACGCACCTGCTGAACGGTATCGCGACGCTGCGCCTCGAAGTTGTACTGGCTGGATTCCAGGGCATAGGTGCTCTGGCGGATCCCTGCGCTGGTGCGGCCGCCGGTATACAGTGGCATGCTCACCCCGACGCCGACCTGAGCGGAGGAGTCCTCACCTTCCAGGGTATCGTTGTCACTGTCGGCATATTGATAATTGGCGAAGGCCTCGACGACCGGCAGGCGCTGCGCCCTGGAGATCTCGACGCCGCTGCGCGACACCTCGACGCCGGCCTGCTGAGCCAACACCTGCGGATTGTTGTCCATGGCCAGATCGACCCAGGCATCGCGCTTGGCGGGCTCGGGCGGCGTGACCGTCATGGCATCCCCGAGCGACTCGATGCTGCCGTAACGCTTGCCGGTCAAGCGCTCAAGGGCCTCGAAGGCCACCTGCAGATCGCTTTCGGCGGCAATGCGGTCGGCACGTGACTGGTCATAGCTCGCCTGTGCCTCTTCCACCTCGGTGACGGCGATCAGGCCCACATCGAACTGTTCACCGGCCTGCTCGAGCTGGCGCCCGATGGCCCGTTCCTGGGCACGACGCGCCTCGAGGATCTCGTGGGCGCGCAGGATATCGAAGTAGGCCGAGGCCACATCGATCAACACCTGCTGCTCGGTCGCCGCGAGCTGGTAAGTCTGCTGATCGATCTGCCGCTCGGCCTGTTCGAGCTCGGCGCTGTTGACTGCGTCATACAAGGCCTGGGTCGCTTCCAGGGTCAGGCTGGCACTGTTATAGCGATCATCGCCAGCACTTCCCGTTCCCCCCGCACTGGAGGTCTGGCTCTCGAATTGCTCATTATGCGCGACCTGTCCGGAGGCATTCACCTGGGGCAGCAGATCGCCGCGCTCGACGTCGCGACCGGCTTCCACACTATCGGTATCGGCGCGCGTCGCGGCCAGATCGGCATTGTTCTCCAGGGCATCCCGAGTGATGGTCAGCAAATCGGCGGCCTGCACCTGGCCCACCATCAAGGAGGCGACTAGCATTGACAGAAGAGTCCTACGGGCCGGACGGGCAGTGCGGCTCGCCGGCTTCACGGGACGAGAAGGCATCATCGGCAAGATCCTTTGTCGATTCGTGGACTTGATTTACATACATTGTCGCATGTTTCCAGCATGAGTCCATCGCTGTTCATGCAAGTTGCGTGAAAATTTTGCGGTTCGCCAGCACACCACGCCGCATCGACTATGCTGCAAGGCAGCGTAGCGCAGACCAACAAGGATGCCATTACATGGATGCATTGACCCTGCTCAAGGTCCGGGAACTGGAAATCGCCGTGCGGGTGTGGAATCCGGACGCCCCTCGTACCGTCATCGCCTGGCATGGCCTGGCTCGGCATGGCGGCGACTTCGACGACTTCGCGCGTCAGATGGGCCCCGAATGGCGCGTGCTGGCTCCCGACACGCCCGGGCGCGGGTTGTCCAGCTGGTCGCTCTACCCCGCCCACGACTACCTCTATTCGCATTACATGACGATCGCCGGAGTGGTGATGGACCATTTCGAGCTCGAGCGAACCGCCTGGGTAGGCACCTCCATGGGCGGCCTGCTCGGCCTGCTGCTGGCGGCCGACAAGGACACCGCGTCGCGCATCGACAGGCTGGTACTCAATGATGTCGGCCCCGAGCTCGGGGCCGATGGCCTGGCCTCGCTGGCCTCCTATTTCGCCGTCCCGCATCGCTTCACCCGATTCAGTGAGCTGGAAGCCGAACTGCGCCGCCACTATGCCGACTTCGGCATCGAGGACGACGATGCCTGGCGGCGGCTGGCGCTGGACAGTGCCCGTCGGCTGCCCGATGGCAGCTGGACTCACCACTACGATCCACGCATCGGCGAGCAATTCATCCACGACACGCCACGGGACCTCTGGAAGGACTGGCGTGCCATCCGTTGCCCGGTAATGGTGGTACGCGGCGCCACCTCCACGCTGCTTGGCGCCGAGAGTATAGACAAGATGCGCGAAACGCGCCCCGATCTGGTCAGCCTGGAAGTGCCCGAATGCGGCCACGCGCCCATGCTCGACCGCGCCAGCCAGGTGGAACCGATTCACGACTTCCTGACCCGTCCCATGGAAACTCCGACGCCGAGCGACGACCGTCCGCCCTGGTGGCGTCGGCTGTTCGGGCAACGCAAGGCACCGGCGGCCGAATGAGGCTCAGCCGGCCTCTACCCGGCTCAGCGCACGCTCGACACCACTGCGGTAGGCGCTGCCGAACAGCAACAGGTGATTGAGCAGCGGATACAGCTGGAAAAGCGCCTCTCGGCGCGGCCAGTCGGAGGGCTCATGGCCATCCCAGTACGCCGCGAAGAATGGCGCGCCGGGCGCACCGAACAGCGTCAACATGGCCAGATCCACCTCGGGATAGTGTCGATAGATCGCCGGGTCGATGATGGCCGGCCCCCGGCGGGTGAACAGCACATTGCCCGACCAGAGATCGCCATGCACCAGGCTCGCGGGCATCGACGGCAGCCAGGTTTCGAGATCGGCGGCGACGGCTTCCAGTCTGGCGCGCAGTCGGTCATCGACGAGGCCTCGGTCATGACAGGCCCGGGTCAACGGCAGCAGGCGCCGTTCACGCTGGAAGACACGGCCATCCTCGAGGGGCGCATTGGGTTGGGGCGTGGTGCCACAGGCATTGTCGCGATGCCAACCATGCAACGCCCGCGACGCGCCATGCAGTTCGCGCAACCCCTCCCCCAGGGCCGTCTCATCCCGCCCGGCGCGTCCGGTGCTTTCCAGCGCCTCCATGACCAGCCAACCATCGCCCTCCCCCAACACATCGGGCACGACCAGCCTCGATGACGCCTGTCGAAGGACGCGCAGCCCCTCCGCCTCGCCGGCAAGCCGCTCGGGATCGTCATGCTTGATCACCACCGGCCCCTGGTCGGTGTCCAGCCACGACACCGCCGCGATATCCCCACCACCCAGCGGGCGTGGCGCCCCGCGGGGCAAGAGATCGAGGGACATCAGACAATCACGCAACTCGGTATCCATGATCTCGCTCCTTTCATTTCTCGAGACGCTCGCCGGAAGCCTTGCCATGCCCCGGATCAACCACGAGGATAGGACCGAATCGAGCCATCGGAGGAGGACATCCCATGTACAAACTCGCTTTCTTCGTTCCCGAGGACGACGCCGGCAAGGTCAAGGAAGCCGTCTTCGCCACCGGCGCGGGACGCATCGGCGACTACGAGGCATGCTGCTTTCAGACCCCGGGCACCGGGCAGTTCCGCCCCTTGGATGGCGCCGATCCGCACATCGGCCGTGTCGGTGATCTGGAAAGGGTCACCGAACTCAAGGTCGAGCTGGTCTGTGACGACACGCTCATCCACGATGCCGTGGCGGCACTGCGGACGGCCCACCCCTACGAGGAACCGGCGTTCGACGTATGGCGTCTGGAAGACGTCTGACCGGTCGGAATACACGATGTCATCGTGGCATGGAGGCGCTCAAGCCGAGCCGAAGTAGCGTTCCCGATCCTCCGGCGTGATATCGCTGACGTGCAACGGGTAGTGCCCCTCGCGTCGATCATCGTAGAAATGGCGCAGGGTTCGCTCGATAGTGGGAAATGCCAGCTCGTCCCAGGGAATCTCGCCCTCTTCGAACAACGCCACTTCGAGACTCTCCGGCCCGGCGGCGAATCCCCCGTCGAGATCGGCCAGGAAGATCATGTAGACCTGATCGATATGCGGAAGGTTGATCAACGTATAGAGGCCATGCAGCGCCACCTCGGCACAGGCCTCTTCGCGCGTCTCGCGGGCCGCCGCTTCCAGGGTGGTCTCGGCGTTCTCCATGAAACCGGCCGGCAATGTCCAGTAACCCTTGCGTGGCGCGATGGCACGGCGGCACAGCAGGATTCGCGAGCCGCTGACCGGCAGCGTCCCGGCGATGATGCGCGGGTTCTGGTAATGGATGGTCCCACAGGCGTCGCACGTATAGCGCGGCCGATCATCGCCTTCGGGAATGGCGAAGCGGACCGGCTGGCCACAATGGCTGCAAAAGTTCATGGTCCTCCCTGACGAACCGGAAGCGTGCTCCCGGCCCGGGCTTGACGCCGCGCTCGGCGACTGGGTACAAGGGGTGAAACCCGACGGAAACACCATGTTAGAGAAACTTCGCGAGCGCCTGCAAGCGCATGCCCCCCGACGCCTGCGGCTCGACCTGCCCCAGGCCGCCGTGCTGATTCCCGTGGTGGATCGCCCGGAACCGACGCTTCTGTTCACCCGCCGCGCCGCACATCTTGCCACCCACAGTGGCCAGGTCGCCTTTCCCGGCGGCAAGCGCGAACCCGATGACCCGAGCCTGCTGGCCACCGCCCTGCGCGAGTCCCGGGAAGAGATCGACCTGCCCGCCGAATGCGTGGAGATCCTGGGACGTCTCTCGGATGTCGTCTCGTTGCACGGCATCCTGGTGACGCCCTATGTCGGCGTGATTCCACCGGACCTGCCGCTGGTACCGGACCCGGGCGAGCTGGATGCCATCTTCGAGGTGCCGGTACGCCGCTTCCTCGACGACCAGCGCACGCATACCGACGTGATTCGTGTCGACGAACGCGACTACTATGTGCCCAGCTATCGCCAGGACGAGCATGTCATCTGGGGATTGTCCTCGATGATGCTGGTAGAACTGCTTGCCGAAGGCTTCGACATGCCGATCAGTCTCTTCCATCGACCCGGCGGCGAGCTGCGGCATCATCCCGCTCGCCGGATGTCCGCATCATGAGCGACTCGCCACGACTCCCCGACGCCCGTCTGGCCGAGTTGATCGATGGCCTGGTCGAGCAGGGCTGGTATGTGGGCCCCTCCTTTCTGCCCGCGCCCCTGTGCGAGGCCTTGCACACCGAACTCGACGACATGACCGCACGCGAGGCCCTGGTCGCCGCCGGCATCGGGCGTGGCGACAACCATCATCTGCGCCGCGATGTACGCGGCGATGCCATCCGCTGGCTGGATCGCGAAAGCCTGGCCCAGCGTCGTTACCTCGAGGCCATGGGGGACCTTCAGCAGGCGCTGAACCAGGCCCTGTTTCTGGGCCTGTTCGAGTACGAGGCCCATTTTGCCCGCTACCCACCCGGCGCCTTCTACCGGCGCCATCTGGACAGCTTCCAGGGTCGCGCCAATCGCGTCGTTTCCACCGTCGGTTACCTGACACCCGACTGGCCAGCGGATGGCGGAGGGGAAATGGTGATCTACGCACCGGCCGACGGACGCGAGTTGGCACGGGTCCGCCCCGAAGCCGGCACCTTCGTGTGCTTCCTCTCGGACCGCATCCCCCACGAAGTCCTGCCGACCCACCACCCCCGCGCCAGCATTGCCGGCTGGTTCCGGCGCAATGCCTCCCTGGGCGGATTGGTCGATCCGGCCCGCTGATGGATCGTTGCCTCTCCGGCACGAGCAGGCCTCACGCGCTATCACCGGCAGGCCGGCGCCATGTTCTCGAGCACCAGCGATGCCGACCAGGCTCGTTCCCCGGCATGGGCTGGCGCCAGAAACCACACCGTCATGCTCAAGTAACCGCGCGGCGTCGCGAAACATTCAGCCAGTCGCCCACCCGCAGCTCACGACCCTCGCCGGCCAGAAGCGTCGCATTCTGCCCGAAGAAGGCGCCCTTCAAGCCCGGCTGGGTCGCCATCTCGACCAACGTCTTGAGTGGCTCCTTGGGAGTCGGGGCCACACCGGTACGCTGATCCTGAGTGATGATCTTGCAACGCTTGCAGGGCTTGCGCAGTCCCAGGCGCACTCCGGCCTCCTCGTTGCCAAGCTCATCCCACTCCCGCTCGTCGAAGGGCCCCTCGCCCGTCACCACGATATTGGGGCGAAACCGGCTCATCGGCACGCCATCGAGCCCCTTGTCGAGAAGTCGCTCATCAAGCGCCTCGAGTGACGCCTCAGACGTCACCAGAAAGGAATAGCCATCGGCGAAACCGGTCTGGGCCGGCTCGCCGCACAGATGATCGGGCTCGATATCACGTCGCTGGTCCTCGGGAAAGCGCACCAGCCTCAGGTCGCTTCCGCCGGGCCGGCCGAGCACCTCCGTCAACCAGGCGGAAGCCCTCGCACCCTCATCCAGCGCCTCGCACTCATCCTTCCAGATCCGCACCGCGAGGCGCGGCGCCGCCTCGTCACGCTCGAGTTCAATGACCAGGGGCTCGGGCGCATCGGCATGCTCGAGAACCAGCGCCTGTGGCGCGAGCCGCACTCCGACCTGAGCCATGGCGGGCAGCTCACGCTGGGTCACGAAGCGGTTGTCATCATCGACGATCATCCAATGCCGATCGAAGGCGAATCCCCTCGCGGTGATCGATGCCGCCTCCAGGCCGATTCCCCGCAGTGACTTGACCGGATAGATGTTGAGCTGGGTAATGCGCACCTTGCCTCTCCCTCGGCGAATTCATGATTGGCGAATCCTGCACTCTACCAGCGTGTCCGCCCGGCTGCCCTTCGCCCCACGCCCATCACGGTTCGAGTGCCCGGGCAATGGCGCTGCCCGCATGGATCGCCGTGGTATCGTAGAGGGGCACAGTCGTATCCGTCTGATTGACCAGCAAGGCGATTTCGGTACAGCCGAGAATCACCGCCTCGGCACCGCGCTGACGCAATGCTTCGATGATTTCGAGATAGTCGGCCTGGGAACTCGGCTCGATTCGCCCCAGACACAGCTCTTCGTAGATGACCCGGTGAACCCGTTCCCGTTGCTCCGCCTCGGGTACCAGTACCTCAATGCCGAAACGCTCGGTCAGGCGGGCCTTGTAGAAGTCCTGCTCCATGGTGAAGCGGGTCCCCAGCAGACCGACACGCTGGATGCCATCGACCACCAGCCGCTCCCCGGTGGTATCGGCGATATGCAGCAACGGAATGTCGATGGCATCGGCCACCTCGGGCGCCACCTTGTGCATGGTATTGGTGGCGATCAGCAGCATGTCCGCCCCCGCCGTCTGTATGCGACGTGCCTCCCGAGCCAGAATGCTCGCCATGGCCTCCCAGTCCCCTTGACGCTGCAATGCTTCGATCTCGGCGAAATCGACGCTGACCATCACCACTCTCGCCGAATGCAGCCCTCCCAGCGATGCCTTGATCCCGGTATTGAGCGCCCGATAGTAGCTCTCGGTGGATTCCCAGCTCATGCCTCCCAGCAGGCCAATGGTCTTCATGTTCTCTCCTTCCTTGCGATTCGGTGTCGTCTTCCCTGAGCACATCCCTCTCCCGGGAACGGCATGTTCACTCATCGGCGGTTGCATACACGTTTCGCCTCCCGCCAGGCGGCCATCCGACACACCGTTCCATACAGCACGCGTGTCGTACCGCCCCGCGTGGCACGCGAATCGGCAAACTCGGCATTGAAAGTCAATCAGTGTAGCTGACCACTGGTCCCTCGCCCTCCTGGAACCAACAGCGCCCCGACACTGCCTCGACAGCACTCGATTCGCCGACTAGGTTTATCCCTTCCTTCACTCGCTTGCGAGGCTTGCATGTCACCGGCCGATACCCTGCGCCTGGCCCTGCTGTCCACCTTATGGGGCATGTCATTCATCTTCATGCGCGTGGCGGTGCCGGAATTCGGCCCGGTCCCGTTGATCCTGGTGCGCATGGGCATCGGCGCGCTCCTGCTGCTGCCGCTCTTGCTGAGCCTGCGCTATCTACGCCTGGTCTGGGAGAACAAGGGACGCCTCGCCTTGCTGGGCCTGATCAACCATGTGCTGCCCTTCTCGCTGCTGGCCCTGGCCACCACGCGTCTCGAGGCCGGCTTCACCTCTCTGATCAACGCCACCACCCCGATCTTCACCGCCCTGCTGGGCACCGTGCTGTTCGCCACCCCGGTACAACGACGTCAGTACCTGGGGCTGGCACTGGCGTTCTTCGGCGTCTACGTGCTCTCCGCCAACCGGCTCGACTTTCGCCTGGGCGGTGACGGCTGGTTCATTCTGGCCGCGCTCGGCGCCACCTTCTGCTATGGCATCGCCACCAACTACTCCAGGACTCGCCTGACCCACCTGCCGATTCGCGTCCTGGCGGCGGGAAGCTGTGCCATGTCGGGGCTGATGCTGTTGATCCCGGGGCTTGTCCTGTGGCCGGAATCCCCGATCAGCGGCATGGCCTGGGCCAATGGCCTCGCGCTGGCAGGGCTCAGTACCACCCTGGCCTTCCTGCTCTATTTCGGCCTGATCGCCAGTGCCGGGGCCACCGCCACCTCGACCGTTACCTTTCTGGTACCGGTGAGTGCCCTGCTGTGGGGCTATCTACTGCTCGACGAGACACTGAGCCTGCAGGTCCTGATCGGCATGGCCATCACCCTGACCGGTACCGCCATCGCCACCGGCATGATGCGGGCGACGCGTGTGAAGCCGCCCGTACCCTCGAGCTCGTCAGAAGAAGAGAAGCGTCCGGACTGAGGACCCACCCGCCCGCACGGCATGCCCAAGAAACGGCCACGGCATCATCACCGCGGCCGTCGAGGGCAAGTGCCAGCCATGGTGTCAGAAGTTCGGCTTGCGTTTCTCGACGAAGGCACCCATGCCTTCGGTCTGTTCCTCTCCGGCGAAGCACAGAGCAAACAGACTGTTTTCCAGGGCCAGGGCACTGTCCAGGTCCTGATCCTGGCCATCATGCACGGCCTGCTTGGCGCTGCGTACCGCTTGTGGTCCATTGCCGCCGAGCTGCCGGGTCAGTTCGTCCGCATAGGCCTCGAGCTCATCCTGTTCCATGACACGATTGACCAACCCGATGCGCAATGCCTCGGCGGCGTCTATCTTGCGACCGGTGGTCACCAGGTCCAGGGCCATGGCCGGCCCGACTCGCCTCGGCAAGCGCTGCGTGCCTCCGAAGCCGGGAATCACGCCGAGCTGCACCTCGGGCTGACCGAAGATGGCATTGTCGCTGGCTACCGCCCAGTCACAGGCCAGCGCCAGTTCACACCCGCCCCCCAGGCAGAAGCCGTTGACCAGGGCCACCACCGGCACCGGCAAGGCCTCCAGACGCTTGATGGTCCGCAGCGCCTGGCCGGCAAAATCGCGGGCCTGCTGCGGCGTCTTGTCCCGCATCTCCGTGATGTCGGCACCGGCCACGAAGGCCTTCTCACCGGCACCGGTGAGCAGGACGGCGCGCAGATCATCGCGCCCCTCGAAATCGCTCAGCAGACGGTCGAGTTCGGCGATCACCTCGCTGTTCAAGGCATTGAGTGCCTTGGGGCGGTTAATGGTCAGGCGCACGATGCCGGCCTTTTCCTGCACCTCGATCAACGGTTCGCTCATGATGGTTCCTCATGGGATGGAATGACGATAGGGTCATCCCAACCCTAGCGAACGCTAGGTTGGGCGACAATCACTCCTTTCGATGGACACGGACATCGCCCCGGGCAGTGAAGCGGTCAAGCTCCATCGGGGACGTAGCGCGACAGACTATCCACGCCGGCCTCGATCACCGCACGCTGGGCACGACCGATCGGCAACCAGTGCCGCAAGGCATGGTCGGCAGCGGCCAGCTTGGCGTGATAGAAGGGATCGGTACTGCCCTCGACCAGTGCTGCCTCGGCCACCAGGGCGGCGCGCCCCATCTGCCAGGCACACAGGACATGGCCGACCAGCGACAGGAAAGGCGTGGCGAAAGCCTGGATGGCATCGCCACCGTGCTCGGGATCGCGACCTCCCTCCAGGACCACGGCCATGGCGGCACGCAAGTCGGCCGCGCCGCCGGCCAGGCTCTCGCCCAGGGCCATCAGGTCCTCGCGAGCCGCCAGCGCCGCGGCGGTGGCTTCGACGTCATCGACCAGGGCGGCCAAGGCGGCGCCCCCGTCGCGCCCCAGCTTGCGACCGGCCAGGTCCAGCGCCTGGATACCATTGGTCCCCTCGTAGATGGGCGCAATACGGGCATCGCGCAATAACTGGGCGGCACCGGTTTCCTCGATATAGCCCATGCCGCCGTGCACCTGTATCCCCAGGGACGCGATCTCCACGGCCTGATCGGTGGAAAAGGCCTTGACCACCGGAATCAGAACATCGACACGGGCCTGCGCCCTCTGCCGCGCGTCGTCCCCATCGGCATGACGGGCCTTGTCCATCTGCGCCGCGCACATCAGTGCCAGGGCCCGCAGGGCATCGGTTCGCGCTCGCATCGACAGCAGCATGCGCTTCACGTCGAGATGTTCGGCGATCGTGCATTCCGTACCATTGCGACGCCCCTGTCGACGTTCCCGGGCATAGGCCAACGCCTGCTGGCAGGCGCGCTCGGCCACGCCGATGCCCTGGATGCCGACCTTGTGGCGCGCGGCGTTCATCATGGTGAACATATGATTCAGCCCGCGCCCGGGCTCGCCAACCAGATAGCCGATGGCCCCCTCTCCCTCGCCGAAGCTCAACACACAGGTCGGGGAACCGTGGATGCCCATCTTGTGCTCCAGGGCAGTGCAGACGACATCGTTGCGTTCCCCGAGAGCGCCGTTGTCATCGACCAGGAACTTGGGCACCAGAAACAGCGAGATGCCCTTGTTGCCCTCGGGGGCGTCGGGCAGGCGCGCCAGCACCAGGTGCAGGATGTTCTCGGCACCATCATGCTCGCCCCAGGTGATGAAGATCTTCTGACCGGTCAGGCGATACGTCCCGGCCTCACCGTCCGGCTCCGCTCGGGTGCGTACCAGGGAAAGGTCGGAGCCTGCCTGAGGCTCGGTGAGATTCATGGTGCCCGTCCAGCGTCCTTCCACCAACGGCGCCAAATAACGCGCGCACTGCATCTCGTCACCATGCTGGATAAGCGCCTCGATGGCCCCGGCGGTCAGCATCGGACACAATCCCAGGGCCATGTTGGCGCCATGCAGCATCTCCTGGACGGCACTGGCCACCACCTCGGGCAGCCCCTGTCCACCATGTGCCTGGTCGACACCGATACCGTTCCAGCCCCCTTCGGCATAGGCCCGGTAGGCATCGGCGAAGCCATCCGGCACGGTCACGCCACCATCATCGCGGCGCACACAACCCTGGCGATCGCCACTGGCATTCAGCGGCGCCCACACTTCGCCGGTGAGACGCGCGGCTTCTTCGAGCACCGCGTCGACCAGATCGGCACCGACTTCCTCGAAACCGGGCAGCGATAACACCTCGTGCTCCAGCAGTTCCTCGAGTACGAAACGCTGCTCACGAACGGGCGCGGTATAAGGGGGCATGATGACTCCTCGACAGAATAAAGAATGACGCCCGAGCTTATTTTCACGACGCCTCATGAACCATTATGCCTAGGTCGCAACCGTTGGCCTGCCCCTTTCCCCGTCGCCCGCTCCGTCATCCTCGAAATAGGCGATATGCCTCTCATCGGGCGGGGGGGGGGGGGGGGGGGGGGCGGCCCCCCCCCCCCCCCCCCGGGGGGGGGGGGGGGGCCCCCGCAGTGAAAAAACGCACGGGAAGGGCACGCCCGTAAGACCCAAAAAATAGAGCCGG
>NZ_JAJQTQ010000069.1 GCF_029081005.1 Halomonas elongata | reverse complement strand
AATAAAGCATGACTGCCTTTTTCTACTGGATGAATTCCCGTCAATTGGTGCTGTAGATTACATCAAGAGTAAATCTGGTCTCATTGCTGGTTACAAGCTGAAATTGTTGATTGTTTACCAGGTCGGCTCTCAGCTTGAGGAAATCTACAGTTATGCAGGCAGTAAAACATTACTGGCAAGTGCACCCTGCAAAATTGTTTATTCCGCTTCTGATGTTAAAGATGCGCGGGAGTTATCAGAAGCGATGGGGACACGAACAGTAACTATCGGTTCGAAAAGCAAAAGTCGTAGTCGTGGAGGAACATCGAGATCTGAATCAGAAAGCCTTATTGAGCGTCCACTGGTAACAACAAATGAACTACTTACACTGAAATTTAGTGAAGAAATCCTGGCAATGAAGGGAGAAAACCCGATTCGTTGTGAAAAGGCATTCTACTATCTCAATGAGTATTTCTTTGGTGACTTTGTGAAGGTTGCTCCGGAACTTGCAAACATTTTCCCCAGGAAGAAAGGAAAGCTGGTTATGCCTCCACAGAAAGTATTTGAAAATGAAATCGTCGCAAAAGGGT
>NZ_JAJQTQ010000068.1 GCF_029081005.1 Halomonas elongata | reverse complement strand
ATGCCAGAGCGTATTTCAGTTGAAGAAATTAATGAGTTTAAAATTTATCCAGAGTTATTCTGAACGGAGATAACGGCAAACGCCGCAGATTCCGGATTTTAATCCGGGATTTGCGGGGTTGAACAACCGAAGGGCGTTAGTTTCCTCGTAATCCATGAGGTGTATATGAAAGCAAGAAGTGTGAGAGTTGCCGGAATTGAAATTATCGATAGTGTTAAAACGGTCGCTTTTGTTTTTACTGAAACCTTACTGTTTATGGTCTGGTTTTCGGCAATTGTCTATGGGCTTTATCGTGTTGTTATCGTTTTATGGGATGATCCTTTAAAGCCGCAATCGCTCATGGAATTTCTTAATTTCATAGTTGAGTTGTATAGCTATGTACTTCCTTCGTTGGCTGTTATCGCAGTGGCTTTAATCGCCGTTTTATCCATTTGTAAAATACTCTCAGCAATATGGGAGGGAAGAAAGCAATGAGACATTTTCTTAAGGCTCTTTCCTTTGTTGTTTCCCTGTTACCAGCTACATTGTGTGCGGCTGAAATCCAGGGGAAAGTTATTCGCGTTCTCGATGGCGA
>NZ_JAJQTQ010000067.1 GCF_029081005.1 Halomonas elongata | reverse complement strand
TAGACTGCATGGTCGGCCACGCGCACCTTGGTCACGCCGTCGAGCCTGGCGGCAGCCTCGGCGATGGTGCCGACGTTTTCCCCGGCCACCAGGACGTCGATGTCACCGCCGATGGCCCGAGCCGCGGCGACCACATGGGCGGTGGCCTCGGCCAGCTGGCCGTCGTGATGTTCGGCGAGTACCAGAATGCTCATGAGATCACCTTGGCTTCGTTCTTGAGTTTATCGACCAGCTCGTCCACGGAGCCCACCTTGACGCCGCCCTGGCGCTCGGCCGGCGGTTCGACCCCGACCAGCTTGAGCTTGCCGGCGATGTCGACACCCAGGTCTTCCGGTGTCTTGGTATCCAGCGGCTTCTTCTTGGCCTTCATGATGTCGGGCAGCTTGGCGTAGCGCGGCTCGTTCAGGCGCAGGTCGGTGGTGACCACGGCCGGCAGAGCCAGCGAGAGGGTCTGCAGGCCGCCATCGATCTCGCGGGTGACCTGCAGCGTGTCGCCCTCGACCTTGAGCTCGGAGGCGAAGGTGCCCTGGGCACGCCCGGTCAGGGCGGCGAGCATCTGACCGGTCTGGTTGTTGTCGCTGTCGATGGCCTGCTTGCCGAGGATCACCAGGCCCGGCTG
>NZ_JAJQTQ010000066.1 GCF_029081005.1 Halomonas elongata | reverse complement strand
AGCGTCTATGAAGTGATCATGCGCTACGCCTTCGCCTCGCCCACCTCCTGGGTCCACGAGACGGTGGTCATGCTGGTCGCCGTGAGTTTTGCCTTCGCCGGCCCTGCAGCGTTGGCCGGCAACCGCCATATCCGCGTCAAGGTGCTCTACGACAGTGTCGGCCCGACAGTTCGCCTGTGGCTCGACCGCTTCAATGACCTGGTGGCCTTCCTGTTCTGCCTGGGCATGACCTATGCCGCCTTCACCATGTTCTGGGATGCCTCCCACAACCCGCTGGGCGAGTGGCAGCTGGAGCGCTCCGGCACCTCCTGGAACCCGCCGTTCCCGGCGCTGGTCAAGGGCGTGATCATGGTTGCGCTGGCCATCATGTGCCTTCAGACCCTGCTGCATTTCGTGCAATCACTGCGCGGCAAGCGGGCGCCCGAAGTCGACGACACGGAGAACACCGTCTGATGGAAATCGCCGACGCAACCCTGCTGATGGTCGCGGCCATCTTCGCGCTGCTGGTGACCGGCCTGCCGCTGGCCTTCATCACCGGTCTGGTCGCGCTCGTCTTCACCTTCGGCTGGTTCGGGTCCAGCGCCCTGCCGCTGGTCACCAGCCGGGTCTACGGCTTCGTCACCGAATACTCGCTGGTGGCGGTGCCGATGTTCGTCTTGATGGCGTCACTGCTCGATCGATCGGGGATCGCCAAGGACCTGTTCAATGC
>NZ_JAJQTQ010000065.1 GCF_029081005.1 Halomonas elongata | reverse complement strand
CGCTCGGCCAGCCACTCACTCAGCAGGCGGACCTCGGGCACGGCGTCGGCGCCCAGCGCCTTCACGTACTCCTGTCGGTAGGTCAGAGTCATCGCCGGATCGATACCGACCAGCGGTACGCCGGACTCGGCCAGCGCCCGCAGCCGCTCGGCCTGTTTCTCGGCGGTGCGCGCGAAGGCGCCGAGGAAGCCCTGGACGTGCAACGGCTTGCCGTTGGGGGCATAGGGGGCGACGAAGACCCGCACATCGAGGCGCTGCAGCAAGGTGACGATATCGCGGACCACGCTCGCCTCGAAATAGCGGGTGAAGGCGTCCTGAACCAGCACCACGCTGTTGTTGCGCTGGGTCTCGGTGAGCCGGCCGAGGGTGATCGGCGTGGCCTCGGGCACGCCCCAGGCGGCGAGCTGCTTGTCGAGCCGCGCCCGGGATAGCCGGGGGCTGTCGACCATGCCGACGGGGCCGGCCAGCAGGCGGCTGACCCAACGGTTGCTCAGGGCAGCGTTGTAGAGCGGGGTCAGACGCGACAGCGTCGGCGCGAGGAATTCCAGCCCGCCGATCAGGTAGTCGCGCGCCGGGCGCAGGTAACGGCCGTGGTAGACCTCGAGGAACTGCGAACGGAAGGCCGGCACGTTGACCTTGACCGGGCACTGGCTGGCGCAGGACTTGCAGGCCAGGCAGCCGGCCATGGCGTCGTAGACCTGGTGGGAGAAGTCCTC
>NZ_JAJQTQ010000064.1 GCF_029081005.1 Halomonas elongata | reverse complement strand
CTGGGGCCGGTGGAGGAACGTTTCGGCCAGTCAGGCGCCGGCGAAGTGCCGAAGGCGGCCTATCGCAGCGTGCCCTTTGCTACTCATCAAGGATGACAGAATTATCACTCTCGGTTTCTAATTCAAGGAGGAAAATGCCATGGAATCCATGCAACAGCCCAGCGAAGTTGGTGAGCGTTTCACCATGTCATGGACGGCTTATGTGCACCCCATTATTGTCTTTATGGTCATGGTAGTGATTGGTTTGGCCCTGACCGGTATTCGCGATTGGCTGGGGGCTATCTTCATCCTGTTCTGGCTGGCCGTCTGTGTCGTCCAGATACTGACGATTCGTAGCATCGTTCTCTATACAGACGCCGAGGGCGTTTGGGTCTATCGCGGTATCTTTCCTTGGTCGAAGGGCATGTTCGGCATCAAGTGGCGGGATGTTGAGGATGCTACCTTCGTGCAGAATTTCCTCAGCTGGTTGTTCAAGTCCTATACCGTGCGGGTCGGGCATCGTTTCACCAAGGCCAGTGAAATCGTGCTGCCCCATATCCGTCGTGGGCACGATGCGGTCATGCATATCAACGAACTGCATCGGCATGCCTATACCGCAGAACCGGCCGAGAACTTGGCCTAAAACTGGTCGCTGTTTTTCCACACCCACCCGCGCGCCATCGCCGGCGGCTCGGGGAGTATTCTGATCGACGGCAAGCCAGCCGCCCTGACCGGGGATGCC
>NZ_JAJQTQ010000063.1 GCF_029081005.1 Halomonas elongata | reverse complement strand
TCGTATCGGGTGGCGATGCGCCGTAGTTCCTTAACCCAGCCGAAGCCACGTTCGATCACGTTTCGCTCCCGGTACTTGGGCTTGTCGAATCCCCGGGGCAGCCCTGGACGCGGCCGCCGCTTCATCTTGCGCTGAGCAATGATCGGCTTCATATGGTGACGGTCACAGTAGTGGCGTAACGCATCGCTATCGTAGCCCTTGTCTGCCACAACGTAGCGACAGCGCTTTCTGGGCCGGCCCACCTTTCCTGGCAAGTGGATCGCTTCCATCGTGGGGATAAAATGCCGGGTGTCGGCATCCTGACCCGGTGACAGCGTGAACGTCAGCGGCCAACCATGTCGGTCGCAGACCATGTGGATCTTGGTGGTCAGGCCGCCTCGGCTCCGCCCCAGTGCATGGTCTACGGGTTCTCTCGATCCCCTTTTTTGCCGCCTCCTGAGGCAGCGCGAGTGGCTCGGATCGACGTGGAATCGATCATCCAGGTATCCAGATCCATCAGCCCGTCTTCACGCAGCTTGAGATGGAGCCGATCCAGGACAGCCTCGAAAGTGCCATCGTCTCGCCACTGCCGGAATCGGTCATGGACCGTCTTCCAAGGACCATACCGTTCCGGGAGATCGCGCCATTTGGCGCCGGAGCACAGGATCCAGAAGATCCCGTTCAGCACTTGGCGGTCGTCCCTACGTGGGCGACCTATTGGCTGGGAGGGCGAGACGATATCCTCGATCATCTCCCAGCTTCGATCGGAGAGCTCGTAGCGTCCTGCCATGCATCACCTATGCAG
>NZ_JAJQTQ010000062.1 GCF_029081005.1 Halomonas elongata | reverse complement strand
GATCGGCACGAAGATCGGCAGGGTCAGCATGGCCACGCCGATCCAGTCGAGGAACATGCCCAGCACCAGCAGGATCGCCATCATCACCAGCAGGATCACGATCGGCGCCACGTCGAGCCCCGTGATCATGCCCGAGATGAAGCGGTTGCCGCCCATCAGGTTGTAGACCCCGACCAGGGCCGCGGCGCCGATGCCGATCCAGATGATCATGCCGCAGGTGGTCAGCGTCTGGCCCAGGCTCTCGTGCAGGGTCTTCACCGAGAACTCGCCGCGCAGCACCACCGCCAGTAGCACGCCGAATACGCCCATGGCCGCCGCCTCGGTCACCGAGGCCACGCCGCCATAGATCGAGCCCAGCACCAGCAGCGCGATCAGCCCCGGCACGATGACTGCCTTGAGGGCCTGCCAGCGGTTGGCGAAGCCTTCCTGGCGATCGACATCGCTCATCGGCGGCCCCATGGCGGGGTTGCGCAGGCAGCGCACCAGCACATAGGCGATGTAGCTGATCATCAGGATCACTGCCGGGGTGATGGCCGCGGTGAACAGGTCGGCGATCGACACGCTGGCGATCAGCCCATAGATGATCAGCACGATCGAGGGCGGCATCATGGTGCCCAAGGCCCCGCCGGCACAGACCACGCCGATCGACAGATGCTTGTCATAGCCCAGGCGCAGCATCTGGGGCAGTGCCAGGATCCCCAGCAGCACGATCTCGCCGCCGATGATCCCGGACAGGGCGGCGAGGAAGAAGGCCACCACGATGGTCTGTACTGCCACGCCACCGGGCAGACGGCCGGCGAAGACCCGCAT
>NZ_JAJQTQ010000061.1 GCF_029081005.1 Halomonas elongata | reverse complement strand
AGTCCCGGAGGCGATGACGGTACCGATGCGCCGACGCTGACCATTGCCGAAGCCGATGATGGCTTCGTGAGTGCCGACGAGTTGAGCGACGGCATCCAGGCCGTGGTGACTCTCACCAGCGGTACTCAGGCAGGCGACACCGTCACGATCACCGTGACCGGCGGTGCGGATGGCGAGCAGACGTTCACCCAGGCCGTCACCGCTGACGACCTTTCCGCCGGTGAAGTCGACGTGACGCTGAATGGCGATATCACCGACGGCGACTACAGCGCCGTGGCCTCCATTACTGACGGTGCGGGCAATGATTCCGCCGCATCGGACGCTGTCGACTTCACCGTCGACGCCACCGCGCCCGATGCCCCGACGCTGAACGTCGTCGCCAATGACGACGGCACGGTCACGGCCAGCGGTGAAGCCGAGCCCGGCAGTACCGTGACGGTGACCTTCCCGGATGGCACGACCGGCGAGCTTGTGGCGGGCGATGACGGCAGCTTCGAAGCGACCTCGGATGGCGCTCAGCCGAGTGGTGAGGTCAGCGCCACCGCCACGGACGCGGCTGGTAACGAAAGTGGTGTGACCACGCAAGATTATGACGTGGTGACGCCGGACACTCCGATTCTGGCCATTCCGGCGAATGCCGATGGCTTCATCAATGCCGAGGAAGAAAACTCGGGCCTCGAGGCCAACGTCATCCTAGATGAACCGGCTCAGGCGGGGGAAGACGTCGTGGTCACCGTGACCGATGACGAAGGCACGAGTGCCGAGGCAACATTGACGCTGACGGCCGATGATATCGAGGCCGGGAGTGTGTCACTTCCACTCGATTTCGCCGATCTGACTGAAGGTGCACTGGAAGCCTCCGCCACGGTAGGGGGACGTGACGCCAATTCACTCGAT
>NZ_JAJQTQ010000060.1 GCF_029081005.1 Halomonas elongata | reverse complement strand
CAGGGAAACGCCAGACCCCATTACAAGATCTCGTCTGGGATCTATCAAAATTTGCCATTATTTTAACATTCGTAAGCAATGCTGATGGCTATCTGACGGCAGCAATGGATGCTATTAAATCTATGAAGGATGGGTTCCTTGGTAAACCTGTATGGGCAACGCTAGATACCATGTGGAGTACAACTCAGCTTTTGGCTGACAAAGTTTATGCTATGGATCAATCCAAATATGTGTCAGTTGAAGGTGGAATCGGGTCAATGTTGGTTTGGGGAGGAAGTATCCTGATTATGTCTGTAGCGGCTGTTATTTACATGCTTGCCGATGTAACAATGCAGTTAGCTATTCTTGTAGCTCCGATATTTATCGGTTGTTATATGTTTGGATTCACTAGAGTAATGTTTAATAACTGGCTTGGTATATTATTTTCTAGTGTATTTACTGTTATTTTTGCTGGAGTTCTCGTCAAAATTGGTACCGAGTTTCAAACTGATATGCTTAGTCAGATATCGAGAGATGCTAACTCAACAAATATTTTAACAATGGGCGCAATGGCATTTGTAATTGGAGTTCTGATTGCTGTCTTTGTCTGGAAATCATCGAGTTTCGCGCAGCAGCTTGCCGGTGCAGGTGTTGAAGGTACTCTTCAGGGAATGGCTCTTTTAGGGATTGGGGCTGCTGGAATGGCCGTAGAGAAAACGAGAAACCAGATGAAACGTGGAACGCGAACAGCCGCCGAATGGGCAGGTGAAAAAGGGGAGCAGAAACGGGCTTCAATAGGCGCATTGGGAATGGAAGCAAGAAGACGAGCATCCCTGGAAAAAGCACGTGCGAGGAATTCAGCATGAACAAAAAACTAATTTTTTCAGTACTTTTGTGCTTATTTTCATTTGGTTCTGTCGCAGGTATTCCGGTTGCTATTGATGCCAGTCCGGAATGGGCTGTTGAAGCCACAAGATGGACAGAACGACTCAAACAATGGTCTGAAACAGCGCGG
>NZ_JAJQTQ010000005.1 GCF_029081005.1 Halomonas elongata | reverse complement strand
GGCGAGACGATATCCTCGATCATCTCCCAGCTTCGATCGGAGAGCTCGTAGCGTCCTGCCATGCATCACCTATGCAGTTGCGGCATGGTGCACATTAGCAAATCCGACTTTTCGGACAAAACCTAGGTTTGGTCTCCTGGGTGTCTTCGGCGTCGGCATTCAGTGCTACCGGAATACCTCTTGGTACCTCGACAACTTCGCGTAACCGTCCGTAATTGATCGGATAGTCATTGGAGTCGATACTGGCTTCGACTTGGGAGAGCGCTTCGGTGACGCGTTGGATAGTTGTCCCCTGCTCTTCGTCCAGATAGGGATAAGCCTGTACATAGAGAGTGCCGTCGGACCAGCCGAGCTTGAAACTATCGTTGACCAAGTGCACAGGGGTGCCGACTGGCAAGCGAGAAAAGAGCGAATCGATGTGCTCAGGTAACATGCGGATGCAGCCATGGGTAACTCGCATCCCGATACCCTCGGGTTTGTTGGTGCCGTGGATTAGGTAGCCAGGAATCCCTAAGCGCATCTTATATTGGCCTAAAGGATTGTTGGGGCCCGGAGGCACTACGCTGGGCAGCGACCGGCCATCGGCCGCATGTTCTTCAATGATGGACTGGGGAGGATACCAGGCCGGGTCTTCGACCTTGTCGGTGATAGTGGTGGTGCCTAGCGGTGTTTGCCAGTCCATACGTCCGACAGCGATGGGATAGGTTTCAACTGTGGCGGTCTTGCCCTCGGCGCGGGGTGGATAATAGTAAAGGCGCATCTCGGCAACGTTGACCACCACGCCTTCGCGAGGGGCGTCCGGGAGGATGAAGCGGCCGGGAATGGTCACTTCGGTGCCCTCGCCGGGATACCAGACGCTGATGTCGGGGTTGGCGCGTACCATCTCTCTATAGCCGATACCATGTTCATGGCCGATATCGATTAGGGTGTCATCCTCATCGGCCTCCACAGTGGTGACCTTGCCGATCAGGGTGCCGTCTTCGGGAAGACGATAATGGCCCTGGGGTAGATCGCCATCGGCTGCTTGCAGCGGCAAAGAGAGTATGGCGGCGAGGCTCAGGGGCAGGGCAAGCCGAATGGCCTGGCCAGATAGAGAAATAGGTATCATTCAATTTACCTTCTCAAGATTGCCATTACTTAGAGTGTAGATGTGTCAAAGGCAGGCTGCTTAACTGTACTGAGGCACTTCTTTTCAGCGCCTCGTCAACCAGATTCAACACCACCATGCCTGGCGAAAACAAAAAGGGTGCCAGAAGGGCACCCAAGACAGAGACATAATTACTTAGAAAGTGTACTTGGCAGAGAGCTGAAGACGCGTGTTATTTTCGGAATCCCGGTTCTGTAGTTCCTTGAAGCCATTTGAGATCTCGAATCCCAATGTCACAGGCTCGCTCCATTGGTAGAAGTTGCTAAAATGGATGCTCTGCAGAGTACGTGTCGAAGTCGGAAAGAGGTCCGCCGGACGATCGCCTCGCACTTGACCAAAGGAAAGGCCGGAGGAAAATTTGTCGGTCCATTGCTGAGTTACAGCGACGTTAAAACCATAGGCTTCGATGGTTTCCAGTTCGCCACCTGCATTAATATAGGCCGCGCCGATGGAATCCTCGCCGTCCTCGACCCCATTGGCGGTATAGATATAGCGGCCGATACCGTCCCCATACATGACCCCTGCCATGAGTCGGGTGCTATCGGTCACATCGACGTTACCTGCCAACATCAGTCCATAACCGAAGGTGGAATCATCACTGGAGGCAGCGGGGCTATCCGTTTTCAGGCGTCGTACCACTGCGGCAGTTTCAACTTCCGTATTCTCCCCATTCCAATGATAACGGGCGGTCACATCGGGTGATGTATCACGCGCATCTTCGAACCCGGTACCTTCAGGATTCTCTGCCGAGAGCGACAACTCACCGGGACCGGCTGGCAGAGTATAACGTAACTGACCTTGCCGAATGAAGCTTACTCCCACCGGACCATCGAAATCGACGGTGGTGGGATAAGCCGCGAAATGCATGAAGTTCGACCAAGTCTGGCCGGCCAGAAGACCTGCTAGCTCACCATAGGCATGGCGCAGCCGAAAACCACTGGAATTGCTGAAGACCTCATTACCCCCACCCCCGAAGAAATCTCCTTCGATATAGGTAGTGGCGTTGCCCAGAGAGGTGGGGGTGGAGGTCTTGAGGTAAAGCCTCGATTGTCGGGCATGAGCCCGAAATGAGGAGTTGCTGTCCTCATTGGAGACGTCTAAGCCATCGACGAATAAGGTGTCGCCAAGATCCTGGTTAAGATCATAGATAGCATCGAACTTTATGTATCCTCCTATTTTTACTGATGTATTGCTGCCTGGTAATTTAAAGCTTCCGGGTATATCCCCGCCTGTCACCACATTGTCTGCTTCCATCTTCCTGGGTTTGTCAGCTTCTGTTTGATTCTTTTTCATCTCCTCTATCTGTAGTTGTAATGCCCGCATCTGTTCTTTAAGTTCTTCGATTTCGCTATCGCTATCTTGTGCGATGGCATATTGTGAGCCGGCTAGTAAGTGCGTTATCCCGATTCCGAAAGATAGAATGAAAGCCGGAGCGGCTTTTCTTTTCATTGTGCTGTTCATGGTTCCCTACCTCGTTTTTTTATGATTGTAAGAGAAGCGCTTCACCTTTATTAGTGAAATGCGCTTAAGTGAGCTCGGTCACGACTCTGCGTGCCTGGTAATTTTGTCGGGAGTCGAGGGGGAGAATTACAAGGATTGGGCACTTTTCTTATACAAAAAATGAACTAATTTATTTCCTTGCCTGATATGCACATATGGCTCAGCCAGCGTCAGGAGCCGATACGGCATCGGCGATGTTCTGACCGCCCTCGTCAGAAGCCACGGTACTCAGACTCGGTCAGGTAAATGCGGCACATGCCGCGTACGTATCGCATGGTAGCTATCGGTGATGTGATCTTGCCCAGCAATCATGGACACCTCCGAGCGATGGTGTAATGAAAAGGCCTGGGGAATCCCCAGGCCTTGTCGTCACGCACATTGTCGGCCGGTTGAGGCCTCTTGTCGGGGCGTCACTTCCGCCCGCTCCAGGAGGAACTCGGCCGCCTCTCGGGCATGGCCCGAGGCGTTGAAGATGGCTCGCTTGTCCTCGCGCAGCACGGCGATCCAGTTCGCGATGTAACTGGCGTCCTGCAGCTCGCCGGCGATACCGAGATGTCCGCAGAGATAGGCCATGCCCAGCTCCGCGACCAGCTCCTCTCGCGCGTAGGACGGCGATCCAAAGCCATCAAAGGCGACGATGCCCTCACGGGCCAGTCGCTTTTGGTGGCCGGTGGAATGCACCAGTTCGTGCAGGGCCGTGCTGTAGTAGCGCTCGGCCAGATCGAACTGGTGGCGTGCCGGTAGCCGAATCCGGTCCAGGGCTGGCGTGTAGAAAGCCTGGTTACCTTCGATATGCTCGATCGCCACGCCACTGGACGCCATCACATGATCGGCCTCCTCATGAGGTGAAAAGGCCGCCTCGACAGAAGATCCCGGCTCAGTGATCTCGTCCGGCAACCCTTCACACTGGTCGATGTTGAAGAGGTTGAACCCACGAAGGATCGCGAAACGCTCTTCCTTGGGATTGCCTTCCTCGTCCAGCTCCTGGTTGCCGTCATCGTCGAGCTTGGGCTTCTTCATCGGCTTGTAGAAGCAGGCGAGTGTCGATGTCTCGCCTTTCTTGACGCTGCCGCCGGCCTCCTTGGCTTGCTTGAAGGTGAGCCAGCGGTCCTGCGTATAGCCGTTTTCCGCCGCGGCCGACCACAACAGCACGACGTTGATGCCATTGTAGGGGCGGCCGGTAACCGCATTGCGGGGCGTCAGGGCCGGTTCCGGTTTATCTGAGCGGTTCCAGGGCTTTACCCAGGGGATAGTGCCCTGTTCCAGCTGTGCCACGATACGGTCGGTTACGGCTTGGTAGATGTCGGCCATCATTAGACCCTCAAGATGACGACCGAGAGGCCCCCACCGGGAGCGCATCCCGGTCGGGGTAGGAGAGAAGAGCCCGGCGAACCGGGCTATGTCGTGGATAAAGGGAGGGTCAGGCAGCCATGACGCTGTGACCGGCCAGAGAGAACACCAGCACTTGCTTGTGCCAGAAGCGCTGCACCTCGACATGAACCCGCAGTGAGCATGGCAAGTTGCTGACGCTGGGGTTGCCGTGTACCTCGACCTCACAGTCAAAGACACGACAGCCCGAAGGAACACCGGCGAGTTGGTCTCTCGCGCTGTCCATGAAGCCGTCTATGAGATCCAGCCAGAACATCCCAGGCACACGCTCATGTGCTGAGGTAGCGGCAGATAACATGACAACCTCGTTCAACAGAGGCTGCTCCATGTGGACCATGCAGTTCCGATCTGATGGGCACAGGCCGCGATACATGGCCTTGGTAGTGACATCGAGGCGCGGAACGGCATGTTGAGTCGTAGCAGTATTCATCGTGCTTCTCCTTCGATTGAACAAAAAAGGGGAAGCACCTCGCCCCAAAGGGAAAGAACTTCCCCTTGGGGTGGATACCGCTTGGTTTATACCGGCAGAACGTGTGCCTTCCAGGAATAGCGATGCGTGCTCACCTTGCGATGATTCACGACATGCCCCTGTTCATTGCGAACCGGCTGTTTGACGACGACCGCTTCACGTCCGAGAAACTCGAGCGCGACGGTGTCCCCAACCGCCAGCGTGGTCTCTTGCGCCACGCGCTTGAGATCGACACCCCACACGGTCCTGTCATCACCACGCTCATTTCGCAGCGTGATGTAATAGCTGAGGCGGTTTGCCTCATCGAACTGATAGGGAGCGCTGCCATGGGCAACGATCTCTCCTCGATGTGTAACGCCGTCTTGATCGGAGGCAGAGGACTTCGAGGAAGTCGTCTCACCTTCATCGCATGCACTACGATCGAGGCCGAAGCTGATGATTCCGAGGCGCTTGAGCACCACCAGGGCGACAAGCGTCAACCAGATCCACCGGAGTGGCTCGGGCATGACCTGCGGAAACATAAGCGGAATCAGAACGGAGAGAATTAAGGTGCGAGAGCCTTTGAGCGGATTCTTCTTCATGGTGATGCTCCAGTGGATCAAATCCGGGAGACACACCATCCCCATTGGGGATGTGTCCCCAGATGGGTAGAAGTACAGAGGTAGATCGAAGCTGTTGGGTCAGCCGAAGACCTTCAACACAGCCATGACGATACTGAGAACGCCGACTGAGCCAGCAATCATGCCGCCAATCCGAACGGTCAGCCGAGTTTCTAACTGACTGATCTCCTGTTTCAGGTCATGCTTGGTTGCAAGGTGCTGATTCATCTCGCTCTCCAGAGCATTGACGACATCCATTGCCTTCTCATCCGAGATGTCGGCGGAACGCAAGGCGTTGTACAAGGCAATGCCTAGCTGCATGGGAATCTCCTTATATTAGATGGGAGACTCCCGTCCAGGGAGAGTCTCCCTGGTAGGGTGAGGTAGCATCCAGCCCTTGCGGGCGCCGTCTCTCGGGATGCGTTACGGCTTTCGGGCTGCCCCGAAGGGCAAAGGGTGCTGCTGTTGCCGTCAGCAGCCAACGGGTGCAAATTGAGTATGAAACGCCCAGGCGGGGCTTGCAAGCCCCGCCTGGGCGTGAGTCATCACGATGTCCGAAGCGGCCATGGAAGGAGGTTCAATGTTCAAGTCACTGCCATCGCTCGACAAAGTTAGCTCGAGGGACAATTTCTCAACACCGCGGATCTTCGTGCTGCGTCTCAAACCGTCTGAAGAGCAGGACAAGGAAGTTGCTCTCCTGGTTGAGCGTGATGAACGGCTCTCTCAGCATGAAGGGGTGGTGACAAGTGTCAGTCTGAGATTTCACTACCAGATAATCTCAGGAACCGTGCTGGGACGGATGCGAGAAGGAGGTGAGTTTTCAGCATCATATGAGTGCTGCATCATGGGGGGGCCTCATGTGCGCCTTACAAGCTCCTTTATCTCCGAAGGTGGTTATTGTGTCGTAGACCCGGGGTGGCTTGCAGGGCGTGGTATCGGCTCCTTCTTCATGAACGAGATCGTTCATTGGGCTCGGCAGTGGCCAGAAGCAAGTGTGATGCCTGTCAGGCTACTGGAATCCGATGCTCGAGGAGAGAACACAAGTCGTCGCAATCGCTTCTACGAAAACTTCGGCCTCATCTTCGAGTATCTGGATGAACGCAAGTTGGCAGGACGGTCAGCACCTATGCTGGCCAAGGACCTGACGCCGCTGTCTGAGGAGAAAAGGCTGTCGCTGAGTGCCAAGCTGGAATGGTGCAATCTCGACGAGTACCTGTCGGAGCAAGTGCGCGAGAAGGGCATGCTGGAGATGGAAAGGTGGGGGCTGCAAAACCAACTGAAGTCCAGCACCCAAGACTGGGAAAGAGCTTATCGATCTCCTTTCCGATGGGCTATCGCAACTTTCGTTTCCAAGTTCGTAAGAGGGTATTAGGGGGAAGCGCCCTTTGCCCTTTCCCTGGCCCTTTGGGGTTCTCCCCCTGTAATCCGGGTAAGCCCCTTCCCCTTACTCCCCCTTCCATTCAAGCCCTTTGCCTGCGCCATTTCCCTTTCCCTCGTGGCGGCTGTACGCAAAAATTTTGGGCACTTCCCGGGATCATACACTTTATGATGGGGAGATGTATACGTCAGGTGTCTTGGTCAGAGTTCAAAGCCCAGGCGCTCGAACTCTATTCTCTAAGTCGAAATCTCGGGAAAGGCGGTCATCGTCACGGACAAGGGGCGACCCACCATTGAGGTACGGCGCTACTGAACCGACCAGATATTACCGCTCGAACTTCCTTATGGGCTGAGCTGCCTCCCACCCTACAACTACAACGACAGGGCCACATTCATTGTTCTTGGTCACGAGAATTCAAATAGCTTCTAAAAAACATTTTTTCGGGGTCAATAAATGACATTGACAAAAAAACAAAAAACATCAGAAGGCTTGATACTGAAACCATTTCCAAACCTCCGCAATCATACATCACCCCACCCAGCATAGCTCCGAAAGGAATCGAAACATTAGTCCCTATAAAGAAATAGGAGTTTATCTTCCCAAGAAGATCAATGTTCACGTTGACCTGGCGATAGGTAAGAGAGCTCGTCCTGCAGGCCCCTGCACCAAGGAACAAAAGAAACATAAAGCAGCATAAAAGAAATAATGACAACGAGCTGATTTTGTCAGAAAAAAACAAGCTAACTGCCGCTAGAAAGATACAAAAAAAGAACCCTCTATTAAAGGCTAGCAGGTTACGCCCACCAAAAAAAAATCTGCAAATCAAAGCGGATAAAATTGTGCCCACTCCGCCTATTACAACAGGGAGGCTCACTTCATAATCCGTAAGCCCAAAGTTCTTAACAGAGCTTATAAAAAAAACCGACATCAAGACCCTGGAGCAAAAAGACCATCCAATAGCAAGAACAAAAAAACTGAAGATATCCCTATTTCTAATGATGTAATAAGCGGCGCTTAATGCTCCAATGGATTTTTTATCATCGGAGTAGGGTTTGCAATCTATCTCCGTCTGGCCATAGTTGCAAGTGTAGAAAGAAGCTCTATTAAGCTTCGGGTATAAGATGAAAAATGCTGAAAGCAAGAATGAAACGCATACGAACCCAAGCGAGGCTTGATACCCCATGCTTGACAAAGAAAGCGATGCAGCTCCAGGGCCTATAATCTCTGCTGCAGACGTGATAAGAAGAAGCAAGCTGTTGAAGTTATGTGGTGATTTGTAATTGTCCGCCACATATGATGTCCTGCAAATGTCAAACGAGATTGTAAAAAAAGTTATGCCAAGCATTAGAGTAACTAGAAAGTACATGTTTATGTATGAAAAGCTCATGATTATGGCAAAGTAAAGTATGGCTCTTGCCATATCGGAAACAATCATGCCTGCCACATACTTTCTATTTTTATCAAATGCTGCCCCAACAAATGGGGCAGCTAAAACGCTGACAGCCCCCACTGACATCAAGATCCCCATCTGAAATCCTGATGCGTTTAGGGCTCTTGCCGCTATCAAGGGTATGATGATATATGAAAATTGGAAGCCAAACTCCGAGAACAAGTGAGCAATGGGCAGCCCGGAATCTTTTCTATTTGCCGCGCTGATCAAAGAACGTCTCCTTTAAAGTATAGCTTTGCAATGAAAGAGTGATTCTTTTTCCTGTTAGTGACGCAGGCTCACACTCACTTATAAGTTTTACTGCTTGATCCACAGCCATTCCCGCCATGATTGACAATGAAGGAGAGGTTTGCCAAGCATTTACGATCCTGTTTCCATCATCGTACATTTCGTTAATCCTTGCATCTCTAAACTTCTTCACGTCTCCTGGCACATCGTCAAACCATTCTTTTTTCACCATGGCATTGACATCGCTTAGGCTTATGCTGTCATTGTCAGCATAATATATAGGCCCCACATAAACGCTTTGGGGATCACCGCCAAACTCAATGATTTTTACGCCCTTCTTCTTGGCAATTTCATGAATCTTTGATGCGACGGATTTTCCCGTAAATGCTGAGAGGTTTACCCACGCCAAGAACAATAAATCCACACCATCTAAAAGATTTTCTATTTTATCCCCACTCCCAGTTACGTATTCATCAACGGCCTCAGCATGTACAAAAGGATTTATATCTTGTATGCTTTCTTTACAAGCCTCTGCTTTAGACATTCCTACATGTCTAAATCGAAATAAAACCTGCCTATTGAGATTTGAGGTTTCAACCTTATCTCCATCAACAAGCCTTAAGTTACCGAACCCATGAAGAGCAAGAAGTTTGGAAACCCAAGTCCCCCATCCTCCTAAGCCAAAAACAGCAACCTTGGTTTTTTTAACCTCTCTTGGTAGATGAAGCTAGGGAGGTTATTCTTTTCAACTTGAGAAAAATACAACAGCTGTCTGTCGTATAGCTCAATCTCTTGCTGGCTCAAGAGCTTTGATGTTCTCGAGGCATCTTCAAGAAGATTCAATTTGGATAAGTGTGATATTACCTTTTCAACCACGCTTTCAGGGTTTTTGATTTCAGAATGCTGTTTTTTGTATGCAGCCTTTATTCTCTCAATGCTAAAATCACCATTCAACCAGTGAAGGAGGTCGACGAATGCTTGGGGAGGTTTTTTTACAACATAAGAAGAACCTGGTAACTCACCAATACAGATATCTCCATCAGGGCTCCTAAGTATATGATGAGATTTTTTAAGCATGGGTTTTAGCATTTTTACTCCCCTCTGGAAAATATAAAGGCTTGGCTGGTTACCAGCCAAGCCATAATGCCATTTAACTTTCCTCGGCTTCATCTTCTGATAAGAAGTTAACAGCCTCCTCGCAGATAAAGTTTACCCTCTCATCGAGAACTTCAAAATTGACTTCAAATGCATCTGTAGAAAGAGTGTTCATTTTCATGCCCTCTTGGTCATTAATTTAACCGCTGATTATTAGCAGCCATTTAACAATTAGCAGTGCATTTTTAAAATTCTAATTTATTATAATAATGAGCAATCAATTATTTTATAATATTTCGCTATCGCGACGCTTAGACATATTGCCATTTGTGTAAGGAAGGCTAATGATGATCATAAGTCAGGGAGATAGCAAAATTGGAGAGGGTTAAAAACGCGGACGATGATGCCTTTGCAAACCCTAGGTGTATGGTCCCGGGATGTAGTGGACGGGGCCATCATGGAATCTCTCGGGGTCATCCAGCTAGAGTTCGAGAATGAATCCAATGGGCGTTTCCCTTGAGCGCACGAAGCGGGTGAGCATTGTTATACGCCCAGAGATAGTCCTTTAGATAGGCACTCAGCTCGCCTAAGCTGGCGTAATGAAAGCGGCGGATGGTCGCTTCCTTGATGGGGCGATTCATCAGCTCAATCTGCCTGTTGCTCCACGGATGGAAGGGGCATGTCAGGCGATGCTCGATGTCATTCCGATAGCAGACCACATCAAAGCGATGCGGCTTGTAGGATTCTGCCCCTGGTCGCTTGACAAACTGAGAGCCGTTATTTGTTAGTAGGGTGTGAACCCGATACGGCAACTGTTGTAGCACGTCTTCGAGGAACTCAGCCGTCTGTTCCCGCTGTGCCTTCGGATAAAGCCGGGCATGCACAAGCTTGGAGGTGCGGTCGACGGTCACGAACAGATACGCCTTGCCCCCGGTGCGGATCTCGTCAGATGAGTGATAAAGTGCTGGAGCGCAAAGAGACAATCATCTAGGGCGAACCAGGAGGTGCGTCTAAAGGTGATCGCCGCGGCCTCTTCAAGGTTCTGATAGGGATGTCGAGCTTGGCTGCTTAGAGCCCCATGCACTCATCTTCCACGGAACCGCGACGTCGTCACTTACGCACTGTTTGAGGGTTGAGGTTGTAACGGTGGCTCAGCTTCGCGACCGAAGCTGACGATCGCTGTATGTCATTTCGGATGGCGTACGTGGTCTTGGCGCGTTGATGAAGTACTCGAGCCATGGATCCTCTTCGGACAATGGTTCGTACTATGAACCATGATACCTCAGGGACTAAACAGCTAATCGGTCAAAGCTGAGACAGTCTGTGACTTTCATCCCTCGTGGCGGCTGTACGCAAAATCTGTGGGCACTTCCCGGTCTAGGCTGCCTGGATTGAGCGAGAGAGCGCCTTTCTCGGTGCTCAACTTCCGGCCGCACTCCAATCGAGGAGGAATATCCTCCGTGGTAAGCTGCTGCCATCGAATGATGGAGATGTCATGAACAACCAGCATGACCTCAGCTACAAGCTGCTGTTCAGCGAGCCAAGGGTCGTCCGCGATCTGCTGACAGGCTTCGTGAAGGAAGAATGGATTGATCGCCTGGACCTCGATTCGCTGGAGAAGGTCAGCAGTACCTTCGTCACCGATGACCTACGTGATCGTGAAGGTGATGTGATCTGGCGTGTACGCTTTGGCGACGAGTGGGTATATGTCTACCTGCTGATCGAGTTCCAGAGCACCGTCGACCCGTTCATGGCGCTGCGCATCATGACCTACGTGGGGCTGCTGTATCAGGAACTGGTCAAACAGAAGAAGCTGACCCAGGACGGCAAGCTGCCCCCCGTACTGCCTATCGTGCTGTACAACGGCGAAAAACGTTGGAATGCGGCACTCAACGTGGCTGAGCTTGTCCAACCGGTACCGGGAGGCTTGGAGCATTACCGGCCTGACCTCCCATATCTGCTCCTGGACGAGGGCGCTATCGTGACCAGCGAGCAGTGGTCGGAAGAGACCCGAAATGTGGTGTCGGCCATCTTCCGGCTGGAACATCACCGTGATCAGCAGGATGCCATCGACCTGATCGGATTACTGGTACAATGGTTACAAGCGCCGGAGCAGACCCAGCTACGCCGGCACTTCGTCCTCTGGATCCGGCGCGTGCTGCTGCCGAGCTGGGTGCCCGAGAGCGAAGGGGCTGAGTGGCAGTCGCTCAACGACTTGAACGAGGTGCACAACATGTTGGCTGAACGTGCAAAGCAGTGGCCCGAGCAGTGGAAGCAGGTAGGCGAAGAGAATCACGCTCGTCAGGTGGCTCAGAAAATGCTCGAGCGAACCGCCATGGATGACCAGATGATCTCTGAGCTGTCTGGGCTGGACATCGAGCAGGTCCGTAAGTTGCGGGAAGAGCTGAAGCGCTGACCCAGGCTCGAATTGCACTGATCTGGCTTGCAAGCTACTCTCGGACTAACTGTGCCCGTATTCTGGAGGTGTCCCATGGGCCTCAAAAAGCTCCTGTGGAACGACAACGCAACAGAGCTGTTCGGTCATCGCCGTGACCAGGACGAGCACGTTGCGCCTGAGCGTCCAGAAAAGGGCACCGCCTCCCATCGCCCCTACACCGCCCGCCAGGTGCTCAAAGGCTCTGCAGCTTTCACGTCAGCGCTCCTGTTCGGGAACGGCGAGTCTCAAGGGTTAGTACGCACGCTCGGCCAAGCTTCGGCTGAAGCCGGTAAAACTATCATTGGTGGTAAGCAAGGCTCCAGTTCAAGCTCAGATGCTGCGAAACTTGATATGTATGGGCTAGGCGGCCCAGGATACTACGACAAAAACGGCGTCATCAAATACCGTCTCGATGACGACGAATAGGAAAAAATAGAGCCAGCTTCCGCTGGCTCTATGTCTTCACATGGCTTTGTCCTGCGCCTTATCAGCTGCTTTGCCTCCTGCACCTTTAGCTTCATTGCCAGAATTACTAATCCCGCTAGAAATAGCGTTTCCAGCACCGGCTCCTGCCCATCCCAACGCGGCAATCCATACGCTTGGCAGAACAAGAAACATCATGCCGTTGACGAACTGAAGCACCATCTTGTCGTTCGCATTCTCAACCCCGGCCAGCCAGTTCAGCTTCGCTGCTGCGCTGTTGTACATCAGGTTGACCAGGTTGGAGTCCAGCCAGCGTGCCAATTCCCACCAGAAGGTCAGGAAGTACAGGCCGAACAGGGCGAACATGGCCATCCCTACGACCTTGACGGAGTAGCCCGAAGCGACCATGACGAACGGTAGGCAGATGACGATCGCCATCAGTAACACGCCCTGAATCATCGGCAATGACTGCTTGAGGCTATCCATACCGGCACGAAACGGCACTGTGGCCATGGCGTTACCTGCCATCCCCGCCACGGCAACCACCGCATCATCAACACCACCATCGAGGCTCCGATACCCCATGGAGGCCTGGCTGGTGTTACCGTTGGCTGCCCCTGATCGGGGGCTCACCATGCGACGAATCATGTGCTCTGCAGCGGCCTCCTTGCTGATGGCAGCTTTGGCATCATGAAGCAGGGCTGTTGTTATCCGATCCCAACCGCTGACCTGATCCTGAAGTCGCGCTGCCAACCCTGCCGAGCCATCACTCCACCATTCGCGACAAGAGGGATACCCCGGCTGCCCTGGGCCTGTACTGGGCCGGGCCTCGTCCCGATCCGAGTTATAGGGGAAACCCGGGATAGGGCGTTTGGCGTAAAAGCTGTCATAGAAACCTGATGTCTCAAGGAAGTGTTTCGACCCAATCCAGTCAACATCCATCCCCTTGGCCTCCTCGAGGGTGGTGCCACTCTGTAACAGCTTGTTCATGGCCGGTCCAAAGCACGCCAACTGGAACTCCCCGATCTCACGCTTCAGTCCCTGGTCGGAGATCGATGAGAGGTCGAGTGCTGTACGGATAGACTGATAGTCAGTCGAACAGGGGATCTTCGAGACGGCCACGTTGGTCAAGCCCTTGGAGATCGAGTGCGTCAGTGCCCACCACATGGGCAAGCGGGCCTGCTGCCCGTCAATCGACGTCATTGTCGATTCTCCCCATTGGCCACTGGATAGCATGACCGTCCCGCATTGCTCTGCGTGGTCTTTGTTGACGTTCACCGGGTTCACGTTGAACGTGAAAACGGGCACGCAGGTAAACGCTACTACAATAATCATCACATAGAGCCGCGACTCGATGCGGTTGAGAGACAGTACCCCCTTGTTCCCCTCGTCATCGCCTTCCTGTCGCGCTTTGAACCACTCGCCCGCGACCAATGCGATGAAGGGAACAACAGCGATCCCGGTCGCGGTCATGGCATCCCAGATGCCATTGTTAACGACCCAGCCCAGGGTGAGCATAGTGCCTTCCATGTAGTCATTGACTGCGAACGTCGCCATGTCAGGCTCCTCCCCACCAGATGAACAGGTTGCAGCCCTCGATCAGAACCACAACGATCAGAATCATGCGTTCGAGCTTGTGCAGGAGGACACGGCCTTGCCGACCGCCATCCTTGTCCTGCTCAATGCTCCGCAGGATCTTCGGTCGCCAGAGCCGGAACCAAGCCAAAGCGATCCCCCCATAAAAGAGGACACGCCAGACCATCAGCCAATGACGGTTTTCACCCAGAGCGACCTGGAAGTCCCTGATGCCGCCATACAGGCGCATCCCGATGAAAACGATGAGGGCACCAACCCAAAATGCGGCGATCAGGCCCAAGAGCCCCAGTAGCAATGGGTGACGTTTGAAAATCCGAACCATTGGGGGCTCCTTATTGACCTTCGATCGGCGCACCACGGCCATCCAGCTCACTACGCGGGATGTTCGTTTCGTTCTGCATAGAGTCCCTGGCTCGATTGGCCGCCCGTTGGAGCGCTGACGTTGCAGCACTGCTGGCAAGAGACTTGCGGATTTCCATCTCGCTCTGCAGTAGCTCGATATCCCGGTTGAAGGCCTCGAGCTTGCGATCCAGGGCCGTCATCCCTTCGGGATTATTCTCGATACCCGGGTCACTTGTGCCCGCAATCAACGCTCTTCGCGCCCACATCGCCTTGGTCAGGGTCCTGGCCAGGGCCATCTCACTGGCCAGGCGCTGGGCGAGAAGGGGGCCTTGGGGATCGGTGCGCATCGCCTCGATCACGCCACGAGACACGGCCAGGCCATTGCCTGCAGAGACATCATTCAGCTTGTCCTGGGTGATTTTGCTTCCGTTCAGCATCTCAACCAGGTTCTGGTGAATGGACTGCTGTTCGTCTTCGAGCTCCCGGATCAAACCGGTACCGGCAACACTCTCGGATTTCTCGCATCCATCGCAGGACCGCAGTTCGGTATCGCCAACAATTTTCTTGGTCCATTCGGCGGCTTCCTCGGGAGATCCCCATATGGTGCACATACCGCCCTTACAGTCGCTGCCACTCCCGGAACCACCGCTACCGCTGCCACCGGCAATACCGCCACCACCAACCCAGTCACCATTGGAGGTGGCGACGGATCCCCAGCCTCCACCACCACCCGAAACTGACGCATTCGATGTTGTGTCGGTACGGCCATGGAGGAGGTTGTAGCCTGCTTTCGCTGTGTCCTCGACCACGCGCATGGGCGCCTGGCCGCTGCCACCACGCTTCTGACCGCCCACCCAGGTGCGCCCCGCGTTGCCGGCCTCGGCTTCGGCTTCTTCCTGAGCTGCCACAGCATCGGGGTTCGAGCTCGCGATGTCCTGCCAGTTTTCCGCCATGGCACTCTGCTGCATTTGCCCCCCGATCGTGGCGTCGGCCAGGGCTTCGGACATGCGTTGGCAGGAGAGCTTAGACTTGTCGAAGTCCATTCGTCCCTGCAGGACACCATTGGTCAGGAGATCATAGAGCGCGGGATTGGATCGCTGGATGATCATCGCCGGCAGACTGGCCACAGCGCCGGTGGCATTCTGTACAACATCCCCCATCATGTTCTGAAAGCCATCCGTCAGTCCGTTGAGCTGATTGCTCACGGTCGCGCCGATATCAAAATTGCCGCAGGTGGCATCAACGTTCCAACGGACCCCCATTCCACTCATCCTCGGGCCATGTCCCAGCCCTGCAGACGCACCGAAAGGGGCAGCGCCCCCAATGTCGTAATAGAGCCTGTCCGCTGATTGCGCCTGAGCGAGTAGTGGGGTGATCAGTGCCACCGAGAGCGTCAGGCTCTGCAGGATGTGTCGATTCATGCTTACTCTCCGGTGAAATACAGCAGTTCTTGCCCCCGGACGGCACAACACCGATAGGGTCGCCACAGCGCCCAGGCGTAGTTGCCGGGATCCTGGAGTTGATGGCGTTCTCCCCCATCCGGGAAAATCGAGCAGGACATGCTCATGTTGGGTTCCAGGCGCTGCCACTTGTGCGTGTCTGGATCCCCTTCCTTGACCGGGTCAGGTGCCCACTTACCAGCGTTTGGGTTGTCAGTTGGGGCCAGTGGCATGTAGACGTGAGGTTGTCCATTTCGAGTCACGACGTCCGCTGCACGCTGAGCCGTAGTGGCCGCCGCTTTGTAGTCATGGGGTTGAGAGACGAAACCGCTGCGCGGATAAATTGGGCTCCACAGATCCCCCACAGAGCCCATCTCACGCATGCCGGGTGTCAGGGCCTCGGGATACGCCATCTCGGGCAGGGACGAGCGCCAGGCCAGCGCATCCAGTGTCGATAGAAAATAGGGGGTATAGGGCAGTGCCTCACTATCGCAGGAGTACCCGAAGGAACTGAGCATCCGGTAGAAGACCGCGCCCCCGGGGTGGCCAATCGCATCGGTATTCTTGAACCTGGTGTTGGAATGGCGGCTATCGGCTTCCTCTGTCGCGCGACCACCGCCCGTGGCATTCCCTGTTGGCGGGGAAAGCATCGCCACCTCGCTCCAGGGGTTATCACCAGTGTTCTCGTAGGACGACACCACCAGCTCGGGGATGTAATGCTTCACGCGCATGGATGTGCGTACGGTACAGCCGAAGGCTGTGCAATAAAGCCAGGCACAGAAACCAATGACCTGGTAATCGAGACACTGCGTACTCAACGACGACTCGACGATCTCGGGGGTGGTGAGGGCGCGTGCTTGAGGTGCCGACGTCAAGCTGGCCATGCTGATGACCAGGGCGCAGGCTATTGCCATCGGCAGAGTGGAGAGCGTCCGCTTCATGGGGTGTCATCCTCGTCTCGGGTGTACCGTGCAATCTCCTCGAGGGCGACTTGGACGTCAGCCTCGCCATACACGACATAGCGACCATCGAGAACGACAGCGGGAACTTTTTCGATACCGAGCATCCAGGCACGCGCTACGCCTGTATATGTCTCGCCATAGCGGTCCAGCGTGGCCTGCCAGTCTGGGCCGCTCATGCGCGACCGTAGAATCTGTTTCGCGCGATCGGGATCTGCCGGCAGATCTCGCGAAATCTGCGCGTCGAGTCTGGCCGGGGCATCCAGTTCAACCACGGCTGCAGACTCCGGCGCGTTGACGATGGGCTCGCCGGCGACGGTGAACACTTCGACGCCAGCCCATGCTGGCAGGGCGAGTATTGAGAGCAGGGGAATCAACCAGCGTGTCGGATGTCGTGCCACAGTGGCCTCCTGGAAAGGTGGGCATGTGGCCATGGTGAGCAGCCTTGGCAGTAAGGGCATCGAAGAATGTTAAATGGAAGGCTGTACGTTTTTGCTGCGGAGCCATTGGCACGAGGAAGCCATTGGATTGATGTGCTGAGGAGTGATTACACTGAGAGCGGCGCTCAGGCCGCTAGCGTTGCCAATCTGGATGGCGCTCCACCGTTAGCGGCCTGAGACGCCTCTCAGGTACAAAATGCCAATCAGCAAGAGGCGCCGTATTGCCCATTGGCATCAGATCACCCCGCTGCCCAGGCGGGGTGGAGCCTTCAAGAGGCCTTCCTGCTTTTCCGGTTCGTGGTGGTCTTGAGGAGTCGCTTGAACGCTGTGCTATCCGCGACATTTAGATAGGTATCGAAGGTGGCATTCCAGACTGTTGTTTCTTCTTGGTATCGGATACTGACGTTGAGCGTGTCCGTCTGTGGAGGGCGTGACAGCGACACGGTGGCCTGTGCATCACGCAGGCTCGAGATTCCCAGCGACTCGAGATCTTCCTGGAACTGCACAACTAGGAGCAGATTGACCTGGTGCGCCTCGCACCATGCCGTGGCCTGTCGCACCTGATCCTCGGCATCCGGCAAGAAGGAGAGATGATCAAAGACCACCAGGTCGGCGGGACCTGTAGGCGCTGACCACTGTTGGTGACCATCTCCCGGTACCGTTTCGGCAGGAGCTGTTGGCACCGACCACTGCACAAGCGGATCGATCAGCATCACGCGGCGGCCCACGCCCAATGCCTCGACCACTCGAGATTTCCCGATACCGGTTTCGCCTGTCATCACAATAATGTTCATGACCGTACTTCTCTTCGATTGTCTCAGTGATTTCCTGACGTACGGCCAATGGCCTGCACCATTTGATCAACAGGCCGGTACCCTTCCCCCATCTCCCCCGATGGCAAGACGATCGTCGGAGTCCCCGTCACGCCAAATTGCTGCCCCAGCTGAAATCCGTCTTTCACAGCGGACTGGCAGCTTTCAACCGGTTCCACCTCCAAGGGGAGGGGACGACCCTCGAATACGGCCGTCATCGCTTCCTGTGGATCTTTGGAACACATGATCTGTGCCAGTTGACGTGCGGCTGGGGACTGGCTTCCGGCACGTGGGAACGGTACGTAGTGGACCGTGATACCGGCTGCCGTCAGTTGATCGATCTGCTGATGCAGTTTCTGGCAATAGGGACAGGTTGTGTCCGTGAAGACCGTGATCTCGCCAAGGTCATCTCCCTGAGCGGGGTAAGTCACCAGATCTTCCTCAGACACATCCTGCAGCTGCTCCAGCCGTTCTTGACGGTTGCGCTGCTCGGTGACGTTGATGAGCCCCTCTGGCGCGTTGTCGTAGAGAGTCCCCACGACCATGTGACGCCCCTGAGCGTCGCTGTAGAAGGTGTCCCCATTGCGTAGCCGCACCTCGTATATTGGCCCCTCGAGGTCGACACGATGAATTGACTCAGGAGTAATGGCCTGGCCATTGATGGTGAGATCCTCCAGTGCCTCCGGCACATCCTGCCCTGATGCAGCCAAGACCATTGTCGAGGCCGTCATGGCCACGACGGCCGCACCAAGGATCAGACCGGTCAGTTGACGTTTCATCGCAGCGCCTCCAGGCAGGAGAGAGCGGACTCGCCCCCATAGGTTTGAATGGTCCAGCAATCACCCAGCGTGATAGCAGGGAGAGACAAGGACTCCTGGATGTCGAGATAGCGACACCCCTCGCGTATCGACTCATGAACGTGCGCCCGTCGTGATGGCGAGATTCCCTGATGTTGCAATCGAGAAAAGCGGTTGCGGCCAATTTCGGGGGTAGTGTGCCCTTCGCCAGCAAACTCGCTCTGTGCCCACCAGTTGGCCACGTCCATGGAGTAGGTACGTCCGTCTCCTTCTTCAAAGGTCAGCTCGATACGGTGTTCGATCTGAAAGCGGCCGGGCGGCAGGTTCTCGACAGCCACAGACCATTGAAATACGACTTCTCCCGCAGTGAGGTCCGCGGGGAGCGTGATGAACTCCCCCAGCTGGCATTCAGAGGATCCCCCCACGAAATAGAGCCCATTGGGATAGGGTTGATGGATGACCCAGCCCCCATCAGGGCTGACAGGTTCTTTCATCCAGCTAGTTGAGACGTTCAGGGTGATGTCCTCAGCCGTTAACTTGTCAAAAGGGTCTGCCTGCAGGACCGGCAGCAAATGAAGTGTGCGTTCGCGCGCATCGGCGTTCACGGTGTCGAAGACTTGGATTTCTGACATACCACCGATCCTTCTTCCGGGGGCGTGAGATGGGGAGCAAGTTGAGCGCGGATCTCTTGGACGTTGTAGCGTCCACGGGCGGGAAAGCGCAGCAGCGGGATGCCTGCTGAGGCAAAGGCCCGATCCACGAACCGATCGCGACGCTTCCTGTCGCCACGACGGTGACTGCGATCGTCGAGCTCGATCGCGATGAGAATTCGTCCGCCGCGAGGCTCACACAGCACCAGATCGACGTGCTTGGAGCTGATCAAGCGGAAGTAGCGCCACCAGCGCTGGTCGCGAGAGTGGTGTTGGCGGAAACGCACGCGGAGTACATCGGCGATACGTACCTTGCAGGCGATCATCGCGCTGGATCCGACGGCCAGCGAAACGGCGCCATAGAACGCCTGCTCGGTAGGTGAGTTGAGGGCGGGCTGTCTTTCATAGGGCAACGTTCCCTTTCCCCGCCGCCAAAACACCAGCGACACCAGGACATAGAGAGTAGCCAGCACCAGAGGCCCCAAGATCGCAATCGTCCCGAGAGTGACCGCACCTGACGGGGCGACTGTTTCACTCATGCCGAGACCTCTGCCCGATCCCGATCGGCGCCGGAAGCGTCCTCCTCGATAAAGCCGCGTTTCGCATCCATCTCCTTGGCCAGGTGGATGGCGGCATCCAACTCGGAGCAACGCTTTTCCAGCATGACATTGCGCCGAGCCTTCTTCTCGTCCCCTTCGGTCCCGGACAACGCCAGGTAGAGACTCGGCTGTACCACCCGAAACAGCGCCTCAACCGCTGAGGCCAGGACGACGCCTTCGGTATACTTCTTGGAGATCTTCGATGCCGAGAGGAGGAGCTCTTCCTGGGCCGGTGTCAGTGACTTGAACCGCTTGATCTTCTGAACCTCATCCGGTGGCATCACCAGGCAGATCCAGAATTCGATCATGTTGAGCAGCTTCTCGGCCGCGTCAGGGAAATCTTCGACGTTCTGAGTGGCGAACCACAGCCAATAAAAGAGCTTACGCCCCATCTTGCCGACCTTGACGAAGAACGGTGACAGCAAGGGATTGACGGTGACAACGTGGCTCTCGTCGATGATTTGGACGATGTGGCGACCGTCATACTGCGTCCGCTCTGCCAGGTTGGTGATCATGTTGGTGATCGAGATGACGGACAGTGCCAACTGCGCCCCGTACCCCTCACGGGCGTAAGTGGCCAGGTCCACCAGGGTCACGTCGCACTCGGGCCAAGGGTCTCCGGTCGAGTTGAATACCTCGCCATCGAAGCCATCACAGTACAGGCCAATGTTCAGGCCCATCTCTTCAATGCGGCGCTGGGTGTCTTCATGGAAACTCGGGTCGCGAGAGATCTCGAAGAAGGCATCGCAAACATCTTCAGTCTTGCAGGGACGTCCTTCTTCAAACGTCACCCGTGCGGCGCGCATGATGGCGTCGCGCACAATTCGCCGATCGGCTCGACGAAAGCGACGTTCCTCGTCTTCCTCCCCACCGGTAATCATCAGCCGTGCGGTGATCTCCATCTCACCGAGAAGATCTCGCTTGTCTTCGTCGAGCTCTTCCTCCTCATCCTCGATCGGCGCTGGCAACGCATCATCGTCTATCTCACCCTGGGCACGTGCCTTGGCATCTTCGTCGGCCTGCTTGCGTGCACGCTCGTCCTCGAGTAGCCGGTGTGCTTCCAGAAAGGGGGCCAGGGAGACCCCTGAGCCGGGTGACAGCTTGACCTTGTTGACGCTCAAGCCGTTACGTTCGAAATAGTCCGCGAGTAAGCCAAAGCTGTTGCCTACTTCCAGGATGAACAAACGCGGCCGGCGCACAGCCATCAGCTGAGCGCAGATGGCCGTCAGTGAGGCCGATTTACCTGCCCCTGTCGGGCCACTGATGAAGGCATGCGCATTCTTCTCGCGATCGGCCAAATGAAAGGGATCGAACGAAAGCGTTTCGCCGCCACGATTGAAATTTGTGATACCCGGTCGCCCCGTACCACGAGCTCGACCGAAGAAGGGGCTCAGGTTTGCAATGTGCTGAACGTAGTTGTAGGCGGTATACCAGCGGTTACGGGCATCCTTGTCGGGATCGAAGGCCATCGGTAGCCAGCGAAGGTACGTGTTGAGGGCGGCGATCTCATCCTCGGGCTCAACCGGCTTCAGGCTGGACTGATACAGCTTGGTGCTCAACGCCTGGGTCTTTAAGCGCAGGTCCTCTTCATTGTCACCACGCAAGTAAAACACCAGGGAGGACTGGTACAGGAAATGGCGCTCCGCCATGTATTCCTTGGCTTTCTTGCAGTCATTACGCACGCTGACTGCCAGCACGCTATCGCCATGCGCCTTATTGCTGAGCCGATTGACATGATCCTCGAGGGGTTCCTGGGGCGATGCCACCACCGTCAATACCATGACGGTACCCTCGGGTAGCACATCCATCAGCGCATTGGAGACCTTGGACTTGCTGCCTTGCCGCTTGACCTCACCGGTGATGTGTCCGATCTCCGGCTTCTTGCGCAGCTCATCCACCACCAGACACCGATGTGGCAGGCCATCGAAATACCAGAGCCCCTTGTCGACATCAGACGTCGGGATGTTGAAAAGGACATCGCCCCCCAGGTCATAGTCGTAGGGCAGGTTGTTGTCGCCGGGATAGTCGACCAGATCAAGAAAGGCCTGGGGATCGTCGGGGAACATAGACGGGCGAGGATTGAACCAGGCTACCATCCAGCGATGGAAGTCTCGCCCATCATAACGTCGTAGGGTGAGGCCTGCCCCTTCAAGCGCCGACGCCAGGCGGTCGTAGACCATATTGGCATCTTCTTCCGGCGTCATCGGGTTGCCACGCCCTGATCCTGCGGATTTGTTCAGGCGGCGGTAGAGCACCAGGCGCGTGCGGCGCGTTTGTCCCTTCCAGGAGGTCTGCGTCACCACGTCGTCGTGGAACACGCCACCCTCCTGAGAGATGGATTTCAGATGCCGCTCAAACTGACTCAACCACTCCTGGGTATAGGTGGTCTCGAGCAAGCCACTGGATTTCTCCGTTGATTCGGGATCCGGGCAATCAATATAGGCTTTCAGCCGATCCATGATGTCGCGGAAGTCGACTTCATCCTGGGCGTAGATTTGGGCGACCCAGGGTGAGTTGTCGTGCTGTGGCAGAGCATCCTGAAATGCCCCTTCGATCAGGTCACGCTTATCCCTGAGCCAATCCTCCGACCGCCCCTCGGTCGCGAGCGGCATGATCTCGGCCACGATGCCGACCGAGCGACAATCATCCATCAGGAAGCATTTTGAATCGGTCAGATACTCGATAAAGGGCAGATAGTTGGCGAAGGACGGCGCCCGTTTGTAGAGCCGATCAACGTCCTGCTCTGTGATCGACTTCCCCCTTGGGACCGCCAATGGCCGCTCGCCATTGCCATTCATCTCGGAGGCATCGATGGGATCAGCCTGCTGTTCGGCACCACCGAACCAGCGATTCATCAGGTCATTGAATGACATCAGCGCGTCCTCCCCACCGGACGAGCTCCCTCACCCGGCATGGCGTACTGGTGCTTTGTGTGTAACGGGAAGATGGTGGAGTAACCCGGTACCGGCACCGACTCCCCACCGGCCAGGTGGGGGTAGATGTACATCACCAGGTCCGGGTTCGGTAGGCGCGAGAACTGACTGTAGATCTCATTGGCCGCGTCACGGGTGTAGCGCGTCTGTTCAGCAGTCACCTCGCCATCCCCGATCGGACGACGCAACGCCCCCCGGGCTTCCAGCACGGCCTGTTTCCCAGCGCTGCCACTCGCACTCTGCCGGGAGCCCTCTTTCCAGAGCTCCTGCATGGTCATCCCGTTGGTAGGCATCAGCTCGTCCTTGGACGTCGCACAGCCGGAAAGCAGCCCCAATCCCACCAGGGCCAGAGTGAATAGAGTGGCTCGTGGGAAGGCCCTGCGATCAGTCGAGCCCGTGTGTGGTTGCCCTTGATGAGTCATAGCGCACCTTCCTCCCTTCGGTCTCGTAATCAATCGGGATCTGCTTGTTGATGTGAATGGCCACGTCCTGGCCGGGGGGAACATAAACGGCAGCAAATGCTTCGCCATACAGCCTGTTGACCCACTGGGACATGTCATTCACCCCTTGAGAGAGGATCTGCCCCATGGCCTGGTTGCCTGTCATGGCCTGGGAAATGCTGCCATCGGCGCCGATGGATGTGATTGAGGTCGAATCGTCATCGGACAACATCGTCGCCGCACCGGCCCCGGCAGCAGTGAGCAGGCTTTGCGTACTCAGGTATTCCTTGGCGTTGCTGCGACGCATGCCACTGATGCAGGGAATCCCGTTCCTGTCACTCAGCCAGCCGATGGAGTCACCGCCTCCGATCGTCTGGTTTTGATTGCGATCGTTACTATTGCCACGACTCTGATTGACGTCTTCCGGCGACGGCACGGTTCGAACCGTGCCGTCCTCGAACACAAACGTCATCGACGAGATGTTTCCGCGCACGCAGGAGAGGGTCCAATCCCCCGTTGCTGTCCCACTGACCACTGCAGCTTGTACTTCGGGGAGCTCGATGCCGTTCGCGGTGAGGTTGTCCTTACCCACCATCACTTTAAATGGATAGGGATCATTTACGGTGCCATCGACCGGGACCCGGCCCAGGAGCGCCGTCATGGACAGCGATCCCATCAAAGTGGAGTTCTCGGGGATGGTGTAGACCGGTTCGACAGAGGCTTCATCGGGCTGTCCCGTGGCACTCGCCTTGACCGCACTGCCCGCTCTCGAGGCAGCGTCACCGACATCACTTGCTGCAGATTGGAACGATGTCGGGAACGTCGGTCCTTCCTGACCACGACGACCAGGACCTTCCTCAACGCGTTGATCCATGGGTTCGACCCAGGCCAGATTACTGCCGGTGCCACCAGCACCGCCGCCTTCAAGCCCCAGACCGATCGGCACGTCCTCATTGTTGCCTTCACCAGAGAAGCCGTCCTTCAGATTACCGATTTCGCGCTGCAAGCTCTGAAGCAGGCTCTGGTTCTCACGCTGTGACGCCCGGCGCTCCTGATCGAATTCCTGCTCCTGTTGATGCAGAGCACTACGAATCTGGCTCTGAACATCACGGCGCTCCTCGAGCATGTCGGCATTTTGTTCCCGGAGCTTCTGGTTGGTCTCAAGCACTCGATTCATTTCTTCTCGCATGGCTCGCGTCTGACCGACCAGAGTGGCGACTGTATCCTGTGGCGTGTCTCCCTCGATCCCCAGCGCCTTGAGCTCATCTTCACTCAGCGTCAGCGATGGATCGCTTTCTTCACCACTTGTCCCTGATTGCTGGCTGGAATCGGATCCCGACCAGAGAATGACAATCACAGCGACCAGGGCGAGAAATGACGGCACCAGAATCCTGACCAGGCCGTTGCCCTTGAGCTTCATGAGTCACCTCCCGCATCTGCGTGGGCTGAGTGGTCCTCGGCCACGGAGGCCGAAAGTGGCACCGCCTGAGCCAACGACACCCCATCAGTGACGATGAAGACGGTAGTGGTATCCCGCACCGAGCCTCGGCGGCCGAGCGTGGGATGCATGAAGGTGGCGCTGAAGAGATCGCCTTGCAGCCAGCGTGGGTCCAGCTCAAACGCCCGAGATGGGTCGCGATTGGAGAGCTTCACTGCCGTGACGGTCCACCCGTCGAGTTTCCAGGCGGCAACCGGTTTGGCGGATACCGGTAAAGCCGGCAACAGCGAGGGCAGGCTTTCAGGCAGTCGCATGGCCACGCGATTGACGCCTTGCACCGGCTCAATGGTCCGCGTCGGGGCGTATAAGGATTGCGCCGCATAGCGTGTCAGTACCACAGGAACCGGTGTATTGGCCGATGACGACGAACCTTCATCCTGCTCCTGGGAATCCGAGCTTGAGGCAGTCTCTGAATCGACGTGATCGTCTTCAGGAAACACCACCTGAATCTCTTCGTCGCTTGCTCCCGTCTCCATGGCCGTCAGATCAAACAGGACCACTTCATTGGTCTCGACGTCCTGAAGGCGAACCCGTTGGGTATCGAACGGCTTGTCAGCCTTTAGATAGATGGCACCACCGGCACTCTGAACGCGTAGTGTCTCCGAGTCGGCAATCTCGGGTGGGAGACCCACCCGTACATTGCGATCCAGCACGATCACACGTTCCGTTCCAACCGGGAGGTCGACCGGCAGAGGCTTGCGATCCCAGTGAAGGATCTCCACCGCCTGTGCCTGGGTGGCGAGCACCAAAGCGGCGCTCGCAATGCTCAGTCGGGATAACAGGCGTCTACTCATGGTGAAGCTACCTCGCTTGGCTGGTCGGCGTCGCTGTCGTCGTCGGCATACCCGAGTCGCTGGGGCACCCCGGCAAAGCATCCGTCAGCGGAACCGATCTGCAGCCCCCAGGGATTCGAATCGGGATCGTTGTCCACGCGGCTGACGTAGATGGGATAGCGAACGAAAGCGTCACGAACGGACGTGCCGGCGTAGGATTCACTGACCCCCATATCGAGCGTGGCAATCCAGTGATCTCGATCGATCACCTGCACGCCACCGGGTCCATCAGGGCTCTCGTCCTGGAACCCTCGACCGGGAATTTCATAGATTCCTCGAACACGTCCCTTCAATTCGCCACGGGCGCGGCGCTGCTCATACTCGTTTTCGAGGTAGTTACGGCAGCCGGGCGTCAGGAAGGTGCTGTACGCCTGAATGTTGCGCTTGTAGTTGACTTCGCCATTGACCGGCCAGCGGTTGATCGTCTGCCAGACATAGACGGCGAAGGTATAGATATTGGGCTCCGGCACTTTCCACCACTCGCGAGTGCTGCCGGTGCGTAGATCCGGGGGAACATGGACATCCAGCCGATCCGGTGACGTCTTCCACCCCCAGTAGAGTCCCGCGCACACCAGGACCATCACCACGATGACGCCACGTAACGTGGTGATATGAGCGTCCCGGGCCGCCAAGGCATGACGTTTACGACTCATGAGTTATCTCCCTTGCTGCGCGAGAGGCGTCCCGTCGAATTCGTCACTGGACGCCGAACGGGATCGCGTCGGATGCGCCAACGGATGGATTCCTGGATCAATTCATTACCCCCCGGCACGGGAAGCCCTGCTTTGGTGAGTTGCCACTGGATCTTGCGATACACCCAGGAGCTAGGGCGCCCTCGGCGTAGCCGACGCATGAATGCGCCGCCAAACCACAGAAAGAGACCAGCTCCTGCAAACATGCAGGTCGGGACCATGGCCCCCATGCCCACGACTGCCCAGCCGATCAACCCGACAGGAATGAACGCCATCAGCCCCGCAAAGGTGCAGATCACCAACTCCTTTCCGGTCATGCCGCGAAAGACGACGGGGGTGGCGTTCAAGCGAGAGGGAATGAAATCGATGGTCATGGCCCGACACCTCCGTAATTAAGTGCTCTGCATGATCGGGTCGCCGTAATTGGCCAGCCAGATAACGACGACGATCATGACAACCCCAAGACCAGCCACCATCCCGAATAGGCCCCACTCGCCTTTCTTTCTCGATTCGTTGAAGGCCCAGATCAGTGCACCGATGTAGGCGAGAATCGCGAAGGCTGTCACGACGATGAAGGCGATACTGAAGCCTTCCGACCCCACATTGCGGAAGGTGTCGAGAAGGTTACCGTCTGTCCCTTCGGTAATGTTTTCCTGTTGAGGCAACGCCGCGAGTGCAACGGCGGGTAGAGAGGCAAGCGTGGCCACCCCACCTCGAAGTACGCCTTTGGTTCGGCTGTAAAGTGACGTGATGACGTTCATGGTTCCATTACTCCTTGGGTCTCTTGCTGATGAACCTCCTCACGCGAGGAGGAATGGTGCCCCGGGAAAGGGCTTCCAGCTGCGCTGCTACAAGAACAGCCAGAACAGAATCACGACCACCATCACGCCCCGGATGAAATTCCAGGTCATGACGTGCTCGCTGAACATGCCTCCCACCCAACCGCGCCAGTTGCTGACGCCGAGCCACGCCAGCCAGATCACCGCCAGGGCACAACCGACACCAGCGATCAACAGGTAGAGGTCATCGGGGGTGGCGCTTGCACCAGCCTTGAAGGCTTCTTGCATTGAAAGCGCCATCACTGCCCCCGATCTTCGAGGTAGTCGCCATTCAGCGGCATGGGCTGACGCGGAAGTAGGCGTTCGGGGGCGAGGTAGGCATCGATACCGGAGGTAATGGACTTGAGATCCGATCGCAGCATGCGGGTATCGAAATAGATGCGAGTATTCTCGGGGCTGGTCTTCTGCTGTCGCGCATCGATGCGATCGACGACCACCTTGATCTGCTCGATCTGGGTCTGGATCAGGGCGAGATCGCGACGTTGAATTTCATCGATGTCACTCGCCTGAACCGACAGTGACATCGAACTGGCCATCAGCAGTCCCAGGAGAAGCGCCGCCTTGCCTGTAGCGTCCGGGCCTGAGATGGGAGAGTGCTTCCGCTCCGTCATAATGGAATCCTGCCGTGGGTGGTGACGACATGAGTCCATGGTCGAGGGATGTGTTCGCGGGATCAGCCAGAAACGTTAAGCGGATCAGACAGGTATTCTTGTCCAGCGACTTGACGGCTAGCCCCTGGTCTAAGACATTCCACGGGATGTTCCATCAGGGAGGGTGATCGTATGAGTGACCGTCGGGGGCTTGAGGATTTTGATTTCAGCCAGGTAAAGAATGTGACCCAGGCGGATATTGCCAATCCGGCGCATGGCGTTAGTGGAATGCTGCTCTTCCGCTTCGTGGAGGACGCTCCGGTGGTTCTGTATCGTCATTGCGACGATAGCGCGGCGCAACTGGTCATACCGCGCTATGATCGTTTCCAGTATGAAGGCGGCTTTGCATGGGGCTATTCAGGTACCGGCCCCCAGTGTTTGAGCCATGCCCTTGCTGCCCTGATCTATCCCGCCATTCATGTGCGTGAAGACCAGGCCGAGAAGGCCATCGAAATACTGGATAAGGTGGTATCGCGTCTTCCCGCCGATGAAGAAATGGACCTCCCGGTTGTCCACATCTATGAGCGCTGCGGCACTCCCGAGCTTGTTGAATGAACCATTCCGGCCCCGGCTCCCTTGCGCCGGGGCTGTCGGATCCCGCCCATTCAAAGGTATTTCTTGAAGCTCGAAGTGGCGATGGTGATCATCGCGCCGAACAGTAGCGCACACGGCAGCAGAAACAGATTGGGATGGATCGAGAACGGCAGAGAGAGATAGATCAGCCAACCGGTGAGGAATATCGGTGTCACCATCCGCTTGGCGTGATGGTAAACAAAGGCCGACTCTCGGCCTGCACCGAACCGGCGAAGATCGCGGCTGACCAGTCCATCGGTGAAACCGACCAGGCCAGCCAGGATGAACAGGGGGGCGGTCAACATCAGGATCACACAACGCGTCAGGGTCATGAGCGTGACATACATGCCTGCCTGCAGATATGTCTTGATGATACCGATCCAGCCCTCGGAACCGCTCCCTGTCTCAGCCCAGGCGGCAACCCCGGATTTCACGAACAGCCACTGATAGCAGGTATTCACGATCATGGTCGCAAACTCCACCGGCGAGGAAACCAGCAGCGATCGCGTGAATTGACTGTCCAAGTACCCCATCTCGGCTATCATGGTCTGACGTGCGTGTTCTGAGCCTGCCTGACTAAACCACCCAAAGGTGATGCCGACCCATTCGATCAGGATCGAGCAGATGATCGAGATGGCAACAATCACGAGAAGGGTGAAGGGCAACTTGAGCAGTGTCGCAATAACGCCCGAGCGTTTACTCTCCGCTCGCTTTGCCGGAGCTTCAGAGCTCGCCATGGTCAGCCACCCCGCTGTTGTCGCCAGGTGCCTCGGGCACATCACGGTCCTGGGGTCGAGACGCCGGCTCCGGGGGCTCGAAGTCCAGATGGACTGGCGGCGGCATCACCGCTTCCCACCACTGATCGCCCGTGCTGTACTTGGCTCGCATCCGCTTGGCAATATCGGCCACATCCTTCGGCACATCTTCTGTCTTGTCCGGCAGCGGCATTGGCATGCGGATTTTCCAAGGCTGGCCACCCTCCAACAAAGCGAAGGCCTGGCCCTTGGGAAGACCAATAATGTTATTGGGGACCAGCATGTCGACGGACTCGGTGCCTATCCGATCGCCCGCTGAGCTCGAGAAGTCCTGGTCACTGTTCACGTCGGCATTGTCGCTGGCCATGGAGACCATCAGCCTGGTGGAGACATTGACCTTGGGTAACTGATCGGTGAGCTGCCTTGCCGTACGCTCTTCCCGTACACGGAGCATGATCAAGGTATTGAAGTTTCCGACGACCTGACCTGCTTTCGCCGTGGACCCGATCCGCGCCTCGATGTCAGAGAGCGTCTGGGTATAAGCGGTCACTTGGATCCCCGCGCCGCCCCCTTTGTTGACCAAAGGTATAAATTCATCCCCCATGAGCTCATTAAACTCATCGCAGTGAAGGTTGATCGGCAATTTCTTCCCAGAACGACTGCCTGGCAATCCATCATCGGACCCGAATTTATAGATGTGGCCGGCGACGCTGACGATGTCGGCGAACATGGAATTGCCGACTGCCTGTGCGACTTCGAAGTCGGAGAGCGCATCGAGGCCCACATAGACGATGCCCTTCTTGCGAATAATCTGCTGCCAATCGATTATCGGGCGCTCGTCCTCGATGTCGTCGTAGTCCGGGCTCAACAACTCGGCGATCTTGCCGCTGGTCAGCTTCTCGAGCAGTGGCAGGAGCGAGGCCACGATCTTGTCGAAGTAGGTCTTGTCGTAGCGCACCGCACTGAGCAACCCATCCAGGACGGGGTCGGTCAGTGTCTCGATGACCTCTGGCTGCTGCAGGTACTGGACGATCGCGACTACCCGTTTATGGCGCCCCTTCATGTTGTTGGGGAGCTTGTTCTCGTTGATCGTGCCCTCGATCTCGGTGATCTTCTGGTTGGCGCCCTGCATCTGCTGTTCCAGTGTCTCCTGAACGTACTGCATCAAGAGCGCATCGATGTTCACGACATCCGCCAGAATCTGGTTGTAGGAGGGACGCTCGCCCAACGCATGGCGCGCCCGGGCGACAATGTTCACGAATCGCCAGGCAAACTGACGAAACGCCGCGCTGTCCCCCTCGCCGGATAGCTGTCCCGTCACGCGAGTCGGTACCTCAGAGAGTCGCGAAAAGCGCCCCACTGCGTTATAGCGGCAAGAGACGTCAGGCCAACCCAGGTGGAAAATGTAGAACTCATCGCCTCGACCCGCCTTCTGCGCTTCGGCATACATCCTCAGCAACAGATCCGCGTCCCCTTTGGGGTCGAAGCAGATGGTGATGTCACCACGATGGATATCCTGAGTGATCAGGATCTCGGCCAGACGTGTTTTGCCCACCCGCGTGGTGCCCTCAACGAGGGTATGTCCGACGCGCTCACCCAGCGGCATCCAGACATCATGCTCTTTCCACTCCACGGCATGTAGCGCGGGACGGCCTCCAACCGGTGGTAGAGGACGCACGGGGTTTAAAGGGGAATCCCAGCGCAGCAGGGAAGCGATATGCTTACCTACCGCGCCGCCTTCCAAGGATTGCTCCAATCGCCGTGCTCGCTTGAACCAGACGCTTGGCTGTACGTAGACCTTTGCTGCGGGTTGCGCAGACTCATGTAACCGCTGCGTATGTTGGGAGTCCCACATGAACCCCTTGCCGAGCCACAAGCTGCGCTGGCTGACGGGCACTTTCCTCGCCGGAAGGGCGAAACGCGGAAGTCGGCGCATGTTGCGCCGATAGCGCAATACGATCCACGCCTGGCGAAACCGCCAGGCACCATAAGCCAGGAAACCGGCAGCGGTGGTCATCCCCACACTTGGCGTCAACGCTAGTGACCAGGGCGCATAGATACAGAGCACGGCACAGCCGAGACAGACCCAAACGGTATTCAGCTCGACAGCAGGACGTAATAGCGATTCCAGAGGATGATGACTGCTCATGCGGCTTTCTCCTCCAGGATGGCGTCGTTGAGGGATTGAACAACGTATTGAGCAAGGTCCTGGATGGGCTTGGGAGTGGATTGGTGACAGGGGCCTTCAAGTTGATCGAATCGGGCACCGCAACGGCTGTAATACACACCGAGGGTTGCCCGATCGTTCTTGTCTGCGTCGTGGCCGAGAGGCTTGATCGAGAACACGAGGTAACTACCCTCATAGCATTCAATGTCATAGGAATCCACGCAGTGGCCCATTTCATGGCCTTCCTGCTGCAGGGACTGGCTATCGGTCAATGCAACGGCCACGTAGGTGTCAGACCGTATCTCTTGAAGAGGGGACGTCCAGGCAAGCGCTTGATCGCGATACTGCGCTCGGTCGCGGTGCTGCTGTTGCAATGCTTCATGCCACGCATCGGAGTGACGCTGTATCGCTTTCCAATCCATGTTGTTGTCGGGTAAGTGGTGGTCGGTACTGGCACTCCAATCGAGCGCGTTGCGCAGTGCTTGTTCCGCTTGGGGGTGGGTTCGCATGAGTTCGCGATACCCCCGTGTCCGCCAGGTTTCCAGACGATCCGCCACCCAGGCTCTCGCCAGGCGACCAAAAACAGGTATCGCCAGTGCTGTTGTCAGTCGGTCTCGGCCAAAACGGTTCCCCTTGATCTCTTTCACCACTTTCAACCCAGCCGTGGCGCCAAGCACCTTCGCATAGGGGCGATGATCCTGTGTCGGGGTCACTGCCTGAATAAACTGCAACACCGCATCCGCCTCGTTGCGGTGCCAGCCGAAAAACGTGTCCTGCCAGACATTCAGGATCATCGTGACCACTGACGCCGGCGACCGGCTCAGAAAGCGGAAGCTCCGCTTCTCATTCAGGCTGCCTATCCGACGGCTGGGACAGAACGTCTTGCGATCCACGATCGTCTTCTCGTCTCTCTGGCGTACCCAGAGTCGACGAGAAAACAGATCGTCGCGGTGCCAATGGCGGGGATGAATGACGGAGAGCATGGGAAGCAACTGCGGCCTTTCAGTGGCGATACGCTCGACAGCCGCATGCTGAACCTGGACCCGAAGAAGATCCGTGAGAAGTAGCCGTGCTCGAGGCCCGACAATACGAGATGTCAGCGAGAGAGACGCCCGATCAACGACATCGCGCCATAGTGCCGACCCGAGGGCCTTCATGTTGCGAGTGGCAATGTGGCGCTGTTGATAGTAGGGACGCCCACGCCCCAGGTCCAACGCCCGGATATGGCTCAGATAGCGATCGTAAGTCGCCAATTGGTTCTTGGTGTGCCGTTCGTACTCTTCAAGGACGCGCTGATTGTAAGCGCACTGCGCACACACCTCCGGACCTCTGTCAGGGCCAGGGTATTCCGCATAGCCTGTGACGGTGATCCCGTGAATCGTTCCCCAGTCATCAATGCACGATTCGCAGTTCTCTGCCTCCAAGGGATACCGATTATGGACATGTAGGACCAAATGCCCGACATCACGATCAAGGCCCATGAGCACCTGCGCAATATTTAGACGGTGCCAGCGTATCCGCAGCTCACGCTGCAGATCTCTTCGCCACGGCTGAGGTAATGTCAGTGCAGCGACGGCTTGTTGAAACACTTCGTTGAAGGCGTGCTCGAGGAGGTTTTCCCAGGCAAAAGGTAGTTGCTTGTCGGTGCCACACGGCAGCAGTTTCAGTGTTGGCCAACGATCTAGCGTCTTGTCCGCTTTCCATTGTCGCCGCTTGAGATCACGTCGATAGGTACGGGTGCGGCCTTGAGAGCGAACGATGCGCCACAATCCCGCCATGGTGAAGCTGACCGCACCATCCTGGCTTGTCTCGGAACGGAACAGGCGCGTGATATCCGTCTCCGACAGCCACTCCACCATCAGCGACTCAAGCGACGGCCAGATGAGATCGCAAGCCCCTTCAAGTGCATCCTCTCCAGGCTTCCTGTGCCGAATATAGTGATCAACCGACTCGGCTAAGGCATCAGGGGACGGTAATACTGGATTCATGGTGCCCCCTCTATTGCTCGATGCCGCGTTGGCTGATCAGGGCGGGATAGTGTTGAAGCCCTACTCGTTCAGCCAGACCGTCTCCAGAGACAGGACGTAACTCCAATCCCTGAGCGGCCTGACGCAGTTCCTGCATGGCCTGTTCATCCTGAACCTGTACCACTAGACCCACGGCATTCATGTCGCGAAGGATGTCACCTCTCTGGTCAAGCCACTGACGCGACAGTGCGTCGTCACCGATCACAAAGATCGGGGTAAACCCTCCCGGGAGATCAAGTTCTCGCGCTACGACCTGACCCGGGGTCAGCTGCTCGCTCTCGACTGGCAACATATCCTGTTCGCTGTACCGATTAGTTGGGCGCGACTGCGGTCCCATCTGCGGGGAGTAGCCTTCCTGCTCGTCGACGCCGGCCCCCTTGATGGCCACGTAATAGGGGCGCGCTGGCTCGCCGCCGTGATCGGCCACCACCTCCAGATCCGGCAATTCGGGCGGACGTTGAACAGGTGCCACTTGTGCCTGAGCGAACGAGGTCAGAGCCAGTATCAAACAGCCTGTCATTACGCTGAGGGAGTGATGGTTCACAAGATTCATGGGCATGCTCCTGGTCGTGGATCAGCGGCTGGCCACGGCGACTTCTGCCATCCAGCGACGCGGTTCCGGTGTGACCCAAGTGACCTCGAACTCCGGCGATCGGGGGGATGGCGTGATCCAGGTCAGGTTGGCGTCATTGGCAGGGACGGAGGGGGTAGATAAAGAGGGAGCTGGGTGATGGGAAGACGCGGTGTGTGCCAGCATGAGCTCGGCAGAATCAGTCCCCAGCGTGGGTGAGGCGCCCAGTTGAGCCAGCTCCTCGCGAACTTTCCGGCGATAACGTGCTGCCGGCGCCCCACCGGCTGGTCGGTGATACCGACCCGCGGCCACCACCCAGTCCCCAGACGCATCGTAGTGCTGGCGAATCACCTTGGCGGCTTCATCGAGGTTCGCGTACGGATCCAACCCTGCACAGGGATCGGCAAATCGCTTTCCTGGACCAAATACCTGGGTCTGCCAGCGCACGTTCATCTGGGCGATGCCGACATCTACGACACGTGTCTGCTGCAGGAACGAACGAAGTGCACTACAGGCTTCATTACGTGTGTCATACCGGTACCCCTTGCCACCCACGTTCAAGGTCCATGGCCAGGGCCGCACGGTATGCTCCAAAGACATCTTCGATTCCGTCATGGCCACGGCATAGAGCACTTCTGGTGGGATGCCGTTGTCCTCTGATGCCACAACGTAAGCGGAAGGAATGTCTGGGCTAGGTCCGGCAATAGCAGAACTTACCCACCACATCCCCAACACCATGCATACTGCTGACATTGCGATTCGCATCATCAGACTCCCTTTCCTTGTATAGGGATAGGGGTGTGCGGCGACTGGAGAATTTCCTGAGAGCGGTATAAAACCGCGTTCAACGGAATGATGGGGCCAGGGCATTGAGACTCTGGCGGCAGCAGTCTCGTCAGAGCGTGCAACATCGGGGAAGCCGATTTACTCTCCTCGCAACACGCAAACTGATATTCGGCATAGCCGATAATCTCTTTGGACGGCCATCCATACAGCGCGACAAAGAATCGATCGAAACGCTTATCCAGATAGAGAAAGTGCTCTGTTGACGAAGCTGATCGCCTAGCGTCCATGTAAACCGAGGTGATATTCGATTGTGATTGCATAAAGATCACCCCCTCGGCGCGACACGCGGCAACTCAGCGCTGTCGAAATTGTACGAGCCACCATGATTGAGGGTGATGCTTCCGTTACGCACCTGGTCGGGGGGAATCCCCACTTTGGCCGCCCAACGGCGAATGCGCTCGTCATCCCCCTCGGAATCGACAATCCAGATGTCCATGGCCGCACCATTGCTCAACAGACGCTTTACCGTGGCATCGCACTGACCACAGGCCTGGGTGGCCACGACCACATTCAAGCGAGGAGAGGACGACGCCGTCGCATCACCAAATACCGACTGAGTGGCATCGATGCCGCCCTTGGTGGTGAAGGAGTTGACCGGCATGTCGCCAGGGTAGAGACGCTGCCAGGCGTCGTCATAAGCACGTTGGAACGCCAGCTCAGCCTCGACACGTTTGCGCTCGATCTCTACCAACAGTTCGGCGTACTTCTGACGTTCGGCGTCCGAGCGGGCCTCCAGCCCCAGTGCCGTCAAGGGGTCCAGATCGGGGGACCAGGTGCCACGAGGTCCTTCCATGATCGTCTTGTAGCGTTGGTACTCCTGCTGATCTAGGCCCCAGGCATCAGCAGCTCGCTGTTGGCTCCGTTCAATGACGGTTTCAGAAACTGTCGAGTCACGCTGCTGGGTCTCTTCAGCATCCTGGATCGATTGCCCCCATGCAGGGAGTGCCAGGCAGGGCAGTATCGCCGCTGCCATCACGCATAGCGCATTGCGAGTCATGAACTGGCCTCCTCTTTGTCGTCGGCGGATTTCTCAGCCACCGCTTCAGACGAACCTGATTCGGGCTGTGAGCGGGTTCCTTCTGCGGCAGCCTTCTGATCGGTGTCCGCATTGCCATCGCCGCTGGAAGAACCTGATACCTCCCCGGGTTTGTCTTCAGAACCCTCGGGAGTTTTGCGCGCTTCCTTCTCCGGCGATTCATCATCAGTGCTTTCGGGAGCCAGACGTTGGGACATATCCGCGATGCGTTCTTCGGTCATGGCGACCAGCGCTTTGACCGATCCCTCGAGCGCATCAAGCTGATCGGCCAATGCCTGTTGCGCTTGGCGCTTCTCTTCCAGGCGAACCGTCGTGTCTGAAAGACGCGTGGAAAGCTCTTCGAGCTTGCGATCCGTGGGCGCGAGCTCAGTGACGCGTTGATCCAGGTCGCTGACGTCGTCTTGGAGTTCTGTCACGGGTGCTGACGCGCTAGACGCGTCTTCCAGCTGGTCGGTGAGTTCATCCGGAGGAACAATGTCCGTCCCTGGTGGGACAGTGGCCTGCGCCGAGCTCAAGGTGAACATCGCCAGGACCGCTATCGTGGCAATGGCGTTGAGGCGGATGCCGCTACGCTCGAAAGGGGTCATGCGAATTGCCAGATTCATCATTCAGCTCCTACGGCAGATTGACCGTGACGTTCTGCCCGCGATAACGAAATACCGCCGTTGAGGCATTGATGGTGACCAGCTGCCACTCCCCCACGGATTCGCGTTCTCCCAGCAATCTCACCTGGTCGAGGTCATTCACTGGGCCGGTGGCGACACTCAAGTAGGGACGGCCACCTCGGTACTCGACGCCGGAAATGTGGAGAGGAAGACGGGGGATGGCAGGACGGCTTGCCGTACGTGGCTTGGCAGGTGAGGGGGACGGCTCAGGTTCTTCGGCTTGCTGAGACGCGACAGACGCCTCGGCGAGGCGATTCGACACCACTTCTTCCAGTGCCGTCAGCTGCATGTCGATCTGGCGTCTTGCCTCCTCGAGGAAACCTTCCAGTGCTTCCATACGATGGGTCATGTTCTCGACATTAAGCGCACCTGATTGCTGGTCGAGTTGCGCATTGACCTCATTCAGGCGCTGCTCCATGGAGGCCACGCGAGCATTCAGGTCATTCAACGAGCCCAGACGCTGCTCCAGGTCCTGCACGGATCCTTGAAGCCGCGTGATGGCTTCCGATTGGTCCGGTTGAACCGGTGCAGCAGGTTCAGGCGATTCAGCCGGTTCGTTTCCCAGTACCAGCAGGAAGGCAACCAGGAGCATGACCAGCCCGACTGCTAGACCGCCAACCATCAGTAAGAGACGAGGCGGGTTCTTCTTTCTGGGAAGACGTTCATCGGGGTCGGCATTGAGCGGATCCCTTGAGACCTCATTGGGTTCCGAATCCATGGTCAGCTTGTCAGTCTGATCACTCATGGCTTCGCTCCGGAACAACGGTCGTGGTTTCCACCGTGCGCAGGTCTCGTTGCTCATAACAGACCTGACGGCGCACAGGATCTTCTTCGAGTTCCCAGGCATCGCCGGCGAGTACCTGCAGAGCCTCACGAAGCGTCATGGGCCCAAGATGGTAATGGGCAGCGGGCAGTTGACGACTGTAGAGCCACTTCTGGTGATCTCGAGTCGCGGGGCAGAGGGTGTATCCCGTGTTCTTGAGGGTGTAACGAATGCCATCCCCCACCGTGGTGGAAATGCTCGGCGGAATGTGCACGTTGACGATTTGCTCTAGCAGATGTCTCTGCCCCATCGGGGCCTGCATGGTGACCAGCTGATATCGTCCCGTGCGAAGCACTTCGACGGGGATCAACTCCTGGTCATAGACATCGGGATCCACGATGCCGCGATGCGGGGGATTGGGACCGGTGACCACCTGGTGTTCCGTGGTGATGACCTCGGGCTCATCCAGTGGGGAGATCTGCAGAGCACTGGCGGCATCCACTTTCGATGTGGTGCCCGTGTTGACCGGAGGTTGGTGGGCACAGCCGGCCAGCAGCACCATCGCAACACCACAGGACAGGAAACGTGGGAAGGCATGCATCATGTTGGCCTCGTAATGTTCTGATCAGAATCAGGCTTACGGTGCCGCCATGGGGGGAACGGGTCGACGGGGAATGTTAAACAGGCAGGATCGGGTTTCTTGACACAGCAACCCAGAAATACAAAACGCCCCGAAGGGCGTTTGAGTGAATCATCGAAAGTATGTAAGGAAGGACTCGACAATTTCGTCGTTGATGTCGGCACCCAAGCGGTTAGCGCAGTACTGGAGAGCACTGCGACAGTCGCTCCGATCGGCAACCCACTCGGCCTCGAAGCTTTGCGGATTTCGTCGGCAAATTGACCAGACACCAAATTCAGGGCGACGACCAACTTCCAGGCTGCGCTCTGGCATCAAGTCATTGGCCACCACAACATCCTGGGCATTGAGACCAAAGCCGACAACTCTCAGCATGGGCTGTCCGTGGCCACAAGCCGTCATGCCGATCGTATCCAGTACCTGCCCATGCCAACGACTACCGGCAGCGAACTGCCTGGCAATGGCTGACATGACCTCGGCATTGGACCTGAAAGGGCCATCCGGTTTGGCCATCACGGAATATGCCCCATCGACGACGTCGAGAAACCAGCCTTCATGGCCAGGATGGAAAATGGGCCAACCGGCATCGGCAAGGGCCGTGGCCAGATTGGCAGCCGTATCCGAGTTCCACTCGGGCCGAGAGAGTTCTGCGCGAAAGCGCTTGATGAGAACATCTCGCGCATCCTGATCACTGGGCTGCCCGTCCAGGTTCAGTCGCTCACACAGATCATTGATGTCGACGGTCTTCAGGCTCTCACCACCGATCGTCTGAATCGCATCCGGTATGTCCAGATCGATCGTACGCTGCAGTAGCCTCAAGGCGGCCAGAATGACATCAATATCTTCGGAAGCAAGCTGATGGTTCAGATAATCACTCATGGGATCGCTCCAATGCGTTTCGTTGAGATGGAGCCATCCCACCGGGGAATGGCCCCGGGAGGGAGAGAAATGGCTAATTCACGGCTTGAGAATTAGAGGTGGTACTGACATCAACCTCCATCCAACCGGGAATCATGTCCCCGGCTGAATGGATGGCTGGAAGTGCAGAGTTTCAGTGCGTGGCTGGCGAATCGAAGGATCCAGCGGCCTCACCTGAATGAACGGCAGCGTAGCTGCTCGGGACCGGTGATGCTTCGGGGGCATTACCGGAGGCCTGAGTGGCCTCGGACTGCTGGTCCTGGGACTCAACAGGCTGGGCCTGATCACTGTCGCGGCGAGGGGCCTGATAGACCATTTCGCCATCGACCTTGATCCAGCTTATGTACAGCAGACGGGCTTTCAGGCTGACGCCTGTTTGGCCGACACGATCACCTTTGGAATAGGTGAACGTATCAGTCCACAGATCGCCGAGTCGGAAACCGATCAACACCTTCTTTTTCATGTTGACCGCTTGTTCACATTTCTTGACCAGCCTCTCCGCTTCACGACCGCTGACGCGGCAGTCGAAACGGGTGTAGCCAACGTCATCGCTAGGACCGTTGAGCGCCGCTATATCGCAGGCCCAGAAAGGGGTTCCGCGTTTCAGCGACACTTCACGAACACGGTTGAGATAGCCGACGCCGGTGATGTGCAGATCGAAGAATTGCTTATCGGTGGAAGTCGTCATGGTGATTCTCCTGGAGTTGAGACATACGAATCCGGGAGAAACACCATCCCCATCGGGGAAGCGTTTCCCCGGATGGGTGGTTCGGCAAATTGCCGAGAATTTGAAATCTGCATCCAACCCGTCAGGGTGCCGTCTCTCGGGATGCGTTACGGCTTTGGGAGGTGCCCCGAAGGGCAAAGGGCGCTGTTATTACCGTCAACAGTCAACGTCTGACACCTGTAGGATTGCGCCACTCGCGTAGAACGTCAACCCTGAATCCTGATCATCAATCTCAAGCCGGGGCTGCGAGGCTCTGCCTCGCTGCCTCGACTTTGGATTGAGGACCAATACCGCAAGTCGAATCAGCTACCGGAAACCGGTATGGGTAGCGTGTGAAGACTGCCATTATGCCGACCATCGACCGTCATGCCCCTCGTCGCCATGCGATCGAATCTGCCTGTGCATCCCGTCCCGATTCATGGCGTTGGACAGGTACGTTTGTGCGCGGATCCCCGCACAAAGGGAGCCGGAGGGTCAGGCGACCGGCACCGCCATCGTGAAGCACAGTCCAACCGGCCAGCAAGATACCCTGTGGTGGGCGTCTTGCTGGCCGGTCCAACCTGACTGAAGGAGATGGTCGACGACCGGTCGACCTGAAACATAAGGAACCTGGAACCCGATACATGCCAATGTAGTGCAAAGAGTCTTTGCGGTGGGTGCGCGCTTTCGCCAGGTGTTCGCGCTTTGGGATCGGACTCATGGAGAGTCCAAAGGGACCAACTGATGACCGTCAGTTGGCAACGGGGTAGGGTTTCAATTATCAAGTAGTGTTGCCCTGATGGCAAGGAAGGCGCCTGTCACATCACCAACTCATGGTGCCTTGCCGCTGGCTCTCTTCCTGGACGTTGATTTTCGGCTGCCCGATTTCCGCTTCTTCTTGCCGATCGGCTTGGTGCCTTTACACTCGGGATACCGTGTGCAACCCCAAAATGGCCCATCCTCACCGTTCCTCTTGCGCATCTTCGCCTGACACAGCGGACAGCTCTCGCTCGGCATTTCCGGGAGATTCAAACGGGGTTGCTGGAGCGCCAAGCCGATCAGCTTGTCGATCAGGGCGTTCTGACGCTGCATGAAGTCATCCAGCGACAAGGAACCTTCGGCGACTTGGTCCAGGGCCTGTTCCCAAAGCGCTGTCATTCCGGGGTTGCTGATCTGCGGAGGGAGCGCCGCGATCAATGCCTGCCCCAAGGGCGTGGACACAATCGTGCGTCCCTTCTTGCGGAGGAACCCTCGGGCCAGCAGCGTTTCGATGATCCCGGAACGTGTCGCTTCAGTACCAATGCCCGCGCTCTCGCGTAACCGGGCCTTCAAGCGTTCATCGGTCACGAAACGGGCGGCGTTCTTCATTGCCGAGATCAGCGACCCTTCCGAGAACGGCTTCGGGGGTTGTGTCTGACGATCCTTGACCTGGAGCGCCTGCACAGGACAGCTCTCTCCCTGACGCAGAGGCGGGAGCGCCTGCGCTCCAGTCGATTCGTCGTCATCTGTATCACTGTCGTCCTGCCCTTTGCCCTTCCCTCGGGGAAACAGCGCTTTCCACCCCTCGGCGCAGACCTGCCGGCCCGAGGTCACAAAACGCTCGCCGGCCAAGTCCAACTGGACATCAGTCTGGTCATACTCATGCGCGGACAAAAACTGGGCGAGGTAGTGACGCCGAATGAGGTCATAGACCTGCCACTCAGCTTCATTCATCCGCGAGATGTCGCACGGGGTGGTGGTGGGAATGATGCCGTGGTGAGCCGTGATCTGGCTGTCGTTCCACACGCGGCTCTGGAGATTCACATCCAGACGCTCGATGATCGGTGAGAGCGAGGCATCCGAATGCAGGAGCGCCTTCACGACGACCTCGACTTCGGACAGCATCGATGTCGGCAGATAGCGGCAGTCTGTGCGCGGATAAGACGTCGCTTTATGTGTCTCGTAGAGCGACTGCGCGATGTCGAGCACCTGCTGTGCCCCGAAGCCGAACCGCCGCGAGCATTCCTGCTGCAGCGTACCGAGGTCCATTACCAGTGGAGCGGCTTCACGCTTGCGCTTGGTCTCGACCGATACCACTCTCGCTTGTTCACCCTGTCCGCGAGCGGCCACCGCCTGCGCAGCCTCACGATTGACGCATCGCCCCTGTTCATCGAGCCAGGACTCATTGCTCGGCACCCACTTTGCCTGGAAGGCACCACCATGGGCCTGCAGATTGGCCAGTACCTCCCAGAAGGGCTTGGGGACGAAATTGGCGATCTCTTGGTCACGCCGGACGACGATCCCCAATACTGGTGTCTGTACACGGCCCACCGACAACACGCCATCGAAGCCTTGCTGCTGAGCCAGCACCGTGAACGCTCGCGTCAGGTTCATGCCCACCAACCAGTCAGCACGCGAACGCCCCAACCCCGCCTGGTACAGTGAGACCGTCGATTCTCCGGGGCGGATGCTAGCCAGCCCCTTGCGAATCGACGTTTCATCCAACGCCGATAGCCAGAGCCGGGATACTTGCCCACGGTAATGACAAGCATCGAGGATCTCACGCCCAATCACTTCACCTTCGCGATCGGCATCCGTGGCCACCACCACCTCACTGCACTGTTTCAGCAAGCCCTGGATGACCTTGAACTGTTTGGCTGCATCTTTGCGCACGATGTTCTTCCACTGCGCCGGTCGGATCGGCAGCGAGTCCAATGACCAGCGCTTGAGGGCTGGGTCATAGGCATCAGGAGGCGCTTGTTCGAGCAGGTGGCCGACTGCCCAGGTAACAGTGACGTCGTCACCATGAAGGCATCCGTTTCCACGGCGAGTGGCACCCAGCACCTTGCCGATGTCACGCGCCTGGTTGGGTTTTTCGCAGAGAAAGAGCCGGGGCATGGAGTATCCTCGTGGAAATCTACTGAGGAATACGATGCCCCGTGAGATGGGAGGCGTCAGTCAGGAAGGTTAATCGGGTGCGTCACGGTTCTTACCGAACCGAGAACAAGGTTATCGACGATAGTGCGTCGAAGCTCTTTCCTGAGCTTCTTTGCACGGTACACACACTGTCGCCCATGGGGCGGCTATCCGGCGTGCCGCAGGGATTGCATCGCCGCACTCTTCACAGTGGGTGTTATCAGCGACAGTACTGACGCTGTTCAAAACACCACCGACTCTCTCGCTGACCATCCGGTCGGTGATTGCTGCTGCAAAATCAGCCTCATCAGCCATAGATATCCCTCACGTCAGGTGGATACACAACCCTTACTGCAAGGCGGCGTTCAGGCGCTGCGTCAGTGCATCTTCCATCGCGGCCCCATCATAGGGAATCCGCTTGTCTGCCGGTGCCCAACTGTAATGGATCCGCGAACCGGCGCCACTCTTCTCGATTTGAACGCGCTGGAGGATGGAGTAGCGCGTGCCACCGACCGTCTGGCGGCCGTAGTCCCCGAGGTTGTAGTAGGCACCCGGAGTGCGGTCATGCTTCCAGGCGGCATCACCCATCTGCATTTTCGCTGTCGTACTCTCGGGGCTCTCAAAATCGTTCGGCGAACGGAACCCCATCGCCGACTTGATGCGAGCATAGGCGGTATCCACGTCGACGGGAGACTCGATATCGACAGATCCTCGTTGACTCCCCAGATTGCTGACATCGACGGTCTCGCCTTGCGCATTGGTCGCCACCCGTTGTGGCGTTTCACTGGGGTCGTAGTTCACTGGCTCGCCGGTGATCGGGTTGTTGATGCATGTCACACACACGCCCTGAGAGTAGTAATGGTCCTGAGCGGCGCACCCTGTCAGTGCCAGTAGTCCTGCAGTCATCAATACACGTTTCATTTCCACATCCTTATTGAATCAGGCATTCAGTCGACCAACTAGGGACAACTGTTTCAGAGTCCCTGCGTTCCTTCGTACTCCCGATACCCAAGTCGCTGACGCTCTGCAGCATTCAACTTGTGCAGCCAATCGCTGAGCTCATACACGTTCGGTTGGGCTTGGATTCTGAATTCGGGATGAGAACGGTCGACGGTATCCAAGATAACGGTGCCAATGCCTAACAGCCGGTCCATCAGCGTTCGATTCGAGGTGATATCTCGAATCCGTACCAACTCTAGCTGATCTCGACGGCGATGTAGAATACCCCGGGTATATTCAAGACGCTGAGTCGAAAGGGAGTAGGTCATCGTTTTCAGGACTAGCAACTTGTATAACAGCGGTATCAAGCACACGGCCCAGATGAGGCCCAAGAGCAGTGCCAAGCGTGTTCCAGGCAAGTAGACCAGGTCCGGCCGCTGGATCATTGCAAAAACCAATGATGCCGAAAACGCGATTGCCAGTAGAACCCAGCCTAATGCCGTAGGGATCGCTGCTTTGGCTGAAGGCTTGAATACTGCGACATGCTCTTCCTTCTGGTTGTTCGGTGCATCTATCCCTGGTGCAGGCCGGACTTCATTGGAATCCATCAGACTAGGGTCCATGGGTCATACCTCTACGTCGATACCTGAGTAGGTTCAGAGATCCCCCTGCAAACAGAGCGCCTACAGGGGGGTATGATTACTGGTCAGGTGTCACCCCTTGGCCCACCGGGTTTTCCCATTCGCCGTCTGGACCGGCAGCCTTGGAATAGGCTCCATTCTGGTTATGCGCCGGCGAAGGCTGTTGCTGTTGAGCAGGCTGTTGCGGCGTGTTATTGGCGGGCTCAAGTACGACCTGTGAGATTCGGAAGGGCAGGATGCCGATGCGAACGGCTTGCACCTTGAACTGAGAGCGGTCTTCTCCCGTTTCCCGATCCTTCCACTCATCGAGCACCATGCGACCTGACACCATGACGCGCATCCCCTTCTGATAGAGGCGAGTCGCCCAGTTCTCGACGTCGCGGTGCCAGATTTCCACATTGGCCCAAAATCCGCCGCGATCGACATTGCCTGTATCCGTGGGAACGGGATTGTCGAAGCGGACGTTCAAGCGCATCACGCCACGTGGTGGCTGATTGCCGTTGGCAGGGAGCAACTTGTACTCAGGATCAGTTCCGATGTTCCCCTCGCCCATAAAATGCGTGCTCATCTCAAAAGCTCCTGCGATAAGTGAATGTATGAGCACTGTCCATGACGAGAATCGGGACTGTCCGCCAAGAATGTTAAGGCGCTATCAGGACATTCATTCTGTTGCCTCGTCTGCATTGTCCCGGGCTTTCCTCGCATCGCGTGTCGCCCCTGCCGAATTGATATAGTCAATTCGCCACTGAATTTCCCGGCGAAAAACGTTGCAATACCCGCCAACGTTACGCATCGCACACCAAACGAGCGTGCAGGAGCCTAGAAACGTGACGAGTCTCTGGCTGAGATAATGGAGTTCGGTATATGTAACGCCACTCAATGGATTGATCGGAGCTACTGAAATCGAGATCAATGCGCCTCCCATCGTCAAGCCGCCTAGAAGTGCGACGGCAGCAATAAGTGTTTTGATCGTGGCGACAAAAACATTACCCACCTGTTCCGCATAGTTATACGGATCCCGAAGCTCTTCCCGTCGTGCCTCCCGGATGGCCTCCTGAATCAATTCCTGTTGCTTATCCATGACCAGTCATCCCGTTGTTGTAGGGTGTGAGTTTTCCATCGTTTCGATCTCATCCAGGTCATTGATGACTTTGTTAAGTCGATCCACCTGGCGAGTCACCGCTGCGATTTTGGCATTGAAGATGGCCCGCTCGGTTTCGATCTCGACCAATTGCCGCTTCATGCCCTGCGGGACATCTCCATACTGCAAAACCGCTTCCAGTAGACGTCGCCCCATCTGGGTCTGCCCCTTGTCTCGCCACTGCACTGCGCGAACTCGGCCTCCACTGTTGTTGTGCGGTTTTAGCCATAGACCGGCCTGGACCACGGTCCGGTTGTATTGGTTGGCAAAGTCGGCCGCCTCCTGCCAAAGTCTCCGGCATTCTTCCTCGAGCTCATCCCTGAATCGGATGATTCCCCCTTTACCCTTAAGAAAGGGTTTTAAAAGGCCCTTTGCGTACTGATCCAGTGCAAAGTCTTGACGCTGTTCCAGTGCAGTCGAATTCATGGTCATGTCCTGTCGTGGTATCTAAAAACTCGCTGCCCCAGCCACCCAGTTGGACGTGATGACAGTGTCATCACCCGGCTGCCACCTTCCTGGGCTGTTTCCGGGGGAAACACCCGGCTGCCACCTTCCTGGGCTGTTTCCGGGGGAAACACCCCAGCCACCCAGTTGGACGTGATGACAGTGTCATCACCCGAAGGTGGCCTCAGTCTTTTGTTTCGTCGCTTTGAGGCATTAACTGATCGCTATCGAGGTCCGCGCCTTCCAGTCCCTCACCACCAGAAGCGGGCACCGTTCCATCACGTCGAAGCGATGGAGCAAACTCGCTACGGCGCGTCCCTTCAAGGATGTCCTGCGGCAACTCGCCGAATTTCTCCCTGGCAGCTCGGGCTTTGGCGTTGTTTGCTGCGAAGTCGTCGCGTGTGGCACCAGAGAACCCGGGGAACTTGGCCGGAGCAAAGCACAAAGAACGTATCGCATGCCCTCCCTGGTCCCGGATCATGGACGCCATTTGTTTCTTGCCAATTAGACCGATGTGATGGGCAAGCAGCACATCTCGCACAATGCCGTCGTATTCCATGAGCAGCATGACGGCTTGCCAACCTATATGGCCTCCGGTAAACACCGGTGTCGTGAACGGCTGTTGGCTGACATTGCGGCTGACCTCTAATCCTTCCGGGATGTCTTCAGTCAGTATCTTGTCGATTCGCTTTCTGAGCTGTCTAAGCGCCTGACGTGATGTGTTGGTCCTGTCTTCAAGACTCAGTAGCCAGTAGTCAGCATATGGATCGTCCTTCGCTGCGGCCTGGTGAATGCGTCCAGCCAAGAATAAGTAGGTTTTCAGTCCGACCACCTGGGGTTTTCCGCTCTCAACCCCTCGGCCATGCCAGGCAAGCACGGCGGGGTAGGTGTGCAGGGTCATTTCGATCCGACTTCGCAACTGCCCTACACGGGGCTCTGCACCGGCCATAAATTCTCCTGAGTCAATGCACTGGATGGGATCCCATCATCAATGCTTCTCGAATTGCGCCCCACCGAAAACGTTAAAGGCGATGTCATAGGTTTCTAGCTGGATGTATCCCCAGGCGTTTCAGCATGTTCTCTCGGGCCTTCTGCGTTTCCGCAGAGATCGGTTGAGGGGCCTGGTCAATCAGTGAGTCAGCGGATCGGGGGCCAGGGGGTGATGGGGTATAAGGATCCACTGGAGATGTCTGTGATGGCGTCTGTACGGATTGTCCATTTCGCTTGTCAGCAATGCCTCGCCCGAAGTGCGTGACCTGGAATTGATTCGAGGCCGCACGTTTGGCCAGGGTGTGCAGGAAGCCTTTGGGGGACTTCACCTTGCCAGCCTCGAGTCGTCCGGCAGCTTCGTCGATCACCGCCTGCTGAACGTCGTTTGGCAGACCGTTCAACATGACCGTCACCGACTCACGTTCCTCACTGGTCAACTCGAGTGGCCATGACCAGATCAATGACGCTTGGGAATCCTCGCGCGCGGTGGTTTTACATACTGAGTTTGTATAACTACGTACTGTAGTAGGGGCGTCCTCAATGGAAACTGCGCTGTAAGCTTCTGATTCTGGACTGAGTTTCCGCTGGGAACTGGGCGATTCGTTGCCTGGAAACTGCCTTGGTTTCCGCTGGAAACTGGGTGAATTTGCCTGAGTTTCCATAGGGAACTGGGGGGCTGATGCCTGAGTTTCCGCTGGAAACTCGGATTCCCACTGGTGCCTGGCACGCTGTTCGATGACGTCCAGTCGCGTCGGAACTTCGAGCACACCACTTTCGGCCAGCTCGTCCCTAACCAGTCGAGCGACGGTGGCCACGGCCTTGTTGCTGTGCTTCGTGCAACGGATCACATACTCGATGTAGTCCTGGTCAAGGGACAGTGACTCGGCAGGAGCCAGCGGCTCGTCATGTAACACATAGACGTTGCCGATCATGCGCCCGTTCGTGGTATTGCGAGCCTTCATCCCCAGAGTCATCCAGCGTGTCAGACGGAGGATCGCGATCACTCTGGCAACTGTCTTCCGCGAGGCTTTCTGTCCGGCCCCTGATCGCAACAACGGCTCCAGTTCGTCATAGGTCGGAAACGCGGTTGTGCGGTCGGCATTCGACAGAAGCCGGATCATTTGCCAACCCAATACATCGACAGCGCCCAACCGCTGATCCAGCAGTAGTGCTCGAGGCACTGTTTCATGGGGATTTCCCATGAAGAGCAGTCCGTCGAGTGCGTCATCTTCAACGGCCGACGCCGAGGCATCATTGCCTCGGCGTTGAGTCAGGGATGACGCGGCGCGCCCGACAAGCGCGTCAAAACTCTTCATCACGCCACTCCTGCACGCATCTCGCCCTCGTCCTCACCCGGCAGACTTTCCTGCCGTGGTTGCTCTGGCGTCGTCCATTGCTTGATCAGTGTCCAGATCACGGCCAGTGGCAATTCGACTTCTTCCGCTAGCACCAACATGCCTTTGATGTCCTCGGCGGCTGACGGACTGGACGGATCGTCACTGATGGTCTGCCAGCGGTGCCAGGCATCGACCTCGATAGCCTCCTCTGGCATGGGCAGGCGCCCCTGCCGACTGGGCACCCCGAGCAGGGTGCGCCGCGCTGAGCAGTCGTTCGGTGTCAGGCCAAAGAAGGTGGCCAACATCTGCACGCTGGCCCCGTGACGAATGCAGTGATCAACGAGGCTGTCGCGATCCTGATCGCGATCGATGCGTCGAAGAGCCGCCTTGAAGGTGTCGTGATCCAGCTCGAATCGTGCGACTCCTGGGAACTCGTTGATCAGGCTCTCGATCTCGCTGGCCCGCAGTCGACTCAGGCGCTGCAGCTCTTCATTGTTGAACCCGAGTGCGCGCGCCCGGCGCATATCACCCTCACGGATCAGCACCAGTGCCTGGTTGAAAAGTGCATGGTTGAGTTGTGGCGTCGTCATTGGGGATCCCCCTCTGCGAGTACTTCACGCAATACACGGATCAGGCGAGTCAGCCAGAACACGCGGATGAACAGGCCATCAGGCAGGCAAACATCGCTGTCGGTGCCGTGACTGCCGACCAGTTCCCCGAACAATGAAATCTCGGCGGGCAGCATCGGATCGATGTCGCCCTGCAGGCCAGCGAGTAGCTGCCAGATCAATTGAGCACGGCGTCCTGGATTGTCGCCGAGCGGGTCGAGCTCGTACCCCAGTCCATCACGGGCGTTGAGGCGGATGATTTCACTGGTGCCAGAGACCTCGATGTCGGCCCAACCGGCCAAGGCCTGGACGACCTCGCCAATTTGCATGCGGAGATCGCGAGCATTCCGGCGCCAAGCCGGGACATGCCAGAGATCAGTGATCGGTGCGACGGGGCCGCCTGACATCAGTGGCACAGATTTGAGGGCGGCGGCTTCGAAGTCGATGGCTTCTTCACCATGCTCTTTCGCTTGCCAGTGGCGAAGCTGCCGATGCCCCTCACTCTCTTCATAGGGTGAGAGGGTCAAGTCGTCGACCAGAGTTTCCTGTTCCTCGGGCGACCGAGTCGGCTGTGGGTTGTGCTCCTGCATGAACCCATCGGAATCCAAGAGTCCTGCAAGGTCATCGCCACTGGACTCACTGGAGCCAGTCGATGGTGGGGCAACCAGAGGCTTCTGAGACTCTGCCTCAAGCTCGGCATTCCGTTGCTCGAGTTTGGCGAGTTGAGCCCGCATCTCTTTCATCTGTGCGGACTCATCGACTCCACCTGGGGTAGGTACACCTCGCTCGTTGGCTTTGGGGGCGGCGGGGGGTGACAGATCGGTCTGGCCTTCTTCGAAGGTCAGATCATCATGATAGCCCTCGGCACCACTCTCGCTGTGACCGGTTTCATCGGCATCAGGCGAAGGGTTTCCAGACGCCAGCTTTTGAGATGGTTTTGATGAGGTCTTGCTTCCCTTACTGGAGTCCTCTTTCGGCGGATAGAGGTGGCGTTCCTGGGGATGACGCAGCCGCTCCAGTTCACTGTCGACCGTGGTCCAGATATCGGCTTTCTCTTCCTCACTGGCTGCACGCGCATGCTTGCGTACCGTAAACCAGTTCTTCCACGCCATATCGATAGGGTTGAAGTGGAGCCCAGTATGGTCGTGGAGCATGCCCTTGAGACGGTCCTCGACGATGTTCCAGCGAAACTCCGTCTGGCCTTCATGATCGAGCTGGGTCATCTCGTCATGCCATGCCTGAGCGAAGTCACCCTCAATGACACTGTTAGCCCACTGCTCACCCTCACCGAGATCATCGGCATGGGCTTCCCAGTAGGCACGGCAACGCTCCCAGCACTCCTCGCAGAATTGCCGATAGGAGATCAATTTCTCGATCTGCCCCTTACCCATGCCGCTATCGAGCGTCAGAGGGAGGGTGGGCAGGAAGTGCTCTACGGTATAGAGCATTTTGGAAACGTGGCTCAAGCTGATAGAAAAACCGAGCTCTTTCAGCCTACGAGTCAGTTCACGCAAGGAGATGGATTCGTTAGCTTCCTCCTCAATCATCCGTTTGGAGTCATAGACACCCCGTGCCCGCTCGATCCAGCTGAGTTGACCACGGTTGTCGTTCTCGGCCAGGTGCCCGGCGAGGACGTTGATCTCGCCTTGCCAAGGAATGAAATGGCAGTCCTGGTAGTAAAATCGTTCTTCGCCGGTTTCCTCATGTAATTCATTGAGGATGGTCAGCCGCGTGTTACCGCCATCGGAGATCATGTAGCGGTCATCACCTGGACGCTGGGTGACCGTCAGCTTCTGCTTTAGCCCCACGGCTCGGATACTATCCTTGATCTCGTCGTACTTGGCATTCCGTTGTGTACGCGGATTGCGATCATAGGGACGCAACTGATCCAGGGTCAGGGTCATCGCCTGCTCGGTGGTCGGTGCCGGCAGCCGATCGGCGGGTTTAGTGCTCAGCTTAGGTCCAGGCTGGGTCAGCTTGGCCGCGATTTGGTCAGGTGTAATGGCTGTCTTGCTCATGATGTCCACTCCGGCTGCCGCGAGGCGGAATATTCAGTCTCGAAAAGTCGATCCAGTTGCTGTCCCAGGTGGTTCATGCCCTGGACCAGCGCGAAAAGGCCAAGGTCACTGCGCGATTCAGGGGGATACCGCTGGCTCAACTCATTGATTCCCCGTCGCAGATCACTCAGGTTGTCGCTGACGATCACCAGCAGCTCGATGTCACTCAGTCGGTGATACTGGAGTTGCGCCCAGCGCAAGCTATGGTGTGGCTGCATTTCCAGCTGACTGGTCTTGTCACAGGCCATGTGAAACACCAGCCATGTGTCGGCAAGCAGTGAGCGGAGCGCTTCATTGCGATTGGTTCGTGCTTGGGGATGCTCGTCAAACCAGCTGTCCAGTGTTTCTACCCAGTTGGCGAAGGGATCGATCAGCCCCAGTGCTAGACATTCGCGCCCCATCAGATAACGCTCCATGCCGTGACCATGTGCTTCTCGCACGGGAAAATTCAGGATGTCAGCCATGACCCAGGGCCTCCCGTTCCGGTGTCTCAATGGCGTCGTGCAGCCGGACCTGCCGGCCCGCGTCGTAGCCCTGGTGGACCGCCTGATAATCGTGGTGGCGGAGTTGGCCACGCTGGCGTGACGACAGAGAACAGAGCTCACCGTGTTGCCGCTCGGCATAGGCCTCGAGGGCCTCGGTCGCCGCCGGGGAAAGCTCGACCGGCACGATGGATTCCCGTGCACCGGCGACCCAGGCCTCGGCATAGGCGTCGCCACGGCGGACGCGCGTGGCACGCTTGATGCGCTTGCTGAGGCCCGACTGGTAGGCCTTGCGATCACGGATCAACTGGCGTTGCAGGACCTCGTAGGCGTAAGCGGCCACCTGGCTGGCCCCGTCGGTGCCCAGGAACTGCCACTGACCGAGCCAGCGAATCTGGGTACCGCGGATCTGCGGCGTGGCCAAATAGATCGCCTGGGCGCCGAAGGCTTTCATGACCAGAGTGGCAAGCGCATTGAGATAGCGGGGCGGCACCTTGCCAGCCTGGGCGGTGGCCATATGGTCGGTCACCGACGCCAGGGTGATATCCTGCTCGTTAAGGCCATAGCGCTGCATCAACTGTTGGGCCTGACGCAGCGCGATGCCTGCCTCGTGGGCATTGGAGCTCTGGGATAAGGCCATACAGCGCTCGATCTTGCGCATGATGCGATCGGGGATCATGACTCCCTCCTTACGCCAGAGCTTCTCTGCACACGGCGAAGTAACGCGATGGCGTTGCGCTGCGACCGAGCATCGCTTGGTGAATAGCTGGTGAAGACGGGGGGCATCCCGGGTTTGGTCATTTTGATATGCCCGCCTCGGGTGCGCTCGATATGCCAGTTGTGAGCCTCTGCGAAGCGAACAACCCTCTGCAGACCCTTGCCATACCGCTTAGCCATGGCGGACCTCCTCGAGCAGCTGCTCGCTGTGGTGAAGGTGATCTCGGAACAGGTCCAATTGACCATCCAAGGCATGGATCAACTGGCGTTTACGGGCCTGTAAGGCCAGAACGTCGTGCTCCAGTTGCTGGCATTGCGCGCGCAGCTCGGCCAGGCGGGCTTCCAGTTCGGTAAGCTCCTGTTTCATTGTCTGCTCGTCCATCATGCCACCTCCCGCTCTGCCAGGAGCTCGTCGAGCCGCAACCCCCAGGCGAGGGCGGCGATGTCAGGGGACCAGGGTTCAATAGGATCGGTGAGTGGCTCGACACCCTCGAGGCAGGGCCACTCCATGGGTGAGTCCGGCAGCAAGTCACGCCGCTCGGTGGCGAGTAACTGCAGGTCGGCGGACTTGACGCAGGCAGGAAGCACCGAGTCCACGCTGAATCGCTGGGCAATGGCGGACCAGAGGCGTTTCTCGATGGCTTTGTAAGCCGGCAGCATCGATTTCAGCGGCGAGACCATGTCGCCGATGTAGGCTTCGGTGGCGTCGTGCAGCAAGGCAGCCAGGGCGTCCTCACGGGGGACGATCTCGCTGACATGCACACAGTGCTGAGCGACGGAATAGAACTGGCGAGAGTGGCCACCGAATCGGCAGATACGTGACAGCGCCTGGGCAATGTCCTGGTCATCGATGTTCTGCCACGCAGGAAACGTCAGTGACATCGGCGTGCCAGAAGCTGTCAGAATCGTGGGCGTTGGCGTGGTGGCCAGCGCCTGGTCGACCTGCCGCTGATCGAGTGCGTCACGCACCTGATCGGCAATGGCCTGGCCGCTGTAGCGGCCCTGGCCATCGGGCTCGGCATGAATGCCGAGCATGCCGGCGACCCGGAGCAGTGCCGACTCTGCCGTGATTAAGCGCGCGATCTCCACCTCCATGTGGTTGATCATGCGACTAGTGGGATCCAAGCCAACGGTCGAGGTAGAAGGCGTATTCATGACTCACCTCCTTTGTCGGATTCGGCGTGCCAGAAGCGCCGCATCAATGCCTCACCGTCGTCCAGGGACTCGTGCAGTTCGTGACCGGAGTAAGCGGACCACTCGATCACAGTGAGCGCAGCCCGCTGCAGGTCGCGGTCCAGGCAGCGCAGTCGGGTGAGTTCGAGCGGCCACTCGGGGCCGTTGTAGAGTGCGAGCAAGATCCGGCGACAGTGGTGGCACTGGCCGCTATAGCCCTGGGCCACCTCAGCCAAGCGCTCAAGTGCCGTGGGGCCGCTCTGGTCCAGTGTGCTGAGGCGCTGCTCAACGGCAGCCTCTTCTGAGGCGTGTCTCTCGAGGGCGAGACGACTGCGCTCGTTGAGTCGCTGTGACACCTTGGGCATACGAGAATCGGTAGTCATGACCAGCCTCCTTGCGTCTGCTTCCATTCCAAGGACTCGAACCGTGTACTCGCCCCCAGGAATGCCAGGTGGACAGTGCCGGTGGGGCCGTTGCGCTGCTTGCCAATAATCAATTCGGCCAATCCCTTCACGTCAGGGTTGTCCGGGTTGTAGACCTCATCGCGGTACACAAACCCAATCACATCCGCGTCCTGCTCGATCGCGCCCGAGTCACGCAGATCAGCAAGGCCCGGACGTTTGTTGGGACGGTTCTCAAGTCCTCGGTTGAGCTGTGCGAGCGCGATGACGGGACAATTAAGATCCTTTGCGGTGGCCTTGAGGATGCGTGAGATGGCCGATATCTCGTTATTGCGGTTCTCGCATCCGGGCTCTTCGAGGAGTTGCAGATAGTCGATCAGGATCAGCGCCGGCTTGCCGTGGCGACGCATCAGTCGGCGAGCGCGAGATTTGAGTGACGTGGCTGAAATGCCACTGGAGTCATCAATGAACAGGCGATCCTCAAATTCGAGGATGCGGTTGGTGGCGGCTGTCAGTTTCTCCCAACCACCGTCGTCCAGCTTCCCAGATCGCAGCTGACTCATGTCCAACCGGCCAATGCTGGACATGAGACGCAGCATCAGCTGTTCTTCGGGCATTTCCAGCGAAAAGACGAAGATAGGGGAATTGGAAAGCTCGGTGTTGCCGGCCGTGGCGATCAGCGCATTCTCGACGAAGTTCATTCCCAGGGTGGTCTTGCCTTGAGAAGGCCGTCCGGCGATGACAATCAGGTCCGAGTTCTGCCAACCACAGGTGAGGTTATCGAGATCCTTATAGCCAGTGGGTGTCCCCGTAATGCCATCCTTGGCATTGAAGGCGCGATCGATCGTGTCGATCGCTGACGACAGGGCAGAGCGAATACCAGCGGACTGAGTCTGGCGATCTTCGGCCAGCTCAAACAGCTGACGCTCAGTCGCTTCGATTATCGCCTTGCTGAGGTGGTTACCCTCAAGCGCCTGCTGGCTGAGATCACGCCCCATGCAGGAGAGCTGTCGGCGGAGTTGATGCTCGCGCACGATGTCGGCATACGCCAGGATGTTGGTCGCGGTCGGTGTGTTGCGCGCGATTTCCGCTAGGAAGGCCAGTCCACCTATGGTCTCGAGCTTTCCGTCACGCTCCAGAAGCTCCGAGATTGTCACCACATCCAACGGCTGCTCGCTCAGGGCGAGTTCGCGCATGGCTTGGAAGATTAGGCGATGGGGGTAGCAATAGAACGCCTCGGCATCGACGATTTCGCAGATGTCGTCCCACTTGCTGTTGTCGAGCATCAGTGCGCCCAGGGTGGACTGTTCCGCCTCAATGCTGTGGGGAGGAACGAGTCCCATAGCTTCAACGTCGTTAGGCGCGAGGGACTGGGCATCAGTGAACATGGCCCACCCCCGATTTATCTGTACCCGGCTTGCTATTGGGCTTGGTCGCACCGACCGCGTGGATGGCGTCGGCCCACTCGGGATAGAGGTCGGCAGCGATGGCCTTGATCTGATCAGCGCAAGACGGCGCCTTACGACCAGAAGGCTTGCGAGGCTCGACGCGATGCACCGGCTGGCTTTGGAGCGCAGCCGAGCGATACGCGGAAAGGTTGACCAGCGGCGTGTCGAGCACTCGAATGCCGTGATCCTCGACTTCGGCATACATGCTGCGGATGCTGTCCGATATATCGCGGGCATCCTTCAGCTGATCGGTCATCTTGTTGAGGAGGATCGAAACGGGAGGGACGTCGAAGCGCGTGTACTGAGTGAGCTCACGCATCTCGCTGAGCATCCCCTGTGTGCCGCGCACGAATTCACGGGCAGTCAGCAACTCGGGGACAATGGGGGAAACGAGGTGATCAGCAGCGAGAACGGCCATCTCGAGCAGGATGGAGCGAGCGCCCTGTGTATCGATGAGGATGGCGTCGTAGCGATCCGAGAAGCGTTCGAGCAACCCGATCAGGCGGAATCGGCCATTGGGCGCGTTGAGAAGCAGCTGCTGCAACTGATTCCGATAGTCGTTGGAGACAACGATATCGAGATTGGGAATGGACGTCCGGGATATGATCTGGTCGAGGTCAACCAGGTCAGTGGCGAGCAGTTCGTACACCCCGCCGGGAGCAGGATGGGTCAGCTCATAATAGGAGGAAAGGGTAGGCTGGGAGTCCAGGTCAATGAGGAGAACCTTGAACCCTGCATCGGCCAGCAGGCCACCCAGGTTGGCGGTTGAGGTCGTCTTGCCGACGCCGCCCTTGGAACAAACTGTTGCAGAAACACGCATTTAGCTGCACCTCATCCAAGTTGAATTGAATGAGTGCAATAGATGCCTGGGCGTGAAATTTTCTTAGGAGGCGCGTAAGGTAGGTTGGGTGGTGCTGGCACCAGGAGTCGAACCCGGGACCTGCTGATTACAAGTCAGCTGCTCTACCATCTGAGCTATGCCAGCTTTCCCCAAATTTCTGCCGCTCTTGATTACAAGTCAGTTGCTCTACCAACTGAGCTATGTCGGCTCGGAACGATCCACGCTGTATAAAGCAGAACGTGAAACGGGTTGGCGTGGCTGGGGTAGCAGGATTCGAACCTGCGCATGCTGATACCAAAAACCAGTGCCTTACCACTTGGCGATACCCCAGCATTGTGGTGGCCAGAGACGGAATCGAACCGCCGACACGGGGATTTTCAATCCCCTGCTCTACCGACTGAGCTATCTGGCCCGCGCCAACGGTGCGTATTAAACCCTAAAGGCCTTTTCACGTCAACCGTTTCTTTTCAAAAAGATGGCGTATACAGCACCTTGAGGCACTTCACTGTTCGGGAGGCACGTAGCCCTCTGCCTGATCGGTTTCCTCGTTGTTCAGGAAGCGCTCCAGTTGCTCCATCAGGTAGGCCCGGTCCGTCGGGTCGAGCATATTGAGATGCTTCTCGTTGATCAGGCGAGTCTGCAGGGCCTGCCACTCTTCCCAGGCGCGCTTGGAGACGCTGGACTGGATCTCGCGGCCCTTTTCGCCGGGTAAGGGAGGAAAGGGCAGGGCTTCCAGCTCTTCCTGATATTTGCGGCAGAATACGGTCTGGGTCATCGGGATGGCTCCTTGGCTGATTCGGTTGCGTGACCTGCGGGTGCGGACAGGGTGAAGGGACGCAGCGACTCCAGCAAGCCTTTCACCGGGGCGGCGAGTCCGAGGTTGGCAGGATCCGCGGGATCGAACCAGCACCACGTCTCCCCGACCGCGTCGAGGTGCGACACTCGTGCCGGTTGAGGGGTGATCTCCAGCCGGAAGTGGCTGAAGACGTGGGTAAAGGTGGACCAGGTGCCATCGAGCTCGGCGCCGGGGGCGTGCCGATCCAGCCAGGCTTGCAGTGCCGCGTGGTCCTCGAATTGCGGCAGACTCCAGAGGCCTCCCCAGAGTCCGCTGGACGGGCGTTGTTCGAGCAGCACCCGGCCGGAGGCGTCCTGCAGCATCAGCATGAGAGTCCGTCGCGTGGGGAGTGCCTTCTTCGGTTTGGACTCAGGGAAACGGCGTTCCTCGCCGCGCTCATGGGCCAGGCACTCGGTCTCGAAAGGGCAGTGCTCGCAATCGGGACGACCGCGCCGGCAAAGTGTCGCGCCCAGGTCCATCATCGCCTGGGTGAAGTCGACCACGCGCTCGTCGGGTGTGTAGTGTTCGGCCAGCGACCACAGACGACGTTCCACGGCGGGGCGCCCTGGCCAGCCTTCCACGGCATGCAGGCGGGTCAGCACGCGCTTGACGTTACCGTCGAGGATCACCGCGCGGCGGCCGGTGCTCTGGGCGATGATGGCCCCGGCGGTGGAGCGGCCGATGCCGGGGAGCCCGGCCATGGCCTCGAGGCTATGTACCGGAAAGACACCGTTATGTTCTTCCATCACGACCCGGGCGGCCTTGTGCAGGTTGCGTCCCCGCGCGTAGTAACCGAGGCCGGTCCAGAGATGCAGGACCTCGTCCTGATCGGCGCTAGCCAGGGCCTCGACATCGGGAAAGCGTTCCATGAAGCGCTCGAAGTAGGGGATCACGGTGGTGACCTGGGTCTGCTGGAGCATGATCTCCGAGACCCAGACCCGGTAGGGTGTCCGCTCCCGTTGCCAGGGCAGATCGTGACGTCCATGCACATCGAACCAGTCCAGCAAGCGTCGCTGGAAGGTCTCGGGCGGCAGGATGGCGGGTGGATTGTCGGTCATGTATGGGCTCGACACGCAAAAAAGCGCCGATCGTGGAGACCGGCGCAGTGACTGGCTTTACTTGATGCTCATTCCAATAGACTCTCGAGGGTGCCACGAAGTTCACTGCCGGCCTTTTCCTCGAGCTTGTCCATGGCATCATCGAGACGTTTGTCGATTTCCTCGCCGGCACGCTGGGAGGCTTCCCGGCGCAACAGCTTCCCGAGAGAAGACTGCAGTGCCTGGCGATCGAAGCGGCACCACTCGTTGCTGTCTCCACTCAGCTGTCCTTCGCAGTGGACGGGGAAGGGGATCTGCTTGAGTCGCGGGTTGACCTCGCAAGCCGCGTCCACGGTGTCGGTGAAGCGGGCGTCGGCCTTGAGGTCGAAGCGTTCGCTGCCGACATCGAGCTGACCCTGACCGTTCATGGCAATGCCTGGAAGCGTCACAGCGAGGTCGTCGCTCTCGGCGATACCATCGCGGATCCGGAAGCTGGCATCGGCACGCTGGAAGCGTGTGTCTTCCTCCCAGTCACGGCTGGTGTTCTCGCCCTCGAGACGGGCCGCCGTGGTGCACAGTTGTCGAGAGATGTTGGTCCCGATCAGGCGGCCCTCGGCGAGTCGAGTCTCGAGATGGCCATTCAGGCCGCGCTTGAGTTCGGCCAGGCTGTTGCCCCGGCTTTCGAGTTCGCCGCTCCCTGCCAGCAGGCCCTGCAGGGGAGCCGGGTCTTCGTTGAGGGTTTCCAGAAGATCGCCCAGTCGCACGTCGCTGACGTTGGGTGACAGCTGCCAGCGCAGTGGTGTCTCGCGGGCATCGAGCGAGCCGGTGGCCGAAAGTTGGCCGTCGTGGAAGTCGGCGGCGAAGCGAGTCAGCCGGTGGCGTCCTTCCTGGCCTTCCAGCGTCAACGCAACGTTCTGCAAGCGCTGTTGCAGGAGGTGGAGCTCGCCGAGCTCGAGATCCGCCTCGAGGTCCAGGTCGGCCAGCCATTTCGCGGGGAGCAATGCTGGCGGCTGTTCGGCATAGGCGCGATCGAACAGGGGCAGGCTGGCGCTGGTGTCGGCGGCGGGGGTGTCGGGCGGCAGGTAATCGTCCAGGTTCAGGGTATCGCCCTGCAGATCGAGAGTCAGGCGTGAACCATCGAAGTGGCCACCCAGGCGACCGCTGAAGGTGCTGCCGTCCAGACTCAGGGTCAGGCCGTCCAGGGTGATGGCCTGCAAGTCCCCCTCGACGGGGCTGGCCAGGCCGACCTCGCTCAGCGCCGTGTCGCTGGCGGTGGCGGGCATGACGTCGAAGCGTGTCAGCCAGGGGCGCAGCGACAATGGTGCCAGTTGTAATTGACCGCGATAGGTCGGCGCCGTCGACAGGTTGGCCAGGTTGAGGTTGCCATCCAGTTCGAGGCCATCGGGGCCCGTCAGGTGCAGCTCACGGAGCTGGGCGGTCTGGGCCGGCAGGTCGGCTTCCAGTTGAACGTCCATCGCCAGTGCCAGACGTTTCTCGCCCAGTCGAGGGTGCAGCAGGCTGGTATCGAGTTGGCCATCGGTCAACGTCACGTGCTGCTGGCCGAGATCGAGTGTCGCCTCGGCGGCACTGAGATTGGCTTTCTGTTCCTCCTGGGCATCGCCGATGCGGGAATCGGTTTGCAGGGACAGTTTCTGAAGGACGTGGCGCCCTTCGGCCAGGCCGAGGTCGACCTGCGTCTTGAGAATGATGTCGCTGACCAGAGCCGGTGTCTCGGTGGCAAGGCCGTCGCTCAGGGTCATGCGCAGGCTGGCGTTGAGCGGGAAGGGGCGGTCGGGATTGACGTTATGGCCGGTGATGTTGAGCTGTTCCAGGGTCACTTCCTGCTCTGCCTGGGCATCACGGTAGTTGACTCGGCCTTGATGGATCTGAACGCTGGCGATGTTGAGCGCCACGGACAATCCACTCTCGTTCGCGGTCGAGTCGGGGTTCGGGCCGGCGCTGGCCGGCGCGAGAACGGCCTCGGCTTCCTCGCCACGATTCTCCAGGCGATTAATCAGCGTTTCCCAGTTGCCACGACCTTGTGCGTCGCGGGCCAGATTCAGCGACAGCCCTTCGAGAGTCAGGCCATCGATGGCGATTTCCCCGCGCAGCAAGGGGGCGAAGGCCAGGCTGACTTCGGCGTGGTCGAAGGCGGCGAATGGGTGGGCATCGGATGACTGGGTCGGCAGGCGTGCCTCGGCGGCTTCGACGCTGACCCCCAGTCGGGGGTAGAAGGACCAGCTGAGCGGCCCGTCCAGCTCGAGCTCCAGCCCGCTGTGCTCGCGTACCACCTCGATGAGACGTGGCTTGAGATCCTCGGGGTCGAAAAAGGTGGTGACGAAGACCACGGCACCGACCACCACCAGCCCGAGAATGCCGATGGTGGCCAGCAAGGTACGCAGGATTCGCTTCATTGCCCGGCTCCTTTGGGCGGAAGGTCGAGTTCGAAGTAGTCACCCGCCTGGGTCAGGCGATAGCCGAGCCGCTTCAACAGCATCTGGTCGGCCACGGAAAGTTGAGAGCTTATCACGCGTAGTCGAAGACCATCGTGATGCGCGGCTTCGCTCGTCAGTGCCAGCAGGCGCGAGCCGACGCCGCGCCGTCGCGTGGTCTTGCGCACACAGAGATGGGAAAGCCACCAGGCCTCGGCATCGGGACGAACCGCCACGGCGCCCAGCAGTCGGTCGTTGAAGTGCGCACAGCAGAAGAAGTGTGCCGCCGCCAGATGCTCGCGGACGAACGCCTCGGGATCCTGCGGTAGACGTTCGGTGGGGGCATCGGCATAGATGCGGAGTAGATCGGTGCGGGCCTGGGTATTCGACGCCCAGACCGCCTGGTCGACTCGCTGGAGTGTGACCGGCATGCATGATTCTCCCGTATAGGGTAGCGGATACCGCCACCGCTGAATGGTTGGCATTGTAGCGGATGGGGGTGGCGTTTCACTATAATGGCGGCTCTGCGTCGGCGGCCCGCCATCGGCGCGTTCTGGTCCAAGCGGCCGGTCTTCTTTCGACAAGCGCCACGGCGCTGGAGATGCAACATGTCCGAGCGTACCGCCACGGTCACCCGCGACACCAAGGAAACCCAGATCACGGTCACCGTGAACCTCGATGGCGAGGGGCGGCTGACCTGCGAAACCGGTGTGCCCTTCCTCGATCACATGCTCGACCAGGTGGCACGCCATGGGCTCATCGACCTCGACATCAAGGCGGTGGGCGACCTGCACATCGATGCTCACCACACGGTCGAGGATCTTGGCATCACCCTGGGGCAGGCCTTCGACCAGGCGATCGGCGACAAGCGCGGCATCTACCGCTATGGCCACGCCTATGTGCCCCTCGACGAGGCGCTATCCCGGGTCGTGGTGGATTTTTCCGGCCGTCCGGGCCTGTTCATGGACGTCGAATTCACCCGTGCCGTCCTGGGACAGATGGACACCCAACTGTTCTGGGAGTTCTTTCAGGGGTTCGTCAATCATGCCCGGGTCACCCTGCATATCGACAACCTGAAGGGCTTCAATGCCCACCATCAGGCGGAGACCATCTTCAAGGCCTTCGGTCGTGCCCTGCGCATGGCCGCTGCCGAGGACCCGCGCATGGCCGGCCGGATGCCGTCCACCAAGGGCAGTCTGTGAAGGAAAGGCTGCGTCAATCGTCGAGCGAAGCACTGCGGTTCTCATGCACAGGTACCCAGACAGGGTTGCCTGAAAGGGGGCTTGAAAGAGTTTCCTGAACCCGTCGACCGATACGAGGAGCACTCTATGACCATTGCCGTCATCGACTACGGAATGGGCAATCTGCACTCCGTCGCCAAGGCATTGGAACACGTGACCCACGAAAATGTCGTGGTGACTCGTGACCCGCGACGCATCAACGGCGCCACGCGGCTGGTGTTGCCCGGCCAGGGCGCCATTCGTGACTGCGTGGGTGAGCTGGAACGCACCGAACTCCGTGGCCTGGTGGAGGAGTTGCTGGCCAGCCAGGACAAGCCGCTGCTGGGAATCTGTGTAGGCCAGCAGATGCTCCATGAGCGCAGCGAAGAGAATGGGGGCATCGACTGCCTGGGCTTCATGTCCGGCCAGGTGCGGCGTTTCCCCGCCGATATGCACGACGAGAGCGGCAATCGTTGCAAGGTGCCACACATGGGGTGGAACCTGGTGCGTCAGCATCAGGATCATCCTTTGTGGCAGGGCATCGACCAGGACGAGCACTTCTACTTCGTGCACAGCTATTATGTCGAGGTCGATGACGACACCCGACTGTTCGGCACCACCGATTATGGCCGGGTCTCGGCCCATGTGGCGACCGGCCGCGATGCCACCTTCGCCGTGCAGTTCCACCCCGAGAAGAGTTCCCGGGCTGGTCTCAGGCTGCTGGAAAACTTCGTTCACTGGGCGCCCTGAACGGGCCCGGTGGCACACCGGATCCGCCCTGGAGGATTTGACATGCTGGTAATTCCCGCCATCGATCTCAAGGATGGCAAGTGCGTTCGTCTCAAGCAGGGGCGCATGGACGACGCTACCACCTACGGTGACGATCCGGTGGCCATGGCCGCGCGCTGGGTCGAGGCCGGGGCCCGCCGCCTGCATCTGGTCGATCTCAACGGCGCCTTCGAAGGAAGGCCGATCAATGGTGAGGCGGTCACCGCCATTGCTCGCGCCTACCCGGATCTGCCGATCCAGATCGGCGGCGGTATTCGTAGCGCGGCGACCATCGAGCATTATCTGGAGGCAGGCGTCTCCCAGGTGATCATCGGGACCAAGGCAGTGAAGGAACCCGACTTCGTCACCGAGATGTGCCGTGCCTTCCCGGATCACGTGATCGTCGGCCTCGATGCCCGCGATGGCTTCGTGGCCACCGATGGCTGGGCCGAGGTATCCACCCTCAAGGCCACCGAACTTGCCAGGCGTTTCGCCGACGATGGTGTTTCCGCCATCGTTTATACCGATATTGCCCGTGACGGAATGATGGGCGGCGTCAATGTCGAGGCCACCGCCGAACTGGCTCGCCAGGGCGGCCTGCCGGTGATCGCCTCGGGGGGCGTCACCAATCTCGATGACCTGCGATCGCTTGTCGAGGCGGGCGAGCCGGGCATTCTAGGCGCCATCACCGGCCGCGCCATCTATGAAGGCAGCCTGGACGTGGCCGAGGGCCAGCGGCTGTGCGATGAACTCACCCGCCAACGAACCGGGAGCTGAACCATGGGACTCGCCAAGCGCATCATTCCCTGCCTGGACGTCGACGCGGGGCGTGTGGTCAAGGGCGTCAACTTCGTCGGCATCCGCGATGCCGGTGATCCGGTGGAGGTCGCTCAGCGCTACAATCATCAAGGGGCCGACGAGATCACCTTCCTCGATATCACCGCCAGTCACGAGGACCGCGACACCACGGTGGAGATGGTCGAGCGCATCGCCGGCGAGGTGTTCATCCCCCTGACCGTGGGGGGCGGCATTCGCACCTGCGATGATATCCGCACCATGCTCAATGCCGGCGCCGACAAGGTCTCGATCAATACGGCCGCCGTGCATAATCCTGAATTCGTCCATGAAGCTGCGGAACGTTTCGGCAGCCAGTGCATCGTGGTGGCCATCGATGCCAAGCGGGTCTCCGGCGAGGGCGAGACGCCGCGCTGGGAAATCTTCACCCATGGCGGCCGTCGTTCCACCGGCCTGGACGCCGTGGAGTGGGCCCAAAAGATGGTGGAGCTGGGGGCCGGCGAACTGCTGCTCACCAGCATGGATCGCGACGGTACCAAGCAGGGCTTCGACCTCGGCGTGACCCGTGCCATCAGCGATGCGGTGAGCGTGCCGGTGATCGCTTCCGGCGGTGTCGGCAACCTCGATCACCTAGTGGAAGGCGTCAAGGACGGCGGAGCCGATGCAGTACTCGCCGCCAGTATCTTCCACTTCGGGGAGTACAGCATTCCCGAGGCCAAGCGTTATATGGCCGAGCGGGGTATCGAGATGCGCCTTTAAGGAAACACTGCTTAAATGCCTGCGCATGCAAATCGCGTCGTTACGCGGTGCTCGAAAGCTCGCCTAACCCCTCGTTATGTCTCGCTTTCTGTGCTCCGTGCGCCTCGCGTGACCCACACGGATGTGGGAAATGCGATGGCCCGTCGGGAACGGGCCTAGCCTTCACTATGCTCGGCGATTTATTCAGTATTTCCTTCGAGCGCTGCTTGAGAGTGGCGCTACCTTACTGTCTTGTCGTCTTCATCACGCTGGGCGTCAGGCGGCCGGCCAGGCTGGAAAGCAGGAACAGCAGCGCGGCCAGGCTGACGATGGTGGGCCCGGTGGGTGTATCCAGCCAGAACGCCGCCTGCAGTCCCCCCGTGGTGGAACCGGCACCGAAGAGGGCGGCCAGCAGGGCCATGCTCTCCGGCGTGCGGCTGAAGGGGCGCGCCGTGGCGGCGGGGATGATCAACAGTGCCGCGATCAACAGCACGCCGACGACCTTCAGTGCCACGGCAACGACCACGGCGAGCGACAACGTCAGTATCAGCTGCTCTCGCCCGGGGGCGATGCCGCTGGCGTGGGCCAGGTCGGTATTCAGCGTGGCGGTCAGGAGGCTGGACCAGCGCCAGTGCATCAGCCCCAGGACGAGCAGTGCCCCTGCCCATATGATGGCCAGGTCCCACTTGCCAACCGCCAGGATATCGCCGAACAGGTAGGCCATCAGGTCGATCCTCACCCCGGAGACGAAGGATACCGCTACCAGCCCCAGGGCGAGTGCCGAGTGCGCCATGACGCCGAGTAGCGTATCCATGGCATAGCCCCGACCGCTCAGCGACGAGACGACCGTCGCCATGACCAGTGACGTGGTCAGCACGCCGGCGAGGATTGAGGTCGAGAGCACCAGCGACAGGGCGACACCGAGCACGGCGGCGTGGGCGGTGGCATCGCCGAAATAGGCCATGCGCCGCCACACCACGAAGCAACCCAGCGGGGCCGCGGCCAGGGCAACGCCGATACCGGCCAGCGCGGCGCGAACCTGAAAGTCGTCGAGTATCATGAGGCCAACCCCGCTGGCGCTTGTTGATGGGAGTGGTCATGACGGTACAGGGCGAAGGCATCCTGAGTGTCGTGCCCGAACATGGCGCGGTAGGCCGGCGAGGAGGCCACGCGTTCCGGCGTGCCTTCGCAGCAGATTGCCCCGTTCAGGCAGACGACGCGATCCGAGGCGCGCATCACGACATGCAGTTCGTGACTGACCATCAGAACGCCGCAGCCTAGCTCTCGGCGCACGGTTTCCAACTGGCGGTAAAAGTCGGCGACACCGCGCTGATCGAGTCCCTGGGTCGCCTCGTCGAGGATCAACAGGTCGGGGGACTCCAGCAAGGCGCGGGCCAGCAGGATGCGCTGGAATTGACCGCCCGACAGTGATCTCATCTGCTGCCTGCCCAGTCCGGCGGCGCCAGCCCTCTCGAGGGCCTGGTCGATCTGGCCGGGAGCGTGCCGCCTTGGCAGGCCCATGAACCTGGACACCGTCATCGGCAGTGTCGGGTCGAGGTGAAACCGCTGCGGAACATATCCCAGCATCAGCCCCGGCGCACGCTGGATACGTCCCCTCGCAGGCGCCAGCGAGCCGATGATGGCCCTCAGCAGGGTGGTCTTCCCCGAGCCATTGGGCCCGACGATAGTCACGATCTCGCCGCGCTCGATAGAGAGTTGAATGCTGTCGAGGATTGGCTGGCCGCCAAGATCGACATCCAGGTGTTCGATGGTCAGCAATGTCATGGGGGATCTACCAGCAGCGTACGAGCCTTGCCAAGCCGGGATATTGTCCTGGCCGGCTTGACAGAAAAGTTATGTTATAACATAAATGCGCATCGCTCAATTTCCCCGTTACCTGCTGTACAAGGAGATCATGATGTTGCGTGCCCGTTACTGGGGGGCGGCCTTGCTGGGAGCCAGTACCCCAGCCATCGCCGCCGCGGATGTCCCCGATGTCGCGGTCGACATTCCGCCGGTTCACTCGCTGGTTGACCGTGTCATGGGCGAGCTGGGTTCACCGAAACTGGTCATCCAGCCGGGAGCGTCGCCCCATGGTTACTCCATGCGACCGTCGGAGGCCGGAGCACTGGAAAATGCCGATGTCGTGTTCTGGGTCGGTGAAGCGCTGGCGCCCTGGCTGAAGGGATCCATGGATAGCCTGGCCGCCGATGCCGAGAGCGTTGCCCTGCTGGATGTGCCGGAGACCGGAACCCTGGCGTTTCGTCAGGGAGCCACCTTCGAGGCCCACGATCATCATCATGGCCACGGCCACGGCCACGGCCACGACCACAGCCATGATGGCACCGATCCGCATGCCTGGCTCGATCCGGAAAATGCGCAGGCATGGCTGGCTGCGATTGCCCGGTCACTTTCCGATGCGGACCCGGAAAATGCGGACATCTATCGGGAAAACGCGCGCCAGGGCAAGGCAGAGCTCGATGAGCTGATGGGGGAACTGAGGGCGCGTCTCGCGCATGCCCAGGATACTCGCTTCATCGTGTTTCACGATGCCTATCAGTATTTCGAGAATCGCTTCGACCTGTCGGCGGCCGGCGCCATTTCCCTGGGAGATGCTTCGGATCCGAGTCCTGCACGTATCGATGAGCTCCGAGAGCTAGTGAATGCGCTGGACGTCGATTGTGTCTTCAACGAGCCGCAGTTCAATCCTCAGCTGGTGGAAAACGTGTTCGCCGATACCGGCGTCGACACATCGATCGTGATCGATCCCCTGGGGACGGGATTGCCTCCCGGAGAAGGACTTTATCCTCGGCTGCTGCGCCAGCTGGCGGATGGCGTGGTGCAATGCGCCGCGGGGGCCTGATTCGGTGTCGCACCTCGAGCGGATGGGCGCTGAGGTATGCCGGAAAACGTTATGACGTCACGTGAAAAACGCAGTGGTTCAACCCACTCGATCGATTGAGCAAAGGAGCAAATCATGAGCATGCCATATGCGAAGAAAGCGAGCGTTCTGGCCATCAGCCTGTTGGCGATGACGGCAGGTCAGTCGGCGATGGCGCACGAAAGCGGCCATGGTGACCATGATCACGATCATGGCCACCATCACGACCATGACCATGATGATCCCAGCCATGACAGCGATATCTATGCGGGCTATTTCGACGACAGCCAGGTGAAGGATCGCGAGCTTTCCGATTGGGAAGGAGACTGGCAGTCGGTCTATCCCTATCTCCAGGATGGCACGCTCGATCCGGTCATGGCCGACAAGGCGGAGAAGAGCGATGAGAAGACCGCCGAGGAATACAAGAAATACTATGAGAGAGGCTACGAGACGGATGTCGATCGCATCGTGATCGATGGCAGCACCGTTGCCTTCCATGAGGATGGTGACACGATGTCCGGCGAGTATGCCTACGATGGCTACGAGATCCTGAATTACGAGGCAGGGAACCGAGGCGTGCGGTTCATCTTCGAACTCCAGGAAGGTGGTGATGAACTACCGGACTACATTCAGTTCAGCGACCACAGCATCTATCCGACCGATGCCGGCCATTATCACCTCTACTGGGGCGATGATCGGGCGGCTCTGCTCGACGAGGTCAAGCACTGGCCGACCTACTACCCATCGGACATGGACGGCCAGCAGATCGTCCATGAAATGATGGCTCACTGAGCAGGAGGGCCGGGGGGCGGCCTGGCGGGATGCCGGCCCCCGCTCCCCGACCCGCGCCGTTGCCCTTGAAAACTCCCCCGGGCGCCACCACCCTCCCCACGCGGGTCCAGAATGGACCGCCCGCGGCTGACCGCCGTCGCTAACGAGATCGAATCTGAACCCATTCCGACTGTGAAAGGAGGTATTGGATGTCAGTGCAGACATCGTCCAGCCGACCGCTGCCACACGCGAACGCCCGAACCGACCTGACGTCCCCGGAAGCCGAAAGCCGGGTCCGCAGCGCGCCTCGCCCGGGGCAGGATCCCTATCCGACACGCCTGACCGAGCCGCTGGATCTCCCCTGGCTCAATCGTCGTGAGCCGGTGGTCAAGGGGCGCGAGGCAGATGGGCCACTATCGGCCCCGCAGCTCGACGCCTTCGAGCGTCAGGGCTTTCTCTTCGAGCCGGATTTCCTCGAAGGCGAGGAGCTCGAGGCACTGCGTCGAGAGCTCGACGCCCTGCTGGCCCGGGATGATTTCCGCGGACGCGATTTCTCCATCACCGAGCCTCAGGGCAAGGAGATCCGTTCGTTGTTCGCCGTGCACTTCCTGTCGCGGATATTCAGCCGTCTGGCCAACGACGAGCGCCTGATGGGGCGCGCCCGCCAGATCCTCGGTGGCGAGCCCTATGTCCATCAGTCACGCATCAATTACAAGCCCGGCTTCGAAGGCAAGGGCTTCAACTGGCATTCGGATTTCGAGACCTGGCACGCCGAGGATGGCATGCCGGCCATGAACGCGGTGAGCGCCTCTATCGTGCTGACCGACAACCACACCTTCAACGGGCCGCTGATGCTGGTGCCCGGTTCGCACAGAGTGTTCGTGCCATGCCTGGGGGAAACGCCGGAAGATCACCACCGGCAGTCGCTCAAGACCCAGGAATTCGGCGTGCCCGGCGCCGACGCCCTGCGCACGTTGATCGACCGGCACGGCATCGAGGCACCCACCGGCGCGGCGGGTGGCCTGCTGTTGTTCGACTGCAATACCCTGCACGGCTCCAACGCCAACATGTCACCGGATCCGCGCAGCAATGCGTTCTTCGTCTACAACCGCCGTGACAATCGTTGCGTCGAGCCCTATGCGGCCACCAAGCGACGCCCACGCTTCCTGGCCCATGCACCGGATGAAGCATGGTCGCCGGATACCTGACTCGAGGGTAGACTGATGGAGTCGGGCCCTGCGGGGCCTCACCCGAACAAGGAGTCGAGTCGGACATGCGCTTCGTACCCCGTTTCACCGATGGCCGGAGTTTTCCGGAACCGCTGGGCAAGATCGTCTGCGTCGGCCGCAACTATGCCGAGCATGCCCGGGAGTTGAATAACCCGGTCCCCAGCGAACCGTTGCTGTTCATCAAGCCGGCCACCAGTGCCGTGGATCTGGCCGCGCCCATCGAGGCGCCCTTCGCGCGTGGTGAGGTCCATTTCGAGACGGAGCTGGCCCTGTTGATCGGCGAACCGTTGAGCGAGGTCGCGCCCGACCAGGCCGAGCATGCCATCGTGGGTATCGGCCTGGCGCTGGATCTGACGCTTCGCGATGTCCAGGCGCGCCTGAAGGACAAGGGCCAGCCCTGGGAAGTCGCCAAGGCCTTCGATGGCGCCTGTCCGATGTCGGCCTTCCTGCCGCTCGTCGAGACGCCCAACTGGAGTGCGCTGGAGTTTACCCTGGAGGTGAATGGCGAGCGTCGACAGCATGGACTGGGCGCCGACATGCTGTTCTCGATACCCACGTTGCTGGCGGAAATGAGCCGCCACTTCACGCTGTTGCCGGGGGACGTGGTGCTCACGGGCACGCCTGCGGGCGTGGGAGAATTGCCCCGCGGGGCCTCACTGTGCCTTCAACTGACCGGCGGCCTGGCCGTGGAAACCCGGGTCGTGGATTGATCGGGGTGACGTAACGCGATCGAATCAGGCTGAGCTCGTTGGCCATACTCGACGACAAGGCCCCGCCGGTTCATTCCGGCGGGGCCTTGTCGCATGGGGCTACCCCGGGGGGCGAAAGCCGCCCGGGGTAGGGTCGGGCCTAGTCCTGCTTCAGCTTGTAGGCCATCACGTAGTCGCCGATGGTGGTGCCGATCGAGCCGTGCCCGCCGGCCACCTGGACGACCATCTGCTCGCCCTGACTGTTGAGATAGGTCATGGGGGTAGCCTGGCCACCGGCCGGCAGACGGGCCTGCCACAGCTGCTCGCCGGTGCTGAGGTCATAGCCGCGCAGGTAGTCATCCACGCTGGCGGCCAGGAAGGCCACGCCGCTTTCGGTGATCACCGGGCCACCGATGCCCGGCACGCCCATCTTGATCGGCAACGGCAGTGCCGTCATGTCCTCGATGGTGCCGTTCTTGTGCTTCCAGACGGTCTCGCCGGTACGCAGGTCGGTGCCGGCCACGTAGCCCCAGGGCGGCTGTTGGCAGGGCACGCCGAACGGCGAGAGGAAGGGCTTCATGTCCACGGCGTAGTCGGCGCCGGCGTTCTCGTTGAGGCCCTGCTCGCCCTGGTTGGTCTCGCCCAGCTCGGCGCCTTCCTTGGGCACCAGAGTGGAGGTGAAGGCCAGGTAGAGCGGCATGCCGAACATGACCTGGCGCTTCGGGTCCACGGCGATGCTGCCCCAGTTGAAGACCCCGAAGTTGCCCGGGAAGACGATGGTGCCCTGCTCGGAGGGCGGAGTGTACTGGCCCTCGTAGCGAAGCGACTTGAACTGGATGCGACACATCAGCTGGTCGATCGGACTGGCGCCCCACATGTCCGCCTCGCGCAGGGTCGGCGGCCGGAAGCTCAGGCTCGAGGCCGGCTGGGTCTCGGCGGCATAGTCACCCTCGATGGTGCCCTGGGGGGCGGGCTGCTCGGAGATCGGCAGGATCGGCTCGCCGGTCTCTCGGTTCAGCACATAGACGTCGCCCTGCTTGGTGGGTATCACCAGTGCCGGCTGGGTACCCTGGTCGGTCTCGAGGTCGAGCAGGCTGGGTTGGGCCGGGGTGTCCATGTCCCACAGGTCGTGGTGCACGAACTGCTGGACCCACTCCACCTGGCCGGTTTCCAGGCTCAGCGCTACCACTGAGCTGGCGTATTTCTCCTCGGCCTCGCTGCGGTACATGCCCAGTTGATCCGGCGTGCGGTTGCCCATGGGGAAGTAGACCATGCCCAGTTCTTCGTCGGCGCTGGCGATCGACCAGCTGTTCGGCGAACTGGTGGTATAGGTCTCGCCCTCGGCGATCGGCGCGGTCTCGTCCGGATTTCCGGCATCCCAGTTCCACACCAGCTCGCCGGTCTTGGCGTCATAGGCACGGATCACGCCGGAGGGAGATTCGACGGCGTAGTTGTCGTTGACCGAACCGGCGACGATGACCTTGCCATCGGCGACCACGGGCGGCGAGGTGGAGTAGTAGAAGCCGGCCTGCTTGAACGGCATGTTGTGCAGCAGGTCCAGCTCGCCGTTGCTGGCGAAATTGCTGCAGCGCGCGCCGGTCGCCGGGTCGACGGCGATCAGGCGGGCGTCGGAGGTCGGCAGGAACAGCTGGGCGTCGCATTGCATGGCATCCAGGTCCTCAGCCGGCCCGCTGGCGACCTGGACGTCGATGGCATCCGCGTCGCCGGAGCTCGGAGGGAGATAGGAGACGCCACGGCAGGTCTGGTGCTGACGCGAACTCTCGGCCGGCACCTTGGCGTCATGGACCCACTGTTCCTCGCCGGTATCGGCATTCAGGGCGATCAGCCAGTTGTGCGGGGTGCACAGGAACAGCGAATTTCCCACCTTCAGCGGGGTCGCCTCGTAGGTGGTTTCGACGACGTCCTCGGGGCCTTTCACGTCGCCGGTCTGATACTGCCAGGCCAGTTCCAGGTCATCGACGTTCTCCGGCGTGATCTGTTCCAGCGGCGAATAGCGCTGTCCCAGGTTGTCGCGCCCATAGGCATGCCAGCTTTCCCGGGGCGTGTCCCCGGTCGTCGGCGCTTCGGCGACCACATCGCGGCTCAATTCGCCCTCGATACGATGGGCATCGACGCTGAGGCTGGCAAGGGTCCCCACGCCGATGATCGCCCAGACCGGCAGCAGCAGGGCCAGGCCCGCGCGGCTGCCACCCTTGGCCGGTATCAGCAGCGGGATCGCGAGGATCAGGAAGAGACCCAGGCGGGTGGCCAGGGGCCACCAGTCGTAACCGGACTCCCAGAGCGACCAGGCGGCGGTCGCGATCAGGAAGAGAGCGTATAACACCTGGGCGGTGGGGCGGCGCGATCGCGTCAAGGCCCCGACCACGATCAGGACGATACCGGCCAGCGCGTAGTACCAGCTGCCGTCGAGGGTGATGAGCCAGATGCCACCCCCCAACAGTGCCAGCCCCACCAGCCAGAAGATGAGCGAAAGAATGATCATGATCCAAGCTCCTTGCCATGGAAGAAGCCCTGAATATGGTCGCGATCCCGGTACCGCACGCCAGCCGTGCCACCGAATGCAGCGGCCGCGATGAGCGTGGCATTCGGTGTTTGAACCCGTTCGTCGATTTATTCAGTGCTTGCGGAGTCGTTGATTGATTTCATTTTATAATAGTTAGCCTGTGAATTAAAGACGCCCCTCGCGTGGCGTCCCGCCACGGACGGACCGTGATTATCACTATGGTCTAATGGATCGGGAATGTCAGTGCCGAACGCGTCGAAAACCGCTCATTCGAGGTAGGTATAACCTTCCAGTCCGGCGGACAGGTCATGCCGGAACTGTCGCTGTTCGTCGTCGCTCAGGTCGCTGGCGGCGAGCTGCTCGGCGAGTCGGGCACGCAGGGCTTCGGCATCGAAGTTGACGTAACCCAGCACGTCGGCGACCCGGTCGCCGCGCAGCAAATGGTCGAAGCGCCATTCGCCGTCGGGGGAAAGCGAGGCATCCACCGAGTCGGTGTCGCCGAACAGGTTGTGCAGGTCGCCGAGGATCTCCTGGTAGGCGCCGACCAGGAAGAACCCCATCAGGCGCTCTTCATCGTCGCGCCATTCCGGCAGCGGCAGCGTGGATTCGACGCCCTGGCCGTCGACATAGCCGTCGATGCGGCCGTCGCTGTCGCAGGTGATGTCCTGAATCACTGCGCGGCGCGAGGGTTCGCGGTCGAGGCCGGAAAGTGGCAGCACGGGGAAGATCTGGTCGATCCCCCAGACATCGGGTACCGACTGAAACAGCGAGAAGTTGACGAACAGTTTGTCGGCGAGTTTTTCGGCCAGTTCGTCATGAATCTCGCGATGCGCGCGGTTGCGTGGATCCAGCCGCTCGCGCAGCCGGGCACAGGCGGCGGAGTGGACGCCTTCTCCCTCGGCACGGGCGCCGAGGTCGGCCAGCCCCATGACGAAACGGTCCTGGAGTTCGCACAGTGCCTGCGTCAGGTCGTGCCAGGCTTCGACCAGGCCGCGCGGATCATGCAGGGCGTGCAGCTCGTCGTGAACTCGCCACAGTTCGGCCACCTGGGGATCGGCATGGTGCCGTGTCTCGGGAGCCTGGGTGTCGGGGCGTTCCTCGCCGATCACGTTGGTGATCAACACCGCATGGTGGGCGGTCAGGGCTCTGCCGGACTCGCTGAGCAGGTGCGGATGGGGCAGACCCTCGGCGGTGCATACCTGGGCGAAGGCCGAGACGACGTTGCGGGCGTATTCGCGCATCGAGTAGTTGATCGAGCAGAAGCTGCGTGAGCGAGTCCCCTCGTAGTCGATGCCCAGTCCGCCGCCGACATCCACGGTATCCACCGGCGCGCCCATCGCCAGCAGGTTCTGATAGAAGCGTGCACATTCGCGCAGGCCGCGCTGGATATCGTGGATATTGGCGATCTGCGATCCCAGGTGGAAATGCACCAGTTGCAGGCAGCCCAGGGCATCGGCCTCGGTCAGCCGGGTCACCACCGTCTGGATCTGGCCGGCGGTGAGACCGAACTTGGACTTCTCGCCGCCGGTGTTCTGCCATTTGCCCTTGCCGACCGAGGCGAGACGGGCGCGCAGGCCGATGCGCGGCCTGACGCCGAGGTGTTCGGCTTCTTCGAGGATCAACGGCAACTCGGAAAGCTTCTCCACCACCAGGTAGACGCGGTGGCCCAGTCGTTCGCCCATCAGTGCCAGGCGGATGTATTCGCGATCCTTGTAGCCGTTGCAGACGATCAACGAGGGACCGTCGCCGGAAAGTGCCAGTACCGCCAGCAACTCGGGCTTGCTGCCGGCCTCCAGGCCGACGCGGCCCCGGCCGCGTTCCTGGGTGGCAAGGATTTCCTCGACCACCCGGTGCTGCTGGTTGACCTTGATGGGGTAGACCGCCGTATAGCCGCCGTCGAAATCTTCCTCGGTCATGGCGCTGTCGAAGGCGGCGCACAGCTGTTCGACGCGGTCGTGCAGGATATCGGTGAAACGCACCAGCACCGGCAGCCGCAGTCCCGCTTCGCGAAGCCGGGTCGCCAGTGATGTCAGCGGCAGGGCTGGCCCTTCGGTCTCTTCTCCGAGCGGCCGCACCAGGGCCTGGCCGGCATCGTCGACGTCGAAGTAGCCGCTGCCCCATTGATCGATGTTCCAGGTATGCCGGGCGCGATGGGCGGGCCCGGCGGCACTGCTCATGGAGGCCTTCAAGGCGTGACCTCGGGTAGCGGCAGGGCACCGTCCTCCAGACGACGCTTGAGGATGGTGTGGAACTGGTCGGGATCGTGGGGCGTCAGGTCATGGGCCGGTGGATCCACGTAGACCACCAACAGGCGCGAGAGCCAGTAACGCAGGGCCGTCATGCGCAGCATCATCGGCCAGGCGTCGCGCTCGGCGGCTTCCAGCGGTCGTTGGGCCTGATAGGCGGCGAGCAGGGTGGCGTAGCGTTCGGGGTCGAGGCGACCGTCGGCATGGGTGGCCCAGTCGTTGATGACGATGGCCAGGTCGAACAGCAGATCACCCGTGCAGCCGTTGTAGAAATCGATCATGCCGCCCAGGCGGTCGCCGTCGAACAGGGTGTTGTCGCGGAACAGGTCGCCGTGCAGTGCGCCCTGCGGCAATTCCGGGGCCTCGTCGAAGAAGCCCTGGTAGATTTCCACCTCGTCCATCATCAGCGCCTGATCCTCCGGCGAGAGGTAGGCCAGGACCTTGTGGTGCATGGGCAGCAGCCAGTGGAGATCACGCGGATTGGGACGATGTCCCGGGAAGCGCTGCGAGACCTTGTGCATGTGGCCGAGGGCTTCGCCCAGGGCACGGCACTGAGCCAGATTGGGATGATGAGGGTGGCGTCCCGGCAAGCGGGGGAACAACAGGGCCGGCTTGTCGGCCAGGCTGTGCAGGGCGATGCCGTCATGGTCGTGCAGGGGGCCGGGCACCGGCAGGCGGTGTTCGTCGAGATAGTCCAGCAGTTCGACGAAGAACGGCAGCTCTTCATGCTCGCCCTGCTCGAACAGGGTCAGTACCAGTTCCTGGCGGTCGGTGGTGACGAAGAAGGTGCTGTTCTCCGTGCCGGCGGGCACGCCTTCGACGGCAACCAGCGTGCCGGCGTCGAAGCGGCTCAGGAATGCTGCGACCTGAGCGTCGGTAAGCGGTGTGAATACGGCCATGTGTGTCTCGCGCGGGCTATGCCAAATCGCCTATTGTAGCGGCTTGGCGCATCGATGCCGAATGCTGTTGCGGCGTGTCGCCTGGCGATCAGGAATCCTGCCGCACCCAATCGGGGACGATGATATCGCCGCCGTCCTGGCGCTCGAAGTTGCCGTCACCGTTCCGGTCGAGCAGGTAATAGGAGGGCCCCGATGAAGGCCGAACCTCGATGGCGTAAAGTTCGCCGTTGAGCCGGTACTCGCGAATGCTGCGATCCGCTTCCTGGCGGGTGGTGATCTCGGGCTCGGGCGATCCGCCGGACTGGGCCGACGCCGGGAGCCCGGCGAGCAACAGGCTGCCACCGACGAGCAGTGCGGCGAACGGACGAAACAGGGACAACATGGCAACCTCCGGGGACCTCGGTCATCTTCCCCTAGTGTATGCCGTCGTCCGGTCGAGGCATACCTCGCGGCAAACATCGTCGGCTATGCGTATCATGGGGTTCAGAACTGCGTTTTCTCCCCGGACATCATTCTACTCAGACATCAATGGATGCCGATTCATGGCCGACACTCCCATCGTACTCGTCGACGGTTCCTCCTATCTGTACCGAGCCTTCCATGCCCTGCCGCCGCTGACCACCTCGGAGGGGCAGCCCACCGGCGCCATCAAGGGCGTGCTCAACATGCTCAAGCGATTGCTCAAGGATTACCCCGACAGTCCCATGGCGGTGGTGTTCGATGCCCCGGGCAAGACCTTCCGCGATGACCTCTATGCCGAGTACAAGGCGCAGCGCCCGCCGATGCCGGACGACCTGCGTTCTCAGGTCGAGCCGTTGCACGACTGCGTGCGGGCGCTGGGCCTGCCGCTACTGTGCATCGAGGGCGTGGAGGCCGACGACGTCATCGGCACCCTGGCGCACCATGCCACCCAGACCGGCCGGGATGCGGTGATTTCCACCGGCGACAAGGACATGGCCCAGCTGGTCAACGCCCACATCACCCTGGTCAACACCATGAAGGACGAGACCCTGGATGTGACGGGCGTGACGGAGAAGTTCGGCCTGCCGCCGGAGCGGATCATCGACTTCCTCGCTCTGATGGGCGACAAGGTCGACAACATCCCGGGGGTGGCCGGGGTCGGCGAGAAGACCGCCCTGGGCCTGCTGCAGGGCATGGAGGGCGGCCTCGAGACCGTCTATGCCGATCTCGAGAAGGTCAAGACGCTCGGCTTCCGCGGCGCCAAGACGCTGCCCGGGAAGCTCGAGGAGCATCGCGAGCAGGCCTTCCTCTCCTATGAGCTCGCCACCATCAAAACCGACTGCGAACTGCCGGTCGGGCTCGACGACCTGGGGATCGCCCACCCCGACCGTGAAGCGTTGCTCGAGCTCTATCGCCGCCTGGAGTTCAAGGCCTGGCTGTCCGAACTGCTGGAGGGCAGTGATGAGGGTGTCGATGACGTGTCGGGGGGGACCGCCACGCCCGGGGCAGGCGATGCTGCGAGCGTCGGCGAGGACGAGACGCGTCACGACGCGGTGATCACCGAGCAGGCGGTACTGGACGAATGGCTGGCGCGCCTCAAGGACGCCGAGGTGTTCTGCTTCGACCTGGAGACCACCAGCCTCGACTACATGGAGGCCGAGATCGTCGGCGTCGGGCTGTCCCTCGAACCGGGGGAGGCTGCCTATATCCCGCTGGCCCACGATTACCTGGACGCCCCGGCACAGCTCGACCGGAAGGCCGTGCTCGAGGCACTGGCGCCACTCTGGGCCGATGCGGACAAGGCCAAGGTTGGCCAGAACCTCAAGTACGACGTCTCGGTGCTGGCGCGTCACGGCTATGAGGTGACCGGCGCCCTGCACGACACCATGCTCGAGTCCTACGTGCTGGACTCCACCGCCACCCGACACGACATGGACTCGCTGGCGCTCAAGTATCTGGGCGAGAAGACGGTGAGCTTCGAGGAGATCGCCGGCAAGGGCGTCAAGCAGCTGACCTTCAACCAGGTCGCCCTGGAACAGGCCGCGCCCTACGCCTGCGAGGACGTCGACATCACCCTGCGCCTGCATCATGAGCTGCGCCCCCGGGTCGAGGTCGAGGGCCGCCTGGCCGAGGTGCTCGACACCCTGGAGCGGCCGTTGATCCGAGTGCTGTCGCGCATCGAGCGTGGCGGCGTGGCGCTGGACGCCGAGCGCCTGCATACCCAGAGTCAGGAGCTCGGCAAGCGCATCGGCGAACTCGAGGAGAAGGCCTTCGAGCTGGCCGGGCGCGAGTTCAACCTGGGCTCGCCCAAGCAGCTCGGCCAGATCCTGTTCGAGGAACAGCAGATCCCGGTGATCAAGAAGACGCCCAAGGGGGCGCCCTCCACCGCCGAGGCGGTGCTCGAGGAGCTGGCACTGGACTACCCGCTTCCCAAGGTGATCATGGAGCACCGTGGCCTCTCCAAACTGCGCTCCACCTACACCGACAAGCTGCCCCGGCTGGTCAACAAGGCCACCGGCCGGCTGCACACCAGCTATCACCAGGCGGTCACCGCCACCGGACGGCTGTCGTCCTCCGACCCCAATCTGCAGAACATCCCGATCCGCACCGAAGAGGGGCGCAAGATCCGCCAGGCCTTCGTGGCGCGGCCCGGCTATCGCATCGTCGCCGCCGACTACTCGCAGATCGAGCTGCGCATCATGGCGCACCTCTCCGGCGACAAGGGGCTGCTCGCGGCCTTCGCCGAGGGCCGCGACATCCACGCCGCCACCGCCGCCGAGGTCTTCGGCGTGGGCCTCGACAAGGTCTCCGGCGAGCAGCGCCGCAGCGCCAAGGCGATCAACTTCGGGCTGATCTACGGCATGAGTGCCTGGGGGCTGGGACGGCAGCTGCACATCGAGCGCAACCAGGCGCAGATCTACATCGACCGCTACTTCGACCGTTACCCCGGCGTGGCGCGCTACATGGAGCGCATTCGCGCCCAGGCGGCGGATGACGGCTACGTCGAGACGGTCTTCGGTCGACGGCTTCACCTGCCGGAGATCCACTCCCAGAACCGCAATCGTCGTCAGGGCGCCGAGCGCACGGCCATCAATGCGCCCATGCAGGGCACGGCGGCGGACATCATCAAGCGCGCCATGATCGACGTCGACGGCTGGCTGGCCGAGGGCGACATCGACGCCATGATGGTCATGCAGGTCCACGACGAATTGGTCTTCGAGGTCGCCGAGGACGCCGTCGAGGTCTTCATCCCCGAGGCGAAACGGCGCATGCAGGCTGCCGCCGAGCTCGACGTGGACCTGATCGTCGAAGCCGAGAGCGGCGCCAACTGGGACGAGGCGCACTGAAGGAACGCATCATTCATGAGCCTCTCGGCTATCCGCAGGGGCCTGTTCCCGTTCGTCCATGCCGTAGTCGCGCTCGACCCGGGCGATACGCAGTCGGTAATCGGCGAACACCGATCGGCGCCCCGCGCTCTGGGCCGCACGATGGGCCTCCAGGCGACGCCACTCGGCGACGGCCTGCTCATCGCGCCAGAAGGACAGTGACAATAGCCGCTCGGGGTCGGCGAGGCTCTGGAAACGTTCGATGGAGATGAATCCCTCCACGTCATCGAGCAGCGGCTTGAGTTCGGCGGCGATGTCCAGATAACGCTGACGCTGGTCGGGATGCGGTCGGGCTTCGAAGATGACGGCAATCATGCGTGTTCCTCCTGTGTCGAGGTGAGGCGGGGGATCCGGCCGTGCCGCGATGGCAGATAGCCGTGATGGTGAAGGGTGTTGAAGTATTCACGACGCTCGAGCAGACCGGTGATGACATGGGTGGCAATGCCCAGTGCCAGGCGTCTTCCCGGGCAGTGGTGACGTCCCGCGCCGAAAGAAAAGCTGACGCGTTCACGACGGTCGAGGCGAAAGTGGTCGGCATCCGGGGCCAGGGAGGTATCGCGGTTGGCGGAGGCGGTCAGTATCAACACGGTGTCGCCGGGTGCCAGGCGTGTGCCGCCCAACCGGCAGGGCGCCTCGACGTAGCGCTTGGTACTGTGTACCGGCGGGTCGTGGCGCTCGACCTCTTCGACCAAGGCGGTTATCCCCTCGGGCCGGCGGGTGAGTGACTCGCGTAGCGCCGGGTGTTTCCGCAGGGCGAGCAGGGTATTGCCGATCAAGCCGGCCGTGGCGTCATGGGTCTGCGACAACAAGCCGATCAGGTTGGCGACCAGGACCTCCGAGGCCAGTGCATCCTTCGGCCCCGCAGGGAGTGTCTCGAAACCTGAGACTACCTTCATCAGATCTTCGGCGGCCCGGTGGGCGGCGTCTCGTCGGGCCGTATGGCCGAGCGGATTCAAGCCGGCCACGAAACGCGATGTTCGCTCGGCCAGCCAGGCTTCGTGCTCGGGAGGACACCCGAGCAGGGCGGCGATGACCGTGACCGGCACACGGAACATGGTGTCCGACGGAGCTGGAGCGTCCGATGCGTCGAGGCGGTGCCGGGTCAGCCTGGCGATCTCTTCGTCATCGAGGGCGTCCAGGAAGGGTATCAGGCGCTGCCTGGAAGCCTGGTGGGCCTCTCCTTCGTTCATTCTCATCAGCCGACCGAAGAGTTCGCCGGCCGGGCCGTCGGCGATCATGTCGGGCACCGGTTCCCGGCGTGGCCGCACGTGGCAGGCCGGCTGTTCGAAGGCCTCGGTGACGGTAGCCGCATCGCTGGCGACCCAGAGGTTTGGTGCCTCGAGGTATTGAAGGCCACCTCGCAGTCGCAAGCTGGCGTAGGAAGGATAGGGATCCGGGTGACTGGGAGCTTCGAGGGGGAGCATCGGATATTCCTTGTGCGTGTCCGGCATGATGGCGCTAGAGTCGTCAGGAGGCCTGACATGGCATACCGACCCAGTATCGGTGCCTGTCGCGGGTCATGATTCGATCGGGAGCGAAATATGGCAGTCACGGACCTCGCGATGTCCCGGGTGGCGGCGGCGATCGCCGAGCCCGCCAGGGCCCGCATGCTGTGTGCGCTCATGGATGGCCATGCGCGGACCAGTACCGAGCTGGCGGTGATCGCCGGGGTCGGCCCGCCAACGGCCAGCGCCCATCTGGCGCGCCTCACCGAGATGACCTTGCTGCGACGGTACGTTCAGGGGCGTCATCGCTACTATGCGCTGGAGGACCCGAGAGTCGCCGAGGCGCTGGAGGGGCTGATGGTCATCGGGCAGGGCGATACGCCGACCTTCGCGCCGAACACGCCGCAGCGCCTGTGCTTCGCCCGGACCTGCTATGACCATATGGCCGGCGAACTGGCGGTGACGCTCCATGATGCCTGTGTCGGGGCCGACTGGCTGACGCCTGCCGCCGAGGCGGGCAGCGATTACCATCTGACCGAGAAGGGGGAGCGTGTCTTCCGTGACATGGGCCTGGACGTCCCGACGGTGCGTGCCCGGCGTCGCCGCTTCGCCCGTCCCTGCATGGACTGGAGCGAGCGTCGCCCGCACCTGGCGGGGGCCCTGGGGGCGGCCTTGCTGGATCACGCCATCGGTCGGGAATGGGTCAGGCGGGACCTCGATGGCCGAGCCCTCCGCCTGACATCGAGGGGGAGACAGGCTCTGGAGCGCCGCTTCCATATCGAGATACCCGATTGAGGCCAGCGGTGCGTGCCGGTGCTATCGTGTCGGTGGAGTTCCGGAACCGGTGCTCGTGCGGTGTCACAGAGGCAGACAAGGAGATGAGCATGGCAACAATGGCAAGGATCTGGCTGGCGGGGATGGCGTTGCTGGCCGGCTGCGCGACCCAGGCCACCCAGACGGCGGCGGAGCGATTCGACTGCGAGGCTCTGAATCACGCGGTTGCGAGCGCGGAGACGGGCTTTGGGGACATCAAGGGGCGCCTTGAAACCACCTCGCTGACGCGCACCTGGCAGACCGACACCCAGGCGTTCCATGATGCCTGCGTGATCACCTCGGCCCGGCGGCCCGACCACTACCTGTGCTTCGGCCCGATGGCCACCGACGATCCGCGTGGCGCCCTGGTCGCCGGAGGCGAGGCACTGGGCCGCTGCCTGGGCGAGGGCTGGCAATCTCGGCGCGCGGCGCCTGACCGGCTCGAGTTCACCCGCCGGGGCACCGAGCCAGTGGTGGTGCTCGAGAGCTTCCTCAATGATCGCGGTCGTCGCATGGGCTCCCTGGGGGTGTTCCGCAATGCCGGGGATGCCGCGCCCTTGCCTGACGAGGATTGAGCGCTCTCTCGGCCGGGCCCGCAGCGGTTGCCGCGGGCCCGTCGTTCCATGGCGTGGCGCCTCAGTCGAGGGGAGCCAGGTCGCGCAGCGCCTGGCTCAGCGATTCCATCAGCACGGCCGCCGCCATCGGCAGCGAGCGGTCGGCGGCGCTGCATAGCACCAGCCGTGCGCCGTCGACGCGGAGGTCCCGCAGCGGGCGGAACACCAGCTCGCCATGGGCCAGCTCGCGGGCGATATCGAGGGCGTTGAGAAAGGCCACGCCGAGCCCTGCCCGGGCCAGCGACTTGATCGCCAGGATTCGGTTGCCGCCGGCCAGCGGGGTGAGTTCCACATCGGATTTGGCGAGTGCCCGCTCCAGGGTCGAGCCACGAAACATCTCGGCGTCCGGGAGAATGGCCGGATAGGCACTGCACTCGGCCAGCCTGACTTCCGAGGCCTGCGCCAGCGGATGAGACGGCGCCATGGCAACGCCGAATCGCAATTCCACCGACTCGATGAAGCGGATGCGCCGCGTCGGCGGCGGGTTCATGCAGATACCGATGTCGGCTTCGCCGGTGGCGACCCGCTCGAGGATTTCTTCGGTCAGCCCGGTGTGCAGCGCGAAGCGGACGCGGGGAAAACGCTCGCCGAAGCGGCCCAGCAGCTCCGGCAGCACCTGGTCGGTCAGCGATTCGACGGTGGCGATACGAATCTCCGCGCAGCCGGTGCCACGGATGTCGCCGAGGGTCTCCAGCAGCTGGCGCTCGTCGCGTTGCCACTGACGGACATGGGCCAGCATCAGTTCCCCCGCCGGCGACAGTCGCAGGCCCCGCGGCAGCCGTTCGAACAGCGGTACCCCCAATTCGTCTTCCAGCTTGAGGATCTGCCGGTTCACCGCCGAGGCAGCCACATGCAGCCGTTCCGCCGCCTTGCGCAGCGAGCCCTGGCGGGCGACTTCCTCGAAGTAGCGCAATCCGGTCAGCATCAGCTGCATGTGGTCTCTCCCTCGGTGCCAAGTGTTGCCTTTTTGGCAACGATATGAGCGAAACTTTATTATGGACCAGTACGGTCGGCCGGCGCTAGCTTGAGGGGACCTCCACAACAACAATCGAGGATGTCCCCATGAGCATTTCTCCCGAGCCGCTCGGCTCGCGTGAGTCCCGCACCGAGCCGGTCGACCAGCGTCTGCCGCTGCCTTCGATGCTGCTGTTCGGCGTTCAGCACGTGCTGGTGATGGCCGCCGCGCCGATCACCGCCGTCTTCCTGGTCGGCCAGGCGATGGGCTTCGACGACGAGGTCATGGTCGCGCTGATGAGTGCCACCTTCCTGGTCTGCGGGCTGGGCACGTTGCTGCAGTCCTTTGGTCCCTTCGGCATCGGGGCCCGTCTGCCCTTCGTCCAGGTGCCGGGCGGGGCGCCGCTGGTGATCTTCCTGACCATCGCCCAGGCTACCGACCTGCAGACGGCTACCGGTGCGGTGATCCTCACCGGGGTGTTCTATTTCCTGGCGCTGCCCTTCTTCACCAAGGTACTGAGGTTCTTCCCGCCGATCGTGATCGGCACCATGCTGTTGCTGGTGGCGATCAACCTGGTACGCATCTTCGGCGGGCTGATCACCGGCGAGGAGGGCTCGCCGGACTTCGCCAACCTGCCGAGCATCGCTCTGGCCCTGGCGACCATGGCCGCGATCGTGCTCAGTGCCCGGATCTTCACCGGCATGCTGCGACGCATCGCGGTCATGATAGGGCTGCTTACCGGTGCAACCCTGAGTGCGGTCTTCGGCGTCATGGAGTTCGGTGGCGTGCTCACCGGGCCGGTGGTGGCCTTTCCTTCGCTGTTCCCCTTCGGCATGCCCAAGTTCGACCTCTTCGCCTCGCTGCCATTGATCATCTTCAGCGTGGTGTCGATGACCGAAGCCACCGGCCAGACCCTGGCCACCGCCGAGATCGTCGAGAAGCGCGGCGACGCCCGCGCCCTGGTGCCGCGCAACATTCGCGCCGACGCCCTGGGGTCCTTGCTCGGCGGCTGTTTCGGTACCTCGTTGATCATCACCAGCGGCGAGAACATCGGCATCGTGCGTGCCACCGGGGTGCGTTCGCGCTATGTCACCGTCGCCGCCGGGCTGATCCTGGTGCTGCTCGGCCTGTTCGCGCCGCTCGGTCGGCTGGCGTCGCTGCTGCCCACCGCGGTGGTGGCAGGCACCGCGGTGATCGTCTTCGCCATCATCGGCGTGATGGGCATCAACATCCTGCGCCGGGTCGACTTCGATGAGCACGGCAACATGTTCACCCTGGCCTCGGCGCTGGCCATGGGGCTGCTGCCGATCCTGGTGCCCGGCTTCTACAGTGCCTTCCCCGAACACCTGCAGATCCTGCTCGGCAACGGCCTGGCCATGGGCACACTGACTGCCGTGCTGGTCAACCTGCTGTTTCACCACCTCGGCCGCCGCCACGATGCCGCCGCGGGCGAGGCGTTGTCCCGTCAAGAGCTCAAAGGAAAGTAACCCATGTCGTCGACATCGTATTCCACTGCCTCGCTGACCCCGGCCGATTTCGCCGCCGAGACGCTATTGCTGCTGCCCGAAGAGGTACTGCTGGAGGAGGGCGGCGTTCGCGATCAGGCGGTGCTGGTGGCCGATGGCCGCTTCGCCGAGATCGGCGACCGCGAGGAGCTGCTGGCCCGCCATCCCGACCTGACGCCGCTGGAGATGCCCGGCAAGCTGCTGATGCCCGGTTTCGTCGATACTCACCACCATCTGACCCAGTCGCTCGGCAAGTCGCTGGTGTTCGGTGAGCCTTCGGAGATCTTCAAGCGCATCTGGGTGCCACTGGAGGGCAGCCTGGACGCGCGGCTGGTGCATCTCTCCGCCCGGCTTGCCGCCCTGGAGGCGCTGCGCGGCGGTTTCACCACCGCAGTGGACGCCGGCACCCGTGCCGCGGCCGAGCTCGATGGCATCGCCGCTGCCGCCGAGGAAAGTGGACTGCGCTGCGTGCTGGGCTATATCTGCAACGACCTGGGCGGCAGCCAGGAGGACGGCGAGGTAATACGCCGCGACGCCGAGCGTCATCTGGCGCGCTGGTCGGGCCACGATCTGGTGCATCCGTCGCTGGCGGTGTCGATTCCCGAGGTGGCCAGCGACGCCATGCTGCACGACGTCGCGGCGATGTGCGCCGAACACGGCGCCATCTTCCAGACCCACGTCAACGAGCACCTGCAGGCCGTGGAGCGCTCGCTGGTGGCGCGTCGCCAGCGGCCGCTGGAGCACCTGCACGCCGTCGGCGCCCTGGGCCCGCAGACGCTGGTGGCCCATGCCACCCTGGTGACACCGGAGGAGCTCAACCTGCTGCGCGACACCGGCACCGCGGTGGCCTTCAATCCGGTGGCCAGCAGCTGGAAAGGCAACGCCGTGGCACCGGCGCTGCAGATGGCCGCCCAGGGGATCCGCTTCGGGCTGGGCAGCGACGGCACGCGCAGCGACGCCTTCCGGCTGCTGGACGCCGCCGAGACCAGCCAGCGACTGACCTTCGGGCTGGCCAGCGGCGATTCCTCCTGCGGCGGCGGTTGGTTGTGGCTCGATCACGCCACTCGCGGCGGCGCCGACGCGGCGGGGTTGTCGGGCGTGACCGGAGCGATCGCCCCGGGGCTGGCCGCCGACTTCCTGCTGGTGGATCTCAATGTGCCCGAGATGACGCCATCCTGGGACCGCCCCTGGGAGCTGGTTCGCTACGCCAACCGCGATCAGATCGAGGCGGTGTTCACCAACGGTCGGCTGCGGCTGTGGCAGGGCTGGCCCGTGGACTGGGACGCCCGTGCGCTGCTCGCCGAGGTGCGCGAGGCGGCCGGCGCCGCGGTGGCCAACGCCCCGATCCAGCGGGTGCACCCGACCTCGATGACCCATCGCGCGCGGGTCATGGCGTCGCGGTCGGATGCGGAGGCGCGGGGGCCTCATGAGTGAGCTCGTCGTCTACGCCGTCCTCGCCGCGGCCACGGCCATCGCCGCCTTCATGCAGGGGGCGATCGGCATCGGCTTCGCGTTGATCGTTGCCCCGGTGATGGGGCTGCTGCGCCCCGACCTGCTGCCGGTCGCATTGCTGGTGCTGATGCTGCCGCTCAACCTCTATGTGGCGCTGCGTGAGCGAGAGGCCATCGACTGGCGGGGCAGCGCCTGGATCGGCCTGGGCCGACTGCCGGGGACCTTCCTGGGGCTGTGGATCCTGGTGGTGATGAGCACCAACGGGCTCAACCAGCTGATCGGCGCCTCGACGGTGCTGGCCGTGCTGGCCGCGCTGTTCGCGCCGGTGTTCCGCCCCAGGGCGGGGGCCTGCATGTCGGTGGGGCTGATCACCGGGGTGACCGAGACCGCCACCGGCGTCGGCGGCCCGCCGCTGGCGCTGCTCTACCAGCACCGCCCCGGCCCGGAGCTGCGCTCGACCATCGCCTGCTGCTTCCTGGTCGGCGAGCTGATCTCGCTGGTGATCCTGGCTTCGGCGGGCAAGGTCGGTATGGAACAATTGCGCTGGGCGCTCTACCTGCTGCCGCCACTGCTGGTCGGCAGCGTGGCCAGCCGCGTCATGCACCAGCGCCTCGATGCTCGCCGGCTGCGTCAGGGGGTGCTGCTGTTTGCGCTGGTGTCGGGGGTGGCGCTGATGATCCCCCACTAGCCTCGTCCGAAAAGTGCCTGCGCTCGCCCATACGGCGTTAAAAATCGGCTCAAAGTACTCATTTACAGCGCGTAAACTCCGTCTTTTCGCCGATTTTTGCCTTGTCTGGCCATCGCTCGTCGACTTTTCGGACAGAGCCCAGGCATTGCCCGAGAGCTATCTGCGCTCGCCCATACGGCGTTTCGGGAAACGCTGAATAAATCGCCGAGCATAGTGAAACGCAAGGCGCACGGAGCACAGAAAGCGAGACATAACGTTTAGTTAGGCGAGCTTTCAAGCACCGCGCACAAATTCGCCAGGAGCGAATTTGAACCGTCTTTAGACGGGCCCGCAGGGTAGCCGCCAGGGATGGCGGCTATAGCGCAGCGATTTGCATGCGCAGGCATTTAAGCAGTGTTTCCTTTAGGGCGAACCGGCGACGAACGAAAGAGGCCCGCGGCATTGCCGCGGGCCCCTTGCTATCGGCGTCCGGTGACGTCTTACCGCCAGCCGACGCGGTCGAAGATCTTGATCGCCTCGGGGTTGTTCTCGCCCAGCTCGCTGATGTTCAACTGATCCTTCTTGAAGTCACCCCAGGATCCCAGCACGTCGCTCTTCTCGGCGCCCTGGACGACCGGGAATTCGTAGTTGCCGGCGGCAAAGCCATGCTGCGCTTCATCGGAGGCCAGGAACTCGAGGAAACGAACGGCATTGTCGTGGTTCGGTGCGTTCTGCACGACGCCCGCCCCGCCGACGTTGACGTGAGCACCACGGCCGTCCTGGTTGGGGAACATGATCTCGACGCTCTCGGCGACTTCCCGGTCGGCGTCGTTATCCGACTCCAGCAGGCGCACATAGTAGTAGTGGTTGGCCACGGCGATATCGCATTCTCCGCTGGCCACGCCCTTGATCTGGTCGGTGTCGCCGCCCTCGGGGTCGCGGGCCATGTTGTCGACCACGCCCTGGGCCCAGGCTTCGGCGTCTTCAGTGCCGTGATGGGCGATCAACGAGGCGAGCAGCGACTGGTTGTAGATGTTGTTGGAGGAACGAATGCACACCTGGCCCTCGTAGCGAGGGTCGGCCAGGTCTTCGTAGGTGTTGAGTTCGTCGGCGTCGACTTCATCAGGGTTGTAGAAGATGGCGCGAACGCGTTGGCTGAAGCCGAACCACTTGCCCTCGGGATGACGCATCGAGTCCGGCAGGCGCTCGGCCAGCACGTCGGAGTCGATGCTGGCGAAGATGTCTTCCTGCTCGGCGCGCCACAGGCGGCCGGCGTCGACGGTCATCATCACATCGGCGGGGCTGGCCTCGCCTTCGCGCTGGATGCGCTCGATGAGCTGGTCAGAATCGCCCTCAAGGACATTGACCTCGATGCCGGTCTCTTCGGTGAAGGCGTCGTAGAGCGCCTGGTCGGAGTCGTAGTGGCGTGCCGAGTAGATGTTGAGCTCATCGGCGGCGGCATTGGTGGCGAAGGCCGCGCCGGTCAGCAGGGCGGCAAGCGGCATGACGAGTCGCTGGTAGTGGGGCATGGCAGACCTCTTCAAGCGTGTTGGAAATGATTTTTGGATGTTAATGCGTTGCATTTCCTGTCGTGTATTGAAGCGTTTGTCGAGAAGGGCGTCAACCACGGGATATGAAAAACGTTGACCTGGACGTTGAGGTGGCGTCATTGAAAATCGCAACGTGTCGAAGACGCTTTCGCGTTACCATGAGACGCGAACTTCTCAGCCGGCGAACGCCATGCACCATGCTTCCTTTCAGAACGCCGTCGAGCCACTCGAGTCGAAGGCCCCCGTTGTCCTGACCATGCGGGATATCCATCACGCCTACGGCCGTCACACGGCAGTGGCGGGAATCGACCTGACGGTACGCCAGGGCGAGGTCGTCTGCCTGCTGGGCCCTTCGGGGTGTGGCAAGACCACGCTATTGCGCATCGTCGCTGGTCTCGAGGTTCTGCAGCGGGGGCATGTCGCGGTCAATGGGCGGACGTTGGGAGAGCCGCACGTGCCCCCGGAGCGACGCAATGTCGGCCTGGCTTTCCAGGAGTCGGCGTTGTTCCCGCATCTCAACGTCCTCGAGAATGTCACCTTCGGACTGGAGTCGTTGCCCGCACGGCGTCGCCGCGAGCGTGCCATGGCGCTGCTCGCTCAACTGGGCATGGAAGGCTATGCCGAGAGTTACCCGCATACCCTGTCGGGAGGGCAGCAGCAGCGCGTCGCCCTGGCCCGGGCCCTGGCGCCGGAGCCCGGCCTGATGCTGCTCGACGAACCCTTCTCGAGTCTCGATGCGCGGCTGCGCGACCGCATTCGCGACGATACCCTGCACGTCCTCAAGAAACTGGAGGCCGGGGCCCTGCTGGTGACCCACGATCCCGAGGAGGCGATGTTCATGGCCGATCGCATCGCCCTGATGCGTGATGGCCAGGTCGTGCAGATGGGCACCCCCCGGGAACTCTACTGCGAGCCGGCCGATCCCTTCGTGGTGACCTTCTTCGACACGGTCAACGAGCTGTTCGGCGAGGTGCGAGGGGGACGTGTGGCCACGCCAGTGGGCGACGTGGCGGCCCCGGAACTGGCGGAAGGCGAGCGCGCTCGGGTGATGATCCGCCCCGAGGCGCTGCGGGTCGAGGCGCTGGCGACACCGCCGGCGCCTGCCCATAGCCATGTGGTCATGGCCAAGTTGCTCGGGCGTACCAGCCTGCTGCATATCTGCGCGCATGGCGCCGATGGCCGCGAGGCGCACTTGCATGCTCGGGTGCCGGGCGTCTTCCTGCCCGAGGAAGGGCAGCCGGTGGCGATTTGCCTGGACCCCTCACAGGTGTTCGTCTTTCCCGCCGGGGCGAGCGCCGCGCATGGCGAGGCTTAACAGCACCACGGGAATGATGCCCACCGCGACGATCGACAGCGAGGCGGTGGAGGCCTCGGCGAGGCGCTCGTCGGCGGCCAGGTTGTGGGCGCGCACGGCCAGGGTGTCGAAGTCGAAGGGGCGCAGGATGATGGTCGCCGGCAGTTCCTTCATCACGTCGACGAAGACCAGGATGGCGGCGGCCAGCAGGCTGCTGCGCATGATCGGCGTATGTATCCGACGCAGGGTGCCGCTGGCGGTCTGACCCAGGGTGCGGGCCGCCGCGTCCATGTTGGGGGTGACCTTGCCGAGGCTGGCCTCCAGGGCATTGAACGATACTGCCAGGAAGCGCACTACATAGGCATAGATCAGGATGAAGGCCGAGCCGCTGAAGATCAGGCCGGCGATGACGCCATGATGAGCGCGTAGCCAACCATTGATCTGGTCGTCCAGCCAGGCGAAGGGAATCAGGATGCCCACCGCCACGACCGAGCCGGGCACGGCATAGCCCATGGCGGCCACGCGGGTAGCGGTGCGGGTCACCGGCCCCGGGTTGAGCCGGGCGCCGTAGCTCAGCACCAGCGCCAGGCCCACCGCGGCACCCGCCGCCAGGATGGCCAGCACCAGGCTGTTGCCCGCGAATTCCAGAAACTGGGGGCCGAACAGCGAATCCCCGCCCCTGATCGACAGATAGCCCAGCAGGCCACTGGGGATCAGGAAGCCGATCAGCACCGGTAACAGACAGGCCAGACAGGCCGCCGCTGCCCGCCAGCCGGTGAGCGGGAACTCCGGCAGGCGCTGATAGCGCCCCGTGGTATGGAAGTAGCGACGCTTGCCTCGCGAGGCGCGCTCCAGCAGCACCAGGAATATCACGAAGGTCAGCAGACAGGCCGCCAGCTGGGCTGCGGCGACCTGCTCGCCCATGCCGAACCAGGTGCGATAGATGCCGGTGGTGAAGGTGTCGACGCCGAAGTACTGCACCGCACCGAATTCGTTGAGGGTCTCCATCAGCGCCAGCGAGACGCCGCCGACGATGGCCGGTCGTGCCAGGGGAATCGCCACGCCACCGAACAGACGCCAGGGACCGCGGCCCAGGGTTCGACCCACATCCAGCACGCACACCGATTGTTCGAGGAAGGTGGCCCGGGCCAGCATGTAGACGTAGGGATAGAGCACCAGGGTGATCAGGGTCGCGGCCCCGCCCAGGGAGCGGATCTCGGGGAAGAAGTAGTCGTCGCGTCCCCAGTTGAAGGCTTCCCTCAACCAGCCCTGAACCGGGCCGGCGTACTGCAGGAAGTCGGTGTAGGCATAGGCGATCACATAGGTCGGCACCGCCAGCGGCAACAAGAGGGCCCATTCGAACAGGCGACGCCCCGGGAAGCGACACATCACCACCAGCCAGGCCGTGCCGGTACCGATGACGAAGGTACCCAGGCCCACGGTGATCACCAGAAAGAGGGTATTGGCCAGGTAACGTCCCAGCACGGTACTGGCCAGGTGGTGCCAGATCCCCTCGGTGGGCATGACGATATGGGCGAACACCACCAGGACCGGCAGCACCACGATGGCGGCGATCCCCAGGGTCAGCAGGTTCCAGGCATCGAGGCGCAGCGACAACCGTCGGGCGGACGCGGTGGGTCGATGGCTGGCGGGACTGGACAAGCGACAACTCCTTCCGGTGAGGGGACCCGGCACCGGTCGAATGCGATGGGATGGCAGGCGAGAATACTATCAGTTGGACGCGGGGGCTGCATCGAGGCGCATGATACGGCGCCGCCTGCCGTGACGGCAGGCGGCATGGAGATATCGATCAGTGACCGAGCATCACCGCCGGCAGCCCCGTTATCAGGGAGGGGAAGAGGGCCATCAGCACGCAGGCCAGCACGATCAGCGCACAGAAAGGAATCACCGCCCGATAGAGGTCGACGATCTCGACCCCTTGGGGAGCCACCCCCTTGAGGTAGAAGAGGGCATAGCCGAAGGGGGGAGTGAGAAAGGATGTCTGCAGCACCACCGCGACCATGACCACGAACCACAGGACGTCCACGCCCATCTGCTCGACGATGGGCAGCATGATCGGAAAGCTGAGCAGCACGATGCCGGTCCAGTCCAGGAACATGCCGAGGATGAACACCAGGAACAGCATCAGGATCAGCGCGCCGGTGGTACCGCCGGGCATGGCCAGGACGACGTCGCTGATGACGTCCATGCCGCCACCGATCGAGAAGACCCCGGTGAAGGCGGTGGCCCCCACCAGCACCAGCATCACCATGGTGGTGGTCTTGCTGGCTTCTACCAGGGTGCGATAGCAGGTCGAGGCCTTGCGATCGCCGAAGATCAAAAAGAGCACGAAGGCGATGGCCACGCCGATGGCCGAGGCCTCGGTGGCGGTGGCGATGCCGGTGAACAATGAGCCGAGGACGCCGAGAATCAGCGTCATGGGGGGGAGCACGTACTTGCCGAGCATGACCAGCAATTCGCCCGTGGAGGTGTCGGCGCGCTCTTCGACGGGCACCGGCGGGCCATAGGAAGGTTTCAGGTAGCAGATGATCAGCACGTAGAGGGCATACATTGCGCCCAGCATGACGCCCGGCACCAGGGCGCCGGCGAACAGCGCGCCTACCGAGACCGGTGAGTAGCTGGCCATCAGGATCAGCATGATACTGGGGGGAATCAGGATGCCCAGGCAGCCGCTGGCCATGATCACCCCGGTACTCAGTTCCTTGTTGTAGGAGTACTTGAGCATCGGCACCAGGGCGATCATGCCCATCACCGCGATGGAGGCGCCGACGATGCCGGTGGTGGCGGCAAGCAGCACCGAGACGATGACCACGGTGAGCGCCAGGCCGCCGCGCAGGTTGGCCAGCAGCAGGCGCATCGACTCGAACATCTTCTCGGTGACGCCGGAGTCATTGAGGAAGCGGGCCATCAGCACGAAGAGGGGGATGGCGACCAGGACGTAGTTGTCCATGGCGTTGCCGTAGATGTTGTTGATCAGGATGCCCAGAGTATTGGCGCCCGGCCCGAGCCAGGCCCCGAGCACGGCGACGCCGCCCAGCACGAAGGCCAGTGGATGGCCCATGAAAAGGCCGACGAGCAGGCCGCCGAACATGAACAGGGTAAGCATCTCGGCACTCATGGGGTTTCCTCCCGGCGCAATTCCTGAATGGCACGGCTCACCACGGCGAGGGCCTGGAGCAGGAGCAGAGCGGCGGTGACGACGATGACCGCCTTCACCGGATAGACGGGGATGGCCACCATGCCGTACGTGGTTTCGCCGCGACTGAAGGAACGCAGGAAGAAATCCCAGCCAAGGCTGAGCAGCATCCCGATGAAGGGAACGAAGAAGATCAGATAGCCGAGGAGCTCGAGGGCCGCCTGCTTGCGTCGTGACAGCAGGCGCTTGAGCACGTCGACTTCCACGTGGGCATGATGGCGCAGTCCATAGGCGGCCATCAGCATGAAGTGAGCGCCGAACAGCATCTTGGTGACATCGAAGGCCCAGTCACTGGGGCGTCCGATGAAGAACCGCATGGCGATGTCGTAGATCACGATCAGGGTGATCACGGCGAGCAATGGGGCGATCAGGCGCCCGAACGCCTCGTTGAGGGCATCGATGGCTCTGGTCATGGCATTCATGATGGGGATCCCGGCGTGAGTCGGTGTCGAGGTCAGGTCGATGGAAGGGAGAGGACCCGATGGGGCCCTCCCGTCCCGGTTGACGGCGACTCCGGTTCATTGCTCCATGCAGGCTTCGATTTCCTCCAGGGGCGGCAGGTTGTCGGTGACTCGGCTCATGTTGTACGGCACCGAGATGTCGCGCCAGTTGGCGTAGTGCTCCATGTAGCTGATCATCGAATGATAGATCTTGGCATGCATCGGATCCTCACAGGCGCCCTGCACGATCACCTCGTTGGTGATGCGCTGTATCTCGGCGAGATCCTCCTCGGAAAGCTGGTTGATCTCCGTGCCGTCCTCGAGGAACTTCACCGTGCCTTCGGTGGATTGGCGTTCGGACCAGGCCAGCGACCAGGCCATGGTGGCGTCCGCGGCGATCTTGAGCTTTTCCTGCGTCTCTTCGGACAGTGCATCCCAGGCATCCTGGTTGATCATCACGCCGAACACGCTGGCGGACTGGTGCCAGCCCGGGGTCAGCCAGTAATCGGCGACCTCGTTGAAGCCGGCCTTGTAGTCCACGCCGGGCGTGGAAAACTCGGCGCCGTCGACCACGCCACGCTCGATGGCCTGGTAGATTTCGCCGCCAGCGAGAGTGACCTGGGAACCGCCCAGCTGCTCCAGTACACGCCCCTGGTCGCGCCCGGACAGGCGCAGACGCTTGCCTTCCAGGTCGGCGAGACTCTCGATGGGCGTGCCGCCACGGAAACCGGATTCGTTATTGGTGATACCGTAGGGCAGATAGACCATGTTGTACTGGCCGTAGACCTCCTGATAGAGCTCGAAGCCGCCCCACTGCTGGATCCAGTTCAGATAGTCGACGCCATTGAACAGGCTGGTGGTGGTGGCCAGCGGCGAGAAGGCCGGGCTGCGGCCGGCCCAGTAGCCGGGCCAGTCGCCGGCGGCTTCGATGCTGCCGGTCTCGGTGGCATCGAATACCTCGGTGCCGGGCATGAGCGTGCCACCGGCACGGAACTCGATCTGCAGTTCGTCGCCGGCCAGCTGGTTGACCAGTTCCGCCCAGTGACGGTCGATCTGGATGAGATCCAGGTTGTCCGGCCAGGTGGTGGTCATGGTCCATTCTTCCTGGGCCTGGACATTGGTCGCCAGCGTGGCCAGGGCGATACCGGCGGCCAGGCCGGTGAGAGTGAAGCGTGTTGTCATGAGAGACTCCCTCTGGGACTTGTTGTGGTTGTCGAGAAGAGACGCGGACAGAGAGCGTGACCATCCCGGATGCAGGACGGCAGCGGGACGGTGCCAGTCATCAAGCTAGCATGGCTTTTCCGTGAGGTTCGATGTCCACCATGGTCGTGTTTCACGCTATCTTGTGGCGGTCGCACATGACGATGAATTATGAATATAGGTGACATATCAGTGAGATGGACGGAATTCGAGGTTCTTCATGTTGCGTTGCCGCAGTGCAATCGAGCGTTTAATTGCCGAGTCTCATTAGACCAAAGTTGATCGGCTCAGGAGTCCGCATGTCGCCACTACCCAGGCATGATCTGCCGCCCGATCTGGACGGTTTTCATCGGGCGCTCGTCGCGCGACGCTGGCGGGGACTGATCTGGCTGCGGGGTAGCGTCGAGTGCTGTCGTGAGCGTGCCCGGCGGCTATGGTGCGGCGAGGCCTGGGGGGCACCGCTCTGGGTCGCGCCCGAGTCACCGGGTGGCATCGAGGCAGCCGAGTGGCTGCCGGCGAGCAAGGCACGGACTCGACTCGGTGGCGAACAGGATCTGGTCGTCTTCGATGCAGTCTCCCCGGGGGCCGGATTCGACCCCGAAGCGTTCGGCGCCCTGTCCGGCACCCTGCGTGCCGGGGGGGTGATGGTACTGATGACGCCCGTCGACTGGGGGACACGGCCCGATGCCGACTATGCGCGCCTGGCCGAGCACCCCTGGTCGGTGGAGGCCTTGCCGTGTCGATACCTGATGCGCTTGGCGACGTTGCTGATGAATTCGACGGACGTGGCGCGCTGGACGGAAGGGGAATCGCCGGTCACGCCGGTGCTGACCGACGTTCCCCGGGACGTGTCGGTGCCGCCGGACCCGGCTTGCCTCACCCGGGATCAGGCCGATGCCGTGGCGCGGCTCGTGCGCCTGCGCCGTCGTCGACCGCTGGTGATCACTGCCGACCGCGGGCGCGGCAAGACGGCGGCATTGGGGATCGCCTGTGCCCGACTGCTGGCGCGAGGCGTCGGCGACATCCTGGTGACCGCTCCGCGTCCGGCAGCGGTGGCGGGGCTCTTCGAGCGTCTGACGGTGCTGTGCCCCGAGGGTGCGCGCCGGGGCAATCGCTTCGAGACCGACGCGGGTCGCGTAATCTTCCTGGCGCCGGATGAACTCCAGGCGCGAATCGAGCGCGGTGAGGCCGGCGGTGCGGGGGGCTGGCTGCTGGTGGATGAGGCCGCGGCGATTCCCGCCGGCCTCCTGGGCGGCTGGCTCGAGGCCTTTCCGCGCATCGCCTTCGCCACCACCGTGCATGGCTATGAAGGGGCCGGGCGTGGTTTTGCACTGCGTTTTCGCGAGCGACTCGACCGGTTGGCCCCGGACTGGCGTGAATGCCATCTGGCCATGCCGGTGCGCTGGGCCGAGGGGGATCCTCTGGAGGCGCTGACCTCGCGCCTGCTGATGCTCGATGCGGAACCGGATGGCGAGACCGGACAGCCCGGGGCAGAGTACTGGCAGCGCGAGGATCGTCGTGACCTGGCCGTTGACGAGCCGCGCCTGCGTGCCATCTTCGGCCTGCTGGTCCAGGCCCATTACCGCACCACGCCCGGTGACCTGCGGCGGTTGCTGGATGCGCCGGGGAGCCGTGTCGCCAGCCTGTCGGGCAAGGCCGGCATCGAGGCGGTGGTGGTCACCGGCGACGAGGGGAACTTCGATGCCGATCTGGCCGAGCGTGTGGCGCGTGGCGAGCGGCGCCCTCGTGGTCACCTGTTGGCCCAGTCGCTGGCGGCCCATGCCGGCGAACGCGAGGCCCTGACGGCCCGGCTACGTCGCGTCTCGCGCATTGCGGTGGTGTCGCAGTGCCGTCGACAGGGCCTGGGGACGCGGCTGTTGGCGGCCGAGCAGGCCGATGCCGACGCGGATGGTATCGACCTGCTCGGGGCGAGCTTCGGCGCCGAGCCCGGCCTGCTGGCCTTCTGGCAGGCCCGGGGATTCCGAGTGGTGCGCCTCGGGGTGACCCGCGAGACCTCCACCGGCGAGTATGCCCTGATGGTGGTGCGAGCTGTCAGCGCCGGCGGCGAAGCCCTGGCGGACCGTTTGACGCGTCGCTTCCATCGCCAGCTTCCCGGTCTGCTGGCCTTCGAACTGGCTGACCTGGAGCCCCTGGTGGCCTTGACCCTGCTCGGCGATCGCGCCGTCGGGTCACTGTCGGCGGAGGACCGCCGTGACCTCGATGATGTGGCCCATGGCCATCGCGATCCGGCCATGGCGAGACCGGCCATGCAGGCGCTGATCGGCATTGTCGCCGCTCATGGTCAGGGCGATGCCGAGCTGGCCATGCTGGCTGCCTGGGCCTTTCAGGGGCGCTCCGACGACTGGCTCGCCCGGCGGTTGTCGCTCAGCGGTGCCCGGCAGGTTGATGCCTGGCGCCGCCGAAGTGTCGCCAGGTGGCTCGAAGCGGCTAGCCTTCCCAAGGCTGAGGACGGCCGGTAGAGTCTCCGAGTCAATCACGGTATAGAAGCGCCATGAACGCACATCTCGAGCAACTTGCGCCGCGCCCGCTGTGGCGCCATTTCCGCACCCTGTGCGACACCCCGCGTCCCTCCGGCCACGAGGTGGCCCTGGTGGCGCATCTTGAAGCCTGGGCCGAAGGGCTCGGCCTGTCCCACGACCGCGATGGCTTCGGCAACCTGCGAATCCGCAAGCCCGCCACGTCCGGCCACGAGCAGGCGCCGGGGGTGATCCTGCAGGGACACCTGGACATGGTCGCCCAGGCCAACGCCGAGCATCCCCACGACTTCACCCGCGATCCCATCGCGACCTATGTGGAAGACGGCTGGCTGCATGCGCGGAATACCACCCTGGGAGCCGACAACGGCATGGGCGTGGCGGCGGCGCTGGCGATCCTGGAGGACGACTCGCTGGTGCATGGGCCGCTCGAGGCGCTGTTCACCCTGGAGGAAGAGTCCTCGATGGGCGGCGCCTTGAACCTGGCGGAGGGCTGGCTCGAGGGTGAGATTCTGCTCAATCTCGATTCCGAGGATCGTGGCCAGGTCTACATCGGTTGCGCCGGTGGGGCCGACGTGGTCGTCGAGGCACAGTTGCCCACCACCGCGTTGGGCGAGGACGAGACGTCGATGCGCCTCGCCCTGACCGGGCTGAGCGGGGGGCATTCCGGCATCGATATCGACAAGGGCCGCGGCAACGCCAACCGGTTGCTGGTGCGGGCTCTGCGCTGTCTTGGCGACTGCGATGTGCGCCTGGTCGACTACCATGGTGGCACCCTGCGCAATGCCCTGCCTCGAGAGGCCTTTGCCACCCTGGCGCTGCCCGTCGACGAAGTGGAAGCCGCTCGAGCCCGTTTGACGGCACTGGAGCAGGCGTTGCGCGACGAACTGGCCGGGGTCGATGATGGCCTGCAGCTGACACTCGACCCCGGTGACACCGAGGGTGCGGAGGTCCTGACCCGTGACGCCAGCCGCCTGTTGATCAACGCCCTGCATGTCGCGCCCTGTGGCGTCGAGCGCATGAGCACCGCCGTGCCGGGCGTGGTGGAAACCTCCAACAACCTCGGCGTGGTGCGCCTGGAAGGAGGACGTTTCCACCTGTGCGCCCTGGTGCGCTCGCTGCGTGACAGCGCCCGTGCCGACATCGCCGATCGCTTTCGCGCGCTGTTCGAGCTGATCGGTGCCCGCACCCGGGTCGAGAACGCCTATCCCGGCTGGACACCGGTGCCCGAGAGCCCGCTCTTGGCACGTTTCTGTACTCTGCACCGCGATCGACTGGGCGTCGATCCTGCCATCAAGGTGATCCATGCGGGCCTGGAGTGCGGCATCCTCGGGGCCAAGTATCCGGAGCTGTCGATGATCTCCTTCGGCCCATTGATCCGTGGCGCGCATTCGCCGGACGAACGCGTGGAGATCGACTCGGTGTCGGAGTTCTGGGACATGCTGCGCACCCTGGTCGAGGATCTGGCGAGTCCGACGGCTTGAGGGGGGGCAGCATGAACGAGGCATGGCTCGCGTCGTCCGCCTGGGCATTGCCGCTCGGGCTGAGCCTGGTGGCGTTGGCAAGCCTGGCGTGGGGACTCGGGCAACGTCGTCGGCATGACGCCGCTGCCAAGCGCCTGGCCGAGCGCGACGCCGCCGTGGTGCGGCTCGAGCAGGAGCTGACCCAGAGCGACGCCCAACTGGATGGCTGTCGGGAGCGGCTGGCCAATGTCGAGACGACGCTCGAGCAGACCCAGGGCCAACTCGCCGAACAGCGCGAACGGGCGGCACGCCTGGAAACGGAGCGTGAGCAGACGGCATTGCGGCACCGCGAGCAGTTGGCATTGCTGGAAGACGCCCGCGAACGGCTCAAGAACGAGTTCCACCAGCTCGCCGGCCAGGTCTTCGACGAGCGGCAGCGTACCTATAGCTCCCAGAGTCGAGAGAGCCTCGAGGCCCTGCTCAAGCCGTTCCGTGAGCAGGTCGATCACTTTCGTCGGCGTGTCGAGGAGCTGCACGGTCAGGAGCAGCGTGAGCGCGGCTCGCTCAAGGCCCAGCTGGATCAGCTCGCCGGCCTCAATGCCAGGCTCGGCGAGGAAGCCGCCGGGCTGGCCCGGGCACTCAAGGGCGACCAGAAGGCCCAGGGCAACTGGGGCGAGTTGATCCTGGAACGGGTGCTCGAGCGCAGTGGCCTGCGCCGCGATATCGAATATCGCCGTGAGGTGACGCTGCACGACGAGCAGGGGCGGCGACGTCCCGATGCGATCATCTATCTGCCGGAGGATCGCCACTTGATCGTCGATGCCAAGGTATCGCTCAGTGCCTGGACGCGGGTGGTCAATGCCGAGGATGAGGCCGGGCGGGAAGCGGCGATGCGCGATCATCTGCAGTCGCTGCGCGCGCATGTCCAGGGGCTGTCGGCCAAGGACTATCCCCGCCTGTCGACGCTGCGTTCCCCGGACTTCGTGTTCCTCTTCGTGCCGGTGGAGCCGGCCTTTGCGGCGGCCTTCGAGCGCGATCCGACCCTGTTCCAGGAAGCCTTCGATCGGCAGGTGGTGATGGTCACGCCGACCACGCTGCTGGCCAGCCTGCGCACCGTGGCGGGCCTGTGGAGCCTGGAGCGACAGAACGAGAACGCTCGCCTGATCGGTGAGCGCGCCGAGCGCCTGCTGAGCAAGTTCAGTGGATTCGTCGAGAGCCTGGACGACGTCGGGCGACACCTTGAGCGTGCCGGGGACAGCCATCGCCGCGCCATGCGGCGGTTATCGACGGGACAGGGCAGCCTGGTGGCACAGGCCCGGGAGCTGGAACGCCTGGGCGTGCGCATGAAGAAGCCGCTGCCCGACGACCTGGTGCGCGCCGCCGACGGCGAGGTACCGGATGAATCCCCCGAACACGACGACGCCGCCCCGAAAGGCGGCGACGATGATGGACAAGACGGGATGTGAATTCGTCGAGCTAGAAGGTGTTTACAAGTGTTACGAGCGCAGTAAGTTGTAAACGCCTTCTTAGCCGAGATAGGCGTTCAACATCCAGATCGTCTTCTCCTGCTCGCGGATATAGTCGCTGACCAGAGACGCGGTGCCCTCGTCGTCGGCGTCGGAAGCCAGTGACAGGATCTCGCGCTGCAGCTCGATCAGCGTCTGGTAGCCCTTGACCACGCCTCGGACGCACGCCACGCCATCATGGATGCTCTTTTCTTCCTCGATGGTGGAGAGGCGGAAGTAGTCGCTGTAGGCGTGCACCGGCTGATGGCCGAGGGTCAGGATACGTTCGGCGACCTCGTCGACCTTGACCAGCAGGTCGGTATAGAACTCTTCGAACTTGGTGTGCAGCTCGAAGAAGTTCTCGCCTTTCACATTCCAGTGATAGCCGCGAACGTTCATGTAGAAAATCTGATAGTTGGCCAGCAGGGCGTTGAGTCGCTCGGCAAGCTGGCTGGCGCTGCCTTCGTGCAGGCCGATGCTGTTGGTATCGCTCATGCGAATGCCTCCTTGATTCGTGTCGGGCCAGTATAGGCGTCGGGGTGGTGGCCGTTAAGCGAATTTCCTGCATGACCACCATAGCGCTGATTGATGACATGCGGGCGACCTGGCGGGGCTTCAAGTGGTCGGCGGCTGCTAGACTGTCGAGGAGACACCAAGGAGAGACGCGCATGGCTGGCGGATACCGGAAGATCCTGTTGATGGCCCCGTTCCTGGCGCTGGTTGGCTGTCAGGCGACGCCGACCCGGATGCCGGAAGCCGAACCGGCGCCTGCCGCTGCCTGCCACTGGCCGGTGAATGAGGGCGCCGTGCCACTGGCCCGCGTGGTCGAGGTGCTGGAGAGCCGGGATTTCCTGGTGCGGGATACCGATACCTCGCTGGGGCTGGTCAGTGCCGAGCGTGCCGAACGCACGCTCTATCACAATGCCGTCGATCCCCAACCGCGTTTCGGTGGCTTTCTGTTCGGGGGCAGTGGCGGCCATGTGTCATCCGGCGTGGGACTGGGTATCGGCTTCGGCGGTGGAGGGGCGGCCTCCGAGGAAGCGACCCGGATCGAACGTGTCTCGGTGGTGGTCGGCAGCGAGTCGGTGAGAGTGTCACGGGACGTGCAGCTGTACGACTGGCGGGGCCAGTTGCGACAGTCGCGTACTGCCAGTGACGCGGATTTCTGTCATGAACTCCGCGATGCCATCGAGGCCGGGGAGACATCGCCATGAGACGCGGGTTGCTGGGAATTGCCCTGATGCTGACATTGGGAGGTTGCGCGAGCATGGCACCGCCGGCGCCCGCCGAGCCCGTCACGGGGACCGTGCCGGGCTCGGTGGCCGCTGTGCTGGATGAATCCATGGCCTTGCTGATGGAGCGGGGCTATGTCGTGCGTCACGCCGATGGCGACCTGGGGCGTGTCGAGGCCGTGCTCGGGCGCTGGCCCGGCTACCGGATTCGCCTCGAGGTAGCGTCGGCAGAACGAGGCAGTCGTGTCGAGATGACGGCCCTGCGTGGTGGTCGTCCTCTTCCCTCGCGCCTGCTCGAGCCGTGGATGATGACGCTGCGCTCGCGATTGGGCAGCGAGATCTAGGCGGGCTCCTCCCAGTCGATGGCTTCTATCTCCGCCAGCAAGCGGTCGCGAATGCTGGCCAGCCCGTCCAGGTCATACGGAGACGCCTGGCCGTGGCCCCAGACCGGTGCCGGCCAGGCGTCGTCGTCATGGCGGCGCAGGATCACGTGCAGGTGTAGCTGGGCGACCACGTTGCCCAGGGTGGCGATATTGAGCTTGTCGCCCGCCAGGCACGCCTTCAGGACACCGCCGACCAGGGTGGCTTCCCGCCAGAACTGGCGCTGGTCGGCCTCGTCGAGCTCGATGACCTCGGTAACGCCGACACGGCGCGGCACCAGAACCAGCCAGGGAAAGCGAGCATCGTCCATCAGTCGCAGCTGACAGAGCGGGAGTTCGGTGACGGGGTAGCTGTCGTCGACCAGGCGGGCGTCCGGTTCGAAATCCGGCATGAAGGGCTCCTTGACGTCGTCGGTATGTGCCCAGCATGCCATAGCCCCGCCGCGAGGGGGACAGGATGGCGATGAGGGGCTGTGCAGGATCGCCGATCCTGCTAGATTGAACGAGTAGCATCCTGTCCCGGAAGCCCTGAGAGGAAGGCAATGCGCCAGGAGCTCAGCCGTTTCCCCTACCTAGCCGTGACAAGGAGAGCCCGATGAAACGGACCCTTTCTCTGATGATGATCACCCTGTTCACTCTGTCGCTGCTCGCGGGGTGCAATACCGTGCGAGGTGTCGGTCAGGACATCGAACGGGGTGGTGAGGCCATTCAGGACTCATCCTCCTGATGCTCTGCCTGCGTCACGGCCCGGCAAGCCGGGCCGTGGCTCACTCCCTGGCGTCGTGCGCTGCCCGCGTCTGCCGCTCCTCTTCTTCCTCGGCCTGCTTGCGCAGTTTCTTGCGCAACGCCGCCTTTTCGTGGCGCAGCCGCTGTTCGGGGGTCGCCAGCGTCAGGGGCGGAACGCCGGCCGGCTTGCCCGCCTCGTCCACCGCGACCATGGTCAGGTAACAGCTGTTGGTGTGGCGGATCAACTTGTTCTGGATGTCCTCGGCCACCACCTTGATGCCGACCTCCATGGAGGAACGACCCACGTGGTTGATGCTGGCCAGGAAGGTGACCAGTTCGCCGACATGGATCGGCTGCTTGAAGCGCACCTGGTCCACCGACAGCGTCACGACATAGTGACCCGAATAGCGGCTGGCGCAGGCATAGGCGACCTCGTCGAGTTTCTTGAGGATGGCGCCGCCATGGACCTTGCCGCTGAAGTTGGCCATATCGGGGGTCATCAGCACGGTCATGGAGAGTTCGTGCTGACCGGGTAGCGCGTGTTCGGTCATTTGCGGGTTCTCTTGCGATGGTTGCCTACAGCATAACGCCCGCCCCCCGTTGAAGGGGAGCGGGCGCGCAGTGCTTCCATGGCCACTGTCCGAAAAGTCGATGAGCGCAGGCAGTTTTCAGACAATGGCTAGAGCCAGGTCAGGCCGGCGGCGATGATCACCCCCGTCAGCAGCAGCTGGATAAGGCAGAACCCCATGATGTCCTTGGCCTTGAGGCCGGCGATGCCGAGGACCGGCAGGGCCCAGAAGGGTTGCAGCAGGTTGGTCCAGGCGTCGCCCCAGGCCACGGCCATGGCGATGCGAGGAATGTCCACGCCCAGTGCCTCGGCGGCCGGCAGCATGACCGGTGCCTGCACGGCCCATTGGCCGCCGCCGGAGGGGACGAAGATGTTGACGATGCCGGCACTGATGAAGCTCCAGAAGGGCAGCGAGGCCTCGGAGGCCATCGAGATCAGGGCGCCGGAGAGCGTCTCGGCCAGGCCGGATTGCACCATGATCGCCATGATCCCGGCGTAGAAGGGAAACTGGATGACGATGCCGGCGCCGCCCTTGATCGCTTCGTGCAGGCTTTCGAGCAGGCTGCGGGGCGTGCGGTGCAGGACGATGGCCAGGAACAGGAAGAGGAAGTTGACCACGTTGAGGTTGAGGCCGCCGCCGCGCAGCACGAAGTGGTCGAGCAGGAACAGCAGCCCCGGGATGCCGACCAGCCAGGCCAGGGTCACGCTGTTCTCGAGACGCTCCGCCGGCCGGGTGATGCGGACGCGACGTTCTTCTTCCTCGTCCAGCAGGCTCGGGTCGATGTACACGCTGTCCTTTTCATCGGGCAGCATCATCCGATTGATCAGCGGCATGGCGATGAACAGCACCACCACGATACCGAGATTGAACAGCGAGAAGATGGTCTCGGAGGTGCCGATGACGCCGATCTGTTCGGCGGCAAAATGGCCATCGGTGGCAATGGTCAGGGGCACCGAGCCGGCCAGCCCGCCATGCCAGACGATGAAGCCGGAGTAGGCACTGGCGACCAGCAGGCGATAGTCGACGCGAATCTGGCGGGCCAGTTCCTTGGCGAACAGGGCGCCCACCACCAGGCCGAAGCCCCAGTTGATCCAACTGGCGGCCAACGATACCAGGGTCACCAGGATGATGGCGGCGCCGGCGTTGTTGGCCAGGCCGGCCAGGCGCTGCAGCAGGCGCTTGACGGGGGGCGAGCTGGCCAGCATGAAGCCGGTGACCAGCACCAGCAGCATCTGCATCGAGAATGACAGCAGGTTCCAGAACCCGTCGCCCCAGAAGCGCAGGACCGCCAGGGGTGTCTGACGCTCGACGGCGATGGCCGCAGCGGCGGCGATCACCGTCAGCAGCAGCACGAAGATGTAAGGGTCAGGGAGATACCGCTCGACCAGTTTGACGGCTGGGCGCGACAGTGACTTGAGCATGGCAGCTTGGCCTCTAGGCGACGAGAATTTTTGTCAGATCAGTGAGTTGGCAGCATCAAGTTGCCCGACTTCACGAGAGCTGTCAAAGCCACCAAAGTTCAAGGTCGGGGACCCGTTCAGGCATCACGCCAGTGCCACCGACGATAGTGCCGATAATAGGCGATCAGTACGGCCGAGCGGGTCGCGGTGAAGACGGTGAAGGCCAGCCAAAGGCCGTGATTGTCGAGCGGCTGGGTGAGCCACCAGACGGGCAGGTAGGCGGCCAGGCCGATGAAGATGCTGTTGCGCATCTCGCGAATCGCCGTGGCGCCGATGAAGACGCCGTCCAGCAAGTAGCTCCACACTGCGATCAGCGGCATGACCACCACCCAGGGCAGGTACTCGTCGGCGCTGGCGCGAACGTCCGGCAGCCCGGTGAGCAGCGCGATCAACCACTGGCCGCCCAGCGCAAAGGCCAGGGCGGCACCGCCGGCGGTCAGCAGCGAGAACCGGGTCGCGCCGCGTACCGCCAGGGCGAACTCCCGCCAGCGGCCACGGCCCACGGCGTGGCCGGTCAGGGCTTCGGCGGCGTGGGCGAAGCCGTCCAGCCCGTAGGAGGTGAGCATGATGAACTGCAACAGCACCGCATTGGCGGCCAGAATGGTATCGCCCTGAGCCGCCCCCTGGGCGGTGAAGAAGGCCATGGCAAACAGCAGTCCCAGGGTGCGCACGAAGAGGTTGGCATTGACCTGGAAGAGCTCGGTGTAGGCGTCGAGACGCAGGAGCCGCTCGCGCCGGAAGCGGCCGCCGAGCCGGCGTAGTTGACGGCTGACCAGCCAGAGCCCCACCACCAGGGCGCTGATGTCGGCGATGACCGTGGCCCAGGCCACGCCATCGCTGGTCATGCCGAGTCCGACCACGAAGAGCAGGTCGAGCAGGATGTTCACGGCGTTGGTCAGTACCAGGATGATCAGCGTTACCCGGGAATTCTGCTGACCGAGGAACCAGCCGAGGATGGCATAGTTGGCCAGCACCGCTGGCGCCGACCATAGCCGGATCCGCGCGTATTCGCCCGCCAGCGCCGTGGCTTCGGCGCTGCCGTCCAGCAGCCAGAGACCGATCTCGACCAACGGGCCGCCCGCCAGGATCAGCACGAGGCCGATGCCCAGCGCCAGCAGCATCGACTGGCCGAGCAGGTTGCGTACGCCTTCGTCGTCGCCGCGGCCCGACGCCTGGGAGGTCAAGCCGGTGGTGCCCATGCGCAGGAAGCCGAAGCCCCAGTAGAGAAAGCCGAACAGGGTCGCGCCCAGGGTGACCGCGGCCAGATAGCGAGAGTCCGACAGATGTCCGACCACGGCGGTATCCACCAGGCCGAGCAGCGGTACGGTGATGTTGGAGAGAATGATCGGCCAGGCCAGTGACCAGATGCGCCGATGGGCGGGATCGGAAGATGACACGACGGCTCCGGAGGTTCAGCGAGCCCGACAGGATGGGGGAGATAGCTCGTCTGGGCAAGAAAACGGCTCTCGTGGTCAACGAGAGCCGTTTCATGGATCGACTCAGTTTTTCATGGCGTTGCCGGTGCCGTTACTGGGCGTCCTTGGGCTTGTCGGGATCGGCGTCGGCCAGGCAGTTGACGGTTTCGCCGCCCGGATCATTGATCAATGCGCCTTCGGGGGCTCGACGACCGCCCTCGAGCGTGAGAGAGGCTGTCAGCCAGTCGACCAGGGTATCCCCCAGTGTCATCGCGTCGGCGGCGCGGGTTTGACTGTAGTGAGTCAGGAGCTTCCTGGCAGCATCGCGCTGGTCTTGCTCGATCAGCGTCCGGGCCGATGTCTCGACCCAGGCAAGGTCCTCGAAGCTCTGCTGCTCGAAGCCTTCCAGCATGGCGGTGATACGGGGCAGGAAGGTATCGGGTTTCTCGCAGGTCAGGTACATCACCTGCTTGAAGCGGCGTCCGGCGAAATCGGCGGCCTCCTGAACCTGGAAGTCCGGATTGAGGAAGTGGGACGCGGCTCCCTTGGTCAGGTAACGGTGCTGGCCATATTCCTGTGGTATCTCCTGGACACCCAGCCACCAGGGCACGAAGGGGGCGGCCACGGAACCTGTCGGGGCTACCCAGGCGCGGATCAGGTCGCTGTCGGTATCGCCGAAGAGACTGATCACTTGCCCATAGCCGGCCTCATCATCGGCAATACGAGGATCCCGGACGCGGGCCATCATATCGCGCTCGGTGACGGGAGCCATCTCCTCGACGGCCTGCTCCAGTTCCGCCTGGGTCATGTACTTGTAGCCACCGGTGCGGGCCTCGGTGTCCTGCCGGCCGTAGACCTCGAAGACATTGAAGTCGCTCGAGCCATCGTACCAGCCCTGCTCTTCGGCGAAGCTCACCAGGTTGTCCGAGCCCATGAAGTCCGGATTGTCCCGGTAATCCGTGGGAAAATCCTCGATATAGCCGGGATAAAGCACTCGGATTTCATCCGGTCCCAGCCGTTCGGCGGCCCATAACCCCTGGCTGCCTGCAAACTCCCAAACGACCCAGCCTTCCTTGTCGTCGGCGATCAAGTGGGTATTCCCGCCATAGGTGGAGTAACCATGATGCTCGATCAGCTCGCCAATCAGCTCGACCCCCTCGCGAGCCGTCCTTGCCCGCTCCATGACCAGCCGGGCCAGGTCACTGTACTGAGGGCCGCGTTGCGGCGTCTGCGTCATGTCGATCAACTCGCTGCGGTTGGTCGCCCAGACGTCACGCACCGCCACACCATGCTCGTTGACGCCGCCATTGGTCAGCGGCGCGGGGAAACCGACATAGTCCGAGTACGACATGGAAAGGTAGCGGTAGGTATGAGACTCCTGCGGGATGTCGAGAAGCTTGCCAGGAATGGAGGCATCCCGGGTGACGCCCACGGACAGGGTTGCGTCACTGTCATGGTCCTCGGCCGGCACGATTTCGAGCCAGTGGCTCGAGACCTCTTCGCCGGTCCCGCCGATCATCACTGCACCGCTTTCGGTGAAGTCCTTGCCAACGTAGAAGGCATAGCTCGACCAGACCGCAGGACTGGTGGCCAGAGCCGACAGGGCGATCAGCATGGATGTTGCGGGGTAGCGCAAGGACATGAATGTCTCCTCGGTGGTTTGTCGCCGATCATGGAAGCCAGAGTGTTTGCAGGACGGCATGGAAAGACTGCCAGAACACCGGCTTGCCGGACGTTGTTGCCTCGGATCAAGCTTAGCTCAATCAATCGGGGGAGACAGGGGCGATGGAACGCCGCGACGAGGGGCTGCCGGGAGTCTGGCCGTGTCGCGAGTGGTCGGGCCTGTTCAAGGGGGAAGGCGAGAGCCTTCTTCAGAGGGTGTTTACAAATTACTGCGCTCGACCATACTGCGTTGAAATTCGGCTCGAAGTGCTCATTTAGTACGGATAAACTCCGCATTCTCGCCTAATTTCGCCTTGTCTGGCCGTCGCTCGTGACTTTTGTAAACACCCTCTCAGGCCGCGGTGATGATCCGGTATTTTTCCATCAGTTCTTCCCGGGACTCCTTGCGTTCCGGGTCGAGGGGGATGCAGTCGACCGGGCAGACCTGCTGGCACTGCGGTTCGTCGTAGTGGCCGACGCATTCGGTGCAATGATCGGGGTCGATGATATAGATCTCTTCCCCCGGCGAGATGGCGTCATTGGGGCATTCGGGTTCGCAGACGTCGCAGTTGATGCATTCGTCGGTGATCATCAGGGCCATGGAACGCCTCATGAAAATCTGCTGCGCATCGGCCATACGGGGCGTTGACGTCTCGGTCAAGGCGCTCATTCAGTACGCCTGAACGGCGCCGCGTGCTCGACTTCGCCTTGTCTGGCTTCAGCTCACAAGATGCTAAACGGGAATTGAGCAAATCGATGTCGGGCACATAAGCCCGAGTACTTCGGTCAGGTATTGTAGCGATTCTTGAGCGCTTCGGCGACATCGGGGTGGACGTGCTGCGACACATCGCCGCCGAGGCGTGCGATTTCGCGCACCAGGGTGGAGGAGATATAGGAGTTTTCCACTTCCGGTGTCAGGAAGACGGTCTCCAGCTCCGGCATCTGGGCGCGGTTCATGTTGGCCAGTTGCAGCTCGTACTCGAAATCGGACACCGCGCGCAGGCCGCGCAGGAGGATGCGGGCCTGGCGCTGGCGCATGAATTCGGTGAGCAGGCCGGAGAAACCGACGACTTCCACGTTGTCGTGGTGCTCGACCACCTTGCGGGCCAGGGTGATGCGCGCATCGATGTCCAGGGCCGGCGACTTGCCGGGACTGGAGGCGATGGCTACCACGATGTGGTCGAAGAGGCGCGCCGCGCGTTCGATCAGGTCGTAGTGGCCGTTGGTGATGGGGTCGAAGGTTCCGGGATAAACGGCGGTACTCATGAGTCCTCCCCGTCGTCGAGCCGGCCGAAGGGATTGTCCACGGCCAGCGAGACCGGCTGGGCATAGCCCGGGATATGAATGGCGTCATCACCGACGTCGAGCTCGGGGCCCTCGAGCACGCCCTCGCCGAAGCGGTAACGGGGCGCGAAATGACCGCGGTCGGCATCGCGGCAGTAAGCGGCGGCGGTTTCTCGGGTGCCCTCGCGACGGGCGCGCCAATCGTTCATGGCGGCCTCGCCGTGGCGGGCGGCGAGCAGGCGCTCGGTGACCCCGGGGGAGAGCACCACGCCGGTGGCATTGTTGCCGCCGAAGCCCTTGGCGTTGATGAAGGCGGCGTCTGCCTCGAAGGCCAGAGGATCGCGGAAGAAGCGTAACCGGTCGGTGTGGACGTCGTCGGCCACGGCGTCGAGGGTCGGAATGCCCGGCAGCAGGCCATGGGCGAAGCTGCCCAGGGCGCTGGCCAGTTGGTCGCCGGCGGCGCCGCCCTGGGAATGGCCGACGAAGGTCTTGATGGCCGTCACCGGCCAGTCCTCGATGCCATGCGCCTGGGCGACCAGGTCGAAGACGTGGGATTCGGTGACGCGATTCTTGGGCGTGCTGGTGCCGTGGGCATGCAGGAAGGTGCGATGCCGCAGGGCGTTTTCGCCGAGCATGTCGCGCACCAGCGATGCCGCCTTGCCGAGCGTGATGTAGTTGCCGATACCCGGTGCCGAGATGGAACGTTTCCAGCCGTCGGCGTTGACGAAGACATCGGGCACGCTGCCGAGCAGCTCGGCCCCGACGTCCAGGGCCAGGGCGTCGTCCATCAGCATCAGGAACTGGCTGGATTCGCCCATGGTGAAGCCGCAGTTGCGGGCGAAGGGGCGACAGGCTCGCTGGTAGTCGGCGTCGGTCAGCAGTTCCAGCGCGTCCAGGGCGCGCAGGCTGTCGTCATCGGCAAGCGCGCCCATGGCACGAAAGCCTTCGACAATTTCCGGGGTGATCGGTGCGTCGGCGGTGCCGACCATCACGATGCGGCGGCGCCCGGCACGGATGTCGTCCACGCCCAGTCGGAGGTTGTAGAGAAAACTGGCACAGGCGCCCAGCGCTGCGCCGGTGCCGCCCACGCTGCCCAGTACGTAGGCATTGAGGAAGTCGGCGGGCATCTGCCCGTAGCCCAGCGGCATCTGCTTGGAGGTGGCCCGCTTGCCGGAGACGAAGCTCTTGAGCAACCCGCCCCAGCCCTCATCGTCGAGTTGGCCGATGGAGTTGCCGGCGTACACCGCGATCTGGTCGGGATCCAGGCGGTCGCGCAGGTCATCCCAGACCAGGCCGCTGTCGCCCAGGCAGTCGCTGGCGGCGAAGATCGCCATGGAGAGCCCGCGGGGGTGGTGAACGCTGCGGTAGAAGCGGCTGGGTTCGAAGCCCGAGGGCAGCTGGCCGGCGGCGCGCACCTGGGCGGGGCGGGTCTCGGGCAGCATGACGTCCATCTCGCCGGCCGGCACCGTGACTTCCATGTTTCGGCGGTCGATCTCGCGAACCTGCCAGGTCGGCGGCAGGTCGTCGGGTAACTGGCGACGGCGCACGCGAAACGTCAAGGGCGTGTCCAGCGCGAGCGTCGCCCGGCGATTGGCGGGCAAGCCCTCGGCGTTGAAGCGGGGATCCTCGATGCGTCGGATCAGGGTATGGTCCAGTACACGCTGGCGGGTGCGCTCGACGAGAGTGGCGGCGTCGAGGGGATGGCCTTCGGCGTCGTGCCAGGCTCCGTCGGCCTGGGCGTCGGCCAGGCGCATCATCGCCGCCAGGCCGAGCAGGGTCTGGGCCTGGTCATCATCGGGCAGGGCGTCGAGCACGGTGCGGCGAAACGCCTGATGGCCCGAGGTGCGGCCGGCGGGATTTACGCCGCCCATGCCCACGATCACCGGTAAGTGTGACAAGCCGGGTTCCTCGTTGGATTGAAATAACAGGGCAGAATCGTCTCTCGATAGGCCATGGATCATAGCACCCGGCCCGCCACGGCGTCATGCCGGGCCGCTGCGCCGGGGCGATGGTGGCTGCTAGAATGCCCGACCGTCGCCTTCGCCATCGGTTCCTTTCATGACTGGACATTCCCGCGCCATCGTCTCCAATCAGCCCGGCCCTCACCGGGACCTGAATCGTCGCGTCGAGCGGGCATTGCAGCATCCCTTGCGCAAGCCCGTGGCCGAGCATACCCGAGAGGCCTTCGAGCGAGCCGAGCACTGGCGCGCCGCCCGGGCGAACATGCCGCTGATCCTGGACGCCGGTTGCGGGGTGGGGCTGTCGACCCGCCACTTGGCCAGCGCACATCCCGAATGCGCGGTGATCGGCGTCGATCGCAGTGCCGATCGGTTGTCGCGGGATCATGGCACCTTGCCCGACAACGCCCTGCTGGTGCGTGCCGACCTGGTCGATTTCTGGCGGTTGGGGCTGGCCGAAGGCTGGCGGCCGGCGCGGCACTACCTGCTGTATCCCAATCCTTATCCCAAGTCGGTGCATCTCAAGATGCGCTGGCATGGCCATCCGGTGTTTCCGGTCATTCCGGCCCTGGGTGGGCGGCTCGAACTGCGCTCCAACTGGCGGCTCTACGTCGAGGAGTTCGCTCTGGCGCTGCGACAGGCCACCGGCGTCGAGGGGCGGGTCGAGGCGTTCGAGCCCGACGGCGAGCCGCTGACGCCCTTCGAGGGCAAGTATCGGCAAAGTGGGCAGTCGCTCTGGCGGCTGGTGACCGAGCTGCCGCATCGTCCCGAACTGCTGCCAGCGGCGCGATGACACTCACCTGAGTCGATGATCACGAAAGCGTTCTCCCAGGGTACGCTGCAGCCACTGGGCGATGGGCCCGCGTCCGCCGTCACGGCGGGAGACCGTTTCGACCTCGATGACCGGCGGTGTGCCGAGGGCGTCGCTGGCCAGGTGGATGAGGTCGTCGCGAAAGGGCGGATACTGGGCGATGTGCTGTGGCACCAGGGCCCAGCCGAGTCCCCGGGTTGCCAGTTCGGCCATGGAGTAGAAGCTGTTGAGGCGCCAGAACTGGGCACTCAGCGGTTGCCAGGCATCGCCTTCGCTGCGCGAGGCGATCAGCAGTTGACGATGTCCGGCCAGATCCCCTGCCGAGGGGGCAGCGAGCCCGGCGAGCGGGTGGTGGCGTGCCACGACCAGGGCTTGCTGGAGATGGGCGATGCGGATGCCTTCCAGTAGCGGCCCCTGGCCTTGTTGGCGCAGCAGGATGCCGAGATCGGCGGTGCGGTCTTCCACCCAGCCGGCGATATCGCCCTGGGCACCGTAGAGCAGCGTCAACTGCAGGGACGGGTAGTGGCCGGCCAGCGCTTCCAGGCTTTCGTCCACCGGCGGCATTTCCACCAGGGCCTCGTCGATGGCCAGGACCAGCCGGGCCTCCTCGCCCTGGCCGATGGCACGGGCCCGGGACTCGAGTCGCTGACACTGGCGGATCACGGCCCGGGCCTCGTGGAGTAGCGCCTCGCCGGCTTCCGTGAGACGGGGCATTCGTCCCGTACGGTCGAACAGCTGGCAGTCGAGGTCGGTCTCGAGGTGGGCGATGGCGGTGCTGATCGCGGACTGGGCTCGGCCCAGGTGGCGGGCCGCCGCCGAGAAGGAACCCCGTTCGGCGCAGGCGATGAGGATCTCGAGCTGGTCGATGCTCCAGCGCATGACGTTCATGACCTATCTGAAAAAGTGATGGATTCCAACTCGCATCCATCGCCATGATGACGAGAATGGGGCGTCACGTCGAGGCCATGTCGGCCCGAACGATGTGGGTGAGGAGGTCACGATGCGTTCCTGGAAGGAAAGGGTCACGCACACCCTGCTCTTCGAGATGGGAGGGCTGGTGATGGTGACGCCGCTGGCGAGCTGGCTGACCGGTCACGGTCTGGGCGAGATCGGCGTGCTGGCGGTGGGGCTGGCGAGTGCCGCCATGCTCTGGAACCTGGTATGGAACCGGCTCTTCGATATCTGGGTGCCGACGCGTCGACGTACCCTCGTCCAGCGCCTGGCCCAAGCCTTCGGCTTCGAGCTGGGACTGTTGATCATGACGCTGCCGGCCGTGGCCTGGTGGCTCGGTATCGGGATCATCGAGGCTTTCTGGCTGGATCTCGGCTTCATGCTGTTCTTTCTGGCCTATGCCATGGTATTCAACACGGCTTTCGATCATGTCATGCGCCGGCGACTGGCGCGGGGAGAGTGCGGATGAGTTATGTGTTTCTCGCCCTGGCGATCATCGCCGAAGTGGTGGCGACATCAGCCCTCAAGGCATCGGATGAATTTTCGCGCTTCTGGCCCAGCGTGCTGGTGGTGGTGGGCTATGTCACGACCTTCTATCTGTTGACGCTGGTGTTCCGTACCCTGCCGGTGGGGATCGCCTATGCCGTCTGGGCAGGGCTCGGCATCGTGCTGGTGACGCTGGTCGGCATGGTGGTCTATGGCGAACGCCCCGATCTACCGGCGGTGGTGGGGATGGCTCTGATCATCGGCGGCGTGGCGGTGATTCAGATATTTTCTTCGTCGGTGGCGCACTGAGCCGACGCACGGTCGAAACGCTTCCCATGCCCGGGTAAACTGCGGTGTCGCCACGTCGCCCGAATCACGCTGCATGGATGCCATCATGTTTCATCGCACGCTGAGCTGCTGTCTGCTGGTCTTGTCATTGCTGCCGTTGTCCGCCATGGCATCGGGGTTTTCGCGACTCTCGACGCTGACCGACGACGGCTTTCGCATCAGTGCCGAGGCACGCCTGCTGGGGACGGGGGACCGATCCGACGAGGTCCTGGCAAGCCTGTCGCCGACGCTTTCGCTGTCGCCGGCCTCGGTTTCCAAGGTGTACATGGCGGCGGCGGCCCTCGATCGCTTCGGTCCCCAGCACCGCTTTACCACTCGCCTGGTCAGTACCGCCGAGCCCGATGCCAATGGGGTGCTTGGCGGCGATCTGGTGTTCGACGGCGGCGGCGATCCGGCACTGACCAGCGAAGACCTGTGGCGGCTGGTGCAGCGACTGCACCAGGCCGGCGTGCGCGAGGTGACCGGCCGGCTGGTGGTCAGTCAATGGCGCTTTGGCCCGGTGGATTGCATCACCGCCGATCGCTGTCAGGCGCGCCGTCGAGTGGATAACAGCTATAGTGCGTTGCTCTCTTCGGCGGGCGTCAATTTCGGCAGCTGGTGCGTGAATGTCGCGCCGGGAGCGGCACCCGGCACGTCCGCGGCGGTCACCGGCTGCGACAGCAAGGTCCTGCTGCCGGGCATCGACAATCGGGTCGACACCAGGGCCGCCGATAGCGGGACCCAGCTATCGGCCCTGCGACTGACCGAGGGTGGCGGTGATGTGATGCGCCTCAGCGGTCAGATTTCCACCAACGCCTATCCTCGCGACCTCTACCGTGCCAGCGCCGATCCGGCCGACCAGACCGCGCAATTGCTGAAGGCGATGCTCGAGCGTGCCGGTATTCGGGTTCGCGGTGGGCATGCCACCAGCACCGTCAAGCCGCCGGCCTCGTCACGACAACTGGCAGCGGTGGACGGCAAGCCCCTCCAGGAGATCCTGCTGCGGACCCTCAATTACTCCAACAATTTCATGGCCGATGTCCTGGCGCTGGACATGGCGACGGGGCCGCGCCCGACCCTGGAGCAGGGAGGCGCGGCCATCGAAGCCTTCGCCGCCGGCATCCCGGGGCATGGCCCCCTGACGCTGCGCAGCGGCAGCGGCCTGACGCCGGAGAATCGGACCACCGCCAGTGGCGTGAATGGCCTGCTGGCTTACATGTTCAACCAACCGTCGCTGTTTCCCAGTTTCGTGGCCGGCCTGCAGTCGCCCAGCAGTGGCGTGATGCGTTTCATCCGCAAGGGGCCGGCAAACTTCCAGGATCGCGTGATGATCAAGACCGGCACCCTCAACGAGCCGGTGAGGGTGCGGGCGATCACCGGCTACTTCCGTACGGAATCGAACCGATGGGGCGCCTTCACCGTGCTGGTCAACGGCACCGAGTCGACCCCTTATCTCAACTGGACAATGGTGCTGGAACGCCTTTCCGAGGATCTGGCCCAACTTATCGAGTCCCACTAGGAACCCCGACCATGAAACCTGGACACACCGGCTGGCGCCACCTGGTGCATTCCACCCGCTATTCCTTGAAGGGGTTCAAGGCGGCCTATCGCTATGAATCGGCCTTTCGTCAGGAGCTTGGCCTCTGCCTGGTATTGATACCCCTGGCCTGGTGGGTCGGTGGGTCGCCGGTGGAGTGGATCCTGCTGGTCGGCAGTTGCCTGCTGGTGCTGATCGTCGAGCTGCTCAACACCGCCGTCGAAAGCGTGGTGGATCGCATCGGGCCCGAGCGTCACAAGCTCTCCGGGCGTGCCAAGGACATCGGCTCGGCCGCGGTGATGCTGGCGTTGATCTTCGCCGGGCTGACCTGGGGGCTGCTGTTGTGGGACAAGCTCCTGGGCTGACGGGCGCTTTTCGGATAACGCCTAGTGTCGGAGGCGCCGGCTTGGTTATGCTGAGGGCATTCGCCAGCCGACGATGAGACGCCCATGGCCCTGCCTGCCGATTTCCTGCCCCTGGATGCCATTCCCGAACCGCCGGCCACGGCGTTGCGACATGCCTGGGAGCGCCTCGCTGCTTCGCTCGAGCAAGCGGACAACCTGGCCTCGATGCAGGGGCAGGAGGCGCCCAGCGAGTGCTGGACGGCACTGTCGACCGGTCGGCGCGAACAACTGGCCCGGGTGCTGGCCGTTTCCGGCTTTGCCGTGGAGACACTGGTACGGCATCCCGATTGGCTCGCCCACCTGGACGCCGAAGGCGAGCTGGATGAAGCGCCGTCCGAGGCGGTACTGCGCGAGTCGCTCGAAGGACGCCTCGAGGACGTCGAGGATGAAGCGGCCATGCATGCCGCCATTCGTCGCTTTCGGCAGGCTCGCATGCTGGGCATCGTGTGGCGCGACCTGACACGCCCCGAGGGCCTCGACATGTGGGGCACCAGCGGTGCCGTGTCGCGCCTGGCCGAGGTATGCCTGGATGCGGCCCTGACCTGGCTCGAGACCCACGTCGAGCCGCGCTGGGGGCGTCCTGCGGTGCGGGCCGACGGCAGCGAGCAGCGCCTGGTGGTACTGGGCATGGGCAAGCTCGGGGCCGGCGAACTCAATCTCTCCTCCGACATCGACCTGATCTTCGCCTTTCCGGAGAAGGGCGAGACCCAGGGGGGGCGCAAGTCGCTGGCGCATCAGGAATATTTTACCAAGCTCGGCCAGAAGTTGATCGCCGCGCTGGATGCGGTGACCGCCGACGGTTTCGCCTTCCGAGTCGACATGCGGCTGCGTCCCCTGGGGGATGGCGGGCCCCTGGTCGGCAGCTTCGCCTCCCTGGCCGGCTACTATCAGGATCAGGGGCGTGAATGGGAACGCTACGCCATGCTCAAGGCGCGGCCGGTCGCCGGTGATCGGGATGCCGGCGATGAGTTGCTGGCGAGCCTGCGGCCCTTCGTCTATCGCAAGTACCTCGACTTCGGTGCCATCGAATCGCTGCGCGAGTTGAAGTCGATGATCAACCGCGAGGTGAAGCGCCGTGGCATGGAGGACAACATCAAGCTCGGCCCCGGTGGCATCCGCGAGGTGGAATTCGTGGTGCAGGCCTTCCAGTTGATCCGCGGAGGGCGTGACACGGAACTGCAGGTGACCTCGTTGCGCACTGCGCTCGAGCGTTTACCGGGGCTGGGGTTGCTGCCGCAAGAGGTGGTCGACGAACTCGAACCGGATTATCGCTTCCTGCGTGACCTGGAGCATATCCTGCAGGCCCTCGAGGATCGCCAGACCCAGACCCTGCCCGATGGCGAGCTCGAACGCGAGCGCGTCGCCCTGGGACTGGACATGGAAGACTGGCCGGCGGTGATGGCGCGACTCGACGAGGTCCGGGCACGCGTACGTCGGCACTTCGATGCGGTGATCGCCGAGCCCGAGGAAGAGGCGGAGCACAACGATCAGGCGCCCGTGGCGGATGGCGGCGTCGAGCTGGATGAGTGGCGCGCCCTGTGGCGCGGCCATGAAAGCGACGAGGAGGCCATGGCTCTGCTGGAGACGGGCGGTTTCGTCGCGGCCGATGCCAGCCTGCGCCGGTTGATGGCGCTGCGCCGCTCCCGGCAGGTCCAGGCCATGCAGCGCATCGGCTTCGAGCGTCTCGATGCCCTGATGCCGTTGCTGCTGGAGGCTGCCGCGGACAGCGATGCGCCCGATACGGCTCTGGAGCGGGTGCTGCCGTTGATCGAGGCGGTGCTGCGACGCACCGCCTATCTGGCGTTGCTGCGCGAGAACCCGGTGGCCCTGGAGCATCTCATGCGGCTGTGCAGCGCCAGCCCCTGGATTGCCGAGCAACTGGCGCGCTACCCCATCCTGCTCGACGAACTGCTCACGCCGGATACTCTCTATACACCGGCGGACAAGACGCGTCTGGCCGATGAGCTGCGCCAGACCCTGGGGCGGATTCCCGAGGATGACGAAGAAGGTCAGCTGGAGGCGTTGCGGGTCTTCAAGCACGCCCAGGTGCTGCACGTTGCCGCCTCGGACATCGCCGGCACCCGTCACCTGATGAAGGTCAGCGACTATCTGACCTATATCGCCGAAGTCGTTCTCGAGGCGGTGCTGGCCATGGCCTGGAAGCACCTGACGCGCAAGCATGGTTTCCCCGAACGTCGAGATGGCGGGCGTTGCGACCAGGTGCCGGAATTTCTGATCATCGGTTACGGCAAGCTCGGCGGCATCGAGCTCGGCTATGGTTCCGACCTGGACCTGGTGTTCCTGCACGATGGCGCCGGGCAGGGCAGCACCGACGGAGCAAGGCCCATCGACAACGCGGTATTCTTCACCCGGCTCGGCCAGCGCATCATCCACCTGCTCACTGCCATGACGCCGGCAGGAAGCCTCTACGAGGTCGACATGCGTCTGCGTCCCTCGGGCAACTCGGGCCTGCTGGTCTCGAGTCTCGATGCCTTCGCCGATTACCAGCGCCGCGAAGCCTGGACCTGGGAGCATCAGGCCCTGGTCAGAGCGCGTGTGGTGGCGGGCCACGAAACGCTGAGCGAGCGTTTCGCCAAGGTGCGTTGCGATATCCTCGGCGGCGAACGTGACCTCGGCGAGCTGCGGGGGGAGGTCGTGGCCATGCGCAACCGGATGCGCGAGCACCTGGGCGGCAAGGCCGATGCCGACAGCTTCGATCTCAAGCACGACCCGGGCGGTATGGTCGACATCGAGTTCCTGTGCCAGTACGCGGTGCTCGCCATGGGGCACGAGACGCCCGAGCTGCTGACCTACAGCGACAACATGCGCATCCTCGAGACCCTCGAGGAGACCGGCCGACTGCCGGCCGACGATTGCCGCCGGCTGCGCGAGGCCTATCTGGCCTGCCGCACGGCGTCCCATCGCTCGGCCCTGACCCGCGAACCGGCCCGCGGCGGGGTCGAGGACTTCCAGTTACACCGCGATGCCGTCATTGCGGTATGGGAACGGCTGCTCGAGCCGGGGTCAGTCGCTACCTGAGTCCCCGTGGCGGTACCAGGTCGCGAGTGCGGCTTCCAGGCCGCATAGGTCGAGAGCCGTCACGACATCATCGGGGAAGGGCGAGGCTGCCGGCTCGGCAGTGATGCCGATGAACCCCGTACCGTTGGAGCGGGCGGCGCGGTAGTCGTTGTAGGAATCGCCGATCATGACCGTATGTTCTGCTCGGTAGCCATGGCGATTCAGCAAGTTGTGAAGGCCTGTGACTTTATCCGGTGGTGACCCGATGACGTCGTCGAAGCAAGGTGTCAGGCCGCGTTGCGAGACGATGTTTCTGAGTTCTTGCTCGGGAGTCGCGGAGAGCAGATAGATCGGCAGGCGACCCCGATGTCGCGCGAGGAATTTCAGTGCCCCGGGAATGGCGGGTGCCTCGACGATACGTCGCTCGACATTGTCCTTGAAGCGCCGGCAGAGCTCATTGATGGATGTGTCGGTGGCCGTGCGGCCCAGGATCTGGGCCTCGATATGACGAAACTTGACCTCCCGGGGCTGGCCGCCGCGCCGACCCAGATAGGCACGCACTGCCCGTTGCAGGGGCTCTGGCTGGTCGTTGTAGAGGGCGGCGAAGGCCTCGCGCTTCAGGCTCGCCGAGTCGAGGATCACGCCGTCGAAATCGAAGACGAGGACGTTGTCCGGATCGGAGAAGAAATCGCTCACGTCAGGCTCCGCTGCGCGCGAACGCGGCTGGCTCGGGGCCGCGTCTCGATTGGGTCCGGGGGTGTTTCTGCCTCTTGGGCAGCGAGAAGTCCTCCCCGCCGTTCGTTCGGGATGTTCACCCACGATACCAGAATGATCATGTTGGACTGGGTCCATGGCATTGGCGATCACCCCGTGATGCTTATCATGTCAGTGAGTACGATAATCGAACTTTCGTACTTTGGGCGAACAAACTAGAATCGCTTTCCAGATCTGTCAATGCCGCGGTATGGGCGGTGTGGTCACGTTGGCAGGTGAAAGGCCGTGGCTGGGAGGAGAAGAGTGCCGATAACGGGCCGGTTATGGGGATAGGCTTCTATGCTGAGAGGCATCCGGTCCTGAGAGTGGCTTGCTTTTACCCCCTGTAGTTCGTGCATAATGCGAACTTAAGAACGCTGTGCGAACATTATTGGGCGTCACTCGCCTCGTCGGAACGACCCCATCAGGGAGATGTGGCGAGGGTCTCACGATCCGTCTGACCAGGAGGTTCTGATGCGTGCCATCGCCACCGTATGCCTGAGTGGAGATCTGCGTACCAAGCTCGAAGCCATCGCCCGTGCCGGCTATGGTGGCGTAGAGATCTTCGAGAACGACTTGCTGTCGTTCGATGGCTCGCCAGAGGAGATTCGCGAGCTATGTGCCTCGCTGGGGCTGACCATCGTCGCCTTCCAGCCGTTCCGCGACTTCGAGGCCATGCCCGAGCCCCAGCGCAGCCGTAACATGCAGCGTGCCGAGCGCAAGTTCGATCTCATGGAGCAACTGGGCACCGACTTCTTGCTGGTCTGCAGCAACGTTTCGCCCCAGGTCGACAACGATCTCGACCGCGCCGCTGCCGACCTGCGCGAGCTCGCCGAGCGCGCTGCCAAGCGCGGCATCCGCATCGGCTTCGAGGCGCTCGCCTGGGGACGCCACATCTCCGACTACCGCGATGCCTGGGAGGTGGTGCGGCGTGCCGATCACCCCTACCTGGGGGTGGTGCTCGACAGCTTCCATATCCTCTCGCGGGGACACGACCTCTCCGCGATCGGCAAAATTCCCCGGGACAAGATCTTCTTCGTGCAGGTGGCCGACGCGCCGCTGATGGACATGGACGTGCTGCAGTGGAGCCGTCACTTCCGCTGCTTTCCCGGGCAGGGGCGGCTGCCGCTGGAGGCCTTCATGCGTGAGCTGGCCAAGTCGGGCTACGATGGCCCGCTGTCGCTGGAGATCTTCAGCGACGCCTTCCGCGCCGCGCCCACCGAGATCACCGCCCTGGACGGCCTGCGCTCACTGATCTGGCTCGAGAATCTGGTCGAGGACGGGCCCTGGGCGGGGCGGATTCCGCCGGCGCCGCACTACCACGGCATCCACTTCATCGAGTTCACCCTCGACGAGGAGAGTGCCGCGCCGCTGGGCGAATTCATCGGCGCGCTCGGCTTCCGTCACGTGGGGCGCCACCGTTCGAAGAACGTCGAGCTGTGGAAGCAGGGTGACATTCACCTTGTGCTCAATTTCGAGACTGACAGCTTCGCCCATACTTTCCGTCTGCTGCATGGGACCTCGGTCTGCGCCGTGGGCTTTCGCGTCGATGACGTGGAGCAATCGCAGGCCAGAGCCAGGGCCTTCCTGGCGCCGCGTTTCCGCGGTCAGGTCGGAGAGGGCGAGATGGAAATCCCGGCGCTGCGTGGCATCGAGGGTAGCCTGGTCTACCTGGTCGATGACCAGGCTGCCGAGGACCTGCAGTGGCGGACCGACTTCGAACTCTTCGACCAGGAGAGCCGTGACGAGGCTGGGTTGGTACGTATCGATCACCTTTCTTATGTGCTGCCGGCTACCCAACTGTTGGGCTGGCAGCTGTTCCATCGCACCGTGTTCGGTTTTGCCGCCGAAGCGGAAAACGAGATCGTCGATCCGCGCGGCATGATGGTCAGCCAGGCGGTGGTCAGCCCGGACCGCAGCATCCGCCTGCCGCTCACCGTGTCACAGGCCCAGGAGACCCAGCCCGGGCGCTTCCTCAGCGAATTCCGTGGCGGCGTGCAGCAGATCGCCTTCGAGAGTCGCGACATCTTCGCCACCGTCGACGAGATTCAGGGGCGCGGCTTGCCGTTGCTGAAGATCCCGCGCAACTATTACGACGATCTGGAAGCCCGCTTCGGTCTCGACGAGGCTCTGCTGGAGGCCTTGCGTACTCGCAATATCCTCTATGATCGCAACGACGAGGGTGAATTCTTCCATGCCTATACCGAAACCTTCTCGGGGCGTTTCTTCTTCGAGCTCGTCGAGCGGCGTGGCGGTTACCAGCAGTTCGGCGAGGCCAATGCGGGGATTCGCCTCGCGGCTCAGTCCAAGGCCAACTGAGGCCCCGCGGAGTAGGTGGCGGCCCGGAGGTTGACGGGTGAGCTTCGTGTGAGTGTTTCGATCGCCGAAAGCTCATCCTCGTTCAGGAGACAATGATATGAAATTGGGGTTGATCGGCAAAGCCATAATGAACTCCAGCTCGCCGGACCTGCACGTGCGGCTCGGCCAACTGACCGGCATTCCTGTTACCTATGATCTCTTCGACGCCAACGAGATGACCATCGACTCGCTGGAGAGTCAGGTGCGTCGGGTCATCGCCAGAGGCTATCGTGGCGTCAACGTCACTTTCCCCTGGAAGGAGGAGGCCGTGCAGTTGGCTGATCAGGCCTCCGAGGGGGCGTACATGGTCGGTGCCGCCAATACCCTGGTGTTCGAGGACGGTGAAATCTTCGCCGAGAATACCGACTTTACCGGCTTCGTCAGTGGCTTTCATGCCACTTTCGGCGAGCGTGTACCGGGGCGGGTGCTGCTGATCGGCACTGGGGGCGTGGGCAAAGCGGTGGCTTTCGGGCTCGGCACGCTGGATGCTGACGAAGTGGTTCTGCTCGATCTCGACGAGACCAGGGCGCGTCGGCTCGCCGGCGAGTTGCAGGCGCAGGGGGTTCCGGCTTCCTGGATCACGCAGGATCAACTGACCGAGACAGTGGGGCACTGCGACGGCCTGGTCAACTGCACGCCCATCGGCCACGAGAAGAGCCCCGGCTGCCCGCTGCCCAAGGAGCTGATCGAGTCCAGGCACTGGATATTCGACGCTGTCTATGTGCCGGCGGTCACCGAGTTCATCGCTGCGGCCAAGGCGGCCGACGCTGGAGTGATGAGCGGCGTCAGCCTGTTCGTCTTCCAGGGCGTCGACGCCTTCAAGCGGTTCTGCGAGGATGCCGACAAGCGCGCCGCGGCCGATGTGCAGGCCGGTGCGCTGTTTGATCATTACAAGCGGCAGCTGCTGAAGGAGAGCGATTCATGAGCAAGGGCAAGGTGCTGGTATTGCATGGCCCCAACCTGAACCTGCTGGGGACCCGCCAGCCGGAGATCTACGGCTACGAGACCCTCGAAGACATCAACAACGCCCTCTACGAGAGGGCAGCGGACAATGGCTGGGAGATTGCCTGCCGGCAGAGCAACCACGAGGGCGAGTTGATCGATGCCATCCACGCCGCCCGACTGGACGGCACCGTGGCGATCATCATCAACCCGGCGGCCTACACCCACACCTCGGTGGCTATCCTCGATGCCCTGAACGCCTTCGACGGTAAGGTCTTCGAGGTGCACCTCTCCAACGTGCACAAGCGCGAGACCTTCCGCCACCATTCCTACGTCTCGCTGCGCGCCGACAGCGTGATCGCCGGCCTCGGCAGCCAGGGCTACCACGCCGCCCTGGAGGCGTTGATCAAGGCGGGCTGAGCGCCGGGCCCTGCGAAGCTGCTGTTCGCGAGGTTGCTTTCTGGAATGTCGTTGCATTTTTTGTGTCGCCGCCATGTTCCGTGGCGACGCTCTCCGACGTGCGGGTGTGCTTCCGCAACGCCGGGCCAACACCTCTCTCGTTCATCGCCTCACATGACTCCTCTCGCTGCCAGCCCCTGCTCACCGGCGCCCATGCGGCGCTGATGAGAAGGAGCCGGCCATGGACGCCATACTGTGATATGTGGGGTAGGAAGAAAGCGATGTGCCTTAAACCTTGGTCGTAATCCCCGCGTCGCGCGTTGACACTCAGGCGGGGGAATTCTAGTGTTCGTTTCGTGCACTTTAGTTCGCAAGGCGAACTCCGACGTCCCTACCGTCGGTGACCGATAAAGATGACAAATCAAATCTAGGGGGATAACCCATGACCTTCAGAGCTGCCAAACTTGCCTTCCTCGGCACCGCCCTCGCCGTCGGAATTGCTTCGGTTGCCCAGGCCCAGCCGCAGACGATTCGGTTTGGCCACGTTGACCCGGACAACTGGCAGAGCTCCAAGAAGGGGGCCGCCGCGCGGATCTTCAAGAATATCGTCGAAGCGGAGACCGATCTGACGGTGGAACTGTTCCCCGCCGGCTCGCTGGGCGACGAGGACGAGATGATCCAGCAGGCCATCGATGGCATGACGCCGGTGGTGATGGTCTCGGGCGCGATGTCCAAGATCTGTCCGGCCGCAGGGGTGCTGGACATCCCTTACATGTTCGAATCGCCGGTGGTCGCCTGGGAGGTGCTCGACGGCGAGTTCGGCGAGGCCCTGGCACAGCACTGCCTCGAACAGACCGGCCTGCGTACCCTGGGCTACGGCGAAACCGGGTTCCGCCATTTCACCAACAGCGACCACGAGATCCGCACGCCGGAGGACATGGAAGGCCTCAAGTTCCGGGTGCAGGACATCCCGCTCTACGTGGAGATGGTCAAGGGACTGGGCGCCGAGCCCACGCCGATCGCTTGGTCCGAGCTACCTACGGCACTCTCCACCGGGGTCGTCGATGGCCAGGAGAACCCGGTAGGTACCATCTACAACAACAACCTGCATGAGCTGCAGGACTACATGACCCTGGACGGCCACGTCTACGGCACCGACTTTCTGCTGATCAACGACCAGTTCTTCAACCAGCTTTCAGAGCAGGAGCAGCAGGTGCTTGAACGCGCCGGGGAAATCGCCGGTAACATGGGACGGGCCATCCAGCAGTTCACCACCGCCGAGGGCCTGAAGGCCGTTCAGGAGGAGGGCATGCAGGTCTATCGCCCGAAGCCTGAGGAGTTGGCGGCGTTCCGCGAGCAGGCTCAGCCGCCGGTCATCGAGTGGTTGCGCGACGATCTGGGTGACGACGCGGCATGGGTCGATCGTCTCCAGGAGGCCGTGGCCGCCGCCACCGCCGACGAATAAGCCTCCCGCACCGTGCTGGTGAGCCGGCACGGTGCTCCTCCGCACCTGTTTTGGATGGAACGCTTATGGCTACCCTCTTTCGGACGACGCGGCGCGTCGCCACAGGAGTCTTCGCTCTGGGAGCGGGACTCTCCATGGCGCTGATTTTCCTGATCGTGTTCTCCAATGCCTTCATCCGCTACGTATTCGGCAGTTCCCTGGCCTGGGGCGATCAGGTGCCGGTCTTCCTGGGCATCTACGGCGTGATGTTCGGCATGGCGCTGGCCTATGTGCAGGACCGCCATGTGCGCCTGGGCATCGTCGTCGACTTCCTGTCGGCCCGCGTGCGCGAGGCACTGTTCGTGATCGTCGACCTGGCGGTGGTGGTGATCGGCGCCTTGCTGGCCTGGTCGGGCTACCTCTTCATGGCCAGTCGCGGCGGCATGCGCATCTCCGGGCTCAGTGGCCCGGTTCGCAGCCTGCGCGATGCTACCGGGCTGGAGTTCCTCACCGCTCTCGGTACCCTGGCACCTTACCAGTTTGCGCTGTGCCTGGGGGGTGTGATGCTCGCCTTCGCGGCATTGATCAAACTCGTCGAGCGCCTGGCGGCGCTGTGCTCTCCCTCTTCCGAGGTGTCCTGACATGGTTTACGTCATCTTGCTGCTCGGCCTCGCCATCGGCGTGCCGGTCGCTTTCGCCATCGTCGCCGCGTTGCTGTATTTCATGGTCACCGCCGGCTTCCCCTACCAACTCTCCACCGTAGCCACCGAGATGTTCTCGAGTCTCAACTCGTTCGCTCTGCTGGCCATTCCGCTGTTCGTGCTGGCCGGTGAGCTGATGAACGAGAGCGGCATCACAGTGCGCATCATCGCCTTCTCCAAGGTGCTGATCGGGCGGGTCAAGGGTGGCCTGGCCCACGTCAACATCTGGGCCTCGGTGATTTTCGCCGGACTGTCTGGCTCTGCGGTGGCCGATACCTCGGCGTTGGGGCGAGTGTTCATTCCCGAGATGGAGAAGGAGGGCTATCCGCGAGATTTTGCCGCGGCGCTGACCGCCGCCTCCTCGGTGATCGGGCCGATCATTCCGCCGAGCATTCCGGTGATCATCTATGCGCTGATCGTGACTGGGGTCTCGGTGCCTTCGCTGTTCTTGGCGGGGATCGTGCCCGGGGTGCTGCTGGCGGTCTTCCTGTCAGGCTACGTGCTGCTGTTTGCCAGCAAGTACGAGAAGCGTCACGAGGTCGATATGCCCAAGGAGGAGAAGCGCACCATCCTGGTTGATGGCATCATCCCGTTGCTGATGCCGGTGTTCGTGGTCGGTGCTATCCTGCTGGGCATCGTCACGCCTACCGAAGCCGCGGCCTTCGCGGTCGCCTATGCGCTGTTCGTGGGCACGGTGCTGTTCCGCAAGCTGAGCTGGAGGGACCTGCCGGGAATCTTCTCGCGGACCATGGTCGACAGCGCGGTGATCATGATCATCATCGCTGCGGTAGGAGCCGCCAATTGGCTGCTGACCTACAACCGCGTTCCCAATCTGCTCACTGAGCTGACGCTATCCTACATCTCCGTACAGTGGACCTTCCTGCTGGCGGTGATCGTGCTGTTCCTGCTGGTGGGGATGATCCTCGAGGGCATCGCCGCCATGCTGGTGCTGGTGCCGATCCTGCATCCCATCGCGGTGAGCCTGGGGGTGGACCCGGTCCACTTCGGCATCATCGTGATCTTCAACCTGATGATCGGGTTGATCACCCCGCCCATGGGGCTGTGCCTGTTCGTCGCCGATTCGGTGGCCAAGGTCGGGCTGGGACGCCTGTCGATGCGGATCTTGCCGCTGTTCCTGGTGGAGCTGCTGGTACTGCTGATCATCACCTTTGTGCCTGTTACCGTCACCGGTTTACCGACATTGCTTGGTTACTGACCAGCGAGTCGGGCTGGCATCGTCGAGTAGCAGGTTTCCTCTCGGGAACGCCCGCCGAAATAAGAAAAAAGCCCGGCTCCATTTGGCACCGGGCTCATTTCTCGATCCTGTCTTCCTGATATCAGGGGATGATCTTCTCGGCGCGAAGCCGATCGAATAGATCAAAAAAGGCGCCGCGTGTCTCGCGGAAATGGTCGAAGCCGAAGTCGCGGGACTTAGTGGTGTCGTTGACACATTCCTGATCGCGGCCCAGGTCGGCATCGGTGTGCCACCAGGAAGCCAGCTTGCCGACGTCCGGCTCGACGAGATCGTGCTTCGCGGCGATTTCGCGCCAGGTCGATTCCGCGTCGGCCATCTGATTCTCCAGCGGCTGCGGCGTCTCGGGGCAGTCAGCCACCTCGAGGCCGAAGTATTCGCCGATCTCATGCCACATGCGGCGCCAGCGGAAGACATCTCCATTGACCGTATTGAAGGCTTGATTCGCTGCGCCCGGCGTGGTCGCCGCCCATTCCATCTGCCGTGCCAGCACTAGCGCATCGGTCATGTCGGTAAGTGCATTCCACTGAGTCTGCGATCCCGGGAACACGAAGGGCTGGCCGGTTGCCTTGCAGATCGATGCGTAGACGGCAATCGTCGTGCCCATGTTCATGGCGTTGCCGCGGGCATATCCGATCACGGTGTGCGGTCGGTGCACGTTCCAGGCAAAGCCGTGATTCTCGGCGGCCTCGAACAGTACATCTTCCAACGCGTAGTAAAAGTTATCGCCCGGCACGCGCGGCTCGGATTCGCGGAACGGAGTCTCGATACGCCCGCTACCATAGGCCTCGAACGACCCCAGATACTGTTTGGTGCCGGTCACCAGCGAGGCATGTTGCAGGTTATCGCTATCGAGCGCTTCGAACAGATGACGCATCATCGCGCTGTTGGCCTCGACGTTGGCCTTCTCGTCGTCGCGACGAATCCAGGTGCAGTAGAAAACGTGTGTGATCGGCAGCCCGGCGAGCGCTTGCTCGGTGGCCGGCTTGTCCAACAGATCGGCGGCAACGGGAATCACGCCGCTCTGTTCGGTGGCACGGCGCGATAGACCGTAAACGGTCCACCCGCTGGCAACCAGATAAGAAGCCAGATTGCCGCCGGTGATACCGGTGGCGCCCACAACGAGTGCTGTGCCTTTGCGCATGATCGTTGTCCCTCTTGGAAGTTCGAGAAGATCCGGCTTCACGCCAGATCGATGGGTGCAGTTTGATAGAGGGCAACTGTTGCTACAATCGGTAGTATTGAAAATCTTTATTGCATAGAGCGCAACACAATGAGCCTTGATGCGATGGACCTGAACGCCTTGCGTGTATTCGAACGTGTCGCCGCCACCGGCAGCTTTACCGCCGCCGCGCACCATTTTCACCGCGCAGTATCATCAGTCTCGCGACAGATTCGTGGACTGGAAGAATCGGTGGGGCAGCCGCTGCTTTATCGGCACACCCGTGCTGTCACCCTGACCGAGGCAGGTTGGCGCTATTACGAAGAGGTGCGCGATATTCTCGAACGCCTCGACATGGCAACCGAAGCGCTGAATCAACCACAGGCGGAACCTAGTGGTGTGTTGCGCATCAATGCTCCGGTGGCCCTCGGCCAGCGCCAGATCGTGCCGTTGCTTCATCGCTTTCAATGCCGTTTCCCGGGTATCAAGGCGGAGCTGCAGTTGAGCGATCACGTCGTCGACCCGGTGCGCGAAGGCCATGACATTACCTTCCGAGTCGGTAATTTATCCGATTCATCGCTGATTGCACGGCAACTGGCGCCGATGAACTACGTCGTCGCCGCGTCACCCGACTACCTGGCAAGGCGGGGAAGGCCGGAAGCTCCCGAGGCACTTGTCGAGCATGACTGCCTGATCTATCAGGGAGAGCTGGGCCGCCAGCGCTGGTATTTCCAGCAGGGCGATGGGACGAAGGAAGTTGCCCATGAGGTCGAGGGTAGTCTCGTCAGCAATGATGCCGAGAGCTTGCTGAGGGCGGCGCTTCTTGGCCAGGGGGTGGTCATGTTTCCCACCTGGCTGCTCGCTGAGGAGTTGGCCACTGGGGCTTTGGTTGCAATGCTCGAGCCATGGCACTGTGAGGTCATGCCCGGCCATCGCGAGCTTTATGTCTTGACCCCCGAACGCCGACTCAAGGCGCCCAAAGTGCGTGCCTTCATGGATTTTTTGCTCGAGGAGGTGTCGCCTTCCCCTCCTTGGGATCGCTGGCAGGAAAGGATATAGCCCGAATCATATTCAAGGACATTCATGTACCGCCGTGGGCCACACTTTCGAGTTAACCTGTGGAAAGGACGAACAGGCCGCTATGACGCGTCAGCCACAGAACCAGGCTGATGGTCACGAAGGACGCCAAGGTGCTGACCATCAGGGTGGCGGCGCAGATGTCGCCGAGACCGAAGCGCTGACCGAACAGCGGATAGACGCTGATCATCGGCGCGCATGCGAATAGCAAGGCGCCGGTGATCAGCAGGGGATCGACGTCCGGCAGCAGTAGGAAGACGCCGAGCACCGCCAATGGGTGCAGCACCAGCTTGCCGACGGCGATCTGTCCCATGTCCAGCGCCATGCCCTGGACGCGCAGGCCGAACAGCGAGCCGCCGATCACGAACAGGGCGGCGGGGCCAGCGGCCCCGGCCAGCATGTCGACGACCTTGGCCAGGGAGCGGGGCAGAGGCTGGCCCGTCGCGGCCAGCAACACGCCGATCGCGAGCCCGATGAGGATGGGATTGCGCACCAGGCGCAGTCCCGTCTGGCGCAGCGTCTCGCGCAGGCCATTGCCGGTCTGGTGACCCAGTTCGGCCAGGATTAGGGCCAGCGGGATGATCAGCAGGTTCTCGATCAGCATGTTCAGGGCCAGGAAGACCGCCGCGGGCGGCCCCAGCGCCATGGCCGCCACCGGGTAGCCGATGAAGCCGCTGTTGGAGGCCGACATGCCGAGGGACTGGATGGCCCCGGCGGCCAGCGTCTTGCGCTCCAGACCCAGGGTGAGCGCCAGACCGAGGCCGAACACCGCCAGCGAGCCCGCGCCGTAGGCCAGCAGGTAGTGGGGGTCGAAGACCTCCTCCAGGGGGTTCTGGGTCAGGGCGCGGATGACCAGTGCCGGCAACGCGAAGTACATGACGAAGGTACCGATGCCCTTGAGCGCCTCATGGTCGATGAGGCGGCCTGCCCGGGCCAGGTAGCCGAGGCCGATGATCAGGAAGATCGGGGTGGTGATGACGAGGATCTCGAGCACAGGGCCTCCTTGCCGTCGTGCGATGGGGCAGGTGAGGGGACAGGGCGATGGAATCAGGTGAACAGTCGCGAGGACAGCCAGGCCTGTGACAATTCCTCGGCGGCTCGCAGCAGCTCCGGTGCCAGGCGGTGCATACGCGGTTCGCTGAGGCGCACGCTGGGCCCGGCAACGCTCAGTGTCCCCAATACGTGACCGTCGAGCGGATGGGACACCACGACGGCCAGTGCCGCCGTGCCGATCCCGACGTGTTCCACCTGCCAGCTGTAGCCGTGGGTTCGAGTCCGGTTTAGACACTCGATGAGCTCGGCATGGGAGCGTGGTGCCTGGGGGCCGAAGTTGTCCGGGTCGCCGATGCCCTGGGTTTCGACCAGGGCGAGCGCTTCTTCGTTGCTGAGGCTGGCCAGCCAGGCATGGCCCGAGGCGGTGTAGTAGAGCGGTGCCTCGCGCCCCATGTCTGGATCATAGCGCAGGCCGGAACGAGCTCCCTGGGCCTTGGCGATCCAGACCTGACGCTGCCCTTCGATGATGCCCAGGCGGACCAGTTCGCCGGATTCCTCGGCCAGCCGGTCGAGGATCGGCTGGATCACGTCGGGGGCTCCACTGCTGGCCAGGAAACGGCTGCCCATGGCGACCAGGCGCGTGGTGAGCTGGTAGTGGGAACTGAGCGGTTCCTGGCGCACATAGCCCAGGCGGATCAGTTCCTGGCAGATTCGATGCGCGGCACTCTTGGGAATTGCCAGCCGTTCGGCAATGGTCTGCAGCGGAAGCCCGCGTACGTCGCCGGACAGGGCGTCCAGCACGCCGAGGGTGCGCTCGATCAAGCTTGATGCCATGGGAGGTTCCTGTAAGCGGCCGGGAGAACGTTGCTTCTGTCAGGATGTGTGTGGCGCTCAGCTGACATGGGTCTGGATCAACTGCACCTTGTCCTGCAGCAGCGGCAGAAACGATTGGGTCAGGGTGTCGAAGTCGATGCGTGCGGCGTTGGTGCTGATGTTGATGGCGCCAAGCAGTTTGCCGTTGGCATCGAAGGCCGGTACGGCCAGGGAGCGCAGACCCGGGTCCAGTTCCTGATCGACGATGCTGTAACCCTGTTGGCGTACCTGTTCGAGACAGTTGCGCAACTGGGCCGTGTCGGTGATGGAGCGCTCGGTATGGGGTTCGAGCTTCACCTGTTCGAGGTAGCGGGCCAGTTCCTCATCCGGCAACTGCGACAGCAGCACACGTCCCATCGAGGTATAGGCCGCCGGCAGGCGTGTGCCGACCGACAGGGTGATCGCCATCAGTCTATGCTTGGCGGAAGAGCGGGCCACGTAAATCACTTCGTTGCCGTCCAGCACCCCCAGCGACGAGGATTCGCCGATCTCGGCGGTGATGTCTTCCAGATATTGCTGGATCACCGAGCGGTAGTTGTTGGCCGACAGGAAGGCATAGCCCAGCTGTAGTGCCTTTGGGGCGAGCTCGAAGTGGCGTTGCTGCTTGCGGACATAACCCAGGGCATGGAGCGTCAGCAGGAAACGGCGGGCGCGGGCCCGATTCATGTCCGTCTTGGCGGCGACCTCGCTCAGCGTCATGCGCGGGGTGTCTTCGTCGAAGGCCTGGATGACTTCCAGGCCGCTGGCCAATGCCGTCACGAAGTCGCGATCATCGGCTGTCAGTGTCTCGTCTTGCATGGGCGTGTCTTCGCAGAGGGTTCATGTCGACTTGCTAGGTCACTCGTCACCAATCTAGCATATCTGTTCGAATTGCGAACACTTGTACGACTTATGTCAAGGGATGAACCGACCCTGCTTCGAGGTCGGTTGTGCCCGCCAGTGGAGAGCCTGCCATGTCCGACGCCCTGATCCAGCATCCTTTCATGAGCCAGAGTGGCCTGGCCACATGTCGTGACGAGGACTTCGTTCGCGCCATGCTGGCTTTCGAACTGGCCCTGGCCGAGACCCAGGAGGCCGAAGGGGCCATTCCCGCCGGTACCGCCGAACGCATGCGAGAGCACTTGGAAGGCCAGGACTTCGATCGGCGGGCGATCGCCGAGGGCGTCGCCAGTGGGGGTAATGCCGCCATTCCTTTCGTCAAGGCCGGGCGGGCCGCGCTCCCCGATGATCTCAAGCCCTACTGGCATCTCGGCGCGACCAGCCAGGATGTGATCGATTCTGCCTTGATGGCCATGTTGATGCCACGTTTGCACAGCCTGGACTCACTGCTTTCGCGCTGTCGACGGGTGGCGCTGTCGCTGATGCGTGCCCATGAAAAAACGCCCATGGTCGGGCGTACCCTGATGCAGCAGGCGCTGCCGATCACCTTCGGCGTCAAGGTGGCCCACTGGGCGCTGGGTCTCGAGCAGGCGCGGCGGCGCCTCGCCGCATTGGCCGAGCCGGGGCTTCCCGTGCAGTTCGGTGGTGCCGTGGGGGTGCACTCTGGTTTAGACGGGCCGGGCTGGGAGGCCCTGGGGCTCACCGTCATGGACGGCCTGGCCGAGCGGCTCGGGCTGTCGGCACCAGTGCTGCCCTGGCACACCGACCGTCAGCCGATCCATGCCCTGGCGACGGCCTTAGATGCCGTGGCCGGCGCCGCCGAGAAGATGGCGCTGGACGTGTCACTGATGACCCAGACCGAAGTCGGTGAGGTGGCCGAGCCCGCCGGGGAAGGCATGGGAGAGTCATCGTCCATGCCTCACAAGCGCAACCCGGTACGCTGCGCGATGATCCGGGGAGCCTGTCGCCAGATCCACGGGCATACCTCGGTCATCCTCAATGCCACGGCCCAGCCGCTGGAGCGCGGGCTGGGGGAGTGGCATGCCGAATGGGCACCACTGGTCGACAGCGCGCTGTTGCTGGAGGGTGTCCTCGAACAGGCCGCCGTGTTGCTGGAGGGGCTTGAGGTGCATGACGAGGCCATGCAACGCAATCTCAGGATAACCGGCGGTGCGATCATGGCCGAGCCGGTCACCAGACTGCTGACGCCGCATCTGGGGGCGGAGCAAGCCAAGGTGCTGGCGGCAGAGGCGGCGGACCAGGCGCGTCGTCAGGGCCGTGACTACGCCGAGGTCCTCGAGGCACTGCTGGCTTCCCGCCACGGCGACTTGGCGGCCGGGATCGCGCGTGTGGACCTCGAGGCCGCTACGGATCCAGCCTTATACCTTGGTAGCAGCCAGGCACAGGTGTCGCGTGCTCGTGACTGGCTGGAAGGTGGGTAAGCAACTGAAAATTCAGTGAAAGAGACGTCCGTGATGGGGGCAGGGAATACCTGCCCCCATTTTTCTTGCCTATTTGACGGGCCGTGAATGCCGGATTATTTTGTTCGCATAACAAACCTATGTTCGTAAAGCGCACCTTGCTGGGTGGTGACCTTCGCCGCCCGACAGGCGTTTCGAAAAGCGCCGGTGCGTGATTCAACCAGAGGCGATCCATCATGGCCGAGATCCTCAGCCTGCATGATGCGGTGTCACGTTACGTCGAAGACGGTGCCACCGTGGCCATGGAAGGCTTTACCCATCTGATTCCCTTTGCCGCCGGGCACGAACTCATCCGCCAGGGCAAGCGCGACCTGACGCTGATCCGCATGACGCCGGACCTGGTCTATGACCAACTGATCGGTGCCGGTTGCGCGAAGAAGGTGATCTTCTCCTGGGGCGGTAACCCGGGGGTCGGGTCGTTGCACCGTCTGCGCGATGCCGTCGAGAAGGGCTGGCCGCACCAGGTCGAGATCCTCGAGCACAGCCACGCCGCCATGGCGTGCGCCTTCGAGGCCGGGGCCGCCGGGCTGCCGCTGGCCGTACTGCGTGGCTATGTGGGCAGCGAGCTGCCCAACGTCAACGACCAGATCAAGTTCATCGAGTGCCCCTTCACCGGTGAGCGCCTGGCCGCGGTCCCGTCCGTGCGCCCGGATGTCTCCATCGTCCACGCCCAGAAGGCCGACCGCGCCGGCAACGTCCTGGTCGAGGGCATCGTCGGCGTGCAGAAGGAGGCCGTGCTGGCCGCCAGGCACAGCATCGTCACCGTCGAGGAGATCGTCGACGACCTCGATACCCATCCCAATGCCTGCGTGATCCCGGGCTGGGCCATCGATGCCATCAGCGTCGCCGAGAAGGGCTCGCTGCCGTCCTACGCACATGGCTACTACCCACGCGACAACCACTTCTACAAGGAGTGGGATACCATCGCGCGCGACCGCGATACGTTCACCAAGTGGATCGACGACAATGTCATGAACGCAGGGGGGAACGCCTGATGAGTGCTGTCGAGAAGAGCCTGGATTACACCGCCGGCGAGATGATGACCGTGACCGCCGCGCGGGCGCTGGAGAACGGGATGACGTGCTTCGTCGGTATCGGCTTGCCGTCCGAGGCCGCCAACCTGGCGCGCCTGACCCATGCCCCGGACGTGGTATTGATCTACGAGTCCGGCACCCTGCAGACCAAGCCCGAGGTGCTGCCGCTGTCGATCGGCGACGGCGAGCTGTGCGAGACCGCGCTGACCACCGTCTCGGTGCCGGAGATGTTCCGCTACTGGCTGCAGGGCGGCAAGATCGACGTCGGCTTCCTCGGCACCGCCCAGATCGACCGCTACTGCAACCTCAACACCACCCTGATCGGCGATTACACCTCCCCCAAGGTACGTCTGCCGGGCGGAGGCGGGGCCCCCGAAATTGCAACGAATGCGGGGGAGGTCTTCATCACCCTCAAGCACTCCAGGCGCACCTTCGTTGATGAGGTCGACTTCGTCACCACCCTGGGGTTCGGCCGCGACGGCAAGGCCCGCGACGGCGTGCCCAACATCGGCCGTGGCCCGACCCGGGTCATCACCGACCTGTGCGTGATGAAGCCGGACCCGGAGACAAAGGAACTGGTGGTGGTATCGCTGCACCCGGGTGTGACCGCCGAGCAGGTCCAGGAGGCCACCGGCTGGGAGATTCGCTTCGCCGAGGCCCTGGAGAGCACCCCGGAGCCCGGCGCCCGCGAGCTCGAGGTGTTGCGCGAGCTCAAGGATCGGACCGCCCGGGCCCACGCCGGCCAGTAAGCCGCCGCCAACGACATCGTCGTCCCGGCTGCGCCGGGGCGATCAAGGAGTCTTGCCATGACCGACGTCTATCTCTGTCATCCGCGCCGTAGTGCCATCGGCCGCTTCGGCGGCACCCTGGCCGGCGTACGTCCCGACGACCTGGCCGCCGATATCTTCAAGGCCGTGCTGGCCGAGACGCCTCGGCTGGAGCCCGCGGCGATCGAGGAAGTCTTCATGGGCTGTGCCAACCAGGCCGGGGAGGACAACCGCAATGTCGCCCGCATGTCGTCGCTTCTGGCCGGCCTGCCGCCCTCGGTGCCCGGCACTACCCTGAATCGCCTGTGTGGCTCGGGCATGGATGCCGTGGGTACCGCCTTCCGCGCCATCAAGGCCGGCGAGATGGACCTGGCGCTGGCCGGCGGCGTGGAGTCCATGTCCCGGGCGCCCTATGTGATGGGCAAGGCCGAGAGCGCCTACGCTCGTGGCCAGCAGATCGAGGACACTACCATTGGCTGGCGCTTCGTCAATCCGCTGATGAAGCAGGTCTACGACACCCATTCGATGCCCGAGACCGCCGAGAACGTGGCCGAGCAGTTCGCCATCTCCCGGGAGGACCAGGACACCTTCGCGGCGCGTTCCCAGGCCAAGGTCGCCGAGGCCCAGCACACCGGCCGCTTTGCCGAGGAGATCGTCGCCATCGAGATCCCGCGCCGCAAGCAGGAACCGCTGGTCTTCGATACCGACGAGCACCCGCGCGCCGGCACCACCGTCGAGAAGCTCGCCAAGCTGCCGACGCCCTTCAAGGCGGAAGGCGGTAGCGTCACCGCGGGCAACGCCTCCGGGGTCAACGATGGCGCCGCGGCAATGCTGGTGGCCAGCCAGGCGGCGATGGAGCAGCACGGCCTGACGCCGATGGCCAGGATCGTCGGCATGGCCACCGCCGGCGTCGAGCCGCGTATCATGGGCTATGGCCCGGTGCCCGCGGTGCGTCGTCTGCTCGAGCGCACCGGTGTCTCCCTCGACGAGATCGACGTCATCGAGCTCAATGAGGCCTTTGCCGCCCAGGCACTCGCCTGCATGCGCGACCTGGGTCTCGAGGATGACGACCCGCGCGTGAACCCCAACGGCGGCGCCATCGCCCTGGGCCATCCGCTGGGCATGTCAGGCGCACGATTGCTGATGACCGCCGCCCACGAGCTCCAGAAGACCGGCAAGCGCTATGCGCTGTGCACCATGTGTGTCGGCGTGGGGCAGGGCATCGCCACGCTGATCGAGCGGGCGTAACGGGATAGAAGAGGGAAGAGATAAGAGGGGAGAGATCGAATGGCATTTCTGAATATCGAGGGCCGCAGTGTGGCCTATCGCCTGCTGGGCGCCGAGGCCAATCCACTGGTGGTCCTGGCCCATCCGCTGGGCATGACCCAGGCGGTGTGGGACGACGTGCTGGCGTCGCTGCTGCCGCGCTATCGGGTGCTGACCTGGGATCTGCCCGGGCACGGCGCCAGTGAGGCCTGGCCGGCCGACGGCAGCGAGATCACCCCCGAGGCGCTCGCCGCCGAGGCCCTGGCCCTGGCCGAGCGCGCCGGCGCGGCACGCTTCCACTTCGTCGGCACCTCCATCGGCGGCGTGGTCGGCCAGCAGTTGCTCAAGGCCCACGCCGAGCGACTGCTGTCGGCGACCCTGACCAACACCGGGGCGGTGATCGGCAACGCCGAGATGTGGAATACCCGCGCCGGCCGCGTGCGCGACGAGGGCCTGGCGGCGATGGCCGGCGAGATCGTGCCGCGCTGGTTCGCCGCCGGCCTCATCGAGCGCGACCCGGCCCTGGAGAGTGGCTGGTGCGTCCAGATGGCGCGCACCGACGGCGAGAGCTATGCCCGACTGTGCGAGATGCTCGGCCACAGCGACTTCCGTGGCCAGCTCAAGGGTGGCCGCACTGGGCCGGAGGGAGTCGACGTCCACCTGCTGGGCGGCAGCGAGGACATGGCGACCCCGCCCGAGACCCTGCAGGCCCTGGCCGCCGAGTGCGACGGCGCGCCACTGGAGGTGCTCGAGGCCGTCGGCCATGTGCCCTCGGTGGAGGTCTCCGCGGCGTTCGCCAAACGGTTGCTGCTGTGGATGGCCGCGGACCGCTCGTGGGTCGGTGAGCAGGGCGTGTCCTATGACGAGGGCCTCGAGACCCGCAAGCAGGTGCTGGGCGAGGCCCACGTGGCGCGCTCCACCGAGAACGCCAACAGCCTGGATGCGCCCTTCCAGCAGATGATCACCCGCCTGGCCTGGGGCGAGCTGTGGGGCAACGAGGACCTGACCCGCGCCGAGCGCAGCATGATCACCACCGGCATCCTCGCCGCCCTGGGCCGCGAGGAGCTGGAGCTGCACCTCAAGACCGCCAAGCGCATCGGCCTCAGCGAGGCCCAGCTGCGCCAGGTGCTGATGCACGTGGCGGTCTACGGCGGCGTGCCGGCGGCCAACCATGCCTTCGCGCTGGCCAAGCAGCTGGGCTGGGGAGGGGAGACGCCCTGACTCGCTGCTGCGCTCCGGTGGCGACCAGCCTCTCTTCGCTCGCGACGCGACTCAGACACATCTCCGCGAGCCTCTGGATGTTTTCAGGATGCGATATGGCATCCTGGCGAGCCGGGCTAGGTTCTGGCGTAAGTCGAGGAGGTGGGACATGAATCGGGGCGCGAGAAGAGGGAGGCCAGGATGCTGAGTTCACGTATCAAGCTGCGTCACCTGCAGGCCTTCCTCGAGGTTGCCAAGCGGCGCAGCTTCGCACGCGCCGCCGATGGCCTGGCGATCAGCCAACCCGGGATCTCCAAGACCATCCGTGAGCTCGAGGAGACGCTGGGCGCCGAGCTGTTCGAGCGCAGCGCCCAGGGCGTGGCGCTGACCCAGGCCGGGCTGACCTTCCTGCGTCATGCCGGGCCGGCGATTCGTGCGCTGGAGGAAGGTGTGACGGCGGTGAGCGACACCCATCGGGGGCACTGGCTGCGTATCGGGGCGCTGTCCACCGTGGAGAGTCGATTGTTGCCCGAGGCCATCCGCCGCTGGCAGGAAAACGAGGCGGCGGAGGTCGGCGTCAAGGTGGTGGCCGGGCGCAGTGCTTTCCTGCTCTCGCAACTGCGTCTCGGCGAACTTGATCTGGTGGTAGGGCGCATGACCGAGGCGCGCGAGATTCGTGACCTGACCTTCGAGCATCTCTACTACGAGCCGTTGGTGCTGGTGGTGCGCACTGGTCACCCCTTGGCCGGCGTCACCCCTCTGGCGCCCGGTCGACTGGTCGAGTTCCCCTGGGTGTTGCCGCCACCGCAGACCACACTGCGCCAGCAGGTCGATAGTTTCTGCGTGCGCCATTCGCTGGATTTGCCCGGTCAGTTGCTGGAAACCCTGTCGCTGCCGATCAGCCACCGCTACACGCAGGAGGGTGATGCCATCTGGGTAGCCCCGAGAGAGGCGGTGATCGACGACCTGGAAGCAGGACACGTCATCGAGCTGGCGTTGCCGCTGGAAGAGCAGGGCGGCTCGGTGGGGTTATGCACCAATGCCAGCATGGAGCCCTCTCTGGCGCTGGAGGCCTTCTGCGAGGTATTGCGCGAAGTGGCCGCCGAGCGCTGAACTTCAACCGACGACTGCATGCGCTCGACAAGCCTTCAGACCGACCTCGATGGGGCTCTGATGTCATAACTCCTGGGTTATGACCTCTCGTCGAGACGTCAATTGGCAGCCTTGCGGCCAGGCGCCACACTGCCATCATCGGCCGACGTGCCACGCAGTGCGGTGCGTCGCCTTCCGTCAGCCAGCAAGAGACACCAAGATGCAAGACGATAATAAACGCTTCGTGGAGCGCGACCGTGACTGGCATCCACCGGCCTATGCCCCCGGTTACAAGACATCCGTGCCCCGCTCGCCTAGCCAGGCACTGGTCAGTCTGCAGACATCCAGCGTCTCCGAACTGACCGGGCCGGATTTTCGCCAGCTGCGCATGGGGCGCTACGACAACGACCTGTTGATGAACTATCGACAGGGTCAGGGGCAGGATGGCTTGCCGGTAGGCGAGCGCATGATCCTGTTCGGCCGGGTGGTCGATCAGTTCGGCAAGCCGGTACCGCATACCCTGGTGGAAATGTGGCAGGCCAACGCCGGTGGCCGTTATCGCCACAAGAAGGATGGCTACCTGGCGCCACTGGACCCCAACTTCGGTGGCGTGGGGCGCTGTCTCACCGACGAGCAGGGCTGGTACCGCTTTCGCACCATCAAGCCCGGCCCCTATCCCTGGGGCAATGGCATCAATACCTGGCGCCCGGCGCATATCCATGTGTCGGTGATGGGCCCGTCGATTTCTACCCGCCTGGTGACCCAGATGTATTTCGAGGGTGATCCGCTGATTCCGATCTGTCCGATCGTGCAGACGCTCAAGGACCCCGAGGCCGTCGAGACCATGACCGGCCGTCTCGACATGGCGCGCAGTCGTCCCATGGACTGCCTGGCCTATCGTTTCGACCTGGTGGTACGGGGCGAGCTGCAGACCTACTTCGAGAATCAATGAGGGGAGCCGAGACCATGCGACAGCCGAATTCCCAGCCCTGCAGCGAGCTGATACTGCGCGAGACCGCCTCCCAGACCGCCGGGCCTTATGTGCACATCGGTCTGGCCCTGGATGTGGCCGGCCTGCCCGAGCGCGATGAGGAAGTCTGGAACCGGATGGCCACGCCCGAGGCCGAGGGCGAGTTCATCGAGGTGGTCGGTACCGTGATCGACGGTAACGGTGACCTGGTACGCGATGCCCTGCTGGAAGCCTGGCAGGCCGATGCCCGAGGCCAGTATCAGCCGGCATTCGACCTGCAGAATGCGTTCAACAGCTTTGGCCGTACCGCCACCACTGCCGATGGCAACAGCGAATGGTCGCTGACCACCATCAAGCCCGGTGCAGTGGCTCGCGGCGATGGCAAGGTGATGGCGCCGCACATCAACCTGGCGATCTTCGCTCGGGGCATCAATATTCATCTGCAGACCCGTCTCTATTTCGAGGACGAGGGGGAGGCCAATGCCGCCTGTCCCGTACTGGGTGCCATCGAGTCGCCGGCGCGCCGTCGGACCTTGATCGCCAAGCGCGAGGAGGTCGACGACAAGGTGCGTTACCGCCTCGACATCCGCCTTCAGGGTGAGGGCGAGACGGTGTTCTTCGATTTCTGAGCGGGCATCATGACGATGACTCGGGCCCCGAGCCTGCGGGGCCCGCAGGTTTCCATGGCCAGACCGGTCAACCGGCTGGCTGGATCGGCACACGACTGTGTGCGTTGTTGCCATCGGCGAGGCGCTGCAGAAGCCGGCAGAGCTGGGTCTTTTCCGCCTCCTCGAGAGGCGCCAGGATCTCGTCCTGCACTTCGGCGACGGTTGCCTCGACCCGATGGCGCAGTTGCCGTCCTTCCCCGGTGATCGTGACCAGCATGGAACGACGGTCTTCCGGACGGCGCCGGCGGGAGACCAGACCACGCTCTTCCAGCTTTCGGACCACCACGGCCACGGTGTTGCGGTCCAGTGCCGTATGCCGGCCCAGGGTGATCTGGTCGATCGAGCCCATCTCTTCCAGAGCCGAAAGCATCACGTACTGCAGTTGGGTCAACTGGTAGGCCTCGCACTTGCGCAGGAAAATGGCCACGCTGATCTGATGGCAGCGCCTCAGGAGGTTGCCGGGCAGAGCATTGGCCTGGGAGAGGGGGGAGTCGGTCATGGGAGCTACTCGAGGCAATAAATGAAGCGACCGGCGGATTGTAGCAGGTGCCGCCGGTCCGGCGGTTTGCGGCATCGTGGATCAGTTCGCGTCGATCATGAAACCGGCGAAGAACCTGGCCAGGGCCTCATGGGCATCGAGCGGCAGTACATGCGCGATGTGCTGGTCCGGGCGCACGAGCACCATGCAGCCCCGTTCACGGTCGATGCCGCGCATGTCGAAGATGTCATGGTCGCCCTTCGTGTCCGGGCAGAACACTTTCTCGTGGTCATGCAGTCCGTAGTGGCCCTTGGCGGGCCACAGCAAGTGCGGGAAGGCGTCCAGGGAAAGATCGCGGAATCCTTGCTGGCAGATGGCGCGCAGGTCGATCACGGCATCGATGTCGGCATGCGTCGGTGTATAGCGCCTGATCGGCGAGTCGGGTGACGCCTCGAGGAACTCGCACAGCGAGCGAAGCCCCGAATCGGGAGCCGCGGGATCCTCGTTGCCGGAGAAGGCAAACAGACGCCAACGGCCATCTGCCTTGACGACATGCCCGAGGTGCAGAGGCCTGGCGTCCGCCAGTCGGATGACCGGGGCGGAGTGGAAGCGTTTGCCGATTTCCAGGCCCTTGGCGAGATGCTGGTGAACGGGTTCGGCGGAAATCAACGAGGGATAGTACTGAATCGCCGTTCCGGCAGTGAAGCGGCCCTGCTGGACGAAGTATTGCTGGAATGCTGCCGGGTCCACACCATCGCCCTTGTCCTCCGGGGAGCCCTTGGGAGGGGCGCTGAACATCCTGGCGAATTCACGATCGAAGTCGATCAATTCCCGGGCGACGGTCTGCCGTTCCGTGGTGTAGGTGTGCAGAAGTTCCGGCGTGGATCGGCCCTGCAACACGGCGGCCAGTTTCCAGCCCAGGTTGAAAGTGTCGCGCATCGAGACGTTCATGCCCTGGCCCGCCTTGGGGCTGTGGGTATGGCAGGCATCCCCGGCGATGAAGACGTGCGGGATGCGCGTTGATACCTGGTCTGCGGGGACATCGTCGAACTTGTCGCATAGCCGTTGGCCGATCTCGTACACCGACCACCAGGCGATCTCCTTCACGTCCAGCGTATAGGGGTGCAGGATGCGCTGCGCCGCAGCGACCAGTTGATCCGAGGTGATATGGCGGTTGGCGACCCGTTCATCGGTCCTGAGCTTGTCCAGCTCGATATACAGGCGCACGAGGTAGCCGCCTTCACGAGGGATGATCAGGATATTGCCTTCGTTGGCGGAGTGGATTGCCGATTTCTTGCGGATATCCGGGAAGTCGGTGACCGCGAGGACATCCATGACCCCCCAGGCCTGATTGGCGGAGTCGCCGTTCAGAGATCGCCCGAGTGATTTCCTGACCGTACTGCGGGCGCCGTCGCAGCCGACCACATAGCGGGCGCGCACGGTTTCCACCTCGCCCCGGTGCGCCGGATCGGAACGCTCCAGCGTCACGGTGACCGGATAGTCGGTCGCGTCGAGCGTTACCGCCCGGGAGAGGTCGGGATCGATCGTCATGTCGATCAGGCGACGCGAGTAGTTCGGCGTCAGTCGGCTGGGCGAGTCGCGCATCGTGCTGAGGAAGAAGTCATGAACGCGCGCCTGGTTGAGGATGACATGGGGGAATTCGGAGAGGCCATCCTCGGTATCTTGTATCTGACCGCTGCGCACGATGGTCTCGCGATGTTGCGTGTCGGGCTTCCAGAAGGTCGTTTCGTTGACCCAATAGGCCTCCTTGAGGACGCGTTCGCTGAAACCGAAGGCCTCGAACATTTCCATGCTGCGGCAGGCGATCCCGTCTGCCTGGCCGAGTGTCAGAGGAGCTTCCTTCTGCTCGACGATGCGTGTCGTGATGCCGGGGAAGGCCGACAGTTGCGATGCCAGGGTCAAGCCCGCCGGGCCACAGCCGACGATCAGCACATCCACCTCCGGTGGCAGCGCATCCGAGTTGGCCAGTGTCTCGGCGGGCTCGTGAATGCTTGGATCGCCGGTCCGGAAGCCATCGAGATGGAATTGCATGGGTCACCTTTAATCATTTATCACTATTGTGATGATCAGTATTGTGATTGATGGGTGGCAAGGCAATGAGACGTTTGGCTAGCCTCTTGTCTCGAGGCGACGGCAACCAGGAGTACGGTCTCGGGGCGATGGTGCCCGAGATGCCGTGAGCGGGCTTATCCCCCTTTTCTGGCCTGGATGATCCGGTCCAGCGTATCCAGAAGCCACTCCCGCTCCCCTTTGGACAGGAAGCTGTCGAAGGCCGACTCGCCTTCATTCACCTTGTAATCGAGGCGTTCCGTGAAGGCCTTGCCTTTCTCTGTCAGGTACAGGGCGTAAGAGCGGCGATCATTCTTCGATTTCCGACGTTCCACGACCTCCATGCCTTCCAGCTTGTCGATGGCCGCGACCATGGCGGAGCGATCCACATCCAGGGCATTCGATACGGCCGACTGGGTGAGCCCCGGGTTGTGGTAGACGATAGCGAGGATGCCGAACAGGCCCGGCGTGATGCCCTCCTGAGCACAGGCTTCGGAGAAAACGTCGAAGTAGACCAGTTGGGCGCGCCGCAGCTTGTAGCCGAGACGCGACTGCAGCATCGAGTAGTCGATTCCATTCTTGTCGTCGCTGTTCATGAGCCCGTCCTGATGTTTATAGACCAATGTTTAATGCTAATAATGTTTATACGATAAACAATTTATGAAATTCTTTAAGTACATGCTACCAAGGCGTCGACGCCCGGGGTAGGGCGGGTCGACCCTTCTCGACAATGACCATAATGACAGGGTGCGATCATGTTAGATTCCTTCCGCGATGTCCGTCTGGGCACGGCGACCGCTCACCTCGCCCGTCGTGATGATGGGGTGCAATTGCTGCGTGTCGAAGAACCGCTCGGCGAATATCCGGAAACCCTGATGGGGCGACTGGATCACTGGGCGCTCGACGCCCCGCAGCGCTGCTTCGTGGCGCGTCGTGACGTTACCGGCGAGTGGCGGCGGCTGAGTTATGCCGAGACATTGACCAAGGTGCGCTCCCTGGCCCAGGGCCTGCTCGATGCGGGCCTTGATGCCGAACGTCCCGTGGCCATTTTCAGCGGAAATTCCATCGAGCACTTGTTGCTGGCGATGGCGGCCATGTACGTGGGGATCCCTTATGCGCCGGTATCGCCGGCTTACTCGCTGGTCAGCAAGGACTTCGGCAAGTTACGCCATATCACCGACTTGTTGACGCCGGGCATGGTGCTGGTCGACAAGGCGGATGACTTTGCCGCCGCCCTGGCGGCAGTAAAGGCCGATGACTGTGTCTGCCTGGCGCTGGAGCCCGGTGAGGTGGTCGGCGCGCGCGCCTTCGACGAGCTTCTGGACACGCCGGTAACCGAGGCGGTCGACGCGGCCCATGCGGCCGTCACCCCGGATACCATCGCCAAGTTTCTGTTCACCTCCGGCTCCACCGGCATGCCCAAGGGGGTGATCAACACCAACCGGATGCTCTGCGCCAACCAGGAGATGCTGGCGGCCCAGATGCCCTTCCTGCGCGACGAGCCGCCGGTGCTGGTGGACTGGTTGCCCTGGAATCATACCTTCGGCGGCAACCACAATGCCGGCATCGTGCTCTACAACGGCGGTAGTCTCTATATCGACGACGGCCGCCCGGTACCGGGCGAATTCGAGAAGACCATCGCCAACCTGCGCGATATCGCGCCGACCGTCTACTTCAATGTGCCCAAGGGGTTCGAGATCCTGGTCGATCACCTGAAGCGTGACGATGCCCTGCGTGAGACCTTCTTCTCTCGCCTCAACCTGATGTTCTTCGCCGCGGCGGGACTCTCCCAGCATATCTGGGACGAGCTCGACCGCCTGGCCATCCAGACCCTGGGTCGCAAGGTCGGCATGCTGACCGGGCTGGGGGCCACCGAGACGGCCCCCTCGGCGATGTTCGCCTCTCTGGAGGAGTCGCAGTCCGGCGTGGTGGGCCTGCCGGCGCGCGGGGTCACGGTCAAGCTGGTGCCCAACGGCGGCAAGCTCGAATGCCGGGTGAAGGGACCCAGTGTGATGCCGGGCTATTGGCGCCAGCCCGAGATCACCGCCAAGAGTTTCGACGAGGAAGGCTTCTACTGTCTGGGCGATGCCGTCAAGTTCATCGACCCGGACGATCCCCAGCGCGGCATGCGCTTCGACGGGCGCATCTCCGAGGACTTCAAGCTCGATACCGGCACCTGGGTCAGCGTGGGCCCGCTGAGGGCTCGCATCATTGAAGTCGGGGCGCCACACGTCAAGGATGTGGTGATCGCCGGGCTCGATCGCTCCTATGTCTCGATCATGATCTTTCCGGATATGCAGAAGTGCCGTGACCTGGCGGGGCTGGGGGATGAGGCCGGGGTCGGCAGGGTGCTGGCCAGCGAGCCGGTGCGTGACCGGTTTCTCGAGATGCTTCGCGATCTGGCCGTCGAGAGTACGGGCAGTGCCAATCGGGTTCGGCGGGCGGTGTTGCTCACCGAACCGCCGCGTCTGGATGCCAACGAGGCCACCGACAAGGGCTCCATCAACCAGCGCGCCGTGCTGGAGAACCGGGCTGCCACCGTAGAAAAGCTCTACGCCGCCGAGCCTTCCGAGGATGTGCTTCGGCTCGACTGAGCCAGGGCATCGAAGAGGACAACATGCTGACCCACACCCATGTCCGCTCCATCGAATGGGGCGATTGCGATCCGGCAGGGATCGTCTTCCACCCTCGCTACCTGGCTTATCTCGATCACGCGACATGCTTGTTGTTCGCCAGGGCCGGCTTCGACCTGGCGACCCTGCAGACGCGTTTCGGCGTGGTCGGCTACCCGGTGGTCGACCTGCACAGCCGTTTCACGACGCCCTGCCGCTTCGGCGACGAGATACGCATCGAGACGCGGATCGCCGAGTTCCGCAACAGCAGCTTCGACGTGTACCACGCCCTCCATCGGGAGGAGATCCTGGCCGTGGAGGCCAGGGTGACCCGCGTCTGGTCGGAGCAGCACCCGGACGACCCGTGGCGACTGAAGAGCCGTCCGGTGCCCGAGGAGGTGAAGGTGGCGTTGAGGCAGGGAGAGAAGCGTGCCCCGTCGGACCGGGTGTCCAGCTGCTGAGCCTGACACATGCCGCCGTTTCACTCGCTCGCTCGGCGGGCAGGCCATGCTGGTCGAGTTTCTCGTCGGTCGGCGGCTTGTCCTGCGTCCTCCGCGGGTGCGTGCGTCGGGTCCGATGGGCGGTACATCGCGGTATACCAAAGTCTGGTATCGGGACAGGTGGTGACCTGGACTATAATCCGAAACAAGATAGATGTGATTATCTATTGTTTATATAGATAACAATTACAAGCTCGAAAAACGCTGAGGTGATCCATGATGCATCGTCCCCTGCTCAAGTTCCTGGCCATTGCTGTTTCTCTGGGGAGTCTGGCGTTCGCCGGTCAGGCCCAGGCTCGAGATCTACGCATGGCGCCGGGTGTGCCACCGGCGCATCCGGCGTATGACCCGATGTTCACCGAATTCGCCGAGCGCCTGGCAGAGAAGACCGACGGCGAGCTCACGGGAAATCTGCTGGGTACCGAGATAGCCAATATCGGCAATATGCGGAATGCGTTGCGCAGTGGCATGGTGGAAGTGGGGCTCTTCCTGCCGGCCTACTTCCCGGCCGACCTGCCCGAGATCAACCTGGTGGGGGATCTGGCGCTTCTGGGCACGAACCCTCATGCCATGGGAGCGGCGGTGACCGAGTACATCGTCACCTGTGGCGAGTGCCAGGAAGAACTCAAGGAGCTGGGTATCGTCTATACCAGTTCCCATGCTTCCGACCTGTATCGGATCCTCAGTACCGAGCCGGCAAGTTCCCTCGATGATCTCCAGGGGCTGCGCATGCGGGTCGGTGGCCCCCAGTATTCCCGCTGGGCGGAAGCGGTGGGTATATCGCCGGCCTCCATTCCCGTGGGAGAGCAGTATGAGGCGCTCTCGCAGGGCGTGATCGAGGGCAGCGTTGCCTCCGTCGCCGATATCATCTCCTTCCGATTGGATGACGCGCTGAACTATATCACCGACATCGAACTCGGCACCTTCCATAGCTCCATCTCGCATGCGGTCGCACAGCAGGCCTGGGATTCATTCTCTCCCGAGCAGCGCAAGTCGCTGGTCGAGGCCTCCGTGGAAGCGAGTGCGGCCATCACTCAGCGCTGGGGCTACGAGATGGCGGATGAGGCCCGGGAGATCGCCCAGGAGAGTGACATCGAGGTCGTGGAGCCTGATCCCGAACTGCTGGAAGCCACCGAGGCCTTCCTCGAAGAGGATCTGACCCATGCCGCCGAGCAGGCCGAGAGTCGCTATGAGGTCGAGGATGCGGCGGCGAAGATCGAGCGCTTCCAGGGCCTGGTGGATAAATGGACCGGCATCGTCGAGGAAGTCGGTGAGGATCCCGAAGCGGTGGCCGAGGCCATGAAACGCGAGATCTGGAACCAGGTGGATTTCTCTTCCTACGGAACCTGATGTCATGCCCCGGGAGATCGGCTCTTGCCGGTCTCCGGGCCCGCCGATGATGCAGGAGGCGCGCTCATGGCCGTTTTGTATCGCTTGACCAACCAGGCCGCCGTCGGGCTGGCGCTATTGGGGACTATCGGCATCTTGCTGATGGTGATTCATATCACGCTGGATGTGGTGCTGCGCTCGACCCTGTCGGTATCGATGCCGGCTACTGTGGAGCTGGTGACCCGCTATTACCTGATTACCATGGCGCTGCTGCCCCTGGGGTGGGTGGAGTGGCGACGCGACATGATCGCCGTCGAGGCGCTGGAAGGGCTGATGGGGCCTTGGCTGGTGCGACTGTCGGACGTCCTGGTATCGCTGCTTTCGGTGGCGATCTACGCCGTCCTGGCCGTGGCTACCTGGGGCAAGGCCATGGAGCAGTACGACATCGGTTCCTACGTGATGTCTCTCAACGTTCCCATGCCGGTCTGGCCGACCTATTTCGTGCTGCCTCTGGCTTTCGCGTTGGCGGCTCTGGTCTGCCTGGTCCGGTTGCCCTTCCTGATGGGAGACACATCTTCGTCTCTCGAGCCCCGAGGAGGAAAGTGACCCATGTCCGTCACTATCGGCTTCTATGGTCTCATCGCCCTGTTATCGCTGCTGGCCCTGCGTGTCCCGGTCGCCCTGGCCTTGATCAGCGTCTCGATGGGCGGCATGACCCTGATGCTGGGCTGGGATACCGCCATCGGCATGTTGTCCTCCGCGCCCTATGAGTTCATCGCCAAGTGGACGCTCAGTGCGGTACCGATGTTCTTGCTGATGGGCTTCGTCTGTTTTCATGCCGGCCTCACCAAGGGGCTGTTCAATGCCGCCAAGGTCTTGTTCCGCTGGCTGCCGGGCGGGGTGGCGATCTCGAGCATTGTCGCCAGTTCGGGGTTCGCCGCCGTGAGTGGTTCCAGCGTCGCCTGTTCGGCGGCCATGGGGCGTATCGCCATTCCCGAAATGGTCAACGGTGGTTACAAGCCGAGCTTTGCCTGCGGCACCATCGCCGCCGGTGGCACCATCGGCGCGCTGATTCCTCCCAGTATCCTGATGATCGTCTATGGAGTCTTCGCCCAGGTTTCCATTACCCAGGTCTTCCTGGGGGGGATCACCATCGGCCTGCTGACGGCGCTGAGCTACAGCCTGGTGATCCTGGTGGTCAGCTGGTTGCGTCCCGATATCGTGCCGCGCGAGGCCATCGGTGCCCGGGAGGTGGGGGCCCGCGAGGCTCTGGTCGATATCTGGCCGGTGCTGGTGCTGGGGGTTCTGGTGTTCGGTGGACTTTTCTCGGGCATCTTCACCGCTACCGAGGCAGGGGCGGTCGGCGCCGCTGGCGCCATCCTGGTCGCCTTGATGCTCGGGCGCTTGAATCGTCAGTCGATGAAGGCGGCACTGCTCGAGACGTTATCGACGACCTCGTCGCTGCTGATCATCGGCGTCGGGGCCAGCATGTTTACCCTGTTTCTCAGTCTGAGCGGGCTGGCAGGTCAGGTGACGGGGTTGGTGACCGGCTGGGATCCTTCCTTTCTGGAACTGATGCTGGTGATCGTCTGCATCTACTTGTTCCTGGGACTGTTCATGGAGCCCTTCGGCGCCATGCTGGTGACTCTGCCGGTGCTGTTGCCAGTGTTCGAGCTTTATGACGTCAGTCTGATCTGGTTCGGGGTATTGCTGGTCAAGCTGCTAGAAATCGGCATGATCACCCCTCCGGTGGGCATGAACATCTTTGTCATCAAGGGTGTCGCGGGGCAGTACGCTTCCCTGATCGACATCTTCAAGGGCGTCGCGACCTTCCTGGTCGCCGATATCCTGGTGGTCGCCCTGGTGATCTTCTATCCCCAGATCGTATTGGTACTGACCGGCGGCTGATCGCGCCGTATGGAGGGACGTGCCAAGTTTTCGCTTAATTTGTTTGTTGTATAAACAATATATTTTATTTCATAACTTTTGGCGCATGGGGGCTTCACAGTGAACAAGGTGATCGACTGCAAAACTGCGGCTGGCCTGATCGGGGACGGTGACACCATTGCCTGGACCACCGCGGGCCTGTGTGGCTTCGCCGAAGCGATAGCCGCGGCGCTGGAAACGCGTTTCCTTGAAACCGGTGCCCCTCGCGACCTGACGGTGGCGCACAGCTGTGGCTGTGGTGATGGCAAGACCCGTGGCATGAATCACCTGGGGCATGCCGGCCTGGTCAAGCGGCTGGTCAGTGGCCACACCGGCCAGGCGCCGCGCATGGGCGAGCTGATCCGCGAGAATCGTATCGAAGGTTACCTGCTGCCTCAGGGAGTGCTGGCCCACCTGTGGCGCCACATCGCCGGCGGCAAGCCCGGGGTGATCAGCAAGGTGGGGCTCGGCACCTTCGTCGACCCGCGGCTGGAGGGCGGCAAGGCCAACGCGGCGGCCGAGGAGGATCTGGTCAAGTGCCTCGACCTCGAGGGCGAGGAGTGGTTGCTCTATCGGACTTTCCCCGTGGATGTGGCGGTGATCCGCGCCACCACCGCCGACGAGCGCGGCAACCTGAGCCTGGAACGCGAGGCGATCTTCCTCGAACAGCTGTCCATGGCCCAGGCGGCGAAGAACAGCGGCGGCATCGTCATCGCCCAGGTGGAGTACCTGGCAAGGCAGGGCAGCCTGCACCCGCAGCGCGTCAAGGTACCGGGCGACCTGGTGGACCACGTGGTGGTGGCCGAACCCGAACAACACATGCAGACCATGGCCACCGGCTATAACCCGGCGCTGTCCGGCGATCTCAAGGTGCCGCTCGGCGGCATCGCACCGATGCCGCTCGACCCGCGCAAGGTGATCGCCCGGCGCGCCGCCATGGAGCTGGTGCCGGGCGGCATGGTCAACCTCGGCATCGGCATGCCCGAGGGGGTCGCAAGCGTCGCCGCCGAGGAGGGCGTCAGCGACCTGATGACCCTGACCACCGAGCTCGGTACCTATGGCGGGGTGCCGGCCAGCGGCGGCGACTTCGCCACCTCCTGGAACGCCGAGGCGATCATCGACCACGGCTACCAGTTCGATTTCTACGACGGCGGCGGCCTGGACGTCTGCTTCCTGGGCCTGGCCCAGACCGATCACGAGGGCAACCTCAACGTCAGCAAGTTCGGCGACAAGGTGGTGGGCCCGGGCGGCTTCATCAATATCAGCCAGAACGCCCGCAAGGTGGTGTTCTGCGGCACCTTCACCAACGGCGGCGAGGTGGCGGTGGAGGACGATCGCCTCGCCATCCGCCAGGAAGGCCATCGCCGCAAGTTCGTGCAGCGCGTCGATCAGATCACCTTCAGCGGGCGCTATGCCCGGGATATCGGCAAGCCGGTGCTGTTCGTCACCGAGCGCTGCGTGTTCGAGCTGATCGACGGCGAGATCACCCTCACCGAGGTGGCGCCGGGCCTCGACGTCGAGCGCGACATCCTGGCGGCCATGGATTTCGTTCCGCGCATTGCCGACTCGCTGCGCGAGATGCCGGCCGAGCTCTTCCGGCCCCGGTGGGGCGGACTGCGCGAGCATCTGGCGCGCGACTGAACATCCAGGAGGAAAAGACATGTTCAAGAACGCCTATATCCCCTACGGCGGTTATTACTCCAGCCCCTTCTGCAAGTGGATGGGCAGCCTGGCCAACGTCAACTCGATCGAACTGGGGGCGGCCACCAGCAAGCGCTGGTTCGCCTCCCGCGACCTCGATCCGGCGATCATCGACTACCTCTACCTCGGGGTCTCGGTGGGCCAGAAGTCGATCTTCTATGGCGCCCCCTGGGCGGCGGCCATGATGGGCGCCGTCCAGGCGCCGGGGCAGAACATCACGCAGGCCTGCGCCACCGCCACTACCGCGGTGTTCAATGCCGCCCTGGCGGTGGAAGCCGGTGGCTTCGAGACCACCTACTGCCTGCTCGCCGATCGCACCTCCAATGCGCCCCACACCATCTGGCCGAATCCCGACGGGCCTGGCGGCGAGGTGATCGCCGAGAACTGGAACATGGACAACATCGCCGCCGACCCGGCCACCGGCAAGGACATGCTGACCACCGCCGAGAACGTGGCCCGCGAGCACGGTTTCACCCGCGAGCAGGCCGACGAGCTGACCCTGCATCGCTATGAGCAGTATGCCGAGGCCCTGGTCGACGAGCGTGCCTTCCAGAAACGCTACATGTTCCCGCTGGCAGTCCCCGTCTCGCGCAAGGAGACCCGGCTCGTCGAGGCCGACGAGGGCGTGATGTCCACCAGCGCCGAGGGCCTGGCCAGGCTGCGCACGGTGCAGCCCGACGGCATTCATACCTTCGGTGCCCAGACCCACCCGGCCGATGGTAATGCCGGCCTCATCGTCACCACCCGCGAGCGGGCCCGGGACCTCAGTACCGATTCCCGACTGGCGGTGCAGGTGGTGGCCTACGGTCATGCGCGTACCAAGCCGGCTCATATGCCCATGGCGCCGGCTTCGGCGGCGCAACGGGCCCTTGAGCAGGCCGGAGTGACCCTCGACCAGATCAAGACGGTCAAGAACCACTCACCGTTCATCGCCAATGACCTGCATCTGGCGAAGGCGCTGGGCCTCGATGCCGAGACTTTCAACAACTACGGCACGTCCCTGGTGTTCGGCCACCCTCAGGGCCCGACCTTGGCGCGGCTGCTGATCGAGGCCATCGAGGAGACCGCGCTCAAGGGCGGTGGTTATGCCCTGGTGACCGGCTGTGCAGCAGGGGATTCGGCGGCGGCGCTGGTCGTCAAGGTGGGCTGACGGAAACGGCAGTGACAGAGCAGGGGGAAGACGTTTTCACGGGGGGATACCCCTTCCATGGCTCTTTTAGAGATTGAGCCTTCCATCAAGATAACAAAACGGAGCACAACGAGAATGCAGATTAAAAACAAACTCGCATTGGCCGTGGCAGTAGCCTCCATTTCCTCCCAGGGTTATGCCCTTGAAATTGGGGAGGTTGACGGAACGACGTTCAGCGTTGGTGGCTATGTCAAGGCAGAGGGGATCTTTACCGATCCCGATGGTGATGAAAGCTACTTTGATTCGTCTGCTCGCCAGTCTCGACTCAACGTCAAGGTGGATCGAGAGATCGAGGGGCATGATGTAACAGCCTTCGTGGAAGGGGACTTCTGGGACAACGCCACCGACGCGAGTGACACGAGCTATGCCATGCGATTGCGTCATGCCTATATCAAGGTCGATAACCTGACACTCGGTCAGACGTGGACGGGGCAGTTCTACGCCAATGCGCCGTTCGACGTAGAGATCCTCGACTTCTACGGTACGGGAGTGGGGACTGTGTCCGGCAGCGGTGCTGTCGTGCGGCCAGATCTCGTCATGCACTACACGACGGGAGGCCTGCGTTTCAGCCTTCAGGATCCTGTCTACAGCGATGCCGACCTCCCCGACATGGTGGCGTCATACACGCATCGAACCGAGGCAGGGCATGCCTTCAATGCTGCCGTAACGGGCCGGGAAGTCGAGACAGGGCCGGATGATTCGGAGTTTGGTGCGGCGTTCTCCCTGGCGGGGAAGCTTAATTTTGGTGGCACCTCTCTCGCGCTGAGTGGATACACGGGGGAAGGTAATAATGTGTATTCAGGCTGGGGGTATAACGGTGCGACAAATCCCGCCACTATCGCGTCTCGGGGGGAGGTCGATAGCACGGGAGAGCTGGTGAGCACGACCGGGTTTACTGCAGGGATAAGTCAAAAGTTCAGCGATAAGCTTCGTGGCAATATTCGTTATGCGCAAGTGACGGCTGATGAGACGGCGGCGACGGTTCCTGACGATACCCTGGAGAAGGTCAATGTCAACCTGATCTATACGTACTTGCCTGGCTTGGACTTTGGTATCGAATGGCGTGATCGAAGTGCTTTCACCATGCCACTTCGCCCGGGTGGTCAGCAGGTGGAGGTGATGGCAATGTATAAATTTTAATGTAGTGGCGCCTGGGTAAGTCTTTTTCCTGTTTTGATCTTTTGAGGCGAGTCATCGGCTGATTTTTCTCGGTGATTCGCCTCTTTTCTGTGTTGGCGTTTATCCCATGACATGCATGGGCGCTCAGGCATGGGTGAAATATTGATGCATGAGGGAACCGCCTTTCCACTGTGGAGATAGTTCATGAGGCTGCTCGAACGCGTGGCCGTGGTGACCGGTGCCGGACGTGGCCTGGGCGCTGCCATGGCCGAACGGCTGGCCGCCGAAGGTGCCTGCACCGTGGTGGTGGATATCGACGGTGAGGCTGCCCGGCGGATGGCGAAAGCGCTCGTCGAACGGGGCCACGACAGCCTGGCGGTCGCCTGCGACGTGGCCGATCGCACCCAGGTGGCGGCGCTGGTCCGGCGCGTGACGGATCGTTTCGGCCGCCTGGACATCCTGGTCAACAATGCCGGCATCACCCGCGATGCCACCTTCCTGAAGATGACCGACGAGCAGTGGGCGTCGGTGCTCGATACCAACCTCACTTCGATGTTCGTCTGCACTCAGGAAGTCGCCCGGCATATGGTCGAGCGGCAGAAGGGTCGCATCGTCTGTGTCAGTTCGATTTCCGGCAACGAGGGCAATGTCGGCCAGGCCAACTACTCGGCCTCCAAGGCGGGAGTGATCGGCCTGGTCAAGAGCCTGAGCAAGGAGCTGGCGCGCCAGGGCGTGTTGATCAACGCCGTGGCGCCGGGCTTCATCGACAGCGAGATGACCGCGCAGGTCCCCGAGAAGATCCGCGACAAGCTGCTGGCGCGGATTCCCCAGGGCCGCAGTGGCCGGCCGGAGGAGATCGCGGCGGTGGTGGCCTTCCTGGCTTCCGACGAGGCTTCCTACGTCAATGGCCAGACCCTGAACGTCAACGGCGGGATGTACGTCTGATGCCGCGGGGGTTCCATGCAGAAGGCACTGACCGAGCAGCGCCTTCCCGGGGCTACAGCCTGCGCTCGAGCTTGGGCAGGGCCTCGAAGAGTTCCGCCACGAGACCAGTGACCCTCGATAGCGCGACCGATGGGGTCGCGCCTTTCCTCGGCCTTAGAGCTTCTGTTCGAGCTCCGGCAGCGCCTCGAAGAGATCCGCCACGAGACCAGTGACCCTCGATAGCGCGACCGATGGGGTCGCGCCTTTCCTCGGCCTTAGAGCTTCTGTTCGAGCTCCGGCAGCGCCTCGAAGAGATTCGCCACGAGACCAGTGACCCTCGATAGCGCGACCGATGGGGTCGCGCCTTTCCTCGGCCTTAGAGCTTCTGTTCGAGCTCCGGCAGCGCCTCGAAGAGATTCGCCACGAGACCGTAGTCCGCGACCTGGAAGATCGGCGCTTCCTCGTCCTTGTTGATGGCCACGATCACTCGGGAGTCCTTCATCCCCGCCAGGTGCTGGATGGCGCCCGAGATGCCCACCGCGATGTACAGCTCCGGGGCAACGATCTTGCCGGTCTGGCCGACTTGCATGTCGTTGGGCACGAAGCCGGCGTCCACCGCGGCGCGCGAGGCACCGATGGCCGCGCCGAGCTTGTCGGCGACACCCTCGAGCAGCTTGAAGTTCTCGCCGTTGCCCATGCCGCGCCCACCGGAGATGACCACCTTGGCGGCCCCCAGTTCGGGACGGTCGCTCTGCGCCAGTTGTTCGCCGACGAAGGAGGACAGGGCGTTGTCGACCACGGTGTCGACGGCTTCGACGCCGGCATCCGCTCCCTCACCGACCGCGTCGAAGGCGGTGGCGCGCACGGTGATCACCTTCAGCGCATCCTCGCTCTGCACGGTGGCGATGGCATTGCCGGCGTAGATCGGCCGCTTGAAGGTGTCGGCGCTCTCCACGGCGATGATCTCGGAGATCTGCGAGACGTCCTTCAGCGCGGCGAGACGCGGCATGACGTTCTTGCCGGTGGTCGAGGCCGCCGCCAGCACATGGCTGTAGTCGTCGGCCAGCGACACCAGCAGCCCGCCCAGCGGCTCGGCCAGCTGGTGGGCATAGACTGCATGGTCGGCCACGCGCACCTTGGTCACGCCGTCGAGCCTGGCGGCAGCCTCGGCGATGGTGCCGACGTTCTCACCGGCGACCAGGACGTCGATGTCGCCACCGATCTGCTGGGCGGCGGCGACCACGTGGGCGGTGGCCTCGGCCAGCTGGCCGTCGTGATGTTCCGCGAGTACCAGAATGCTCATCCGATCAGCTCCTCTCAAAGCAACTGTTTTCCAAGAACAATTTTCAAAGCACTTTTTTCAAAGCGCTTGGGCTTCATTCTTGAGTTTGTCCACGAGCTCGTCCACGGAGCCCACCTTGACGCCGCCCTGGCGCTCGGCCGGCGGCTCGACGCGGATCCGCTTGAGGCCGGAGGAGACCGACACGCCCAGCTCGTCCGGGGTCTGGGTGTCCAGCGGCTTCTTCTTGGCCTTCATGATGTCCGGCAGTTTGGCGTAGCGCGGCTCGTTGAGGCGCAGGTCGGTGGTGACGATGGCCGGCAGCGGCAGGGCGACGGTCTGCAGGCCGCCGTCGATCTCGCGGGTCACCTTCAGGCGCTCTTCACCAGTTCCGCCGTCCACGACCACCTCGGAGGCGAAGGTGCCCTGGGGGCGGCCGGTCAGGGCGGCGAGCATCTGGCCCACCTGGTTGTTGTCGCTGTCGATGGCCTGCTTGCCGAGGATGGTCAGGCCCGGCTGCTCGGCGTCCACCACCTTGGCCAGCAGCTTGGCGGCGGCCAGCGACTCGACCGGCGCGTCGGTCTGCACTGACGTATCCACATGAATCGCCCGGTCGGCGCCCAGCGCCAGGGCGGTGCGCAGCTGCTCCTGGGCGGCCTTGGGGCCCACGGTGACGGCGACCACCTCGGTGGCCACCCCGGCTTCCTTGAGCCGCACCGCCTCTTCCACGGCGATCTCGCAGAAGGGGTTCATGGCCATCTTGACGTTGGTCAGATCGACGTCGGAGTGATCCGGCTTGACCCGGATCTTGACGTTGTAGTCGATGACGCGTTTGAGCGCGACGAGTACTTTCATGACGTTTTTCCTATCACCTTTGAAGGATGAGCGGCAGGGTTTAGAGCCCGCCTTCGGGGAACCGGGCCAGCACCCGGCCGCCGTCGCGCACGGCCCGGGCATGGGCCGCTGCCTCGGGGGCGATGCTGGCCATGTAGAAGCGGGCGAGCTCGATGACGTCGGCCAGGTGGTCGGCGTCGCCCTCGCCGGCATCGCGCTGGCGCTGCGCCGCCTGGGCGGCCCGGGCCAGCTGCCAGCCGCCGCACACGGTGCCCAGCAGGTGCAGCAGGGGCACCGCGCCGCCGTAGAGCGCGGCGGTCTGATCCTTGCCCTGGGCGAGCAGCCAGTCGGTCGTGGCGGCCAGCGCGTCGAGCATCTCGTCCAGGCCTTCGGCCAGTTCGGCGAGGCGCTCGTCCTCGCCGACCGAGCTCGCACAGGCGCGGATGTCGTCGAGCAGCTCGCACAGCGTTTCGCCGTTCTCGCGCAGGATCTTGCGGCCCAGCAGGTCGTTGGCCTGGATGCCGGTGGTGCCCTCGTAGATGGTGATGATGCGGGCGTCGCGGAACAGTTGGGCGACGCCGGTTTCCTCGACGAAGCCCATGCCGCCGAACACCTGGATCGCCTCGTCGCACAGGTCGTTGCCGACCTCGGTGCACCAGCCCTTGGCCACCGGCATCAGCAGGTCGACGTAGCGCCGGTGCCTGTCGGCGACCTCGGCGTCCGGATGATGGCGGGCCAGGTCGAACCAGCCGGCGGCGGTGTAGAGGAAGGTGCGCATGGCCAGCAGTCGCGCGCGCATGCCCACCAGCATGCGCTTGACGTCCGGGTGGTGCAGGATCGGCAGGCCCATCTCGCCGCTGACCACGTTGCGCCCCTGGACCCGCTCCCGGGCATGCTCCAGCGCCGCCTGGTAGGCGCGCTCGCCCAGCGCCAGGCCCTGCACGCCGACCCCGAAGCGGGCCTCGTTCATCATCACGAACATGGTCTTGAGGCCCTGGTGCGGCTCGCCGACCAGTTGGCCCACGGCACCGCCCTGGTCGCCGAAGCTGAGCGTGCAGGTGGGGCTGCCGTGGATGCCCATCTTGTGCTCGATGGAGATGCAGCGCACGTCGTTCTGCTCGCCGGGATTTCCGTCCGCGTCGAGGCGGTACTTGGGCACCAGGAACAGCGACAGCCCCTTGACCCCCTCGGGGGCATCGGGCAGCCGGGCCAGCACCAGGTGCAGGATGTTGGGGGTGAGCTCGTGCTCGCCGTAGGAGATGTAGATCTTCTGCCCGAAGAGGCGGTAGTCGCCGTCCGCGTCGGGCTCGGCGCGCATGCGGGTGGCGGCCAGGTCGGAGCCGGCCTGGGGCTCGGTGAGGTTCATGGTAGCGGCCCATTCGCCGCTGACGATCTTCTCGAGCCAGGTGGCCTTCTGCTGCTCGCTGGCGGCGATCAGCAGCGCCTCGGCCTGGCCGACGTTGAGCTGCGGCAGCATGGTGAAGGCCATGTTGCTGGAGAACCACATCTCCCACACCGGGGTGGAGACCAGCTTGGGCAGGCCCTGGCCGCCGTATTGTTCCGGCAGCGACAGGCCCAGCCAGCCGGATTCGCGGAACTGATCGTAGGCGGCCTGCCAGCCCTTGGGCACGATGACCCGCTCGCCCTCCAGGCGGCAGCCCTCCAGGTCGCCCTGGCGGTTGGTCGGGGCCAGCACGCCGGTGGCGAACTTGCCGGCCTCCTCGAGGATCGCCGCCACCAGGTCGGGGGAGGCCTCCTCGCAGGCGGGCAGCGCGGCCAGGTCGGGAAGGCCGGCGAGTTCGTCGAGAATGAACTGCATGTCACGCAGCGGCGCGTGGTAATCGATCATGGTGGTGTTCTCCTTGCCGATGGAGCAGATGCCCGGTATCGGCGCGGCGCCGATTTATGGCACAGGCGGCCCGCCCGGCCGCCATCGGTGGCCAGCATGTCGGGTGGCGGAGTGCCTAGGGGGTGTCGTCTGCCTGTGGCGCCTGAAGCAGCGGGGAGAGTCGTCAGGCGCCAGGCAAATGGTTAACGCGGGGCCATGCGCAGGGCGCCATCCAGCCGGATCGTCTCGCCGTTCATCATGGCGTTGTCGACGATCTGGCAGGCCAGGCGGGCGAACTCGTCGGGTCGGCCCAGGCGGTGGGGGAAGGGGATAGACTCGGCCAGTGACTGCTGGATCTCCTCGGGCAGCGTCTCCATCAGCGGCGTCATGAACAGCCCCGGGGCGATGGTCATCACACGGATGCCGTGGCGGGCCAGTTCCCGGGCGACGGGCAGGGTCATCGACACGATGCCGCCCTTGGAGGCGGCGTAGCCGGCCTGGCCGATCTGGCCATCATAGGCGGCCACCGAGGCGGTGTTGACGATCACGCCGCGCTCGCCGTCTGCCTGGAGGGCGCTCTCGGCCATGGCGGCGGTCGCCAGTCGGATCATGTTGAAGGTGCCGATCAGGTTGATCTGCACGACCCGCGAGAAGGTCTCCAGTGGCTGGGGACCCTGGCGGCCCAGTACCTTGGCGGGATCGCCGATACCGGCGCAGTTGATCAGGCCCTGCAGTCCGCCGAAGCGTGACACGGCCAGGTCCACCGCGGCCTGGCCGTCGGCCTCATCCGTGACGTCGGTGCGCCAGAAGGCCGCACCTTCCCCGAGCGCTGACGCCAGCGCCTCGCCGCGCTCGCCGTTGAGGTCGGCGATGACCACCCGGGCGCCGGCTCCGTGCAGTTCGCGCACCGTGGCCTCGCCGAGGCCGGAGGCCCCGCCGGTGACGATAAAGGTGTTGTCCTGGAACTTCATGGTGCTCTCCTGAAACGACGAACGATATCGATGGAAGGCGCTGATTCATGTCGCGAAGGTCGCCATCCATCAGTCTTTCCTCAGGTGCGCGGGCCCTTGTCCTTGCGTTCGAGAAACTCCCCGATCCGCTCGGCCACTTCGGGGCTGGTCTGGGTCAGGGCGGCGGTCAGCGACTCCACGAACAGGCCGTCGTCGCTGGACATGTTGTCGATGCGCGAGATGGCTGAGACCATGGCCCAGTTGGCCATGGGCGCGTTCTCGGCAATGCGGGAGGCAAGCTGGCGAGCCTTGTCGAGGCTCTCGCCTTCACCGGCCACATAATGGGAAAGCCCCAGGCGCTGACCCTCGTCGGCTTCCATGATGCGACCCGTGAGCATCATCTCGCACATGCGTCCGGGGCCGATGAGATTGGCCACGCGCACCGAGGCGCCGCCGCCGACGAAGATGCCGTGGCGTCCCTCGGGCAACTGGTAGAGGGTATTGGGTTCGGCGACACGCACATGGGTGGCGGTGGCGAGTTCCAGGCCACCGCCGATCACCGCACCCTGCATGGCGGAGACCACTGGAATGCCGCCGTTCTGCAGACGGTCGAAGATGCGGTGCCAGCCCTGTGAGTGCTGCATCACACCGAAGGGATCGCGATGCTGATGCTCCGAGAGGTCGAGGCCCGCGCAAAAGTGCTTGCCCTCGGCGGCGAGGATGATCACCCGGGTACCTTCCGGGGTGGCGAGCAGGGCCTCTTCCAGGGCGCTCAGCAGGCGGTCGCTGACGGCATTGCGCTTCTCGGGCCGCGCCAGCGTGATGGTGTAGATGCTGTCGTCCTGGGATGTCTTGACGAGGGGCTCGGTCATGATTGGCCTCGGCGATAGGAAGTTGAGTAATCAAAGCGTGATGACAGACGCAGCTGGCATGTCGGTATAAAAGGAACTGTGCCGCTCTGCGCGTCGGGACAGATTCGAGCTTGGTTTATTATCCATACTGTTGTCTCTATAAACAATTTAAAGATTACAACAGATGCTCCCGATGGTCACCTCGCTGAACTACGTCTTTGGTCGGACCGAGCGCCCGATAGACAGAAAAAAACGGCGACCCAAGGGCCGCCGTTCAAGAGGAATATTCGATGATGGCGTGTCAGGCGGAGCACTTCTCCTGCAGGTCCATGGCGGCCTCGTAGATGTCAACGGCCTCTCCACCGACCTCTTCCAGGTAGTGGTCGGTGGTTTCCTGCAGTACGGGGCCCCAGTCGGGATGGTCGAGGGCATTGTCGATGACCACGAAGTCGTCGCCGGCCGCTTCGGCTTCCTGGCGTCCCTGGCGAATCAGCTCGTCATAGACCTCGGCGGCGCGCAGTGACCACTCCAGCCCACTGTGTTCGTCGATGACCCGCTGCAGGTCGTCGGGCAGACCGTCGTAGGTGCGTTGGCTCATGGTGGCGAACAGTGACAGGTCATAAAGGGGAACTTCGGTATGATGACTGGCTAACTCATTGAGCCGGAAGGTTTTCATGCCTTCCCAGTTGAAGCTCAGCCCGTCTACCACGCCGCGTTGCATGGCGGTGAAGACATCCGGGGCGGGCATGCCCACGGCCTGGGCGCCAAGGCGCTCGAACATGTCGCCTACCAGAGGAGTGGGGCGGCGAAGACGTAATCCATCCAGGTCGTCGGGCGTCTCGACGGGCGTGTTCCTGGTATGCAGGTAACCGGGACCGGTGGTGAACAGGAACAAGGGGCGGGTATCGGCGTATTCGGCGTCGAGGTGGCCCTCGTCATAGAGGGATTGCAGGATGCAGGATCCCTGACGGCTACTGGCCGAGACGCCGGGTAGCTCGACGACCTGGGTCAGGGGGAAGCGTCCGGCAGTATAGCCCTGGGCGGAGGCGCCAATGTCGGCGATGCCGCTGGCGGTGCTTTCGTAGGCCTTGTCGGACTTGGTCAGGGTCTGGCCGGGATAGACTTCCACTTCCAGTCGGCCCTGGGAGGCCTCCTCGACGCTCTGGGCCCAGGCCTGGAACAGCTCCTGGTCGATCATCGAGCCGCCGGGCCAGACATGGGCGATGCGCAGAGTCGTGGTCTCGGCCAGGGCCGCATGGGAGGTCAGGGCACTGGCGAGTGCCAGGCAGGTCACGGTCCGGTTGAGTCGCATAACATCCTCGTCGTGTCGTTGTGGTTATGTGTGGGAAGTTGGAGTCAGAGATCCAGCACCAGGGTCTTGCTCCTGGCTCTCGAGCAGCAGGGGGTGAACTGGTCGTTGGCGGCGTGCTCGTGGTCTTCCAGGAAAAGGTCGCGATGGTCGGGCTCGCCCTCCAGCACCCGGGTCAGGCAGGTACCGCACACGCCCTGCTCGCAGGAGACCATGATGTCGATGCCATTCTCGGCTAGTACCTGGTGCACGGTCTTGTCGGCCGGCACGGTATAGCTGGCGCCGCTGCTGGCGATCTTGACCTCGAAGCTGTCGTCATCCTCGGTATTGGCCACGGCACCGGCGAAGTACTCCGTATGCAGCCGATCGGCGGGCCAGCCAGCGGTCTGGCAAGTCGACATCACGGCATCGATGAAGCCGGTGGGGCCGCATACATAGACTCGGGTGTCGGGCTCCGGCGTGGCCAGCAGCGTCTCCAGATCCAGCGTCTGTTCCGGTGGACCGTCGTCGAAGTGAAAGTGCACCTTATCGGCGAAACCAGAGTCGGCGATGCGCTCGCGGAAGGCCGTGCGTTCAGGCGAACGGGTGCAGTAGTGCAGTTCGAAGTCGGTATCGGTGTGGGCCAGGCGTTCCGCCATGCACAGCAGCGGCGTGATGCCGATGCCACCGGCCAGCAGCAGGAGGCGTCCGGCCGGCTCGAGCGTGAAGTGGTTCCTGGGCGCGCTGATCTGGATCAGGTCGCCTTCGCGGATCTCGTCATGCATGGTGACGGATCCACCTCGCGAACTCGGGTCACGGAGGACACCGATCAGGTAACGATCGCGTTCTTCCGGGTGGTTGCACAGCGAATACTGGCGGATTATCCCGTCCTGACCTTGAGAAGAAACCTGCACATCGATATGGGCGCCGGCGCTGAACGCCGGCAGCGGCCGACCATGGGGGTCGGCCAGCTCGAAGGTGGCGATATCGTGGGCCTCTTCGTGCCGCGCCTTGACCTCGACGATCAAGGAAAGAGGTGTGTTGCTCATGCCGAGGCCTCCGCGTCGAGAGATTCGCGCTCTTCGGCGAGAATGCGGTCGATGATGCGCCGCGCCTGGACGCCGCCGCCGTCGATGTTCAGCTTGAGCAGCTGCCGGTCCGGGTAGCGCAGCAGGTTGCGTTGCTGGGACTCCAGCATCTCCAGGTCCTCGGAGAAGATCTGGCCCTGGCCCTCGCGGATGCGGTCGGTGAGTTCCTGGTCCTCCGGCTTGAAGTTGCGTGCCATGCCCCAGAAGTACCAGATCGAGGTGTCGGTCTCGGGAGTGATGAAGTCCACCACGATGCTCGAGGCCTTGATGTCGGCGGGGGCTTCATAACCGCCATGCCCGGCATGGGCGACTCCAACCTCGATCAGCACATGGCTCGGGGGCGTGAAGCGACAGATCTGCCAGCGATCCACGGGCACGTCGGCGGCCAGGCCATTGCCGCGCAGGGCGGTCTGCCAGAAGGGCGGTGCCGGGATATCGTGCATATGGCGTCCGGTTATCACTTCCTCGCCGGCGACCTTGGTCTCGGGGGCGGCTTCCTCGATCTCCGGCTGGCCGATGCTGGAGGCATGCACATAGGTCTCATGGGTCAGGTCCATGAGGTTATCGATCATCAGCCGGTAATCGCAGTGGATGTGGTAGAGCCCGCCGCCATAGGCCCAGGCCGGATCGTCGGCCCAATGCAGCTCGGGTATCAGGGCCGGGTTGGCCTTGTCTGGATCCCCGGGCCAGATCCACACGAAGCCATGGCGCTCCTCCACCGGGTAGGTGCGGATACTCGGGAAACCCCGCACGCGCTGCCCCGGCATGCTCGAACACTTGCCGTCGCAGCCCATTTCCAGGCCGTGGTAACCGCACACCAGTTGGCCGTCGCGCACGAAGCCCAGCGACAGCGGTGCTCCACGGTGGGGACAGAAATCTTCCACGGCGGCGACACGTCCTTCGTCGCCGCGAAAGAAGACAATCGGTTCGTTGCAGATGGTGCGTCCCAGAGGCTTGTCTTCGAGCTCATCCGGGGTACAGGCGACATACCAGGTATTCTTGGGGTAGGGGGCTTGATGTGTCACGGTTTTCTCCTCGAGTGGTTCCGGGCTGCACGGATCATGGCCTCACTTTGTCGATCCCGGTGGAACGACGGTCGGGCTTTTTGATCGCGACAGGGATCCACGCTTGTTTATGGTTGAGAATTGTTGTTTTGGATCCAAAGTAGATAGCCTTGATGCTGTTTCGGTCAACTTATGCTTTAGTTGGATCCAAAATGAAGCGGTGGTTCATCCCACAGCGACGACAGGAAATTCAAGTGAGTAACAGCGACAAAAGCGTGGTGGGCCGACTGCGGAAGCTGATCGGCGAAGGTGCCTTCCAGCAAGGGGAACGCCTCGGTGAAGTGGCGGTGGCAGAGCAGTTGGGTGTCTCACGGACGCCGGTGCGCCTGGCCTTTCGTACCCTGGAACAGGAAGGGTTGTTGCATCGGGCCGGAAAGCGCGGTTTCAGGGTGCGCGAGTTCACCGAAGCCGATGTGCTCTGTGCCGTGGAAGTGCGTGGGGCACTGGAAGGGTTGGCGGCGCGACGCCTGGCGGAGCAAGGCTTGTCGTCAGCGTTGGCTGCCGACTTGGCGTTCTGGATCCAGGAAGGGCGGGATCTGCTCGCCAAGGGATACCTCGATGAACCCGATATCGAGACCTGGGGGGAGCTCAACCGGCATTTCCACGAGAGCATCGTCGGCTCGGCCGGTAGTTCGGTGATCGGGGATGCGATTGCCCGCAACAACCACCTGCCGTTCGCGGCGGCAGATTCGATCATCATCGATAGCGAAGCGCTTGAACGCGAATACCGCAAGTTGCAGCTGGCCCAGGTGCAGCATGAACTGGTGGTCCAGGCGCTGCGCCATGGCGAGGGGGCGAGGGCCGAGATGCTGATGCGAGAGCATGCCCTGATCGGTCTGCGCTACGCTGAACTGCTGGATGTGGGTCCGCACTTGCCGGTTTGATGGCTCCTGGTTCGAGGGCTCGAGAGGGGGTGACTACGACCAAAGTCGTTTTTCCCGGTCCGTCGGGGTGGTTTATCTTTGCTTCATGATGCGAACTCATGTTCTCTATGCGAACTTTGACGCCAATAACGATAACGACACCGATTCCCGGAGGATCCCATGAAGACCAAGGTTACTGCCTGCGTGCTGGCGGCCTCGCTCGCCGGCACGGCTATCACGTCCGCCCAAGCCGCCACCACCCTGCGCATGGCCCATTTCTGGCCCGGCGCATCGGGGATCAATCAGGATCTCTTCGAGGACTGGGCCGAGACCGTCGAGGAGGAATCCGGCGGTGAGCTGAGTGTCGAGATGTATCCCTCCGGCACTCTGGCCAAGCCCGATGCCATCTACGAGGCGGTGGGCAATGGTGTCGCCGATATCGGTGCCACGGCCCAGGGCTATACCGCCGGTCGCTTCCCGCTGTCGCAGATCGTCGAGCTGCCCGGCGTGGCGACCACTGCCACCCAGGGGGCCTGTGTGCTGCAGACGCTCTATGACGAGGGGCACCTGGACTCGGAATACGAAGATACGCGGCCGCTGTTCATGTTCACCACCGGGCCTGGCGGCATTCATACCATCGACACCGACATCCAGGTGCCGTCCGATCTCGAGGGACTGCGCATCCGTCGTCCGACGTCCGTGGCGGGGGACATGCTCGAGAACATGGGGGCCACGCCGGTCGGCATGCCGGCCCCGGACATCTATACCGCCATGCAGCGCGGCGTGGTCGATGGCCTGAGCTTCCCCTGGGAAGGCCTGAAGGGCTTCCGCATCAATGAGCTGGTCAACTACCACACCGAAGTCCCCTTCTACACCCTGATATTCGTGGCCACCATGAGCCAGCGGACCTATGACAGCCTGAGCCCCGAGCAGCAGGCAGTGATCGACGACAATTCGGGCATGCGCTGGGCCGAGAACGCCGGCGACGTCTTCGATCGGCTCGACCGCGAGGGCAAGCAGGAGGCCGTCGAGGCCGGCCATACCATCCGTGAGATCGACAATCCGCTGGAGGATGCGGACTGGCAACAACCGCTCCAGGCAGGTATCGACGGCTACCTGGCCGACCTCGAGGAACGCGGCCTGCCGGGCCGCGAGGTCTACGAGGCAGCGCTGGTCGCCAGCGAGTCCTGCGCCAGCGTTCAGGAGTAAGTCATCATGCCGGGCCAACTGGAAAGGGTCAGCCACTGGCTGGCCCTCGTCTGTCGTGTCGTCGCCGGCGTCGCCCTGTTGGCGCTGCTGGCGGTGACCATCGCCGATGTCGGCACTCGCTACCTGTATCGCCTCACCGAGGGAGCTATTGCCCTGCGGGTGACCGGCAGCGTGGAGCTGGTCAGCTACCTGATGCTGTGCTCGCTGCTGGCTGCCATGGCGGCCAATGTCGAGAAGAGCCAGGTGGTGGTGGAGGCCTTCTCGCACGGGCTGGCGCCGGCCCTCAAGCATCGCCTGCACGGCGTGTATCTGCTGGGCTTCGCGGCGCTCGGTCTGATCCTCTTCCTCGGCCTGCTCGACTCGGCCTCGGCGGCGGCGCGTCACGGTGAGGTCACCCAGGATTTGCGACTGCCGATGAGTCCCATCTACTCCGTGGCCGCGGTCCTGAGTCTGCTGCTGGGGGTTCGCAGTCTGATGCATGCACTGCTTGGCGCGCTCTGGGGACGCGAAGCGGAGGTGTCCCATGGCGAGTGAAATGATCGGGGCCCTGGGCCTCGGCGGGTTGCTGGTGCTGATGATCCTGCGTGTGCCGGTGGCGCTGACCATGCTGATCGTCGGGGTGGTGGGGTTCGCCCAGATAATCAGTTGGGATGCCGCCATCTCCCAGCTCAAGACGGTACCAGTGGAGGTGTTGTCCAACTACAGTTTCAGCGCCGTGCCGATGTTCATTCTGATGGGCGTGCTGGCGGCGCACTCCGGCATGGCCGGCAAGCTGTTCCAGGCTACCCGGGTGATCTGCGGTGGCTGGAAGGGTGGACTGGCCATCGCCGCGGTGGGGTCTTGTGGTGTCTTCTCGGCGATTTCCGGTTCCTCGTTGGCCACCGCCAGCACCATGACGCGGGTGGCACTGCCAGAGATGGAACGCTACGGCTATCAACGAGGCCTGGCGACCGGCGCGCTGGCCGCCGGCGGTACCCTGGGCATCATGATTCCGCCTTCCATCGCGCTGCTGATCTATGCCGTGCTGACCGAACAGTCGGTGGGCGACATGTTCATGGCCGGGCTGGTGCCGGGACTGATGGGGCTGGTGATGTACTCGCTCACCGTGACCCTGGTGATGCGTCTCAAGCCCTCGCTGGCGGTGGCCGGCGAGCCGACATCGTGGCGCGAGAAGCTGGCCTCGATGGGAGGCTTGGTGCCTTTCTTCGCGGTCTTCCTGCTGATGATCCTGGGCATCTACTTCGGGATCTTCACCCCCACCGAGGGGGCCAGCGTGGGTGCCTTTGCGACCCTGCTCTACGCCCTGGTCAAGGGCCTGAGGGGGCGTGAGCTGTGGCAGGCGGTCCAGGAAACCCTGGCGCTGTCGACGGTGGTGTTCTTCATGCTGGTCGGTGCCGATGCGTTGGGCTATTTCATCTCGGTGTCGCGGATTTCATTCTCGATCAGTGACGCACTGTTCGGGATGGAGCTGGCGCCCATCGTGGTGGTGCTGTGCATCCTGCTGATGTATTTCGTGCTGGGCATGTTCATGGACGCCATCGCCATGCTGGTGATCACGGTGCCGGTGGTCTTCCCGATCATCCAGGCGCTGGGCATCGACCCGGTGTGGTTCGGCATCGTCACGGTGCTGACCGTGGAGCTGGGCCTGATCACCCCGCCGGTGGGCATGAACGTCTTCGTGATCAAGGCGATGGCGCCGCACGTGGGGCTGGGCGAGATCTTCCGTGGCGTGGCGCCGTTCATCGTCTCGGACTTCCTGCGCCTGGCGGTGTTGATCGCCTTCCCGGTGCTGACCTCTCTGTTTCTGCTCTGAGCCGGCACGGCCGGCTCTCCCTTCCGACGACGAGGAGTCCAGACGATGACGTCTCTCGAACTCTTGATCGGGGGGCAGTCGTGCCCCGCATCGAATCATGCCACTGTCGAACGCGCCAATCCCCTGGCCGGGCATGTGGTGACCCGTGCCGCGGCGGCGAGTGTCCAGGATGCTCGGGATGCTGCCGATGCGGCGGGGCGGGCCTTCGAGACCTGTTCTCGGAGCGGTCCCGAGGAGCGGCGTCTCAAGCTGCTCAAGGCAGCCGAGCTGATGGAGGCTCGCCAGTCGGCGTTCGTCGAGCACATGGTGGACGAAACCGGGGCGACTCCCGGCTGGGCCGGTTTCAACGTCTCGGTCGCGGTTGGCATGCTGCGTGAGGCGGCGGCCCTGACGACCCAGGTTCAGGGCGATGTGATTCCTTCGAACGTGCCGGATAGCCTCGCCATGGGGGTGCGGGTGCCCTGCGGTGTGGTCGTGGGCATTGCACCCTGGAATGCGCCGATCATCCTGGGCACTCGCGCCATCGCCACCCCTCTGGCGTGCGGCAACAGTGTCATCCTCAAGGCATCGGAACAATGTCCCGCCACGCATCACTTGATCGTCGAGACCCTGCAGCAGGCGGGTTTCGGCGATGGCGAGGTCAACCTCATTACCAATGACCCGTCGGATGCCGCCGAGGTCGTGGAGACCTTGATCGCCCATCCGGCCGTGGCCCGGATCAACTTCACCGGCTCCACCGGGGTCGGGCGGATCATCGCCGAGAAGGCCGCGACTCACCTCAAGCCGGTGTTGCTGGAGCTCGGTGGCAAGGCCCCTTTTCTGGTGCTGGACGATGCCGACCTGGATGCCGCGGTGGATGCGGCGATCTTTGGTGCCTTCTTCAATCAGGGGCAGATCTGCATGTCCACCGAGCGTCTCATCGTGGATGGTTCGGTGGCCGATGCCTTCGTCGAGAAGCTGGCTGCCCGGGCCTCGGCGCTGAAGGCGGGAGACCCGCGCAAGGAGGGCAACGAGCTTGGCACCCTGATCGATGCCGGTATCGGAGAAAAGCTCAATGGCATGCTCGACGATGCGGTGACTCGGGGAGCTCGCCTCGCGGCCGGTGGCAAGTCGGAAGGCGTGATCATGCCCGCCACCGTGGTCGACAGGGTGACGTCCGGGATGCGGCTCTACGCCGAGGAATCCTTCGGGCCCGTGGTGGCGGTCATCCGTGTCGACGGCGAGGAAGAGGCCCTGCGCGTGGCCAACGACAGCGAATACGGGCTCTCGGCGGCCGTCTTCAGCCGCGATACCGCTCGGGCTCTGAAGCTCGCAGGGCGTATCCGCTCCGGGATCTGCCACATCAATGCGCCGACGGTACACGACGAGCCGCAGATGCCGTTCGGGGGCGTCAAGGCCAGCGGCCATGGACGCTTCGGCGGCAAGGCGGGGATCGAAGAGTTCACCGATCTGCGCTGGATGACGGTCCAGCTCGGGCCGCGCCACTATCCGATCTGAGTACGAGGCAACACGTTGCCGCCGTCACGCGGCTGGCATGGCGGCGGCAATGGTGGCACCGAGCGCCTGTCGAGAACGGCGCTCGGTCATGGCGTTCTCTCATGATCGTGTGGAAAACGGCGCCTCATCGGAAGATGTCGAGGTCATCGGCGAGAGCCACCTTGCCATCGTACTGTGCTTGCACCTCGTCGAGAACCGACTCGATCGGCGCTCCGTAATGCAGAACATGGTATAGCACCAGCTGGTCCGGCTCGGCCGCGCCCGCGAGCCCGGCGAGCTCATCGGTCAGGGTGTGGGCATACTGGTGATAGGCCTGCCACTGCTCAGGAAGTTCCTCCCAACCGCGGCGGCTGATGACCTCGTGAATCAGGATATCGGCATCTTCAGCCTGGCGCTGAACCTCGTCGTTGAGCGACGTGTCGCCGGAAATGACGATGGTCTTGTCGGGCGTCGTGACCTTGTAGCCATAGGCCTTGTCCCAGTCGCCGTGAGAAACGGGGAAGGCCTCGACCTGGATATCGTCCTGCTTGAACACGGTGCCGGGGGCGGTGATTTCCGTGACATCGGCGTAGGCCGCATCGGGATTGGTCACCGGACTCTTGTCCTTCAGGCGAGTCTCGGTGTCGTCGGCCAGCATGGTATAGGCGCCTTCGCTCATCGCCTGGGTGCCTTCGGGGCCGAAGACCTGAAGCTGGTCGGCACGTCGCCACCAGTAGGTGCCGAGCAGCTCCGGGAAGTCCAGGATGTGGTCGCTGTGCAGGTGGGTCAGGAACAGGTGGTCGATGTTGATGGGGCTCAGCGGCTCGATATCGAATCGCTCGGCCGCCTGGGTCGCCCGTTCCACGGCACCAGCGCCGATATCGAAGACATAAGCCTCGTCATCGTGGATGACCGCAATGCTCGACCCCGCCCGCTCTCCATCGGGAACAGGGGTTCCGGTTCCCAGCATCACCACTTGAGTGTTCGCGAGTGCCGCGTGAGATGCGGTCGCCGATAGACCGAGCAGTACCAGCGGGAGGATACGTTTCTTCATGTGCTGTTCCTTCTGGAGAAAGCGCTCAGGGTGAGGGATGGGCACGACAGTACATTCTGTTCTCAATGCGAACTATTGTTTGTTATTCGATCAGAAGCCTAGCAACCATGAAGTGGCATGCAATTCGACGAACGTGTGGGGCGGCGCCTCGATGAGCGGCGCCGTGAGGGATCACGGATCATCCGGGAAGCGACTCGCGGGCAGCCTGGTAGGTGGCGGGAAGAAGAGCGGGGCTCTCATGATATGTCCGGGGAAGCGCCATCGCCTTGACGTCGTCGAAAGTCCTTGGGTGGCAGCCCCGTGAGCCGCTTGAAGAAGCGCGTGAAATAGGCTGGTTCGGAAAACCCCAGGCCCTCGGCGACCTCGCCGACGGTCATGTTGGTGTAGGTGAGCTGGCGCTTGGCTTCCAGCAACAGCCGTTCATGAAGCAACTGCAGCGCACTGCGACCGGCCAGGCGTCGGCAGAGCAGGTTCAGGTGGGCGCTGGTCAGGCCCAGCTGTTCGGCGAAGCACTCGATGCTGGGCTGCTGGCTGAACTGCGCTTCGATCAGGGCCTGATAGGCCTGCAGATGTTCCCGAGCCTTGTCCCGCTGGCGAGGGCGCGCACGGGTCGGGGGCCGGCGGGAGGCCGACTCGGACAGTCTTGCCACCTCGATGGTCAGTGCTTCCACCAGGGCTTCCAGCAGGTGCGTGCGTCCCAGGGCCGGATGGCGATACTCGTCGTCGATCTGGGTGACCAGGGTGGCGATGCGCTCATGATGGCGCGTCGCGCTCAGCGCATGGGAGTTGGCCCTCGCCAGTACGCCGGCCTGGCCGGCCAGGCGCCCTTGCAGCTTTTCGACCAGCGGGCGTGACAGGGTGATGATGTGGCCCTGGGTATCCGGCGAGAAGTGAAAGCCATGGATACTCATGGCCGGCACCACGATCAACTGCGGGGCCTCGAGTGATCGGCCACCGCCTTCCAGTTCCAGGGCTACCCGGCCATCGGCGAGATGCAGGAGGTGACAGAGGTCGGCATGGCGATGGGGGCGAATACGCCAGTCATGGCGGCGGCTGCGCTCGGGAATCGACTCGCAGTGCAACAGGTCGGGCGTCGGCCACCGGCGTGTCTCGCCGTAGAGCTGGAAGACGGGCACGAGAGAATCGGGCATGGGGCATCCTGATGGTGGCTCTACGACCAATGTAGGCAGTCAATGCCGTGAATGTCCAAGTGATGATGTGGATATTGCCTTATATGGACAGTGTTTTCATTGAAAAATGCAATTCATTGAATCATCCATGATTGCCGGGGAGGACTCCCATGAAGACACAGGTCGCCATCATCGGTGCCGGGCCTTCGGGCCTGTTGCTGGGACAGTTGCTGCAGCGTCAGGGCATCGACAATGTCATCCTCGAACGCCGTTCGGGAGACTACGTGCTCAGCCGCATTCGCGCCGGGGTGCTGGAGCAGGGTATGGTCGACCTGCTGCGCGAGGCCGGTGTGGACGAGCGGATGGATGCCGAGGGTCTGCCCCATGACGGGGTCGAGCTGGCCTTCGACAACCGCCGGGTACGCATCGACCTGGCCGGCCTGACCGGCGGCAAGCAGGTAATGGTCTATGGCCAGACCGAGGTGACCCGTGACCTGATGGAGGCCCGCGAGGCCAACGGCGGCAAGACGCGCTACGAAGTCGACCAGGTGCAGCCCCACGACCTCGAGACCGACCGTCCCTACGTCACCTTCGTCGACAAGCATGGTGAAACGCATCGCCTCGATTGCGACTATGTGGCGGGCTGCGATGGGTATCATGGCGTGTCACGCCAGTCGATCCCCGCGGACCGCATCAAGGAGTTCGAGCGCGTCTACCCCTTCGGCTGGCTGGGGTTGCTGTCCGATACGCCGCCGGTCGCCGACGAGTTGATCTATGCCCGCCACGAGCGTGGCTTCGCGCTATGCAGCATGCGGTCCGAGACCCGCAGCCGCTATTACCTTCAGGTGCCGCTGGAGGAGAAGGTCGAGGACTGGTCGGACGAGCGCTTCTGGGAAGAATTCAAGCGTCGTGTTCCCGAGGACGTGGCGGCGAAGCTGATCACCGGCTCCTCGCTGGAGAAGAGCATCGCGCCGTTGCGCAGTTTCGTGGTCGAGCCCATGCAATACGGCCGCCTCTTCCTGGTCGGCGACGCCGCGCATATCGTGCCGCCCACCGGGGCCAAGGGGCTCAATCTCGCGGCCAGTGACGTGAATACGCTCTACCGGTTGATGGTCAAGGTCTATCGGGAGGGGCGTACCGACCTGATTCCGCGCTATTCCGAGACTTGTCTCAAGCGCATCTGGAAGGCCGAGCGTTTCTCCTGGTGGATGACCTCGATGTTGCACAAGTTCTCCGACGAGGAAGATTTCGGCAGCCGCATGCAGCAGGCCGAGCTCGATTATGTGACCGGGTCCGAGGCGGGCCTGACCACCATCGCGGAGAACTATGTGGGGCTGCCCTACGAGTCTCTGGAGTAGGTCATGGGCGGCTGGCCTTCTGCGGAGGGGTGCCTCTGGGATCACGCGCTCGAGATTCGTGCAGGGAGAAGACCATGAGTGAGCGACCGTTGCGTCTGTTGCTGGCCGGCGAGGGCGGTATCGCCGGCGTTCACATGAGGGCCCTCGACGAGGTCCCTGGCGTGGAAGTGGCCTGCCTGGTCGGCGGCGAGGATGCCGATGCCCGTGCCTTCGCCGGCGAGTGGGAGATTCCCGAGGTAAGCCTGGATCTCGATGGCGCCCTGGCTCGGGAGGACCTCGATGCGGTGATCCTGGCGACGCCCAGTCACCTTCACGCGGAGCAGGCCGAGCGGGTCATCGCTGCCGGCAAGCATCTGCTGTGCGAGATCCCCATGGCCTTGAGCCTTGCCGACGCCGAGCGCATCACCGCCCGGGCCGAGGCCTCCGGCAAGGTCTGCATGGTGGCCCACACACGGCGCTTCAATGCGCCGCATCGCGAACTCAAGCGGCGCCTGGTCGCCGGCGAATTCCACCTTCAGCACCTGGTCTCGGAGACCTACTTCTTCCGCCGCGAGAACCTCAACATGCAAGGCCAGCCACGGCGCTGGGTGGATAACCTGCTGTGGCACCACGCTTGCCACAGCATCGATCTCTTTGCCTGGCTGCTCGATGATGTCGAACTCGAGGTCTGTGGGAGCCAGGGGCCGGATCACCCCAAGCTCGGCATCCCCATGGACATGAGCATCGGGCTGCGTTCGCGCCGTGGTGTGCTGGCGACCCTGGCGTTGTCCTTCAACAACCGCGGTCCTTTCGGTGGCTTCTATCGCTACATCGGCGAAGAAGACACCTTCCGGGCCTTCCGCGACGAGCTCGAGGATCATCGGGGCGAGGCGATCGTACTGCCCGGCAACGGCTTCACGGATCAGGACCGGGAGTTCATCGACGCCATCCTGGAGGACCGAGAACCCGAGGCCTCTTTCGGCCGTTGCCTGCCGGCGATGCGGCTGCTCGATCGACTGCAGCGATGCGTGACATCGTCGACCGAATAGGGAGATCATGTCGCATATCGGGGACCGGTCCGGCCCTTACCGTGAGTCGAGGAAGCGTGATGCGAGTATGGTTGGCTCTCCTGCTGGGGGTGCTTCTGGCCGGCTGCGATCAGACGCCCACCGGTCGTCAGCAACTGGCACTGGTGCCCGAGGCGTTGATGTCGCGGATGGGGGCGGATGCCTTCGAACAGATGCGACAGCAAGGGCCGATCGCCTCCGCGTCCGCGACCCATCGGCAAGTGGAGTGCATCGCTCGGGAACTGGTAGCCGCCGCGCGACGCCATTACCCGCAGGTGGACATGCCCGATGAATGGGAAGTGGCAGTATTCGATCGGTCGTCGTCCAATGCCTTCGCCTTGCCGGGTGGCCGCATCGGCGTGCATGCCGGCCTGTTGAGGGTGGCCGAGTCGCCGTCACAGCTGGCGGCGGTGATCGGGCACGAAATCGGGCATGTGCTGGCCGATCACGGTAACGAGCGCATGACCCAGCAACTGGGCATCAAGTCGGCGCTGCTGCTGGTCGACCTGCTCGGCGAGGGTGAGCTTGCCCAGGAGCCGTTGCAGCGTGCACTGGGTATCGGGGCGCGACTGGGTATCGCCTTGCCCTTCAGTCGCACCCATGAGGAAGAGGCCGATCTGATGGGCCTGATGATCATGGCCGAGGCGGGCTTCGATCCTGCCCAGAGCGTATCGCTGTGGCGCAACATGGCCGCCGCCGGGGGCAGCCAGCCCCCGGAATTCCTGTCGACCCATCCGGCGCATGAGTCGCGCATCGAGCTGTTGCAGGAGCACCTGCCGGAGGCACAAGGCATCCGTGAAACGGCGGCTCCCTCGTCCTGCTCGTGACACTCTCCTTCAGGGCGACAAGCCGGGCATGGCCGGGTAAGGTGGCGAGGGCCTGTCTTCGCAACCCGGTAGCCGTCCATGGATGATCGTCTATCCCCCTTCCAGTTACTGATCCTGGTGCTGTCGATCTATGTGCTCGGTGCCCTGGCGGTGGACGTGCTGTTCACGCTTTCGCCCGAGATGTCGCGCCTGCTGCACTATATCGACCTGCTCGTCTGTGTGTTCTTCTTCGCCGATTTCTGCATCCGGTTTCGAGCCGCGCGCAACAAGTGGCGCTTCATGCGCTGGGGCTGGATCGACCTGGTGGCCAGCATTCCTGCTGGCTGGCTGTTCGCCGGTCGCCTGGTGCGGGTGGTTCAGGTCATTCGCCTGCTGCGGGCGATCAAGTCGCTGCACATGATCTGGCGACTGCTGTTCCGCAACCGTGCGAAGGGGTTTTTCGTTTCGGTCACGACGGCGACCCTGCTGCTGGTGGCCTTCGGGTCCATGACGATCCTGATGGTGGAAGGCCCTAACCCGGAAAGCAGCATTGATACCGCCGAGGAAGCCCTGTGGTGGGCTTTCGTCACGGTCACCACCGTGGGCTATGGCGACTACTATCCGATCACGACCCTGGGGCGCGTCGTGGCGGCCATGTTGATGGTCGCCGGGGTCGGCATGTTCGGCAGTTTCGCCGCCTACGTCGGCTCGTTGTTCGTCGAGGAACAGGACGACGAGAATGCCCGTCAGCACCGCGCCAGTCGTGAGTTGATCCGCGACCTGTATGGCGAGATCCAGGCGCTTCGCCAGGAAGTCGCGGCCCTGCGCGAGGCGCGTGATTCGCCTCCCGACGAGCGTTGATCAGGGGTAGCGTCCGGTCCGGCGATTTTCCACCAGAACCTCCAGAATGGCGTTGGCTTGCTGCATGACCGACGAGGGGGGCTCGCCCTTGCGCCGACTGCAGATGATCGGTGTGGTGATATGGCGTTCGGCGAGGTAGGCGTAGCTGATGCCGTCTCGCTGCTGGCGCTTGACCTGCTCGGGGACCAGGGTGATGCCCAGGCCCGAGACCACCAGGCCGAGGGCCGTCTGCATCTCGTTGGCCTCCTGAGCGATCTGGGCCTTCAGGCCGCGTCGACGGAACATCCCCAGCACTGTGTCGGCCATGCTCGGGCGCGGTGTGGCCGGGAACAGGATCAGTGGATAGTCGGCCAGTTCCGCCATGCTCGGCGTGGTGCCTTCCAGGGGATGGCCATGAGGCATGGCGACCATCAAGGGTTCCTCGAAGAGTATCTCCTGCTCGACCTCGGGGTCGTCGATGCGCAGGCGTCCGAAACCGATGTCGATGCGTCCCGCCTTGAGCGCCTGGACCTGCTGGATCGATGTCAGTTCGACCAGGGTCAACTCCACGTCATCCTTTTGTCGCAAACCGCGTACCAGCAGTGGTAGCTGCCCGTAGAACAACGATGGCACGAAGCCGATGCCGAACAGCTCGCGATGGCTGCGGGCGATGCGCCGAGTGGCGGTCACCGTGGTGTCGACCTTTTCCAGTATCTGCAGGGCATGCTCATGGAAGAACTGGCCAGCCGCCGTCAGGGTCAGCCCACGCGCGCCACGCTCGAATAACCTGGCGCCGAGTTCCGATTCCAACTGGTTGATTTGTCGGGTCAAAGGGGGTTGCGCCATATGCAGCCTGGCGGCCGCTCGCGTCATGTTCAGCTCCTCGGCCGCGATGCAGAAATAGCGAAGATGGCGTAGCTCCATGATACCTCCAGGGTATGGCTGGGCACTCAAACCATATTGGTTCCCCGTACGACGCGCAATCAGACTGCGCCCTACACCTTCAGTCTGGTTTTGCATCGGGAGCCCACATGTCCGCCGTGATCGAGTCCATCGAGACCTTGCTGGTCGACCTGCCGACTATCCGACCGCACAAGCTGTCGATGGCCACCATGGCCTGCCAGACGCTGGTCATCGTGCGCATGCGCCATTCCGACGGCATCGAGGGCCTGGGCGAGGGCACCACCATCGGGGGGCTGAGCTATGGTCCCGAGAGTCCGGAAAGCATCAAGCTCAATATCGATACCTACCTGGCACCGCTGCTGATCGGCGAAGCCTCCGATGCCGTCAACCGGCTGCGTGCCCGGCTGGATGGCCAGGCACGCGGCAATGCCATTGCCAAGTCGGCTCTCGAGACCGCGCTCCTCGATGCCCAGGGCAAGCGGCTGGGCGTGTCGCTGTCCACCTTGCTGGGGGGCAGCCGCCACGCTCACCTGCCGGTGCTCTGGACCCTGGCCAGTGGCGATACCCACAAGGATATCGATGAGGCCGAGCAGCGACTCGACGACCGTCGCCATGGCGACTTCAAGCTCAAGATCGGTGCCAACACCGTGGATGCGGACGTGCGCCATGTGGCGGCCATCAAGGCGGCACTGGGGGATCGGGCCGGCGTACGGGTCGATGTCAATCAGGCCTGGGACGAGGCCTCCGCAGTGCGCGGCATCGCCGCTCTGCAGGACGCCGGTGTCGAGCTGATCGAACAACCCATCCCGGCTCGGGACCACGACGGTCTGGTTCGCCTGGCCGAGCGCTTCCGGGTGCCGGTGCTGGCCGACGAGGCCGTGGCTGATGCCCGCGATGGCATGACGCTGGCGATAGCGGGTTTCAGCGGTGCCGTTGCCCTGAAGATCGCCAAGTCGGCCGGGCCACGTGGCGCCCTGGCGCTGGCGGAGGTGGCCCGGGCGGCCGGCCTTGGTCTCTACGGCGGCACCATGCTCGAGGGCACCATCGGCACCGCTGCCTCGCTGCACGCCTGGTCGACCCTGGGCGAGTTGCGCTGGGGCACCGAGATGTTCGGTCCCCTGCTGCTCAAGGACGACATCGTGACCACGCCGCTTCGCTACCACGAATTCGGTGTCGACCTGCCGTCCGGCCCCGGGCTCGGCATCACCCTCGACGAAGACAAGCTCGCCCACTACGCCCGTCCGGCGTGAATGGGCCCCGTTTCAAGCCGCCATGAGAATCGGAGGAGAGACATGCTGTTTCAAGTGGAAATGACCGTGAAGCTGCCGCCGGATATGCCGGCCGAGCGGGCCGCCGAGATCAAGGCCACCGAGAAGGCCTATTCCCAGGAGCTTCAGCGGGCCGGCAAGTGGCGTCATCTATGGCGGGTCGCCGGCAGCTACTCGAACGTCAGCATCTTCGATGTCGACGACAACGCCGAACTGCAGGATCTCGTCTCGAACCTGCCGTTGTTTCCCTACATGGCCATCAGTGTGACACCGCTGTGCCGCCATCCATCGTCGGTCCGCGACGACGACCGCTGAGCCGGCGGTATCACCACAAGAAAAACGACAATGACGAGGAGAACACATCATGAGCGTTACCATCTTCGACACCCCCGAGGTTCAGAACTTCCTGAAGGCCGTCAGCGGTCTCGAACAGGCCGAAGGCAATGACCGCGCCAAGCGGATCATGCATCGCCTGTTGTCCGACCTCTACAAGCTGATCGACGACTTCGACGTCACGCCCGAGGAGTACTGGTCCACGGTCAGCCTGCTCAACGCCCTGGGTGGTGAGACCCAGTTCGGGCTGCTGTCGCCGGGTCTGGGGTTCGATCACTACCTGGACATGCGTCAGGACGCCATCGATGCCGAGGCCCGGCGCACCGGCGGCACGCCGCGTACCATCGAGGGGCCGCTCTACGTGGCCGGTGCCCCGGAGGCGGAAGGCTTCGCGCGAATGGATGACGGCAAGGACCAGGACGGGGAAACCATGTGGCTGACCGGTCAGGTACGTGATACCGACGGTCAGCCGATCGCTGGCGCCAAGGTCGAGATCTGGCATGCCGATTCCAGGGGCGGTTACTCCTTCTTCGATCCGACCCAGAGCGAATACAACCTGCGTCGCACCATCGTCACCGATGCCGAGGGGCGCTATACCGCACAGAGCATTATCCCCTCCGGCTACGGCGTTCCGGAAGGCGCGCCGACCGACCGGGTGCTCAAGTCGCTCGGACGTCATGGCGAGCGCCCGGCGCATATCCACTACTTCATTTCGGCGCTGGGCCACCAGCACCTGACGACGCAGATCAACCTGGCCGGCGACCCCTACACCTATGACGACTTCGCCTTTGCCACCCGCGAGGAGCTGGTGGTCGAGGGCCAGCGCATCGAAGATGCCGCCGAGGCGAGTCGGCGTGGCCTGGAGGGGGCCTTCACCGAGGTGGTGTTCGACGTCGAGCTGTCGGCGACCGACGACCAGGCGTTGCAGCATCGCCATGCCCGCCCGCGTGCCAAGGAGAACGAGCAGGATCGGGCCAGTCAGTTGGCGGGCAGCGCCAAGGTCTGAGGCGACCCGCACCGTCCCCGCTTCCCTGCCCCCATGACAACCGCGAGGAATCCGATCATGACCAGCAAGCTTGACCAGCTCGAGAAGCGAGTCCGCGGTGCCGTCGTCGACGACGCCGAGGCCGGCATCTTCCGCGTGCATCGCAGCATCTTCACCGACCCCGAGTTCTTCGAACTCGAGATGAAACACGTCTTCGAGGGCAACTGGCTGTTCCTGGCCCACGAGAGCCAGATCAGTGAGCCCGGCGACTACATGACCGTCACCCTGGGCCGCCAGCCAGTGATCATCACCCGCGACAAGGCCGGCGAGCTGCACGCCCTGATCAACGCCTGTGCCCATCGCGGCGCCACCCTGTGCCGCAAGAAGCGCGGCAACAAGGGCACCTTCACCTGTCCCTTCCACGGCTGGACCTTCAAGAACGATGGCCGCCTGCTCAAGGCCAAGAACGAGAAGACCGGTGCCTACCCGGATGCTTTCAAGCAGGACGGTTCCCACGATCTCAAGCGCCTGCCGGTGTTCGAGAACTACAAGGGCTTCCTGTTCGGCAGCCTGAGTGCCGACGTGATGCCGCTGGAGGAGTATCTGGGCGAGACCACAAAGATCATCGACAACATCGTCGACCAGGCGCCGGAAGGCCTGGAGATCCTGCGGGGCACCTCCTCGTATACCTTCAACGGCAACTGGAAGCTGGGCGCGGAAAACGGTGCCGACGGTTACCACGTCAGCACCGTGCACTGGAACTATGCCTCGACCATGGATCGTCGCAACTATGATGCCGGCGGCACTCAGGCGGTGGATGCCGACGGCTGGTCGAAGAGCCAGGGCGGGTTCTACTCCTACGAGAATGGCCACATGATGCTGTGGACGCGCCTGCTCAATCCCGAGGTGCGCCCCGTCTATACCCAGAAGGACTGGATCGAGGAGCAGCTCGGCGAGGCGCGGGCCGATTCCATCGTCAACCAGACCCGCAATCTGTGCCTCTATCCCAATGTCTATCTGATGGATCAGTTCTCCACCCAGATCCGGGTGGTCCGCCCGCTGGCCGTGGACAAGAGCGAGGTCACCATCTACTGCTTCGCGCCCAAGGGCGAGTCGGCCGAGAGTCGCCGCGTGCGCATCCGTCAGTACGAGGACTTCTTCAACGTCTCGGGCATGGGCACGCCGGACGACCTGGAAGAGTTCCGCGCCTGTCAGAACGGCTATCAGGGCCTGGACGCCGAGTGGAACGACCTGTCGCGTGGCGCCAGACAGTGGATCGAGGGCGCCGACGACAACGCCCGGGCGATCGACATGAAACCACTGTTGAGCGGGGCCTCGCCGGAAGACGAAGGGCTCTATGTGCTGCACCACAAGCACTGGGTCGAGGAAATGCTGCGCGCCATCGATCGTGAACGCGGCCGGTTTATTTCAACCGAGTCCGTCAGCGAGTCGGCATAAGGAGAGAGCATCATGAACATCACATTCGAGGATATTCAGGCTTTCGTGCACCGCGAGGCGCGCCTGCTCGACGACCGCCAGTGGGATGACTGGCTCGAGTGCTACCACCAGGATGCGGAGTTCTGGATGCCGGCCTGGGACGACGACGACCGGCTGACCGAGGACCCGCAGTCCGAGATCTCGCTGATCTACTACCCGAACCGGGAGGGGCTCGAGGACCGTGTCTATCGGATCAAGACCGAGCGCAGCGGGGCGACCAGCATTCCCGAGCCGCGCACCACCCACCTGATCAGCAACCTGGAGGTGCTGAGCCAGGACGGCGACGCGGTGGAGCTGCGCTTCAACTGGCACACCCTGAGCCACCGCTACCAGCAGACCAACCAGTTCTTCGGTGCCTCCTTCTACACCCTGGACGTGTCGGGGGAAACGCCGCTGATCACCCGCAAGAAAGTGATCCTGAACAATGACTACATCCACCAGGTCATCGACGTCTACCACATCTGACCGGGTCATGCTGACTGCGTCGCTGGACCGGTGGGGAGGAGAACGACCATGAGCTATACCATTGCCCTCAACTTCGAAGACGGGGTGACCCGCTTCATCGGCTGCCATGAAGGGGAGACCGTGCTCGACGCCGCCTACCGGCAGAAAGTCAATCTGCCGATGGACTGCTCCGACGGTGTCTGCGGCACCTGCAAGGGGCATTGCGAGCAAGGCGGCTTCGACATGGGCGACGAATACCTGGAAGAGGCACTGTCCGACGAGGAGGCCGCCGAGGGGCAGGTGCTGACCTGTCAGATGGTGCCGTCCTCCGACTGCGTCATTGAGGTGCCGGTCGCCTCTCGTCTGTGCAAGACAGCGGTGGGCAAGGTCGAGGGAACCGTGACGTCCGTCGAATCGCTTTCCGAGGACAGCATCGAGCTCTCCATCGATCTGGAAGATGGCGCCGAGCTGGCATTCCTGCCCGGTCAGTATATCCATATCGATGTGCCCGGTACCGGCGAACATCGCTCCTATTCCTTCAGCTCCCGGCCGGGCGACTCGAGGGTCAGCTTCCTGATCCGCAATGTGCCGAATGGCCTGATGAGCGGCTACCTGACCGACCGTTGCAAGCCCGGCGAGCGCCTCGCCCTGACCGGGCCGATGGGCAGCTTCTATCTGCGCGAGATCACCCGGCCGGTGCTGATGCTGGCCGGCGGTACCGGCCTGGCGCCCTTTCTGTCGATGCTCGAGCAAATGGCCCATAAGCGGGAAGGCGGGCAGGGCTGTGATCAGCCGATCCACCTGATCTACGGCGTCAACCAGGACGATCACCTGGTCAAGACCGACGCCCTGGATGCCCTCAAGGAGCGGCTGCCGAGCTTCACCTACACCACCGTGGTGGTGGACGAGGCAAGTGAGCATCCGCGCAAGGGGTACGTCACCCACCACATGGATGCCGAAGTGCTCCACGATGGCGACGTCGACGTCTACCTGTGCGGGCCGCCGCCGATGGTCGACGCCGTGCTCAAGCACTTCGACGAGCAGGGCATCGCGCCGCAGAGCTTCCACTACGAGAAGTTCACCCCCAACCAGGCGCCCGGGGAGGCTGCATGAGTGCGCTACGTTTCGATGGGTCGCGCTTTCAGGACCGGGTGATGGTGATCACCGGCGCCGCTCAGGGCATCGGCCGGCGCGTCGCCGAGCGCGCCGCTGCCGAGGGGGCTCGTCTGGCACTGGTGGATCGCGCCGATCTCGTCCGGGAGGTGGCGGACGAGCTTGCGGCCGAGGGCATCGACGCCATCGCCCTGCAGGCCGACCTGGAGGCCTTCGAGGGCGCCGAGCGCGCCATGGCCGAGGCCCGCGCGTACTTCGGCCGGATCGACATCCTGGTCAACAATGTGGGTGGAGCGATCAACTTCAAGCCGTTCACCGAGTTCACCCCCACCGAGGTCTCGGCCGAGATCACCCGATCGCTGATGCCGACGCTCTGGTGCTGCCGTGCGGTCCTGCCGGTCATGGTCGAGCAGGGCGGCGGGGTGATCGTCAACGTCTCCTCGGCGGCGACCCGTGGCATTCACCGCATTCCGTACTCGGCGGCCAAGGGCGGGGTCAACGCCATGACCGCCTCGCTGGCCTTCGAATATGCCGAGCACGGCATCCGCGTGGTGGCCACTGCCCCCGGCGGCACCGAGGCGCCACCGCGGCGCATCTCCCGGGGCACCCCGGAGCCGCGCAACGAGACGGAGCAGGCCTGGTTCCAGGCGCATATCGACCAGACCGAGCAGAGCTGCCTGTTCGGTCGCTACGGCACCCTGGACGAGATGGCTGCTCCGATCCTGTTCATGGCCTCGGACGAGGCCAGCTATATCACCGGCAGCGTGTTGCCGGTGGCCGGGGGAGACCTCGGCTAGGCCTCGCTGAAAAGGGCCTGCGCTCGGTGACTTTTCAGTCAAGGCCAACCAGCTAACGCCAGCAAAGCCAAACGCCGCCCCGGCAGGGGCGGTCTCCGACAGCCCCCGATATCAATGACAACAACATCCGGAGTACAGCATGAAACATATCGAGAAGGGGGTCAGCCTGCGGCATGCGCCGGCTGACTTCATCCGCGATCTCAACGTCGACAACGCCAGTGCGGGCGTCGTGGCCGGTATCTTCGGCATCAGTGCCAGCGTGATCCATGTGGGTGCCGGGACCGCCGCGGGCCTCGACCCCCACTTCATCATGATCTGGGTCATCAGTTACCTGCTGATCAATGGCCTGTTCGGGCTGCTCATGCCCGCCTACTATCGACTGCCGCTGCCGATGGCCAACTCCATTCCCGGCGCGCTGCTGTTCGCCTCGATCATTCCCGTGGTCGGCGTGGAGGCAGCGCTTGGCGCCTCGCTGATCGCCGGAGCCATTGCGCTGGTGGCCGGGCTCGCCGGGGTGATGGGCATCGTCATGAAGCTGATTCCCATGCCGATCGTCATGGGCATGGTTGGCGGCATCCTGCTCAAGTTCGGCCTCAACATGGTGGAACCGCTGGAGAACGCCCTCCTGCCGGCGGCCATCATGATTCTGGCCTTCTTCCTGTCGGCGCGCTTTCTGCGCCGGGTGCCGCCGCTGATCGTGGCCATGCTGGCCGGCATTGCTTACATGAGCTATGCCGGTATCGATTTTTCCGGCGTCGAGTTCTCGGTGAACTTCCCCGAGTTCATCGCTCCCGAGTTCACCCTGGAGGCCTTCCTGGCCTACGGCCTGCCGCTGGCGTTGATTCTGATCGGTATGGAGACGCCCGCGGGCGTGGGGCTGGTCAAGGGCATGGGCTACAAGGAAGTGCCAGCCAATGCCATCACTGCCGTGGGCGGTTTGGGCACCATGATCTCGGCCTTCTTCAACCTGCACAGCACCTGTATCGCCGCGCCGATGACCGGTATCTGTTCCTCCCCCGAGTCCGGCAAGCTGGACAAGCGCTGGGTGGCGGCGGTGATCGCCGGGGCCATCTTCATGGTGGCGGCTCCCTTCTACGGTTTTGTCATCAACCTGATCGAGGCGATGCCGTCCTACTTCGTGGCCATCGTCGCCGGTCTGGCTCTGCTCAAGGTGATTACCTCGGCGATGCACATGGCCTTCTCCGGCAAGCACGAGATGGGAGGGCTGTTCTCCTTCCTGATCGCCGCCTCCGGGCTGCAGATCCTGGACATCGGTTCTTCCTTCTGGGCCTTGGTGCTGGGGGTGCTCATCTCGCTGCTCTTCGAGACCAAGGACTTCGAGTTCATTCGCCGGGTCGCCCACGAGCCCAGCGCCTGACGGCGGGGCATCGAGCGGTATATGGTTCTCCGTTGGCCCGTCGTTGCCCGTCAGCACGGGCCTTTTTTCTTCTGCGGTGTCGCCGGTTCGGCGCCACCGCGTTTGTCATCTCGAGGAACTCGCCATGCGACGCTTCAAGGATTGGTCGATCCCCGCCGTCACCGCCGGTTTCGTGGCGGTGCTGGTCTCCTATGCCGGGCCGTTGGCCATCTTCTTCCAGGCTGCCCAGAGTGCCGAGGTGTCGAACGCCATGATGACATCCTGGGTCTGGGCGATCTCGATGGGGGCCGCCGTCTCTGGCATCGGGCTCAGCCTGTGGCTCCGGGTGCCGGTGGTGACGGCCTGGTCAGCGCCGGGGACGGCGCTGCTGGTGACGCTGTTCCCCGAGTTGTCCCTCAACGAGGCGGTGGGCGCTTATCTCACCGCGGCGGCGGTGATCCTGGTGATCGGCGTGAGCGGCACCTTCGACCGCATCATTCAACTGATCCCGCCCGGGATCGCCAGTGCCATGATGGCGGGCATCCTGTTCCAGTTCGGGGTCGGGGTCTTCGAGTCGCTGGCCACGGTACCGGCGCTGATGATCGGCATGCTGCTGGCCTATCTGGTGTTCAAGCGCCTGACGCCGCGCTACTGCCTGGTGTGGCTGCTTATCGTCGGTGTCGGCCTGGCCGTGGCCCTGGAGGGGGCGAGCCTCGAGGGCGTCACCGTGCAGCTGGCCTCGCCGACCTTCATTCGGCCCGAATGGACCTGGCAGGGCACGCTCGGCCTGGCGATCCCGCTGGTGCTGGTCAGCCTGACCGGGCAGTTCCTGCCGGGCATGGCGATCCTGCGCACCTCCGGTTACCACACCCCGGCCCGTCCGATCGTCACCGTGGCCAGCCTGACGTCGCTGGCTACCGCCTGCTTCGGTGGCATCACCACGGTGATTGCGGCGATCACCGCGGCGATCTGCACCAGCGAAGAAGCGCACCCGGATCGTGACAGGCGCTATGTGGCGGGGATCGCCAACGGCGTCTTCTATCTGATCGGTGGCACCTTCGCCGGCACCATCGTGCTGCTGTTCACCTCGCTGCCCGGCGAGTTCGTGGCGGTTCTGGCGGGGTTGGCGCTGATCGGCGCCATCGCCAGCAACGTCAGCGCCTTCGCCGCCCGCAAGGACCATCTCGAGGCCTCGGTGATCACCTTCCTCGCCACTGCCTCGGGTGTCAGCTTCCTGGGCCTGGGTTCGGCCTTCTGGGGCGTGGTGGTCGGCGCCATCGCCTACAATGTCCTGCATCGCCGCTTCACCGCTAGGGACGAGGCGGTGCGGACGTCCGACGGCGCCCGATGAACGCCAAGGGTGCCGGACCGTTCAGCCCTCGGCGAACATCTCGTGGATCAGTCGCCGCAGCCAGCGATTGCCGGCATCCTGATGGAAGCGGCGGTGCCAGAACAGGTTGATCGGCACCTCGGGCAGGCTCACCGGGTGCGGCATGGCGTGTAGCCCGAAGCGTGACGCGGTGGCCTCGGCCAGCTTGTCGGTGACGGTGACGACCAGGTCGGTGCCGCTGACGATGTAGGGCACGGCCACGAAATGCGGCAGCCGAAGCTGCACCGGCCTGACGATGCCGCCCTTGGCCAGCAGCTCCTCGATCCGGCCGTGCCCGGTGCCCTTGGCCTCCACCACGAGGTGGCGGGTCGCGACGAAGTCTTCCATGGAAAATTCCCCCTGCGCCAAGGGGTGATCCTCCCGCATCAGGCAGACGTAGCGCTGCACGAACAGTCGCTGCTGGTAGAAACCGGCCCCCAACTGCGGGATCAGCCCCACCGCCAGATCTACGTGGCCTTCCTCCATGTCATGCGCCAGCTCGCCGAGATCGCTGCGCACGGTACAAAGCGAGACGTGGGGGGCCTGCTCGGCCAGCCGTGACATCAACCGGGGCAGAAAATAGAGCTCGCCGATGTCGCTCATGGCGACCTGGAAGGTACGCCGGCTGGTGGCGGGATCGAAGTCGTGACTCAGGTTGAGGGCCTCCTGCAGGCCGGCCAGGGCCCGGGTGATCGGCTCGTGGATCCGAGTGGCATAGGGGGTGGGCATCAGGCCACGCGAGGTGCGCTCGAAGAGCTGATCGCCCAGCAGCTTGCGCAGGCGATTCAGTGCATGACTGATCGCCGGCTGGGTCAGGCCGAGTTGCTCGGCGACCCGCTGGGTGTTGCGGTGCCGGTAGAGCAGGTCGAACACCACCAGCAGATTGGTATCGATCTCCGAGAGCTTGCGCATGCCGGGCCTGTCTCCGTCGATGTCGGGGCGGCGCCCCGTGGGCACTGGCCTAGACAAAGGTCGAGGGCGGCTCCCGGAGGCGTCGGTAATACACTGGTTTTTCTAGATATTAATGCCGTTTATCCGAGGAATGAAAGGCACTTCGTTGTGAGTCATATCGGAGAGCGCCTAGCGTGATGCCACGTCACCTTCTTTGGACAGGAGCAGCGATCATGCAGGCAGATACGACCACCTCGACTCCCCGTGACCCGCGTCTTCGCATCGGTATCGTCGGCGGCGGCATCGGGGGCGTAGCCCTCGCCGTGGCACTCTCCCGACAGCCGGACCTCGAGGTCCACCTTTTCGAGGCCGCCGAACGCTTCTCGGAGATCGGCGCCGGGGTTTCCTTCGGCCCCAATGCGGTGCGGGCCATCTCGCTGCTCGGCCTGGAGACGGCCTATCGGCGCATCGCCGATGCCTCGCCAGCGCCCTTTGAGGACGTCTGGTTCGAGTGGAGGCGTGGCCGGGACGAAGCCTATCTGACCGCCTCGCTGGCGGCCGGCTGCGGGCAGTCCTCGGTCCATCGTGCCGACTTCCTGAATGCTATCGTGGCTCACCTGCCCGAGGGCATCGCGCACTTCGGCAAGCGCTGCCGGACGGTGGCGCAGGACGCCGAGGGCGTCTGCGTGCGCTTCGAGGATGACAGCGAGTTCCGCGGCGACCTGCTGATCGGCTATGACGGCATCAAATCGGCGGTGCGCGAGCACGTGCTGCCGGTAGCGGACTACGGCGAGGTCGGGCCGCGCTGGAGCGGGACCCAGGCCTATCGCGGCCTGGTACCCACCGAACGGCTGCGTCGGGCGATAGTCGAGGCGGGCTGTGACGAGCGGCTGGCCATGGTGCCGCAGATGTACCTGGGGCCCGATCGGCATATCCTGACCTTCCCGGTGAAGCAGGCGGCGTTGATCAACGTGGTGGCCTTCATCACCGATCGTTCCAGCCCCGAGCCGCGGCTGCCGGAGGGCGCGCCCTGGGTCGTGGAAGTGAGTCAGCAGGCGATGCTCGACGACTTCCCTGGCTGGGGCGCCGCTTCGAAGGCCATCCTGGGCTGCATTGATCATCCGACCCGCTGGGCTCTGCACGAGTTGCCCGAATTGCCGCGCTACGCCCGCGACCGGGTGCTGATCGTGGGCGATGCCGCCCACGCCATGCTGCCCCATCAGGGTGCCGGGGCCGGCCAGGCGCTGGAGGATGCCTACGTGCTGGCCAGCCTGTTGGGCGACCCGGCCTGCGACCGCGACGGTGCCGCGACCGTGCTGTCGGCCTTCGAGGCGGTGCGGCATGCCCGTGCCTGTCGCGTCCAGGTGACGTCCCGCGAGGCCGGAGAACTCTACGAGTACTGTGGGGAGGAGATTGGTGCCGACGAGGTTCGTCTCTCCGCCGACCTGGAGCGGCGCTTCGACTGGCTCTGGAATCACGATCCGCGTGATGACGTGACGGCGGCGCGTTGCCGGTTGGGCTGGGAGTACAGGCGTTCAGCCTGATCCCGACCCCATCACCACTGTCCCGCTGGCTGGGCGATGCGACTCAGGAATTCGAGCGGTCGTCGCGGGTCTCGTAGTCACCTTCGAGCACCTGGTGGTCCCGCGCCCGGCCATCGCCGGAGCGGGGCTCTCGGTAAGCTTGCCCGCCGCCGATATCCTGGGCCTGATCGGCGCGCATTGCCTCCATGCGCTTTTTCATGCGGCGTCGAAGGAAAGGCAGCATGGCCCAGCCGATCAGCAGGAAGACCAGGCCGATCACGGTGCCGATGATCATCATCACGCCAAAGAACAACCAGGTGAACAGCAGCTTGATGCCGCTGACATGGCCGCCGGGCCTGGCCTGACGAGCACGCTGCTGCCATTGTTGTGCGGCGCGCCAGGCGGCGTTGTTGCGCGGATCATTGGAGTCGGACATGAAGGCTCCATAGAGGCGGATCGCCCGGTCGGGCGATCACGCCGTGGATGACTGTTCCTGCTTGGGCAAGCAGCGCATCAAGAAGGTTCCGTACGTCCAGTCTGCCAGAGCTCGCCGAGGATGTCGTAGCTGCGCAGCCGATCCTCCTGTGCGTAGACATCGGTGTGGATCATCAGCTCATCCGCTCCGGTGCTTTCCAGAAAGCCTTCCAGGCCGTCGCGCACGCGCTGTGGGCCACCGATCACGGCGGCACCGAAGAACTGCTCGACCTGTGCCTGTTCCAGGGGCGACCAGTCGAGCTGCTCCACCGGCGGCAGGGCTCGGGTGCGGCGGCCACGTATCATGCCGAGAAACTTCTGGCGTGCCGTCGAGGCGAGAAACTCCGCCCGGTCATCGTCGTCGGCGGCAACCACCGGCAGGCCGACCATGGCATAGGGCGCGTCCAGTACCGAAGACGGCTGGAAGTTGTCGCGATATAGCCGCAGGGCGTCGTGCAACTGGGCGGGGGCGAACTGGGCGGCGAAGGCGAAGGGCAGGCCTTCACGGGCGGCCAGTCGCGCGCTGTAGTCGCTGGAACCGAGCAGCCAGAGGGGCACTCTGGTGCCTTGCCCGGGGATGGCGCGCACACGCTGGTTGGCCCGCTCGTCGTCGAGGAAGCCGCGCAGCTCCTCGAGGCGCTGGGGGAAATCGTCCACGCCGGCGCGCGGGTCACGGCGCATGGCCGCCATGGTGGCGCCGTCGGAGCCCGGGGCACGCCCGAGGCCGAGATCGATGCGGCCCGGATAGAGGGTCTCCAGGGTACCGAACTGTTCGGCGATCACCAGAGGCGGGTGATTGGGTAGCATGATACCACCGCTGCCCACGCGGATGTGCGAGGTCTGTCCCGCCAGGTGTCCGATCAACACGGCGGTGGCGGCGCTGGCGATGCCATCGATGCTGTGGTGCTCGGCGACCCAGTAACGCGTGAAGCCAAGGCGTTCGGTCAGGCGAGCCAGCGCGACGCTTTCATTGAAGCTGTCGGCGGCACTGCCGCCTTGTCGGATCGGGGCCAGGTCCAGAACGGAGAGGGGCGTGTCGGCCAGTCGGGGCATGGGGATCTCCAGAAAATCATGAAAATACTGCGTAAATGCCTGTGTGCTAATCGCTGTGTTACGCGGTGCTGGTGCGCCAGCCCGGTCGAAAGCTCGCCTGACGTCATGTCATGTCTCGCTTTCTGTGTTCCGGATGCCTTGCGCTTGGCGACACGCGGCGATGGAGTCAGCATTTTATTAGCATGCTTTCTTTGTAGGTGAGGGCGACGCCAGGAAGAAACAATGGGGAAGGGCGATCGGGGGAGTCGTCACGCGCGTGCGATTATGCTGACAAGGTATACGTAAAGCATGGCATGCGGCGTGCGTTTACTTATACTCATGGTATTGGCGTTTTTCTTCGCCAGGACGGCGAGATTGACCACATGGATGGAGACGGTCGCGTGGTGATTACCGCGGGCGCTCAGGGTGTCGGAGGGAAAATGGCGGGGATGTCGCGGACTCGCAGGCGGACCGGCGCGACTCGGCGGCATGCGCCGAGTCGACGTTTGCGGTGCGGTTGGGCCCGTTTCGACCGATGGCTGGACAGGGTCGTGACGCTCGCCGTGCTCACCGCCCTGCTGGTAGGCGGGGCGGCGCTGATCCTCAACCTGACGCTATGAGGACCGTGGCTGTCGTTCACTTCGTCACGCTTGACCGCGATGTCTCCGGGGCTGCTGCTGAGTGATGCAGTGGATGTTGCCGCCGCCGAGCAGGATCTCGCGGGCCGGCACGCCGATCACGCGTCGCGTCGGGAAAAGCCCTTCGATGATGGCGCGGGCCTCGTCGTCCCGTGCCGGGTCGAGCAGCGGCATCACCACCACCGAGTTGCCGATGTAGAAGTTCACGTAGGAGCCGGCCATGCGGTCGCCGGGGCGTCGCGGGTGCGAATGGTTCAGACGGTCGATGCCGTTGGCCTCGTCCTCGCCGATGTGCAGCGGTCCCGGTTGGGGGAGCCTGTGAATCTTGAACGATCGACCACGGGCGTCGGTGGCGTTCTCCAGCACGGCCAGCGCCTCTCGAGAGATGGCGTACTGGGGGTCGGCCGGGTCGTCGGTCCAGCTCAGGGCCACTTCGCCGGGGGCGACGAAGCAGCACAGGTTGTCGACGTGGCCGTCGGTCTCGTCCAGGTAGCAGCCCTGTGGCAGCCAGATGATGGTCTCCACGCCCAGGGTATCGCGCAGGACCTGCTCCATGTCGTCCCGGGAGAGGGCCGGGTTGCGGTTGGCATTGAGCAGGCACTCCTCGGTGGTGATCAGCGTGCCCTCGCCATCCACGTGAATGGCGCCGCCCTCCAGCACGACCGAGGCGTCGAAGCGGGGCACGCCGAGCATCTCGGCGATCTTGGTGCGGATACGACGATCCTTGTCCCAGGGGAAGTAGAGTCCGCCCTCGAGCCCGCCCCAGGCGTTGAACTCCCAGTCCACCAGGGCCAGTCGGCCGTCCGGATGTGTCAGGAACGTCGGACCGACGTCGCGCATCCAGGCGTCGTTGCTGGAGAGCTCCACCACGCGGACGCTGTCGGGCAACTGATTGCGGGCGTTCTCGTATTGCTCGTCGTTGACGCCGACGAAGACGGTTTCACTCTCGGCGATGGCCGTGGCGACCTCGACGAAGGCCTGCTGGGCCGGCTTGGCGCCGTAGCGCCAGGTGTCGGGACGCTGCGGCCAGAGCATCCAGCAGGCTTCGTGGGGGGCGAACTCGGCCGGCATGGAAAAACCGAGTGCGGCGGGCGTCGCGGAGGATGTCGGAGTGGTCATGGGCTCTCTCACAGGTAACCGACGGTCAGGAATACAACGGTAGCGATGGCCGCGGCAATCAGCACATAGGGCAACTGGGTGAGGGCGTGGGCCATCGGCGAACAACCGCTGCCCTGGGCGGACAGCACCGTCGAGTCGCCGTAGAAGCAGGCATGGCTGCCGAAGGCGCTGGCCGAGATCAGGGCGCCGACCACCAGTGGCATGTCGGCCTGAACGCTCTCTGCCAAGGGCAGCACGATGGGCATGGCCACGGCGAAGAGTCCCCAGAAGGAGCCAGTGGCGAAGGCCAGGAAGGCCATGGTGATGAAGACCACGGCGGGCAGCAGCCCGGCCGTCATCAGCGGCTGGACGGTGCCGATCACGAAGTCGGTGAGGCCCAGCACGTCATTGACTTCCTTGAGGGCGAAGCCCGCCACCAGGGTGCCCAGAGGCATGATCATGGCCTTGAAACCTTCCAGGGCGGTATCGAAGGTCTCGTGGAAGCTCAACAGGCGCTGCGACAGGATCAACGCCAGAGTCACCGCGAGCGCCACGATCACCCCGCGCAGGATGTCGATGTCGAAGTACCAGGTGAAGAAGATCAGGGTAACGATGGGCACGAGGAAGTTGAGGAGGTGAGGGCGTGGCTTGCTCTCGTCGACTTCCAGGGCATCGTCATCGACCCCGTCGGGCATGGGCTGGCCGCCGGCGGCGCGGGCCTCGGCGGCCTTCATCGGACCGAGATCGGGCACCCAGCCCAGCGCGACCAGCGGCACGATGGCGGCGGCTACCCAGGCATAGAACATGAAGGGGATGGCCTCGATGTACAGGCCCATGCCGTTGCCGGTCACGTTGTTCTCCTCGAGCAGGCCGGCGAAGAACACCGCCCAGGTGGAGAAGGGCACCAGGATGCAGATCGGTGCGGCCGTGGAGTCGACGATGTAGGCCAGCTTTTCCCGGGAGATGCCGAAGCGGTCGGTGATCTTCTTCATCGAGGCGCTGATGGTCAGGGCATTCAGGTAGTCGTCGACGAAGATGATCAGTCCCAGGCACCAGGTGGTCAGCAGGCTCTGTGAGCGGCTGTGGATGCGTCGGGTCATGGTGTCGCCGAAGCTGAGCACGCCGCCGGTCTTGACCAGCAGGGCGATCAGGCTGCCGAACAGGCCGCAGACCAGGATGATCCAGGTGACGGTGTCGTTGCCGAGCACGTCGAGCAGAATGTCCGAGCCTCGGGAGACCACGTTGGTGGGATCGGTCATCAACAGGCCGACCAGGCAGCCGGTCAGCAACGATTCGATGGTGCGTCGTGTCAGGATGGCCATTCCCAGCACCACCAGAGTGGGAATCAGGCTCCAGGCGCCAAAGGTTTCCATGGGTCGATCTCTATTGTCGTTGTTGGGTGACGGCCCCGGTCGAGTGGCGACCGGGTAATTACGTCTTACAGGAAGCCGTCTTCTTGCAGCGATTCGGTGGCCGCGGCGAGTGCCTCGTCGAGGATCGCCACCGCGGTGTCGACGGTCTCGCGGCTCCAGATCAGGGTCGGGGAGATCACGTTCAGGTGACCCACCGGGCGAATGATCAGGCCGCGCTGCTGGGCCTCGAAGGCGATGCGGTCGCCGACCCGCGCCTCCACCGGCAGCAGCGCCTTGGTGTCCTTGTCGGCCACGTTCTCGAGACACATCATGAAGTGGCTGCCCCGCACGTTGCCGATGGTGGCGTGGTGGGAGAGCGTCTTGAGCTGCTGCTCGAGATAGGGGCCCACCTCGCGGACATTCTCGCAGATCGCCTCGCGCTCGATGATCTCGATGCTCTTCAGCGCCGCCGCGCAGCTTACCGGGTGGCCGGAGTAGGTGAAGCCGGTGCTCAGCACGCCGCCCTTGCCCTGCGGGGTGCCCAGCACCTCGTAGAGCTCGTCGGAGATCAGGGTGGCGCCCAGCGGCGCGTAGCCGGAAGACAGCCCCTTGGCGCAGTTGATGATGTCCGGCTGGGTCTCGAACACCGCCTCGGAGGCGAAGAAGTGCCCCAGGCGACCGAAGCCGGTGACCACCTCGTCGGCGATGAACAGGATCTCGTTGGCGCGGCATACCGCCTGCACGCGCTTGTGGTAGCCCTCGGGGGCCACCAGCACGCCGCCGGCGCCCATGATCGGCTCGGCGATAAAGGCGGCGATGTTGTCGGCGCCGATCTCGGCGACGGTGTCCTCGAACTCTTTCACCAGGTGGTCGCAGTACTCGGCCTCGCTCATGCCCTCGGGGCGACGATAGCAATTGGCCTCGCTGAGGTGGGTCACCAGGTGGTCGAGGGTGTCGAACGCCCAGTTGTTGCTCTCGATGCCGGTCAGAGTCGCGGCCAGGTAGGTGGTGCCGTGGTAGGCGTTGTTGCGCGACAGGATGCGCTTCTTGTTCGGCTTGCCCAGGCGATTGAAGTAGTAGTGCACCAGGCGAATGGTGGCGTCGTTGGCCGTCGAGCCGCCGCAGCTGTAGAACACATGGTTGAGATGCGCGGGGGCCAGCTCGGCGAGCTTGGCGGAGAGCTCCGCGGCCGGGGCGTTGGACAGGTTGTTGAAGGTCGAGAAGTAGGCCATGCGGGTGGCCTGGTCGGCCATGGCCTGGCCGATCTCGGCGCGGCCGTGCCCGACGTTGACGCACCACAGCCCGGCGATGCCGTCGATGAAGCGATTGCCGCGTGCGTCTTCTACATAGATACCGTCACTGTCGGTGATCAGGTCGCAGCCTTCCTCATGGAAGGTGCTGAAGTCGGTGAAGGGGTGGATGAAATGATCCTTGTCCTTCTGCCACAGGGTCTCGGCATCGAGGACGGGGCGGTCGGTCGTCTGACGGGTGCTTGTTGTGGTCATGGCAATACCTCCTCTGAGTAGGCGCCAGACTAGCCAGCCTCGGGGAGGAGGCGACATATCCTGATTGGGGTATATCGGGGACTCGCGTTGCCCTCGTAAGGTCGCTGCCATGACGAACAACGACCGGAGAGGCTTACCATGACGATTTCCATCGACGGCCAGCGGCTGTGGGATACGCTGATGGCCATGGCCGAGATTGGCCCCACCGCCAACGGCGGCAGCTGCCGCCTGGCGCTGACCCCCGAGGATGCCGACGGCCGGCGCCTGCTGCTCGACTGGTGCGAATCGCTCGGCTGCACCTGGCGGGTCGATCGCATCGGCAACCTCTTCATCCGCCGCGCCGGCAAGCGCGACGACCTTGACCCGGTGGCCATGGGCAGCCATCTGGATACGCAGCCCAAGGGCGGCCGTTTCGACGGCATCCTCGGTGTGCTGGCCGGGCTCGAGGTGTTTCGCACCCTGGACGATCAGGGCATCGTCACCGAGCGACCGCTGGAACTGGTGGTGTGGACCAACGAGGAAGGCAGCCGCTTCGCCCCGGCGATGGTCGCCTCCGGCACCTATGCCGGCGCGTTCAGCGTCGAGTCGACCCTGGCCCGCGAGGATCGCGACGGCGTGACGCTTGGCGAGGCCCTCGATGCCTGCGGCTACGCCGGTAAATTGCCCGTGGGCGAGCCCCGCCTGGACAGCTTCTTCGAACTGCATATCGAACAGGGCCCGGTGCTCGAGGAAGAACACGAAGCCATCGGGGTGGTCACCGGCGTCCAGGGCATGCGCTGGTTCGACGTGACACTCTCGGGCCAGTCGGCTCATGCCGGCCCCACGCCAATGCGCTATCGACGCGACGCCCTGGCCGCGGCGGCGCGCCTGATCGATCGGCTGCAGGCCCATGCCCTGGCCGATGAAAGCGGCGATACCAAGATCACCTGCGGCTGCCTGGATATCGAGGCGGCGTCGCGCAATGTGGTGCCGGGCGACGTGACGCTGACCATCGACCTGCGGCACGTGGTGGAAACCGAGCTGGACGCCCTCCAGGCGCTGTTCGAGCGCGAGCTGGCCGCCGCTGGCGAGACCTTCGGCGTGACGGTGTCCCAGCAGCGGATCTGGGCCTCGCCGGTGGTGACCTTCGACCCCGAATGCGTTGCCGCCGTGGAGCGGGCGACCCGCGCGCGTGAGCTGCCCCATCGTCGCATGATGAGCGGTGCCGGCCATGACGCCGTCTATGTATCCCGCGTCGCGCCGACGGCCATGATTTTCGTCCCCTGTCGCGACGGTATCAGCCATAACGAGGCCGAGTACGCCACGCCGGAACACTGTGCCGCAGGTGCCCAGGTGCTCTGCGATGCCATTCTCGAACGCGCCGACCGCGCGTCCTGATGCCGGGAGACCGCCATGAATGACATGACTCGACCCGAACCCTCGATTCCCGAAACCCTGGCCGACTGGCAGGCGCTGGCCAAACGCCTGACGACCGAGCAGCGCCTCGAGACCCGCGCCTATATCGACGACGCCTTCGTCGAGGCCGCCGGCGGCGAGACCTTCACAACCGTCAATCCGGCCACCGGCGAGACGCTCGCCGAGGTGGCCAGCTGTGACGCCGCCGATGCCGAGGCGGCAGTGGCCGCGGCCCGACACGCCTTCGAGAGCGGCGAGTGGTCGCGGCGGGCGCCGAGCGGCCGCAAGGCCGTGCTGCTCAAGCTCGCCGCGCTGATGGAGGCCAACCAGCACGAGCTGGCGCTGCTCGACAGCCTGGACATGGGCAAGCCGGTGTCGAGTGCCATGGGCGACATGGCCGGTGCCATCGGCTGCATTCGTTACCATGCCGAGTCCATCGACAAGCTCTACGGCGAGGTCGCGCCCACCGGCGAGGAGAGCCTGGGACTGGTGATGCGCGAGCCGCTCGGTGTGGTGGCCTCCATCGTGCCCTGGAACTTCCCGCTGATGATGACCGCCTGGAAGATCGGCCCGGCGCTGGCCGCCGGCAACAGCGTCATCCTCAAGCCCTCGGAGAAGTCGCCGCTCTCGGCGCTGCGTCTGGCGGAACTGACCCGCGAGGCCGGCCTGCCGCGCGGCGTCTTCCAGGTGCTGCCGGGCTTCGGCCACACCGTGGGCAAGGCGCTGGCGCTGTCGATGGACGTCGACTGCCTGGCCTTTACCGGCTCCACCGGGGTCGGCAAGCAGCTGATGCAGTACGCCGGCCAGTCGAACCTCAAGAAGGTGTTCCTGGAGTGCGGCGGCAAGAGCCCGAATGTGATCTTCGCCGACTGCAAGGACCTGGACCGGGTGGCCGAGCATGCCGCGGCGGCGATCTTCCACAACCAGGGCGAGGTTTGCATCGCCGGCTCCCGGCTGCTGGTCGAGAATACGATTCGCGAGGCCTTCGTCGACAAGGTATTGGCCGCCGCCGAGCGCATGCAGCCCGGCGATCCGCTGGACCCGGACAGCTTCATGGGCGCGATCGTCGATGACACCCAGCATGCCCGCATCCTCGAGTACATTCGCCGTGGCGTGGAGGAGGGCGCGACCCTGCGCACCGGCGGCCAGGCGCTGGGTGGCGAGGGGCCGAATGGCAAGGGCCTGTTCATCGGCCCGACGGTATTCGACGGCGTCACCGACGGCATGGCCATCGGCCGCGAGGAGATCTTCGGGCCGGTGCTGGCGGTGTTCGGCTTCGACACCGAGGAAGAGGCCGTGCGGCTGGCCAACGACAGCGACTATGGCCTGGCGGCGGGCCTGTGGAGCCAGGACATCGACCGCATCATGCGCGTCACCCGGCGGCTGCGCTCGGGCCAGGTGTTCGTCAACAACTGGGCGGACATGGACCAGACGGTGCCCTTCGGCGGCGTCAAGCAGTCGGGCAACGGCCGCGACAAGTCTCACCACTCGCTGGAGGAGTACTCCGATCTGAAGAGCGTGTGGATGACGCTCGTGCCCTGAGCGTCGTCCTTATCGGTCTTACTGTGCGCTGATGAGGATGTCTGGTCCTCGTTGTCTTGCCGGCTCTTACGCCTCCGGAGCCGGCTTTTGTACGTTTGGGGCACCTTGTCGTGGCCAGGCTTGCCGCTTTCGATAATCCCATGCCTCCGGGGTTGTAACGTCTACACTGCGTAGGACAGGGAGAAAGATGTCCTGCTCCCGGAGGGAGCCTCCACGGGCCGGTGACCAATCCGGCAACCGGCCGCTGTCCGATGGCTAAGGGGAGGATTCCATTATGTCCCGCCAAGACTGGCGTCTCGAAGGAGATTGGCTCAAGAACTGCAACTGCGCCTTCGGCTGTCCCTGCGACTTCCTGGCCCCGCCGACCCAGGGCGAGTGTCAGGGCTTCCTGGGCATGCGCATCGCCTCGGGCCACTTCGGCACGACGCGCCTCGACGGCCTGAGCTTCTTCGTGGTGGTGAAGTTCCCCGGGCCCCTGCACGAGGGCAACGGGGATGCCCAGCCACTGATCGACGAGCGTGCCACCCCCGAGCAGCGTGAGGCGCTGTTCGCGATCCTCTCCGGGGAGCACTCCGATGAAGGAACACTCTTCCATATCTTCAGCCTGATCGTGGCCCGCCTGCACGACCCCCGCTTCGCGCCGATCGATTTCGAGTTCGACCTGGCGGCGCGCACCGCCCGACTCGAGATGCCCGGCGTCCTGAGTTCCCGAGTAGCGCCGATTCGCAATCCGGTAACCGAGACGCCGCATCGCATCCGGGTCGTGATGCCGGAGGGCTTCGAGCATCTCGAAGGAGAGGTGGCCTCGGCGGATATCGACAGCGCCGGCGATCTGGCCTTTACCACTCGAGGGGCCCATAGCACCCTGGCCCATGTGGTACAGACGCCCCATGGGGTGGCCGCCTGAGCGAGGCGGCCGGGAGGTAAGGAGTGGAAGACCATGCGCTGGAGCGCTTGCTGCGCCGCGACCGCTTCTGGACCCTGGTCGCCCTGGGGATGGTTTCCGCCCTGTGCTGGGGCTATCTGATCGCCGAGGCCCTCTGGATGGCCCACGGTCAGGCCCTCTTGATGCCCATGACGATAGGCCCCTGGACGCCCCTGGAATCGGGGCTGATGCTGCTGATGTGGGGGCTGATGATGACGGCGATGATGCTGCCCAGTGCCGCCCCCATGCTTCTGCTGCATGCCACCCTGACCCGGCGGCGTCGTGACCGTGGTGAGGCTGCCGCGGCGACGGGACTCTTCGCTGCCGGCTACCTGATTGTCTGGATGCTGTTCAGCCTGGCGGCGGTGCTGCTGCAGTACGAACTGCAGCGGGCCGCGCTGCTGTCGCCGATGCTGGCTCTCACCAGCCAGGGAGTGGCGGGGGTGGTGCTGATCGGTGCTGGGCTCTACCAGTGGTCGCCACTCAAGGAGGCCTGCCTGCGCCATTGCCGTTCACCGCTGGAGTTTGTGCTCACTCGGTGGCGTGAGGGAAGGTGGGGCGCCCTGGTGATGGGATTGCACCATGGCGCCTATTGTCTCGGCTGCTGCTGGGTGCTGATGCTGCTGCTGTTCGTCGGTGGCGTCATGAGCCTGCTCTGGGTTGCCGGGCTGGCGCTCTGGGTGCTGGTCGAGAAGCTGGCTCCGGCCGGTCACCGGCTGGGGCGCCTCCTGGGCGGCGTGCTGGTGGTCTGGGGCGGGGTGGTTCTATGGGCGGTCCTGACCTGAGGCACTGCCCATTGAGGGAGCGCTTAGCCGGCCTGCTGGCGGGAGACCAGTGCCACATGGTCGAGAAACAGCCGGAACAGCTGCGACTGGCTGGAGACCTCGAGGCGCTGGTAGAGGTGCTTGCGGTGGACCTTGACGGTGCCGTCGCTGATGCCCAGTTCGCGGGCCGCCGACTTGGTGGAGTGGCCGGCCAGCAGCAGGCGCACGATCTCCCGTTCGCGCGCCGTCAGGCTTTCCTGGCCGAAGCTGTCGAAGGCCTCTTCCACCGGCTCGCGTTCGGCCAGGCACTGGTGGAAACGGTGCTCCTGCCACTTCCAGTACTCGCCGAGCAGGACGTCGAGCACCGGCATGATGTGGCGCAGCGCCAGCAGATCTCGGCGAGTGACCCGGGGCGCATCGTCGCGGAATCCCAGTGAGACCACCATCACCACGTCGGTATCGACCCTGGCGAAAAGGCCGATTTCGTCGGTGAGCCCAAGGGCTCGGTAATAGTGGTGATAGTAATCGCTGCTCTCGAAGCGGTCCGGCGCCAGTTCCCGCAGTCGATGCGCGCCGCTCTCCAACCCGTCGTGAACGGCCTTGAAGAAGGGATCCAGCAGGTAGGCCTGGCTCAGGTAGCGTTCGATGCCCTGTTCGCGGCGCGTCGGTGGATAATTGTCGTGAATCAGCAGCGGTCGCCGTTGTCCCTTGTAGGTGTTGATCAGGATGGTGTCGAAACCGACCAGCTCGCGCAGCGTCTGTTCCAGCAGAGTCGGAAAGCCGCTGCCGGCGGCGGCCTGGAACAGGCGGGCCAGGTGACGGTGCCAGGTCAGGCTGGCGGCATTGGCGAGATGCTCGGTCGGAGTCACGAGGATAACCGTGCTGATGGATGATGAACCGCATTCGGCAGCATATCACGGAGGCGGTCGGTGAACCGCCCTGCAATGCGGGGTGGCTAAGCGGCGCCCGGAACCGCATCATGAAGGGGCCGGACGAGCAACAGCGGAGGATCGACGACACCATGCTGGAGTTTCTGCAGGGGGCGGCCTATGGTCTGTTCCTCACTTGCCCGCCGTGGTGCCTGGTCGGCCTGGTGAAGCCGCGGCTGGCACTGCCCACCGAGTCCCCGCAGCGCTGGCGCGTGCTGGTGCGTTACGGTGCCGTGCTGCCCTTCATCAGCCTGCTGATGTGGCTGACGTCGTTGTGGGGAGGCTTCGGTCCCAGTCTGTTGGGCTGGCTGGCGGGCCTGGTCGCCATCGCTGTCGAGTTGCCCCTGGAACGCCGTTGGCATCGCTGGCGGGCACGCCGCCGGCAGCACCGTTATGACGCCGCACGCCGTCGCGAGCGTTCACGCGCCGAAGCCGGCGTCGTCGAGCTCGACCCATCTCGCCCGCCGGTGGGTGCCGACGAGATCGTCCGGGCTCTGTGTCGTGCCAAGGGCGAGCTGCTTGGCGTTGATCGCCCTGAGCTGGCCTCCCGGGTCGATCGCCTCCATGGCCGCTATCGGCATGTGAATGACGTGCTCGAAGCGCGTTTCGAGCCCGGCGAACTGGCCTTCGAGCGAGCACGTTCGCTGGTCGACCAGGTGAGCCTCGGGGCCATCGACGACTTTGATGCCATGGTCGACCGGGCGAAGGGCATTCGTGGCATGGATGTCGACTATGTGCGCCGTCGGCTCGCCAAGGATGCCCCACGCCTCTCCGCCGAGGAGACCGAGGCCCTGCGGCGACGGCTGGCGCTGATCGAGGAAACCGAGATCGCCCTGCGCCGCCTCGCGGCACGCAACGAAGCGGCGTTGACGGCGCTCGACGATGCCGCGGTGACGCTTTCCAGCGTGGTCACCGGCCGACCCAAGGCCGCCCTGGGCGCGGAGCGGGCCTGTGACGAACTACGGCGTTTCATCGAGGGGGCCGAGCGTTATGGGCAGCGGCAGCAGTCGCGTCCATCCGATTGAGCAAGGGGCCTGGCTGACAAGGGGGAAACACCATGACTGACGCGTCCACAGACCAACTGGATGGCCGCCTTTCGCTGCCGCCGGTGGAGCGTATCGCCGAGGAACTGGCGCACGACGAGCCGGCGCATCGAGAGACCCTGGACCCGGAACTCGAGGCGACGGCCGAGGCTTTCGTCGAGGAGATCCTGGGAGACAAGGCCGGTGACGCTGCGGAGCAGCGCCGGGCAGTAGACGAGATGGGGCTCGACCTTCAGCGTCAGGCCGCCCACCAGAGCGAGATGCTCAAGACCCCGCTGCACCAGTTGGCCCGCGATGGAGACGATGGCGGGGCGGTCGCCAAGGCGCTGGGAGACTTGCGGGGCCGGATGACCTCGCTGGATCCGCGTCACCACCGCCTGGAGCCGGGGCCGATGGATCGTCTTCGACGCTGGATTCCCGGCATGGGGACGCGCCTGCAGCGTTATTTCCAGCGCTTCGAGACCGCCCAACAGGCGCTCGATGCCATCATCGCCGATCTCGAGGGGGGACGCGACCGGCTGGCCCGGGATAATCTCACCCTGAGCGACGATCAACAGGCCCTTCGCGAGACGCTCGGTCAACTGGAGCGCCAGGTCGCGCTGGGGCGCGCCATCGACTCTCGCCTGGAAAACGCCCTGCCGGAACTCGACGAACAGCGACGCGGTTTCGTCGAGGAAGAGTTGCTGTTCCCCCTGCGTCAGCGGATTCTCGATCTCCAGCAGCAGCAGGCGGTCAGTCAGCAGGGCGTGCTGGCCCTCGAGGTCATCATCCGCAACAACCGCGAACTGATGCGGGGCGTGGACCGGGCGATCAACGTCACCGTCTCGGCGCTCAGCGTGGCAGCCACGGTGGCCCTGGCGCTGGCCAACCAGCGACTGGTGCTGGAGCGCATCGAGTCACTCAATGCCGCCACCTCCGAGACCATCGCCGGTACCGCCGAGGCCCTGAAGCGGCAGGGCGTTGACATCCAGACCCGGGCGTCCTCGGCGACCCTGGACATGCAGTCGCTGGAGCGTGCCTTTGGCGATGTCATGGGCGCGATCGACGACCTGGCGCACTATCGTCGTGATGCCTTGCCGCAGCTGGCGTCACAGATCGAGCGCCTGGAAGGCCTGGCCCAGCGAGGGCGTTCGGCGACCGAGCGTCTGGACCGGGGCGAGTCGGGCGGCGATGAGACGCGCTGAGTTTCCCTCACTTGAAGCGTGAGCTGGCCCGTTTCCACGCTTCCCGCAACTGCTCCCAGGCCTCATCGGCACCCTGACGCATATCGTCCCAGGCCTCCTCGCCGGAGGCCTGCAGTTCGTCGAGCCGACGACGTGCCTCGTCGCGTCGCGCCTTCAGGCGCTCGAGGTCCTCCTGATGGCGTTCGCTGGTCCGGTCACCGGCCTGGCGCGCTCGTTCGGCCAGTGCCTCGATCTCGGCGTTCCAGTCGGCGAGGCTGTCCTTCAAGCGCTCGATAAAGGCATCTCGTTGGTTCATGACTCCTCCGCACGATGATCCAGCTCTCCCTTGACGATCCCGTCGATCAGCATGAGTTCCCGACATGGCTCGCTGGAGGCTTCGATCGGCGTCGCGCACGAACCGCGTTTCAACGCACCACGAGCACGTGTCGTCATGGGAGGACACTCCCTGGACTATGCTGCAGGAAGCGATGCTCGCATCGTCGCGAAGGCATCCGGGATGGGCCGTGATGCCTTGATGACGCGGCCCGAGGCCGCAAGGGGCGATCATGGATAGCGGAGTGCGCAATGTCTTCGTGGTGGGACTCAACGACCTCAATCGGGAGCGACTCGAACACTTGAGGGGCGCCGGCGGCTGTCGCTTCCACGGGGTCATCGATCCCGCCGCGGTCTACGACACCGAGGTCTTCGATATCGCCGCCATGCTCGAGGAGGCGACCGATCATCTGGAGGCCTTCGACGGCAGCGTGGACGCCATCGTCGGCTACATGGACTTCCCCGTCTCGACCATGCTGCCGATCCTCTGCGAGTGTTTCGGCACCCGTTCGCCGACGCTGGCGAGCCTGCTCAAGTGCGAGCACAAGTACTGGAGCCGGAAGGTACAAAAGGAGGTGATTCCCGACTACATTCCCGGCTTCACGGCCTTCGACCCCTTCGACGACGACGCCCTGACCCGCATCGGCGAGGCCGGGCTCTACTTCCCCTTTTTCGTCAAGCCGATCAAGTCCTCGGGGTCGCGGCTGGGCTTCCGCATCGACACCCCCGAGGACTTCTACCACGCCATCGAGAAGCTGCGCGAGGATATCGGCCTGATCGCCGACCCCTTCAACACCGTGCTCGAGCACGCCCGGCTGCCCGACGAGATCGCCGCCGTGGACGGCCACTTCTGCATGGCCGAGGAGATCATCGGCGGCTGGCAGTGCACCGTGGAGGGCTATGTCTTCGAGGGCGAGGTGGTCAGCTACGGCATCGTCGACTCGCTGCGCTACCCCCAGGTGTTGAGCTTCTTCCATTACCGCTATCCCTCGGGGCTGCCCGCCCCCATCCAGGACAAGATGCGCGAACTCACCGACACGGTGATGCGCCACATCGGCTTCGACAACTCGGCCTTCAATATCGAGTACTTCTGGGACGAGGTACAGGACCGCATCTGGCTGCTGGAGATCAATACCCGCATCTCCCAGTCCCACTGTGACCTCTTCGCGAAGGTCGACGGGGTCAGCCACCAGCAGGTCACCATCGACCTGGCGCTGGGCCGGCGCCCCGACATGCCGCATCGCCGGGGCGACTACGCGGTGGCGGGCAAGTTCTTCTACCGGGTGTTCTTCGTCGATGCCGTGGCCACCCGGGTGCCGAGCGACGCGGAAGTCGCCGCCCTGGAGGCGGACTTCCCGAGCAGCGTGATCGCCCTGCAGGTGGAAGCCGGGCAGCGCCTGTCGACGATGCCCGAACAGGACAGCTACAGCTATGCGCTGGCCTACATCTGGATGGGGGCCGAGAGCGCGGAGCAATTGCTCGAGGCCTACGAGCGCCTGGCGGCACGGCTGACGTTCGAGTTCGACGAGATCGAGGGCTGAGGAAGGAGGACAGGGATGCGCATCGTCGACGACTTTCCCCGCGTAGTGCGGGAGGAGGAAACCTGGATCCCCATGGCCGACGGCACCCGGCTGGCGGCGCGCATCTGGCGTCCGGTAGATGCCGAGCAATATCCGGTGCCGGCGATCCTCGAGTACCTGCCGTATCGCAAGCGTGACCTCACCGCCGCCCGCGACGTCCAGACGCATCCCTACTGGGCCGGCCACGGCTATGCCGGGGTAAGGGTCGACATCCGCGGCACCGGCGAGTCCGACGGGGTGCTCACCGACGAGTACCTGCCCGAGGAACTGGCCGACGGCATGGCGATCATCGACTGGTTGGTCGCCCAGCCCTGGTGCAGCGGCGAGGTGGGGATGGTGGGCATCTCCTGGGGCGGCTTCAACGGCCTGCAGATCGCCGCCCTGGGCCCGCCGGCACTCAAGGCGGTGATCACCCTGTGCTCCACTGATGATCGCTACGCCGATGACATCCACCACATGGGCGGTTGCCTGCTGGGCGACAACTTGTCCTGGGCCTCGACCATGTTCGACGGCAACGCCTGCCCGCCGGACCCGGCGCTGGTCGGCGACCGCTGGCGGGAAATGTGGCTCGAGCGCCTCGACGGCAGCGGCCTGTGGCTGGCCCAGTGGCTGGAACACCAGCGCCGCGATGCCTACTGGCGGCACGGTTCGGTATGCGAGGACTTCGCGGCCATCCGCTGCCCGATCTACGCCATCAGCGGCTGGGCCGACGGCTACTGCAACGCCGTCTTCCGGCTGCTGGCCGGCCTGACGGTGCCACGCAAGGGGCTGGTCGGCCCCTGGGCCCACAAGTACCCGCACCTGGGCGTGCCGGGGCCGGCCATCGGCTTCCTCCAGGAGTCGCTGCGCTGGTGGGACCAGTGGCTCAAGGGACATGACACCGGGATCATGGACGAGCCCATGCTGCGGGTGTGGATGCAGGAGTCGGTGCCGCCCTCGGCGCGCTACGAGATGCGCCCCGGGCGCTGGGTGTCCGAACCTGACTGGCCGTCGCCGCGTATCGTCGAGGCCTCCTTTCGGCTCACCGCGGGCCACGACCTGCAGCCCGAGGCCCCGGACGAGGAGGACGACGATGCCATGCTCGCCATTCGCTCGCCGCTCTCGGTGGGGCTCTATGCCGGCAAGTGGTGCTCCTACAATGCCCCGCCGGACCTCCCCCACGACCAGCGCGACGAGGACGGCGGGGCGCTGGTCTTCCAGACCCCGCGCCTCGAGGAGGCGGTGGAAATCTGCGGCCAGCCGACGGTCGAGCTTGAACTCGAGGCCGACCAGCCGGTGGCCATGGTGGCGCTGCGGCTGATCGATGTCGCCGAGGACGACAAGGCCACCCGGGTCTCCTATGGCCTCTTGAACCTTACCCACCGCGACAGCGACGCGCAGCCCGAGCCGCTGGTGCCGGGCAAGCGTTACCGAGTCCGGGTCCGTCTCAAGCATATCGCCCAGCAGTTCCCGGCCGGCCATGCCATCCGCCTGGCGCTCTCCACCAGCTACTGGCCGCTGGCCTGGCCGGCGCCGCGGCCGGTCACGCTGACCCTGTGCCCCGGGCGCAGCCGGCTGATCCTGCCGGTGCGCACGCCGCGGCCCGCGGAGGAGGCTGCCCTGCCGGCCTTCCCCGAGCCGGAAGGCGCGCCGCCGATCGCCAGGACCCTGATCCAGCCCACCCAGGAGAGCTGGCGGGTGATCCGCGATCTGGCCAACGACCAGACCACCCTCGAGGTGATCAACGACGAGGGGCGCTACCGGCTCGACGATATCGACCTGGAGATCGCCGCCCGGGTCATCGAACGCTACCGCTACGCTTACGGCAGCTACGACAGCGTCAGCGGCTGGACCGAGTGGGAGCGCAGCTTCAAGCGTGGCGACTGGGAGGTGCGCACCCTGACCCGCACTCTGATGACCAGCGATCCGGACAACTTCCGGCTGCGCGCCACCCTGGATGCCTGGGAGGGTGAGACCCGCATCTTCGCCCGCACCTGGGACGAGACGATACCGCGGGATCTGGTGTAGCGGGGTATCGGGGCCGACCTTGGCCATTGGCAGGGCGCCGAGGGGAGACCGGCCAGCGGGCGAGCGTGCGACAGGAAGGCAATGAATGGTCGCGCCGAGAGCAGGCTGCTATCTTGGGCTTCGTTTCTCGACAGGGATGCCCCCATGAGCGTGACGACCGCCGACGCGCCTGCGACGCCCTGGGCCTCGCGCAAGGAGATCCTGGGCTGGGCGATGTTCGACTTCGCCAACCAGGCTTACACCCTGCTGATCATCACCGTGGTGTTCGGCGAACTGTTCACCACGGTGATCGTCGGGGATCGCGGCGACGACTATCGGCTGGCCAACTTCCTGTGGAGCCTGGCGCTGTCGATCAGCTACCTGCTGGTGGTGGTCACCGGCCCGCTGTGTGGCGCGGTGATGGATTATCGAGCCGAGAAGAAGCGTTTCCTGTTCGCCAGTTACCTGGTCACCATCGTGGCCACCGCCATGCTCTACTTCGTGGCTCCCGGCTATGTGGTGCTGGGGCTGGCGCTGATCGTGGTGTCCAACTACGCCTATTCGATGGGCGAGTCCTTCATCGCCGCCTTCTTGCCCGACCTGGGGCCGCCGGAGGCGCTGGGCCGCATCTCGGGCTTCGGTTGGGCACTGGGCTATGTGGGCGGGCTCTTCGCCGCCGGCTTCACCCTAGTGGTGCTGGGCGAGGCTACCGCCGCGAACTTCGATCGGGTGCGTTGGGTGGGGCCCTTCGCCGCTGCCTTCTTCCTGCTCGCCGCCATCCCCACCTTCCTGTGGCTTCGCGAGCGCGGCACGCCGCAGCCGCCAGGGGTGCCCTATCACCGGATCGCCTGGCAGCGGGTCTCCACGACCCTGCACGAGCTGCGTCGCTTTCGCGACCTGGGCCTCTTCCTGGTATCCCTGCTGTTCTCCATGGCGGGGGTCTACATCATCATCGCCTTCGCCTTCATCTATGGTGCCCAGGTGATCGGCTGGGACGCCGCGATCCGCAATGTCATGTTCATCATCGTCCAGATCACGGCCGCCGCCGGTGCCCTGGGCTTCGGCGCCTTCCAGGATCGCATCGGTACCCGGGTGACCTACCTGATCACTCTGGGGTTATGGGTCGCGGCGATCCTGGCGATCTGGGCCACGCCCGAGCTTACCGCCTGGCTCAACGCACGCCTCGGCCTCGGTTGGGAAGCGCAGCACCTGTTCCTGGTAGTCGGCTGCCTGGCGGGGCTCAGCCTCGGCTCGAGCCAGTCCGCCAGCCGCGCCTTGGTAGGGCTGTTCTCGCCGCGTCGCAAGGCCGCCGAGTTCTTCGGCTTCTGGGGCCTGGCCAACAAGCTGGCCGGCGTCGTCGGCATCATCGGCCTGGGCCTGCTGCAGTCGGTGGTCGGCCTGCAGGCCTCGATCCTGCTGTGTGCGGCGCTGTTCATCGTCGCTATCCTGATCTGTCTGGGCGTGAGTCAGACGCGAGGCATGCAGGCGGCCAGAGAGTGGGAAGCCCACCATGGTGGTTGAGGCAGGGGCACGCGGGGCTCTGGTATGCTGGCGGCTCACTTCAGGCCACAAGAACACGCCATGCCAACGCTGAATCTCCCCGCCGCCGCCCCGGCGGCCCTGCACGTCCGCCGCGTTCTGCTGTCGTCCAATGGCCATGATGCCGTGAGGAGGGCAGCATGATCCGGGCATGGAAACGTTTCGCCGCCTATGCGTTGATCTCGCTGGTGATCCTGGTCGGCATGGACATGGCGCGGGCCGGCGACGCGCCCACCGGGGCTCACGCGGAGACGAGGCAGGCGTTGGCCCTCGGGGAACGGGCCCGGCGCTGAGCGCCGCTCGTCGACGCATCGGGCAGGCCCCGAGGCGCGCGGGTGCGCTGCGTCACTGTGGTCGTTCCAGGACGAAGCGGTCGCGGGTACGGCTGTAGTCGGCGCCGGCGAGGCGACCGATCGGGCGCAGGGCCTCGATGTTCACGTGGCGGCCGTCCCAGACGTCGTCGTCGGCATGAACCGCTATCACTTCGGCCAGCACGAGGTTGCCGGAACGCGGGCGGTCGCCGAAGCGGATCACCTCGCGCAGCCGGCAGCCGAAGGCGATCGGGGCCTCGGCGATGCGCGGCACCCGGAGCTCGCCCAGCGGCGCCTTGGTCAGGCCGGCGTGGTCGAACTCGTCCTCGCCACGGGGCAGGCTGGCGCTGGTGGCGTTGAGAGGCTCGGCCAGCGCTTCGCCGCCGATGTGCACCACGCATTCCGCCACCTCGTCGAGGTTGCGCAGGGTGTCCTTGGCGTTGCCCTTGCCGTCCAGCAACGGCGAGAAGGCCAGCACGGGCGGGTCGACGCTGGCCACATTGAAGAACGAAAAGGGGGCCAGGTTGGCGCGTCCCGCGGCATCGATGGTGGCGACCCAGGCGATGGGGCGCGGCGCGATGGCGCCGGAAAGCAGCCGATAGATGGTGCCGGCCTCGAGGGCGTCGGCGGTGAGTAGGGCGTCGCTCATGGTCGCTCCTTGATGATGAACGGGAGGCCTCATCCCAGCATGGGCGCCGGCAGGCGTCCAGTGTCATGATGGGCGCGACCGGACGAGGGGAGGGCGATGAATGAGCGAACCGGGAGGCGGGGTGCGGCGCATGGGCCTCGGCATGATGCTGTTGTTCTGGGTATTGTTGCTGGGGCTCGGTACCTGGTGGCTGCAGGGCGTGCTGGAGCGTCGGGAGAACCCGAATGCCCATCTGGCCAATGTGGAGGCCGGCGAGACATTGATCCTCGAGCGCAACGCCTCGGGGCATTTCGTGGCCACCGGGCGCATCAATGGCGAGCCGGTTCCCTTCCTGCTGGATACCGGTGCCACTTATGTGGCGGTGTCCGATACCCTGGCCGAGCGGCTCGACCTGGAGCGGCAGGGCGAGGCCTGGTTCTCCACCGCCAATGGGCGAGCGCGAGGCCATCTGACCACCCTCGACACGGTCAGCCTGGGCGGTTTGACCGCCCGGGAGGTTCGCGGCTCTATCAGCGGGGGACTGGGCGACAAGGCCCTGCTGGGCATGAGCTATCTTGGACGCTTCGACATCGCGATCAGCGGGGATCGGATGACCCTGGAGGCGCCGTCCCGGACGCCCTCGGGATAGGGCATGATGCGTCGAGCTGTTAGCATGTATGCATGAACAGTGCTTCTGCCACGAGTGTCTCGGCGTCTCTCGGCGACCCTCGCTATTACCTGACCAACTTCCAGTTCGTGCTGGACTGGGTCGCCGCGCGGCACGACGACCTGCTGAACGACGCCGAGCGCGGCTTTCTCGCGGCCTTTCCCCGGCTGCCGGTGGCCTCCCGGGCCTTGCTGGTGCGCATGGTGATGCGTCGTGGCGAGGTCTTTCGGCACTCGCGCCTCGAGTATGCCGAGATCGGCGCCGTCGAGACGGCCCTGGCGTCGTTGCGGGAAGCCGGCCTCGTCGAGGACGACCCCGAATGCGGTGTCGGAGAGCTGTTCCGCCAGTTGCGCCTTCCCGAGCTGCGCCAGGCGCTGGCCGGGGAGATCGCTGCCGCCGGCCTGCCGCGCGCCTCGAGCAAGGCGGCGTTGCGTGAGGCACTGGAACCCCGGCTGATCACGCCTCGGCCGCTGACCGAGTGGTGGCCCGCGGCACCGGATCGACTGGTACGCCTGACGGTGATGGCGTTGTGTGACCGGCTGCGTCTGATGTTCTTCGGCAATATGCGCCAGGACTGGTCGGAATTCGTGATGGCCGAGCTGGGCGTGCAGCAGTTCGAGACAGTGCCCTTCGATGCCGGCTCGCGGGCGTTCGGTTGTCGCGAGGAAGTCGACGATTACCTCGTTTTCCATAGGTTGCGCGAGTGCCTCGACGAGGGCGACTGTCCGCTGGCGCTGGTAGCGTTGCTGGGGAATGCCCCTCCGCGCAACGCCTGGCTGGCGAGTCGTCGGGCACGCTTGCTGGTGCGCCTGGGGCAGGAAGCCGAGCGTCGCGGAGAGGGCGATGCGGCCCTGTCCTGTTACGAACAGGCGGGGAGCGGCGAGGGGCGCATTCGCCGGCTGCGCTTGCTGGAGCGGCGCGGCGAGCACGAGCTGGCGCATGCCCTGCTCGAGCGGGCGGCCCCGGTCGGTGAGCGCGAGGCCCAGGCCCTGTCGCGCCTGCGGCCGAGGTTGTGTCGTCGACTCGGGTTGACGCCACCGCCCCAGGCGCCCGAGCCACGGCCCAGCCGCTTCGACCTGACATTGCCGCCCCACGCCGAGGGGGTGGAGCTTGCCGTCGCCGAGCATCTGGCCACACCCCGGGCGCCGGTCCATTTCGTGGAAAACGCCCTGATCGCGGGGCTGTTCGGCCTGCTGTGCTGGGAGGCGATCTTCGCGCCTTTGCCCGGAGCCTTCTTCCATCCCTTTCAGTCCGGGCCGGCGGACCTGGGCCGCGAAGACTTCGTGGCACGCCGCCGGGACCGGTTCGACGCCTGCCTGGCCGAACTGGACGACGGACGTTATCGCCATACCATCCTCGATCGCTGGCATGCCAAGCAGGGGCTGGCCGCGACCTTCGTCCACTGGGAGCGGCTACCGCTGTCGCTGGTCGAGCTTGCCCTGGCGCGCCTGCCGGTAACGCATCTGCGCGCCTGCTTCGAGCGGTTGCTGGCCGACCCTCTGGCGAATCGTTCCGGTTTGCCCGATCTGATCCAGTTCCTGCCCGATGGCGAGGCGCCGGGCTATCGATTGATCGAGGTCAAGGGACCGGGAGACCGCCTGCAGGACAATCAGCGCCGCTGGTTGAGCTTCTTCCGGTCGCATGACATCCCGGTGGCGGTGTGTCATGTGACGTGGCGGGAGGCGCCATGACGACGGGCGAGGGTTATCGGGTGGCGGTACGCACCTTGTGCGAGTTCACCGCCCGGGAGGGCGATCTGGATCACCGCTTCACGCCCGCGCCCAGCGCCCGCGAGGGCATCGAGAGCCATGCTCGGGTGGTCGCGCGCCGGGAGGAAAGCTATCGGGCCGAGGTGGCGCTGTCGGGGCGAATCGAGGGCCTGATCGTCGTTGGACGCGCCGACGGCTTCGATCCGCGCCGCCGACGGCTCGAAGAGATCAAGACGCATCGTGGGGACCTCTCGCGCATGGGCGCCAACCAGCGAGCCCTGCACTGGGCGCAGGTCTCGGCCTATGGTGCCCTGCTGTGCGAGGCCGAGGGGCTGGCGCGGGTGACCCTGGCGCTGGTCTATCTGGATATCGTCACCGGCACCGAGACGGTGCTGACCCGGGAAGCCGAAGCCGGCGAGCTTCACGACTTCCTGGCGGGGCTATGCCGGCGCTTCCGGGCCTGGGCGGCGTGCGAGTCGGAGCATCGCGACCGCCGCGACAACGCACTCGCCGGACTGGCCTTTCCCCATGGCGACTTTCGTCCGGGACAGCGCGCGCTCGCCGAAGACGCCTACCGGGCCGCGGCGAGCGGTCGCTGCTTGCTGGCCGAGGCGCCCACCGGCATCGGCAAGACCCTGGGGGCGCTGTATCCCACCCTGATGGCGATGCCGCGTCACCATATCGACCGGCTGGCTTTTCTGACCATGAAGACGCCGGGTCGTCGGCTGGCGCTGGATGCCCTGTCGGCGCTCGGTGCCGAGACCCGGGAGGCGACGCGCCTGCCGTTGCGGGTGCTGGAACTGGTGGCCCGGGACAAGGCCTGCGAGTATCCGGATCGTGCCTGTCATGGCGAGTCCTGCCCGCTGGCCCGGGGCTTCTATGATCGGCTGCCCGAGGCGCGCCGGGCCGCCGTCGAGCGAGGTTGGCTGGATCGCGAGAGCCTGCGCGAGCTGGCGCTGCAGCACGATGTCTGTCCCTACTATCTGGGCCAGGAACTGGCGCGCTGGTGCGATGTGCTGGTCGGTGATGTCAATCACTACTTCGATGACGGCGCGCTGCTGCATGGCCTCGCCCGGGCCGACGACTGGCGTTTGTCGCTGCTGGTGGACGAGGCCCACAACCTGGTGGAACGGGCGCGGGGCATGTACAGCGCCGGGCTCTCCCAACAGCGGCTCAACCGGCTGCACCGCGAGGCGCCTCCGGCGCTGAAGCGACCGCTGGGCGGCCTGGTTCGGCGCTGGCGAGCGTTGTTGCGCGACACGCCGGATACCGAATGGCAGGCCCTGGCGGCGGTGCCCGATGGCTGGCTCGGTGCCCTGCAGCGGACGGTCTCGGCGGTCGGCGATTATCTGGCCGAGCATCCCGAAGGCGGCGATCCGGCCCTGCGCGACGTCCTGTTCGAGGCGCTGACCTTCACCCGGCTGGCAGAGCGCTTCGGCGACCACTCCCTTTGCGAACTGCGGCGCAACGGCCGTGGCCGGGCGGAGCTGGGCGTGCGCAACCTGGTGCCGGCGGACTTTCTGGCGCCGCGCTTCAAGGCGGCGCACTCGACGGTACTGTTCTCCGCGACCCTGAGTCCGCCCGAGTACCATCTCGACCTGCTGGGCTTGCCGGCCGACAGCGTGGTGCGGCGGGTTGCCTCGCCCTTCGATGCCGAACAGCTGGAGGTGCGTTGCCGTGCCGATATCTCGACTCGCCTCAAGGATCGCGAGGCCTCCCTGGCGCCGATCGTCGAGGAACTGGCTGGTCAGTATCGTCGGTGGCCTGGACACTATCTGGCCTTCTTCAGCAGCTTCGCCTATCTCGAGTCGGTCCGGGCACGGCTCGAGACGTCACATCCGGAGGTGCCGACGAGGACCCAGCGGCGCGGCATGAGCGAGGCGGAGCGCGATGCCTTCCTGGCCGATTTCGTGCCCGGCGGCAGCGGCATCGCCTTTGCGGTGCTCGGCGGCGCCTTCGCCGAGGGGATCGACCTGCCGGGCGAGCGGCTGGTGGGAGCCTTCGTCGTCACTCTGGGACTGCCGCCCTTCGACCCGATCAACGAGGCGCTCAAGCAGCGCCTGCAGGCTCGCTTCGGGCGTGGCGACGATTACGCCTACCGGGTGCCCGGGATGATCAAGGTGGTGCAGGCCGCCGGGCGGGTGATCCGCGGCCCTGACGACCGGGGCGTGGTGGTGCTCATGGATGACCGCTTCGCGCGGGCCGAGAATCGGGGGTTGTTGCCGGATTGGTGGCGACTCTAGGCTTTGAGCTACGAGCTACGAGCTACGAGCTACGAGCTACGAGCTACGAGCTACGAGCTACGAGCTACGAGCTACGAGCTAC
>NZ_JAJQTQ010000059.1 GCF_029081005.1 Halomonas elongata | reverse complement strand
TGAACTGCACCCCGAAAGTTGGACACCCACTCCAACCTTCGGGGTGTTTTTATGAGGAACCGATACGACGAGGGGTACAAGCTGCTGGTGGTACAGCAGTGTTTACACGAAGCCACCAGCCTGAGGGAGGTGGCTCGCCAGCATGGCCTGGATCATTCTCTGGTGAGAAGATGGCGAGATCGCTATCGTCAACATGGCACGTTGGGACGGCGTGGGACGCACCGTCACTACAGCGCCGCCTTCAAGCTGGCAGTACTCGAGAGGATGTGGCGGGATGGGTTGTCACAGCGGCAGGCAGCCGCCCTGTTCGACATCCGCGAAGACGGTGCTATTGGCAGATGGGAGCGCCAGTATCATAGTGGAGGCCTGACCGCGTTAGCACCGAAGCGCAAGGGACGCCGCCCGATGACTAAGAAGCCGCCTACCCCACCGCCCCCGCCAGATGAAGAGCCCTCCCAGGAGGAGTTGCTCAAGGAACTGGCCTATCTACGGGCGGAGAATGCCTACCTAAAAAAGCTCGATGCCTTGATCCGGGAGCAGGGGGCGGCCACGCAGGGCAAAAAGCCCAAACCGTCCAAGGATTAAGGCATGAGCATCCGCTGGCGCTGCTGCTGCGGGCGGCCGAGCTGCCGCGCAGCACGTTCTACTACCAGATCAAGGCCTTGGGCACTGACGATCGGTACGCGGCTCTGAAGGCGCGTATCCGGGCGATCTACGATCGCCACAAAGGGCGCTATGGCTACCGTCGCATCACCGCCGTCCTGCGACAGGCCGGTGAGGCGATCAACCACAAGACCGTCCAGCGGTTGATGCAACAGCTGGGCTTGAAGTCCCTGGTTCGCCCCAAGCGTTATCGTGCCTACCGAGGCGCGGAAGGTTACGCCGCCCCTAATACGTTGCAGCGTCGCTTTCAGGCCCAGCGCCCCAACCAGCGGTGGGTGACGGACATCACGGAATTCAAGATCGATGGTCAGAAGCTCTACCTATCACCGGTCATGGATCTGTACAACGGAGAGATCATTGCCTTCCAGACCGGGCCACGCCCGGTGTTCGACTTGGTGAAGGGCATGCTGAAGAAGGCCTTCGGCAGGCTGACGCCTGAGGATCGGCCGCTGCTCCACTCGGATCAGGGGTGGCATTATCGTCACCCCAGCTATCGTCGGCTGGTGGTGGAGAAGCGGATACTCCGCAGCATGTCGCGGAAAGGGAACTGTCTGGACAATGCAGCGATGGAGAGCTTCTTCGGCACCCTGAAGGCCGAGTACTTCCATCTGAACCGGTTCGACACCGTTGAGCAGTTGCAGCAAGGTCTCGACCGGTACATCCATTACTACAACCACGAACGCATCAAGCTGAAACTAAAAGGCCTGAGCCCCGTAAAGTACAGGACTCAGGCCTTGAGCGCCGGCTGAATGAACCGTCCAACGATTGGGGGTCAGTTCA
>NZ_JAJQTQ010000058.1 GCF_029081005.1 Halomonas elongata | reverse complement strand
GGGGCCTTAGCTCAGCTGGGAGAGCGCCTGCCTTGCACGCAGGAGGTCAGCGGTTCGATCCCGCTAGGCTCCACCACGCTCAAGCTTGAAGCCGGAAGCTTGAAGCGGGAAGACACCCACAGTCATTGAAGCCTTAAGCTAGACGCTTGTTCTTCAAGCTTCCAGCTTAAAGCTTCTAGCTTTAATTGCTCTTTAACAATGTAACCATGCTGACAAGTTCCTTTCGAAAGAAAGGACATAGAGATACGTCTCAAGCGTATCCGGCAATTGTCGTTGAGTCATCGCGACCAGACTCCTTCGGGTTATATGGTCAAGCGATGAAGCGCACACGGTGGATGCCTAGGCAGCCAGAGGCGATGAAGGACGTGGAAGCCTGCGATAAGGCTCGGCGAGGTGGCAAACAACCTGCGACCCGGGCATTTCCGAATGGGGAAACCCACTCAGGACAACCTGAGTATTCTGACCTGAATCCATAGGGTCAGGAGGCGAACCGGGGGAACTGAAACATCTCAGTACCCCGAGGAACAGAAATCAACCGAGATTCCCCCAGTAGCGGCGAGCGACCGGGGAGTAGCCCTTAAGCGTGACAACCGATAGGCGAACAGGCTGGGAAGCCTGACGAAACAGGGTGATAGTCCCGTAGCCGAAATCCGCGTCACGTGAAATCGAGTAGGTCGGGGCACGTGAAACCTTGACTGAAGACGGGGGGACCATCCTCCAAGGCTAAATACTCCTGGCTGACCGATAGTGAACCAGTACCGTGAGGGAAAGGCGAAAAGAACCCCGGAGAGGGGAGTGAAATAGACCCTGAAACCGTGTGCGTACAAGCAGTGGGAGCAGGCAGGTCCTGTGACCGCGTACCTTTTGTATAATGGGTCAGCGACTTATTTTCAGTGGCGAGCTTAACCGATTAGGGGAGGCGTAGAGAAATCGAGTCTTAACTGGGCGACCAGTCGCTGGAAATAGACCCGAAACCGGGCGATCTATCCATGAGCAGGTTGAAGGTTGAGTAACATCAACTGGAGGACCGAACCAGGATCTGTTGAAAAAGATTTGGATGACTTGTGGATCGGAGTGAAAGGCTAATCAAGCCCGGAGATAGCTGGTTCTCCTCGAAAGCTATTTAGGTAGCGCCTCACGTATCACCGCCGGGGGTAGAGCACTGTTTCGGCTAGGGGGCCATCCCGGCTTACCAACCCGAGGCAAACTCCGAATACCGGTGAGTGCAAGCGTGGGAGACACACAGCGGGTGCTAACGTCCGTTGTGGAAAGGGAAACAACCCAGACCGTCAGCTAAGGTCCCGAAATCCTGGTTAAGTGGGAAACGATGTGGGAAGGCTTAGACAGCTAGGAGGTTGGCTTAGAAGCAGCCATCCTTTAAAGAAAGCGTAATAGCTCACTAGTCGAGTCGGCCTGCGCGGAAGATGTAACGGGGCTCAAACCAGGTACCGAAGCTACGG
>NZ_JAJQTQ010000057.1 GCF_029081005.1 Halomonas elongata | reverse complement strand
GACCCGCGATCACGTCCTCGAGCTCGACAGCGTGCTGCTCGGCGGCGAGCGCCTGGTCACCCGGCCGGTCGACGAGGATGAGCTCGAGGTGCTATGCCGACGCGACGACGCCGTGGGCCGGGTGCATCGCGAGGCCCGCGCGATCATCGACACCGAGCGCGAGCGCATCCGCGACACCTTCCCGCCGCTCAACCGCTGCCTGACCGGCTACGACCTGGCCCACTTGAGAACGGCGGAAGGCAAATTCGACCTCAACAGCGTGCTGTGCGGCGCCGAAGGCTCGCTGGCCTTCACCAGCGAGGCGGTACTCAACGTGCTGCCGATTCCCAAGCACTCGACCCTGGTCAATGTGCGCTACGCCGGCTTCATGGATGCCCTGCGCGACGCCAAGGCGCTGATGGCCAGCTCCGCCGCGCCCACCTCCATCGAGACCGTGGACAGCAAGGTGCTGGGCCTGGCCAGGCAGGACGTGGTGTGGGACAACGTCGCCGAATTCTTCCCGGAAGACGACACCCCCGCGGAAGGTATCAACCTGGTCGAATTCAACGACGACGATCCCGAACGCCTCGCCGCGCGGGTCGATGCCTTCTGCGACCATCTCGCCCACGACACCAGCGTCTCTCGACTGGGCCGGATCCTGGCCGAGGGGCGTGCGGCCATCCAGCGCGTCTACGCCATGCGCAAGCGCGCCGTGGGCCTGCTCGGCAACGTCCAGGGCGAGAAGCGGCCGATCCCCTTCGTCGAGGACACCGCGGTGCCCCCGGAGCACCTGGCCGACTATATCGCCGAGTTCCGCGCCCTGCTCGACGCCCACGACCTGGACTACGGCATGTTCGGCCACGTCGACGCCGGGGTGCTGCACGTACGCCCGGCCATCGACATGAAAGACCCGGCCCAGGAACGCCTGATCCGCGAGCTCTCCGACGCGGTCGCCGCGCTGACCCGACGCTACGGTGGCCTGCTGTGGGGCGAGCACGGCAAGGGCGTGCGCTCCGAGTACGCCCCGGCCTTCTTCGGGCCGCTCTACCCGAGCCTGCAGCGCCTCAAGGCGGCCTTCGATCCGCGCAACCAGCTCAATCCGGGCAAGATCGCCACGCCGCTTTCCATCCCGCCCGAAGCTGCGGGAAGGGCACAGGATCCGGCTTCCGAACAGGCAGTACCGGCCGATGACGAGCAGGCCGTGAAATGGGTCGATCCGGGCCTGCTGACCATCGACGGGGTGCCGACCCGCGGCCAGCTCGATCGCCGGATCGATACGCGGGTCTGGCAGGCCCACGCCGACGCCGTTCACTGCAACGGCAACGGTGCCTGCTACAACTACGACCCCGATGACGCCATGTGCCCGTCGTGGAAGGCCACCCGCCAGCGCATCCATTCGCCCAAGGGCCGCGCCAGCCTGATGCGCGAATGGCTGCGTCGCCAGGGCGAGGCGGGCGTCGACGTGGTCGAGACAGCGGATCGCCAGCGGGCCGCGGGGGCCTGGGGCGCCATCCAGGCCTTTCCCGGCAAGCTCAGGAATACGCTGGCCCGGCGGCGCGGCGAAGAGGACTTCTCCCACCAGGTCTACGACGCCATGGCCGGCTGCCTGGCCTGCAAGTCCTGCGCCAGCCAGTGCCCGGT
>NZ_JAJQTQ010000056.1 GCF_029081005.1 Halomonas elongata | reverse complement strand
GGGTCTGAAACAGCGCGGCATTATCAAAGTCAGATTCAGGCATATAAAGACCAGTTAGCCACGGCAACAGGTATAAGGAATATTGCGGCATTCACAAATGAACTAAGTAACCTACAATCAGAGCTGGCAAACATTTATAAGCAGGGGAACAGTTATATTTCTGATTTTACCAGTAATCCTGAAGGTGCATTAAGTAGTCAGGCGAAAAATCTGTTCAGCAAGTATGGTGCTTTTAATATGTGTTCTACAGGCATTGAAAGTTCTGATAACCTTTGTAAGGCCAGAATAGTTTCAACGGCCGCTAGCATTGAACAGGGAAATGAGATAAATAAGCAGCTATCAAGTGCAATGTCTCAGATTCAGAGTTTAAGTAACCGAATTGAGTCTTCAAAGGATATGAAAGAATCCCAGGATTTGGCTAACGCATTGCAGGCGCAGTCGTTAAAAATACAGGCAATTAAAATGCAGTATGATGTATGGGATAGTAAAAACAGGGCTGATGCGGAAATGTTGAAAGAGCAAAAGTATGCTGAGTATCGCCTGCGTCAGAAAAATGCAAAGATACCGAGTTTCGAATGATATGATAAAGCTAAATAAGCTAAAAGAATGGGTAGATAATCATTGGTCTAGATTGAATAGTACCGGTTCTACACCGCCGCCACTGTTAATCTCGCTACCAATCATAGTTATTGTTTTAAGTGTGGAGCTTACGTTAAAGCTGATTAATGCTTTAATGTATTATGGTACATTGCAATTTATCACTGATAAAATTGAAAAGAGGTTTGTTCCCAGCGGTGGTATAAAAGAAAGACTCCTTTTTACGTTAAAGCTGTTTTGTATTTTACTTCTGTTATTAATAGTAATGCGATTTTCAATGAAGTAAAAAATAAAGGTCATCGAATAGATGGCCTTTTCTATTCTAAATTCTAAATATAGAGCCTGCGGCAGGCACAGGCAAAAACATCGTTTTTGGACAATCCACTGAAAATTGCATGCAATTTCTAGTGGATTGTCTATCCTGCATTGTATTGTTCTATCGATTAACAATCCCTCTCAATTAGGGTTGTAAATGCTATTCGATCTCCATTAAATACAAAATTGGGGTTTATAAAATAAAATCCTTTACGCATTGTCTTTGCTATAATCTGAGCTTTTTCTAACTCGTTAATTCCTCTCTTTAACGTAGCATAACTAAGTTTTAAGCTATCATAGCTTTTTAAAAAGTCATCAAGAGCCCTTGAATCCAAAAGAACCTGATCCTTTGCAAAGGCTTGTTTTTGAACAGCCCATAAAAGAACATTAAAAGCTTTAATTCCTGCCGATGATAAATCAAACGTTAACCCAATATTCGCAGTAAACAACTTAACAAATTGCTCACTATCTACACGCTTAAAAGTGGTTACATGTGTTCCAAACTTTTCTCCCGTGTTTTGATTAACCAAAACATTGTCATCCCGCCCAAGACGAGATACTTGTATCCGTTTCCCTTTCATCGGGATCGTCATAAGCTCTAAAAACGGGTTTGTTTCGTATCTCTGTAAGCTTAGCGAGCTCATTATTGCATCCTTTTTTGGGCTTTGGAGATTCACAATAAATCCTCATAAGCTCAAAATCAAGCAATTTTTGAGCCTGCAAGGTACCGGATCTGAGCTTACAAGGTACAGATCCTGATCACCACTTTCTAGGATTCATGCGGGTTCCGAGAATTTCCCTTCTTAGTTCTTAACTAAGGAGCGTAGGTGCTCAATTATGGCTATCAATTCTCTTCCGCTTCCT
>NZ_JAJQTQ010000055.1 GCF_029081005.1 Halomonas elongata | reverse complement strand
GCCACGGCAACCGACGAAGCCGGCAATACCAGTGACCCGACCACGGTGACCGTGGATGGCACCGCGCCGGCGGCGCCGGTGATCGTCGAGGCCACGGATGACGTGGGCGATATCACCGACCCGCTGGCCAGTGGTGACAGCACCGACGACACCACACCGACACTGATCGGTACCGCGGAGGCCGAGAGCACGATCGAAGTCTTCCAGGATGGTGCCTCGATCGGCACCGCGACCGCCGATGCCGATGGCAACTGGAGCTTTACGCCGGATGCATTGGACGACGGCGAGGTCACGTTCACTGCCACGGCCACCGATGCGGCGGGCAATACCTCCGCAGCCAGCGGCGCCTTTACGGTGACGGTGGATACCATCGCCCCGGATGCCCCGACGCTGAACGTCGCCGCCAATGACGACGGTACGGTCACGGCCAGTGGTGAAGCCGAGGCCGGCAGCACCGTGACGGTAACCTTCCCGGATGGCACGACCGACGAGGTCGTGGCGGGCGATAACGGTCGCTTCGAAGCGATCTCGGATGGCGCTCAGCCGAGCGGTGAGGTCAGCGCTACCGCCACGGACACGGCAGGTAACGCAAGCGGTGCGACCACGCAAGACTATGACGTGGTGACGCCGGCCGCTCCGCTTCTGGCCATTCCGGCGAATGCCGATGGCTTCATCAATGCCGAGGAAGAAGACGCGGGCCTTCAGGCCAACATCATCCTGGATGATCCGGCTCAGGCGGGGGAAGACGTCGTGGTCAGCGTGACCGATGACGAAGGCACGAGTGCCGAGGCAACACTGACCCTGACGGCGGATGATATCGAGGCCGGGAGTGTGTCACTTCCACTCGACTTCGCCGATCTAGCTGAAGGTGCACTGGAAGCGTCCGCCAAGGTAGGGGGACGTGACGCCAATTCGCTCGATATTACCCTGGACACCACCGCACCGAGTGTTGCGGTGGATCCGCTGACCACCAACGACACCACGCCGCCCTTGAGCGGCACGGTGGACGACCCCGAGGCGACCGTGACGGTCACGGTAGATGGCGCTGATGTCGAGGCCACCAACAACGGAGATGGCACCTGGCGTCTGGCGGACGACACGCTGTCCGCGTTGCCGGAAGGCGAGAGCGATATCACGGTGACGGCCACCGATGCGGCGGGTAATGAGACGACCGCAACGAGTTCGGTGACGGTGGACACCATCGCCCCGGATGCTCCGACGGTGGACCCGACGGACGGCAGCGAACTGAGTGGTAGTGCCGAACCGAACAGCACCGTCGAGATCGATGTGGACGGGGATGGCACGCCGGATCACAGCGTGACCGCCGACGGCGACGGCAACTGGTTGGTGACACCGGATACGCCGCTGGATGACGGCACTGAGATTTCGGCCACGGCAACTGACGAAGCCGGCAATACCAGTGACCCGACCACGGTGACCGTGGATGGCACCGCGCCAGCGGCGCCGGTGATTATCGAGGCCACGGATGACGTGGGCGATATCACCGACCCACTGGCCAGTGGTGACAGCACCGACGACACCACACCGACGCTGATTGGTACCGCGGAAGCCGAGAGCACGATCGAGGTCTTCCAGGATGGCGACTCGGTGGGCACCGCGACCGCCGATGCCGATGGCAACTGGAGCTTTACGCCAACCGCGCTGGACGATGGCGAGGTCACGTTCACTGCCACGGCCACTGATGCGGCGGGCAACACCTCCGCAGCCAGCGGCGCCTTCACGGTGACGGTGGACGCCAGTGCCCCTGATGCCCCGACGCTGGCACTGGCCTCTGACACCGGCACGGATGGTGATGGTATCACCAGCGATGGCACCGTGAATGTAGGGAACCTGGAAGACGGTGCCACCTGGGAGTATTCCACCGATGGTGG
>NZ_JAJQTQ010000054.1 GCF_029081005.1 Halomonas elongata | reverse complement strand
GGTAGAGGAGCGTCGTGTACGCCGACGAAGGTGAGTCGAAAGGCTTGCTGGAGGTATCACGAGTGCGAATGCTGACATGAGTAACGATAAGGGGAGTGAAAAACTCCCCCGCCGGAAGACCAAGGGTTTCTGTTCGACGCTAATCGGAGCAGAGTGAGTCGGCCCCTAAGGCGAGGCCGAAAGGCGTAGTCGATGGGAAACGGGTCAATATTCCCGTACCTCACTGTATTGCGATGGGGGGACGAAGAAGGCTAGGTGAGCCAGGCGTTGGTTGTCCTGGTGAAAGTCAGTAGGCTGGGGAATCAGGCAAATCCGGTACCCCAAGGCCGAGAGACGAGACGAACAGACTACGGTCTGGAAGTCATCGATGCCACGCTTCCAGGAAAAGCCTCTAAGCTTCAGATACAGTGGGACCGTACCCCAAACCGACACAGGTGGTCAGGGTGAGAATCCCAAGGCGCTTGAGAGAACTCGGGTGAAGGAACTAGGCAAAATGGTGCCGTAACTTCGGGAGAAGGCACGCCGCCGTTACGTGAAAGCCCTCGCGGCTGGAGCGGAAGGCGGTCGAAGATACCAGGTGGCTGCAACTGTTTATTAAAAACACAGTACTCTGCAAACGCGTAAGCGGACGTATAGGGTATGACGCCTGCCCGGTGCCGGAAGGTTAATTGATGGTGTTAGCTTCGGCGAAGCTCCTGATCGAAGCCCCGGTAAACGGCGGCCGTAACTATAACGGTCCTAAGGTAGCGAAATTCCTTGTCGGGTAAGTTCCGACCTGCACGAATGGCGTAATGATGGCCACGCTGTCTCCACCCGAGACTCAGTGAAATTGAAATCGCAGTGAAGATGCTGTGTACCCGCGGCTAGACGGAAAGACCCCGTGAACCTTTACTACAGCTTCACACTGGACGCTGATGTTGCTTGTGTAGGATAGCTGGGAGGCTTTGAAACTCGGTCGCCAGATCGAGTGGAGCCATCCTTGAAATACCAGCCTGGCATCATTGGCGTTCTAACTCAGGTCCGTTATCCGGATCGAGGACCGTGTGTGGTGGGTAGTTTGACTGGGGCGGTCTCCTCCCAAAGTGTAACGGAGGAGCACGAAGGTACCCTCAGCACGGTCGGAAATCGTGCAATGAGTGCAAGAGCATAAGGGTGCTTAACTGCGAGACAGACACGTCGAGCAGATACGAAAGTAGGTTCTAGTGATCCGGTGGTTCTGTATGGAAGGGCCATCGCTCAACGGATAAAAGGTACTCCGGGGATAACAGGCTGATACCGCCCAAGAGTTCACATCGACGGCGGTGTTTGGCACCTCGATGTCGGCTCATCACATCCTGGGGCTGAAGTCGGTCCCAAGGGTATGGCTGTTCGCCATTTAAAGTGGTACGCGAGCTGGGTTTAGAACGTCGTGAGACAGTTCGGTCCCTATCTGCCGTGGGCGTTGGAGATTTGAGAAGTGCTGCTCCTAGTACGAGAGGACCGGAGTGGACGACCCTCTGGTGTACCGGTTGTCACGCCCGTGGCATTGCCGGGTAGCTAAGGTCGGACGGGATAACCGCTGAAAGCATCTAAGCGGGAAGCCTCCTTCAAGATGAGATCTCCCCGAGGCCTCGAGCCTCCTGAAGGGTCCAGCAAGACGAGCTGGTTGATAGGCCGGATGTGGAAGCGCTGCAAGGCGTTGAGCTGACCGGTACTAATGGCCCGTGAGGCTTGACCATATAACACCCAAGGAGTCTGGATGACAGACGACGCCGGGTACGCGAGAGACGTATCGTCAGCAGGGTTGCATTGAGTTTTTTCGCCTGACGACCATAGCGAGTGGGCACCACCTGATCCCATGCCGAACTCAGCAGTGAAACCGCTCAGCGCCGATGGTAGTGTGGGAGTTCCCATGCGAGAGTAGGTCATCGTCAGGCACTTACATCA
>NZ_JAJQTQ010000053.1 GCF_029081005.1 Halomonas elongata | reverse complement strand
ATCCGTAAAGTACGCATCCGCTGCCGGCGACGGGTCAACGTCGCAAGCGGTGAAGGGTGGTAGAAGCCCCTGTTTTGCTTAGGGTTTTTCGAATCGTTTCGAAATTCGCCGGTTGACAGGAACGCCGATTTCGGTAGAATGCTCGCCACTCGCTACAGGGTCCGCCAAGGACTCGATCGGAGTCGCCTCGATACGAGGTTCGCGCCGCTCGACGAAGACATCGAGCTTGACGCCAGACGCCGATCATGTAGAATACGCCTTCCTCGCGAGGCGCTGTGCCACGGGCCGGCAACGCGAGACGCTCCTCTCTTTCGAGAGTCCGGAGCCGCTCTTTAACAATCGATCAGGTAATTCATGTGGGCGCTTGTCGAGATGTCGGTGACCAGTCACCGAAAATCAAGGCAAGCGACTCGTCAAAGGCCTTCGGGTCTTTTTGAGAACGTTTGAACCTTGAGCCAGGTTTGGTTCCACCTTAGGAACTATCAGACTTTAAACTGAAGAGTTTGATCATGGCTCAGATTGAACGCTGGCGGCAGGCCTAACACATGCAAGTCGAGCGGAAACGATCCTAGCTTGCTAGGAGGCGTCGAGCGGCGGACGGGTGAGTAATGCATAGGAATCTGCCCGATAGTGGGGGATAACCTGAGGAAACTCAGGCTAATACCGCATACGTCCTACGGGAGAAAGCAGGGGCTCTTCGGACCTTGCGCTATCGGATGAGCTTATGTCGGATTAGCTGGTTGGTGAGGTAATGGCTCACCAAGGCGACGATCCGTAGCTGGTCTGAGAGGATGATCAGCCACATCGGGACTGAGACACGGCCCGAACTCCTACGGGAGGCAGCAGTGGGGAATATTGGACAATGGGGGCAACCCTGATCCAGCCATGCCGCGTGTGTGAAGAAGGCCCTCGGGTTGTAAAGCACTTTCAGTGAGGAAGAATGCTTGTCGGTTAATACCCGGCAAGGGAGACATCACTCACAGAAGAAGCACCGGCTAACTCCGTGCCAGCAGCCGCGGTAATACGGAGGGTGCGAGCGTTAATCGGAATTACTGGGCGTAAAGCGTGCGTAGGCGGCTTGGTAAGCCGGTTGTGAAAGCCCCGGGCTCAACCTGGGAACGGCATCCGGAACTGTCAGGCTAGAGTGCAGGAGAGGAAGGTAGAATTCCCGGTGTAGCGGTGAAATGCGTAGAGATCGGGAGGAATACCAGTGGCGAAGGCGGCCTTCTGGACTGACACTGACGCTGAGGTACGAAAGCGTGGGTAGCAAACAGGATTAGATACCCTGGTAGTCCACGCCGTAAACGATGTCGACTAGCCGTTGGGGTCCTCGAGACCTTTGTGGCGCAGTTAACGCACTAAGTCGACCGCCTGGGGAGTACGGCCGCAAGGTTAAAACTCAAATGAATTGACGGGGGCCCGCACAAGCGGTGGAGCATGTGGTTTAATTCGATGCAACGCGAAGAACCTTACCTACCCTTGACATCGTGCGAACTTGGTAGAGATACCTTGGTGCCTTCGGGAGCGCACAGACAGGTGCTGCATGGCTGTCGTCAGCTCGTGTTGTGAAATGTTGGGTTAAGTCCCGTAACGAGCGCAACCCTTGTCCCTATTTGCCAGCGATTCGGTCGGGAACTCTAGGGAGACTGCCGGTGACAAACCGGAGGAAGGTGGGGACGACGTCAAGTCATCATGGCCCTTACGGGTAGGGCTACACACGTGCTACAATGGCCGGTACAATGGGTTGCAAAGCGGCGACGTGGAGCTAATCTCATAAAGCCGGTCTCAGTCCGGATCGGAGTCTGCAACTCGACTCCGTGAAGTCGGAATCGCTAGTAATCGTGCATCAGAATGGCACGGTGAATACGTTCCCGGGCCTTGTACACACCGCCCGTCACACCATGGGAGTGGACTGCACCAGAAGTGGTTAGCCTAACTTCGGAGGGCGATCACCACGGTGTGGTTCATGACTGGGGTGAAGTCGTAACAAGGTAGCCGTAGGGGAACCTGCGGCTGGATCACCTCCTTAAACGACCCGTTATCGGCACTCGGCAAGTGTCCACAATGAATTACCTGATCGGCCAGAGCAAA
>NZ_JAJQTQ010000052.1 GCF_029081005.1 Halomonas elongata | reverse complement strand
CTGTAATCGTCGGCGCGTTCGGGCACCGCCTCGGGGCCTTCTTCCATATAGCGACGAATCAGCTCCCACTGCATCATTGCCATCTGCAGGCTGGTCACATTGGCGGAAATCCCGGCACCCGCCAGGCTATAGCCCGGCCGCTCCGGGTCCGGCGGCAGGATATGCAGCTGCCAACCGATCCCCGCCGGGCCGCCAACCGTCACCGACACATTGCGCGTGGCCACCGCCACCACGTCTTCCCAGGGCACGAAGACGGTCTCCTTTCGCCAGCCGGCTAGCCGGCGAATTCCGCGATATAGCGCCACATAGCCGATAGCCAGAGCCGGCAAGACCACCAGATGGAGCAGCGCCACCCAGGTAATGCCAGTTGGCCCCAGAAACTTTTCTTCTGACCCCAGAAAGCCCAAACCCACTAACGTGGTCATGCCACTCATGGAAAAAAATGCAAACCAGAAGCCATACATTAGGTGAGCGCTAGGTGCCGGCAAGAAAATCCTTCGCCCGGGGTGCTCCACCACGAAAGCCACTTCGCGGCGCTGGCGATGAAAGCGTACCGGCGCGGTGCCACGAAGCCAGAGGTCGGGGATAACCAGCAGCGCTCCGAAGAACAGCACGCCTGCGTAGGCGCCCCCCCCCCACATACTCAAGGCCTCCCCCACCGTGATGTTCAGGTAGAAGATCATCGACATCACGAAGATGAAAAAAACCACAAAGAAGAGCATCACCCAAATTGTCCCCCCCCCCAGAGCCAGCATGCCGTTACGGCTGACGTTATGTAGCAGATCTAGCGTCGTCTCATCGCGGCGATAGATCAGTCGCCCCACATCCGCGCCGGCCCCCGCCGTGGGCCCCAAGGGAATCGGCCTCGGGCTTAATGCATAAAGCTCATTGGCACCACGCGTCAGATACTCGCCGACACGCAGCGCCATGGAAGAGGCGTCCTGTTCCTTGGCTTCGGTGTTCATGGTTCTTCCTTTATTCATGGCAAGCTTCGATGCCCTACTCTATCAGGCAGTCCAGGGTACAAGCGGCATGGCCTGCCAGGTGCTGGCCTTACGCCCTTCCAGAGACTCGACGGGCCTCCATTCCTCCCTGGGTGATACGGCATCCAGGCGGCTGAAGACTTCGAAGGCCGAAGTCGCCGTCGGCGAAGATGCCCCCTGAGAGGTGATACGCACCACCAGTACCAGGGTATGCCAGTCACCGACGCGTTCGGGGTCCAGGGCATAGTCCAGCCGGCAGTTGCCCTCTTCCTGGGTAATGCCGGCGTGGGCCATCATATCCTCGTGAAGCTCCTGCTGGCTGCCGCGCGTTACGCCCCAGAACCCCACCTGAAGGTTATCCGCATTAGGCACCTCAACTCCCGGCAGGTTGAGTCGCAGGTTGAGGGATTTCGCCGGCGGTTCCGGCCCCACCGGCATGGCGCTGATACGCGGCGGCTGTTCGCCACGGCGCCAAAGCACCGGCTTACCATGCACCTCGGCGAGATGCTGATGATGAGCCTGAAGATCCCAGCCCTCCGACTCGTCTCCCCAGACACTTTTCTGGCACCACTGCTGTAGCGGCGAGAGCGAGTAGTACTCGTAGAGCAACTCGCCGATCACCACCAGCACCACCCCGACGAATGCGACCCAGTTCAGCGGTACCGCCAGGCGCAGCAGGCGCAAGCGCAATATCGTGGCAGACGTACCCCGAATTTTTCCCGCCAACCCAGCAATGGCAATCGGTAAGGTGCCACCGATAATGGCCAAATCCCCGGCTAGGGCAATACCGGCCGCCAGACGCTCGCGGTCCGTACTCGCGCGCCCCAGCTTGAAACCTTGGCGCACCACATCAAAGGCTGCAGCAAAGAACGAGAAGCCCGCCACGCCGATCATCGCGCGATTGGTCAATCGGGCCCAATCGTCCAGATGATCCAGGCTGCCTGCTGCCTGCTGGACGGCACTCTGGAAGGAGCGCCCCTCATATAGGCGCCGATAGCGAGTATTGTGAAGGATCTCCAATACACTGGCCGTGGCGGCAATCGTGCCGGTAGCGCCGGAGGCTACACTCATTATCGCCTCGAAGCGCCGGTTACCTGTTCGTGCGGCCGTAACCAATTGCTGAATGGCCCCGCTAAACAAGTAACCATTTAAAAGCAGCATAAAACCACTAACCCCTACCGGTATGGCACGACGCGGAGCGATATCTCCCTGCTCATTGCGAAGCAGGGCATCCCAGGCATTCTGATCCTGGAGCGCCTGACGGACCAGACGCCGCTCATTCAACGCCGCACGGGAGGCCTGTTCGCTAAGCCCGGTTACTTTAAAGGCCTGATTGCCCGCTTCATCGAGGGGATAAGTAGCCTCGGCCAGCTCATCGAGCACGTCGGCTAACGCCTGACGCTGTTGACGAACGGCCGCTCGCGCCTGGCGAATCCGCGTATCGTAGTCCCGCTTGGGCAACTGCTGGCGCTGACGTTCCAGTGCCCGCTCGATACGACTCGTGCTTTCCACCTCGTCCGCCAGGCGCTCAGCGCGCTGTATCAGGCCGTTGAGACGGTCAAGAACGGACTGTTCGGGAATCTCCCAGCCCAATTGGTAGGCGGAAAGGCGTGTATAGAGCTGATGACGTATTCCGTTGGAGGTGCGATCGAACAGGGCGGTGAAGCGTTCTTCTAGATTCAGCGATTCGGTCTCATCCAGCACGCCCGCCAGAAGGGAGCGCCCCATCACTCTTTCCTTGGCCGTCAACTCAGTTACGACGGTGGCTCGTGCCTCTTCGCCAAGGCCATCGAGGTTCTGCAGACGTAATTGATCCTGTTGATCGACGCGTTCTCGCCACTGAGCATGCGTGCCAGGTGTATCCTTTGCCGACATCAACGCCATCAGACTCGCCTGGGCATTCTTCCAGTTGGCCGCCGCAGCATTGATGAAACCAGTCAAGGGCGTCACATGCAGGCGGTGCGCCACCGTGACCTCGCCGAAGTAGTGCTGGATCAGGAAGTCCTGCTGACCGCAGGCCTCCAGGGTCGTGAAAAGGCGATGCTCGAGACTGCTGCGCAAGATGGCCTGGGTATCGTCCTCGCCATCGAGAAGGCTGGCATACTCGTGCCAGCGGGGCAGCAGGGTCTTGATGTCTTCGCCGACCTGCTCCTTGTGGGCCCGCCACTCGCCCTGCCATTGGTCCGCCTCGGCGAGAAACTCACGCATCTCGCCGAGGCGAATGACGTCCTCGATGCCTTGCTGGGCCAGCCAGCGATCGCCCTCCTGGCTGCCGTAGACGCGCTCGAAATAGTCGTCGCGGGTTTCGCGGGCGAAGTCTCGGACCGATTCGGCGTCGGTGCCCAGGCGCTCGGCGAGCTCGGCGCTGACGCTATTCACCTCCGCTTCCAGCGCCTGCTGTTCCCGGGACCGAAAGCCGGGGTGCCCGCCGCTGCTGGCAAGGTCCTCCGAGTGCTTCTCGTCGTACCGGTTCTGCAACTCCATCAGCTCCCGGAGCTGCTCCCTGTCGGACTCGCTGGCCTCGCTCAGCCAACCGGGAATCTCCCCCTGCCCCGCACGCGCGATCATCGGTTGCAGGTCGAGCTGCATGAAGCCATCGATGGCCCGGGCGGCGAAGTGTTTCTCGGGCTCCTCGTCTAGCCAATCGGCCTCCTGACCGGCAATCAGCGTCCAGGCGCCGACCAGATCGTTGGCTCGGGCCACCACGTCCTCGACGATCAGGCAGGCACTATCCTCACGATACTCGGCCTGGATATTCCCCTTGATGGTGACCGCCTGTGCAGTCTGCCAGTCCGCGCTCGCCGTCCACTGATACTGGCCATAGTCGAGACGCTCTTCGGAGACGGTTCGATCGCCCAGATCATCCGCCAGCACCTCGCCTAACTTATCGGGTGGCAACAAATGGTCGGTGCCGTTGCCCGGGCAATAGCCACCGATATTGACCGTCAGCATCACCTCGTCCTGCACCTCCGGCTTCGCCAGCAAGAGAGCCGCCCGCGTTTCCTCCAGTTCCACCTGGCTGTAGAGCACCTTGATGCTGCCACGGCGCTCGAGAATGATCGGGTCCCCGCTACCATCCGGCATGACCTCGAAGGTCTGCAACTCGTCAGGAGCGATGTTGTGAATCAGGTAGAGCCACCCCTGTCTGACGGGGCGAATACCGTTGGGACGGAAGTCTCCCTGGATGGGGGGTGATACCTCCGGCAGGGACACCTCCTGCTCGAGCTCCACCAGGGCATAGCGTACCGGCACCAACTGCAGGTCCGGCTTCTGCAGCGGACACTGCCCGGCCTCCTGGCCGGGATCGTTATCGCTCTGGTTATCGGCCACCCGGTTGGCGGCTTCCATGTCGATGCTCATGCTGACGTCTCCTTGTTCAGCCGGTCCTGCGCGAGAGCCACCGCCGATTTGAGGCGCTCCATGGACGGACGCCCATCTGCCACCTTCAGGCATCTAGCCAACTCGGGCATGGTTTCTTCCTCGAGCGCCGATCGGCCGTGGGCCCCGAGGATGTTGGCCAGATAGAAATGTGCGCGCCGTCCATGAAAGCCAAACGTCGCCGTCAACTCGATCACCTCGCCCGCTGCCTGATCGGCACCGTCGAAGGTGAGCAGCCAGGGCCCCTTGGCGAAATAGGCCTGTAAATGCTCGGCAAGCTCGAAACGAAATCGCCGCCAGACGATGCGGGACAACGATGCACAGTGCGCCTCGGTCAACTGGAAGCGCCCTACCAAACTGTCACGCAGACGCTCTCTGTCACTTTCTAGGTGGTACCAAATCAGGTCTTGTTCATGCAGCTCCGGCAGCCACAAACGTTCGATGGGGCCCAGAAGTGAGCTGGCCGTCGGGGCGGGCTCCGCCTCGAGCAAGCAGCGCATGACCTCGGGGGACGCCACCCGTAACGTCTGCTCCCCTTGCCAGGGATGCTCCACGATCAACAACCCGCGCAGGTGGTCGGCCACGACCTCCAGGGACTCGCCCGACGTCATCAGCCACCCGGCTTCCCTGGTGGCCTGCTCCTCGATGAAGCGCGCGAGTACCGGGCTGCCCGCCTCCAGCTCAATCAAACAGGGCGACAGCGCCCGGCACTCCGCCAGCGGCGTATCGAGGTAGAGCGGCTCATAAACCGGCGAAGGATGCGTCTCGTAGAGCCAGCGTTCCAGCGGCTCCATGGCAACACCGTCCAGTAGCACGAAGAGGCGCTCCCCCTTCCGATCACCGGGCACCGGTGGCCGAGTCACCGACCATGCGCTCATGCCTGGCCGCTTCCCTGCCCGTTGTTCGACGGTTTGCAGAGCTGTGCCGTGGCCATCTCTTGTCTCAGGACAGCTTCCTGACGAGGCGCTTCGACCGCTTCATGCGTCTCCTCCGTCGCCTCCCCCGGCAGCGGCGCCTGGGCGCTCTGCCCGGTGCCGCTGCCGGGGCTGCCGCCGGAGTTGATCTTGACGCTGGGGCCGTTGATGGTCACACCACTGGGGTCGAGCTTCACGAAGCTGCCGCCGGCCTTCAGGGTGATCTCGGCGCCGGCCTCGATCACCACTTTCATGCCGGCCTTGTGGTGCACCTCGCTGCCAACCTCGACGAG
>NZ_JAJQTQ010000051.1 GCF_029081005.1 Halomonas elongata | reverse complement strand
CTCGTCGAGGTTGGCAGCGAGGTGCACCACAAGGCCGGCATGAAAGTGGTGATCGAGGCCGGCGCCGAGATCACCCTCAAGGCCGGCGGCAGCTTCGTGAAGCTCGACCCCAGTGGTGTGACCATCAACGGCCCCAGCGTGAAGATCAACTCCGGCGGCAGCCCCGGCAGCGGCACCGGGCAGAGCGCCCAGGCGCCGATCCTGCCGGGGGAGGCGGGTGAGGAAACGCATGAGGCGACACTTCCTGTATTTCCTGGACAGCCAAAGCGCTTGAAGCAAGTGGCTGTAGAGGGGCTAATGCTCAGCCCTCAGTGTCACCAGCAAGCCGATGGTAGTTGCCCGCTGACATCGTGTCCGTGTAAGTAAATCGGATAGAGGCTTGGATAATGAATATGTCAACTATCCTTGAGAGGTTGCAACACGCTCGACCTGGTGATGAATCTTTATTCGTCTTGTTTGATGGCGCACTCTTCCCTGCCATGCAGAGAGTATACGAGTATGAATCATCTCCTCAGGTGGTGCCTGTGTATTACGGGACGCGCCATGAGACCTCTCTCGAGGTAAGCCCTTGTCTGTACGAGCCAAGTGCCGAAAGTAAAATCTGGGTGTGTCAAGGAGACTGGCGTGACATGGGTGTCATGTTTACCAGTTGCTATTCGTTTTTAGATGTGCTAAGGCATTTGCAAAGTCTGATCAGTGTTAGGCTTTCTTCTGGGCAGCTTGCCTACTGGCGATTCTATTCTCCGGGCTGGCTCGCATCGATCATGGATGTGTTAGGACACGAAGACCTGATGGACTTCACTGGGCCAATTAGTCAGTGGGCTTCCTTTGCGGAGAATGACTGGAAGCTATATCGGCCACATGTTGCGGAACACCCTGTCCTTAAAAAAGATGAGGGGTGGTTTCATCTGTCGGATGAATATGTCGATGTATGGAAAGAGAAGAGGAGGGATGTCTTTGTTCAGAGGGTTGCTGAAAAAGCTTATGGGAAGTTGGGAGGGGTTTCCTCGAAAGAAAAATTGAAAAGTGATGTGTCAAACCTATTTGATGCTGCCAAAGCGGCTGGGTTCAAGAGGTCTTCGGAATTGGAGAGGTTTATACTTCTTTTCTTGAAACATCCTGAAGCCATAAGTTCTTCGGAATGTATGGCAGTGATAAAAAATTCCCAGTACCTGCCGATGAAGCGTCTTGATAAAGTAGAGATGGCCCTTTTCGGAATAGAAGACAAGGAGGAAGAGTAATGGAGTATACTGTACTTCCAGGAGACACCTTGACAAGCATTGCTCGAGAAAAGGGGGTGTCGCTCTCCTCTATCATGGAATTAAATCCGGCTGTCGATAATCCGAACAACCTTCGAGAAGGGGATTCTCTGAACCTCCCTGAAAATAGTGAGATACGAGATGACCGTTGCCCAGACGAAGTCGTGGATGCTAGCCCATGTGTCGATTCCGAAGAGGCTGAGCCCGGGTTTCACATTGTCAAAAGCCCTCAGACAATTGCAGAGCTAAAAGATCACCTGTTTGGGAATTCCGCTAGTGGTGAGACTGATGCGATGCTGGAGCGGCTGAATCCATGGCTGGAGGATGGTGTCAGCCCTGGCCAGGTTATCGTACTTAGCGATCCTCGGAGCATGCAGTGCACGAAGGAAGAGAATCTTCTGATGCAGATTGCTCAAGAGGTGAATGAACAAAATGCTGAATTGACTTACGAAGAAGCACAAAGAACTGTTGATTATTATGATCTCTTAGGGGCCGCTACAGGTGGTGCTGGGGCAGCCATCGGTAATACAGCATCAGGTATGAATCAGCATGCCCAGCTAGTCGAATCAAAATTAAGAGAGATAGAGGCCCTATATCAACGCGTCTATGAGCGGACAGGGAAGGTTGGAGGAGAAGAGTTCTACGCCAGGCGCCGAGTGCTTTTTGAAGAGTTGGATGCCATGCTCGACCGGGTGACGCGCATGGGTTTGGGGATTCCAGAGCATCCAGATCTTCGCCATGCATTAGGGCTCTCTACAAAAAGCACAGTCCATCACTGGCGTCAAGCAGGATCGAGCGCCTCAGGCATACCAGGCTATGCGGATAATTATGGAAATATTGCCAACGCGAGCAAGTGGCTTGGGAGAGCTGGGTACGTAGGTCTTGGATTAAGTGCCGTTTCCACCCACGCGAGTATACGCGAAGCCTGTGCTTCAGGGCGCGAGGAAGAATGCCAGATTGCCAGAGTGAGAGAATGGGCAGGATTTGGAGGGGGAGTAGCAGGAGGGGCAGCTGGAGGTACCGCAGCTGGTGCTGTAGCCGGCGGAGTTTGTTTAGCGCTAGGGGTGCCGACGGGGGGGCTAGCGACGCTTGCCTGTGGTGTTGTACTGGTAGGTGCTGGTGGCTACGTGGGGGGGGAGGTAGGTGGCGATATAGGGAAAGGTGTAGGCGACTGGGGAGGGGAGCTTGTATATGGGAATCGAAATGATTGATGCTGAGTTTTTGTTTTTTTCTATTTCAGCTGTGGCGTTAGTTATTGCGCTTGTTTCACTTTTTGTTTGGGGAGTTTTTTTGCTCCTGTTTATGGAGGAAATAGATGGCTATTTTGATAGTCCTGATTTCCCAAATAGAGGGTATAAGGGGGTATGGCCTTGGGGAATGGGTCGAGGAATGGCTTATGGCATTTTTCTATTGTTTCCCGATTCATGGTTTGTTCGGAAAAAGTTTCCGCATGCTCGCAAGAGTATTAAAATAAATGAGATTCCCAGGAAAATAAAATTCATGGTTGCTTTTCCTATGTATACGAATATTCCCGCGTCGCTTTTTATATTGTTGGGAGGAACGTTCCTTAAGTTAAAACCTTTTTTTTCCTGAGTGAGAATGCCCAGTCCAGTCTGATATTGGCGAAGGGTGCACCGGACATGCATGGCAGTAGAACGCTCGTATCAACCAAGAGCACCGGCTACGCCTGCAGAACCTCGATGGACTGGGCGAAGACGCTCGGGCCGTTGTCGTGGAAGAATTGACGGCCAAGGAAAGAGAGATGGGGCGTGCCCTGCTCGCGAGCGTGCTGGACGAGACCGAATCGCTGAACTTAGAAGAACGCTTCACCGCCTTGTTCGATCGCACCTCCAACGGGATACGTCATCAGCTGTATACGCGCCTCTCCGCCTACCAGTTGGGCTGGAAAATCCCCGAACAGGCCGTTCTCGACCGTCTCAGCGGCCTGATACAGCGAGCCGAACGCTTGGCGGATGAGGTGGAAAACGCGAGTCGCACCGAGCGGACACTGAAGCGCCAGCGCCAGCAGCTTCCCAAACGTACCTACGATGCACGTATTCGCGAGGCGCGAGCGGCGGTTCGTCAGCAGCGTCAGGCGTTAGCCGACGTGCTCGATGAGCTGGCCGAGGCTAGCTACCCACTGGATGAGCAGGGGCAGCATGCCCTGAAGGTGTCGGGGCTCAGCGAACAGGCTTCCCATGCGGCGCTGAAGGAGCGGCGTCTGGTCCGGCAGGCACTGGAGGATCAGAAGGCCTGGGATGCCCTGCTTCGCAATGAGCAGGGAGACCTTTCCCTGAGTCGTGCCGGGTCGGTGGGGCTTAGCGGTTTTATGCTGCTTTTAAATGGTTACTTGTTTGGCGGGGCCATTCAGCAGTGGTGGGAGGCCCGACGAACAGGTGAGCGCTATGGCGAGGCGACCCTAAGTGTGCTGTCAGGTGCTTCTGGCACGGTTGCTGCCACGGCCAGTGTATTGGAGATCCTTCACGATACCCGTTATCGACGCCTCTATGAGGGCAAGTCATTCCAGACGGTGGTTCAGCAGGCGGCCGGTAGCCTGGATTATTTGGACAACTGGGCGCGGTTGACCAATCGCGCGATGATCGGAGTAGCCGGTTTCTCATTATTCGCAGCAGCTTTCGATGCTCGACGTCAATGGCTTAAAGGAGAGCGAGCTACCTCTGGTCGTCAGCGTCTGGCGGCCGGCATCGCCCTGGCGGGGGATATTACGGTGGCAGGTGGAACCCTGCCGATCTTTGCGGCGGGGTTAATCGGGCAGTTCAAAGGCACTTCAGCGATCGCTCTGCGCCTGTCCTTGTTGCGCCTGGCTGTGCCGCTAAATTGGGTCGCATTCGTCGGGGTGGTGCTGGTGGTGATCGGCGAGTTGCTCTACGAGTACTACTCGCTCTCGCCGCTGCAGCAGTGGTGCCAGAACAGTGTCTGGGGAGACGAGCCGGAGGGCTGGGATCTTCAGGCGCACCATCAGCATCTCGCCGAGGTGCATGGTAAGCCGGTGCTTTGGCGCCGCGGCGAACAGCCGCCGCGTATCAGCGCCATGCCGGTGGGGCCGGAACCGCCGGCGAGTTCCTTGAACCTTCGTCTCAACCTGCCGGGAGTTGAGGTGCTTAATGCGGATAACCTTCAGGTGGGGTTCTGGGGCGTAACGCGCGGCAGCCAGCAGGAGCTTCACGAGGATCTGATGGCTCACGCCGGCATTACCCAGGAAGAGGGCAACTGCCGGTTGGATTATGCCCTGGACCCCGAGCGTGTCGGTGACTGGCATACCCTGGTACTGGTGGTGCGTATCACCTCTCAGGGGGCATCTTCGCCGACCGCTACTGCGGCCTTCGAAGTCTTCAGCCGCCTGGATGCCGTATCGCCCAGGGAAGATTGGAGGCCCATCGAGCCCCTGGAAGGACGGGAGGCCAGCGCCTGGCAGGCCATGCCGCTGACTCCCTGGACGGCCTGATAGCTTAGGCATCGAACCGCTTGCCACGAATACAGGAAGGATCATGACCACCGAAGCCAAGGAACAGGACGCCGCTGTCATGGCGCTGCGCGCCGGCGAGCATCTGACGCGTGGTGCCAATGAGCTTTATGCACTAAGCCCGAGGCCGATTCCCTTGGGGCCCACGGCGGGGGCCGGCGCGGATGTGGGGCGACTGATCTATCGCCGCGATGAGACGACGCTAGATCTGCTACATAACGTCAGCCGCAACGGCATGCTGGCCTGGGGGGGGCGGCAGTCTGGATGATGCTTGCCTGTGTAGGGGTGTTCCTCTTTGTCGCTTTCGGTGCTGTTACAGGTGCTTCAAGCTGGTTGGAAGCCTGGGGAATGTGGGGGGGGGGGGGGGGCGCCTACGGAGCATTTCTGTTTTTTATGGCCTTGATCGTCATCCCCGATCTCTGGATGCGTGGCACCGCTCCGGTACGCTTCCATCGCCAGCGTCGCGAGGTGGCCTTCGTGGTGGAACGCCCCGGGCGAAGGGTCTTCTTGCCGTCTCCCAGCGCTCACCTGATGTATGGCTTCTGGTTTGCGCTGTTTTCTATCAGTGGAGGCTTCGTTGTGTTTAGCCTTGGCCTCTTGGGAGGGGAAGAAGAATTGCTGGGGGCAACGGGTATTGTCTGGATGGCGATCACCCATCTGGTTATCGCTCCCGTGCTAGCCGTCGGTTATGTGGCGCTGTATCGCGGAGTTCGCCGTTTGGCTGGCTGGCGCAAGGAGACCGTCTTCGTGCCCTGGGAGGACGTGGTGGCGGTGGCCACGCGCAATATGGCGGTGACCGTCGGTGGCCCGGCGGGTATCGGTTGGGAGCTGCATATACTGCCGCCGGACCCGGAGCGACCGGGGTATAGCCTGGCAGGGGCGGGGATTTCCGCCAATGTGACCAGCCTGCAGATGGCGATGATGCAGTGGGAGCTGATTCGTCGCTATATGGAAGAAGGCCCCGAGGCGGTGCCCGAACGCGCCGACGATTACAG
>NZ_JAJQTQ010000050.1 GCF_029081005.1 Halomonas elongata | reverse complement strand
AGCTCGAAGCTCGAAGCTCGAAGCTCGAAGCTCGAAGCTCGAAGCTCGAAGCTCGAAGCTCGAAGCTCGAAGCTCGACACTAAGCGTAAATTCGACTGAGCATATGGCCAGCGGTTGTTTCCACCCGCGCCATCATCGTGCAATGCTGGAAACCCTCGAGCCGGCACCGCGCCCGCGATGCCACTCACCCATCCATCAGGAGGCCAATATGGCACTGCAACTCGGCGACATCGCGCCAGACTTCACTCAAGAGAGCACCGCCGGCACCATCAACTTCCACGAATGGGCCGGAGACAACTGGGTCATCCTGTTCTCGCATCCCAAGGATTTCACCCCGGTGTGCACCACCGAGCTCGGCGAGGTCTCGCGGCTCAAGCCGGAATTCGACAAGCGCAACACCAAGGCCATCGGCCTTTCCGTGGACCCGCTCGAGGATCACGAAGCCTGGGCCGGCGACATCCAGGAAACCCAGGGGCAGGGGCTGAACTTCCCGCTGCTGGCGGACGGTGACCGCAAGGTCAGCAACCTCTACGGCATGATCCACCCCAACGCCAACGATACCCTGACGGTGCGTAGCGTCTTCATCATCGATCCGAACAAGAAGGTCCGTCTGACCATCACCTATCCGGCCAGCACCGGTCGCAACTTCGCCGAGGTGCTGCGCGTGCTGGACAGCCTGCAGCTCACCGACCAGCACAAGCTGGCCACCCCGGTGAACTGGCAGGACGGCGATGACTGCATCATCGTTCCCGCCGTGAGCAACGAGGAAGCCAAGACCCTCTTCCCGGATGGCTGGGACGAGCAGAAGCCCTACCTGCGTCTGGTCAAGCAGCCCAAGCGTTCTTGATGGAACGGCGGCGGCGGCAAGCGCCGTCGTCGCCCCCTCCTTCCCCTTTACAGGCGCCGGCCTGACACGGATAGTAGTACGCCGACGACAGGGGCGCCGGACACCATACCGCCCGGCTGAGACGCACCCTCATCACCTGACCCGGATAATGCCGGCGGAGGGAGTCGTGCCGGCTCTTCCGAGGCCAGCACCTCCCGCCGCCCGGGAGGCGCCATGCACACCATCGACCCCGCTCGCCACCTGAACCGCGTGCGCGAGTCCCGCCCGCTGGTTCACAACATCACCAATCATGTCGCCATGAACACCATGGCCAACGTCCTGCTGGCCCTGGGCGCCTCGCCGGCCATGGCCCATGCCCGCGAAGAAGTCGGCGAGTTCGCTGCCCTGGCCGGCGCCGTGACGCTCAATATCGGCACCCTCTCGCCCGACTGGGTGGACGCCATGGAAGATGCCGCCCGTGCCGCCAATGAGGCCGGCACGCCCTGGGTGCTCGACCCGGTGGCGGTGGGCGCCACGACCCTGAGACGCGAAGCCGGTGCCCGCCTGCTGGCACTGTCACCGACGGTGGTACGCGGCAATGCCTCGGAGGTCATGGCCCTGGCCGAGCAAGGCAGCGGTGGCCAGGGCGTGGACAGCACCGATACCACCGAGGCGGCAGAGCGCGCCGCCGTCGAGCTGGCTCGCCGCACGGGGGCCGTGGTTGCCGTCACCGGTGAAACCGACCTCGTCACCGATGGCCAGCGCCTGGCCCGTGTGGCCGGCGGACACGCCCTGATGCCGCTCGTCACGACCCTGGGCTGTGCCCTGACGGGCGTGGTGGGCGCTTGCCTGGCCGTCGCCGAAGACCCGTTCGAGGCCTGCGTCTCGGCGCTGACGGGCTACGCCGTGGCCGGGGGCATCGCCGGGGAGAGCGCCCAGGGGCCGGGCAGCTTCGCCGTGGCCTTCCTCGATACCCTGCATGCCCTCGACGCCGACACCCTGACCAACCGTGCCCGACTGGAGATCACCCATGCGCGTTGACCTTTCCCTCTATCTGGTCACCGACCCCGAGCTGTGCGCCGAGCATGGCCTGGAGGAAACCGTCACCGCCGCCGTGCGCGGTGGCGTGACCCTGGTGCAGCTGCGCGACAAGCACGCCAGCGATGCCGAACTGGTGCCGGTGGCACGACGCTTGAAGAGCGCCCTGGCGGGCAGCGGCGTTCCCCTGCTGATCAATGATCGGCTGGAAGTGGCCCTGGCCAGTGGCGCCGATGGGCTGCACATCGGCCAGGATGACGGCGAGGTCGAGGACGCCCGCGCCGCGCTCGGGCCGGACGCCATCCTCGGGCTCTCGGTGCAGACCCACGAACAGCTCGCCCGGATCGCGCCGGCCAGGCTCGACTACCTGGGCCTGGGGCCGGTCTTCGCCACGCCCAGCAAGCACGACCATGCCGCCCCGCTCGGGTTCGACGGCCTGGCGGACCTGGCCGGCGCCAGCCCCTTGCCGACGGTGGCCATCGGGGGACTCAAGGCCGAGCACGCCGAGGCGGTGCGCCGTGCCGGGGCCAACGGCCTGGCGGTGATCTCGGCGATCTGCGGCACGCCGGATCCGGAAGCGGCAGCTCGTCGCTTCCTGCAGGGCGTGCCCTCGGGTCTTGCCCGAGGCTGAGCCGACGCGTCAGGTGGTAGGCCGACGGTTCAGGGCGACACGCCGCTCGTGATAAGCGATGACCAGGCCACTGACGATGATCAGGGTGCCGCCGACGAACACCCACACGTCCGGCACCTCGTCCCATAACCACCAGCCCAGCAACACGGCCCAGAGCAGCGCCGTGTAATCGAAGGGCGCGGCGAGCGCCGCCGGCGCGTAGCGGAATGCCAGGGTCAGTCCGATCATGGCGCCGACACCCAGCACACCGGCCAGCAGGAAGAATGGCCAGTGAATCGGCGCCGGTGTCTGCCACACCCAGGGCAGGCTCGCCGCCGATACCAGCATCGGCACCAGGGTGGTGTAGAAGACCATGGCCCAGAGATGCTCACGGTCGCCATAGCGGCGCGCGGTGATCATCATCAGGGCGTAGAAGACCGCCGCACCGACCACGATCAGGGCCGCCGGCTGGAAGCTGCTGCCACCCGGCCGCACCACCACCAGCACGCCGACAAAACCCAGCAGGGTGGCCAGCAGCGTGGTCCGATCGACCCGTTCGCCGAGCAGCGGCACCGACAGCAGATTCACGAATAGCGGTGCCGCGAAGGCGATGGCCGTGGTTTCGGCGAGCGGCAGCAGGGTCAGGCCCCACATGAAGCAGATCATGGTGCCGGTAAAGATAAGCCCGCGCATCAGGTGGATGCCGGGGCGACGCGTCGACAGCTTGCGAAGCCCGCCGTTGAAGCGAGCGATCAACGCGATCAGCGGCAGCGACACCAGGGTACGGAAGAAGATGAGCTGCAGCGGCGAATGCGTCTCGCCGAGCCACTTGGTGATAGCATCGCCCAGCGCCAGACACAAGACCCCGCCGCACATGCACAGGATTCCCTTGAACGATGACGACATCTCACCTCTCCCGACCGCTCGGCCTCCGAGCTCTGAACCAAAAAAACCACCCCACCGGTAGAACCAGCGGGGTGCTGCGTATTTGGCTACCAAGCTAAGGGCTTTCTCGGGTAACGGCAACCCACCCTTTCGGGGAAGCGCTGGACAAGTCGGCGAGCGGAGCAAAACACAAGGTGCCCGGCACACAAGAACCGGAGCCTATGCCGTAATAGGTGAAGATGCTGAGCACCGCGTCACGCCGTGATTTGCCCGCGCAGACATTTGTGCAGGAGTTTCCCTAGAGGGTGGCCTGCACCACCATGCAATCCATCCCCTGCGCCTGCAGCCGCCGGCAGGCGTTACGCGCCTGCCCTTCCTGCATGTCCACCAGCCGCGCGCGATAGACGCCGGCCTCGGCAACATGCGGTACCGCCACACGGGCATCGGCCAGCTCGGCGGTCAGGCGTTCGGCGGCCCGGGCGGCCAGACGCCGTGCATGGTCGGCATCGCTGAAGGCCCCGACCTGCACGCCCCAGCTACCGGGCATCGACGCCTCCTGCTGATCGACGACACGACGGATCGGGTCCGGGTCGTCATGCGGTGCCGCCGAGGCGACGGAGGTGGTCGACGTCGAAGGTGTCGACGCCGCCTGCTCGGGTGTCGAGGTCTCGCCCGACGCCTCCCTGGCCGACGCCGATGTCGGCGCCGGCTCGGACACCGGTGTCACGGCGCCCACGCCGGTACCGGCCGCCGCGATGACCTCGTCCCGGGAAGGCGAGCTGACGGCCTGTGGCTCGGGTGCCGTGTTGTCGGCATTGTCGGCACTCGCCAGCATCTGGCCGGACGACGGCATCGGGCGCCGAGTCCCGGGCAGCAGGTGGTCATCGGTGATGCGGGTATTGGCCAGGAAGCCCCGTCCGTCGACCAGCGAGGCACGCAGGAACCCTCGATCCAGCAGGTTGGCCATGTGCTCGTCTCGAGAAGCGGCGGTATAGCCCCCCATGACCACCGAGAGGATGCGTCGACCATTGCGCTTCGCCGATGTCGCCACATTGAAACCGGAGGCACGGATGAAGCCGGTTTTCAGGCCATCGGCGCCGGGATAGCTGTCCAGCAGATTATTGTGGCCCGTCAGGGTCTTGCCGCGCCAGGTGAAGCGGCTCAGGGAGAAATAGGGATAGTACTGGGGAAAATCGAGCATCAAGCGCCTGGCGAGCAATGCCATGTCTCGCGCCGTGGTGACCTGGCGGTCATCCGGCAGCCCGGAGGCGTTGCGGAAGGTCGTGTCCTCCATGCCCATTTCCCGGGCACGAGTGGTCATCATCCGCGCGAAGTGCGACTCGCTGCCGCCGAGCGCCTCGGCCACGACCACCGCGACATCGTTGGCGGAGCGAACCACCAGGGCCTGGATGGCTTTCTCGACCTGGATACTGCTGCCCGGCTTCAACCAGAGCTTGGTGGCCGGCATTCCGGCGGCGGTGGACGATACCGGCAACCGCTGCCCCAGCGTCATGCCACCCTGATCGAGCGTCTCGAACAGCATGTACAGCGTCATCATCTTGGTCAGAGAAGCAGGATAGCGCGGTACGTCGGCATTCTCGGCGTAGAGGATCTCGCTGGTATCGGTATCGATGACGATACCGGCGTAACGCGGATTGTTTGCCTGGGCGGTGCCGGCCAGCAGCGTGACGGCCAACAGCAGGATGAAGACGAGGCACCATCGCCGTGTCATTGTGAGCCCCATGGATGTTCCCCTGAATTCATGGCTTCCCTACATAAGCGCATTATGACCCACAATAGCACCCTGTACAGGGGAAAAGGCCACAAAAAACGGCTTTTTCGTGTCATCCGGGGCCGATCAAGCGCCAAGATCGTCACCGGCATCAACCGATGACGCCGAAACGTTGCAGCCCCAACCAGATCAGACGCAACGCCAGCAGGGTCAGCCCCCAGCGAAACAGGCCGTCGAAACGCCGCTCGGACAGCCGGCCCAGCAACCGCAGCCCCAGCCAGGTACCGACCACACCGGCAGCGATCATCAGGACAATCAGCCAGAGCCAATCGCGGAACACGAAACCGGCGACGCCGAACACGAAGGCCTTGGTGAGATGTTGCAGGGTCATGCAGGCCGAGAAGGTCGCCACAGTCGCCTGGCGCGAACCTCCGTGCTGCTTGATGAAGGCCGCGACCATGGGCCCGCTGGCCCCGACCAGGCTCGACAACAGGGTCGTGATGGCACCCGCGATGGCGGTGCCGACGCCACCCAGGCCGCGCTTGGGCAACCCCGGCCCCCAGAGGGTGAACAGCACGAAACCGGCGATGGTCAGTTCCAGCACGCCGGTCGACAGGCGCACCAGCATCCAGCTGGCCGCCATGGCACCGAGCAGTGCACCCGGCACGAAGGCGGCCAGGGTCGGCCAGGCCAGATGACGCAGTGTCATCAGGGCCCGGCCACCGTTGGAGCCCAGTTGCACCATGCCGTGTACCGGAATCAAGGCCGCGCCGGGCATCACCTGTGCCATGGTCATGATCAACAGGGTTCCACCGCCGACCCCCATCGAGGCGCTGATCATGGAGGTCAGGGTCGAGAGCAGTATCAACAGGAGTTCGATGCCGCCGTCGAGTGGCGACAGGCTATCCAGCAACGGCATGACACATCCTTGTCCGGGCAGTGCATCCCATCATACCCGAAGCCTCGGGTCAGCCGCCGAGCGCCTCCAGCACCGCCTCGCGTGACAACCTTTCCCGCTCGCCGTAGAGCGTCAGCTCGTCGGTCACTTCGGCGCCTAGCGCTGCTTCGAAGGCTTCACGATTGGCGTTGCCGGCATAGGCATCGTTGCTGCCGCCACCGAGATTCGACTGGAAGATGCCGGCCGCGCTGACCGGCAGGAAGTCCTCGTAGGTGATCGGCCGGGCGACGACCAGGCCCTGTTCGATCAATGACTCCAGCTCGGTCTCGACGACCACGCCGGCCTCGCGTCCCGCTTCGGTCAGCCGGTACTCGAAGAAGGCCAGGCCCTGGCGGCGCAGCTCGGCCTCGGTATCCGGGAAGTCGGCGAACACCTCGCCCAGAACGCGCTGGTGCTCGGTGTTGTCCAGGCCGGCGGTGCGCCGACGCGACTCGGCCAGCAGGCGATCGTAAAGGGCGCGCCCCTCGGCGGTCAGCGCCACGCCACGCTGTTCGATCTCGCCGAAGCGTGCGGTATGGGTCCCCTGGTGTTCGCCGGCGAAGCGGACCGGCTCCTCCAGGGCCTTGAAACTGGTCTGGCGCAGCAGGATCGGGCAGTCGCGACGCGGCGGGCCTTCGATGACCTCCTTGGGGTTCATCCCCGCCGCCGGCATGCGACGCTGCGCTTCATCGATGTCCAGGGTGCGCGGCGTCAGGTGGTTAATGTGCGGCCCATGGAAGCAGACCACATCGGCGATCAACCGATGCTCGGCATGCAGCGCCTCGTAGGTGTCCAGGTCCACGGTGGCGTCCTGGTGCCAGCGGAAGGTCTCCAGTGCCTCGGCCACGAAGCGGTCGGCCTGCTCGTCGGTCAAGCCGCCCTGGCGTTCGCTGAGCTCGATCATTTCCCGGGCGCCGGGCGTGAAGATGTCGCGCTTGGCGAGGATGCCGGCGGCCCGCTCGCGCAGCTCGGCGTTCTCGATCAGTTCCAGGCGCAGCAGCGAGGTGAAGACACGGAAAGGGTTGCGCGCCAGCGCCTCGTCGTCGATGGGCCGGAAGGCGGTAGAGTGCACCGGCACGCCGGCCTCGGAGAGATCGTAGTAGCCCACCGGGAACATGCCCATCACCGCGAACAACCGACGCAGCATGGCGAGTTCCTCGGCGCTGCCGACGCGAATGGCGCCATGCCGCTCGACGCCGAGGCGATTCAGTTCGTCGTGGGCCTCGAGTCGCCCGGCCAGTTCGGGATCTCGCGCCAGGGTCTCGCGGTTCACTTCCGCCACCAGCTCGAGCAGGGTTTCGTACTGGGGCACCTCGGCCTGGTACATGGCCGACATGGCCCTGGAAAAACGGTCACGAATCTCGTGATGGGATACGGGGGATGTCATCGGATGTGCCTCTCGGTGTCGGTCGTCGTGGATTCGGTGGATGTGCCTTGCAGCGCCGCCAGCAGTCCCTGAAGCGGGTGGGGCAGGGCGGCATCCGAGAGCCGCCTGGCCTGGCTGCGGCAGGAATAACCGGTGGCCAGCAGCCGGCCGGCGTTGGCGGTGTCTTCCACCCGCGGCTGCCAGGACTGGGCGTAGATGGTCTTCGAGGTCTCGAGGTTGCGGGCCTCGTGGCCATAGGTGCCGGACATGCCGCAGCAGCCCGTGGCGATCACTTCGAGTTCGAGCCCGAAGGCCGCGAACACCCGCTGCCACTGCGCCGGTGCACCAGGCACGCTGGTCTTCTCGGTGCAGTGGGCGAGCAGCCGGTAGCCGGGGTCGTCGGGTCGTGGCCCGTCCTTGGCCAATTGCGGGGCACGCTCGGCCAGCCACTCACTCAGCAGGCGGACCTCGGGCACGGCGTCGGCGCCCAGCGCCTTCACGTACTCCTGTCG
>NZ_JAJQTQ010000004.1 GCF_029081005.1 Halomonas elongata | reverse complement strand
CAAAACAGGGGCTTCTACCACCCTTCACCGCTTGCGACGTTGACCCGTCGCCGGCAGCGGATGCGTACTTTACGGATCACGAGCCGGCTGTGCAAGCCCTTTGTGAAGAAAAGATCTCAAGGCGATGACAATTCATCCACATCCCCTGGCGACACATGGCGACTGTGTATAACGCGACCAGCGGCGACCGACGAAAACGCCCGCTCGCGGCGGGCGTTCATACCATCTGGCTCGGTGGCGTCGAACTGACGCGTAGTCAGGTAATCGTCACTCGCGCGTAGCGCTTCTTGCCCGCCTGGATCACGTAGCTGCGCCCGGCGGCCAATACATGATCCCGCGCCACCGCGTCTCCATCCACTTTGACACGTCCATTGCCCAGCATGTCCTTGGCCTGGGCACTGTTCTGCACCAGGCCGGCGCGATTGAGCACCGCGGCGATGGGCACCTCCGCACTGCCTTCGAAGTCGACATCCACTTCGGGCAGGTCCTCGGGCAATTCGCCATCGGCCAGTTGGTTACCGGCACTGCGGTGTGCATTGGCCGCGGCCTCCTCGCCGTGATAGCGGCCGATCAGCTCACGCGCCAGCGCCATCTTGACATCCCGGGGGTTCGCGCCCTGGTCGACGGATCGCTTGAGCGCATCGATTTCCTCGTTGCTCTTCAGGGACAGCAGATCGAAATAACGCCACATCAAGCTGTCGGGCATGGAGACCAGCTTGTTGAACATGGCACCCGGCGCTTCGTCGACCCCGACATAGTTGCCCAGCGACTTGGACATCTTCTGGACGCCATCCAGGCCCTCGAGCAACGGCATGGTAATGACGACCTGCGACTCCTGTTCGAAGTGCTTCTGTACCTCCCTGCCCATCAGCAGGTTGAATTTCTGGTCGGTACCGCCAAGCTCGATATCGGCTTCCAGCGCCACTGAGTCATAGCCTTGCACGAGCGGATAGAGAAACTCATGGATGGAAATCGACTGGCCGGCGCGATAACGCTTCTCGAAATCGTCTCGTTCGAGCATGCGCGCCACGGTACTCTGCGCCGCCAGCTCGATCATGTCGGCAGCGCTCATGCCGGAGAACCATTCGGCATTGAAACGCACTTCGGTCTTGGCAGGGTCGAGCACCTTGAAGACCTGCTCCTTGTAGGTCTCGGCGTTGGCCCGAACCTCTTCCTCGGTGAGCGGCTTGCGGGTGACGTTCTTGCCGGTGGGATCACCGATACGGCCGGTGAAATCACCGATCAGGAAAATGACGTCATGACCGAGATCCTGAAACTGGCGCATCTTGGTCAGCAACACACTATGCCCCAGATGCAGGTCCGGCGCGGTGGGGTCGAACCCCGCCTTGATACGCAGTGTACGGCCGGAGAGCAGCTTCTTCTCCAGCTCCTCCTCCAGCAGGATCTCGTGGGTACCGCGCTTGAGCAACGCTAGCGCGTCAGCTACATCGGTCATGCTCTCCTCTCCACTCGGCAAGGCGGTCCACTCGGGACCTTGATCGGCGACTGTATTTCGCCAATGCTATCATGCTCCGCAACGACGGTTGAGCCTAACCCGGGAGTCCTCATGAGCTTATTCATCGGCCTGATGTCCGGCACCAGCCTCGATGGCATCGACGCCGTCCTGGTCGACATCACCCCCGATACACCACCGCGGCTCCTGGCGACCCATGGCGAGCCGTTGCCCCCTCACCACCGTGATCTCCTGTGGCGACTCTGCCACACCGAACGCGTCGGCTTTGCCGAGCTGGCCCGTGCCGAGGCCGATTTCTCTCGACTGCAAGCCAGGGCAATCGATGCCTTGCTCGAGCAACAGGACATCCCGGCTTCGCGCATCACCGCCATCGGCAGCCACGGGCAGACCGTGGAGCACGCACCGGCGGGGCACGATGGCGGTCCCGCCTATACTCTGCAACTGGACAACCCCAGCCTGCTCGCCGAATTGACCGGCTGTCGCGTGGTCGCCGACTTCCGACGTCGCGATCTGGCCGCGGGCGGCCAGGCCGCTCCTCTGGCACCAGCCTTTCATCAGGCCGTCTTTCGGGCTCCCGGCGAATGGCGCGTCATCCTCAATCTCGGTGGCTTCGCCAATCTCACCCTACTGCCGCCCGAGGGGGACCCCCGATCGCCACTGGGCTTCGACACCGGCCCCGCCAATGCACTGCTGGATGCCTGGCACACTCGGCATCGTGGCGGGCATTTCGACGAGAACGGCGCCTGGGCGGCCTCGGGACACGTGGACGACGTCCTCCTCGAGCGTCTCCTGGAAGAGCCCTTCTTTCATCAACCGCCACCGCGCAGCACGGGACGAGAACTGTTCAACCTCGACTGGCTGGAGGCACGGCTGTCGGGATACGAGCGCCCACAGGACGTACAGGCGACGCTGGCAGAACTCACGGCCACCAGCATCGCACTGGGCATCGAGATGGCCCGCCAACGCCTCGACGCCCCGCCGATCGATCGACTGATTCCCTGCGGGGGCGGCGCCCACAACCCCGATCTGCTGGCGAGGCTGGCCAGACGATTACCCGACACGCCCCTGGAAGATAGCGCCAGCCTCGGTTGGCCCGCCGATTGGCTGGAGGCGGGGGCCTTCGCCTGGCTGGCCTGGCGCCGAATCGAACAGTTGCCAGGCAACCTGCCCTCGGTCACCGGCGCCGCTGGACCACGCATCCTGGGGGGGGTCTACGCGCCTTGACGCTGCCTCTACAGGCCCGGCAAGGGGGACCGTGCACAGGACTGCGCCTCGTCACGTTCCACCACACCATCGGCAACCAGCCGGGCCAACGCCGCATCCAGTGTCTGCATGCCCTGAGCGGCGCCGGTCTGCAACACCGAGTAGAGTTGTGCCACCTTGTCCTCGCGAATCAGGTTGCGGACCGCCGGCGTGGCGACCATGAGCTCATGAGCCGCCACACGCCCGCCGCCTCGGCGCTTCAACAACACTTGCGATACCACCGCTTGCAGGGACTCCGACAGCATCGACCGCACCATGTCCTGTTCCGCGCCGGGGAAGGCATCGATGATGCGATCGATGGTCTTGGTCGCGGAGAGCGTATGCAGGGTCCCCAGCACCAGATGACCGGTCTCGGCGGCGGTCAGCGCCAATCGCATGGTATCCAGGTCACGCATCTCGCCGACCAGGATGACATCGGGATCCTCGCGCAGGGCACCGCGCAGGGCGGCGGCGAAACTACGGGTATCCCGCGAGACCTCACGCTGGCTGACCAGGCACCGTTTGCCGTGATGCACGAACTCCACCGGATCCTCGATGGTCAGGATGTGCTCATGTCGCGCCTCGTTGATGGCATCGACGATCGCCGCCAGGGTCGTGCTCTTGCCCGACCCGGTGGGTCCCGTCACCAGAACCAGGCCTCGACGCAACTCGGCCAGATGCCCCAGGGACTCCGCCATGCCGAGCTCGGCCAGCCCCCTCACATCGACGGGAATGGTGCGAAATACCGCTCCGATGCCACGATCGTGCTGGAAGACATTGCCGCGGAAACGTGCCACCCCCGGGAGCTCCAGGGCAACATCGGCCTCCAGCTCGGCCTCGAACGCGGCCCAGCGTTGCTCGCCGAGCAATGCCCGAAGATCCCGGCGCAACGCCTGGTCATCGGCGACCGGCACTCCGAGTGTTTCCAGTTCACCGTCGACGCGTATCATCGGCACCATGCCCGCCGAAAGATGCAGATCGGAAGCACCCCGCTTTGCCGAGGATGCCAGCAGTTCGGTAATATCCATGCGATTCCCTCGCTCCCTGCATAGGGGTTCCTGTTGCATGACGGACCACACGACATGACGGATCCGGCGCTCTCCGAGTCCTTGACCGACGCTCGCGAACGCCTCGCGGCGGCACTGCGAACCGCGAGTCGTCCCGACGACGACGCGCGCCTGCTGGCGGTCAGCAAGACAAAACCCGCGGCCATGATCCGCGAGGCCTGGCAGCTCGGGCAGCGCGAGTTCGGCGAAAACTATGTCCAGGAAGCCCTGGACAAGCAGGCCGAGCTGGCGGACCTGAGCGATATCGTCTGGCATTTCATCGGCCCCTTGCAGTCCAACAAGAGCCGCACCGTCGCCGAACACTTCGCCTGGATACATAGCGTAGACCGGGAAAGGCTCGCACGACGCCTCGATGCGCAACGTCCAGCATCGCTGCCCCCCTTGAACGTCTGTCTGCAGGTCAACATCAGCGACGAGACCAGCAAGTCAGGCGTCACGCTCGCCGAGCTGCCGGCCCTGGCCGATGCCGTGCACGCCTTGCCGAATCTTCGGCTGCGTGGCCTGATGGCGATTCCGGCACCCGGCGTCGACCCGAGGGAGCAACGTCGTCCCTTCGCCCGACTGCGCGAGGCCCTCGAGTCACTGCGAACACGACACCCCGAGGCGCCGCTGGATACGCTCTCGATGGGCATGAGCGACGACATGGAGGCAGCCGTGATGGAAGGCGCCACCCTGGTGCGACTGGGCACCGCCATCTTCGGCGCACGCCAGCGCCCCTGAAGTTTCACGCCCGCCGGCGCGCCGTCGGGCCACTATCGTCACCGACACAGGACAGACCGCATGGCAAGCCAAGTCACCTTCATCGGCGCCGGCAACATGGCCGGCGCGATCATCGGCGGGATGATCGACAGCGGTTACGCCCGCGACGCCATTACCGCCACCTCACCCGATGACAGCGTGCTCGCGCCGCTGCGCGAACGCCTGGGCATCCACACCGAGACCGACAACGCCAGCGCCGTGGCCCGGGCCGACGTGGTGGTCCTGGCGGTCAAGCCACAGATCATGCAGAACGTCTGTACCGACATGCGCGATGCCATTCAGGCGCGCAAACCGCTGATCCTCTCGGTGGCAGCCGGCCTGCCTGCCGACACCCTGGAGCACTGGCTCGGTGGGGAGCTGCCGGTGGTACGCTGCATGCCCAACACCCCGTCACTGGTCGGTGCCGGCGCCGCCGGTCTCTATGCCAACGCCCGGGTAACGGACGATCAGCGGCGCATCGCCGGTGAGCTGCTCGAGGCCGTGGGGTTGGCCGAATGGGTCGATGACGAGGCACTGCTCGACGCCGTGACGGCCGTCTCCGGTAGCGCCCCGGCCTACTTTTTCCTGATGTTCGAAGCCATGGAACAGGCCGGCGCCGACCTCGGCCTGCCCGCCGAGACGGCACGCCGACTCGCCATGCAGACCGCCTACGGCGCCGCCCGCATGGCCATGGACAGCGACAAGACACCAGGCGAGCTCAAGCGCAACGTGATGTCGCCCGGCGGCACCACCGAGCGTGCCATCGAACATATGGAGAGCGCGGGCCTGCGCGACATCATGCAAGGCGCGATGCGTGCCTGCGCCGAACGCGCGGGCGAAATGGCCGACGAACTCGGCAAGCGCTGAAACCACCACGGACACGGAGGAGCCCTGATGGGCAGTCAACTGGGAAGCGCCGGCCTGCTGCTGGTCAACACCCTCGTCAATATCTACCTGTTCCTGCTGATGCTGCGCTTTCTGCTGCAGGCATCACGGGCCGACTACTACAACCCCATCAGCCAGTCGGTGGTCAAGATCACCCAGCCGGCGGTGCGTCCCTTCCAGAGCTTTCTGGGGCCGGTAATGGGACGCTTCGACCTGGCCACCCTCGCCAGCGGCCTGGTCCTCAAGCTCATCGCCATCATCGCCATCCTGCAGATCGCGGGCTATGGCATGGCGCCACTGGACAGCCTGGCCATCGGCGCGGTCGCCGCGCTGGCCAACGCCATCCTCAAGATCTACTTCTTCGCGCTGATCGCGATGATCATCCTCAGTTGGGTGGCTCCCCGGGCCAGTCATCCCGGGGCACTCTTGATCATGCAACTGGTGGAACCGATCATGGCACCGGTGCGCCGCGTCATCCCGCCGCTGGGCATGCTCGACCTGTCACCCATCGTGGTGTTCATCGCCATCAATCTGATCGATGGTATCGTGGTCGGCTCGCTGATCCGTGCCGCCGGCGTCGTCGGTGTACTGGTCGGCCTCTAGGACTTCATACATAACACCATAACCACGGGACACGACACGCCTGATGACCGAGATGCCTCGCGAGTCGGTCGGCCTGGTGACGCCAATCACGGCACACTTCGACGACCCCCTGGAGCTGGCCTGCGGCAAGACGCTGCCGGCCTATGACCTGGTCTACGAGACCTACGGCACACTGAACGCCGAACGCAGCAATGCCGTGCTGATCTGTCACGCTCTGTCCGGCCATCATCACGCCGCCGGTTTCCATTCAGCGGAGGATCGCAAGCCCGGCTGGTGGGATGCTCACATCGGGCCGGGCAAGTCCATCGATACCGAGCGTTTCTTCGTGGTGTCGTTGAACAATCTCGGCGGCTGCCACGGCAGCACCGGGCCGACCAGCCTCAACCCGGAAACCGGAGCCCCCTGGGGCCCCGACTTCCCGATGATGACGGTGCTCGACTGGGTGCACAGCCAGGCACGGCTGGCCGATCGTCTCGGCATCCAGCGCTTCGCCGCCATCATCGGCGGTAGCCTTGGCGGCATGCAGGTGCTTCAGTGGGCCCTCTCCTACCCCGACCGCATCGCCCATGCCGGGGTGATCGCGGCGACCCCCAAGCTGTCGGCACAGAACATCGCCTTCAACGAGGTCGCCCGCCAGGCCATCCGCTCGGATCCCGACTTCTTCGACGGCCGCTATGCCGACCATGACACCCTGCCCCGACGGGGCCTCAAGCTGGCCCGCATGGTCGGCCACATCACCTACCTGTCGGAAGACGCCATGGGCAGCAAGTTCGGCCGTGATCTGCGCAGCACGGACCTCAACTTCGGCTATGGCGTGGAATTCCAGGTGGAGTCCTACCTCCGCCACCAGGGCGATACGTTCTCGTCATCCTTCGATGCCCATACCTATCTGCTGATGACCAAGGCCCTGGACTACTTCGACCCCGCCGCCAATCATGAGGGTGATCTGGCCGCGGCCCTGGCACCGGCAAGCTGCCCCTTCCTGGTGGTCAGCTTCTCCAGCGACTGGCGCTTCCCTCCATCGCGTTCCAAGGAGCTGGTCAATGCTCTGATCCGGGCCGACAAGTCGGTCAGCTATGCCAATATCGACTCGCCACACGGCCACGACGCCTTCCTGTTGCCCGAACCCCGCTACCAGGCGGTGTTCGCCGCCTTCATGGACCGTGTCGCCCACGACCAGGGTCTGGAGGAACGCCCATGATGATGCGCACCGATCTGAAGCTGATCTATGACTGGGTCCCGCAAGGCGCCCGCCTGCTCGACCTGGGGTGTGGCGACGGCGCGTTGCTGGCCGCCCTGGCACACGACAAGGACGTCACCGGCTACGGCCTGGAGATCGACCCCGACGGCATCACCCGCTGTCTGGCTCGCGGCGTCAATGTCATCGAGCAGAACCTCGATGAAGGACTGGCCAATTTCGAGGACGATGCCTGTGACCTGGTGGTGATGACCCAGGCCCTGCAGGCCCTGCGCCGCCCCGACCGGATGCTCGACGAGATGCTGCGCGTCGCCGAGGAATGCATCATCACCTTCCCCAACTTTGCCTACTGGCGTCACCGGGTGCACCTCGGGTTGCGCGGCTACATGCCCGTCTCGAAATCCCTGCCCCACGCCTGGTACGACACACCCAACATTCACCTGTCGACCTTCAACGACTTCGAACACCTGTGTCGCCAGAAGGACCTGGTAATCGTCGACCGGGCGGTGGGTGCCGGCGATTACCGCGACCACTGGGCCTCGCGGCTGTGGCCCAACCTGCTCGGCGAGATCGCCATCTTCCGCGTTACCCGCCGGAGCTCCCGTGCCGCCCCCTGAGGTGTCTCACACTTCGGACATCGCCTGTTCGCGCCTTGGCGATGCTCTGAACGCCTGCGCACAGGGTTCCCCCGTCGGTCTCGAGCTGCTGGCCCGCCATAGCGTCCCTCAACTGCTGGCGGTGGCCGAGCAGTTCCTCGAGATGCCCGACGACATCGAGGCCGTGGTACAGGATACGCTCGAGCTCGCCTGGCATGATGTGTGGCGCTACCGGCCCGCCGATGAGGGGCCCGAACATTGGCTGATGCGTATCTTCGCCAGCCGCCTCAACAGCCAGCTGGAAGCCCCCGGGCTGGCCTCGTCCAGCCCCGACAGGCCGTCGCTCGGCACCGGGACAGATCCCGTCGTCGTGTTGCCACCCCCGATATCCCTGCCCGAGGCCTTGTCTCCGAACCGCCTCTGCGCCATGGCCGAACGCCTGCCGCCGGCAAGCACCAGCGCCGGGCTGAAGGCACGCCTGACCGATACCCTGGCGCTGCTCCGTAGCGCCAGGGACATGCCTTCCACGCCCAGTGGCGAGCCCGCGGATCCCCGACTGTTCTCGCCGGCCATCGCCTCCCGCATGCGCCTGTCGCGCCTGAGTCGACGCACGATGCAGGAACTGAACCGTTATGTCGCTCGACCGCTGGAACACGGTGCCTTCGCGTTGTGGCGGCATCAGGCTCCCGGAGGCGCCTGGGTCGAGAAGCAGGGCCTGCCTCGCCATGTGATCGAGGATCGCTATGCCAGCAGGCTGGACGTCAAGGTGTCGCCGCGAGAGCTGTTGCACCAGCTCGACTACCAGGGCGCCTTCCCCGACCGCAAGCGCCGCCACCGGGTCGGTAATCGTCTGCTCTGGGGTGGAAACTGGGATTCATCCCTGCAGCCCTTTCTCGCCAGTCGTCGCATGCACTTCATCGCCGATATCTGGCACCACCGTCGTCGACCGGAGCAGAGTCACAGCTACCATCGACTCGCCGAGCAGCTGGCACGAGGCAAGCCCATTGTCTCCCATTCCGATGGCATCATGCTCGACCGTCCGGAACGCATCCTGGCGTATCTACGGCGCTACCGGCTGTACATGGAGTCCATCGCCTGTTTCGGCTTCGATGATCGACTGAGCAAGGATCCTCTGGGGGTGGCAGTGGACCGGCACGGGCACCTGGTCAAGACCAACAAGGGCCTGCATCGTCTGGCCATGAGTCAGGTGATCGGCGTGTCGAGCATCCGGGTGCGGGTACGCGCCATTCACCGTCGATGGTGGCACCGAACCGCCGGCGAGGCGTGTGGCCAGGAGGCCCTGGACAGGGTGTTGTCGGCCCTGCCTCATTGTCGCCCACGGGTCGATTGATCACGCCTCGTCAGGCCAGTCTCACCGGCAGCGCCTTGCCCAGGCTGATGGTCAGCGGAGCCCCGTCACCGTCCCGAACGATCCGGATGCCACGTGCCATGACCTCCACGCCTTGCCCCACCACCCGCACCAGGGTCTCGGCATAGGCCGGATCCAGGTGGCCCGCCGGCGCCACATCGGCAATGGCCTCGTGGGCCACGAGGAAAAGCAGGACGGCTCGCTGCCCCTCCGCGGCCAGGGTCGCCAGCGTGTCCAGGTGCTTGCGCCCACGCTCGCTGACCGCATCGGGGAAGTAGCCATGGCCATCGTCTTCGCGCAGCGTCACCTGCTTGACCTCGACGAAGGTATCGCCCCCCTCTTCGCCCGGGCGACGAAAATCCAGCCGAGCCCCTTCGACACGCGCCTCCCGACGCCATTCGCCGGCACCGGCCAGTTCGTCGACCGCCTCCGCCCGCAACGCTTCCTCGACGATGCGATTGGCGCGTCCCGTATGTACCGAGGCCAGCGCCATGCGGCCATCCGGCTGAGGCAGTTCGATCAGTTCCCAGGTCCAGGCCAGCTTGCGCTCGGGGTTGTCGCTCGGCGCCAGCCAGACCCGACAACCGGGCACGTTGACCGCTCGCATCGAGCCGGTATTGGGGCAGTGGGCGACCACCTCACGCCCATCGTCGAGACGCACATCGGCCAGGAAGCGCTTGTAACGACGCAGCAGGGTACCGGGCACCAGCTCGGGATAACGCATCAGCGCTGTCCCCGCCGGCGTGTCAGGAAGCGCCCGAGCCGTCCGACCGCCTCCTCCAGCCGGCCGACACCGGTGGTGAAGGCGATGCGCACATGATGTTCGCCGCCATGCAGGGCAAAATCGGTCCCCGGCGTGATGGCGACGTCCTCCTCCTCGAGCAATTGCCGACAGAAGGCCTCGCTGTCGTCGCTGTAGCGGGAGATGTCCAACCACAGGTAGAAGGCCCCCTGGGGCGGCAGGGACGGCGCCAGCCCCAGGGCGGCCAGGCCATCGAGCAGGGCGTCGCGACGGCGCTGCAACTCGGCGCGACGTCGTTCGAGGATCTCCAGGCACTCGGGACGGAAGGCCGCCAGGGCAGCGTGTTGCGCCGGCGTGGACGCGGCCAGGAACACATTCTGCGCCAGTCGGCAGAGTGGCTCGACCGCGGCCTCGGGCGCGACCAGCCAGCCCAGGCGCCAGCCGGTCATGCCGAAGTACTTGGAGAAACTGTTGACGACGAAGGCCTCCGGCGCCACCGCCGCCGCCGACAGAGGCGCGAGATCATAGGTCAGCCCCTGATAGATCTCGTCGACCAGCAGGTACCCGTCGCGCTCGGCCACCGCCCCCGCCACGCTGGCCAGCCGATCGGCATCGAGCATGTGGCCGGTCGGGTTCGATGGCGTGGCCAGCATGGCCAGCCGGGTGCTGTCTCGCCAATGCTTCGCCACCAGTCCGGCATCCAGTTGCCAACCGCTCTCCCCGCCGACCGGTACGGCATCGATCTCGGCACCGGCCAGCGCCATGAAGTGGCGATTGCAGGGATAGGTGGGATCGGCCATCAGGACACGGTCGCCAGACGCCACCAGCAACTGGCTGGCCAGCAGCAACGCGCCGGAGGCGCCGGGCGTGACCAGGATACGCTCGGGCGCCACCGAGGCGCCGAAGCGCTCGGCATAGTGTGCCGCGATGGCCTCGCGCAATGCCGGCAGGCCTGCGGCCGGCGTGTAGCGGGTGTGGCCTTCGCTCAGGGCCATCCGTCCCGCCTCCACGACCGGCGCCGGCGTCGGAAAATCCGGCTCGCCGATCTCCAGGTGGATGACATCGTGTCCGGCCGCTTCGCGCGCCTGGGCGGTTTCCAGCAGGTTCATCACGCGGAAGGGGGCGACGCCCTCCAGACGCGGACTCCAGGACATGACTGTCTCCTCTGCACGTGAACTCATGAGTGCCGCCGGCGGGCATCTTTCTCGCTCGCCATGGTCAAACAGGGTCAACATCGGCATGTTACGACGTTTGGCATGCCGACGCAGTTTCCCGGATCGGTCTTCTGGACCGGTCTCCATGAAACATGGGTCTTGCAAAGTCGCCATTTTTTCGCTAAACAAGCATCCCTTTGGCGTGAGATACCTTAGCATCGCGGCGGGTATTGATCAGCAGTCACTAAAGTAGCGAGGCAGTCCCATGCCAGTAGCCGAACAGAAGATGGAAGCGCCCAAGAAATTCACCCCGTACGAGCCTGCGGCGGGTGAAGAGTACATGAACGAGAAGCAGCTCGAGCACTTCCGGCAGATCCTGCTGGGCTGGAAACAGGAGTTGATGGAGGAGGTGGACCGCACGGTTCGCCACCTGCAGGAAGAAGCCAACAACTACGCCGACCCGGCCGATCGTGCCACCCAGGAAGAGGGCTTCAGCCTGGAGCTGCGCACCCGGGACCGTGAGCGCAAGCTGCTGAAGAAGATCAACGAGACCATTGAGAAGATCGACGAGGACGACTACGGCTTCTGCGAGGCCTGTGGCGTCGAGATCGGCATTCGCCGCCTCGAGGCGCGTCCCACCGCAACGCTGTGCGTCGACTGCAAGACCCTCGCCGAACTCAAGGAAAAACAGCTCGGCGGTTGAAACGGCGCTGTCATCGGTTTTCCGCGCCGGGCCCGGGTGGCCCGGCGTCCCTTCACCCGGAAGGGGCTGACGACATGCCGCGGGCATGCAAGCCACACTTCCCTGATCCGCCCCGGAGCCGTCCATGCGCGTCTACCGTGGCCGCTTCGCTCCCACGCCCTCTGGCCCCTTGCACTTCGGTTCGCTGATCGCGGCGCTGGCCAGCTACCTCGATGCCCGTCGACAACAGGGCCACTGGCTATTGCGCATCGAGGACATCGATCCTCCCCGTTGCCCGGCCGGGGCGGCAGATACCATTCTGCGCCAGCTCGAGGCCTTCGGGCTGCACTGGGACGGTCCGGTCCACTGGCAACATGAGCGAGGCGATGCCTACCGCGAGGCGCTCTCCAGGCTCGAGGCGCAGGGGCTGGCCTACCCCTGCAGTTGCTCACGCAAGCAATGGCGGGATCATCCCGTCTATCCTGGCTGGTGCCGGACGGCCCCCCGCGAGCCGGACAAGCCGCTGGCCTGGCGACTGCGCTGCGACCTCGGCCCGACCCCGATCATCTGGCAGGACCGGCTGTTCGGCTTGCAACGCTTCGACCCCAGCGCCCTCGGCGATGTGGTCCTCAAGCGCAAGGACGGCCTCTGGGCCTATCAGTTGGCCGTGGTGGCGGACGACGGGGACCAGGGCATCACCGACGTGGTACGCGGCTTCGACCTGCTGGACAACACCCCCTGGCAACGCCAGTTGCAGCATGCCCTGGCACTCCCGGAGCCTCGTTATCTGCACCTGCCATTGATCCTCGGTGACAATGGGCAGAAGCTGTCGAAGCAGAACCTGGCGCCGGCCCTTCCGGAACAGGAGGACGCCGTGCGTCCCCTGCTGCATCGTGCCCTGGTCGCCCTGGACCAGGCGCCGCCTTCGGCCCTGGCCACCGAACCGGTGACCGCGCAACTCGACTGGGCCGTCGCGCACTGGTCGCCTCGTTCCCTGCAGGCCACGGCGGAACGGCGTGAACCCAGGCACAATGCTCTTTAGGGAGCGCTGATTTATGTCGCGAGCGATGATAGGTTGGCGACCGCCGGAACGGAAATACCGGAGTTTACACGTGAGTAAATGAGGATATTGAGTACCGCCGGCAGCCAAGATATCGAGCACAGCAATAAATCAGCGTTTCCTTAGGGAGTGACATGTACGTCTACCGCATCATGCTATTCCTGGTCTTCGGCGGTTACCTGTTCTCGCCGCTGTTGATGAGCGGCTGGGCCAATCCCGGTGCTGCCTGGTATCGCCCCTTTCTCATCTGGGGCGGGCTGATCGCCCTGACCCTGTGGCTGGAACAGAAACGCAAGCTCGATGAAAGACGCTAGGATACGGCAATGAGTCTGAACCTCCCTGGCCTGCTCGCGCTCGGCGTCGGCTATCTGTCATTGCTGTTCCTCTGCGCACTGGCCGTCGATCGCGGCTGGCTGCCGAGCCGCCTGGTACGTCATCCGGCGGTCTACACCCTGGCGCTTGGCGTCTACGCCAGTGCCTGGGCGGTCTACGGCAGCCTCGAGTTCGCCAGCCGTTATGGGTTCGGCTATCTGTCCTACTACCTGGGGGTTGCCGGTGCCTTCCTGCTGGCCCCGGTGTTGCTGGTGCCGATCCAGCGCATGACCCGTACCCATCAGCTTTCTTCGCTGGCCGACCTGTTCGCCTTTCGCTTCCGTTCACGCTGGGTCGGCACCCTGCTGACCCTGGTCAGCCTGCTGGCCGTGTTGCCCTTGCTGGCCTTGCAGATACAGACCATGGGCCATGCCATCCACCATCTCAGCGGTGTCGGCTCGCCCTCCCTGCTCGCCCTGGGTTTCAGTCTGCTGATCGCCTTGTTCGCCATGCTGTTCGGTGCCCGCCATTCGCACCTCAGCGCCCGACACGACAGTCTGCTGGCGGCGATCGCCCTGGAGTCACTGGTCAAGCTGGCCGCCATGCTGGCCCTCGGTGCCGTTGCCCTCTTCGGTGTCTTCGAGGGCCCCGCCGACCTTCAGACCTGGCTCGATGGTGCCGGCCACGTCGACCAGACCCGCATCGCCCAGCTCGATCCGGCCCAATGGCGTACGCTGTTGCTGCTGTTCTTCTCCGCGGCCTTCCTGATGCCGCACATGTTTCACATCACCTTCGCCGAGACCCTCGACCGACGCACCCTGCTCCAGTCCAGCTGGGCACTGCCGCTGTTCCTGCTGTTGATGGCCCTTCCGGTGCCGCTGATCCTGTGGGCCACACAGCGCCTGGGGGTCGACGAAGTAGGCGCCGGCGCCGCCTACCTGGCCTTCGGCCTGTCCTCATCATGGTGGGTCGGCGGCCTGGCCTTCATCGCCGGCCTGGCCGCGGCGAGCGGCACCATGATCATCATCTCGCTGGCCTTGTCGGGGATGATCCTCAACCACCTGGTGCTGGTGGCACATCCGCCCATTGCCCAGCCCGATCTCTATCGCTGGTTGCGCTGGCTGCGCCGCGGGCTGATCGCCGCGGTGATCGTCGGCGGCTGGCTGTTCTATCGCCTGGTCGGCGTGCGCCACGACCTCTCGACCCTGGGACTGGCCTCCTTCGTCGGCATGGCCCAGTGCCTGCCGGGCATGCTGGCCCTGCTGTACTGGCCCGGCGCCAATCGCAAGGGCATGGTAGCCGGGCTCGCAGTGGGCATGACGATCTGGCTGGCCGGCCTGTGGGTTCCCCTGCTCACCGACTATCCGGCGATGGTGCTCCTGCCGCCGGGGCTGGAGGTCCTGGCCGGCGAACCCGCCTGGTACAGCGTCACCCTGATCTCGCTGGCGGCGAACATCCTGACCTTCATCCTCGTTTCCCTGGCCACCCGAACCTCAGCGGGAGAACGCGCGGCGGCCGAGGCATGCTCCGTGGATGCCGTGGTGCGCCCAATGCGGCTCCCCCTGGTCGCCACCAATGGCGCCGAATTCAAGCGCCACCTGACGCGCGTGCTGGGCGAGGACGTGGCCAATCGCGAGGTGGAGCGCGCCTTGACCGCTCTCGGCCTGTCGCCTCTGGACGGACGCCCCTATGCCCTGCGCCGCCTGCGCGACCGCATCCAGGCCAATCTCTCCGGTCTGATGGGACCCTCGGTCGCCCAGGACATCGTCGATCGCTGCCTGCCCTATCGACATAACGGCCCCAGCGCCACCGAGGACATCCACTTCGTCGAAAGCCGACTGGAAGCCTATCGCTCGCGACTCACCGGCCTGGCGCGAGAGCTCGACGGCCTGCGACGCTACCACCGGCGCACCCTGACCCGACTGCCCATCGGCCTGTGCGCCTTCGGCGAGGATGGCGAGTTGCTGATGTGGAACGATGCGCTCGCCGAGCTTTCCGGCATCGAGGGAGACTCGGTGATCGGTGCGCACCGCGACACCCTTCCCGCGCCCTGGAACGACCTGCTCGGCCAGATTCTCGCCGCGCCGCAGGGCCGCCTCTACAAGCAGCCGGCCAGCCTGTCACGGGGCGAACGTTACCTGACCCTGCACCGCGCCGGCCTGCAGGGCGAACAAGGAGAAGACGGTGGCAATGTCATCCTCGTGGAGGATCACAGCGAGATGAAGTGGCTGGAAGACGAGCTGGTCCACGCAGCCCGTCTCGCCTCCATCGGTCAGTTGGCGGCCGGCGTCGCCCACGAGATCGGCAACCCCATCACCGGCATCTCCTCGCTGGCCCAGAATCTGCGTTACGACACCGACGACCCCGCCCTGCTGGAGACCGCCGACCAGATCCAGGTCTTGACCGACCGCGTCTCGAAGATCGTCGGCTCACTGGTCGGTTTCGCCCATGGAGGCCGGCATGTCGCCGGTGCGGACTTCGCGCCCACCTCCATGGCCAGTGTCACCGACGAGGCCCTGCACTTGATCCGGCTCGCCCGCTCGGGGGAGGATGTCCGATATGAGAACCGCTGCCCGACCGACCAGGCCGTCATCGGGGACGCACAACGCCTGCAGCAGGTGATGATCAATCTGCTGGGCAATGCCCGGGATGCCAGCGAACCGGAAGATCGCGTCATCGTCGATGCCACACCGGAAGGCCAGTGCCTGCACCTGACCATCACCGACGAAGGCCACGGCATCGACCCGGGGATGCGCGATCACCTGTTCGAGCCCTTCACCACGACCAAACCGGCGGGTGAGGGCACGGGGCTGGGGCTGCCGCTGGTCTACAGCATCGTCGCCGAGCATGATGGCCAGATCGAGATCGAGTCCCCTCCTGCCGGACAGGCCAGCGGTACGCGCATCCACCTGTGGCTGCCCCTCCATCCAGAGAATGGCGAAAGCACCCATGAGCCGGATCCTGATCGTTGAAGACGAAGCTATCATTCGCAGCGCCCTGAGGCGCCTGCTGGAACGTCACGACCATGGCGTCAGTGAAGCCGGCTCCGTGGCCGAGGCCCGCGAGCTCGACCCACAACGCTTCGACCTGGTGATCAGTGACCTGCGCCTGCCCGGTGACCCCGGTACCGACCTCATCGGCCTCGCCGCTCCGGTGCCAGTACTGATCATGACCAGCTACGCCAGCATGCGCTCGGCCGTGGAAGCCCTCAAGCTCGGCGCGGTGGACTACGTCGCCAAGCCGTTCGACCATGACGAGCTGCTCGAAACCGTCTCCCGCGTTCTGCACCAGCAAGCCACTCGGCAGGCCGCACCGCCCGATGTCACCGACCAGGGTGGCCAGCAGCAGACGATGATCGGTGGCTGCCCGGCCATGCAGGTCGTCTATTCGCGCATCCGCAAGACCGCGCCCGCCGATGTCACCGTGCTGATCCAGGGGGAATCCGGTACCGGCAAGGAACTGGTGGCCCGCGCGCTACATCAACAGAGCAAGCGCGCCGCCGCGCCCCTGATCTGCGTCAATTGCGCGGCCATTCCCGAGACACTGATCGAGTCCGAACTGTTCGGTCACGAGAAAGGCGCCTTCACTGGCGCCAATGCCGCTCGCACCGGCCTGGTGGAGGCCGCCGACCATGGCACCCTGTTTCTCGACGAGATCGGCGAGCTGCCACCCGACGCCCAGGCCCGCCTGCTGCGCGTCCTGCAGGAAGGTGAGATTCGCAAGATCGGCTCGGTGGAGACGCGACACGTCAACGTTCGCCTGATCGCCGCCACGCACCGGGACCTGCATGCGCTGTCGAAGACCGGTGAATTTCGCCTCGACCTGTATTATCGCCTCAATGTGATGCAGATCGACCTCCCGCCGTTGCGAGATCGTGAAGATGACATCCTGGAAATCGCCGATTCGCTGCTCACCAAGGCGTGCCGTCGTCACGACCGCGAAGGCCTGCGACTCTCCCGGGCCGCCCGACGCGTCATCCGCGACTTTCCCTGGCCCGGCAACGTCCGTGAGCTGGAAAATGCCCTGGAGCGTGGTGTCATCCTCGCCGAAAGCCATCTCATCCATCCCGACGATCTGGGTCTCACCCCCCCACCACGCCCGGCCCCTGCGCCCACTGCCAAGGTGGCGACCCTCGAGGATTCACTGGAAGGCGACGAGGACCCCGAGGACCTTTCCCTGGAAGACTATTTCCAGCACTTCGTGCTGGAACACCAGGATCAGATGAGCGAAACCGAGCTGGCCCAGAAACTTGGCATCAGCCGCAAGTGCCTGTGGGAACGCCGTCAGCGCCTGGGCATTCCCCGCAAGAAAGGCCCCCGGCGCAACGTCGGCTGATCCGTCACCCTGCACCCTCGACTAAAGTGCAAGCCCCGCACCTCCTGAGCCAAGACCTTGCTCATGTGGCCCCGGGCCGACATCACGCACCATTTGTTACCTTCTCACACAGCCTGCGCGCCATCTCGGGGCAGTCCGGGTAACACCGCCCCTGCACTTTCCCGGTGACAAAATGATGAAAAATAACAACTAACTGAAAAAAAAGGATTTTTTAATCAATGGCACAGGCCGTGCAACACTTATGGGCAAGAAAAACAAATCCGGATGTCACCGACGGCCCCAACAACAACAACGGCCAGGCACGGTGACGGGACCCGAACCAACAACAACAAGCCCTTCGGGTCGAGACACTTGGGCGCCATGCCGACAACAAGAACAGCAACGGCAATGGACGCGAGTCCTTCGAGGTCAATAACAACAAGAACTCGAAGCCCGGAAGATCAGGACGCGACGCACCGACAACCGGCCGACAACAAGAACAAGGGCCGTCAGGGTGCACTCCCGGTAACAACAACAAGCCACCGGGGGAAGGTATGCCAGGCATGCCGTCGTGCTTGGATTATTGTTTTGAATACGAGGCGGTCGCCGCCAGGAACGTCAATAAAGACAACAACATGCTTGCCTGAGACTCCTTGGTGACTGTGGTGCGTATTCAAGGCGATGCGCCATCACGAAGAAGAACCAGCAGCAGGGATGCTGCACCTTGCTTGATCCAGGGGAGGCCTGCCGGCCTCCCCTTTCTGTATGCGTTCAGACTGCCGCCATGGCGTGCCCACGAGACGCTTGGGTCCGACGCACGACAGGCTCACGCTTTGCAAGGTGTCGGGTGTCCGCTACACTCAACGCTTTTCGTACTCCCGCGAGTCGACAACACCGCATGATCAAAGGTTTTACCCGCTTTCTGCAGAGTCCTGGCGAGCATCTCAAGTCGCTGTTCGGCCCTCAGGATGCGCCGGCCGGAGGCCCTGTGCTGCGCATCATTCCCCGCGATGAACATCCTGTATCGCGTCAGCTGTTCAGTGACGCGGCTCTCAAGGTGCTGTACCGCCTGCACAATGCCGGGTTCGAGGCCTTCCTGGTCGGCGGCTGCATCCGCGACGCCCTCCTGGGCCGCATGCCCAAGGATTTCGACGTGGCCACCAATGCCACGCCGGAAGAGGTGCGCGGCCTGTTCCGCAACTCACGCATCATCGGGCGCCGCTTCCGTATCGTCCATGTCCGCTTCGGTCGCGAGGTCATCGAGGTCACCACCTTCCGGGGCAAACCCGGTGATGACCACGGTGACCATATCGCCCAGCAATCCGACGACGGCATGCTGCTGCGCGACAATGTCTGGGGCGACATCGAGGAAGACGCCCTGCGCCGCGACTTCACGATCAATGCGCTGTATTACAATATCGCCGATTTCTCGATTCATGATTTCGCGGACGGGGTGCGCGATATCGATGCCCGCACCCTGCGCTTGATCGGCGATCCGGCCACTCGCTACCGGGAAGACCCAGTGCGCATGCTGCGCGCCGTGCGCTTCGCCGCCAAACTCGACTTCAGTCTGGCCAGCGCCACCGAAGCGCCGATCGAGGAACTCGCCCCGCTGCTCCTGCAGGTACCGCCGGCCCGGCTGTTCGATGAGGTGCTCAAGCTGTTCATGGGCGGCCACGGTGTCGAGACCTTCCACCTGCTGCGGGAATACGGGCTGTTCGCCATGCTGTTCCCCGAGGCCGACGAAGCCTTCGCCGAGCTGCCCTGGGCCGAGGGCTTGATCGAGCAGGCCCTGGCCAGCACCGACAAGCGCGTTCAGGAAGAACGCCCGGTGACGCCGGCCTTTCTGTTCGCCGCCCTGTTGTGGGGCCCGGTCCAGTTACGCCAACGCGACTATGAGCGGGACGAGGACATGCCACCGATCCCCGCGCTCCAGGCGGCATCACAGCGCGTGGTATCGCGCCAGCTGCAGCACATCTCCATCCCCAAGCGCTTCAGCCTGCCGATGCGCGATATCTGGGACCTGCAGCAACGCTTGCCATCGCGTCGGGGCAAGCGCGCCTTCCAGACCCGCGACCATCCCCGCTTCCGTGCCGCCTACGACTTCCTGTTGCTGCGCGAGGCCGCCGGCGAGATCCCCCCGGGACTCGGCGACTGGTGGACCGCCTTTCAGCAGGCCGATGAACACGAGCAACGCCGCCTGCTCGGCAAGGTCGACGCCGACCCGGCCGGGACCCCGGCCCCGCGCAAGCGTCGTCGACGCCGCAGGCGCAAGCCGCGCAACCCCACCGACGACACATGAGCCTTGCCTGGATCGGCCTCGGCAGCAATCTGGATGCGCCGCGAGCCCATGTCGAACGCGCCCTGGACGAGCTGGACCAGTTGCCCCTGACCCGTCGACGACGCGCCTCGCATCTTTATGCCACCCGGCCTGTCGGCCCGGCGGACCAGCCTGACTTCATCAACGCAGTGGCCCAGTTGGAGACACGCCTGTCGCCACTGGCCCTGCTCGATCAACTGCAGGCCCTCGAACAGCGCCATGGTCGGGTTCGCGAACGACGCTGGGGGCCACGTACCCTGGACCTGGACCTTCTGCTCTTCGATGACCAGTGTCTTGTCACGCCTCGCTTGACGCTTCCGCACCCGGAGATGGCACAGCGAGCCTTCGTGCTGGTGCCATTGGCCGAGACTGCCCCGACCCTGGTCCTTCCGGACGGTCATGATGTCGCCTCCCTGGCGGCAAGCCTGTCGGAAGAGGCGCCACCGGCGAGGGTATCACCTAGAATGTTACCCCAGATCTGACAACACCCGGGCTATGTTACCTATCGACACTTCAGCTGGATTAAGGTAACAATCATGGGTTACACAATGGCTCCGGTCCCCGCCGGCTGGCCGACAACATAACGAGAGCACGCCATGAAAACCGTCACCCTGAGCACGCTGCAGGCCCACAAGCGCGCCGGTGAAGCCTTCAGCTGCCTGACCGCCTACGATACCACCTTCGCCCATGCCGCCAGTGAGGCCGGCATCGAGGTTCTCCTGGTCGGAGACTCTCTGGGTATGGTGCTGCAGGGGCATTCCAGCACCCTGCCGGTGACCCTCGACGACATCTGCTACCACACCCGCTGCGTGGCCCGTGGCAAGGGGGCCAGCCTGCTGATGGTCGACCTGCCCTTCATGAGCAACGCCACCACCGAGCGCCTGCTCCAGGATGCCGGCGAGTTGATGCGCGCCGGTGCCGAGATGATCAAGGTGGAAGGCGAGGCCTGGATGGCCGAAGGCGTGCGGGAACTGACGCGCCGTGGCGTGCCGGTCTGCGCCCACCTGGGACTCACGCCGCAGACCGTCCATCAGCTGGGCGGTTACAAGGTTCAGGGCCGTGATGCCGACCAGGCCACGCGCATCCTCGAGGACGCCCGCGCCCTGGTCGACGCCGGCGCTTCGGTGATCCTGCTGGAGTGCGTTCCCGCCAGCCTGGGACGTGCCGTCACCGACGCACTCGATGTCCCGGTCATCGGCATCGGCGCCGGCCCCGACACCGACGGCCAGATCCTGGTCATGCACGATATCCTGGGGGTGACCCCGGGGCGCAGCCCCCGCTTCGTGAAGGACTTCATGGCCGAGGCCGATGACATCCCGGATGCCTTCCGCCATTACCATGAGGCGGTCAAGACGCGTCGCTTCCCGGCCGAGGAGCACAGTTTCTGATGCAATGCCTACAGGAGATCCACGCACTGCGCGACGCCCTGACCAGTCACCGCCGGGCAGGGCAGACCATCGGCCTGGTGCCGACCATGGGCAATCTGCACGAAGGACACCTCGCGCTGGTCGCCGAGGCCCGTCGACGTGCCGATGTCGTGGTGGCCACCATTTTCGTCAATCCGACGCAGTTCGGCCCCGACGAGGATCTGGACGCCTATCCTCGGACCCTGGAAGCGGACCGGCAAAAGCTTGTCGAAGCCGGCTGTGACCTGCTGTTCGCCCCCGATGAGTCCACGCTCTATCCACGCGGAGGACATGCACAGACCCGTGTCAGCGTGCCGGACGTCTCGGAAGGCTTGTGCGGGGGCTCACGGCCGGGCCACTTCGACGGCGTGGCGACCGTCGTGACCATGCTCTTCAACCTGGTCCAGCCCGACCTGGCCTGCTTCGGCGAGAAGGACTACCAGCAGCTGGCGGTCATCCGGCGCCTGGTGGCCGACCTCCATCTTCCGGTCGAGGTGATCGGCGTGCCCATCGTGCGCGACCGGGACGGCCTGGCGCTGTCATCGCGCAACGGCTACCTGAATACCGAACAGCGCCACACGGCCGCCGCCCTTCAGCGAACCCTGCGCGAGCTGCGTGATGCCCTGGAAGGCGGCGCGGCGCTCGATACCACCCTCGCCACAGGACTGGCCCGCCTGCGCGAAGCTGGCTTCGAGCCCGACTACCTGGAACTGCGCGCCACCGACCTGGGCCCGGTCGACGCATCGACGCGCGACGCCGTGCTGCTCGCCGCGGCACGACTCGGCCCGACACGCCTGATCGACAACCTGAGCCTGACCCTGCCGCATTGAAGCGGGGCACCGACAAGAGGAGTTCATCCATGCTGACCCATATGCTCAAGGCCAAGCTGCACATGGCCCGCGTCACCCATGCCGTGCTCAACTACGAAGGCTCCTGTGCCATCGATGGCGAATTGCTCGACATGTCCGGCATCCGCGAAAACGAGCAGATCCAGATCTACAACGTCGAGAACGGACAGCGTTTCACCACCTACGCCATCCGCGCCGAGGAAGGCTCCGGGACGATCTCGGTGAACGGTGCCGCCGCACACCTGGCGAGCGAGGGCCAACGGGTCATCATCTGCAGCTACGCCATGTACACCGATGCCGAACTCGCGTCCCATCAACCGGCCCTGGTCTATCTGCAGGAAGGCAACGCCATCAGCCACACCAGCAATGCCATTCCCGTCCAGCTGGCCTGAGCGAAGACGCCGTCGGGTGGGGCTTCCGTCAGGCCCCTCATACGGAAGTTCAGTGCCTTTCGACCACCCGAGGATTGCCGCAGCGCACAATGGTCGCCTATCCTGAAAGCCAGCACGTCCGCAAATTTCAGGAGTCATGACCATGTCAGAAGTGGTGATCGTCGCCGCACGTCGCACCGCCGTCGGCGCCTTCGGCGGTTCTCTCGCCGGTATTCCCGCCAGCGATCTGGGAGCCCACGTCATCAAGGACATCCTCGCCGGCACCGGCGTGGCCGCCGACCAGGTGGATGAAGTCCTGCTCGGTCAGGTACTGACGGCCGGCACCGGCCAGAATCCGGCCCGCCAGGCCTCCATCAAGGCCGGGCTGCCCGAAGCCGTGCCGGCCATGACCATCAACAAGGTCTGCGGCTCCGGCCTCAAGGCGCTCCACCTGGCCACCCAGGCGATCCGCTGCGGCGATGCCGAGCTGATCCTGGCCGGCGGCCAGGAGAACATGTCGCTCTCTCCCCACGTACTCCCCAACTCGCGCAACGGCCAGCGCATGGGCGACTGGAAGGCCATCGACTCGATGGTCCACGACGGCCTGTGGGATGCCTTCAACGACTACCACATGGGCATCACCGCCGAGAACCTGGCCGAGAAGTACGGCATCACTCGCGAGGCGATGGACGAATTCGCCGCCGGCTCACAGCAGAAGGCCGCCGCCGCCATTCGCGAAGGACGTTTCCAGAGCCAGATCGCGCCCCTGGATATCCCTCAGCGCAAGGGCGACCCGGTACGTTTCGATACCGACGAGAATCCTCGTGAGGTGACCGCCGAGAAGCTCGGCACCATGCGCCCGGCCTTCAAGAAGGAGGGGGCCGTCACCGCCGGCAACGCCTCCGCGCTCAATGACGGTGCCGCCGTGGTGATGATGTGCAGCGCGGAAAAGGCCGAGGCGCTCGGTCTCACGCCCCTGGCGCGCATCAAGGCTTATGCCAATGCCGGCGTCGATCCCGCCATCATGGGCATCGGTCCCGCCCCGGCCACACGCCGCTGCATGGAGCGCGCCGGCTGGAGCCTCGACGAGCTTGACCTGATCGAAGCCAACGAGGCCTTCGCCGCCCAGGCGCTGTCGGTGAACAAGGAGCTCGGCTGGGACACCGACAAGGTCAACGTCAACGGCGGCGCCATCGCGCTCGGCCATCCCATCGGCGCCTCCGGCTGCCGCATCCTGGTCACCCTCGTGCACGAGATGATCGCCCGCGACGCCCACAAGGGCCTGGCGACCCTGTGCATCGGTGGCGGACAGGGCGTGGCACTGGCCATCGAACGCTGAACGACGAGCCGCCACCGTCAGACCAGACCGGGTGATGCCCCCGCGCTCGGGGGCATTGTCTATCTCGTCTTCTCGCCTACCACACTGGCCGGCGTGCGCAGCACCAGCAGCGTGGCCGCCAGGAAGAACCCGCCGGCCATCCAGGTCACACCCGGCAGGCTGATGCCGTCGACGACGCGTCCGCCGACCATGGCGCCCAGGCCGATCGACAGGTTGAACACGAAGGCCATCAACGCGGTGGCGGCCTCGGTATTCGGGGCCGTGCGCAGGATCCAGGTCTGGATGCTGACCGAGACGCTGCCGAACACCGCCCCCCAGCCCATCAGGAGTGCCACGCCCCCCACCGGCTGCCCACCGAGCCACGAGAAACTGCCGACGACCAGCAGCAGCAGGCCCGGTATCGCCAGCACCGCGCGATAGGGGTGGTAACCGGCGAAGGCGCCGGCGGCCACGTTCCCGACGATCCCTGCCGCGCCATAGAGCAAGAGCAGGCTGCCGATATCCGTCCGCGCAATGCCGCTGATCTGCTGCAGGATAGGACTGATGAAGGTGTAGGCGGAGAAGTGGCCGACGACCACCAGCCCCGTGGCGATCACCGCCACCCGCACGCCACGATGGCCCAGTTGCTGGCCGAGCATCCGCAGCCGTACCGGTTCGGTGGGCGGAAGCCGGGGCAGCCAGACCCACAATGCCAGGGCGGTGACCAGACTCAAGGCCCCCAGGGCGCCGAAGGCGACCCGCCAATGACTGTATTCCCCCAGCAGGGTCCCCGCCGGCACGCCCAGCACCGAGGCGGCAGCCACCCCGCCGAAGATCACGGTCATCGCCCTGGGCACCTTGTCGGCCGCCACCAGGCGAGGCGCGATGCCGCCGGCGATGGCCCAGAAGCCTCCGATGCTCATGCCCACCAGCACCCGGGCACCCAACAGCACCACGAAGCTATCGGCCAATACCGACAGGACGCTACCCGCGACCATCAACAGCATCAGGCCGGTCAACATGACGCGGCGATCCAGGCGTCCCACGGCAACCGGCAACAACGGTGCCGAGAAGGCCGCGACCACACCGGGCACCGTGACCATCAAACCGGCCAGGCCCGGCGTCACCCCCAGGGAGGCGGCGACCTGCGACAACAGGCCGATCGGCAGTTGCTCGGCGGTCACCAGCAGGAAGATGCCGGTCATCACCGCCACCACCCCCCACCAGTGCGAGCCGGCCGCTTCCTGGACGCCCACCGTCCGCCCGTCTTCCATGATATATCTCCCTCGATGGCCAGAACGAAACCGCCCTCGCAGCTTGCGCTACAAGGGCGGCGTTGCTTCCCGCGTCAGGCGTCGGGCTTAGAGCTCGGTGTCGGCCGCCTCGGCCTCGAAGGCCGCCTTCTCTTCGGGCGTGATCTCCTTGATGGTGAGCTTCACCCGGTTGCGGTTATCGATGTCGAGCACCTTGACGATCGGCTCGTCGCCTTCATTCAGGAAATCGCGCACATCGTTGACCCGTTCGGGCACGATCTGCGAGATGTGCACCAGGCCATCGGTGCCCGGAATGATGTTGACGAAGGCGCCGAAATCGGCGATGCGGACCACCTTGCCGCGATACAGCTTGCCGATCTCGGGAACGGCAGTGATCGCCAGTACGGTGTCGATGGCCGCCTTGGCTGCCGATTTTTCCTCGGCATAGATGCGCACGGTGCCGTCGTCATCCAGATCGATGGAAGCGCCGGTATCCTCGCAGATCTTGCGGATCATGGCGCCACCCTTGCCGATGACGTCACGGATCTTTTCCGGATCGATCTTGATGGTAGCCATGGACGGCGCGTTCTCGGAGACTTCGTCACGGCTCTGGCCGATCACGCTGTTCATCTGCTCGAGGATGTGCTGGCGCGCCTCATGGGCCTGCTGCAGCGCCTGCTCCATGATCTCCTCGTTGATCCCCTCGATCTTGATGTCCATCTGCAGGGCCGTCACGCCATCCGCGCTGCCGGCCACCTTGAAGTCCATGTCACCGAGGTGGTCTTCATCGCCGAGAATATCGGTCAGGACCGCGAAGCCATCGTCGTCCTTGACCAGGCCCATGGCGATACCGGCCACCGGTGCCTTCATCGGCACGCCGGCATCCATCAGGGCCAGGGAAGAACCGCATACCGAGGCCATCGAGCTGGAGCCGTTGGATTCGGTGATCTCGGATACCACCCGGATGGTATAGGGGAATTCGTCCTGAGAGGGGAGCATGGACTCCACGCCCCGGCGCGCCAGGCGGCCATGGCCGATCTCGCGGCGCTTGGGGCCCCCCATGAAACCGGCCTCGCCGACACAGTAGGGGGGGAAGTTGTAATGCAAGAGGAAGCGATCCTTGCGCTCACCCTCCAGCGACTCGATCAACTGAGCATCGCGCAGGGTGCCGAGCGTCGCCACCACCACGGCCTGGGTCTCGCCACGGGTAAAGACGGCCGAGCCATGCGCCTTGGGCAGGCCACCGACCTCGATATCCAGCGGACGCACGGTCTTCAGGTCTCGGCCGTCGATACGCGGCTCGCCCTTGACCACACGGCGGCGTACCACGCGCTTCTCGAGACCGGCGAAAGCCCCCTTGACCTCATCGGCGTCGAACTTGCCATCCTCTTCACCGGCCAGTTGCTCTACCGCCTCGTCCTTCAAGGCAGACAGTGCCTCCTGACGCTGCATCTTGTCGGTGATGCGATACGCCTCGCCCACCTTGGCCTCGAAGCCGCTCGCCATGGCGTCCTTGAGGGCAACGTTCTCGGCGGGCGCCTGCCATTCCCAACGCGGCTTACCGGCTTCGGCGACCAGCTCATTGACGGCATTGATCGCTGTCTGCATTTCCTGGTGGCCATAGAGCACGGCCCCCAGCATCTCGTCCTCGAGCAGTTCGTTGGCCTCGGACTCGACCATCAACACGGCCTTCTCGGTACCGGCCACCACCATGTTGAGTTCGGAGCTGCCCAGTTCCTCGACCGTCGGGTTGAGGAAGTAGCCATGCTCCTCGGTGAAACCGACTCGAGCGGCGCCGATGGGGCCGTTGAAGGGCACACCGGAAATCGCCAGCGCCGCGGACGTACCGATCATGGCCGCGATATCGGGATCATGGTTGCGGTCGGTGGAAAGCACCGTGCAGACGACCTGAACCTCGTTCATGAACCCCTTGGGGAACAGCGGGCGAATCGGACGATCGATGAGGCGCGAAGTGAGCGTCTCTTTCTCGGTGGGACGCCCCTCGCGCTTGAAGAAGCCGCCGGGAATCTTGCCGACCGCGTAGGTCTTCTCCTGATAATGGACAGAGAGCGGGAAGAAAGGCTGGGAGGGGTTGGCATCCTTCTTCGCCACCACGGTGCATAGCACCACGGTGTCGTCCATGGTGACCATCACGGCACCGGAGGCCTGGCGGGCGATGCGCCCGGTTTCCAGGGTGACGGTGCTGCGACCGTATTCAAATGTTTTCTTGACCGGATTCACGGCGACTTCCTTCAACTTTTCGATTCATGTTCGGGTCGTTTTGACTCGGCGACCATTTTAGGGGTTGACGGTCGCGAGGGCTACCGATTATGTGGCCCGCCAACCATGGGGGTAACTCAAGCGCCCTGGCACGTGCCCCCCGCGCCGAATGGCTCCCTCACATACGAAACGGGCGGCCCCGAAGGACCGCCCGTTTCAAATGGCCTGAAGAAAAGGAGAAATTCGCCTCGCGAACCTCTTCTCTTAACGGCGCAGGCCGAGACGCTGGATAATCGACTGATAACGTTCGAAATCCTTGCGCTTCAGATAGTCGAGCAGCTTACGACGCTGGTTGACCATGCGGATCAGGCCACGACGGGAGTGGTGATCCTGCTTGTTGGTCTTGAAGTGATCCTGCAGGCCGTCGATGTTGGCGGTCAGCAGGGCCACCTGTACCTCAGGGGAACCGGTGTCGTTTTCACCACGACCGTATTCGTCGACGATCGCGGCTTTCTGTTCAGCGGTCAGTGCCATCTGTCTCTCCAGTAAGCAATATGCCTGAATGATGAATGTCGGGGACCACGCATATTTGCAGTCCCCACGCCCAGCCCCGATGGGGCTGGCTCATGCCGAGCCCGCCACGGCGGAACTCAGCAGGCGCCGAGGGGCGATATCCCCGGCCGCCGTGACCACGCCGAGCCCCAGGAAGGCATCGGCGTGATAGAGCCTGGTCAAACTGTCGGCGGGCAAATCACCCGCCTCGCCCGTCGCGGCCTGGCCGAAGCGCAGGCAACGGGCACCGGCAGCGCTCATGTCGCTGCGCGGCAAGTGCGCGACTAGCACATCGACCGGCAACAACGCCGCGTCCTGTGCCTCGTCCGCGATCAATCGCTCGAGCGCCTCGACGCTCAACATGCGGTCGCCCTCGAAGGGACCCGTCTTGAGCCGCCGCAGGCCACTGATATGGCCGCCGCACCCCAGGGCCTGGCCGATATCCTCGGCCAGGGTCCTGATATAGGTCCCCTTGCTGACCCGCACCTCCATCTCGAAGGCATCACCTTCGCAGGCGAGGAGGCGCGCATCATACACCGTCACGCGGCGTGCTGCACGCTCCACCGTCTTGCCCTCACGAGCCAGCTCGTAAAGCTTGCGCCCCTGATGCTTGAGTGCCGAATGCATCGGCGGCACCTGATCGATCTCACCGATGAAGCGCGTCAGTGTCTCACGCAACCCGGCCTCGTCGAGAGCCGGCACTGCGCATCGCTCGACCACGTCGCCTTCGGCGTCACCGGTATCGGTCACCACACCGAGCTCGACCCGGGTACGGTACACCTTGTCGGCTTCCAGCAGGTGCGCGGAAAATTTCGTGGCTTCACCGAAACAGACCGGCAGCAGGCCAGTGGCCATCGGATCGAGCGTGCCGGTGTGACCCGCCTTCTGGGCCTGGAACAGGCGTCTCGCCCGTTGCAGGGCATGATTGCTCGACACGCCCCGAGGCTTGTCGAGCAACAGCACGCCATCCACCGGACGACCACGGCGACGCCGTGCCATCAGCGCTCATCCTCGTCGTCATGACGAGAGCGGTCGTTGGCCACTGCCTCGTCGATCAGGGAGGACAGGCGCTGGCCACGTTCCAGGCTGGCATCGTAGTGGAAACGAAGCTCCGGCACGTGCCTCAGCTTGATGCGCCGGGCAATCTGTCCGCGCAGGAAGCCCGCGGCCCGCTTGAGAATCGTCAGATTCTCCGCGACCCGCGCTTCGTCGTTTTCCCCCAGCAGGGTCACGTGAACATCGGCATACCCCAGGTCGCGACTGACCTCGACGCCGCTGACGGTGACCATGCCCAGGCGCGGATCCTTGATCTCGCGCTGGATGAGGACCGCCAGCTCCTTCTGGAGCTGGTCGGCCACTCGGTCGGTACGCTTGAACTCACGCATGGTCGGCTCCTCGAGCGTTTAGAGCGTCCGCTCGACCTTGACCTGATCGAAGACCTCGATCTTGTCGCCGACCTGGACGTCGTTGTAGTTCTTCACGCCGATACCGCACTCCATGCCGTTGCGGACTTCGTTGACGTCGTCCTTGTAACGGCGCAGGGATTCGAGCTCGCCTTCGTAGATCACCACGTTCTCGCGCAGCACACGGATCTTCTTGTGGCGATGGACGTTGCCCTCGACCACCATGCAGCCGGCCACGGCACCGATCTTGGGCGCACGGAAGACGTCGCGGACCTCGGCCACACCGACGATTTCCTCTTTCCACTCGGGCTCGAGCATGCCGCTCATGGCCTGCTTGACCTCGTCGATCAGCTGGTAGATGACGCTGTAGTAGCGCAATTCCAGCCCTTCACGCTCGATGATCTCGCGGGCAGCCGCATCGGCACGCACGTTGAAGCCGATCACGATGGCCTCGGAAGCCAGTGCCAGGTTGGCGTCGGTACCGGTGATACCCCCCACGCCGGAAGACACCACGGAGACCTGCACCTCATCGGTGGACAGCTCCTCGAGTGCGCCCTTGATGGCCTCCAGAGAGCCCTGCACATCGGCCTTGAGCACGATATTGAGCTTGGCGGCGACTTCCTGGCCCATCTGGCTGAACATGTTCTCCAGCTTGGCCTTCTGCTGACGGGCCAGGCGCACTTCACGGTACTTGCCTTGACGGAAGTTGGCGACTTCACGCGCCTTCTTGTCGTCGTCGAGCACCATGAAGTCGTCACCGGCCTCCGGCGTACCATCCAGGCCCTGGATTTCCACCGGCATGGCCGGGCCGGCCTCGTCGACCTGCTTGCCGAGCTCGTTGGTCAGGGCCCGCACGCGGCCATAGTGCAGGCCGGCGAGCACGATATCGCCCTTCTTCAGGGTGCCGTTCTGGACCAGCACGGTAGCGACCGGGCCGCGACCCTTGTCGAGTCGAGACTCGACCACCACGCCCTTGCCGGGCGCTTCCGGTACAGCCTTGAGCTCGAGCACCTCGGACACCAGCTGGATCGACTCCAGCAATGCCTCGATACCTTCGCCGGTATGGGCAGAAACGTGCACGAACTGGGTGTCGCCACCCCATTCCTCGGAGATCACGCCATGCTGCGACAGCTCACTCTTGACGCGGTCCGGATCGGCGTTCGACTTGTCGATCTTGTTGACCGCGACGATAAGCGGGACTTCCGCCGCCTTGGAGTGCTCGACCGCCTCGATGGTCTGAGGCATGACGCCGTCGTCTGCGGCCACCACCAGCACCACCACGTCGGTGGCCTTGGCACCACGTGCTCGCATGGCGGTGAACGCCGCGTGGCCTGGCGTGTCGAGGAAGGTCGCGCCACCGTGGTCGTCCTCGACATGATAGGCACCGATGTGCTGGGTGATACCGCCAGCCTCACCGGTCGCTACCTTGGCGCGGCGAATATAGTCGAGCAGCGAGGTCTTGCCGTGGTCGACGTGGCCCATGACCGTAATGACAGGCGAGCGCGAGATCTCGTCACCCTCATAGGAAATGCCCTCGAGGACCTCGGTCTCCAGCGCATCGTCCTTGACCAGCTTGGGCTTGTGACCCATTTCCTCGACCACGATGGCCGCGGTGTCCTGGTCGATGGTCTGGTTGATGGTCACCGCCGCGCCCATGGTGAACATGGCCTTGATGACCTCGTTGGCCTTGATCGACATCTTGTCGGCCAGGTCGGCCACGCTGATGGACTCGGGGATCGAGACCTCGCGAACGATCGGCTGGGTCGGCTTCTGGAAGCCATGCTTGCCGCCACCCTGACTGCCGCCACGGCGGCTGCCACGACGTTCGGCGCGCTTGGCCTTGCGACCACCCCGACGACGCTCTTCACGATCGCTGCGGTCATCGTCACGATCACCACGGCCCTTCTTGCCGGGCTTGCCACTGGCTTTCTTGACCGCCGCGCGACGCCCCTCGGTGCGTCCTTCCTTCGGCGGCGCCGGGGCTTCCTCGGGCGCGGGTCCGGCGGTGTCGAGTTCCGGCACCGGAATCTCGGGCTCCGGCTCGGCCGGAGCCACCTGTTCGGCTTGCGCCTTCTCGGCTTCGGCCTTCTCGGCAGCCTGACGTGCGGATTCCTCGGCGGCGCGACGCTTGGCCTCCTCGGCCTCCTGCGCTTCACGCTTGGCCTCGGCCTCGGCCATGTCCCCGACCAATTGACGGGGCCCCGTGTCCTCGACCTTGGGTTCCTCGGCCGGCTCCTCTTCACGCTTGACGTAGGTACGCTTCTTGCGAACCTGCACCTCGATGCTCTTGCCTCGCTCGCCGGTATTGATACGGCTGCGGGTCTTACGGGTCAGGGTGATGCGGTTCTTCCCCCCTGAGCCACTATTGCCGCCGTGGCTCTTGGTGAGGTAATCGAGCAGCTTACGCTTGTCCTCTTCAGACACGGCGTCGCCCTCGGACTTGTGCTCGAGTCCGGCTTCTTTCATCTGCTCCAGCAGACGGGGCACATCGCGCCCCACCTTCGCTGCAAAATCCTTAACGGTCATTTCTGACATTACGACCCTCCTCAGCCCGTGACCCGTGTTACTGTTCGCTCTCGAACCATGGCGCGCGGGCGGTCATGATCAGTGACGCGGCGCGCTCGTCGTCCAGTTCCTCGATGTCGGTCAGATCATCGACGGACTGTTCGGCGAGATCCTCCATGGTGACGATGCCCCGACTGGCCAGGATGAAGGCCAGGTGGCGCTCCATGCCGTCCATCGCCAGCAGGTCGTCGGCCGGCTGGGCGCCATCGAGCTCTTCCTCGGAGGCGATGGCCAGGTTCAACAACTCGTCCTTGGCGCGAGCGCGCAGCTCCTCGATGAGTTCTTCTTCGAACTCCTCGATCTCCAGCATTTCTTCCACCGGGACGTAGGCGACTTCTTCGAGGGACGTGAAGCCCTCGTCGACCAACAGACGCGCCACGTCGTCGTCGACGTCCAGATGCTGAATGAAGTGTTCGACCAGGCTATCGATCTCCTGATCGCGCTTGTTTTCAGCCTCGGCCTCGGTCATGACGTTGAGACGCCAGCCGGTGAGCTCGGAAGCCAAACGCACGTTCTGACCGCTGCGGCCGATGGCCTGGGCCAGATTGTCCTCGCCGACGGCCACGTCCATGGCGTGAGCGTCTTCATCGACAAGGATAGAGGCGACATCCGCCGGCGCCATGGCGTTGATCACCAACTGGGCCGGGTTATCGTCCCACAGCACGATATCCACCCGTTCGTTCTGCAGCTCGGTGGATACCGCCTGGACCCGAGAGCCGCGCATGCCGACGCAAGCGCCCACCGGGTCGATACGACGGTCATTGGTCTTGACCGCAATCTTGGCGCGCGACCCGGGGTCCCGGGCAGCACCCTTGATTTCGATGAGCTGCTCGGCGATCTCGGGAACCTCGATCTTGAACAGCTCGATGATCAGTTCCGGACAGGTCCGGGACAGGATCAACTGGGCGCCGCGCGCCTCGGGATCGACCTTGGTCAGCAAGGCACGTACCCGCTCGTTCATGCGGTAGCGCTCGCCGGGAATCATCTCGCTGCGCGGCAAGAACGCCTCAGCGTTGTCGCCCAGGTCAATGATCAGGCCATCACGTGTCGTCTTCTTGACGATACCGGCCACCAACTCGCCCTCGCGCTCGGCGTAGAGGCTCACGACCTCGGCGCGCTCGGCTTCGCGCACTTTCTGCACGATGACCTGCTTGGCGGTCTGGGCCGCGATCCGGCCGAAGGCGGCATTCTCGATCCGCTCCTCGACCACGTCACCCAGGCCCAGCGGCGGATCACGACGCTCGGCGAAAGAGAGCTTGATCTGGGCATCCGGTCCATCGAAGTCGTCGTCGTCGACCACCTCCCAACGCCGGAAGGTTTCATAGTCACCGGTGCCGCGACTGATACGAACGCGCACACTGGCTTCTTCATCCTCGAAGCGCTTGCGAGACGCGCTGGCCAGCGCGGCCTCGACGGCCTCGAAAATCACCTCGCGGGGGACCCCCTTTTCATTGGAGATCGCATCGACGACCGCCAGAATCTCTTTACTCATGACTTAGCCTCGCCAGAAAACCCGTCCTTTTGCACCGACATCACGAACCGAACCGAGGCACGATACGCGCCTGATCGATGCTCTCGATGGGAAAGCAATATTCCTCGCCGTCGAGCTGCAGCAGCACCTCGTCGCCTTCGATACCGGCCAGCAACCCCTGGAACTTGCGTCGTCCGTCGAACGGTGCACGCAGCTTCACAGCCACCGTGTGGCCGGCATAACGCTCGAACTGTTCGAGGGTGAACAACGGCCGATCCATCCCGGGCGACGACACCTCGAGTCGATACTCCCCGGCGATGGGGTCCTCGACATCCAGCACCGCGCTGACCTGGCGGCTGACATCGGCGCAATCATCCACGCCCACACCCTCGGAATGGTCGATGAAGATCACCAACCGGGAGTGCTTGCCCTGAGACAGATAGTCGATTCCCCAGAGTTCGAAGCCCATGGCCGTCACCACTGGCTCGATCAGCGCCTTCAGCGCAGTATCCTTGGTTGCCATGGAAGAAAGCTCCTACAGCCGTTGCATCAGGCACCTGGCCAGGAGTGAACAGGAAAGTCAGGTGGCTGATTGGCGTTGCCTCGGGACAACCGGCCGGTCTCGACCGACAGGCTGGCCGCTAACAAAAAGCCCCTTCGCAGGAAGGGGCTTTTACAAGAAACCTGTATACCACTTCGGCTCTCCGGCATGCCCCTAACATCGCTGCATGCCTGCCAGGAAGATGGTAGCGGGGACCGGATTTGAACCGATGACCTTCGGGTTATGAGCCCGACGAGCTACCAGACTGCTCCACCCCGCATCAATCTAGGTCGGTGATTGTATGCTTGAACCCTGTTGACGTCAAGCCACAATGGCACCGCTTCGCCAATCCTGCTACTGAGGCCGACACCTTGGCGAGGTCTCTCACCGTGTCGGTTTCAGATGGTGCCGAAGGCGGGACTTGAACCCGCACGACCGTAAGGTCACTACCCCCTCAAGATAGCGTGTCTACCAATTCCACCACTTCGGCATCAGGGGACGGCTGGCAAAAACGAGGGCATCAACTGCCGCCCTCCTCCAGCACTGGCGCTGCATTATCCTCGCCATTGCTTCCTTCGTCAAGGGCTGGCTCGGCATTCTGCTGCTGTTCGATCATTTCGGCATCGGGGATGCCCGTTTCTTGCGGCGCCTCGCCTGCCTGGGAAGCGAAGTACGCCAGGGTCAAGGACGTGGCGAAAAAGGCCGCCGCCAGCACGGCGGTCGCGCGAGACAGGAAGCTGCCGCTGCCGCGGGAACCGAACACGGTCTGGGAGGCGCCGCCGCCGAAGGAAGCGCCGGCATCGGCCCCCTTGCCCTGCTGCAGCAGGATCAGGGCGACCAGGGCGATGGCGATCGCCACATGGATCATGAGAATGGCAACTTGCATGGATTCAACCTGCTGACTGACAAATGGCTAGGAAATCATCGATCTTGAGGGAGGCACCGCCCACCAGGCCGCCGTCGATATCCGGCTGGGCCAACAGTTCGGCGGCGTTATCGGCCTTCATGCTGCCGCCATACAACAACGACACCTTTTCAGCGAGCGCGTCATCATAACGGGCAAGACGGCGGCGGATCGCGGCGTGGATAGCCTGCGCCTGCTCGGGACTGGCGGTACGGCCGGTGCCGATGGCCCAGACCGGCTCGTAGGCGATGACCAGCCGGCTACGTTGCTCGGCCTGCAGTTCATCCAGGACCGCCTCCAGCTGCCCGATCACCACGGCTTCACCACGATCGTCATCACGCTCTTCCAGGGTTTCCCCCAGGCACAGCACCGGCGTGAGCCCGGCCTCCAGTGCGCGACGCACGCGCGCCAGCACTGCCGAGTCGTCCTCGCCGAACAGGGTGCGGCGCTCGGAGTGACCGACCAGCACCAGGCTCGCCCCGACGTCACGCAGCATCTCGCCGCTCACCTCGCCGGTGAAGGCGCCGGAAGGCTGGTCACTGAGCGTCTGCCCGCCCAGTACCACCCGAGAGCCTACCAGGGCACGGGCGGCAGGCTCCAGGTAGGGGGAGGGCACCATCAGCGCGACCTCGAGACGCGACGGCAGGTCGGCATCGGCGAGCGCCTGGCCGAAGGATTCGACCAGGTTCAGCGAACCGTTCATCTTCCAATTGCCGGCGATCAGCGGCGTAGGCATGAGACATCCTCTTTCAAGGTGGGCCGAAATGGTATAGGAGCGTCATTGTCAAGACAACATGCTCTCGACATCATCGGCCAGGCGACGCGCCAGATGCTGAACATTCAGATGAGGACGACCCTCGACCATGACACGGATCAGCGGCTCGGTTCCCGAAGGCCGAAGCAACACGCGCCCCTGATCGTCGAGCTCGGTCTCCAGGGCCGCCACCGCGTCCCGCAAGGCCGCATCTTCCATCAACGTCCGGGCATCGGTGCCCGGCGTCAGACGCACATTGATCAACGCCTGGGGCGCTTTTTCCAGGCCTGCCAGCAGCTCGCTCAGCGCCCGCCCCTCGCGTGCCATCACCGACAGCACCTGCAGGGCCGACACGATACCGTCACCGGTGGTCTGTACATGACCACAGACGATATGTCCCGAGGATTCCCCCCCCAGTTGCCAGCCATTGGCAGCCAGGCGTTCCATGACGTAACGATCGCCGACCTTGGCGCGCTCGAAAGGAATGTCCATCGTCTCGAGCGCTGCAGCCAGGCCGAAGTTGCTCATCAGGGTGCCGACGACTCCCCCTCCGAGCTCGCCTCGCGCATGGCGGTCCCGGGCAATCATGTAGAGGATGTCGTCGCCATCGACCTCGCGCCCCTCGGCATCCACCAGCAGGACACGATCACCATCGCCATCGAACGCCACCCCCAGATCCGCTCCCTCGCGGATGACCGCGGCGCGCAGCGCCGCCGGTTGAGTGGAGCCGACCTCGTGATTGATATTGAGTCCGTCGGGATTGGCACCGATCAGACTGACATCGGCGCCCAGCTCACGAAACACGCTGGGCGCGATGTGATAAGTGGCACCATGGGCGCAGTCGACGACCATCCGCAGCCCGTGCAGATCGACCCGGTCCGGAATGGTCGACTTGCAGAACTCGATATAACGGCCGGCGGCATCATCGACCCGTCGCGCCTTGCCCAGCTCATGCGGTGCCACCGTGGTCAACGGCTCGTCGAGCATCGCCTCGATACGCGCTTCGACGGCATCGGGCAGCTTGACGCCCTCCGCCGAGAAGAACTTGATGCCATTGTCGGCGAAGGCATTATGGGACGCCGAAATGACGATGCCGGCATCGGCCCGGAACGTCCGCGTCAAATAGGCGATGCCCGGCGTCGGCATCGGGCCGAGCAGGATGACATCGACGCCGGCGGCGGACAGCCCGGCCTCCAGCGCCGACTCGAACATGTACCCGGAAATCCGCGTGTCCTTGCCGATCAGCACCCGCGCCTGCCCGGATTCGCGCGTCAACACCCGACCGGTGGCCCAACCCAGCTTCAGCATGAAGTCGGCGGTGATGGGCGCCTCTCCGACGGTGCCGCGAATGCCATCGGTACCGAAATAACGTCTAGTCATTGTCACAACCTTCCTTGAGTACGGCCCAGGCCATGTTCACCGCGTCCACGTGGGGCCCCACATCATGCACGCGAAGGATGCGCGCGCCTCGCTCCACGGCCAGCGCGGACAGCGCCAACCCACCGGAGAGGCGCTCTTCCACCGGCCGCTCGAGCACCTTGCCGATCATGCTCTTGCGTGACATGCCTACCAGAATGGGCAACGCCAGCGAGGTCAGGCGTTCCATGTTCTTGAGTAGCCGTAGATTGTGCTCGACGGTCTTGGCAAAGCCAAATCCGGGATCGATCAACAGACGCTCGCGACGCAACCCTGCCGCTTCGCAGGCCGCCACCCGCGACTCGAGAAACTCGGCCACGGCTTCCTCCACGGGTCGATCATAGTGTGGCGAATCCTGCATGTCGCCGGGCTCGCCGAGCATATGCATCAGACACACCGGCAACCCCGAGGTGGCAGCGGCCCGCATCGCACCATCGCGACGCAAGTTGCGCACATCATTGAGCATACCGGCCCCCGCAGCGGCGGCTTCGTGCATCACCTCCGGCGTGCTGGTATCCACCGACACCAGTGCATCGAGCTCGCGGACCAGGGCTTCCACTACCGGGATCACCCGGTCCAGCTCCTGCTGGGTCGAGACCTCGGCCGCACCGGGGCGGGTCGACTCCCCGCCCACATCGATGATCGCGGCACCTTCGGCGATCATCCGCTCGGCGCGGGCCAGGGCATCGTCCAGGGCGACATGGCGCCCACCATCAGAGAAGGAATCGGGCGTGACGTTGAGAATCCCCATCACATGGGGGAAGGAAAGATCGAGCCGGTGGCGGCCGCACTGCAGGGGTTTCGAGGCTGTGGTCTGCATCATCGTCCTGGGAACATCGGGTACCGGGCCAGAGCCCTCTACGACGAAGGCGCCCCGTGGGGCGCCTGGAACTCAACGGGGGCGGGCGCCACGGGGATCAGGTCCCGGCGGGGCCGCCCAGGGGGTCGGAGGGGCGACGCCTTGGCGTTTCCTCATCCCCCCCATCGCCATCATCGGAGGCTTCGGAAGACTTGGACTCATCGCCGGAGCCGGTCACCGGCGAACCGCCGCCGGAACCGTCATCCTCCCAATCTTCCGGAGGCCGTGGGTCGCGCCCTTCCATGATGTCCCGGAGCTGATTGGCGTCAATGGTCTCGAACTTGACCAGTGCCTCGGCCATGGCGTCCAGCTTGTCACGGTTATCCTCGAGAATCTGCTTCGCCTGGTTATAGCAATCGTCGATGATCCGACGCACTTCCTTGTCGAGCCGAGTCGTGGTCTCGCCGGACTTCAGCATGCCGCCCTGGCTACCGCCGCCGAGGAACTGGTGCGACTCGTCCTCGTCGTACATGATCGGCCCCATCTCCTCGGACAGGCCCCACTTGGCCACCATGTTGTGCGCCAGCTCCGTGGCACGCTTGATGTCATTGGAGGCACCGGTCGTCACACCGTTCGGCCCGAGCGTCATCTCCTCGGCGATACGGCCGCCGAACAGCGAGCAGATCTGGCTGATGATCTGCTGACGCGACAGGCTGTAGCGATCTTCCTCGGGCAGGAACATGGTCACGCCCAGCGCTCGGCCACGAGGAATGATGGTGACCTTGTAGACCGGGTCATGCTCCGGCATCACCAGACCGATGATGGCGTGTCCCGACTCGTGATAGGCGGTGTTGAGCTTGTCCTTCTCGGTCATGACCATGGAGCGCCGCTCGGAGCCCATCATGATCTTGTCCTTGGCCATTTCCAGCTCGTCCATGCTCACCAGGCGCTTGTTGCCGCGCGCCGCGAACAGCGCCGCCTCGTTGACCAAGTTGGCCAGATCGGCACCGGAGAAGCCGGGGGTACCACGCGCGATGTAGGTCGGCTTGACGTCGTCGGCCAGCGGCACCTTGCGCAGGTGCACGTTGAGGATATGCTCGCGCCCGCGGATATCGGGCAACGGCACGGTGACCTGACGGTCGAAACGTCCCGGACGCAGCAGCGCCGGGTCCAGCACGTCCGGACGGTTGGTCGCGGCGATGACGATGATGCCTTCATTGGGCTCGAAGCCATCCATCTCCACCAGCAGCTGGTTCAGGGTCTGCTCGCGCTCGTCGTTGCCACCCCCCATGCCGGCACCGCGGGAGCGGCCCACGGCGTCGATCTCGTCGATGAAGATAATGCACGGTGCCTGCTTCTTGGCCTGCTCGAACATGTCGCGCACACGAGATGCGCCGACACCGACGAACATCTCCACGAAGTCGGAACCTGAAATCGAGAAGAAGGGCACACTGGCCTCGCCGGCGATCGACTTGGCGAGCAGCGTCTTGCCGGTCCCGGGGGGGCCGACCATCAGCACGCCCCGGGGAATGGTACCCCCCAGGCGCTGGAACTTGGTCGGGTCACGCAGGAAGTCGACAAGCTCCTCGACCTCTTCCTTGGCCTCGTCGCACCCGGCGACATCGGCGAAGGTGGTCTTGATCTGATCCTGGGAAAGCAGCTTGGCCTTGGACTTGCCGAAACTCATCGGCCCGCCCTTGCCACTTCCACCGCCCTGCATCTGGCGCATGAAGAAGATGAAGATGCCCAGAATCAACAGAATCGGGAAGCTGGCGATCAGCAACCGCGTCCACAGGCTCTGCTGCTCCGGCTCCTTGCCGACCACGGTCACGTCATGGGCCAGCAGATCATCCATCAGCTTGGGATCTTCCGCCGCCGGCCGAATGGTCTGGAACTGGGAGCCATCGGTGCGCTGACCGGTGATCGTATAACCATCGATGGTCACGCTATCGACGCGCTCGTTCTGCACCTGCTCGACGAACTGTGAATAGTTCATCGTCTGCGGTGCGTTATCGACACTGAAATTGTTGAACACCGTCAGCAACACCGCCGCGATGACCAACCACAGAATCAGGTTCTTCGCCATATCGTTCAAGGGACTACCCTCAATTGCAAGAATCCGTCGGCCGAATGCGCCTGGTGCTTCGACACTACATCAGGAGCACATGTTCAGCCAGGACGCGGACCTCGGTCCACTCCGTTACTGCCCACTGTGGCATACTTGCGCCGCCGTGTCCGGCCATCGCACCGTTAGCCCCAGTCTATGGAACAGATCGTCACACCCCGCAGCCCAGCCGCGCCTTGCAGGCCGGCTCAGCCGCGAAAACCTTCTGCCAGCAGATACACCTCACGGGAACGCGCCCGCGAGGCCTCCGGCTTGCGTGTCACTACCCGCTTGAAGCTGCCGCGCAGCTCCTTCAGGTAAGCATCGAACCCTTCGCCCTGAAACACCTTGGCCAGGAACACACCACCGGGCGACAGGGTCTGGCGCGCCAGATCCAGGGCCAGCTCCACCAGGTACATGGCCTGTGGCTGGTCGATGGCCGCCATACCACTCATATTGGGGGCCATGTCCGACATCACAAGGTCCACCGGGCGATTTTCGAGCCGCCCCAGGATCTCCTCGAGCACGCTTTCCTCGGTAAAATCCCCTTGCACGAAATCGACCCCGGCCAGGGCGTCCATTTCGAGAATATCGGAAGCGATCACCAGGCCCTCGTCGCCGACCTTCTCCGCGGCGACCTGGCTCCACCCGCCGGGCGCCGCCCCGAGGTCGATCACCGTCATGCCGGCGCGCAGCAGCTTGTCCTTCTCATCGAGGGCCAGCAGTTTATAGCTGGCCCGGCTGCGATAACCGTCCTGCCAGCTCTGCTGGACATAACGATCATCGAAGTGCTCCTTGAGCCAACCGGCACGGCGCTTTCGGGAGCCGTTTCGACCGGCGCCCTTGGCGCGGGAATCATGGGAAGATGCCACGGCATCACCTGTAGAATGAACTGGATGTCGGGCGGTCGAGCGAATTCCGGAATGACCTGGGACGAGGTGCTGACCTGCGGGCCCGGCGACTCGGGAGAATAACGAGGCGCGGCGGTTTCGCCGCGACGCGATACGCCGTACCATACGCGCAGCGCGCCAACCGGGAAGAATCAAGATACCATGAGCTTGTCACAGGCACAAAAGAAAGCATTTCGCAGCATCGGCCATCACCTCGACCCCGTGGTCACGGTGTCGGAAAACGGGATATCCGAAGGCGTGGTCGCCGAACTGGACCGTGCCCTCAGCGACCATGAGCTGATCAAGGTCAAACTGGCCCTGCCCGAGCGCGACGACCGCACCGCCATGATCGATGAACTGCTCGACGCCAGCGGCGCCGAACTGATCCAGAAGATCGGCAAGGTCGCCCTGCTCTATCGCCACAACCCCAGGGTCAACCCGAAGCTCTCCAACATCAAACGCTTCGAGAACCACCACGGCCGGCGCTGAGCTTCGCGCGAGCTGGAAGCTGGAAGCCCAGCAGGATCAACAGCTTCAGAAATCGAAACACCCCCGCAGCGGCGCTGCGGGGGTGTTTTTCTTCCAGCTTAAGGCTTCGAGCTGGGGTCAGAGGTGCTCCACGCCGCCGATCTCGTACTCGACATCGCCGCCCGGGGTACGCACCAGCACCACCTCGCCTTCTTCCTTGCCGATCAGGGCGCGGGCGATGGGCGAGGTGACGGAGATCCGGCCCGACTTGATGTCGGCCTCGTCCTCGCCGACGATGCGATAGGTCACTTCCTCGTCGTTATCCAGATTGATCAGCTCCACCGTCACCCCGAAGATCACCTTGCCGGTCTTGGGAAGCTTGGTGACATCGATGACCTGTGCGTTGGAGAGCTTGCCTTCGATCTCCTGAATCCGACCTTCGATGAAGCCTTGCTGCTCGCGAGCGGCATGGTACTCGGCGTTCTCCTTGAGGTCGCCGTGCTCGCGCGCCTCGGCGATGGCGGCGATGACATTGGGCCGCGCCTCGCTCTTGAGGTGTTCGAGCTCATCGCGAAGACGCTGCTCACCGACGACGGTCATCGGGACCTTGTTCATTGACTGACTCCTGCATGCAATTCCTGTAACCGCCGCACCGTAATGGCATCACCATATTCGAGCGCCAGGCAAACGGCATTGGCTCCCGCCAGGGTGGTGGCATAGGGAACCTTACGAGCGAGGGCGGTGCGGCGGATCACCGAGGAATCATTGATGGCCTGGCGGCCCTCGGTGGTGTTGACGATATAGGCGACCTCGTCGTTCTTGAGAAGATCGACAATATGAGGACGGCCTTCATAAACCTTGTTGACGACCTCAACGGGCAGGTCGGCTTGCTGCAGGGCCGATGCCGTGCCACGCGTCGCGCACAGTGTGAACCCTAATCCTAACAAAGATCGGGCCACATCGATAACACCCTGCTTGTCGGGATCGCGCACCGACAGGAACGCCTTGCGCTCGCCGGTGAGCGCCGGAATCGCCTCGCCGGCGCCCAGCTGTGCCTTGTAGAAGGCCTCGGCGAAGGTATCGCCACTGCCCATGACCTCGCCGGTGGACTTCATTTCCGGCGACAGGATCGGATCGACGCCAGGGAACTTGGCGAACGGGAACACCGCCTCCTTGACGCTGTAGAAGTGCGGCACGATTTCCCGGTCGAAGCCCTGGTCGGCCAGGGAAACACCGGCCATGCAGCGCGCCGCGACCTGCGCCAGCGAGGTGCCGACACACTTGGAGACGAAGGGCACGGTCCGCGAGGCGCGTGGATTGACCTCGATGACGTAGATCTCGCCGTCCTGCCAGGCCAGCTGCACGTTCATCAGCCCCTTGACCCCGAGCTCAACCGCCATGCGCTTGACCTGGTCGCGCATCTCGTCCTGAACGTCCGCCGGCAGCGAATACGGCGGCAAGGCACAGGCGGAATCGCCGGAGTGCACCCCGGCCTGCTCGATGTGCTGCATGATGCCGCCGATCACCACCTGCTGGCCATCGGAGACCGCATCGATGTCGATTTCGATGGCGGCATTGAGGAAGTGGTCGAGCAACACCGGCGAGTCGTTGGAGACCTTGACCGCATGGGTCATGTAGTTCTCCAGCTCGGAAGCGTCATAGACAATCTCCATGGCGCGGCCACCGAGCACATAGCTCGGACGCACGACCAGCGGATAGCCGATGGCCTCGGCCTTGGCGAAGGCCTCCTCGAAGCTCCGGGCGGTGGCATTGGGCGGTTGCTTGAGCCCCAGCTTGTCGATCATCTGCTGGAAGCGCTCGCGATCCTCGGCGCGATCGATGGCATCCGGAGTGGTGCCGATGATCGGCACACCGGCGGCCTCGAGCTCACGGGCCAACTTGAGCGGCGTCTGGCCACCGAACTGCACGATCACCCCAGCCGGCTTCTCCTTGTCGGCGATCTCCAGCACATCCTCGAGGGTCACCGGATCGAAGTAGAGCCGGTCCGAGGTATCATAGTCGGTGGAGACGGTCTCCGGATTGCAGTTGACCATGATGGTTTCATAGCCATCGTCACGCATGGCCAGCGCGGCATGCACGCAGCAGTAGTCGAACTCGATGCCCTGTCCGATGCGGTTGGGACCACCCCCCAGCACCATGATCTTGGGCCGGTCGGAGTCGTCCGCCTCGCACTCTTCCTCATAGGAGGAGTACATGTAGGCCGTATCGGTGGCGAACTCCGCCGCACAGGTGTCCACGCGCTTGTAGACGGGCCGGATATCGAACGCCTGGCGCGCCTTGCGGAAGTCCTTCTCGGCCACGCCCAGCAGTTTCGCCAGACGCGCATCGGAGAAGCCCTTGCGCTTCAACGTGAAGAGTTCGCGTGATGTCAGCTCGGAGAGCGAGCGCTTGGCGAGCGCCTGTTCGGTCATGACCAGGTCCTCGAGCTGGACCAGGAACCAGCGATCGATGTTGGTCAGCGCGAACACGTCCTCGACGCTCATGCCGGCGCGCAGGGCATCGGCGACGTAGAAGATGCGCTCGGCGCCGGCCGCCTGCAGCTCGCCCTTGATGTGGGCCATGGTATCGCCCGTGAAGCGAGTGACCTTCGGATCGAGGCCGTCGTTGCCGGTTTCCAACCCCCGCAGGGCCTTCTGCAGTGACTCCTGGAAGGTGCGCCCGATGGCCATCACCTCGCCGACCGACTTCATCTGGGTCGTCAGGCGGTCATTGGCCTGGGGGAATTTCTCGAAGGTGAAACGCGGAATCTTGGTGACCACGTAATCGATGGATGGCTCGAACGAGGCCGGGGTGCGTCCGCCGGTGATGTCATTCTGCAGCTCGTCCAGGGTATAGCCGACGGCCAGCTTGGCGGCGATCTTGGCGATCGGGAAGCCGGTGGCCTTGGAGGCCAGCGCCGAAGAGCGGCTCACCCGCGGGTTCATCTCGATGACCACCACGCGACCGGTCTTCGGGTCGACGCCGAACTGGACGTTGGAGCCGCCAGTCTCGACGCCGATCTCGCGCAACACCGCCAGGGAGGCGTCGCGCATGTTCTGGTATTCCTTGTCGGTCAGCGTCTGGGCGGGGGCCACGGTGATGGAATCCCCGGTGTGCACGCCCATGGGATCGAAGTTCTCGATGGCGCAGACGATGATGCAGTTGTCGTTCTTGTCGCGAACGACCTCCATCTCGTATTCCTTCCAGCCCAGCAGCGACTCGTCGATCAGCAGCTCGTGGTTGTTGGAGAGCTCGAAGCCGCGGGTGCAGATCTCTTCGAACTCTTCCTTGTTGTAGGCCACGCCACCGCCGGAGCCGCCCATGGTGTAGGAGGGACGAATGATGACCGGGAAGCCCAGCTCCCCCTGGATCTGCCAGGCCTCGTCCATGGTGTGAGCCACCTTGGCCTTGGGGCACTCCAGGTCGATGCGCTTCATCGCCTGGTCGAAGAGGTCCCGATCCTCGGCCATGTTGATGGCATCGGCGTTGGCGCCGATCATCTCCACGCCGTGCTTGGCGAGCACGCCGTGCTTGTCCAGGTCCAGGGCGCAGTTGAGCGCGGTCTGGCCGCCCATGGTCGGCAGCACGGCATCGGGCTGTTCGGCCTCGATGATCTTCTCCACCGCCTGCCAGGTGATCGGCTCGATATAGGTGGCGTCGGCCATTACCGGATCGGTCATGATGGTGGCCGGGTTGGAGTTGACCAGAATGACGCGAAAGCCTTCCTCGCGCAGGGCCTTGCAGGCCTGGGCGCCGGAATAATCGAATTCGCAGGCCTGGCCGATGACGATGGGGCCGGCGCCGATGATCAGGATGCTCTGGATGTCGGTACGTTTTGGCATGGTGCTTCCCGCAAAAAAGGTGACGGACGAGGGGCAACGATCGGACGGTTAGCGCTTGGCCTTCATCATGGAGATAAAGCGGTCGAACAGCGGCGCGACGTCGCGCGGCCCCGGGCTCGCCTCCGGGTGGCCCTGGAAGCTGAAGGCCGGACAGTCGGTGCGCTCGATGCCCTGCAGGGTGCCGTCGAACAGCGAACGATGGGTCGCGCGCAGGGTCTCGGGCAGGGTCGCCTCATCCGCGGCGAAGCCGTGGTTCTGGCTAGTGATCATCACGTGACCGGTATCGAGGTCCTGCACCGGGTGGTTGGCGCCATGGTGACCATGGCCCATCTTCACCGTCCGCGCACCGCTGGCCAGCGCCAGCAGCTGATGGCCAAGGCAGATGCCGAAGATCGGGATATCGGTCTCCAGGAACGCCTGGATGGCGCTGATGGCATAATCGCAGGGCTCGGGGTCGCCCGGACCATTGGAAAGGAAGATGCCATCCGGGTTCATGGCCAGCACGTCCTCGGCCGAGGTCTCGGCCGGTACCACGCTAAGCCGGCAGCCCCGGGACGCCAGCATGCGCAGGATATTGCGCTTCGCCCCATAATCGTAGGCAACGACGTGATAGGGGCGCTCCTCCTGGGTGACGTCAGCGTACCCCTTGCCCAGTGCCCATTCTCCCTCGTGCCACTCATAGGGTTCGGCACAGGACACGACCTTGGCCAGGTCCATGTCCTTGATCCCGGGAAAGGCCCTGGCCGCTTCCAGGGCCCGCGCTTCGGCACCCTCTCCCTCGGCGTCCGAGCCAGCCAGGATCGCGCCATTCTGGGAACCCTTGTCGCGCAGGATACGCGTCAGCCGACGAGTATCGATATCGGCGATGCCCAGCACGTTCTGGCTCGCCAGGTAGTCGGAGAGGGTCTGCTCGGAGCGGAAACTGCTGGCCAGCAGCGGCAGGTCGCGAATCACCAACCCGGCGGCGGCGATGGCGCCGGATTCGACATCCTCGGCATTGATGCCGGTATTGCCGATGTGCGGATAGGTCAGGGTGACGATCTGACGGGTATAGGAGGGGTCGGTGAGGATTTCCTGGTAGCCCGTCATGGCCGTATTGAACACCACCTCACCGCTGGTTTGCCCATCGGCACCGATGGCGGTGCCATGAAACACACTGCCGTCTTCCAGGGCCAGTATCGCGGGTTTGTTCAATGCAACGTCCTCCCATATTGTCAAAGACGGCGTAAGAGACAGCTCGTCAAGGAATACTTCTCGCATGGCGCTGACAGCCCGGTCGCCCCCCGGAGCCATCCACGAGACAGGCTCTCGCCCGGCCGCGCCCTTTCAAGGCCCCGTCCCTTCAATCGGCCCGCAAAAAAGCGGGACGAAACCCGACAGTGAAGACCGGTTTCATCCCGCTTGTTGTCATTCGCTCGGAATGCTGGGCCGACGCAACAAGCGTTTGCGCGGCGAGAGCCGGCGCCCGGCCAAAATTTGGTGGATTTTAAAGCATCCGAGGCCGCTCGGCCACCCTTCAATCCAGCCCGATGACATCCTGCATGTCGTAGCGACCCGCCGGCTTGCCGGCTACCCAGCGTGCCGCCCGCACGGCACCCTTGGCGAACGTCATGCGACTGGAGGCTTTGTGGGTGATCTCGATGCGCTCGCCCTCGGTGGCAAACATCACGGTATGTTCGCCGACGATGTCGCCGGCCCGCACCGTGGCAAAACCGATTTCCTTGTCACTGCGCGGCCCGCACTGACCGACCCGCTCGAACACGGCGTACTCCTTGAGGGGGCGCTCCAGGGCATCGGCCACCACCTCGCCCAGTTTCAAGGCCGTGCCGGAGGGGGCATCAACCTTGTGGCGATGGTGAGCTTCGATGACCTCGATGTCGTAACCCTCGTCGCCCAACGCTCGGGCGGCAGTCTCAAGCAGCTTGAACGTCAGATTGACCCCCACGCTCATGTTCGGCGCAACGACCATGGGCAGCCGGTCACGGTAACCGTCCAGCTCGGCCAGTTCTTCGTCGGACAGACCGGTGGTACCGATCACCATCCGCTTGCCGTGCTCGGCGCAGACCGCCAGGTTATCCAGCGTCACCCGGGGCGCGGTGAAATCGATCAGCACATCGAAGTCATCGGCGATCGCCGCCAGCGAAGCGGTAGCCTGCACGCCCAGCTTGCCGCTGCCGGCCAGCTCACCGACATCGGCCCCGACCAGCGAACTGCCCGGCGAGACGGTGCCCCCGGCGAGCGTGGCCTCGGCATCCTGCTGCACGGCGTTGACCAGGGTGCGGCCCATGCGGCCGGCGACACCGGCGATGGCGATACGGGTCATGCGAACTCCTCGCGAGGCTCGATAAAAGGGAAGATACGCAGTATAACAATGCCGCGCCGGGCCGTCTGCGGCGCCTCTCTGCCATACGACCGACACGCGACTGTGGCAGACTGGCCTGTCGAAACGTCATGACGGCCGAGTCGACCATGCCCCGGAATCCGAGACCGTGTCGGCGCGTCGGCGCCCTGCCGATCGCCCTCCTGCTTACGACGATACTCACGCCCCTGCCGGGCTGCGCCGAGCGCGCCCGCGTCGTGCCCCTGGCCGGAGACGATGTCACGCCACCGGCACGCGTCGAACGCTGCGGCACGCTTTCCCTGCCCGGCCGCTGGCCGGACGGCTCTCCGGTCAACGGGCTCTCCGACCTGGCCTGGGAGCGCGACGCCGGCCTATTGCACATGGTATCGGATCGGGGCTGGCTGCACCGGGCTCGCCCGCGCTTCGAGGCAGGACACCTGAGCGGCCTCTCGCCCATCGACAGCCATCGATTACGCGACACCGATGGCGCCCCGCTCGACGGTTCGGCGGCCGATGCCGAGTCCCTGTCACTGCGGCACGACACCAATGGCAAGCTCGGCGATACCGAGCTGTGGGTCAGCTTCGAGCGCGACCATCGCCTGCAGCGTTTCGGACCCGACGGCAGCCCCCTGGCGGCGCCCATTCGCCCCGCTCAAGCGACAGACGCGTCGACCAACAAGGGCATGGAAGCCATGACGCGGCACCCCGAGCACGGCCTCATTCTCGGCCTGGAATCGCCCCCTCGAGGCTTCGCCCCAAAGGAGACGCGTCTCTTCACGCTCGACGGCCAGGAGTGGCGCTACCCTCTGGCCGCCCCGACAGGCAGCGCCCTGACCGAGTTCACCACCGACGGTGACGACCTGCTGGCCCTCGAGCGCGCCTTCGCGCCACCGGCACCGCTGGTGATCAGCCTGCGCCGCATCCGGCTCGGCAAACCACCCGAACTCGATGTCGAGACACTGGTCAGCTTCTCCAGCGGCGATGGCTGGTGGCTGGACAACATGGAGGGCCTGACCCGACTCGACGACGGTCGCCTGCTGCTGCTCAGCGATGACAATGCCAGCCCGCTGCAACGCAGCCTGCTAGTCTGCCTCCGTCCGCGCTGACGTACAGGTGCCCCGCTGGCCGCCCCCCGTGTCATGACGCAACAACAACGCGATGGCCATCAGCACCATGAGACTGCCGGGCAACCAGACCCAATCCAGGCTTTGCGGTGCGCGCAGGAAGAGCACGAGCATGGAGACGAACGGCACCAGATAGCCGTAAGCGGTGATTGCGCCGGGCGTCAGCACCAGGGTCGCACGCTGCATCAACCAGAAGGTCAGGGCACTGGAGAACACGCCCAGATAGACGAGCAGCAACGCATCGGACCAGGCCATCGCCGAAAACCGCGACACCGGTTCCACCAGCACGCCCAGGGCGCCGACCAGACCGCCGCCCAGACCCAGGCTCCAGAAGGTACGTACCGCTGGCGAGGCCGGCAACCGCCCCACGTTCAACCCCCATCGGGAGAGCACCGGATAGAGCGCCGAGCAGAGACAACCGGCGAAGAACACGGCCTCGCCCGCGCCGAAGCGCATCTGGCCGCCCCGCACCAGCGCCTCGGCCCAGACCAGTGCCAGGGCACCGACGGCCCCTAGCGCGAGAATCGCCGGCAGCCGCCAGGCCAGCCGCTCCACGCGCAATCCTAGCCCCAGCCCATAGGCAAGCAGCGGTACGGTGACATGGAGCGTCGCCATGGAAAGCGCCGTCGCATGATGAGCCGCCCAGAACATGGCGCCGAAGAACCCCGCCAGGCACAAGCCCATCAGGACGTATACCGGCAAGGCCCGCCGCGTCGGGGAAAAGCCCTCGGCTCGGTGTGCCAGCGGCCAAAGGCCCAGGCAGGCAATGGCGAAACGCAGGGCGGTGAGCAGCATCGGGGGCAACTCGTTCATCAGCCCCACGGCAGGAAACGACAGGCCCACCAATGCCGCCCAGAGCAGCATGCCCAGATGGGCGGTCCGGGCCGTCACGGCTCAGTTTTCCCAGATGATATCCAGGGACTCCTTGCCGGACATGCGTTCGAGATGACGCGCCACTACCCCTTCCAGGTGATCCAGCCCTTCCTCGTCCAGGGACTCGACCGCCACCTTGAGCTTGCCCTGTTCGGCTTGCAGCAGGCAGCTCCCGTTGTCGAAGGTGATCCGACCCTCGCCATCCTCCTGTTTCACCTCCAGCTTGTGCGCCCAGTGCTTGCAAAGCCGGTTGATCAGTTTTTCGCCGGACTCGGTGACAATCTCGGCACGTGAAATCGGCATGATGCGCTCCATCTTCCTCGGTCATGAGTGTTCAGCCTATGACGGCGCTCCACCCGAGCGCCAGCCCCAACCTCACGAACTTCCCGTTCGGCCGGGCGGAACGGCCTTTCTCCATCTCGACAACACGAAACGATTACGACACACTCCCCACCGTTGCAAATAGGAACGATATGCAATGACGAGTACCAATACCGCCGTACTCGTCGACGCCTCGAAACTATCGACCCATCAGCGAGTGACGAAGCCTCATGCACACTGCCCTGCTCAAGACCCTTGGCGGCATCTCCCTCATCCTGGGCAGTGCCGTCGCCCATGCCGACGAGATCACCGTCACCGACATTGCCGGCCGCGAAGTCACCGTCGAGGCGCCCGTGGATCGCGTGATTCTCGGAGAAGGCCGCCAGATCTATCTGCTCGGCGCCTTGCAGCCCGAAGATCCGTTCGCGCATGTGGTGGGCTGGCGCGAGGACTTTTCCCAGGCCGATCCGGACAACTACGCCGCCTATGCCGAGCGCTTCCCCGAACTGAAGGAAATCCCCACCTTCGGCGGTTTCAAGGACGGTACCTTCGACGTCGAGCAGGCCGCCGCGCTGGAGCCGGACGTCGTGCTGATGAACCTCGAGGCCAGGGCCGCCACCGAGGACGCCGGCTATGACGACAAGCTGGCCGAGCTGGGGATTCCCATCGTCTACGTGGACTTTCGCGAGGCCCCGCTCGAGCACACCGTCCCGTCCATGCGGCTGATGGGCAAGCTGCTTGGCGAGGAGGAGGATGCCGAATCCTTCATCGACTTCACCGAGGCACAGATGGCACGCGTCACCGAGACGATCGAGGCCGCCGACCCCGAGCGTCCGCGCGTCTTCGTCGACCGTGCCGGCGGCTATTCGGAAGACTGCTGCATGAGCTTCGGCGACGGCAACTTCGGCGAATACGTCGAGATCGCCGGCGGCACCAATATCGCCAAGGACATCATCCCGGACACCTTCGGCTCGCTGAATCCCGAGCAGATCATCGCCGCCGACCCGCAGCAGGTGGTGGTGACCGGCGGCAACTGGGATGCCTACGTCCCCGGCGGCGACTGGGTCGGCGTAGGCCCCGGCGCCGACATGAGCGCCGCTCGCGCCAAGCTCGAGGCGCTGACCGAACGCACGGCCATGACCGGTATCGACGCCGTCGCGAACGACGACGTCCACGCCATCTGGCACCAGTTCTACAACAGCCCCTACTATTTCGTCGCCGTCCAGCAACTGGCCAAGTGGTTCCACCCGACGCTGTTCGATGACCTCGATCCCGCAGCGACGATGGAAACACTGCACCAGCGTTTCCTGCCGGTGAACTACGAGCCGGGTTACTGGACCTCGCTGAAGGAACGCTAGGATGCAGGCCGGCATGAACGTCTCGACCACCGACACGGCCTCACCCGCTCCCCGGGGGAGAGGGCTCTATCGCAGCCTGGTGCTGCGTCGCCAGTTGATCCTCATCGCCCTGACGGTGGCGCTGTGCCTGAGCCTGTGCGTCGACCTCGCCCTGGGACCGGCCCGCTTCAGCCTCGACGAGGTAATCGCCGCTCTCCTCACCCCGGATGCCGTCAGCCAGCAGGCTCGGGTGATCCTGTGGGAGATCCGCATGCCGGTGGCGCTGATGGCGCTGGTGGTCGGCGCCAGCCTGTCGGTGGCCGGCGCCCAGATGCAGACCATTCTCAGCAACCCCCTGGCCAGCCCCTTCACGCTGGGCATCTCCGCCGGCGCCAGCTTCGGCGCCGCCCTGGCGCTGGCCTTCGGCGTGGTGCTCGTGCCCGCCGCGATCGAGTACGTGATTCCGATCAACGCCTTCGTCATGGCCATGCTGACGGCCTTCGCGATTCATGCGCTGAGCCTCAAGCGCGGCGTGACCATCGAGACCATCGTGCTGCTGGGCATCGCCATGGTGTTCATCTTCAACTCGTTGATGGCACTGATCCAGTTCTTCGCCAGCCAGCAGGCCGTGGCCGCCGTGGTGTTCTGGACCATGGGCAGCCTGACCAAGGCGACCTGGCCCAAGCTGGGAATCGCCGCGGGAGTGCTGGTAGTGGTACTGCCGCTGCTCGCCCGCCATGGCTGGGCGCTCACCGCCATGCGTCTGGGCGACGCCAAGGCCGAAAGCCTCGGCGTGAAGCCCCGAGCACTGCGCCTGGAGGTACTGGTGCTGGTCTCGCTGCTGGCCGCCATCGCCGTGTCCTTCGTCGGTACCATCGGCTTCATCGGCCTGGTCGGGCCGCATATCGCCCGCCTGCTGCTGGGCGAGGATCAGCGCTTCTTCCTGCCCGGCGCGGCCCTGTGCGGCGCCCTGATCCTCTCCGTCGGCTCGGTGCTGTCGAAGGTCATCCTGCCCGGCACCATCATTCCCATCGGGATCATCACCTCGCTGGTGGGTATCCCGTTCTTCCTGTTCCTCGTCCTCAGCCACAAGAAGACCGCATGGTAACGCTCACGCTCGACCGCCTGACGGCCCGCTATGGACGTCACGAGATCCTGTCGGAAATCACCACGCCGCCTCTCGAGGGAGGCCGAATCGTGGCACTGCTCGGCCCCAATGCCGCGGGAAAATCCACACTCTTTCGGCGGATTCTCGGCCTGATCGATGGCGGAGGCAGCGTTCGCATCGACGGCGCCACCCGGGAGCGGCCGTTGGCCTACATGCCACAGGACACCGGCGCGAATGCGGTGCTGACGGTATACGAATCAGTGCTGCTGGCGCGCATGCAGGGGCGCGGCTTGAAGGTCCAGGCCGAGGACCTGGCCGAAGTCGACCGCGCCCTGGACGAACTGGACATCGTCGAGCTGGGGGAGCGCGATATCGGCGACCTGAGCGGCGGCCAGCGACAACTGGTAGGTGCGGCCCAGGCACTCGTGCAGGACCCCGAGATTCTGCTGCTCGACGAACCCACTTCGGCTCTCGATCTGCATCGCCAGATCCAGTTGCTGTCGATCCTGCGCCGGCTGACCCGCGAGCGGGGCATGCTGGTCATCGCGGCCCTGCATGACCTGGGGCAGGCGCTGCGCTTCACGGACGAGGCGATCATGCTGGAGAAGGGCCAACTGGTCGCCTGCGGGCCTACCGGGCAGGTCGTCGCCCCCGAGCTGTTGCGCCGGGTCTATCGCGTGGAGACCCGCATCGAGGCTTGCTCGCAGGGGAACCCCCAGCTCATCGTCGAAGGTGCCACCTGACCCGACGCCCCTCCATGGCGGCCAGCGCGGCACCGCCCAGCACCAGGGGCAACGCGACCAGAAAGCCCGGCGACAGGGGCAATCCGAAGATCAGCAGATCGGCCAGCACCGGCCAGATCAACGCGACATACTCGAAGGGCGCCAGGCGCGAGACCTCGGCAAAGCGCAGCGCCAGGGTCATGCAGATGTGGGCGGCCCCGCCGAACAGCCCCGCCAGGATCAGCAGCGCCAGCGTCTTCCCCGACACTTCGACCCAGCCCAGCGGCAAGGTGGCCAGGCCGGCCAGCGTCGTGACCAGCACGAAGTAGAAGGCAATGGAGGCCGGTGTCTCGGTACGCGAGATCCGCCGCACCGTGACCAGGGCGCCCGCCGTCAGCAAGGCAGCCAGGATCCCCAGAGCATAGCCCGGAAGGCGTCCCTTCTGCTCACCGTTGCCCAGCTCGGGTACCACCAGGGCCGCCACGCCCCCCAGCACCAGGGCCAGGGCTGCCGCCCTGTGGAGGCTGAAGCGTTCACCCAACAGCCACACGCCGGCCACCGCCATGGCCACCGGCGCCAGCTGCGCCAGCAGCGTGGCCTCGGCCACCGGCAGCCGAGCCACTGCGGCAAAGGAGGCGAACATCGCCGCCGCGCCCAGCCCCGAACGCAACAGGTGTCCCCCGGGACGTCGCGTCGCCAGGGCCTTCGGGAACTCCCGTCGCCAGGCCATGAATACCACGATGGGCAACAGCGCGAAGGCCGAGCGGAAGAACACCGTCTGCCCCAGCGGCACCTCCGTGCTCACCACCTTGACGCACACCATCATGCTCGTGAACAGGATGCCCGACAGCAGCCGGAGCAGGATGCCGGCCATCGGCCGATCCGTGGCGTTGGTCATGAGCGTCCTTATCGATAGACCTGTGTCAGGCCATGCACCCCCAGGCTGGCCAGCAGGCCGCCACCCAGGCGCTGGGCGAGACGCCTCGAGCCCCTCGGGCCCTGCAGCCAACGACGCAACGGCGCGGCCAGCATCACCACGACCACGTCGGCCGAGGAGAACAGGAAGTTCGCGGCAATGCCGAGCCAGAACAACTGCCAGCCCATGGCCATGCCGGCATCCGGCTGCGCGAACTGCGGCAAGAAAGCCACGAAGAACAGTGCCGTCTTGGGATTGAGGATCTCGACCAGCATGCTGTCGATCAACACGCGGCGGCGCCCCTTGCCCGCACCATCAGGCGCCTCGGGCGAGCCGATACCGCGTTGCCACAGGCGCATGCCGACCCACATCAGATAACAGCCGCCGATGACCTTCATCGCCACATAGGCCGGCGGCACCGCGGCGAACAGTGCCGCCAACCCCAGCGCCGCCGCGATGACATGCACATAGCAGCCGAGATGCACGCCCAGTACCGCACCGAACCCCGCACGTCGTCCTCTGCCCAGCGTCTGGGCGGCGGTATACAGCATGGCGGGACCGGGCAGATAGGCGAAACCCAAGGCGGCGATCACGAAGGCGAGCCACTCCATGACACAGATTCCTTCTCGGCGGGGAAACCCATTACGGTAGAACGGCAGGCACATAAAGGAAAGCCCCCGCCGGGAGAACGACGGGGGCGACAGGGAGGCTTTTACGACACCCTGGTCGTCAAGGCTTCATGTCCTCGAAGAACTTCTTCACGCCATCGAAGAAATTGCTCTTCTTCGGCGAGTGATGGCTGTTGCTGCCGTCCAGGCTATCCTGGAACGTCCGCAGCAGGTCCTTCTGCTCCTCGCTGAGCTTGACCGGGGTCTCGACCACCACCCGGCACAGCAGGTCGCCGGCGGGACCGCCACGCACCGGTTTCACGCCCTTGCCCTTGAGCCGGAACATCTTGCCGGTCTGGGTCTCGGGGGGAATCTTGAGCTTCACCCGGCCATCCAGGGTCGGCACTTCCAGCTCGCCACCGAGGGTGGCATCGACGAAGTTGATCGGCACCTCGCACTGCAGGTGACGCCCTTCGCGCTCGAAGATATGGTGCGGCTTGATCGCCACCTGGACGTAGAGGTCACCGGGCGGCCCACCGTTGATGCCGGCCTCGCCCTCGGCGTTGAGGCGAATGCGATCGCCGGTATCGACACCGGCCGGGATCTTCACCGACAGCGTGCGCGTCTCGCGCTCGCGGCCTTCGCCGTTGCACTTGTGGCAGGGCACCTTGATGTGCTGGCCGCTGCCATGGCAGGTCGGGCAGGTCTGCTGTACGGCGAAGAAGCCCTGCTGCATGCGCACCTGGCCCATGCCGTTACAGGTCGGGCAGGTCTCCTTGCTGGAGCCCGGCTCGGCGCCATCGCCGTCGCAGCGCTCGCACTCGATGTGGCGCGGCACGCGGATGTCCACGCTGGTGCCCGCCACGGCGCTCTCGAGATCGAGCTCGAGGTTGTAGCGCAAGTCGCTGCCGCGCTGCGGAGCGTTCGGGTTGCGACGCGCCCCGCCGCCACCGAAGATATCGCCGAAGACATCGCCGAAGATGTCGCTGAAGCCCCCGGCCCCCGCGCCGCCGAAGCCGCCGCCTCCGGCCTGGCCATCGACGCCGGCGTGGCCGAACTGGTCGTAGGCCGCGCGCTTCTCGCTGTCGGTCAGGACCTCATAGGCCTCGGAAACCTCGCGGAACTTCTCCGCCGAGGTGTCATCATCCGGATTACGATCCGGGTGGTATTTCTGTGCCAGGCGTCGGTAGGCCTTCTTGATCTCTTTCTGATCGGCCCCACGCTCTATGCCCAGCACCTCGTAATAGTCACGCTTGGACATGTGTCTGTCCGCCTCCATAGCGACGCTGCGCAAACGCCAACGCGGGAGTCGAGCCCCCGCGCTGGCGCCAGCCGTGATTCAGACGTCGTGGTTTACTGCTTCTTCTGGTCGTCGTTGACTTCCTCGTACTCGGCGTCGACCACGTCGTCTTCCTTCTTCTGGCCCTCGGCCTGCTCGCCGGCGTCGGCCCCCGGCTGCTGGCCGGCCTCTTCGGCCTGGTCGGCGTACATCTTCTGCGCCAGGTTGCCGGACGCCTCGGTCAGGGTGTCGAGCTTGGCCTGGATATCGTCCTTGTCGTCGCCCTTGACCGCTTCCTCGAGCTCGCTGGCGGCGTTCTCTATGGCCTGCTTCTCGTCATCAGTCGCCTTGTCGCCGGCTTCCTCGAGGGTCTTGCGGGCGGCGTGGACCATGCCATCGGCCTGGTTGCGCAGCGCCACCAGTTCCTCGAACTTCTTGTCCTCGTCAGCATGGGCCTCGGCGTCCTGGACCATCTGCTCGACTTCTTCCTCGGACAGGCCACTGGACGCCTTGATGACGATCGACTGTTCCTTGCCGGTGGCCTTGTCCTTGGCCGACACGTTGAGGATACCGTTGGCGTCCAGGTCGAAGGCGACCTCGATCTGCGGCACACCGCGCGGTGCCGGCGGAATGTCGGCGAGATCGAAGCGACCCAGGGACTTGTTGCCAGTGGACTGCTTGCGCTCGCCCTGGAGCACGTGAATGGTCACGGCCGTCTGGTTGTCGTCCGCCGTCGAGAAGGTCTGGGTCTTCTTGGTCGGGATCGTGGTGTTCTTCTCGATCAGCGGCGTCATCACGCCACCCAGGGTCTCGATACCCAGGGTCAGCGGGGTGACGTCGAGCAGCAGCACGTCCTTGACGTCACCGCCCAGCACGCCGCCCTGGATGGCAGCGCCCACGGCCACGGCCTCGTCCGGGTTGACGTCCTTGCGAGCGTCCTTGCCGAAGAATTCGGCGACCTTGGCCTGGACCATCGGCATGCGAGTCTGGCCACCCACCAGGATGACATCGTCGATGTCGGAGGCGGACAGGTCGGCATCGGCCAGGGCGGTCTTGCACGGTTTCAGCGAGCGTGCCACCAGCTCTTCCACCAGCGACTCGAGCTTGGCCCGGGTCACCTTGACGTTGAGGTGCTTGGGACCGGTGTTGTCGGCCGTGATGTACGGCAGGTTGACCTCGGTCTGCTGCGCGCTGGACAGCTCGATCTTGGCCTTCTCGGCGGCTTCCTTGAGGCGCTGCATGGCCAGGTTGTCGCCGGACAGGTCGATGCCGCTGTCGGACTTGAACTGATCGACCAGGTAGTTGATCAGCGCCAGGTCGAAGTCCTCGCCGCCCAGGAAGGTATCGCCGTTGGTGGCCAGCACCTCGAACTGGGTCTCGCCGTCCACATCGGCCACCTCGATGATCGAGATGTCGAAGGTACCGCCACCCAGGTCGTAGACCGCGATGGTCTTGTCGCCACGGGCCTTGTCCATGCCGTAGGCCAGCGCGGCCGCGGTCGGCTCGTTGATGATGCGCTTGACCTCGAGACCGGCGATGCGGCCGGCATCCTTGGTGGCCTGACGCTGGCTGTCGTTGAAGTAGGCCGGCACGGTGATGACCGCCTCGGTGACGGTCTCGCCCAGGTAATCCTCGGCGGTCTTCTTCATCTTCTTCAGCACTTCGGCGCTGACCTGGGGCGGCGCCAGCTTGTTACCCTTGACCTCGACCCAGGCGTCGCCGTTGTCGGCCTCGGTGATGGTGTAGGGCACCATCTTGATGTCCTTCTGGACGACGTCGTCCTGGAAGCGACGGCCGATCAGGCGCTTGATGGCGTACAGGGTGTTCTGGGGGTTGGTGACCGCCTGGCGCTTGGCCGCCTGTCCCACCAGCGTCTCACCGTCTTCGGTGTAGGCGATGATGGACGGGGTCGTGCGTGCGCCTTCGGCGTTCTCGATCACCTTGGCGTCGTCGCCGTCGAGTACGGCCACGCAGGAATTGGTGGTCCCCAGGTCAATACCGATGATGCGTCCCATAGGAATTCCTCGAAATATCGATGTTGCGGATTCATTCATGTGCGCGGCGTTCGCCGCGGGGTTGCCGTCTATCTGGGGGCCCTCGGCGCCTTTTCAAGGGCTCCGGGCCGCTTTTCGGCGTGAAATCTCACTCGGCGGCCTGGCTGACCACCACCATCGCCGGCCGCACCAGACGACCATTGAGCAGATAGCCCTTCTGGATCACCTCCATCACGCTGTTGGGGTCCAGCTCGGCGTTGGGCACCATCGTGACGGCCTCATGGTACTGCGGGTCGAAGGGTTCGCCGGTGGGGTCGACCGCCTCGACGCCGAACTTGCCCAGCACATCGAGCTGCATCTTCAGCGTCATGGACACGCCCTCGCGATGCGCCTCGGTGGCGTCCTCGCCCATGGCGTCCAACGCCTTTTCCAAGCTGTCGATCACGGGCAGCAGTTCCTTGACGAACTTCTCCAGCGCGAACTTGCGTGCCTTCTCGGCCTCCTGTTCGGCGCGCCGGCGCACGTTCTGAGCCTCGGCGGCGGCCCGCAACGACTGATCCTTGGCGTCGGCCAGGCTCTGCTCGAGCTCCTCGACCTTGGCGGCCAGGACCTCGGCTTCCGGGTTGTCCGGCGTTTCGCCTTCTTCCTGGGGTTGCTCGGCGCTCTCGATGGCCTCCTCGAGCTCGCCTTCCACGGACTCCGGTTCCACCTGGGCATCGGCCTCTCCCTGTTGGCGGGAAAGCTCATCGTCCAGCGGTGTCTGCGGATCTTTGGCCATGCGTGCCTCCTGAATGACAGCCGGCGGCCATGGGCCGCCTGAAGACATGTTGTCGGGATGAATCGTCGTTGCGAGGTATATGGGGCTGACCGCGCGGAACTCAAGGCATCCGATCGAGCGGATTGATGCCGTGCGTTGTTGCGGGACATGAACTACTGTATAAACGCACAAGGCAATGGATGAATAGCCAGTCGCTTCGGACAAGCCCCGGGGGAAGCATCATGCTGACAGAGCTCGCCATTCGCGATTTCGCCATCGTCGACCATCTGGCGCTCGAGCTGGAGGGCGGCATGACCGCCATTACCGGCGAGACCGGGGCCGGGAAGTCCATCCTGCTCGGCGCCCTCGGCCTGTGCCTCGGTGAACGTGCCGATGCCGGCAGCGTCCGCCACGGCTGCGAGCGCGCCGACCTGAGCGCTCGCTTCGATATCGCCGAACTGCCCGCCGCCCGGGCCTGGCTCGACGAACGCGAACTCCCCGACGACGACTGCCTGCTGCGTCGCGTGGTCACCCGGGGCGGCCGCTCCAGAGCCTGGATCAATGGCCAGCCCGCCACGGTAGCGGACCTCAAGGCGCTGGGTGACCACCTGATCGAGATCCATGGCCAGCACGCCCATCAGGGCCTGCTGCGCGAGGAAACCCATCTGCACCTGCTCGATGACTTCGCCGGCCACGGCGAGACCGTGCGCGACATGGAGGAGACCTTCCACGCCTGGCGCGAAGCTCACCAACGGCTCAAGCGCCTCTCGGAGGATAATGACGAGATCCGCGCCCGCCTCCAGCTACTGCGCTACCAGGTCGAGGAACTCGACCAACTGGCCCTGGCCGAGGGCGAGCTCGAAGGCCTGGAATCGGAACAGGAAACACTGGCACACGCCGAGGAACGCCTGCGCGAGGCCCAGTTCGCCGCCCAATGTTGCGACGGCGACGAGGGCGGCGCCCTGCCGTTGCTTCACCAGGCAGTGAACCGACTCTCGGTGCTACCCGGCAGTGATCGCGGCGCCCTGGCCGATGCCTTGAGCATGCTGGGCGACGCCTGCATCCAGGTCGAGGAGGCCGGTCGCGAACTCAATCATTTCGCCTCCGGCGTGGAGCTGGACCCCGAGCGCCTGGGCTGGGTCGAAGACCGCCTCGGCGAGGTACATCGCATCGCCCGCAAGCACCAGGTGCCGCCCGACGAACTCGTCGTGCTGCACCAGCGCCTCGGCGAGGAACTGGCCGAACTGGAAGGTGGTGACGGCGATCTGGACGCCCTGGCCGGCGAGGTCGAGCACCTGAAGCAGGCCTGGCAGCAGCAGGCCGAGGTGGTGAGCGCCGCCCGCCAGGACGCCGCCCGACGCTTCAGCACGGCCGTACAGGAACAATTGGCCTTTCTGGCCATGGGCAAGGCCAGCTTCGATGTCGAGCTGATGCCCCGCGACGCCCCGTCCCCCGAAGGGCTCGAACGCGCCCGCTTTTCGATCAGCGCCAACCCCGGCCAGCCCGCACGCCCGCTGACCAAGGTTGCTTCCGGCGGGGAGCTGTCCCGCATCAGCCTGGCCATCCAGGTGGTCGCCGCCCGGCACTCCACCACCCCGAGCCTGGTCTTCGACGAGGTCGATGTCGGTATCTCCGGCGCCACCGCCGAGGTCGTCGGGCAGCTCCTGCGGCGCCTGGGAAAAGGCGGCCAGGTGATGACCGTGACCCACCTCCCTCAGGTCGCCGCTCAAGCCCACCAGCACCTGCATATCGCCAAGCAGGCCGAAGACGCGACCACCCTGACCCACATGGCGCTGCTCGACGAGGCCGGCCGGGTCGGCGAACTGGCCAGAATGCTGGGCGGCATGAAGCTGACCGACCAGACCCTGGCACACGCCCGCGAGATGCTCGACGCCAGTCAGCGCGCCCATCACTGATATTCCATACGCAAGACGGCGCCCCCGATCGCTGGATCGGGGGCGCCGTCGGTCACGCCTCATCGAGCAGGCGTGTCACTTCTTGCCGGGCGTTTCCTGGCGCGTCACCTTGGAACCCTTGGGGCGCACGTAGAGCACCAGGGCATGATCCACGAGTTCGTACCCGTGCTCCTCGGCGATCTCCTGTTGGCGACGCTCGATGGTGTCATCGAAGAACTCGATGATTTCGCCGCTGTCCAGGCACACCATATGGTCGTGATGCTCCTCCTGCGTCAACTCGAAGACGGCATGGCCGCCATCGAAGTTGTGACGAGTCACCAGACCGGCGGTCTCGAACTGTGTCAGCACGCGATAGACGGTAGCCAGGCCCACGTCTTCGCCCGCCTCGAGCAGGGTCTTGTAGACATCCTCGGCGCTCAGGTGGTGTTGCCCCGTGGCGTTCTCGAGGATATGCAGTATCTTGACGCGCGGCAGGGTCACTTTCAGACCGGCCTTGCGTAATTCATGGTTCTGGTCGGCCATGGTTGCTCTTCGCAGTATCAGGTAGGGTCGGGTATGATCGACCAAAACCACGATAGTGAAGAACAGGCGCAAATGCAAAAGCTGACTCGAACCGTCACCCTTACCGTCGCCCTGACCCTGATCAGTGGCTGCAGCTATTTCGGCGTATACAAGCGCGATCTGGCCCAGGGCAACCTGGTGACCGCCGATATGGCCGAACAACTGCAACCCGGCATGACTCGCCAGCAGGTGGTCAACCTGATGGGCAGTCCGATGCTCGAGGCACCCTTCGACGCCCAGCAGTGGGATTACGTCTATCGACTGGACGAGGCCTACGGCGGCATCGAGCAACGCCGCCTCACGCTGACCTTCCAGGGCAACCGCCTGGCTGACATCGATCGACATGGCGACTTCTCGCGTCCCCCGTCGGTCGCCAACGAGCGCGGTATCGGCCCGACGGATTCCGCCGGCGAGCAGGCCGGCAACCTGCTCAACGTACGCCCCGAGGACGACTGACCCGTCTCAGTCCCGCCGATCCGCGGCGCGGGCCGCCCGCGCCGCCTTGGGATCGATACGTAGAGGCCGGTAGACTTCTACCCGATCGCCCTCCTGCAATACGTACTGGTCTGGATCGCGCAGCGCCTTGCCGAAGATGCCGAGCGCGGCATTCTCGAAGGTTTCGGGCGGCACATCGGGGAAATACCGTGCAAGATCCGCCTCGCGCACCGCCGCACGGGCGCTGGAGCCCGCGGGCAATATCAGGGAGATGACACGCTGACGGTGCGGTAGCGCAAAGGCCACCTCGACGTTCACCACGCTCTTGTGCTCAGCGGCCATAGAGCTCATCGGCACGACGCGTGAAGGCATCCACCAGCTGGCCTGCCACCTGCTGGAACAGCTTGCCGAATGCCATGCCCAGCAGGCGGTTGGCGAACTCGAACTCCATCTCCAGACTGACCTTGCAGGTATCCTCGCCCATGGGCAGGAACAGCCAGCGCCCACGCAAGCGCTTGAAGGGGCCGCTGACCAACGACAAATCGATGCGTTCGGGCTCCTGGAGATCGTTGCGCGTGGTGAAGCTCTGCTCGATACCGGCACGGCCCAGCGTCATCTCGCCGACCAGGTGTTCGGCGTCCCGTTCGAGCAATCGCGCACGCCGACAGCCCGGTAGAAACTCCGGATAACGTTCGAAATCGTTGACCAGGTCGAACATTTGCTGGGGGGTGTGCCGCACCAGGGCGGACCGATTGACCGTTGGCATTGACCTCTCCGCTGACTTCAAGGGGCCCAAGGCGTATCATGAGCGGTTATTTCAGGCCTTGAATGGTATCACGCTTCCCCCCATATCGGAGGGGCAGGCCATCATCGGCAAGACAGGATATGAGGTTCCATGGCCAACAAGAAAGGTAAGGGCAAGGGCCCGGGCAGCAACGCCATCGCCTTGAACAAGAAGGCGCGTTTCGAATATCACATCAACGAATCCTTCGAGGCCGGCCTGGCACTGTCCGGCTGGGAGGTGAAGAGCCTGCGCGCCGGCAAGGCGCAGCTCACCGACACCTACATCCTGGTCAAGAACGGGGAAGCCTGGCTGCTGGGCAGTCATATCACCCCGCTCAACACCATCAGCACGCATGAGGTGGCCGACCCGACCCGGACCCGCAAGCTGCTGCTGCATCGCAAGGAGATCGCCAGGATCTTCTCGCGGACCCAGGACAAGGGACACACCTGCGTGCCGCTCAAGCTGTACTGGAAAGGCAGCAAGGTGAAGTGCGAGCTGGCGCTGGTGACCGGCAAGAAGCTCCACGACAAACGAGCCACCGAGAAGGACCGCGACTGGCAGCGCCAGAAGGGCCGCATCCTGCGCGAGCACAACAAGACATAAGGCTGTCACACCTATAGCCACTCTGTTAGAATGGCGTCGTTACGGGGGCGACATGGCTTCGACGCCGATGACAACCCCTGAGGTGCATGCCGAGAGCGTGATGTATCTCGTAAATCCAACATCACGATTAAATAGTCGCAAACGACGACAACTACGCTCAGGGCGCGCTGGCAGCGTAACAACTGCTAGCTTCTAGTCCTACCCGGCGGTGATGTGCCCATTCATCACCAAAGGGCACGAGCTCAGACTGATGGGATCGCGGCTGGCCCCGTCCTCGTGTCAGCCGTTAAAACTTAGAGGAATCGCGTTTCTGGATCCTGCCCGTCGGAGCCAGCGACGTTAAAACAAAAGACGGAACTAAGCATGTAGAGCCGATGGGCGAGTGTCGGCGGACGCGGGTTCGATTCCCGCCGCCTCCACCAAACCTAGGTTTCAGGACTTCCCAAGAAGCACTAGAAACCGCATGAACAGGGGCCTCAGGGCCCCTTTCTTGTGCCTGGACGTTTCATAGCATTCCTTGACATGCCCCCACCTAAGGGGGCATATCTGGGGGCACAACGCTGAAGCCGATACCCTGATGCCCCCAAACCTGCCAGAAGCCGCGCTATCCGGCGCCTGGCTGGCCGATAGCCCGCCCCCTACCCTTGGGGGCATCTGGCACTGCCGACAAGGGGGCATAAGGCGACCACCGCCCCGAGGTGCCCCCATGAGCCGCCAGACCAACAAGCTGTCCGCTACCGCCGTTAAGACGGCCAAGCCCAGGAACAAGACGTTCAAGATGACCGATGGCGGCGGCCTTTATCTGGAGGTATCCCCCAGCGGGAGCAAATACTGGCGGATGAAGTACCGCCACGCCGGCAAGGAGAAGCGGCTGGCCATCGGCGTCTATCCCGGCATTTCCCTGGTGGCTGCCCGCGAGGTCCGCGACGAGGCCAAGCGCCAGCTTGCCCAGGGCATCGATCCCAGCGCCGCCAAGCGCATCGCCCGCCAGCAAGGCGAGGAGGCCGCCGCCAATACCTTCATGGCCGTGGCCGTCGAGTGGCTGGAGAAGGTGCACCAGCACGACGTGGTGCCCGCCCACTACCAGCGGAACAAACGCCGCCTGGAGCGTGACGCCTTCCCGACCATCGGCAAGCGGCCCATCTCCGAAATCACCCCACCCGAGCTACTGGACTGCCTGCGCCGCATCGAGGAGCGCGGCCATATCGAGACGGCCCATCGAGTGAAGACACTGTGCGGCCAGGTATTCCGCTATGGCATCTCCACCGGGCGCGTCGAGCGTGACCCTGTGCCTGATCTGCGCGGCGCACTGCGCCCGCACAAGACCAAGCACTATGCAGCCGTGACCGATCCCAAGGAGGTAATCGGCCTGCTGCGAGCGATCGAGGGCTACGGCGGCCAGCCAGTCACCATCGCCGCGTTGAAGCTGGCGCCCCTGGTCTTCACCCGTCCCGGCGAGCTGCGCCAAGCCCGATGGACCGACATAGATCTGAAGGAAGCCACCTGGACCTTTCATGCCAGCAAGACGGGGCAAGCCCATATCGTTCCACTGCCGGCCCAAGCCGTGGCGATCCTGCGCGACCTGCACGGGCTGACCGGGCTGACCGGGCGAGCCGAGTATGTCTTTCCCGGCGTCCGTAGCAGCAAACGACCGATGAGTAACAATACGATCAAGGCCGCGCTGGACAGGATGGGCTTCAAAGGCGAGATGACAGCGCACGGTTTCAGGGCGATGGCCCGCACGATCCTGGCCGAGCGCCTGAATTATCCGGAGCACTACATAGAGCAGCAACTGGCGCACGCTGTGAAGGACAGCAACGGTCGCGCCTACAACCGGACTTCTCACCTGGAGCAGCGCCGGGAGATGCTGCAAAGCTGGGCCGATTACCTGGATACCCTGCGAGATGGTGCCGACAACGTGGTGCCGATCCGCGCCGGGGCCTGAGACAAGCGGCAGCCGCCGCACCCCGTTGGCTGGCTAGGGCCGATCACCCGAAAGCGTGGCAACTCCACCACGCCTGCCAGCCTTCCCCATCTGGAGTGCGTGAGGAGTAGCGCGATGTCTGATAACGAGCAGACGTTTGGGCTCGACATACCTGACAAAGTCCAACGCCATGGAAGCGACCGAGGTCTAATTGCCGGAGCAATGAACACCCCACCGCCAAAGACAATGGCTGACGAGTTGTCGCTTACTAGCCCTGACGGTCTACTACACGGTCGCGACGTACTTGCCCAGATGGTAAGCGAGCTGGTGCAAATGGCCCGATCCAGCGATGAGCAAGCACCCGCCACGGAGTATGCCGCTGACCTCTGCCTAAAGCTTGTGCAGGAAATTCAGCATAGCGCTACAGACCAAGAACTTGAGCGTCTGAGCAATGGGCATCGTCTCCTGCTGGCCGGCTACTTCTACGGCAAGCTGACGATGCCAGACAAAAATCGCCACGCCGAGATGTCGAGGCACGCCATTGCAGACATTCGGCGCCAGACAGGATTCTGGAGCGTCGATGCCGAGCGGGAACGTGGCAAACAGTGGATGAGGGAACGCGCCAGCGAGATATGGGCGGAGGACCACGCCAAGGAACTTCGTATTGGCGAGGTGGCAAGCATGGTCCACGACGACGTTGTGAAGGAGGCCGAGGAACGTCAGGGCCAAGGCGACGAAGGCCCTCATAAACACTGGCCAAAGTCACTCGACAAGATACGAGCAACGATTAGCAAAGTGGCTCCAGACTACGCCACAAAGCCAGGACGACCACCCAGAAAATAACCTCTCCCGTACGGAAACCCCCTTTTTCCGTACACGCGCACATTTTTAGGGCGCTTCCGTAATCCTAACCTTGGTCATGCATTCATTCCGTGAGGAACCAAGCGTGACCAAAACCAACCAGTCTTCCACCCTCATCCGCCGTCCCGAGGTGCTGCAACGCTGTGGCATCTCGAATACCACACTGCATCGACTCATCAATGCCGGCGACTTTCCTTCTCCGATTCAGATTAGCCCGCGCGCTGTTGCCTGGGTCGAGTCTGAAATCAATGAGTGGATTGAGCAGCGTATCGAGGCCAGCCGCAACCAAGGGGGTGCAGCGTAATGTTGACCACGACTAGCGCCCACGCCTACTATCCTCGTGCTGCCGCAAAATCGGCAGCCGATCTTGGCGGATCGGATCACTCAAGGCGCACGAGCGCCACCATCATGACGGGCGCTTTTTTTGTGCCTGCCATGCGTTATGGCGGCTGTGCGCGTGATGCCTTCGGGCATGCCGGTTTCCTTGAGTGCCGGTCCGCCAACTCGCGTACAGTCGCCCCCATCCGGTGCTTGGCGGCATCCGGGGACGACTCCTCAACTCAAGGAGCGTTACCCATGTCAATCTCACGCCTATCCCCTACCCGCAATCCATCTGCACGCGCTGCCGCCCATCGGGCCATGGCACGCGCCGCACTATTTGCCGATTCCAGCGCTTGCACTCGCCTGAAGCGCTACAACCATCACATGACCAAAGCCCGCCGCCTGGAAGCCAGCATTGCCGGCAAGGAGGAGGCGTCATGAATGATCGCGAGCGTATCAAGCTTGAAAGCTTGGCTGCTGACATCCGCGACGACTTGGCACGTGCTCAGTACATGGGCAAAGCCACCGTCGGCACATGGATGCTCATGAGCTACGTCGAGCGCCTGGAGAAACTGGTCAGGGAGATGGGGGAAGGCGAATGGCCGAACAAATGAAAGCGCCCGCCCCCCGGCAGGGGCAGGCGCATAACAGTCACAACACCGACCATTATGGCCACCCCTACCTAGAACGCAAGGAGATCGCCCTGGCTGACCTGCACGCGGTTTGCCAGACAAGCGTCACCGTCGAGACGGGCGAGGTGCGATGCCATGGCGCCGAGGACTGGCGCGGATCGATAATCCTTCGGGAGCTGGTGGATGCTGCCGGTGCGTCTGCCGGCTTCGAGCGAATCTTGCCGGAGAAGATACAGAAGTCTGAGGACGCCAAACCGGGTGACAAGTTCACGACACCGGGAAGCAAGGTGTCCGGCACCTTCACTCCCATTGGCTTCGTGCCGGCGGACCTGCTGAGCCTGTCAGGGCCGTTGATCGTCTGTGCCGGCCTGGCTGACGGCTACTCGATCCATGCGGCCACCGGGCACCCCGTTGCCTGCTGTGTTGGGGAGATGATGGTGGCCAGCGTCGTCAAGGTGCTGCGCACTGCTGCTGGTCGCGCCGAACTGCTAGCCGCCGTGGACAATGACGAGGCGGGGCATCGTGCCGCCGAACGGGCTGGGATCAAGTGGGCCTGCCCAGCCACGTGCAAGGACTGGAGCGACGTTCGCCAGGGAGAAGGGCTCCAAGCCGTCAAGGAGCAGCTACAGGCTACCCGTGAACAGGCTCCAGATACCCAGTTACAGGAAGAGAAGGGCAACGAAGAGCACGACAAGAAGCAGTCGCAAACCGATCTGATCGTGGCATTCGTCCAGACCTGGAACGACCTATTCCATGACGACAATGACGTGGCTTATGCCCGGCATCGCGGCACAGGTGAGGTATGGTCCATCGGCAGTCGCGCCTTTCGCCATTGGTTGACCGCCGAGTTCTACGCCCAGCACGAAAAGGCGGTGAAGGATCAGGCTCTGCGGGAAGCGCGTATGACGCTCGAAGGTATTGCGATGAAGGAGCATCGCACCGTCTACATCCGCTCGGCCGGCGGTGATGGCCACTACTGGCTGGATCTTGGCATTGCGGGCAGTAGTCGCTGTATTCACCTACGTTCCGGCGCCTGGACTATTGAAGAGCAAAGCGAACTAATGTTCTGCCGGTCGGAAAGCGCTGACACGCTCCCAGAGCCTCTGAGTAATGGCAGCATCGAGCCGCTATGGCGCGTGGCTAACATCCCCGAGAATGCCCGGATCATCGTTGTGGCCTGGCTGGTCGAGTGCCTGCGCCCCGACACACCCTACCCGATCATCGAGCTGCTGGGTGAGCAAGGCAGCGGGAAAAGCGGCACTCAAGCTGCATTGCGACGGTTGATCGACCCCAACGCCGCCGACCTGCGTGGAACGCCCAAGTCTGCCGAAGACCTGTTCGTCAGCGGAGGCGTAAACCATGTCATCAGCATCGAAAACGCCAGCCACTTGCCAGCACCTTTGCAGGATGCCATGTGCGTTGTGGCCACGGGTGGTGGCTTCGCCCGGCGCAAACTCTACACCGATGGTGATGAGAGCGTCATCCAGCTCAAGCGCCCCATCATCCTCAACGGCATATCGGCTGCTGTCACTCAGCAAGACCTGGTAAGCCGAACCATCACCATCGAGTTGCCGGTGATTCAGGATGCCCAGGCCAAGGACCGAATGGATGCCGACTTCGAGGCCAACCGGCCAAAGATCATCGGCGGCTTGCTGGATATAGCATCCAAGGCGCTCAAGCAACTGCCCGACATGGGGCTACCCACGCACCGACGCCCAAGGCTGGTCGAGTTCGCTTATCTTGGCATGGCTGTAGCCAAGGCGATGGGACGCGACCCCGAAGACTTCATGGCCGAGTTCACAGCGGCACGGCAAGACGGCCTCGAGCGCACACTCGAAGCCAGCCCGGTGGCGACGGCCATTCGCGATTGGGCCGAGATCCATCCTGGCGAAACACGAGACGAACCGGCCAAGCGCTGGCTGGCCATCCTCGCCGACTACAAGCCGACAGGAGCCGATGCCTGGCCACGGTCCGGCAAAGGGCTTGGTGATGCGATGCGCCGATCAGCGCCCGCTCTGCGACAACTCGGGATAGAGTGCAAGAGTCTCGGTAAGGGGGGTGGCGGTGTCATCCGCTGGAGGATCGGGAAAAACGTTCCTGAACCAATGTCCCCCATGTCACAAAGTCACAGTTCGAATGGTCGAGGGTGTGACTTTGTGACTTCTGGGACTTCGGCTGAAGAAAATTATTGGCCCAAGGTGTCCGGGGAGGAGTTCTAATGGCTGCGCTCGACTACCTCAAGGCTCACGAATTGGAGGCCGGGCCCCTGCCTGGTGGCCGCCTTTACGTCTGGCCTGCCGAGAACATCACCGAAGAAACCCGCGTCTGGATCAAGTCGCACAAGGCCGAGCTGCTGCAAGAGCTGGCGCCAGCGAACAGTGACAAGCGGCTTGCATGGCGTGTGATCCAAGGCGGCAAGCCCATCGCCACCATGGTCGGCAAGCTAATGTCACCTGAAGAGGCGCTGGCCGCTGCCCGAGCCCGCTGGTCCGATGCCACCGTGGAACCCTGATCACCACGTCGAGAACAGGCCCGTTGAGGCGGGCCTTTCCCTATTCAGAGCAAACACAGAACAGGCGACCGAATAGATGCATCCACTATGATGACGATCACCCACGCCAGTATGACCGAAGCCGCCGAGCAGGGCCTTCGTATTGGGGTTGACCCTACCCATGGTCCGCTGCCGCGCCACGGTGCGGAACCAACTGGGTAGTGAATGTCGAGCTCGATGCAGAGCACCTTGATCGACGCAAATGTTTCGCAAAAGCGGGCCTTACGCCGTTGCTGTCGGAGGCTTCACCCAGCAGAGCGTCACTGTCACTGATAGTGCGATGGCCGATCAACTCGACGTGGACAGCGACATTGAAGGGAGGTTTCCAGGGGGATACAGTTGCCCACCATAGTGGATGGCTCTCTGGCACCAGATTGCTGGCGTATAATACAGAAAAACCATCTGCAGCTCTCCTTTGAGGCCTGCGCCACGAACATCCCAGGGTGGATCGCACCGACCCAACACCCCTTTGCACGGAGCTCCAATGAACACGGAAAACCACTCCGGAATCGCATCCTTCATCTGGTCCATCGCTGAGCTATTACGTGGCGACTTCAGACAGTCCCAGTACGGCCGCATCATCCTGCCGTTCACCCTGCTACGCCGGATGGAATGCGTCCTGGAGCCAACGAAGGAGGCGGTGCTGGACGCCGCCAAACAGCACGCGGACAAATCGGAAACCGCCAAGGACCGCCTGCTGCACCGCGCCGCTGACCAGCCGTTCTACAACAACTCCCCGCTGAGGCTGGCGTCCCTGTCAGACACGCAGACCGGCGAAGACCTGATGAGCTATGTGCACTCGTTCAGTGCTCAGGCCCGAGCGATCTTCGAGCACTTCAACTTCGAGGACTTCGTCCAGCAGCTGGAAAGCAGCCACCTGCTGTATCAGGTCGTCCAGGAGTTTGCGGCGGTGGACCTGAGCCCGAAGCGTATATCCAACTTTGGCATGGGCAGTGTATTCGAGGAGCTGATCCGCAAGTTCGCGGAGAGTTCCAACGACACAGCCGGGGAACACTTCACCCCCCGCGACATCGTTCACTTGGCCACCTCCCTGGTGATGACTGGTGAGGAAGACCAGCTGCAGCCGGGCAAGATTCTGACCATCTACGACCCGACCTGCGGAACAGGCGGATTCCTCTCAGAGGCGGAACACTACGTGCAGTCCATCAGCGACCAGGTGAATGTCTCTGTCAGCGGCCAGGAACTCAACCCCGAGTCCTACGCCATCTGCGTGGGCGACATGCTCATCAAGGGCGAGAAGGTCGAGAACATCAAGCTTGGTAACACGCTCTCGGACGATCAACTGCGCGGTCAGACGTTCGATGTCATGCTCAGTAATCCGCCTTTCGGCGTGGACTGGAAGAAAGTGCAGGACAAGGTCCAGAAGGAACACAAGGAGCGCGGTTATGAGGGGCGCTTCGGCCCCGGCCTGCCAAGAGTCTCGGACGGCTCGCTACTGTTTCTCATGCATCTAGTCGCCAAGATGCGCCCGGCTGACAAGGGCGGCTCGCGTATTGGCATCATCCTCAACGGCTCGCCGCTGTTCACCGGTGGCGCCGGTAGTGGTGAATCCGAGATTCGACGCTACATGCTGGAGCACGACCTAGTGGAGGCCATTATCGCGCTGCCGTCGGACTCGTTCTTCAACACCGGCATCAACACCTACGTCTGGGTGCTGTCCAACGACAAGCCCGAGCAGCGGCGCAACAAGGTCCAGCTCATCAATGCGGCGGATCGCTACGCCAAGATGCGCAAATCACTGGGCAGCAAGCGCAACTACATCCCCGAGTCCGAGCAGGACGAGATCGTGCGCCTGTACGGCCGGTTCGAAGAGACGGACGAGAGCAAGATCTTCCCGACCGAGGCCTTCGGCTACCGCCGAATCACCGTGGAACGCCCGCTACAGCTCAACTTCCAGGCCTCACCCGAGCGCATCGAGCGGATGAAGGGCGAAAAGTTCTTCCAGAAGCTCCCCGAGGCCGACCAGGCCAACCTAGTCAGCGCCTGCGAGAGCCTGGGCGACACCCTCTACCACAACCGCGAAGCCTTCCTGGAAGCGCTCAAGGGTAAATGTACCAGAGCCACTTTCTACCCCAGTACGGCCCAACTCAAGAACATCTGGAAGGCGCTGGGCGAGCACGACCCGGTGGCCGACTACTGCCGGGATAAGAAAGGCAACCTGGAAGCCGATCCGGATCTGCGGGATAACGAAAACGTCCCGCTCGGCGAGTCCGTCTACGACTACTTCGAGCGCGAAGTCCTGCCCCATGTGCCGGACGCCTGGATCGATGAGTCCAAGACGGATGAGAAGGACGGCGAAGTCGGCATCGTCGGCTACGAGATCCCCTTCAACCGCCACTTCTACGTGTTCGAGCCACCCAGGCCGCTGGAAGACATCGACGCGGACCTCAAGGAATGCACGGATACGATCAAACGGATGATTGAGGAGATGGCGGTATGAGCTATCCGAGTTATCCAGAGTACAAGGCGACTGGAGCTGATTGGCTTGGTGAAGTGCCTAGCCATTGGAGGGTAACCCGCTTAAAACATGCTGCTTCCGTGAATATGGGGCAGTCTCCCGATTCTAGTGATTACACGGATAACGAAAGCCTGGATGCGATACCTTTTCTTCAGGGCAATGCAGAATTTGGACTGAAGAGCCCAACGGCTAAGCTCTACTGCCAAACAGCTAAAAAACATGCTCATGCTGGTGACATTTTGCTTTCTGTCAGAGCCCCTGTTGGAGCCTTAAATGTCGCTGATCGAGAGTACGGAATTGGACGTGGCTTGTGTGCAATCTCACCAGGTCAGAGAACGAACAGGAGCTTGTTATCCTGGGCACTCTCCTCGGCAGGTCCAGCTTTTGACTCTATTGCAACTGGCAGCACCTTCGAGGCAGTATCCTCCGAGCAAGTAGAGAATTTAAGTTTGACCATTCCTCCTTCTAATGAGGAACAAACCCAAATCACCCGCTTCCTAGACTACCAAACTGCCCGCATCGACGCCCTGATCACCGAACAGCAACGCCTGATCGATCTGCTCAAGGAAAAGCGCCAGGCGGTGATTTCCCATGCCGTGACCAAGGGGCTGGACCCGGATGTGGCGATGAAGGATTCCGGGGTGGAGTGGCTTAGAAAGGTTCCGGAGCATTGGGAACTTGTTCCCATAGGTTTGATTGCAGAAAAAGTTCAGACTGGTCCTTTTGGAAGCCAACTTCATGCTCACGAGTACGTTGAATCAGGGGTACCAGTTATCAATCCAGCGAACATTAAGGACGGCCAAATTGTCCCAGACAACTATCTTTCAGTGCGCGACGATGTAGTCTTAAGGCTTTCTCATCATAAGCTTTCTGCTGGGGACCTCATTGTCGGTCGTCGTGGAGAAATGGGGCGTTGTGCGGTGGTCCATGAGTACCAAGAAGGTTGGCTATGTGGCACCGGTTCAATGAAGATTTCTTTAGGCGATAAGGTGAACTCAAACTTTCTCTCAGAATTGATAAGAACTAGCGCCTTTAGGGAGCGCCTCAAGCTTGAATCCGTCGGCTCTACAATGGACAACCTCAATCCGGAAATTGTTTCCAGTATCAAGGTCCCCCTCCCTCCAAAACAGGAGCAAATTAAAATTGTTGAGACTTTAAATACATCTATGCGCTCTGTAGCCAAATTATTAGACAAGGCAGTGATGGGCATCGAGCTACTGCGAGAGCGCCGTTCTGCACTTATCTCCGCCGCCGTCACCGGCAAGATCGATGTCCGCGAATGGGAACCGCCGGTTTCTGAAACCCTCCCCCAATCCACTCCCAGCGAAGAAACGCCGGCCTGAGCCCAATTCAAGGAATGCGGCTTATGGTCTACAGTGGGGCGCAATTCGGTAAAATCAGGGAACATATAACGTCATGGCCGACGAACGAGAGCACCAGTTCCAGAAGGACATCATCAACGAGATGACCACCCAGGGGTGGCAGACCGGTACGACGGACGGTTATGACCGGGGGCTGGCCCTCTACACCCAGGACCTGGTGGGTTTCTTCAAGGAGGCCTACCCGGACCGCTGGCAGAAATTCGCCAAGGCCTACCCAGGGGATCCGGAGCGCCAACTGTGCTTGGCGGTGGATCGGGAACGGCGCAAGAAGGGTACGCTCTTCGTGCTGCGCAATCCGGTGCGTCTGCCTGGCCACTACATCGAGGCCTGTGCCTTCAAACCCGATCACGGCATGAACCCGGAGTCTGAGCAGCGCTACCACGCCAACCGGCTGCGCGTGGTACCGGAAGTCTCCTACTCGCCCCATGCCGGAGAGAATTACAACCCCCGTCTGGACCTGGTGCTGTTCGTCAACGGCATTCCCACGGCCACACTGGAGCTCAAGAGCGAGTTCAAGCAGTCCGTGGAGCGGGCCAAGCGCCAGTACCAGGACGACCGGCCGCTGAAGGCGCCCACCAACAAGCAGGTGGAGCCGTTGCTGGCGTTCAAGACCGGCGCGCTGGTGCACTTTGCCGTCAGCCAGGACCGGGTGGCCATGACGACCCGCCTGGCCGGCAAGGACACGGGCTTTCTGCCGTTCGACAAGGGCACCCCGGAAGGTGCGGCGGGTAACCCGACACCGACCGATCCCAACGAATACGCCACCGGCTATCTCTGGAACGACGTCTTCGCCCCGGATGCCTGGCTGCGGATCCTGCAGCGATTCCTGCACCTGGAGCAGAAGGAAGAGGAAGACTTCCACGGCAACATTCAGAAAAAGGAAGCGCTGATCTTCCCGCGCTATCACCAGCGGGAAGTGGTCAACCGGCTCATCGAGACGACCCGCAAGGAAGGCGCCGGCGAGCGTTACCTGATCCAGCACAGCGCCGGCTCCGGCAAGTCCAACTCCATTGCCTGGACGGCGCACCAGCTCGCCGGCCTCTACGACGACAACGACGCCAAGCTGTTCAACTCGGTCATCGTCATCACCGACCGCACGGTGCTCGATAGCCAGCTCCAGAACACCATTCGCCAGTTCGAGCGCACCGAGGGCATGGTCCGGGCCATCACCCGGGATGAGAAAACCACCCAGAGCAAGTCTGAGCAGCTGGCCGACGCGCTGCGCAAGGGCACGCGCATCATCGTGGTCACCATCCAGACCTTCCCTGCGCTCTACGATGCGCTGGAGAAGGATAAAGCGCTCGCCCAGGGCCGCTATGCGGTCATCGCCGACGAAGCCCATTCCTCCCAGACCGGCAGCTCTGCCACCAAACTGAAGGCCCTACTAGGCGGTGGCGATGAATACGACGAAGGCGAAATCAGCGCGGAGGAAGTGCTGGATGCAGCGGTGTCCTCACGCAAGCCACCCACCCAGTTGAGCTATTACGCCTTCACCGCAACACCCAAGGCCAAGACGCTGGAGCTGTTCGGGCGCCCGCCCAACTCCCACGAACCGGCAAGCGAGGACAACCTCCCGGAGCCGTTCCACCTGTACTCCATGCGACAGGCCATCGAGGAAGGCTTCATCCTGGACGTGCTCAAAAACTACGTGACCTATAACGTCGCCTGGAAGTTGGCGCATCCCCATGGCGATGAAGAGGAAGTCGAGTCCCGCAAGGCTTCAGCCACCCTAGCGCGCTGGGTGCGGTTGCACCCACACAACATCAACCAGAAGGTGGAAGTCATCGTTGAGCACTTCCGCGCCAACGTGCGCCACCTGCTCGACGGTCAGGCGAAGGCCATGGTGGTGACGGCTAGCCGCCAGGAAGCGGTGCGCTATATGCTGGCGATGCGCAAGTATGTTCAGGAGCAGAACTACCCGGATGTCTTCCCGCTGGTGGCGTTCTCCGGCGAGGTGCCCGCCGACGATGTAATCCCTGAGCCGGTGACCGAAACCAGAAAGCTGCTCAATCCGGACCTGCACGGCCGCGACCACGCCGAGGCATTCGACACGGACGATTACAACGTGATGCTGGTGGCCAACAAGTTCCAGACCGGCTTCGACCAGCCCAAGCTCTGTGCAATGTACGTGGACAAGAAGCTGCAGGGCGTGGAGTGCGTTCAGACTCTGTCCCGTCTGAACCGCGTCTTCTCGGGCAAGGAAACCTTCATCCTGGATTTCGTCAACGACGCCTCGGATATCCAGGACGCCTTCGAGCCCTATTACCAGCAGACCGAACTAGCCAACGTCTCCGATGCCCAGGTGGTCTACGACCTGTTCGACAAGCTCAACGAGTCCGACATCTACACCTGGAGCGAGGTAGAGGCATTCGCTACAGCGTTCTTCGACCCCAGGGCCAAATCAGCTCGCCTGACCAACGCTTGCCAGCCCGCCAAGGATCGCTTCAAGGCCCGTTATGACGACGCCCAGAAGAAGGTACAGGAAGCCCGAAGACAGGCCCGGGAAGCGGAGAAAAATGGCGATGAACGGGCCCAGAAACGCGCCGAGCACGACCTAAAACAGGCCGGCGAGCAACGCGACACCCTCGATACCTTCCGCAAGGACCTGCAGAGCTTTGTTCGCGCCTACGAGTTCCTCTCCCAGATCGTGTTCTATGACGACCGCGACCTGGAGCAGCTTTGCGTCTTCGCTAGAGCCCTCCACCCAATGCTGCGCATCGAGCGGCTGGAGGAAGACATTGATGTATCCGAACTGGAGCTAACCCATTACCGGCTGACCAAACAGGCTGAGAACCAGTTGGAACTGGGCGACACACAGGGCGAGTACAACCTCTCATCAGTCACTTCCGTCGGCTCTGGCAAGGCCCACGACCCCGAGACTAAGCGCCTTTCCGAGATCATCGAGTCACTGAACGAGATCTTCGGTAGCGACATCAGCGAGGATGACCAGCTCCATTACGCCAAAGGCCTTGTTGGACGCCTGGAGCGCGAAGCATCGGTGATGAACCAGGTGCTGAACAACGACCCGAACCAGATCATGCACGGCTCCTTCCCGCAGAAACTGCAGGACTTGGTGCTGGATGATATGCACGAGCACCAGAGCATGGCGGAACGGGCAATGGAAACGTCGGAGAATGAGGTAAAGCTGAGACACCTGGTGCTGCGATTGCTGCTGGAGAAGCATCGACCTTCAGTCAATCAATAAGTGCAGCACCTGCGACTTCCAGCGCTCAAGCGTTGTAAGGCTCCCGGCTGGTACGACTCAATTCCCCGGTCGTGGTTCACCAGCACGGAAGCAGTATTCAGTTTACAAGGCATACGTCCGCGCACAAGCACCAAGCGGCTCTCGATTCTTCAGCGACTGATGATGCAATGAAACGGTAAAACGAAACGGATACCAGGTTTAGATACTTGGCCCTCGCAGGCCTCAGCCTTGAGCGTGCAGGCTGGTAGCAAATGGCTTAACCAGAGGACAACAGCATGCCGAGGCGATACGTCGAGACCGAGAGGCGCTATAACCTCAAGACCGGCTGCGCCCGCTTCCCCATACCGCCCCCGCGCCCGGTCATCGTCACTCCTGACTCCTGGAGCGTTCGCGTCCTCCGACGATGGCGCTGCCGTTGGCCGCTATTTCGCCGCTGATATATCAAAAGGGTGTTCTGAAGTCCCCCCCTTGGCCTTTGGCTTCGACCGGGGGCTCGGATGCCTTTGTATTTCTAGTCGGGACCAGTCTTGCTATCCTGAGCCTGCCCAGCTTGGTGAACCACTCCCGGGGAACAGTACCCCTATGAGTCGTACCAGGTGGGACCTGCTAGACCTCGGCTGACTCTCTCCACCGGCAATTAGAGCCGTAAGGACTGGAGCCAGTCGAGGCTTTACTGCATCAATGGGCGATTAACCTCTTCTCCGGTTCCGCCAGTCCCCTTGGAACAGGACATAGGATACTCGACCACTGTCCAGAACAGCGGGAGAAAAGGCGCAGCCGCCCGCCTGGCTTGTGAAAACTTGTACCGGCAACCTGACATCGAGATACTTTTCCTGGCGTCATGGCAAGCGAGTTGGAAGCCGTGGGGAGGCGGGGCTGGCACAGCGACATGAGCTGCTGGCGCCCGGTCTGGCGGGCGGAGTAAGAGGAGGTCGAGTACCTACCGGCGCAAGGCCGTGGACATCGATGACGAGGTGAAACTTTCACTCCCGCGAAATTGAAAAATCAGCCCCACCGACCTGAAAAAACCTTAAACCTGAAACGCTGGCCGCCTGCCCTGGATGCATGACGCTGGCGCGAAGGATTTTCCTCGGTCACTACGCGAGCGAGAGACACGCCGATGCTAAGGAATGCCAAGGTCGATGCTGGTTCGCAGGCGGTGCGCACTGGGTGCGGTAAGTGGAATGTCCATGTGGCTATTGCAACAGCCAACCAGCTCTCGGCTGTCACCCCATGAGGTCTACATTGTCCACTATTTTCAGTAAGGGGCTTGCATCACAGAGCTTTGTGCGGCTGCACGTCTAGCGTTCTGAAAGAAATACTCAAAGCAACCTGATAGGCAAGGCCTCAAAACATTGTAATAGTCGGAAGTCTTTCCTTCGTAATGTAGTTGTATGGCTCCAGCTAGCATGTCGGCAAACTGAATGCCCATCTCTGCACTGCTATCTATCTGCTTGATACCAAGCTGAGTACCTCCCCCATCATGAAATTGGTGTTCAAAAATGGCTTGACGGAGGTAAATGTCTAAAGGATTCCCTGAATTAGGAGCAATTCCTCTAGGGTCGGGTATAAGCGTCACCCTGCTACATGAAGTTATTGGATTTAGCAGAGAGCACTTAATAAAGTAGTTGTATAGCATGGAGTCATCATTACGAAGCCATGAAAACACCCCTTGCTTCGCTACGACAATTGCATGGTATTCAATTGTTGGGTGGTCAACGCATAACTGCACTGCTCTTTGACAAAACTTTATACGAAGTCTGTGAGGCATATCCACCCACTTCATTTCCTCTCTTGGAGGCCAACCGGCTTCTTTTTTTAGCTTCTTAACTGTTCTAGCAAGGTGTTTTTTTGCGTCTATGCAGGTGAATGCGCTAGCAATAGTGATGTGCCTAGAAGAGCCACCTTGTCCAAAGGGAGCATCGAACTTCCATCCTAGGTCACCACTTTCATCCAAGAAAATTAACCGCTGCATACACAAGATAGGCTTCATTCGGAAAATAAAAAGGCCAATGCAAACGCATTGGCCTAAGAAAGGGGTGTGACCCCTAGGGCCGGCGCACAAAGCAGTACGCTTACGATGCAAATGCTGTCGCGGTGACCTAGGCCTTACTCACACAACCTAATGATGGGGAAGATATCGCCTAGCGTCAAGCCAAACCGCCACGTCTATTATCATGCCTCATGCATGGGAAACGCCGGTTTCTGCTTATCCTCTTGATATTAAAAAATATTTTTACCCAAGCCAAGGATTGGAGTGAGAACGCGACCGTCATCCTTCCTTAGGCGTATGCTGCCCGGCAAATTTCTCGCTGCGCTAGCGACTCCCTGCCGGCTGAGCCAGATGCCCGCCCTTTTCCCGGACGCCCATACTAAGCAGACGGTCGAGCTAACCGCTTCCCCCCTATCGATCTTGGCGAGCTGGACCGGGCCAGCATGGCGCAACTATGCGCCACCGGACCGTTACCCAAGCCAACGCCAAGATCAGTAGGAACTGGGCGATTGCATCGGTCGTGATCTCGGCTTGCTACGCGTCGGCATCGAGAAGCCGGAAGGGTAGGACTCCGGTTACGAACAGCTACGTCAGAAAACGTCAATCCGGCATCGCCCCATAGGCCAAACAGCCTGCTAGGGAGCGACGAACGCAGCAGCGTTGCCGTCCTTGACGTTATACGGACAAACCAGACGGGCCGGGCGGCTAACGTCATATATGCATCGGTCGAGCAACGGCTAGTGCTACTGGCAGCCAGGTAGGGAAAAGTAGGGGTTGGCAGGCCGTGTCTTAAGAGCCAGAGACGGGGGCAGAAATGTCTATAAGGGGGCATATCTGGGGGCATAATCTAGACATAAAATCAAAAATAACCAGAAATATCAGCATTATGAAAAGACTTTTAGTTGGACGCCGCCTCCACCACTACCAGAAGAAAGCCACCTCCACGGGTGGCTTTTTTTCGTCTGTGCCGCATGATTGCCGACGACGTGTCGGCAATCTCTCGAACGGCAAGAAGGTCGATTACCGAAACCCCACCACACGGCCAATGAAAACAGTTACTTATGATCGACTGTTTTGTTTATTGGGCCTGAATATGCCTGGTTTGGGCATGGTGTGGTCAGCTTTCTGGTCAACATTTTTGGCCACCTATCGCTGCGGGCAGACACCTGACTGTAGCTCAATGGTAGAGCCGCATCCGGCTCGCCTCGCTGTCTCACGACAGCACCGACCAACGCTCAGTGAGACCCTGACCTCAGTCGCAATGCGTCCATGCCGCCGTCCACAGGGAGGCACACACCCACTGACGAGCGGTTGTCCGGATCCGCCAGATACGCCGCTGCACGCGCGACCTCCTCAGCACTGACAAGTCGTCCATGGGGTTGGCGAGCTTCAAGAGCCACACGCTCGGCAGCCGGATCGGCAGCCTGCTGCAGAAGCCGGCCCACCCATGGCGTATCCGCCGTACCGGGTGCCACACAGTTCACCCGAACGCCGTCACGAACATGATCCGCGGCCATCGCCCGAGTCAGGGCCAGCACAGCTCCTTTTGTCGCCGAATACAACGCTCTTTGCGGCAGACCCGCCGTAGAAGCGATAGAGGCCATGTTGGTGATCGAAGCCACACCGGATTTCTGGAGATGCGGCAGCGCGGCCCGAGAGACTCGCGCCATTCCGGCAACATTGATCTCCCAGGAGCGGGCCCACTCTTCATCCGAATTGGCACAGACGTCTCCCTGGGCACCGATCCCGGCATTGTTCACCACAATGTCCAGGCGACCGAACTCATCGACTACCTTTTGAACCGCCCACTCCACCGATGCACTATCCGCAACATCGCATTCGAGTCCATAGTGCCGACTAGAAGAGGGATCGACATCCAGGACGGCAACACTGGCTCCTTCCTCTGCCAGGAGATCGGCAATGGCTTTACCGATGCCCGAACCACCACCAGTGACGAGAGCCACCAAACTTTCAAAGCGCGCTGCCATTCCTCATGCCCTCCATGCACGATACATCTGCCGCTGCCGACCCAGGCCATCAATTTCAACCTCGACCACATCGTCGGGCTGCAGATATCGGAAACGCCCCGAAACAGCCACTCCCTGGGGAGTACCCGTCGAGATCACATCACCCGGCTCGAGCTGCATATACTGGGATAGATCCCGAACGATCTCGGCACAGCTGAAAATCATGTCCGAGGTGCGAGAGTCCTGCCGCCCCTCGCCATTGACCCATGAGCGGAGCCGAACATCCGATGGATCGAACTCATCAGCCGTCACAATCCATGGCCCGAGCGGCATGTATCCAGGACTGCATTTACCCTTGCTCCACTGCCCCCCCGACACATCGAACTGAAAAGCTCGCTCGGACAGGTCATTGGCCAGCACGTATCCACCGATATGTCGGGCGGCGTCCTCGATCGAGTCGCAGTAAGCCGCTCTGCTACCAATGACGATGGCAAGCTCTACTTCCCAGTCCGTTTTCTCGGAACCACGGGCAAGGGTGACATCATCGTTTGGGCCAGCGATGGTGTTGGGAGTCTTGAAAAAGACGATGGGGTTTTTTGGCGGCTCGGCACCGGATTCGGCGGCATGCGCCGCATAATTTTGACCGATGCATATCACTGCCGAAGCGGTAGCCACTGGAGCGCCGTAACGAACACTTTCATCGACCGTAACGGGGGTCAGATGCCCTTCGTCCAACAGGCACCTGAGCTGCCCTGGCCCTCCTGCTGCCCAGAAATCGGGGCCGAAGTCGCCGACGCATGAGGCGTCATAAAGGGTCCCGTCAACTTCTACGAGCGGGAGCTCATAACCAGGCGCACCACGTCGTGCCAATCTCATACTATCTCCTTGAGCAGGCCCCGGGCCTGCAGATCGTTCCAAAAAGCTTCAGGAATCTTGGCTGTCGCCAATTCGAGGTTCGATTTCACATGGGCCGGCGTCCGCATACCGGCCATGACATTCACGACAGCGGGATGACGCCATGGGAATTGCAATGCTGCCTCGGGCAGGCTCACTCCATGTTCACTTGCCACTACGGCAAGCCCTCTAGCGCGATCCAGGGCCCACTCAGGAGCAGGTCCATACTCATACCATGCGTCTTCCGCGGGCTTGGGCCTGGCCAACAATCCCGAGTTGAAGATGCCAACAGCAACAACACCGACCCCCTGTTCATGACAGGCTGCCATCAACCCTTCCCGCTCTTGCTCGAGCAGAGTGTATCTGCCGGCGAGCATGATCAGATCAGGGCCAGCTTGGTCAACGAAACGGCGCAGCATGGCCGGATCCTTGGAGCCGACGCCCCAGGCAGAGATGACCCCTTCATCACGCAAACGGTTCAACTCCGGCACCGCCCCGGCAATCGCTTCATCGAAACGATCCGTGGGCTCCTCCGGATCATGAATCCAGAGAATGTCGACGAAATCGACACCAAGGCGGTCCAGCGACGCCTCAAGACTGCATCGAACACCCTCGGCGGTATAGTCACGCACCCGGGCAAGCTCGTCAGACACCATGAACCCATTGACGGCATCCGACCCCGTCGGCTGCGGGTTCGGTCGCAGGAGACGCCCGACTTTCGTCGAGAGCACATAGGATTCACGCGGTCGGTTCTGAAGGAACTGTCCGAGACGTTTCTCGGATAGACCCAGCCCATAGTGCGGGGCGGTATCGAAGAATCGCAGCCCAGCGTTCCAGCCGGTCTCGAGAGCATCCAGGCAGTCTCGCTCATTCACTTCCCGCCCCATGTTTCCAAACTGCGCCGTGCCAAAGCCCAAGGTGGAGAAGGCGGCGCGGAGTGTCTCGGGCAAACGAGTGGCAACAGGTCCTGAGGTCACGGTTTATTGCCTCCTGGGGTAGATGCGAAGGGCATTCTTGCTGGCCACATCTTCCTGATCGGATTCAGGCAGAAGACTCAGCACTCGACCACACCAGTCATGTACATCCCGGCTGACGGGCTGATCGCTACCAAGTAAACAGCGGCGTGGACCGAAGTGATCCATGGCGATACCGATGATGTCGGCCACCGCTCCCTCCAGTTCGGCGGTATCACGGCACTCGGCCGGGAGCCCCGAGAGCTTGCAGCATGCATTGGGCAGTTCTGCAAAACGGGCGATATTCTGGCACCAGTCACGCATGACTTGCCGACTCCCTGGCTCGGGCTTTCCCATGTGGTCCAGCACAACCGTAAGCTCCGGTACATGCTCAAGCAGACGGACCAGATCCGGAATTTCATGGGCACGAACGCAGGCATCAAAAGGCAGACCATGCCTGGCAAGCTGCCTCAAGCCGTGCAAAAGGCCCGGAGACTGGAACAGATCGCGATCCTGCAGGAGGCGCCGAACGCCAACCACCTGGGGAATCGCGGCGATCCTTTTCAGCTCACCGGTAGCATCAGCATTCTCAAGAGCGACACAAGCCACGATGCCATGAACTCGCTGATCTTCGGCGGCAACCGCGGACAGCCAATTGGCTTCTCGTGCCGGATCATCAGCATCGGCTTCCACGAGAATGTATTGGCGCCCCTCCGGGGCATCAGGAATGCATGCCGTTGCCGGCAAGCCTGCTTCGGCGAGCCATGAGACGCCCACCTCTGACGTGTCCCAGACATGCAGGTGAGAATCGAGAATCATGGCACTCCCACCGTCAGCAAGAGATTGGAATAAGGGCGCACTTCGCCAGTCGCGACAAGCAAGCAGACATCCGGCTCGCGGCAGGCGTCATAGAATGACATCCTCTCGAGACTCGACCATGAAACCGCCGCACCACCATCATGCTGATAGCTGGCAAGTAACTGCTGGAACTCCCTAACCGGCTGAGATGTGCCACCCTCGGCGGTTCGCATATAGGTAGCAGCCTCAAGCGGCACCGTTTCGGCAACGGCTTCCAGGACATCCACGGCCGGCACCATTCCGGCCCGCAAGTTTAAATGCACTCGGCTCGCCGTTGCTGCGACACCGGTAGTATGCGGGTACAAGGCATCGGCAATGAGAATCCGGGCGCCATGTCCTGCGCTGGCGAGTGCAGACAGCAACGCCGGATGGATGAGGCGGCCAGTGATCATGCGATCTCCCCATGGCGACGTCTTGTCCACTCGGTACCATCCGGCCATGACCAGGCATCCAGCGATTCGGCCTTGATCTCGGCCGAGTAACCCGGGGCTTTGGGTAGCGTGTAAGCACCATCCTTCACGACGCATGGATCAACGAAGTGCTCGTGGAGATGGTCCACAAACTCTGCCACCCGACCTTCCACCTGCCCCGAGACTGCGATGTAGTCGATCATCACCAGATGATTGACCAGTTCGCAGAGACCGACTCCTCCGGCATGTGGACATACTGGCTTTCCGTACTTTCTAGCCATGAGCAGCACCGGGATGATCTCGTTGATGCTGGCCAGACGGCAGGAGTCGATCTGAACGAAGTCCACGGCATCGGCCTGCAGAAGCTGCTTGAAGAGCACGCGATTCATGCCATGCTCGCCGGTGGCAACGCCGATTCCCTCGGGCCGAACACCGTCGGCGATGGCGCGATGACCCAGGACATCATCAGGGCTGGTAGGCTCCTCGATCCACAGCAGACGGTGGTGGGCCAACTCCCGCACCCTGTCGATGGCTTCCGGAACGTCCCAGATCTGGTTGGCATCAATCATCAAGGACGTGTCTGGCCCAATGACGGAACGAGCAATACCAAGCCGCCGTTCGTCATCGTCCGGGTTGGCACCGACTTTCAGCTTGATATGGCGGTATCCTTGCTGCATCGCTTCGCGGCAAAGCCGCTCAAGCTTCTCATCGGAATATCCCAGCCAACCCGCTGACGTCGTGTAGCACGGAAATCCACACTCCCTGAGCTCTGCGATCCTCTCGTCGCGCCAAGAGCGTTGCTCTCTGAGCATGGCAACCGCTTCGTCAGCAGTCAGGACCTCGGATAGATAGCTCAGGTCCAGGCTATCTACCAGCGCTTCCGGATCCATCTCGCAAATGAGCTGCCAAAGGGGAAGGCCTGCCCGCCGAGCCGCCAAATCCCACACGGCATTCATCACAGCGGCACGGGCCAGGTGGACAACCCCCTTGTCCGGTCCTAGCCAGCGAAGCTGTGAATCGGCAGCAAGTTCCCTGTAAGCTTCTCCGGGCTCATCGCACAAGCTGGCCACATCACGTCCAATGAAACGAGACGCCAAGGCATCGACAGCCTCGAGGCAGATATCGTTGCCACGGCCGATGGTGAAGGTGAAGCCACATCCATACAGCGCATCGTTATCGGTAACGATCCGGAGATAGGCTGCCGAGTAGTCAGCATCCTTGTTCACGGCATCCGAGCCATCGCTGCTCTCGGAAGTCGGAAAGCGTAGGTCAACCAGTTCGATCGAGGTGATAGTTTCCACCAAGGTACTCCCAATTCATCTGATGAATTTGACTGTAAACCAACACTCGTAAGATCTTCAACCCAGCTCGAGCCCATCCCGAAGACAAGGAGAAGACACACATGAAGAAAGACAAGCAGGAGGAGCGAGATGCCCGCCGACCGTCGCAATATGCGGTGGTTGTACAGGGCATTCAGGACATGATCCTCTCCGGAGAGATCACCCCCGGAGATCGCCTTCCCGTTGAATCACTGCTCGCCGATCGTTTCCGAGTCTCCCGCAGCTCTCTCCGAGAAGGCGTGAGAGCTTTGGTGGCCATGGGAATTCTGGAAACACGGCAGGGCTCCGGCACGACCGTGACATCGCTCGACCCCCATCTCCTGCTGGAGCCCCTGGTGTTCTGGGCAAGCCTCCAGGGAGGCAAGTCTTCGCGCGGCCTGCATACTGTGCGACAAGCACTGGAGGTTGAATCCGCCTCGCTAGCGGCATCACGGCGAACCGACGCCGATATCGAGAAACTCAAAAGCCTCTTGAGAGAAGCAGAGCCAGCCATCCAGAACAAGGATCATGAAGCCGCAATGGCGATAGACCTCGAATTCCACCTCACGCTGGCCCATATATCAGAAAACACCATCCTGATTGCGCTCCTCGAGGCCCTATCAAGGCCGACACTCAGAATGCGAATCTGGCAGTCCATTTACCGAGGAGGACGCCTCGAAACCACACATCATGAGCACCAGGCCATTCTCAATGCCGTCATTGCCGGCGACCCGGTGTCTGCTCATGCTGCCATGCATACGCACCTGGCCCAGGTCGCCGTCAACCTTGATGAGTAGGCCCAAACGCCAAGGTCACGAAATATCCTCAGCATTCCCTCTTCCTTCAGGAGAGTTTCGCAATACATAGAACCCGTAACAGGCAATAACCAAGAAACATCCAGCCACGACCATGTAGCTGAAACGAGCCGAAGTCAGATCGATCACCCACCCCTGTAACGGCGGCACCAAGGCCCCACCTACAATGGCCATGACCAGTCCAGCAGCGCCATACTTGGTGTCCTTCCCGAGCCCCTTGAGCGCAATGCCATAGATCGTGGGGAAGAGAAGCGAAATACAGGCACTGAGCATGACGACAGCCACAGCCCCCACGATATTACCGCTGACCACCGCCAGGGCAGAGAACCCGACACCGAGCAAGCACATCAAGGTCATGAGCTTGCGTGGATCGAACCGCCCCATGATCCACACCATCAGAAAGCGGGACACCAGAAAGACCAACAGAGAGGCCTGTAGCCAATATCCAGCTATCGTATCGCTGGCTCCCAGATTTTCCGTCATATAGTGGATCGTAAAAGTCCAGGCACAGGTCTGAGCGGCCACGTTGAAAAACTGAGCGATCACGCCAAATGCATAATGACGATTGCTCAGGAGTCGACTGAACCGATTTCCAGAAAGCTCGTCGCCACCACCTTGCCGGTCCGCGGCTATCGCCTCGTACTTCGGTACACGCACTACAGCAATCGCAATCGCAATAACGAGATAGAGCAAAGCCAATGTAATATACGGGCCCATGACCGCCTGCAACTCGGATGATTGCATGGCTTCAAGCTCGTGCTGTGACATGGCAGCACGGTCCTCCACCGTTGCCGGATTGACATGAGGGAGGATGAAAATTGCCGCAAGCAGTACACCTAGATTGGAGCCGATGGGGTTGAAAGCCTGGGCGAAGTTCAATCGACGCGTTGCATTACTTCGTGGCCCCATGGCCATCACATAAGGATTGGCGGAAGTCTCCAGAATCGAAAGACCAGCCGCCAGCGTGAACAATGCAACAAGGAAAACGGCATAGGTCATCACGACAGATGCCGGAAAGAAGAGAAACCCTCCCAAGGAAGCAAGCAGCAGGCCAATCAGCACGCCACCTTTATACCCTAGCCGAGAATTAATCCAGGCAGCCGGAATGGCAAGAGCAAAATATGCGCCATAGTATGCAAACTGTACCAGCGATGACTGGAAGGTACTCATCGAAAAGACTGAGCCAAAGACCGAGACCAGAGGGTCAGTGAGATTTCCGGCCAGCCCCCATGCCGCAAAGCAGGCAACAATCAAGGCGAATGGCAGGAACATTCCCTTGTGCAGAAATGAATCGACTTCCGTTTCGGGCGAGTCGGAGCGATCCGGCATAGGCTCATCGACCGCTGGTGCCGCAGTAGGGGATACTTTCACGTGGGACTCCTTGTTTTTCTGGCGCCACTCAATTCATCTGATGAATTTCGATCATTCCAGAAGCTAGCGGAGAACCCATCACATGGCAAGGATCATGAATAAGACCATCGTATAAGCAGCATCACCCCCGCGCGAGGTGCATGACGCCATGGGCATGAAGTGAAGAACACGCCGAGCCCCATCATCGGATAGTGGAATAGTCTTCGAGGCTCGCCCTGAGTGATCAACTAGTAGTGCAGGCACTTTTCAGACAACGCGTATCGCACCCAGCCCATGCCACACGGTGGCAATGCCGCATACGACTCACCACTCAGTGCCCGGCGATGCCGCGCAGGATGGAACACAGGTGGCGGACGGGCTCGCTGAGCGCCTCGTTCTTGCGGATCAGGATACCGAAGGGCGAAAGCGTCTTGCCGACCGAGATCGGCAACGCCTTGATCAGCCCGATCGCGAGATAGTCACGCAGCACCGATTCGGGCATCACCAGCACGCCGTCGCTGCGCTTGACCAGCTGCAATGCCGCAAAGATCGAACCGCACTCGATGATGTCACGCGGCGACATCAGGCCCGCCAGCTCGAACTCTTTCTCCAGGACCTGTCGCGCCGGACTCTCCAATGGCTGCAGGATCCAGGGCCAGGCCTCCAGCAGCGTCGCCAGCGACAACGAGGCCTCGTCAGCCAGCGGGTGATCGTGACGCACCACCGCCAGCATCGTCTCGTTGCCCAGTGACTCGAAGTCGAACTGGTTATGCTGGAGCGCGGTCACGTAGCGGGCGATGGCGATATCGATCTTGTTCTGTGCCAGCAGTTCCACGAGCTGGTCACTGGTCTCGCCCAGCAGTCGCACCTGCAGCAGCGGACGCTGACGCTTCATTTCGATCACCGCCTCCGCCACCAGATCGGGTGCCGCCCCCATGATGGCTCCCAATACCAGTTGCCCCTGGTCGCCCAGTTGATGCCGATGCAGGGATTCGGCGCATCGATCGAGACGATTCAAGGCGCCGTGGGCGAACTCGATCAACACCTCCCCCAGCCGCGTCGGCTGCACACCGCGCGTGGTGCGCTCGAAGAGCCGACAATCGAAGGTCGCCTCGATTTCGCGCAGCATGCGCGTCGCCGCCGGCTGCGACATGTTCAGGGTCCTCGCCACCTGATGCAGATTGCGGTGCTCGTCGAGCAAGGCAATCAGCAACAAGTGCTTGTAACGCAACCGGTTGAGCAGCGCAGCTTGACGCATCGATTCCGACATGGCGCCTTCCTCTTTTCCATGCTCTCTGCACCCAAGATAACGGGAAGCTATTCCGACACCTCCCATTCGACATTGGTCTAATTCCGCTCTATCCCTTGAATCTCGCGGACTCGCTGCAGAGCCCATGAGGCCTCATCTCTACGTCAATAGATAACAAAAAGGTATCACAAGGGACAGCCTCTGCATTAGTCAGACGTCGCTATCACGCGTATCTATTCCCCCACACCTTCTCCATTTGTCACCCATTGAAAGGACCGCATCATGCCGATGCCTACCATCAAGCACATCCGTGCCTATACCGTTCGCGGCGGCGGCGCCGATTACCATGACCAGGGCGACGGGCACTGGATCGATGGCCAGATATCGACGCCGATGAGCAAGTACCCCGAGTACCGCATGACCCGCAAGAGCTTCGGGCTGAACGTGCTCGGCACCCTGGTGGTCGAGGTCGAGGCCAGCGACGGCACCATCGGCTTCGCGGTGACCACCGCCGGCGAGATCGGCGCCTTCATCGTCGAGAAACACCTGGCACGCTTCGTCGAGGGGCAGCGCGTCACCGACATCGAGCGCATCTGGGACCAGATGTTCAATGCCACGCTCTTCTATGGTCGCAAGGGCGTGGTGCTCAACACCATCTCCGGCGTCGACCTCGCGCTCTGGGACCTGCTGGGCAAGATTCGCCAGGAACCCGTGCATGCCATGCTCGGCGGCCCGGTCCGTGATGAGCTGACCTTCTATGCGACCGGAGCGCGGCCCGACCTGGCCCAGCAGATGGGGTTCATCGGCGGCAAGATGCCGCTCAAGCACGGGCCGGCCGAAGGCGATGCCGGGCTCGAGAAGAACCTCGCCCAGCTCGCCGACATGCGCGAGCGCGTCGGCGACGACTTCTGGTTGATGTTCGACTGCTGGATGAGTCTCGACGTCAACTACGCCACTCGGCTCGCCCAGAGGGCCCGGGAGTTCGACCTCAAGTGGATCGAGGAGGCCCTGCCCCCCGATGACTATTGGGGCTACGCCGAACTCAAGCGCAATGTCCCGACCGGCATGCTGGTCAACACCGGCGAGCACGAGGCGACCCGCTGGGGCTTTCGCATGCTGATGGAAATGGAGTGCTGCGATGTCATCCAGCCCGATGTCGGCTGGTGCGGCGGCGTCACCGAACTGATCAAGATCTCGGCACTGGCCGATGCCCACAACAAGCTGGTCGTGCCGCACGGCTCCTCGGTGTACAGCTACCACTTCGTCGTCACCCGCCACAACAGCCCGTTCGCCGAGTTCCTGATGATGGCGCCCGACGCCGACAAGGTGGTGCCGATGTTCAATCCGCTGCTGCTCGACGAACCGGTACCGGAAAACGGCCGCATGCGCGCCTCCCGGCTCGACGCCCCCGGCTTCGGCGTGCGCCTGAACCCGGAAAGCCAGCTGGCACGTCCCTACGAGCACTGATTCCCTGCGAGCCCCGACCGGAGAGGAAACGACATGCCGATCCGTGCCCTGCGCATGACCCTGCATCCCGGCCAGGAAGCCGAGTACCGGCGACGCCACGACGCCATCTGGCCGGCGCTGGTCACGGCATTGCGCGAAGCGGGTGTCGAGGAATATCGCATCTTCCTCGACCCCGAATCGCGCCATCTCTTCGCCATCATGACGCTGGCCGACGATCACCGTGTCGACGACCTGCCGTCACTGCCGGTGATGCAGCGCTGGTGGCACGCCATGGCCGATATCATGGACACCGAGCCGGATGCCTCGCCCCAGAGCGTGGCGCTGGATGAAGTGTTCACTCTGCTTTCCGAGGAATGACGACCATGCAAGTGATCGATGCCCACGTGCATTTCTGGCAGCTCGATCAGGGCAACCAGCCCTGGCTCGAGCGGCCGTCTCCCAACCTGCTCGGCGACTACAGCCCCATGGCCCACGATATCGGCCCGGCCGAACTGCGTCGCCAGCGCGGCGATATCGAGTTGCTGGGCGCCGTCCATGTCGAGGCGGACGCCGTCGACCCGGTCAGGGAGACGCGCTGGCTGACGACACTCGATGACGACGGCCACCCACCGCTGCCTTCGGCACTGGTCATCGGCGCCGATTTCTCGACACCAGAGACCGCGCAAGTGCTCGAGGAACAGCTCGGGCACAGCGACAGGGTCCGTGGTGTGCGCCAGATCCTCAATGTGCACGAGGATCCCCTGTTCGATTACGTGGGTCGTCACTACATGAACGAGCCCGCCTGGCGCGATAACTTTCGCCTGCTGGCACGGCACGATCTCTCGTTCGACCTGCAGATCTACCCGGCCCAGATGGCGCAGGCCGCGGCGCTGGCGGCGGAACACCCCGACACGCTTTTCCTGCTCAATCACGCAGGCATGTATGTCGACCGTCAAAGTGTCGAGGGGTGGCGCGCCTGGCGTGATGGTCTGCGCGAACTGGCCGCACGGGACAACGTCGCCATCAAGTTGAGTGGTTTCGGCATGCTCGATCACCACTGGACGGTCGGCAGCATCCGGCCACTGATTCTCGAGGCGATCGACGCCTTCGGCGTGGAGCGCAGCCTCTTTGCCTCCAATTTCCCGGTGGATGGGCTCTACGCCCGCTACGCGGATATCTGGCACGCCTACGCCGAGGTCGTCGCCGATGCCTCGCCCGACGAACGACGGGCGCTCTTCATCGACAACGCCCGACGCCTGTACCGCCTCGCGCCCCACGCCTGACATCGCCGACACCCGACCCCTGGAGTCCTCCATGCTTCTCAACGACAAGACCGTCATCGTCACCGGCGCCTCGCGTGGCATCGGCCGCGCCGCCGCCCTGGAATGCGCCCGCCAGGGTGCCAACCTGGTCATCGGCTACAGCGGCAGCGACAGCAGCCGGCCGCTGGTCGACGAACTGATCGGCGAGATCCGCTCGCTCGGCCGCGATGCCACCGCGGTGGGTGCCCCCGCGGGTGACCCGGATACCGGCGACAAGCTGGTCGACGCTGCCGTCCATCACTTCGGCAGTGTCGATGTGTTCGTCAACAATGCCGGCATCTGTCCGTTCCACGGTTTCCTCGACATGCCCCGGGAGACCTATCTGGAAACCGTCAACACCAACCTCAACGGGGCCTACTTCGCCGTACAGGCCGCCGCCAACCGCATGAAGGAACAAGGCACCGGGGGGGCGATCATCGCGGTGAGTTCGATCAGTGCGCTGGTCGGCGGCGCCATGCAGACCCACTACACGCCGACCAAGGCCGGCCTGCTGTCGCTGATGCAGTCCTGCGCCGTCGCCCTGGGCCCTTACGGCATCCGCTGCAATGCCCTGCTGCCGGGCACCATCGAGACCGATATCAACAAGGGCGACCTGGCCGACCCGGACAAGCGCGACTACATGATCGGCCGCACGCCGCTGGGCCGACTGGGACGACCGGAAGACATGGCCGGCCCGATCGCCTTCCTCGCTTCCGACATGGCGGCCTACGTCACCGGCGCCTCGCTGCTGGTCGACGGCGGCATGTTCGTCAACCTGCAGTAGGAGCCCGGCATGCAACTTCCCCGCAACCCTTTCAAGCACGCGCTCGACGGCCACACGCAGTATGGCTGCTGGGCCGGTTTCGGCACCGCCTACGCCGCCGAGATCCTCGCCACTACCGGTTTCGACTGGCTGCTGATCGATGGCGAGCACGCCCCCAACCCGGTGCCGGCCATACTCGGCCAGCTCCAGGCCGTGGCGCCCTATGACAGCGCCCCGGTGGTACGCGCCGTCGATCACGACCCGGCCCTGATCAAGCGGCTGCTCGACATCGGCGCCCAGACCCTGATGGTGCCGATGGTGGATACCGCCGAACAGGCCGAGGCCCTGGTACGCGCCACACGCTTCCCGCCGCAGGGTATCCGCGGCGTGGGCGGCGGCCTGACCCGAGCGACGCGCTGGGACGCCGTGCCGGACTACATCGAGACCGCCCACCGGGAGCTGTGCCTGATCGTTCAGGTCGAGTCACCGCAGGGCATCGACAATGTCGAGGCCATCGCCGCCGTGGAAGGCGTCGATGCGGTCTTCATCGGCCCCGCCGACCTCTCCACCGGGATCGGTCATATCGGCAACCCCGGGCACCCCGAGGTACAGGCGATGATCCGGCGCGCCTTCGATGCCGCCCAGGCGGCCGGCAAGGCCACCGGCATCCTCGCGCCAGCCGAATCCGATGCCCGGCGCTATGCCGAGTGGGGCTTCGACTTCATCGCCGTGGGCATCGACATCAGCCTGCTGCGCCAGGCCGCCCTGCAGACCGTGGATCGCTACAAGCCCGGTGCTTCCCGAACGACCTCATCCGCGACGTACTGAATCGCAACGCCAACGACACGCACGACAACGCCATAACATCACAACGAGAGGAGTCGAATCATGGCCAGCGACATCCAGACCCACCAGAACTACATCAACGGCACTTTCGTCCCTGCCCGCGAGCATCTCGAGGTGCGCAATCCCGCCAATGGGCAACTGCTCTCGCATGCACCGGACGCTTCACCCGATGACGTCGAGCGCGCCCTGGACGCCGCACGCGCCGCCCAGAAACCCTGGTCGCGCCTGCCCGCCGTGGAGCGTGCCGCCTACCTGCAACGCCTCGCCGACGAGATACGCCGAGACGCCAAGTCCCTGGCGCGGATCATCACCGAGGAACAGGGCAAGGTCTCCGGTCTGGCCGAAGTCGAGGTCAATTTCACCGCCGATTACCTCGACTACATGGCCGGCTGGGCACGGCGCATCGAAGGCGAGATCATCGAGAGTGACCGTCCCGGCGAAAACATCTTCCTGTTTCGCAAGCCGCTCGGCGTGGTCGCCGGCATCCTGCCGTGGAACTTCCCGTTCTTCCTGATCGCCCGCAAGATGGCGCCGGCCCTGGTCACCGGCAACACCGTGGTGATCAAGCCCAGCGAGGAAACGCCCAACAACTGCTTCGCCTTCACTCGCCTGCTCGATCGGATCGGCCTTCCCGAGGGCGTGTTCAACGTGGTCAGCGGTAGCGGCGCCGGCACCGGCAATGCCCTGACGGCGAGCTCACAGGTGGACATGGTCAGCTTCACCGGCAGCGTCGAGACCGGCTCGCGCATCATGCGCGGTGCCGCCGACAACATCACCAAGCTCAACCTGGAGCTGGGCGGCAAGGCACCGGCCATCGTCCTCGACGACGCCGATATCGACCTCGCCGTGCAGTCGATCCGGGCCTCTCGCATCATCAATACTGGTCAGGTCTGCAACTGTGCCGAACGCGTCTACGTGCAACGCGGCGTGGCCGACGAGTTCACCGACAAGCTCGCCCGTGCCATGGCCGAGACCACATACGGCGATCCGCTGGCACAACCGGACATCGAGATGGGGCCGCTGATCAACCAGCAGGGGCTCGACAAGGTGGCCGCCATGGTCGAGCGCGCCTCCCGGGACGGTGCCGAAACGATCACCGGCGGCCGTGTCGCCGACCTCGGCCAGGGCTTCCACTATCAGCCCACGGTACTCGCCGGCTGCCGCAGCGACATGGAGATCATGCGCCGGGAAATCTTCGGCCCCGTCCTGCCGATCCAGGTCGTCGACGATCTGGACGAGGCCGTCCGGCTGGCCAACGACTCCGATTACGGCCTGACCTCCTCGGTCTATACCCGAGACCTTGCCCGCGCCATGCACGCCTGTCGCGAGATCGATTACGGCGAGACCTACATCAACCGAGAAAACTTCGAGGCGATGCAGGGCTTTCATGCCGGCACTCGCAAGTCGGGCATCGGGGGCGCCGATGGCAAGCACGGCCTCTACGAATATACCCATAGCCATGTGGTCTATCTCGAGGTCTGAGCCCCGACACCCAACAACGACTGGAGGGACTCGCCATGGGCGCGACATCCCATGAAACACGAGCCACCGCGGCGCCGGCGGGCAGCGAATATGAGCGCCAGCCCGTTCCCGACGAGGCGCGACTGGGGTTCAAGAATTTTCTCGGCATGTATGCCGGCGAACACACCGCCGGCACCGAACTGATGATCGGCCCGCTGTTCGTCCTGGCGGGCGTCTCGGCCTTCGACGTGGTCATCGGTCTGCTCGTCGGCAATGCCCTGGCGGTACTGAGCTGGCTTTTCCTCACGGCCCCCATCGGGACCCGGGCACGGCTGACGCTCTACTACCACCTCGAGAAGATCGCCGGGCGCTACACCGTCATCCTCTACAACCTGGCCAACGGTCTGGCGTTCTGCTTTCTCGCCGGCGCCATGATCACCGTCTCCGCCACCGCGGTGGGGGTCTGGTTCGGCTTTCCGCTGCCGACACTGGCGGACATGACGCCGAACAGCATCGGCTGGGTGCTCAGCGTGCTCGGGGTCGGCATCGTGATCACCATCGTGGCGGCCTACGGCTATCGCTTCGTGTCCTGGTTCGCCAACATCGCCGCCCCCTGGATGGTCTTGATCTTCCTCGGCTTCGGTATCGTCTCGCTGAAGTGGTTCATCGATGCCACGGGGACGACCGTCACGTCCGCCGGCGACCTGTGGCACCTGGCCGAGACGGCGATCTGGACCGGCGTGCACGTGCCCGGGCAGCCGGACTTCACCGTCTGGCATGTCATCTTCTTCGCCTGGTTCGCCAACATGGCCATGCACATCGGCATGTCCGACCTCTCCGTGCTGCGTTTCGCGCGCAAGAGCTGGTACAGCATCGCCTCGGCGGCGGGCATGTATGTCGGCCACTTCATGGCCTGGCTGGCGGCCTCCATGCTGTTCGCCTTCCAGATGTATGACGCCGGCCTGAGCAGCGAGGCCGCCGTGATCGCCGCGGCGGAAGGCGGCCGTATACCGGACCCGCTCCCCGGCCCCCTGGCCGATCAGGCACTGGGCGTGGCGGGGCTGATCTGCGTGATCATCGCCGGCTGGACCACCGCCAACCCGACCATCTACCGGGCCGGGCTCGCCTTCCAGGCCGTCATCCCGCAGGTCTCGCGGTTCCACGTCACGATCGGCACGGGGCTGCTGACCACCTTCGTGGCGATGTTCCCTGGCGTGGCCATGCAGCTGCTGGGCTTCGTGGCCCTGTACGGCCTGCTGTTGATGCCGATCGGCGCCGTGATCGTCATCGACTACTGGGTACTCCCGAAGCTCGGCCTGAAGAGCTTCTACGCCGAGTACGCAGGGCACCGGTTGACCATGCCGGCACTGGGAACCTGGCTGATCACCCTGGCGATCTGCCTGGTGCTGGTGCGGTTCGCGAATATCGAGATCTTCTTCGTGGCCCTGCCCGGCTGGTTCATCGCCGCCGTCCTGTTCACCGGCCTGAGCTTCCTGGCACAGCGTCGACGAACCGTGACCGATGCCACCATGAACACGGCGACCGCCCCTGGCGGCGCGACCACCACCGCGACGAGGGAGTGACCACCATGCGCACGATTCTCCAGTTCCTCTCGCTGTCGATGCTCGTCCTGACGGTACTGTTCCCGAGCCTGTACCTGTTCGATGTCCTCGGCGAGGTCGCGATGAAGTGGGCGCTGCTGTGCGTCACGCTCATCTGGTTTGCCGTCACGCCACTCTGGATGGGGCGTCAGCCCCCGGCGACCCGACACGAGCGACGCGGCTCTTGAACCACTGACCGGTGGCCTCGGCGATCGATGCCGAGGCCCGTCGCCCCGAAAACGCCATTCGCTCAAGACGTCCACCACGACAGGATGACCGGGTTGTCCCGGTCGTCATGGGCAGACTCGTCCCGACAACGACCCTTCGAGAGTTCACGCCATGGAAATTCTGCATCTCGCGATCGCCATATCGCTCATCCTGCTCCTGATTCTCTACGCCAAGCTGAACCCTGCCATCAGCCTGATCATCGGCAGTCTCTATCTCGGCCTTGCCATGGGACTCGGCATGACCGGCACCGTGGACGCCATCAGCGGCGGCTTCGGCGACATCATGGCCGGCATCGGCCTGCCCATCGGCTTCGGGGTGATCATCGGCCAATTGATGAGCGACTCCGGTGCCGCCCACAAGATCGCCCACACCCTGGTGAAGAGTGCGCCACGCGGAGCGGGGCTCTATGCCCTGGGGCTGACCGGCTTCCTGCTGTCGATCCCGGTCTTCTTCGACGTGACCTTCGTGATCCTGGTGCCGCTGGGTGTCGCGCTGGCCAAGACACTCGGTCGCCCCCTGCCCTATGCCATCGGGGCCCTGGTCATCGGGGCCGCCACCTCGCACACCATCGTGCCGCCGACCCCCAACCCGCTGGCGGCGGCCACCATCCTGGACTTCGATATCGGGGTCATGACCTTTGCTGGCCTGGGGGTCGGCCTGATCACCGCCCTGATCGTGATGAAGCTCTACTTCCTGATTCTCGACAGGGGCCTCTGGAACGCTCGCTCGGACGAGTTGAGCGTCGCCGCGGTCGGCGGTGGTGACACCACAGCACCGGCCGGTTTCGACCGGATACCGCTCTGGCAGGCCCTGCTGCCGATCGCCTTGCCGATCCTGCTGATCCTGAGTGGCACCCTCTATGATTACTGCCAGCAACTGGGCGTGCTGGCCGGTGACGAAATCCCTGCCTTCGTGGCCTTCATCAGCGACCGCATCGTCGCCCTGATGGCTGGCGCCCTGGCGGCCTATGCCGTGGCCGCACGCGGCATGAGCCGCGACGAGCGTGATACCGCAGCCGCCACCGGCCTGCAGACCGCCGGCATGGTCCTCCTGGTCACCGGCGCCGGCGGTTCGCTGGGCAGCGTGATCGAGGCGACCCAGATCGGCCAGACGCTGGTCGACAGCGTCTTTCGCGAGACCCAGTCGGGGCTCAGCATGATCCTGCTCACCTATGGCCTGGCAGCGATCTTCCGTATCGCCCAGGGCTCGGGCACTGTCGCCGGCATCACCGCCATGACGATCATGGCCGGCGCCGCCTCCACCGGCGTGGTCGACCCGATCTGGATCGCCCTGGCGGCCCTGTCGGGCGGTATCAGCATCGGCCACGTCAATGACAGCGGCTTCTGGATCACGACCCAGCTCGCCGGTTTCAGCGTACGAGGTGGGTTCAAGACCTACACGCTAGGCGAGGCCCTGGTATCCCTGGTGATCCTGGCGCTGACGCTGATGGGCGCCGCCATCTGGGGCTGAGCCCCGACGCGAGGCCATACATGTTTCGAGGCGGGGTCGCGGCTAACGCTCCAGCAACCCTGCCTCGACGCGACGGATCGCTATCACTGCCTCGGTCGGCAGGGCTTCGATACGTGCCAGCGGTCTCGGCCAGGGCTCCTCCTCGGTCGGCTCGCGCCATTCGATACACTCGGCAAAACCGCTGGGGTCCACTTCCAGTACCAGCGGCCGTTCCTCCCTGGCGAAATACCGGCGCGCCGTTTCGTCCACCGCCGCGGCGACATTCAGGTGCACGCCGTCGGCCCGGTGGTCATTGCCGCAACGCGACACCTTGCCGGAACGGCATGCCGCTTCCCAGGTTGCCTCCGGCAACACGCGATATAATGGCTCCATGCCCGCCTCCCTGACCCATGGTATTCGTCTTGAGCGTAGCGGGTGTCGCAACCGTCCACCAGACGTCATGGAGTTCCGATGCTCAACCAGCGCGCCCTGGCCTATCTCAGCGAGGTGATCCGTCGCGGTTCCCTGCGCGGCGCGGCAACGCATCTGCATGTGGATGTCTCGGCCATCAGCCGACGGATCAAGCTGCTCGAGGAAACGCTCGACGTCGCCCTGCTCGAGCGGCATGCCGGTGGCGTCAAGCCCACCGAGGCAGGGCGCCTGCTGGTCGACCATCATCATGCCCAGCGCAGCGCCGAGGACGCCGTGATCTCCCGGCTGCGTGCCCTGCAGCAGCTGGTCAGCGGCCAGGTACGCATCGCAGTGGGCGAGGGCTTCATCGCCGACTTGATTGATGCGCCGCTGCAGACCTTCATGACCGCCTACCCTGGCATCGACATCGCCGTGGAAATGGCCGGTGTCAACGAGGCCATGGCACTGGTCAAGGCCCGTGAGGTCGATCTCGCCCTCCTCTATGCGCCGCCCATCGATCCCCAGCTGCGCTGCCATGTGGAGACCCGTCAGCCACTGGATCTGATCGTGCCGACGCGCCACCCCCTGGCCGATCGCACCACGCCGGTTTCATTGCACGAGTTCGCCGACTGGCCACTGGCCTTGATGGACAACCCCTTCGGCATGCGCCAGATGGTCAATGCCGTGGCGCATCAGGAACGACTGCACCTGCATGCGCGGCTGCATACCAATTCGGTCGCGGTGTTGAAGAATTTCGTCCGCTCGGGCATCGGCGTGACCTTCATGCCGGAGTTGACCGTGGCCGAGGAGATCCAGCAGGGCGACATCGCCGTGCTGCCGCTCGCCCATCGGGTACTGAACGGTGCCCGGGCACAGATCGTCAGCCGCGCCGATCGCGAATTGACCGTCGCCGGCCGCGCCTGCCTGGACCACTTGCGACACGGCATGCGCTTCTTTCAGGACGATGCCCCCAGGCTGCTGAGCCAGCGTTGATATAAAGGCAACACCCATGGGTTTGAATAGTCAACGAAACAACGCCTAGTCTCGTTCCATGCCGGTCGTTCACCGGCACGCAATACCCCAACAACAACCCTTGCAGGAGACTCCCATGGCCGTCCTTCGTCCTACCTTCTTCCGTCCCGCTCCGCTCGCTGCCGCCTGCCTGCTCGGCGCCGCCACCCTGAGCGGCAGCGTCCAGGCCGCTACCACGGTCAATCTCGGCTACAACGGCGCCCCGGACCCCGAGAAGAACGCGGTGCATGTCTTCGCTACCGACCTCAAGAAGCGGGTCGAAGAGAAGACCGACGGCGAGATCGAGCTCAAGCTCTACCCGAACAGCATGCTCGGCGAGGAGCAGGAACGCATGGAGCAGGTCATGAGCTCGCCCGGGCTCAACATCGCCTCCTTCGCCGGCATGTCACCGGTCGTTCCGGAGATCTACGTCAGCGCCATCCCCTTTCTGTTCGACGACTTCGATGACGCCCGCCAGTTCTTCGATGAAGGCGAATACTGGCAGGCGGTGGAGGATGACCTGCGCGAGCGAGCCGGCCTGGAACTCCTGGCAGTGGTCGAGGAAGGCGGTTTCCTGGCCTTCACCAACGACGAGCGCCCCATCGCCTCGCCGGACGACTTCGAAGGCCTGCGCTTCCGTGCCATGGACCCGAGCCAGGTGGCGCTCTACGAGGCCTTCGGGGCTTCCGGTACGCCGATTCCCTGGACCGAGGTCTACATGGCCTTGAAGACCGGCGTGGCCGACGGCCAGATGAACCCGCCGATGTACATCATCCTCGGCAGCCTCTATGAAGTGCAGGACTATCTGACCCTGGCCAACATCCAGTACTCGGACCAGTTCCTGGTCGGCAACGCCGCCATGATCGACGGCTGGGACGAGGAAATGCGCAGCGCCTTCCAGGAAGCCGTGGCCGAGGCCAACCGGATGGCCCGTGAGCACAACGAGACCAGGGTGGATGAGCGCATCGCCTATCTGGAAGAACAGGGCATGGAGATCATCCGCCCCGACGAGGAGCAGCTGGCCGCCTTCCGCGAACAGGGGCAGCCGGCCTACCTCGACTGGCTCGAGCAGCAGGACATCGCGCCCCGCTACATCGACATGGCCCTCGAGGACGCCGGCCTGGACCCGCAAAGCGAATAACACCCAATCCTGGCCCGGGCATGCATCGCCCGGGCCCGCCGTACGGAATCCCCCTATGCTCCCGCACCTGTCCCGACTGCCGGACCTGACCCGGCGGGCCGCCCTGACGCTGGCCGGCAGCCTGCTGTTCATCGACCTGCTGGCGATGCTGTATGGCGTCGTCATGCGCTACCTGGCCGGCGGCGCTCCGATCTGGACCGATGAACTGGCCCGTTACCTGATCATCGGCGGCGTCATGCTCGCGGCTGGCGCGGTCTGGGTCGAAGGCGGCCACATGCGCGTGGCGCTGATCGAGCGTCTGCTGCCCCGCCCTCTGTGTCGCCTGCTCAACGTCTATCAATGGTTGTTGACGCTGACCCTGGCCGTGGCCGGCGCGATCTTCAGCTATCGCTATGCGCAATCGGTGTCGATGTTCACCAGCCAGGGACTCGGCATCAGCCGTACCATCCCGGTGATGGCCCTGCCGACCGGCTTCGCCCTGCTCGCCTGGCAGGCCCTGTGGCATGGCCCGGCGCCGCTGCCGACTCTGGAGGAGCCGTCATCATGATGACCTTGACCATGTTCGCGGTCTTCCTGACGCACGTGCTGCTCGGCCTGCCCCTGTTCATCGCGCTGCTGACTACCGCCGTGGTCGGCTTTCTATTCGTCGACCCGGCGATGATCCCGCGAATGATGCCCCAGCAATTCTTCGGCGGCATCAACGCCTTCTCGCTGATGGCCATTCCGCTGTTCATCCTCGCCGGCAACCTGATGAACGCCAGCCGCCTCACCGATCGCCTCCTGGCACTGGCTCGCCTGCTGGTCGGCCACCTGCGCGGCGGCATGGGCCACGTCAACGTGGTTTCCAGCGTCTTCTTCGCCGGCGTCAATGGATCGGCGGTGGCCGACACCTCGGCGCTGGGGTCATTGCTGGTGCCTCCCATGCGCAAGGAGGGCTATTCCACCGCCTTCGCCGCCGGTCTCACCGCGGGCAGCTCCTTGATCGGTCCGATCATTCCCCCCAGTATCTTCATGATCCTCTACGCCTCGCTGACCAATACATCGGTCGGCGACCTCTTCCTGGCCGGCGTGATACCCGGCCTGCTGCTGGGGGCCGCCTTCATGGCCATGAATGCCTGGTACGCCCGACGCCGCGGGCTCGAGAAGCGAGGCGGCTGGCCCGGCGGCGCCGAACTGGGACGCGCCACCCTGGGTGCCCTGCCGGCCCTGATCGCGCCCTTCATCATCGTCGCCGGCATCGTCATGGGCCTGGTCACGCCCACCGAGTCCGGCGCGCTCACCGCCCTCTACGTGGCACTCTACGGTCTGGCGATGGGCAGCCTCGGTCCCCGCGACTTCTGGCGCGCCATCGTCGATACGACACGACTGACGGCCGCCATCTTCATCATCATGGCGGCGTCGGCCACGGTCAGCTGGCTGCTCTCCTACGCCCAGGTCCCGAGCCAGTTCGTCGAGCTGCTGACGCCCTACATCGAGCAGCCCGTGGTGATCCTGTTGCTGCTCAGCGCCATCACCTTCATCACCGGCATGTTCATGGAAGAGGTCTCGGCCTTGATGCTGCTCACCCCCATCTTCGCCCCGGTGGCGATGATGGCGGGCATCGATCCCGTGCACCTGGGCATCATCATCACCCTCAACATCACCATCGCCCTGATCACGCCGCCCATGGGTGCCTGCGTGTTCGTGGCGGCGGCGGTCAGCCGGCTGGAGATCACCGCCCTGTTCCGCACCATCTGGCCCTTCGTGGTCACCGCATTGCTGGTGCTGGCAGCCCTGATCCTGTTTCCCCCGCTCACCCTGTGGCTCCCGACGATTCTTGGATGACCCGATGACCCGACCCGACCCCGACACCCCCCACGCCGATACGCCGATTCCGCATCGCGCCGAGCCCGACTGGCCAGCGATCGGCCGCCTGCCGATCGCCGGCAGCGACGAGCCGCTGGTGCCGATGAGCCTGGCGCCACCGCCGATCAAGGTATTCCCGGCCTACGCTCGCATGGGCATCCCCGGCGCCATCGACGAATGCTATGTCCGGGAGGGCGTCTACCGACGCCTTCTGGCGGTGGCACGCGCCCTGCCCGAGAGATTGAGCCTGCTGGTGCTGGATGGCTGGCGGCCCTGGCGGGTCCAGCAGTACCTGTTCGAGACCCTGCAGGCCACGATCCAGGCCAATCATCCCGGACTCGATGACCAGGAACTGCTGGTGCGCACCCGCGAGTTCGTCGCCCAGCCCAGCACCGAGCCGACGGCACCCAGCCCGCACCTGACCGGTGGCGCCGTGGACGTGACCCTGTGCGACGCCGACGGCCTGCCGCTGGACATGGGCACGCTGTTCGACGAGGCCGTTCCCACATCGCATGCCGATGCGCTGGAGGTCGAGCTGGAAGAAGGCGATAGACGTCACCAGGCCCGGAAAAACCGCCGACTGCTCTATCACGCCATGCACGCCCAGGGCTTCACCAACCTGCCAAGCGAATGGTGGCATTACGATCTCGGCGACCAGCTCTGGGCTCACTACGGCGGGCATGCCAGCGCGCATTACGGCCCGACGGAGCTGGATACCATCGAGAACCGCTGGCGGCGCCAGCTCTGACGATACCCCGGCGACCGGGACCGTTCGTCGACAGGCCGGTTATACTGGCAGCCCTCGAAACGGCACCACGACATCGATACCGAGAGACGCCTGATGCGATTCGCCACCCTGGGCCCCGACGACAGCAACCACGCCATGATCCTAGAGGCCCCACGCTGTGGCCCGAGGCCCCGGTCACCGACCGCCTGCGCAACGACGACCGGTAGCCCTAGCGCAGGAAAATGACCGCCAGGCCGGCGACCACCAGCACCAAGCGCCAGATGAGCGAGCGCCGCGCGATCAATCCATGGGAAATCGCCAGAAGCCCCGCCCCGACCAGACCGGTCTCGACCAGTGCTCGCCAGGGCGTATCCGCCAGATGGATGATCTCCGGCCTGGCGACCATCGCCAGCGGAATCAGGTACAGCCCGACCCCCAGCGACATCGCGCGCAGGGCAACCTTGATCCAGTTCTCGCCAGCCATGCCGGCGGCAATGAAGACCCCACCGCAGACCGGCGGCGTGATGGTCGAGAGCAGGGCATACCAGAACACGAACAGATGGGCGAGCAGCGGCGGCAGGCCCAGTTCGGTCAACGCCGGACCGGCCACCGACACGCAGATCACATAGGCCGCCGTGGTGGGCACCTCCATCCCCAGCACCAGACATGCCAGGGCGGTGAGCAGCAATGCCGGCCACAGGGCGCCCCCTGACAACGAGAGGATCGCCGAGGTGACCTTGACGCCGAGTCCGGTCATCGCCAGCACCCCGATGACCAGCGAGGCGCAGATGATGATCGCGCCGATGGTCGCCACCTGGCGCCCGGCGAGCACCATGGCGTCGGCCAGACGCGCCACCAGCCCCCGCCACGACGGCACCAGGCGTGAATCCAGCCACAACAGCGCCGCCCCGACGAAGATCGCCAGGCTGGCGGCATACTGGGGCGTATTGCCAGCATGGAAGATCCGCTCGAGCAGCACCGCGAAGGGCACGGCGAAGAACAGCCCCGTCATCCACACCTCGCGCAGGGCGGGCCGATCGTCGGCCGCCACCGGGCGGAGATTATGGCGGGTGGCATAGGCGTTGATGCCCATCCACACCGTGGCGAAGTAGAGCAGTGCCGGCAGCATGGCGGCGGCCATTATCTCGGTGTAGGGCGTGCCGGTGAGCTCCACCATCACGAAGGCACCGGCCCCCATCAGCGGCGGCATGATCTGCCCGCCTGAGGACGCCACCGCCTCGACAGCGGCGGCCAGCGCCCGAGGGTAGCCCAGGCGGGTCATGGACGGGATGGTGATCGCCCCGGTGGACGCCACATTGGCCGATGCCGACCCCGAGATGGACCCCATCAACGCCGAGGACACCACCGAGACCTTGGCACCGCCACCGGTCAAGCGGCCGGCGACCAGGCCCGCCAGGTTCATGAAGCCCTTGCCGGCCTCGCCGGCGTTGAGTACCGCCCCGAAGATCACGAAGATCGCCACCACCCCGACGCTGACGCCGGTCAGCTTGCCCCAGAGACCACCCTCGGCGATGGTCAGCGATCCGACCAGGCTGGCCGCCGGCAGCCCCGGATGCCCGAATTCCCCCGGCACAAGCTGGCCGAAGAAGGCATAGAGCAGCGCCACCGTCGCCACCAGCGGCAACGGCCAGCCGATGGCGCGACGCGCGGTCTCCAGGGACAGCATGATCAAAAAGCCACCGATGACCATCTGCAACGGCGTATCGATGAAACCGTACTGCCCGGACAGGGCCTGCTCGTTGACGGCGATCCAGAGGCAGGCGGACACGCCGAGCAGCGTCAGCACCCAACCGCTCCAGCGCTGCCAGGACGTGCGCGCGGCGAATACCAGCACCCAGGGCAGGATCAGCGCCATATGCAGCGGGCGGCTCACCAGCGCCGGGGTCAACCCATAGAAGATCAGGCCGAGATGGAAGACGACCGAGAGTGCGCCCAGCCCGACCCAGGGAAGACGGACACTCGGGCCGCTGGACGCTGCCGTCTCGGCGGCATGTGATGGCGAAGTGGAAGACATGGAGCGTTCACGACAAGGGACCAGCGAGCGCCGCCGCGATACCGCGGCGGCCCGGGCGAGCAAGGATCAGCGCAGCGTCTCTGGTATCTCGACGCCGGCTTCCTCGTAGTAACGCAGCGCCCCCGGATGCAACTCGCCTTGCATGTTGGTGAGCATCGAGGGCGATACGCTGCGCCACCAGGGCGAGCTCTCGGCCATGGCCTCGCGCCGTTCCCAGAAGGTCTTCGTCAGGGTATAGGCGGTGTCGTCGTCCATGCCGTTAGTCGTGTAAGCAGCCACCAGCAGTGACGTCGTCATCACCGGCTCGTCGATACCCGCATAGGTGCCGGCCGGAATCTCCTGTGGCGTCGCCCCGGTCTCGGCGATCTGCTCCTCGGTCATCGATACCAGCCCCACCGGCATGCTGGCCGCGGTCTCGATCACGTTGGGCGCGGGAAAGGAACCGGCCGTGGCGAAGGCATCGATCTGGCCATTCTTGAGCGCGTCAGGCGCACTTCCCACGTCGGCATCGTCGACCTCGACCGCTTCGGTGAGACCGAACAGCTCGAGATAACGCGCCGCCTCACGGGCCCCGAAGGACCCCTGACCGATCAGCAGGTGCTGACCCGCCAGGTCCTCCAAGCGCAAGGCTTCCTGCTCCCCGGCCACCACCAGATGCATGGTCAGCGAGGGAATCGGGAAGAGCCCGCGGATCTCCTGGAAACGCGGATGCCGGCGTTCGGCGAAGGAGCCCTCGCCGGCCACCGCCTTGGCCGCCAAAGACGGCGGCGTGGTGAACACATAGTTGCCCCGACGGGCCATCACCTCCATGACGTTCTGGACCGACCCCTGGCTCTCTTCCAGCGTCAGGGTCATGGTGCCGTCGGTTCCGGCCTTGATGGCTTCCGACAGCTCCACGCCCATCTGATAGTAGGCCGTGCCGGCGGACGCGGACTTGTAGGTGATGCGGGTGTCGGCCGACGCCGTCAGGGACATGGCACCCAGCCAGAGCGCGGCGAGCGCCGCGAGAGAATGCGGAAAGTGGCGCATGGGGGATCTCCAGTGCTGCAGTCGGGCACCGGCAGGTGCCTCGTCATGGATCGACTGCCAGCATATTCGACATGACGCAAGGACGCCATGCGTCGACCCCCCCGGTGTGCCACCTCGCAGGTTAACCGGACACGACCACCCACCTGCGAGATACGAGCGCTCGATGGCCTCGATCATGCGATTGCCCCGTGCCGCTTCCCGAACATCCGGGTAGAGGACCCGATTGTCCACGATTCTCGCCACCAGGCCGCGAATCTCGATGATCTTCTGGTCGTTGTAGTCCAGACCGTGACCGGGGGCAAGGCTGAAGGCCGCATAATCCGGGTGCTCGGGGCCGGCCAGCAAGGTGCGGAAACCCCGGCGTCCTTCAGGGCCTCCACCCTTGCCCAGTTGAAAGCAGGCCGGCCAATGGCCGGCCCATGAGTGGCACATGAAGGTTCAGACGGTCTGCAGCTTGCGCCGATTGCGCATCCACAAGGTCGCGGAGATGAAATAAACCACCGTGGGTACCACGATCAGGATCTGGAAGGTATCCAGGTGGACGATGGCCTCGTCACCGCGGGTCCAGGCCCAGCCAGCGGTGCCCAGGATGATAAGCAGGCAAGCCACGGCGGCGACATACCAGGGACTCCGAATATTGACCGGCACATGCTCGGTCTGCGTCGTGCCGGGATTCTCGGCCGGCTGCACGGGGCCATAGGCCGCTTCGTAGTGATCGATGCCCACCTCGCGTTCGACACCGGCAGCCTTGCACAGCAAGGGGTAGGCGATGAAGCTCGCCAGCCACCCGGGAATGAACAGCGTGAAGAGATGCAGCGAACCCTCAGCCAGCAGAATGACACCGACGGCGATGCCGATGCCCCAGGCCAGGAAGGCGGGCGTATTGTCGGTCAACGCCCGACGCTCACGCCAGAACGGGCGCATCCCCAGACGCGGCAGCATGAAGTGCTCGGCGGCAATGATGGCACCCACCGGGGCAATCAGAATGAAAAAGTAGGACATTACGCTCAGCCATTGGGTGAACACGAAGGGGAAACAGGCGATCAGAGTGGTCGCCGCACCGGTGGCCAAGGTCACCTGTACACGGGAGTACCGGGTGAATACCGACTGAAAGGCCAGTCCGGCGCGGTAGAGACTGGGGATCGAGGTCGTCCAGCCAGCCACCACCACAGCAACCAGCCCCATGGCACCGAGGATACGGAAGGCCACGCCACCGGGGTCCATGTCGAGCAGTTGGGACTTGGTCAGCAACGCCGCGGTGGCGCCCATCAGGCCGGCGCAGACCCAGGCCATGTAATGGCCGATGTACATGCCGGCAGCGGAGAAGTAGCCATAGGACGACTTGCGCGCAAAGCGCAGGATGCTCATGTCGCTCATCCCCATATGCATCGGCAGGTTGCAGCCCCAGGCCCAGGCGGCGATCACCCACATGGAGATGCCGGGGCTTCCGTCGGGTGTGGTTCCATCCCAGACGAAGGTGTCGACCACGCCTGCCAGCGTAAAGACACCATCCAGCTCCCCCAGATGCATCAGCACCGGCACGGAGAGCACACCGCTGGCCAGGAACATGATGGCCATCCACGGCGCACAGACAGTGGAGAAGTTGGCGATCAGCTTGAATCCCTTGATGGTCATCCACACCGTGATGGCGCCGACGAGCAGCACCAGGGCCACGAAGCTGAGGCTCTGGGGATACCAGGCGGTCTGCGGCGGGATATCGGTGACCACACGGAAAGCCGAGGCCGAGACGGTGATCATGGCACCGGAGACCACAGCGAAGATCAAACCGTTGAGCACGTTATAGACCAGCGATAACCGCTTGCCGGCCAGCCGCTCCAGGTACCAGTAGATGGTCATGCGAGAGCGCGTGGCTACCGGACTGCAGATCCAGGCCCAGGACAGCACCGCCAGCAGGTTGCCGATCAGCAGGCCCCACAGCAGATCGCCGGTCCCGACGCCCAGCGCCACCAGGGAGGCCCCGATGACGAACTCGGTACCGGCCACGTGCTCGCCGGCGTAAGCACCCAGGAAGTATTTGCCGCTGAGCTGCTGGCTGGGAGGGATGCGCTGCCGTTCGAGCTCTTCGGCATCGCTCGTTTCGGTCTGGGATATCTTGTTATTGACTTGCGTACTCATGTGAGTCGCTCCTTTGTCATGAAAGGGGTCCACCGAGTGACTACAGGTGGCACAATTTGGAACATCCATTCCAAACGGAGTTTTTTATAGAACAAACATTTGAAAAATGCATTTTATACTTTGGTCTATATCCCTGGGTGCGGGACGCGTGGCGAACCATCCGAAGTACCGGTCCAGCACATGAATAATGCGCCGTGGACTCACCACCGGCTGGCTCGGCGCCCCTATCGCCCCAAGAAGTTCTCGACACCCGACATGCCCCGCGCTCTGCCTTGAAAAGCCCCCTTGAATATCGGCTTGCTCCGATAGCGACGCGTCGCCATCACCGAACGACAAGCCGACACAGTGGCTCTCGACAAAATGCGATGAACAAATGAAAAGCGCCGGGCACAAGGCCCGGCGGGACGGTATAACGCGAGGCGGGCGGCATCGCCGTCGCGGGTAAAGGTGGCGGTGCCGTTGCCGTACTCGTGGTCGTTGATCATCGACACGGTCGAGCTGATGGAAGATGCCGGGACGTCATGCGTCGAAGCCCCGGTGTGCTATCTCACGGGCTAGCCGGAACCGCGACCCACTTGCCCTCGAGATGCGAGTGCTCGATGGCCTCGATCATGCGGTTGACCCGTGACGCTTCCCGAAAATCCGGGTAGAGGACTCTGTTCTCCACGATGCCCGCCACCAGGTCGCGAATCTCGATGACCTTCTGGTCGTTGTAGCCCAGACCGTGACCGGGGGCAGGGCTGAAGGCCGCATAGTCCGGGTGCTCGGGGCCGGCCAGCAAGGTGCGAAACCCCCGGCGCCCTTCGGGCCCTTCGCTCTTGTAAAGCTGCAGCTCGTTCATCCGCTCCTGGTCGAAGACGATGGTCCCCTTGGTGCCGACGAGGGTATAGCCCAACCCCATCTTGCGACCGGTCGCGACCCGCGAGGTTTCGATGTTGCCGATCAAGCCGCCATCGAAGCGCAACAACGCCTGAGCCTGATCGTCATTCTCCACCTCGCTCGAACCGCCGATGCTATCGGGCAACGCTCGCTGGGGCACCACCGTCTGCAGTTGGCCGCACACTTCGGCGATGCGCTGACCAGTGAGATACTCCGCCATGTTGAGAATATGCGAGCCCAGGTCGCCCAGGGCGCCGGCTCCGGCGGTGGCTCGCCGGGTGTGCCAGTCCTGGGGCTTGGCCGGATCGGCCAGGTAATCCTCGTTGTGGCAGCCCCGGAAGTGCACCAGCTTGCCGATCTCGCCACCCTGAACGATTTCCCGGGCCAGCTGGGTCGTCGAATTGCGGATATAGTTGAAGCCCACCAGGGTCTTGACATTGACCGCCTCGGCGGCCTCGACCATCGCCTGGGCATCGGCGGCGGAGAGGGCCAGCGGCTTCTCGGTGTAGACATGCTTGCCGGCGGTGATGGCGGCCAGGGCCATCTCCTTGTGCAGAAAGTTCGGGGCACAGATATCGACCACATCCACGTCCGGATCCTGAACCAGGGCCCTCCAGTTGCCGGTGGATCGAGTGAAGCCCAGCTCCCGCGCCTTGCGGGCCGCCCGTTCGTCATCGACGTCGGCGAGCAGTTCGCAGACCGGGAAGGCTGGCAGGGAAAAGACGGTAGGCGCCGCCTTCAGCGCGATGGCGTGGGCCTTGCCCATGAAACCGGTGCCGATCAGACCGATTCGCAAGTCATGACGCATGGTGTTAACCCTTGTACTGATGATGGAAAGACGGGCCCCGCGTGCCGACTTGAGGCGTCAGTCCTCGGGGATATCGGCTGACGCCAGGAACTGCGCCTCGCCATCGCCGAACGACCAGTCGGCGTCATGATTCTCGGTGATCACGATCATCACGTTGGCAGGCTGAATGCCGGCCTGTTGCCACAGATCGTCGGCGATGCGCCGGTAGAAAGCCCGCTTGGCCTCCGCCGAGCGACCGGCGCGCATGGTCAGTTGCAGAATCACCGCGTCGCCGTTGCGCTGTTGCAGCTCCATATCCTCGGCCGGCAGCGGCTGGAGAAGCTGGTAGCGATCGTCCGCGGGGAAGTCGAGGGTCTCGATCACCGCAGCGTTGACCAGGTCGGCGACCTTCCTGCGCCAGGGAAGGGGGCGATGGTCCGGCAGGCGGATGGTCACGAGGGGCATGGCGTGCTCTCCTGTCAAAAAAAAGCGCCTTGCTATTGCGCAGAGGCGCTTGGCAACGCGTCACGAGCAAAGACAGGTCGGGTGCCGCCGGAACGCAGGAGCCGGAGTGTACAAGGGAGTACATGAGGACTCCGAATACTGCCGGCACCCGAGATGTCGAGCGCTGTCGCTTTATCCCTTAGAGGGTCGGCATGGTGAAATGATTGGTCTCCTCGCGGATGCCGCTCGGCCAGCGCTGGGTGATGGTCTTCATGCGGGTGTAGAAGCGCACACCGTCGGGGCCGTGCATGTGCAGCGGGCCGAACAACGAGCGCTTCCAGCCGCCGAAGCTGTGGAAGGCCATGGGTACCGGAATCGGCACGTTGACGCCGACCATGCCCACCTGGATCTGCTCGCAGTACTGACGGGCGGCATCGCCGTCGCGGGTGAAGATGGCAGTGCCGTTGCCGTACTCGTGGTCGTTGATCATCGACACGGCCTCGTCGAAGCTCGCCGCCCGGTCGATGGCCAGCACCGGGCCGAAGATCTCCTCGGCATGGATGCGCATGTCCGGCGTGACACGATCGAACAGGGTGCCGCCGATGAAGTAGCCGTCGCCGGCGCCCTCGATGACCGCCTCGCGGCCGTCGACCACCAGTTCGGCGCCCTCGTCCACGCCGGTCTGGATATAGCCCTTGACCTTCTCCAGGTGCTCGCGGGTCACCAGCGGGCCCATGTCGTTGTCCGGCCCCTCGACGAGGCCCGGGCCGACGCGCAGTTGCTCGAGCTGCTCGACGATCTTGGCACGCAGCCGCTCGGCGGTCTCCTCGCCCACCGGCACGGCCACGGAGATCGCCATGCAGCGCTCGCCGGCAGAGCCATAGGCCGCACCCATCAGCGCACTCACCGCCTGGTCGAGGTCGGCGTCGGGCATCACCACCATGTGGTTCTTGGCGCCGCCCAGCGCCTGGACACGCTTGCCGTGGGCCGAGGCGGTGGCATAGATGTATTCGGCGATCGGCGTGGAGCCGACGAAGCTCACCGCCTGGACGCGCTCGTCGGTGAGCAGTACATCCACCGACGCCTTGTCGCCGTTGACCACGTTGAAGACGCCATCGGGCAGGCCGGCCTGGGTGAGCAGTTCGGCCAGGCGCATCGGCGTGGAGGGGTCCTTCTCGGAGGGCTTCATGACGAAGGTGTTGCCGCAGGCAAGCGCGATGGGGAACATCCACATCGGCACCATGGCCGGGAAGTTGAACGGCGAAATGCCGGCGCACACGCCCAGCGGCTGCATCATCGAGTAACTGTCGACGCCGGTGCCGACGTTCATGGAGTGCTCGCCCTTCTGCAGGTGCGGGATGCCGCAGGCGAACTCCACCACTTCCAGGCCGCGGGTCACTTCGCCCTTGGCATCGGAGAACACCTTGCCGTGCTCGCTGGCGATCAGTCGAGCCAGCTCGTCGGCGTGCGCCTCGACCAGCGCCTTGAAGCGGAACAGGATGCGCGAGCGCTTGAGCGGCGAGAGCTTCGACCAGGTGGCGAAGGCTGCCTCGCTGGAGGCGATCGCCTCGCGGGTCTCGTCGGCGGAGGCCAGGGCGACCCGGGCGCTCTGCTCGCCGGAGGCAGGGTTGTAGACCGGCGCGAAGCGTTCGCTGCGACCGTCGACGTGGCGGCCATTGAGATAGTGGTGGATCTGATGCATGACGTTACCTTCTGACGGATACGATAGGCCGTGAGGTGCGCGGTGCGCACCCGCACGCTCATTTCTCGATGGTGAAGCCGGCCCCTTCGGCCAGGGAGCGCAGGTTGCGGTAGCCCAGTCGGGCATAGGTCAGCGGGTGGGCAATCTGTGGGTCCTGCTCGGCCTCCACCACCAGCCAGCCCCGATAGCCGGTCTCGCGGAGATACTCGAGGGTGGTCAGGAAATCGATATCGCCGTCGCCGGGCACGGTGAACATGCCGTCGAGCACACCGTCCAGGAAGCTCTTGTCGCGATTGCGCACCGTATCGAGCACCAGGCAGCGCATGTCCTTGCAGTGCACGTGCCGGATCCGCGAGGCATAGCGTTTGGCGATAGCCAGTGGATTGCCGTCAGCCCCGACCAGATGACCGAAGTCGAGCAGCAGGCCTACCGAGTCGCGGGTGCTATCCATCAGCCGCTCCACGTCGGCCTGGCTTTCCACCACCGTGCCCAGATGATGATGGTAGGCCAGGTGCACGCCCTGGTCCGCCAGGTAATCACCGACCACATTCAGCCCCTCGGTGAGGCGCTGCCACTCGTCATCGCTGAGGTGCGGCCGACGGGACAGCGGGGTGCCCTGATCGCCGTGGATACACTGGGAAACCTCGCAGAACACCATCACCTTGGCGCCGCAGGCCTTGAGCAGTTCGAGGTGTTCCTTGACCGCCTCGATCTCTTCCTCCGGGCTACGCTCCAGCAGTCGACTGGAATACCAGCCGGAGACCAGAGACAGATCGTACTCGCCCAGGACCCCCGACAGGGCGTCCGGGGTCCGCGGGAACTTGTGGCCCATCTCGAAGCCACTGAAGCCGGCCACGCGTCCTTCCGAGAGGCACGCCTCGAGCGGTGTGTCACTCCCCAGGCTCGGCAGGTCGTCGTTGGTCCAGGTCAGGGGGTTGATGCCCAGTCGAACGGTACTCATTGGCATACTCCATCTTCGGGGGGCCTCCAGGCCCGCCCCTCTTGTTCGGGTAAACGGGAAGGTCGGCGAACCATTAGGCAATCGGCGATCAACGGTGCTGACGTCGCTTGGCCTCGCGGTAGCCCGCATAGGCCGCGTTGACCTGCTCGCGCGACGACACCTCGGGCACCGCCACGTCCCACCAGGCACCCCCCTCGTCGGTACTGGGCAGGGGGTCGGTGTCCAGGGCAATGACGTAGGTGGTATCGGCCTGACGCGCACGCACCAGCGCCTCTTCCAGTGCCTGAATGCCGTGCACCTTCTCGGCCTCGCAGCCCAGGGCACGGGCATGGGCGGCGAAATCGGTCCGGGGAGCGCCACCCTCGACGGTCAGGCAGTCGTCGAGCAGGTTATTGAAACCGGCCCCCCCGGTGCCTCGCTGCAGACGGTTGATACACCCGTAACCGCGATTGTCGAGTACCACCACGACAAGCTTCCGGCCCAGCATCACCGAGGTGGCGAGCTCCGAGTTGTGCATCAGGTAAGAGCCATCGCCGACCATCACGAATACCTCGCGCTCGGGGCGAGCCATCTTGACCCCAAGGCCCCCGGCAATCTCGTAGCCCATGCAGGAGTAGCCGTATTCCACGTGATAGCTGCCGGGACCGGCACACCGCCACACCTTGTGCAGTTCCCCCGGCAGGCCGCCGGCAGCGCAGACAACGGTATCGTTCTCGCCGGTCTGCCGGTTCACGGCGCCGATCACCTGGGCATCGGTGGGCAACGCACGCCCCTCATCGGCCGTGACACGCGCCACCACCTCGCCCCATTCATGCTTGAGACGACAGGCCTGCTCCCGCCAGGCGGCGGAGGGTCGCCAGTCGGCCAGGCCGTTATCCAGCGCCACCAGCCCGTCGAGGGCATCGCCGATCACCGGCAGGGCACGGTGCTTCTGGCTGTCGAAACGCCCCACGTTCAGGGCCACCAGGGTCAGACCGTCCCGCTCGAAAAGCGCTCGCGAGCCGGTGGTGAAATCCTGCAGACGGGTCCCCACGGCCAGGATGACGTCGGCCTGCTCGGCAAGTTGATTGGCGGCCTCGCTACCGGTGACGCCGATGGCCCCTACCGAGCAGGGGTGAACATCGGGCAGAGCGCCCTTGCCGGCTTGCGTCTCGGCCACCGGCACGCTGTGCGTGCGGGCGAACTCGCCGAGTCGCTCGCAGGCCCCGGCGTAGTGCACCCCGCCACCGGCGATGACCAGGGGACGCTCGGCGCGCGCCAGGGCAGCGATGGCCGTTTCCAGCTCGCTGGGGTCCGGCTGAGGACGACGGATCCGATGTACCCGGGGCGCAAAGAAGTTCTCGGGATAATCGTGAGCGAAGGTCTGGACGTCCTGAGGCAGCGCCAGGGTCGCCGGGCCGCAGTGTTCCGGGTCGAGCAGGGTCGCGATGGCCTGGGGCAGGCTGGTCAACAGTTGTTCCGGCCGGGTGATGCGATCGAAGTAGCGCGACACCGGCCGGAAACAGTCATTGACCGTGATGGTCGGATCGCCGAAATGCTCCACCTGCTGCAGTACCGGATCAGGATCACGCGTCGCGAACGTATCCCCCGGCAGCAGCAGGATCGGCAACCGATTAGCATGCGCCAGCCCGGCGGCGGTCACCATGTTGGTGGCGCCGGGCCCGACGGAACTGGTGGCGGCCATCAGCCGACGCCGTCCCTGCGCCTTGGCGAAGGCAATGGCGGCATGCGCCATGGTCTGTTCGTTGTGGGCGCGGTAAGTAGGGAGATCCTCCCGGGCGTGATAGAGCGCCTCGCCCAGGCCGGCCACGTTGCCGTGGCCGAAGATGCCGAACACGCCCTCGAATAGCGCCACCTCACGGCCTTCGCACTCGATACGCTGAGCCGCCAGATACTTGACCAGGGCCTGCGCCATGGTGAGTCGAATGGTGCTCATGTCAGACTCCCTCCCCTCGTGACCGGGACGCTGTGCAGGCGTCGCCACTCCTCGATCAATTCGGCGTAATTGCCGGCGACCTTGTCGATCAGCCGAGCGTCGTCGATGGTCCCGGCCAGCCATTCACGGCTGGGCCCGGCAAACAGGGTGCGGCCCACGGTGAAGCCCTTGCACCAGTCGTTACGGGCGGCGGCCGCGAAGCCGCGCTTCATGTCGTCCATCGGGGCATCCAGGCCCAGCAGCACCACACCACGGCAGTGTGGGTCATTGTCGTCGATGGCCTGACTGACCGCCCCCCAGGCGGCGTCCGACATGGACGGCAGCTTCCACCAGTCGGGACGGATCCCCAGGTGATACAGGCGTCGCAGGGAGCGCGCCAGGGTCTGGTCGTCCACCTCCGAGGTATCGGGCGGAATCACCTCGATCAGCAATTCCAGGGCATTGGCGCAGGCCGCCTGATAGAGCTGACGCAACCGCGCCTCCTGTTCCAGGCGCAGCGCTATCGGGTCATCCGGGTGATAGAACAGCAGGCACTTGATGACATGCTCCCGCGGCCAATGCCGCAGGCGACTGCCCAGGTCATCGCCATGCTGGAAGTGCAGCGGCCGGGAGCTCGGCAGTTCCACCGGACGGCCGATCCACCAGCCCTTGCCGGTGGCATCGTTCAGCGCATCCTGACCGAAGACGTCATCGACCAGGATCGCCGGCCTCTCGAGCCCGGTGCGTCGCGCGCCCTCTTCGGCGGCCTGGACGAGCAGCCGCTTGAGCGCCGGGATACGAGCCGGATCGGCCTTGACGTCGCGGGCCATGTCGGTGAGCTGACGGCGATGGTCGAAGGCCAGGCCGCAGACCTGAGGCCAATCCCTGACAGTGCGGGTGGTCACTCGATGAAGATGGTTGAGGCGTTCATCCTGATCGGGTCGAGGCACCTCGGCGCGGCGGCCCAGGTAATCGAACAGCTCTTCCTCGGTAGGCATCGCCGGAGCGCAGCCGTGACGCGAGACCACCAGAGCACCGCAGGCGTTGGCATAGCCGGCGCTGGTCTCCCAGTCTTCCCCGCGTAACCACCCCCTCAAGAGGCCGCTCATGAAGGCATCGCCGGCGCCCAGCACGTTGAGCACCTCGACCTTGACGCCTTCCACCAGGATGCCGTCTTCGATGCGATCGGGAATCTCGTCCTCGAAGACCACGCAGCCCAGGGCGCCGAGCTTGCAGACCAGGGTGGCATCGCTGACGTTGCGCACCGCGCGCAGCGATTCGAGGGTATCGGTGCTGCCGCCAGCGATATGGAATTCCTCCTCGGTACCGACGATCAGGTCGAAGTCGCCGAGCCAGGCCTGGAGATCCTCGGTCACCTTGTCGTCGGCGACAAAACGGGTTTCCCCGTCGCCCGGCGTGGTCAGGCCCCACAATACCGGCCGGTAGTCGATGTCCAGTACTCGCTTGACACCGTGCTCGGCGGCGGCGTCGAGCGCCTTGCGGCAGGCCCGCCCGGTCGTCTCGGTGGAAAGATGGGTACCGGTGATCGCCAGCGCTCTCGCGCGGGCGATGAAGGCCGGATCGATGGCCTCGGCGTCGATGGCCATGTCGGCACAGTCACGACGATAGAAGAGCAGCGGAAAGGAGTCGCGATCCTTGAGCGCCAGCAACACCAGACCGGTATGCCGCTCGGGGTCGGTCTGCAGGGCACTGGTATCGACGCCCGCGCGCTCGAGTTCCTCGCGCACGAAGTTGCCCATCTGCTCGTTGCCGACCCGCGACAGCATGGCCGACTCGAGGCCCAGGCGGGCGGTGCCATAGGCCATGTTGCCGGAACTGCCGCCGAGGTACTTGGCGAAGCTCGAGACATCTTCCAGACGACTGCCGATCTGCTCCGAATAGAGGTCGACGGCGACGCGGCCAAGGCAGATCAGATCCAGTGATCGGTTATCGGGTTTCATCTCTTGCATAGCGTTTCTCCGCGTCGCTTGTCACATGGCGTCTGGGCGCCAGGACGCTGATCCAGTCAAAGAATTAAAGGGTGAACGCATCCCGGAAACGTTTCAGGGCCAGTTCATCGTCACCGGAGGCCCAGCCTTCCAGGCCGACGGTGCCCCGATAGCCGATCTCGTTCAGTGCACGGGCAATGGCCGGATAGTGGATTTCACCGCTACCGGGTTCACAGCGGCCCGGAACATCGGCGACCTGAACTTCGCCGATATAGGGGGCGCAGCGGCGCACCAGGTCGATCAGGTTTCCCTCGCCGATCTGGGCGTGATAGAGGTCGAGCATGATGCGCACCTCCGGGCGATCGACGCTCGCCACCAGGGCCAGCACGTCTTCGGCACGGGCGAAGGGCACGCCGGGATGGTCGACCGCAGTGTTGAGGTTCTCCAGCACGAAGGTCACGCCATGCTGCTCGCCGAGATCGGCCAGGCGATTCAGCGTATCCGCCGCTCTTATCCACATCGGCCCGGTCATTTCGGCCCCCGGCTTGATCGGCAGCCCCTGGCCATCCAGCCCGGTGCCGTGCAGGTTGAGCCTCGGGATACCCAGTTCCTTGGCCACGGCAACCGACGCCCGAGCCGTCTCCACCAGCCGCTCGGCGCCGCCCCTGTCCGACAGAGTGCCCTCGAGATAGCCGGTCATGGAGGAAAACGTTGCCCCGGTGGCTGCCAGCGCCTTGAGGTCGTGGCGACTCCAGTCCCAGATTTCCACCTGGAAGCCCAGGGCATCGATCCGCTTGACTCTTTCGGTGATCGGCAGGCCGCGAAACAGCATCTCGGCGCAGGCCGCCAGGGTGAAGGGTGCCGGTACCATCATGGCCGTCGCGCCTATCTCACTGGCCGGCAGCGAGGCGGGTACCGGATGCCTCGCTTCCATCGGCATCGGCTTTCCGCTCACTGTCGCTGCGTTGAAACTCGGCCAGCTCGGCGTCCAGGCTCTCCAGCTCGGCGCCGCCGGCCATCATGTTGAGCACCTCTTCGCGAGTGGTCTCCTCCTTGCGGAAGGTGCCCAGACTGCCCCCGCGGGCCAGCAGGGTGAAGGCATCGGCTACCGGGAAGGCGTGATGGACGTTGTGGGTGATGAAGATCACCGCCAGGCCATCGGCCCGCGCCTTGGCGATATAGCGCAGCACCACCGAGGCCTGCTTGACCCCCAGCGCCGAGGTCGGCTCGTCGAGGATCAGCACCTTGGCGCCGAAGTAGACCGCCCGGGCGATGGCCACACATTGACGCTCACCACCGGAAAGGGTCCCGACAGGCTGGCTGGGATCGCGCACATCGATACCGATCTTGGCCATCTCCTGCTTGGCGATCCTGTCGGCATACTTCCAGTCGATGCGCTTCATTGGCCCCCAACCCACGGTAGGCTCGCGTCCCATGAAGAAGTTACGGGTGATCGACATCAACGGGATCATCGCCAGGTCCTGGAAGACGGTGGCGATGCCGGCATCCAGGGCATAGGCCGGCGACTTGAAGCGCGTCGCCTCCCCCCCCAGCAACAGCTCCCCATGGGTCGGCTGGTGCACCCCCGAGAGGGTCTTGATCAGGGTCGACTTGCCGGCGCCGTTGTCACCCAGCAGGCACATGACCTCGCCGGAATACACTTCCATCGAGATGTCACTCAGGGCGATGACACTGCCGAAGTGCTTGCTGACGTTGCGCATCTCGATCATTGGCATACGTTCGCTCATCTCACTTGGCCTCCATCGCCTTCTTGCGCATGAAATTGTTGAAGAGCACGGCCACCAACAGCATCGCGCCGAGGAAGACCTGGAACCAGTCGGTATTGACGCCGGTATAGAAAATGCCCATCTGCACCAGGCCGAAGATCAGCGCACCAAGCGCCGCACCGATGGCCGAACCATATCCCCCCGTGAGCAGGGCACCACCGATGACCACCGCGATGATCGCCTCCAGCTCCTTGAGCAGGCCGCGAATGGTGTCCGCCGAACCGGTATCCATCACCTGGAGGCAAGCGAAGATGGTCGCGGAGAAGGCGGTGAACATGAACAGCGAGATCTTGACGCGGTGGACCGGCACGCCAGAGTTGCGCGCGGCATTGGCGTCCCCGCCGCTGGCGAAGATCCAGTTGCCGTAAGGGGTACAGAGCAGTACCCAGGTCGCCAGGGCCGTAAGCGCCAGCCACCAGACGATAGATACCGGAATGCCGGTGACCACCGGATTGCCGGCGAAGTTGGTCGCGATCCAGCCCTGGGAGGCCATCCAGGCGAAGAGCCCCGTGGCCACCTCGCCCGAGAACAGGGTGGCGAACCAGTCACCCGGGATATGGTCATGGACGCCGCCGACCTGGGTACGCCCGGTCAGCAGTCGGCTCACGCCGATCGCCAGGCCACGCAGGATGAACAGAAAGCCCAGGGTCACGATGAACGATGGCAGGCCCGTCCTGTTGACCAGGTTGCCGTTGATCCAGCCGACGAGCGCTGCACAGCAGAAGGCCAACAGGATGGCCGCCCACAGGGGCCAGCCGTACTCCACGGCGGGAATGGCGATCAGGATCCCCGCCAGGCCGATCATCGAGCCGATGGAGAGGTCGAATTCACCACCGATCATCAACAGGGAGGCGGCGGTGGCGATGATGCCCAGCTGTGCCGCCACCTCGAGGAAGTTGAGAATGCCCGCCGGGGTGAACATGCCGGTGCCACTGGACGCGACGATGAAGAAGGCGAGCACCAGGACAGTACCGGCCAGGGCGCCGAACTCGGGACGGCTCAAGGCCTTCTTCCAGAACGACACCTTCTGGATACGCTCATCCTGCGGTTCCACCGCGTCGGCTTGGGGGGATGGATTGGACTTCATGACGGTCGACTCCCGGGGCCCGACGGACGGGCCCCTGCATACATGGTGGTGTTCAGCGGATGCCCTGCTCGCTCAGCTCAATGACCTGTGCAGCGTTTTCCGGCGTCACGAAACCGGGGCCGGTCGGCACATCGCCCGCAGGGAGCAAACCGTTCTCGGCATACTGGTCGAGGAACATCACCGGCAGGTAACCCTGCAGGTACTGTTGCTGGTCGATGGCGAAATTCAGATCTTCGGCCTCGAGGGCCTCGAGGATCCCGGGCGACAGATCGAAGGTACCGAGCGTGAACATGTCGGTGGCACCCTGTTCGCGCATGGCCTGAAGCATGGGTTCGGCGGCCAGGGCGCCCAGCGTCAGGATGCCGCGCACGTCGCTGTTCTCGTTGAGGTAGGCGACGATGGCATTGCGGATCGACGTCGGGTCATAGGTCGTCGCCAGCTGCTCGGCGTTGCCGTCGAACCCCTCGAGGAAGCCGTCGCAGCGCTGGTCGAGCCCCTGGTTGCCCTGTTCATGATTGACGCAGACCCCCTTCTCGACGCCCATTTCCTGCATGCGCTCGGCGGCCTGCTTACCTGCCTCGTACTCGCTCTGGCCGATATGCAGGCGAGTCCCGTACTTGTGCGCGACATCGCCACCGGAGTTGATGGTGAGCACCGGAATGCCATTGTTGGTAGCTTCCTGGACAATCCCTCCCAACGCATCTTCATCAGTAAAGGAGACGATCAACCCATCCGGGTCCGAGGCCACCGCCGCTTCGACCAGTTGCTGCATCTTGGCCATGTCGAAGGAAGAGGGCGCACGATACTCCAGCTCCGCTCCTACGGTGTCGGCCGCGGCCTCGGCGCCGTTCTTGACCACGGACCAGAAGGGATCGGAGGGAACGCCATGGGTCACCATGACGAAGCGATTCGGTTCTTGTGCCTGAGCGGTGCCGGCCATGAGTGCCGCAGCAGTGGTCGAAGCCAGCAACCAATGAGATAGACGTGCCATGGATGAACTTCCTCTCTCGATTATCGTTGTGTGGGAGATACGTCAGCGCGATGACGTTATGGAATATAGATTCCACCATAGAGTTTTTCCAAATATTTTGTTCTATACTTTGGTATGAATGGAACATCCATTTCATTTCGCCTAGACTGCCTCCAGACGAACGCACCGCAAGTCAACGCCACCACGGCGACGGCGAGGAACCTCACATGAACCAAACGCCCCAGGATTTCGAGGAACTGGAAACTCGCATCACGGCCGATTACCCGGGCCTGAGCCGCCGTTTGCAACAGACGGCCCGTTTCCTGCTCGACCACCCCCAGGAAGTGGCCTTCGCCACCGTCGCCCAGCTTGCCGAGCAGGCCGGCGTCACGCCCTCGACCCTGATTCGCTTCGCCAACAGCTTCGGGTTCACCGGATTCTCCGAGATGCAACGCCTGTTCCGCTCGCGTCTGGTGGACGAGCTCCCCAACTACAACGAGCGTATTCGCGCCGTGCGTTCTGCCACCGGGGAGACACCGGACAGCACCCAGCTGTTGTGGGAGTTTGCCGATGCCAATCGCGAGGTACTGGAACACCTCCCGGGCCGCACCGACCCTCGCCACCTGGAGCGCGCCCTGGACATCTTCGAACAGGCGAATGCCATCCACGTGATGGGCGTACGGCGCAGCTTCGTGGTGGCCAGCTACATAACTTATGCACTCCACCACATCGACAAGCGCACCTTCCTGGTCAATGGCCTGGGGGGCATGTATGGCGAACAGCTCAAGGCCATCGGCGATGATGATGCCCTGCTGGTGGTGAGCTTCTCGCCCTATGCCCAGGAAACACGCGAAATGGCGGACGAGGCCCGCAAGCGTGGTATCCCGCTGGTCGTGATCACCGATTCCAACCTCAGCCCTCTGGCCCGCATCGCCGACGTCTCGCTGGTGGTGCACGAGGCAGAGGTCAAGAGCTTCCGCGGTCTGACCGCCTCGCTGTGCCTGACCCAGACCCTGGCCATTTCGCTGGGCATTCGACAGGACAAGGCTCGGGATCAACCCTCGTCTGACGGCGCACAGCCATTCACCGACAACCAGAGGACACCGCTATGAGACTCGCCCTGATCGGCGCCGGTCGCATCGGCAAGGTGCATGCACAGGCCATCGCCGCGCACCCCGAAGCGACCCTCTCGGCCGTGGCCGACTTCCACGCTCCCGCCGCCGAGGCCCTGGCCGCCGAGTGCGGCGCCCGGCCGCTCGATGTCGACGCCGTCTTCGAAGACGACGAGATCGATGCCGTGCTGATCGCCTCCAGCACGCCGACCCATGCCGACTACCTGGAGCGTGCCGCTCGCGCAGGCAAGGCGGTACTCTGCGAGAAACCCATCGCGCTCGACCTGGCCCGCACCGTCGAGGCCATCCGGGTACTGGCGTCGCACCCCGTGACCTGCTCCCTGGGCTTCAATCGTCGCCATGACCCGCAATTCGCCGCCCTCAAACACGCCCTGGAGGAAGGACGGATCGGGGATCTCGAGACGCTCACCATCATCAGCCGCGACCCGGCACCGCCGCCTGCCGAGTATGTCGGCGCCTCCGGCGGCATCTTTCGCGACATGACGATCCATGACTTCGACATGGCCCGCTGGCTGCTCGACGAGCCCATCGCCACGGTCCACGCCGAGGGTAGCTGCCTGATCGATCCGGCCATCGGCGAGGCAGGCGACATGGATACCGTCATGGTCACCCTGACCACCATCAGCGGCCGGCTCTGCCATATCAACAACTCCCGCCGGGCCTGCTACGGCTACGACCAGCGCATCGAGGCATTCGGCAGCGCCGGCATGCTCCAGGCCCAGAACGAGACCGAGACACGCCTGCGCTTTACCGGTACACCCGGCCAGATGGAGGAGACTCCCAAGTGGTTCTTCCTCGAGCGCTACGCCGACGCCTATCGCCTGGAAATCGGCGACTTCGTCGGTGCCTGGAAACAGCAGCGAGCCCCGCTGGCCGGCGCCGACGACGGCCTCCAGGCACTGCGCCTGGCCGAGGCCGCCGAGCGTTCGCGACAAGAAGGCCGCCGCATCGCGCTGGACGAGATCGACTGAGACCCACGACGATTCGAGGAGAGTAACGATGACTTCGCTTCTGGTTCGACCCCACGCGCCCGATACCCAGGGCAAGGTACTCGAGGTGACCCCGGAATCCGCCGGCTGGAACCATGTCGGCTTCCGCGTGCATAGACTGGCCAAGGGACAGACGATCGAGGGCAACACCGGCGACCGGGAACACTGCCTGGTGCTGTTGTCCGGGCACGCCACCATCGCCAGCGGCGAACATCGCTGGGAGAATATCGGTGAGCGCATGGATATCTTCGAGAAGGTGCCGCCCTATGCCGTCTACCTGCCCGACGAAGCGGACTACGCCGTCGAGGCTACCACCGACATGGAGCTCGCGGTGTGCAGCGCTCCCGGGCACGGCAACCACGAACCGCGACTGATCGCCCCCGACCAGATCAAGAAAAGCACCCGCGGCGGGGGCACCAACACCCGCCACATCCAGGACATCCTGCCGGAGACCGAGCCGGCCGACAGTCTGTTGGTGGTCGAGGTCTACACGCCGGCGGGCAACTGGTCCAGCTACCCGCCGCACAAGCACGATGTGGATAACCTGCCCGAGGAATCGATCCTCGAGGAGACCTACTACCACCGCCTGGCCCCGTCACAAGGCTTCGCCTTCCAGCGGGTCTATACCGACGACCGCAGCCTGGACGAGACCATGGCGGTGGAGAACGGCTGCTGCGTAATGGTACCGCGCGGCTATCACCCGGTCGGTGCTCCCCACGGCTACGAGCTCTACTACCTCAACGTGATGGCCGGCCCCAAGCGGGAATGGAAGTTCCAGAACGATCCGGCCCACGAGTGGATCGTCAGGCAGTAACCATCCGGGTCATTCGGACGTCTCTCTTGCCCCGCCTCGGCGGGGCCTTTTTCGCCCGAGCCGACGAACCGGGCCACCTCAGGAAAGCGCCTTGACGATCAACTGTACGCCGACGAGCGCCATGGCCAGCACCACCAGCCGATAGAACAGCCGCTCGTTGACCCGATGCTGCAGCCACAGCCCGCTGCGCACCCCGACCCAGGCCACCGGCACCAGTACCGCCGAGGCCCAGGCGCTGGTCAAGTTGATCTCGCCGAGCCACAGGTAGGGCGGCAGCTTCATCAGGTTGACGGCGGCGAACACCAGGGTGGTGGTGGCGATGAAGGTCATCTTGGGCAGGCGCCGGGGCACCAGATAGAGATTCATCGGCGGCGCCCCGGCATGGGCGATGAAGCTGGTGATGCCGGTGGCGATCCCCGCCGGCCAGGCCCAGAAGGCCCGGATCGGCCGTGATGCGGTGGGCTTGACGATCATGTAGGCCACGAACAGCAGCGAGATCACGCCCAGCAGCAGCCGCACGTGATTCTCGTCCAGGCTGCCCGCCACCAGCGTCGCCGCCACCACGCCGATGGCCAGGCCGGGAATCAGGCGTTTCACCTCGGCCATGTCCTGGTGGCCCCACCAGGCCTTGACCGCCAGCACATCCATTACCAGCAACAGCGGCAGCAGTAGCCCCGCCGCCTCGATGGGACCGATGGCCAGGGCCATCAACGGTACCGAGAGGGTGCCGAAGCCACCGGCGAAGCCGCCCTTGGACACACCGGTCAGATAGGTGGAGAGAATGATCAGCGTCCAGGCCAGCCAGCCATAGTCGGGCAGCATGAGAGTCGTCCTTGCACACGATTGACCCGACATGACGGCTTGCCGGATGCCGGATCAACAAGACGCCGGGGCGGCAACCGCCCCGGCGTCGGGTCGTTCGATGGCGAACGGGGATCAGGCGACGTTGCGCTCGCCGTTGCTCGCGGCGTGCATGGCCAGGGCGGTATCGAGCATGCGGTTGGAGAAGCCCCACTCGTTGTCGTACCAGGCCATCACCTTCACCAGACGCCCGTTGACTCGGGTATGGTTAGCGTCGAATGTAGACGAATTGGCGTCGTGATTGAAGTCGATGGACACCAGCGGCTGGGCGTTGACGCGCATGACCGGAGACGCCATCGCGGCTTCCTCGACGATGGCATTGATCTCCTCGGCGCTGGTCTCCCGCGAGGCGGTGAAGGTCAGATCGACCAGGGAGACATTGATCACCGGCACGCGCACCGCCAGGCCATCCAGCCGTCCATCGAGTTCAGGCAGCACCAGCCCCACGGCCGCTGCCGCACCGGTCTTGGTCGGGATCATCGAATGGGTGGCACTGCGGGCGCGATAGGGGTCCTTGTGATAGACATCGGACAGGTTCTGATCATTGGTGTAGGCATGCACCGTGGTCATCAGGCCATTGTCGATGCCGACCTTCTCGTGCAGCGCCTGCGCCACCGGCGCCAGGCAATTGGTGGTGCAGGACGCATTGGAGACCACTTTGTGCTCCGGCGTCAGTACGTCCTCGTTGACGCCGAACACGATGGTGGCATCGGCATCGGGGCTGGGCGCCGAGACCAGCACGCGGTCGGCGCCGGCGGTAATGTGCTGGGCGGCAGCATCACGCTTGGTGAACAGGCCGGTGCACTCCATGACCAGATCGACGCCGAGATCGCCCCAGGGCAATTTCGACGGATCACGTTCGGAGAGGATCTCGATACGCTGACCATCGACGCTGAGGCTCGTTTCGTCGTGCTCCACCGCGAAGGGGAAGTGGCCATGGACCGTATCGTGACGCAACAGGTGCGCGTTGAGGGCGGGATCCCCCAGATCATTGATGGCCACGACACGCACACGGTCGCGATAGCCCCCTTCATGCAGCGCGCGTAGAACGTTGCGGCCGATGCGGCCGAAGCCATTGATGGCGATCTTGAGTGTCATGGTGTCGTCCTCTCGATTCGGTGCCGTCTCATGGATGTGGCTGAGCCGATGGGCGGAAGGGCTCCGGGGTGTCCCGACATCCCCGGCCGGACAGGCCGACGGCTCATGTTTCCCCACAATGTGAATCACGATGGCGCTGGACACAAGCCATTTTTAGTAACTTTACAACAAACCATAAAACCATCTTATCCCCGCCTCTGGCGCAAAATGCTATAAAACAAGAAAAAAATCCGAAAAATCGGCTATCACATAGCACGCCTAGACCTTAGTCGAAAGACTCGTCCTTAGTAAAAAAACCACACATAGGCTATGGTGACAGGATTCTGCACCACCGAATGGCCGATACCTTTCGCACGGCCCACAGGAGACCCCGGCATGCCTCATTCCGCCCTACCCGCTCGCCGCACCAAGATCGTCGCCACCCTCGGGCCCGCCAGTGACAGGCCCGGCGTGCTCGAACGGATGATCGCCGCCGGCGTCGATGTGGTACGCCTCAACTTCTCCCATGGCGTCCCCGACGACCACCGCCGCCGGCTCACCGAGGTGCGCGAGATCGCCACGCGCCTCGGCCGCAGCGTCGCCGCCCTGGGCGACCTGCAAGGCCCCAAGATCCGCATCGCCCGCTTCCGCGACGGTGTCGTGGACCTCGAGGAAGGCCAGGCCTTCGTGCTCGATGTCGCCCTGGACGGCGAGGCCGGCGACGCCGGTCGGGTCGGCTGCGACTACAAGGCCCTGGCCGACGATGTCGTGGCCGGGGATCGCCTGCTGCTCGACGATGGCCGTCTGGTGCTCGACGTCGTGCGCGTGGCCGGCAGCGAGATTCACACCACCGTGGTGCAGGGCGGCCGGCTCTCCAACAACAAGGGCATCAACAAGCAGGGCGGCGGGCTCTCCGCCCCGGCGCTGACCGACAAGGACAAGGCCGATCTGGAGACCGCCATCGACATCGGTGTCGACTACCTGGCGGTGTCCTTCCCGCGCAGCGCCGCCGACATGCACGAGGCCCGCGAGCGGCTCGGCGAGGCCGGCGCCGAGATCGGCCTGGTGGCCAAGCTCGAGCGCGCCGAAGCCGTGGCCGATGACGCCACCCTGGACGGCATCATCGAGGCCAGCCAGGCGGTGATGGTGGCCCGCGGAGATCTCGGTGTGGAAATCGGCGACGAAGCGCTGATCGGCACTCAGAAGCGCATCATCAAGCATGCCCGCAGCCACAACCGGGCGGTGATCACCGCGACCCAGATGATGGAGTCGATGATCGAGTCGCCGCTGCCGACCCGCGCCGAGGTGTTCGACGTGGCCAATGCCGTGCTCGATGCCACCGATGCGGTGATGCTCTCCGCCGAGACCGCCGCCGGCGACTTCCCGGCGGAGACCGTGGAGGCCATGGCACGGGTCTGCCTGGGCGCCGAGCGCGAGCGCATCGCCCAGGAATCCGGGCACCGCATCCACGAGGGCTTCTCGCGGATCGACGAGACCATCGCCCTGTCGGCGATGTACGCCGCCAATCACCTTTCCGGCGTGGCGGCCATCGCCTGCATGACGGCCACCGGCTATACGCCGCTGATCGCCTCGCGCATCCGCTCGGGCCTGCCGATCGTCGGCCTGGCCCACAACCCCGTCGCCCAGCGCCGCATGGCGTTGTATCGTGGGGTGATATCCCTGCCCTTCGACACCAGCGCGATGTCGGCCGGCGAGCTCAACGATCGCGCGCTGGAGCGCCTGGTGGCCCAGGGCATCGCCGAGCCGGGCGACCACGTGATCCTGACCCGAGGGGATCACATGAACGCCCACGGCGGCACCGATACCCTGAAGATCCTGGCCGTGGAGACCCGCCATGCCTGACGCACGCCCGCAACGCAACGCCCGTCGCACCCTGCCGGCCCGCAAGCGTATTGCCTTGATCGCCCACGACGGCAAGAAGGAAGAGATGCTGGAGTGGGCCGGACGCTGGCGAGACACCCTGGCCGAACACGAATTGGTCGGCACCGGCACCACGGCCAACCGCATCTCGCGCCAACTGGAACTCGAGGTGGAGCCATTGATGAGTGGCCCCCTGGGCGGCGACCAGCAGATCGGCGCGCGCATCGCCGAGCAGGGGCTCGACCTGCTGGTCTTCTTCTGGGACCCCTTCGCGCCCCAGCCCCATGATCCGGACGTCAAGGCCCTGCTGCGCCTGGCCGCCCTGTGGAACATCCCGGTGGCCTGCAACCCGGCCAGTGCAGACTTCCTGCTCAGCTCCCCCTGGCTCGCCCGGGACTACGAGATGAACGTGCCCGATGCCGGCAGCTGGGTCTCGGCACGCAATCCCTGACATCACGACATCGGTGCACGACAGCAATCCCGACAACAGTCCACGACGACAACGCACGACAACCGAGAGGAACATTGGCATGTTTCAGCTCACCCGCAGCGTCACCTGGCAGGCGCTGAAGCAGCTCCAGGCCCAGACCGCCGGGGACCGCATCCGCGACTACTTCAGCGCCGATCCGCAACGCTTCGAACGCATGAGCCTGCGCGTCGGCGGACTCTTCCTCGACTATTCCAAGCACCACATCTCGGACGCGGTGCTCGACAAGCTGCTCGAACTGGCCGATCACTCCGCGCTGGTCCAGCGCCGTGCCCAGATGTTCTCCGGCGACATCATCAACGTCACCGAGAACCGGCCGGTGCTGCATACCGCGCTGCGCAACCTGAGCGAAGGCCCGCTGATGGTCGACGGCCAGGACGTGATGCCGGAGATCCACAGCACCCGCGAACAGATCAGGCGCTTCTCCGAAGCCGTGCGCAGTGGCGAGTGGAAGGGCTACAGTGGCGAACGCATCCGCGACGTGGTCAACATCGGCATCGGCGGCTCGGATCTCGGCCCCAACATGGCCTGTCGGGCCCTGCTGAAGCAGCGCCATCCGGAGCTCAGCTTCCACTTCGTGTCCAATGTCGATGGCACCCATATCCAGAAGGTGCTGTCGCGCCTGGACCCGGCCACCACCCTGTTCATCGTCTCGACCAAGACCTTTTCCACCCAGGAAACGCTGCTCAACGCCAAGACGGCGCGCCGCTGGTTCCTGGAAAACGCCGGCGAGGATGCCGACGTGGGTGCCCACTTCGTCGCCGCCTCGACCAATCGCAAGGCCGCCATGGAATTCGGCATCCGCGAGGAGAACGTCTTCGAGTTCTGGGCCTGGGTCGGCGGGCGTTACTCCATGTGGTCATCGATCGGGCTGCCCATCGCGCTTTCCATCGGCTTCGACGGCTTCATGGAAATGCTCGAGGGGGCACACGAGATGGACCAGCATTTCCTCAACGCGCCCAACGACGCCAACATGCCCGTGCTGATGGCGCTGATCGGCATCTGGTACATCAACTTCCAGGGTGCCGAAACGCACGCCATCGTGCCCTACGATCAGGCACTGCATCAGCTTCCCGCCTTCCTCCAGCAGCTCGACATGGAGTCCAACGGCAAGTCGGTGGATATCTTCGGCCATCCTGTCGACTACAAGACCGGCCCCATCGTCTGGGGGCAGACCGGCTCCAATGGCCAGCATGCCTTCTTCCAGTTGCTCCACCAGGGCACCCGCTATGTGCCGATCGACTTCATTGCCTCGCTGAAGCCGGAACCGGGAGTCGAAGATCACCACTTCGCGCTGCTCACCAACATGCTGGCCCAGGCCAACGCCTTCATGGAGGGCAGCCAGGAGAGCAGCCGACTCGACCCCTACAGCTGCCCGGGCAACCGCCCCTCCAGCACCCTGCTGCTCGACGAGCTGACGCCACGCAACCTGGGTGCTCTCATCGCCCTGTACGAGCACAAGGTATTCGTGCAGGGCGTAATCTGGAACATCAACTCCTTCGATCAGTGGGGCGTCCAACTGGGCAAGCGCATCGCTGGCGAGATCAGCGAGCGCATCGACGAACAGAGTCAGGACTTCGATGCCTCCACTCAGGGGCTGCTGAAGCTGGTCCGCGAGCGGTTCACCACGAGTCAGGGTGCCGGTGGCGACACGACACCCGCGGATCCGCCTGCCAAGAAAAACACGCGGAGCAAGCGAAAGGCATGACGACCGGCCGGCACGCCACTCAATGCGGCGTGCCGGCCCGCTGCCCGAGCCAGGCCGCACCCAGCCACAAGGGCACGCTGCCGACGCCATGGCTCAGTGCCAGCCAGGGGTGGCCGGTATTCAGCAGATAGAAGGTTTCCAGCCCGAACAGCGAGAAGGTGGTGAAGCCCCCACAGAAGCCGGCGACCAGGAATGGCTGCCAGCGTGCCGCACGCCCGGTGATTCGGTGGGACGCCCGGGCGGCGAAGGCGGCGATCAGCCAGGAACCGAGCAGATTGACGACCAGGGTGCCCCAGACGAAGGCGCTGCCCCATAGCGTCCAGGCCCCCTGGGCGACCAGCAGGCGCAGAGAAGCACCCAGACCGCTGCCCAGCCCGACGGACAGGTAGCCACGCCAGCCGGTCATGCACCGCCTCCCATGACCCGCCAGCCCAGGCCCGCCAGGGCGACACCCGGCACCAGAGTCGCCACGATATTGACCATGGCGGTGCCATGCCGGCCTTCCTGGAAAAGCGTCAGGGTCTGAAGGCTGAACGAGGACACCGTGGTGAAACCGCCCAGCACGCCGACCGCCAGGAATCCCCAGGCGGCCGCCCCCCCTTCGGGCCAACCCACCAGGGCGGCCAGCATACCGATCCCCAGGGTTCCGCTCAGGTTGACGACCAGGGTGCCCCAGGGAAAGGCGCGCCCCCACCATAGCCCCGTCAGTTCCGTGACGGCCAGGCGCGCCATGCCGCCCAGGGCGCCACCGAGCGCCACCAGCAGCCAATCCATCGGGCCGAGAGTCATCGTGGTGTCCTCCAGAAATCCGTCGTCATGTTAGCGAAGCTGATGGACGGGAACAAAGCCACCCCATGCCATGTCTGCACGACGCCACAGTATTCTTGTCTTGTACAGGTTTCGTACACTGCTTTAGGGTCATGTGGGAATGCCCGTCCGTGATAGCCTGGCCGGCTTTTATTTCCACCCACTCTACGCCCTGACACGGAGGCCATAGCGTGAGCAAGACACGACTCCTACCCCTGGCCCTCGGCTGGCTGATGCTCGCCCTGCTGGCGTTTGCCGGCCCGGCCCTGGCGCAGTCGGACCCGGGAGCCAATGCCCCCGCCAACGCAGCCCTGGCCGACATGCTCGAGAACCCCGAGACACGCCAGCAACTGATCGACCAGTTGCGCGGCATGGCCGATGCCAGCGCCGACCAGCCGGATGGCGAGCAGGCCGACGCCGGCACGACCCCCTCGGTGCAAGAGCCCTCCCTGCCTCGCCGGCTGGCGGAACTCACCAGCCATGTAGCGGGTAATATCGGCCTCCAGGTCAGCCTGCTGTACGGCAGCCTGGCCAACCTCTTCACCGGCGGGGAAGAGGGGGCCTCCATCGACCTGAGTGTCGTGACCAGCGCCGTCATCAACCTCGGCCTGGTCATCCTGGCCACCTTTGCGCTGTTCCTGCTCATCCGGCGACTGGTCCGGCCGGTGTTCGCACGGCTGAGCCTCTGGTCGCTCAACGGGCCGGCCCTTCAGCCCCTGCTCCGGCTGGTCGTCTGCGTGGCACTGGCTGCGCTGGCCGACGTCCTGGTCGTGGCACTGGCCTATGTCGGCGGCAACCTGCTGGCCACCTTCGTGGTGGGGGAAAGTGGGGAGCTGACCACTCGCGCCTCGTTGTTCCTCAACGCCTTCCTGGTGATCGAGCTGCTCAAGGCCGGCGTCCGCATGTTGTTCGCCTCGCGCTACGAAGGCCTGCGCCTGATGCCCGTGAGTGCCGGGGACGCCTCCTACTGGAATCGCTGGATCGCTCGCCTGATCGGCCTGGCCGGCTATGGCCTGATGGTGGTGGTGCCCCTGATCAATGCCTACCTCTCGCCGACCCTGGGCCAGAGCGTCGGCACCCTGATCATGATCGGCGCCTTCATCTATGCCGTTGCCGTGGTCCTGCGCAACCGCCAGCGCCTGCGCGACGCCCTGCATCGCCAGGCGGCCCGGGCCAGCCTGTCCGCTTCGCGCGTGGCACTGACCCTACTGGGGCGCATCTGGCACCTGCTGGCCATCGCCTATTTCTTCATGGTGCTGGTGCTGACCCTGACCCGTCCCGAGGATGCCCTGCCCTTCGTTCTGCTGGCGACTCTGCAGACCCTGGCCGCGATCCTGGTGGGCCTCGGTCTGTCGAAACTCCTGACCCAGACCATCGGTCGTCGCATTACGCTCAGAGACGAACTGCGGCAGAAGCTGCCGCTGCTGGAAGCGCGCCTCAATGCCTATGTTCCCAAGGCACTCAGGGTCGTGCGCATCGTCCTGCTGGTCCTGGTGGTCATGGTATCGCTGCATGCCTGGCAGGTCTTCGACCTGACCGCCTGGTACGCCTCCGAGGCAGGCCGCGGCCTGGTCGCGCGCCTGTTCAGCATCGCCGTGATCCTGGTGGTCGCGCTCGCCATCTGGCTGGTCCTGGCCAGCCTGATCGAGCACAAGCTCAACCCCGCCACCGGCAGCGGCGAGCCGTCCTCACGTGCCCAGACGCTGCTCTCGCTATTCCGCAACGCCATTGCCATCGCCCTGATCACCGTGACCATCATGGTGGTGCTGGCCGAGATCGGCATCAATATCGGCCCGCTGATCGCCGGCGCCGGGGTGCTGGGTCTGGCCATCGGTTTCGGCGCGCAGAAGCTGGTTCAGGACATCATCACCGGTGTCTTCATCCAGGTGGAGAATGCCCTGAACGTCGGCGACGTGGTGACGGTCGGTGGCATCACCGGGACGGCCGAGCGCCTGAGCATTCGCTCGGTGGGGATCCGCGACCTCAGCGGCACCTACCACATCGTGCCCTTCTCCAGCGTCGACACCGTATCCAACTACATGCGCGAGTTCGCCTATCACGTCGGCGAATACGGCATCGCCTATCGCGAGAACATCGACGAGGCGATCCAGGCCCTGCATGCGGCCTTCGATGATCTCTCCGAAGACGAGGAGCAGAAGGTCAACCTGCTCGAGCCGCTGGAGGTGGCCGGCGTGATCGCCCTGGCCGACAGCTCGGTGAACATCCGGGTACGCATCAAGACCACGCCGGGAACACAATGGGCCGTGGGTCGCGCCTACAACCGCCTGGTCAAGTATCACTTCGACGATGCCGGCATCGAGATCCCCTTCCCGCATACCACCCTCTATTTCGGGGCGGACAAGGAAGGCGGTGCACCGCCCGCCAACCTGCGCATCATGCAGGAGGATTTCACCATCGACGGCAGCCCCGCCGGCCAGCCGAAGCACCCCGAGACGCCGACACGCACCACGCCACCGGTATCTCAGGAGGTCCACAATCAGGACGACGATGGTGGCGTCGACAACCCGGGTGGCGGCAACTGAGCCACCCTCCCCGCCGCGCCAGCGGCGGGGCACCCACCAGAGAACCCACGACAGGGGCCGCCGACAGGCGGCCCCTTTTCATGGTGCGCTGACGTGCACGACGCGCCGGGTGCCGCTCGCCCCCGAGACACCGTCACGCGACGGCGCCCGGTCAAGACGGAGTGCCCGGTGATGCGTGCCAACGCCGGAAACGACGACGGGGCGACCCGAAGGCCGCCCCGTCGCGGGCAATGTCATGCCGAAGCGGCATCGGAGGGCATCAGGACGCTTTCCGTGTGCTCCGTGACAACGTGTCTTCCGGTTCAGTGGGTTGCGGCAGCGAGGGAAGCGACTTGTCGAGCAGTTCGACACTCTGTCGATAGTAGAGCTGACTCTTGTTGTGCTCGCCCAGGCTGGCATAGAGCCGCGCCAGCTCCGCGCAGACCACGCCGCTGGGACGCTGGCGATGGCTGGCCTCGAAATACTCCTGTGCCTTGCCCCAGTAGGCGTTGCGCAACGACAGGCGCCCCAGGGTCAGCAACAGGTCCGGATCATTGGGACGCTCCTGCAGCCATTTCTCGGCCACCACCAGCTGACGCGCCGCATCCACCTCGAGCAGCCCGTAACGCAGCACCAGGCGGCTATCCCAGTGGTCCTTGAGCGACTGGCGCAGCAGACGCTCGGCGATGGCCTGCTGATCGCCACGCACCAGGGCCTCGGCATAGAGCACGACCAGATCGACGTTGCCGCGCAAGTGATCGGGCATATCGGCCCAGAGGGTACGCACCCGCTCGATATCGCCGGCCTCCCTCGCCTCCTGGGCGATCAACTCGCGATAGGCCCGTTGCTCGAGCTGATCGCGCTCTTCCTGGGAGATCAGCTGCTGGGCGCCCAGGCGAGGCATCAGGCGACGCAGGCCGTCCCAGTCGCTGACGCTGAGGTAGGCCTGCTTGAGTTGCTTGAGAACCTGCGGATGGTTGGGCAGATGGCGGTCCAGGCGCGTCAGGATCGCCAGGGCTTCTTCGTACTGCTGGCGGTCCAGCATCAGTTGAGCCTGCATCATGCCCACCGCCGTATCGGCGCCCTCGGTACTCAGATGGGCCCGCTTGAGCAGGGTATCGGCCTGCTCATAGCGCCCCTGGTAATGGGCCGCCAGAGCGGCGGAGAGGTAGTTGACCAGCGGGGTGCTGGAGTCGTCGGCGGCCTTGACCAGCGCCTTCTCGGCACGCTTCCAGCGCCCCTCGGCCAGGGCCACCAGGCCACGCACGGTCCGGCGCATGGCGCTGCGATTGCGCGACCGACTGCTCCAGCCCTTGAAACGGCTGACCGGCCGGGAGAGGCGCATGAGCAGCCTCAGCACGAAATGCAGCACCACGAAGGCCGCCAGCAACAGTACCAGGCCGAACCAGAAGGTGGTCTGGTAGGAGGTGTCACCGACCCGCACCAGCCAGTAGCCGGGTACCGACATCATCAACTGGCCGAGCAGCGCCCCGATCGCGAGGCCGACGACCACGATCAGAATCAGCTTCCTCATGCCTCGTCTCCCTGGCCGTCGCCACCCGCCTCGAAGCGGTTCTCGATGAATGTCTGCAGCGCCTGTTGCGAGCCGCTGATATCCGGCAGTTCAGGACGAATATGGCGCCCCTTGAGTTCCTCGAGCCGTGACAGGACGCCTTGAACGCCGCTGTCGTCGGTATCGTAGTAACCGCGGATCAGCGTCAACGCCTTGTCGAGGCTGGCGTCATACAGTTCCTGTTCTTCCTTGAGCAGCGCCAGCTGGACCTGTTCCAGCACCAGGCGCACGCTCTGCCGCAGGTAGGACTCCTGCTCCGGCGAGATCAGGGCCTCCAGCGCCTCGTCATGCTTGCGCACCGTCACCAGGTCCTTGAGCTCCCCGCCGACCTTCGACAGCTGCTCCTGCCAGCCACCGGAAGGCGCCTCCTCGATCGAGGCATCGCCGGTGACCTCCTCGACATCCTGGGCCAGGGGACGCCCGGCGATCTGTTCCTGAAGGGCGTTGAGCGAAAGGTACAGGCCGGTACGGTCGATATCCGGCACCGAACGCAGGGCGGCCAGTTCCGAGGCGATCTCGCGGCGCACCGGCATCAACGCCGGGTTGTCGGCTTCCTTGAGTCGGGCGTCGGCGGTACGCAGCAGCGCGGCGGAACCCTCGACGTCGCGCTCCAGTTGCAGACGCTGGTTGGCCAGGCGCAGCAGATAGGCGGCCTCGGCGTGCAGCCATTCCCGCTCGTCGGTCTGCTGCTGCCGGGACAGTTGCTGGAGGACCCTGTCGAGATTGGCGTCGACGTTGCCACGATACGACTCGAACTCCTCGCGCAACGAGGCAACCGCCGATTCACGCTCGCTCTGGCCGCTCTGCAGCCGGTTCGAGAGCTCGCTCACCTGCCCCTGGGTCGCCGGCTGCTCGGGCACCTCGGCCAACCGCTGCTGCTGGGCCTGCAGTCGCTGCCATCCCAGCCAGCCGAAGATGCCAACGGCGATCGCCAGCAGGATCACCAGCACCAGGGCCAGGGCTCCGGCCTTGCCACGCTTGTCGCCATTGCCATCGCTGCCGCTGCCGCTGCCGCTGCCGCTGCCGCTGCCGCTGCCACCGGATTGTCCGGTGCCGGCGCTCGTCTTGCCACTCGCCGATCTGCTCGTTCCCTTGCCGGCCGTGCTCTTGCTGCCACCAGAGCGGGAAGCGCTCGCGGCGGCTGCCGAGCCGGACGACTTGCTGGCGTCCTTTTTCTCGGCACTTTTCTCTGTACCCGTTGCACCGGCCTTCTCGGTATCGCCAGCGGACGTGGCGGCCGTTCCACCGGCCTTGTCCGACGGTTGGGCAGAGACCCCGGCATCGCTGGACGCGCTACCGGCCTTGGCATGGGTCGTGGAAGACGTCGTCGCCTCGCCACCCCCCTTGCCGCGTCGACGCGAGCGTCGCGACGGCGATGAGCTCCCGGTCTTGCCGCTCTCTTCCGGCTGGCGCTCCGTGGTCCCTGCATCGGCACCGCCCTGGGCTTCGCCGGAGGGCGCCTGCTGTTCATCCTGATCTTGTGATTGCTTGCTCATCTGTCGCTAGCCCTTTTCGAGATCGTCATGATCGACATCGGCCTCCTCCGGGTCCCGGGCCCGTGCCACGGCGGCCGCGAGTGCGGCGGGCGTGGCTCCCGATGCCACGACGGGAACACGAAACCCCAGTGTGCCGGCCAGTGTAGCCAACCGGTGACTGGATACGATTAACGGTTGGTCCAAGGCGGTACGCGAACACCATCTTGCCAGATGTTCGAGGATTTCTCCGCTACTCACCACCAACGCATGATAGTCGCCCTCGCGCAACCGACGCTGCAACACCGGCGACGGCTCGAGAAGACGCCGCCGATAGATCGCCAGATGCGTCAACCGCGCACCACGCTCGGCCAGCGTCTCGGCCAGCAGCGTGCGTCCCCCTTCGCCGGCGACCAGCAAGGTACGCTGCCCCTCCAGCCGTTGCAGCGACCCCAATGAGAGCAGCGTCTCGCTGGAGTGTTCCCCGGCCCGTGGCGGCGGCACATGAACACGCGCCCCCAGCGCGTCGTGCAGGGCCTCGGCGGTGCTCGGTCCCACGCCGTAATATTCGATCCCCACGGGCAACTGGGGCCAATACCGGTCCAGCGCCTCGGCGAGGCATTCGGCGGCGAAGGGGCTGGTCACCACCACTCGCTGGAACTGGTCGAAATCCAGCCAGGCATTGCGCATCGCCCGGGTCTCGGGCAACGCCTCCAGCGCCATCACCTCGCCGCGCTCGACGGCGAAGCCCGCAGCCTCGATGGCCTCGGCCAGCGGGGCGGCACGCGCCCCCGGGCGGCAGATCACGACCGGCATGCTCACCATCAGCCGGCGCCGTAGACCTCGGCGAGAATTTCACCGGCGCCCTGATCGAGCAACTCTTCCGCCACACGGATGCCCAGGGCCTCGGGTTCGTGGATGGAACCGCGCCCCTCGGCACGCAGCACCTGGGTCCCCTCGGGGTTGCCGACCAGGGCACGCAGCCAGAGCGTCTGGCCATCGTCCTCGAACACCGCATGGCCGGCGATCGGCACCTGGCAGCCTCCCTCGAGGCGGGTATTCATGGCCCGTTCGGCACGCACCCGAGTCGCGGTATCCGGGTCATCCAGCGGCGCCAGCAAGCCGATCAGCTCGGCGTCGTGCATGCGACACTCGATACCCAGCGCCCCCTGCCCGCAGGCCGGCAGGCAGACCTCCGGCGGCAGCTCCTGGGTGATGCGCGCCTCGAGTCCCAGGCGCTTGAGGCCTGAGGTGGCCAGCAGGATGGCATCGAACTCGCCATCGTCGAGCTTGCCGAGCCGCGTCTGGACGTTGCCACGCAGGCTCAACACTTCCAGGTCGGGGCGTCGTTCACGCATCTGCAGGCCGCGCCTCAGGCTCGAGGTACCGATTCGTGCGCCCTCGGGCAGCTCGTCGATCGAGGCGTAATGATGGGAGATGAAGGCATCGGTCGGCTCGGCCCCGGCCAGAATCACCGACAGGCCGAGGCTCTCGGGAAACTGCATGGGCACGTCCTTCATGGAGTGCACGGCGATATCGGCCCGGCCGTCGAGCATCGCCTCCTCGAGTTCTTTGACGAACAACCCCTTGCCGCCCACCTTGGCCAGCGGCGTGTCGAGAATCTGGTCCCCGCGAGTGGACAGGGCCACCAGTTCCACCTTCAGCGCCGGATGGACTTCCATCAAACGGTCGCGGACATGTTCGGCCTGCCACATGGCCAACTGACTCTTGCGAGTGGCGATACGCAGCGTCTGCATGGCTTGCACCTGGTTCCCCCGTACCGGTTCGCGCATCGCGGCGGTGCCGCGACCGGGCCCGGTGGTGATGACATGATTTTCCATCATCATAAAGTACCGGAGGGAACAGGAAAAATCGCCGCCTGCGGGCAATGTCGGCGATAGCCGCCCCTCGCCTGCCCTTCGGACTCTGGTACACTTCCGGCATGTCAACCAGCGCGGCCGGGGGCACCGCCGGCACCGTCACCCACCGAACAGTCAGCAGGATGTCAGCCGATGAGCTCAAGCCCGACGAGCAACAGTACCAACCAGTCCTGGGGCGGCCGCTTCAGCGAGCCCACCGACGCCTTCGTCGCCCGCTTCACCGCCTCGGTCGACTTCGACCGTCGTCTGGCCCTGCACGACATCCAGGGCTCGCGCGCCCATGCCACCATGCTTGCCCGGGTGGGCGTGCTCACCGAGGATGAGCGCGACGCCATCCTCGGCGGCCTCGACGAGGTCGCCGGCGAGATCGAGGCCGACAGCTTCGCCTGGTCGGTGGATCTCGAGGACGTGCACATGAACATCGAGGCGCGCCTGACCGAGAAGATCGGCATCATCGGCAAGAAGCTGCACACCGGTCGTTCGCGCAACGATCAGGTGGCCACCGACATCCGCCTGTTCCTGCGCGACGAGATCGACTCCGTGGCCGCCGAGCTGGCCCGACTGCGCGAGGGGCTCATCGAGCTCGCGGATCGCGAGGCCGATACCATCATGCCCGGCTTCACCCACCTGCAGACCGCCCAGCCGGTGACCTTCGGTCATCATCTGCTGGCCTGGCAGGAGATGCTGGCCCGCGATCACGAGCGGCTGCTCGACTGCCGCAAGCGGGTCAACGTGCTGCCGCTGGGCGCCGCCGCCCTGGCCGGCACCACCTACCCCATCGACCGCCATGTCACCGCCGAGCTGCTGGGCTTCGAACGCCCCGCCGAGAACAGCCTCGATGCCGTGAGCGATCGCGATTTCGCCATCGAATTCACCAGCTTCGCCAGCGTGCTGCTGATGCATCTGTCACGCATGAGCGAGGAGCTGGTGCTGTGGACCAGCGCCCAGTTCGATTTCATCGACCTGCCCGACCGTTTCTGCACCGGCTCGTCGATCATGCCGCAGAAGAAGAATCCGGATGTGCCGGAACTCGTGCGCGGCAAGTCCGGCCGTGTCTACGGCCACCTGATGAGCCTGCTGACGCTGATGAAGTCGCAGCCACTGGCCTACAACAAGGACAACCAGGAAGACAAGGAGCCGCTGTTCGATACCGTCGCCACCGTGCAGGACTGCCTCAAGGCCTTCGCCGACATGGTGCCGGCCATCGAGGCCAAGTCGGACAACATGTTCGAGGCGGCCCGCAAGGGCTTCTCCACCGCCACCGACCTGGCCGACTACCTGGTGCGCAAGGGCGTGGCCTTTCGCGATGCCCACGAGATCGTCGGTCAGTCCGTGGCACATGGCCTGCGCGAGGGTAAGGATCTCTCGGAGATGAGCCTCGAGGAGCTGCAGGGCTTCTCCGCCACGATCGGCGAAGACGTCTTCGAGGTGCTGACGCTGGAAGGCTCGGTGGCCGCCCGCAACCACATCGGTGGCACCGCCCCGGATCAGGTACGCGCCGCCGCCCAGCGGGCCCGCGAAGCACTCGCGGCGCCGAGGAGCCGTGACTGATGCGCCGGCTCGTGCCCATTCTCCTGTTCCTGGCCGTCGCGCTGGCCGGCTGCGGCCAGAAGGGGCCGCTCTACCAGCCCGACAACGAGGCCGCCGCGGAGCGCTACAGCCCGCGTGACGAGGCCACGACCGAACGCAACGACGCCACCACGCCCGAGCGGGCCGCCGACGAAGAAGGCGACTAGACATGGATCATTTCGACTACCGGGACGGCGTCCTGCACGGCGAGGATGTCGACCTCACGCACATCGCCGACGCGTTCGGCACGCCCTGCTACGTCTATTCCAAGGCCACCCTGGCGCGCCACTTCCGCGCCTATACCGAGGCACTGGGCGGCCATCCCCACCTGATCTGCTATGCCGTCAAGGCCAACGCCAACCTGGCGGTGCTGGGCCTGCTGGCACGCCTCGGCGCCGGCTTCGATATCGTCTCGGTGGGCGAACTGGAGCGCGTGCTGACCGCCGGCGGCGACCCCGCCAAGGTTGTCTTCTCCGGCGTCGCCAAGCAGGAGAACGAACTGGCCCGGGCACTGGAGGTCGGCATCAAGTGCTTCAATGTCGAATCCCGGGCCGAGCTGGAACGCCTCGATGCCGTGGCCCGGGGGCTCGGCAAGGTGGCGCCGGTGTCGCTGCGCGTCAATCCGGATGTCGACGCCGGCACCCACCCTTATATTTCCACCGGTCTGAAGGACAACAAGTTCGGTATCCCGGTGGACGAGGCCTTCGAGGTCTATCGTCAGGCCGCCGCGCTGGAAAACGTGCGCGTCGCCGGCCTGGACTGTCATATCGGCTCCCAGCTCACCGAACTCTCGCCGTTCCTCGACGCCCTGGACCGCCTGCTGACTCTGCTCGAGCGCCTGCGCGATGCCGGCATCGAGGTCGAGCATCTCGACCTGGGCGGGGGGCTGGGCGTGCCCTATCAGGACGAGAACCCTCCCCAGCCCTTCGACTACGCCACCTCGCTGCTCGAACGGCTGTCGCGCTGGCCGGGCAGCGAGCGGTTGACACTGCTGTTCGAACCGGGGCGTTCCATCGCCGCCAACGCCGGCGTCCTGCTGACCCGGGTGGAATTCCTCAAGCCCGGCGAAACCAAGAACTTCGCCATCGTCGACGCTGCCATGAATGACCTGATTCGCCCGGCGCTCTATCAAGCCTGGCAGGCGATCCTGCCGGTGGATACCCGCCCGACGCGAGAGGCCGACACCTACGATGTGGTCGGCCCGGTCTGCGAGACCGGCGATTTCCTCGGCAAGGAACGCCGTCTCGCCATCGCCGCCGGCGATTTGCTGGCGGTGCGCTCCGCTGGCGCCTACGGTTTCGTCATGGCCTCGAACTACAATAGCCGTCCGCGTCCTCCCGAAGTGATGGTGGACGGGGACCGCGTTCACCTGGTGCGCCGCCGCGAGCGCCTCGAGGATCTCTGGGCCGGTGAATCAACGCTGCCGGACGACGCAACGACCGGGGGAGACTCGCCCTGATGTTGCTGCAGTTCACCAAGATGCACGGCCTGGGCAACGACTTCATGGTCGTCGACCTGGTCACCCAGCGAGCCAGGTTGCGCGACGAGCAGATCCGCAGCCTGGCCGACCGGCGTTTCGGCATCGGTTTCGACCAGCTGCTGGTGGTCGAGCCACCCCGTGACCCGGACATGGACTTCCGCTACCGCATCTATAATGCCGACGGCAGCGAGGTGGAAAACTGCGGCAACGGCGCGCGGTGCTTCGCGCGCTTCGTGCTCGACCAGCGCCTGACCCACAAGCGGGAAATTCGCGTCGAGACCGCCGGCGGCCCGCTGACCCTGGTCGTCGGCGATGACGACCATGTCAGCGTGGACATGGGCAGGCCACGCTTCGCACCGCAGGACCTGCCCTTCGAGGCCGATGGCGAGCGCCCCTTGCACGACCTGGAGGTGGACGGACAACGCCTTTCGATCGGCGTGGCCTCGCTGGGCAACCCCCATGCGGTGCTGCGCGTGGATGACGTGGCAATCGCCCCGGTCGCGACCCTGGGCCCGGCCATCGAGGGCCATCCGCGCTTTCCCCGGCGCGTCAATGCGGGCTTCATGCAGGTCGTGTCTTCCCACGAGATACGCCTGAGGGTCTACGAGCGGGGCAGCGGCGAGACTCTGGCCTGCGGCACCGGCGCCTGCGCCGCCGTGGCCTGCGGTATTCGCCAGGGCCTGCTCGAGAGCCCGGTCACCGTGCATCTGCCCGGCGGCCAACTGAGGATCGACTGGCCCGACGCCGGGGCGAACCTGATCATGACAGGTCCCGCCGAGCGCATCTTCGAGGGACGCGTGGCCATCAACTGATGCCCAGGCCCGACAGCCACACCAAGGAGAACCCGCCATGACTCGAGCCGCTCCCGAGCCGCGCAAGACCCTGGACCCGGATGTCGTGGCCCAGTGGCTGGCCCGGCACCCCGACTTCTTCGTCGGCCGTGAAGGCCTGTTGCAGCAACTCCGGGTACCTCACCCCGAGGCCCGGGGGGCGACCTCCCTGCTCGAACGCCTGGTGGCCGACCTGCGCAGTCGCGCCGAGCATGCCGAGGGCCGCCTCGAGCAGCTGCTGGACTCCGCCCGTCACAACGAGGCCCAGTATCGTCGCACGCGAGAGCTGGTCCTGGCGCTGCTGGAAGCCGAGGATGGCGATGCTCTGGGGCAGGCCCTGGCCACTCAGTTGAGCGAGCACTTCCAGACACCGGCGGTGGCCCTCTGGTGCTCGCCCAGCCTCACCGACCGCGAGCCCCAGCCACCTCAACCGCCGCGCCATGTCCTCGACGACCATACGGCACAGCGCCTGTCCGCCCTGCTCGACGACCGCACCAGCCGCTGCACCCGGCTGACGCGTTCCGACTGGCAACGCCTGCTGCCCCATGCCACGCCACCCGAGAAGAGTGGCTCCTGCGCCCTGACACGACTCGCGGTGGGTGAGCCCGTGGGCTATCTGGTGCTGGCCAGCCCCGCGTCGGATCACTTCCGCGCCAGCATGGACACCCTGTTCACCGAATATGTCGGGGATGTGATGGCCCGGCTGCTGGTGCGATTGACGCCACCGGATCATGGCTAGGCTCCTTGACGCCTCGACGCCGCTCGGGCGAGAGGCGAACGCCTTTCTCGAGGCCCTTGCCCGCACCGCCAGTCCGGCCACGGTGGACGCCTACCGTCGCGACCTGGCGGCGTTGCTCGAGTTTCTCGAGCGGCATGACGTCGAGGACCCCGCCGCCCTGGACGCCGCGCTGCTGCGTCGCTTCCTCGGTGGCGAGCGAGCGAGGGGCCTGGCCCCGCGTAGCCTGGCGCGGCGCCGCGCGGCCCTGTCGCGCTTCGCCGAGCACCTGATGGCCCAGGGGCACCTGGATCACAACCCGGCATCGCTGGTCCGCACGCCGCGCGTGCCCCGCGATCTTCCCCGCCCCGTGGATGTGGATGCCCTGGCGCACTTTCTCGACACGCCCCATGATGGCTCGCCCCTGGCGTGCCGCGACCAGGCCATGCTGGAACTCTTCTATTCCAGCGGCCTGCGCCTGGCCGAACTGGCCGCCCTCGATCTCGACGACCTCCATGCCCAGCGGGTTCACGTACTCGGCAAGGGACGCAAGCCTCGCCAGGTGCCGGTAGGTCGACGCGCCGATCAGGCCCTCACGGCCTGGTTGTCGCTGCGGGGTGCCCTGGCCGCCGACGGCGAATCGGCCCTGTTCGTCGGCGCCCGAGGCCACCGCCTCGGCCATCGGGCGATCCAGCAACGCCTGAGGCAACTGGCGCTCACCCGAGGGCTCGCGGAGCATCTGCATCCACATCGGCTGCGCCACTCCTTCGCCAGCCATCTGCTCGAATCCAGCCAGGATCTGCGCGCGGTTCAGGAACTGCTCGGCCACGCCAACCTTTCCACTACCCAGGTCTATACGCGACTCGACTGGCAACACCTGGCGGCCGGCTACGACGCCGCCCACCCTCGTGCCCGCCGTCGACGCGACACCGACGACACATGACGCGATATCTCGATACCCGGCTCCGCGCCCTGACCTTCGACCTCGACGACACCCTCTGGGACAACCAGGGCGTGATGGCCCGCACCGAGGAGGCACACTACGCCTGGCTCGACGAACAGCTGGCCGACTGGCTGGCCCACCATGACGGCGAGTGCCGGCGATTCTCGGCGGCCATGCCCATCGAGCGCTATCAGGCCCACCGCCAGCACCTGGCCAAGGCGCATCCACTGCGCCGCGGCGACTTCACCTGGATACGCGAGCGTGCCCTGGTCGACCTGCTGGAGGCGTTCGGCCTGTCGCGGGCGTCGGCCTGGCTCTGGGCCTCGCGCACCATGGCACGCTTCCATGCCCTGCGTCTGGAGGTCTCGCCCTATCCCGAGACGGAACCGATGCTCGAAACCCTCGCACAGCGGTTCCGCCTGGGGGCCATCACCAACGGCAACCTGGCCTTCCATCGATTGGCGCTGTCGCGTCACTTCGACGTGGTCATCGCTGCCGGCGAGATGCCGGCCCCCAAGCCCGACGCCCGCCCCTTCCTTGCGACGCTCAGCCGCCTGGGCGCGACACCGGCCCAGGCACTGCACGTGGGCGATTCCTGGCAGGAGGACATCCTGCCGGCGCTCCGGCTGGGCATGCAGGCAGCCTGGATCGCCCCGCACGCCCCGGCCGACACGCCCATGCCCGCGGGCACGTATCGGCTGGAGCATGTCAGGGAACTACCGGACCTGCTGGAGTGGATGGAGCGGGAGCAGGACATCGCCACGGGAGACTAACTGGCTGATGAAAACAGCAGGCCAAAAACACAGCGCCTCTGCACGACACCGACCTCCGGAGGCAGGTGTAGCGAGGGTCATCCGCCATGGATGGCGGATGTAGCGCCCAGGGAAGGGTTCACAGCGCCCTCACGAAAGCCTGCCTCCGGATGCCCCAATGCACTAGCTGGTAGGTGTTTCGCTCAGCAACCAGTCGTCGAGGCGCTGATGCACCTCGTCGACGCCTTGCTTCTTGAGCGCCGAGAACAACTGGATGGAAACCAGGTCCTCCCACTCGCGCAGCTGGGACCGCACCTGCTGCAGGGCGTTCTTGGCGGCGCCGCTCTTCAGCTTGTCGGCCTTGGTCAGCAGGATGTGCACGGGCATGTCCTGCTCATCGGCCCACCCCAGCATGGTCTGATCGAATTCGGTGAGCGGATGACGCACGTCCATCAGCAGCACCAGGCCACGCAACGAGGCGCGACGTTGCAGGTAATCGGCCAGATGGCGTTGCCACTCCAGCTTGACGGAATCGGGTACCTTGGCATACCCATAACCAGGCAGGTCGACCAGACGGAGCTCGGTGTCGTCTCCCAGCGTGAAGAAGTTGATCAACTGGGTTCGGCCGGGTGTCTTGGAAGTTCGTGCCAAGGCCTTCTGACGAGTCAGGACGTTGATGGCACTGGACTTTCCGGCGTTGGAGCGGCCAGCGAAGGCGACCTCGGCACCCGTGTCCGTCGGGCATTTCGCCAGGGTCGGCGCACTGGTGAGAAAACGGGCGGCCTGGTAATTGAGTCGCGACATGGCAGATCCTGATGTTGGTCGAGGAAAGCGTGAAACGGTGTCGTTTCCGCGTTCCGGGGGCTCCGTTATACTGCAGCATCATGTGTCTGCGACCCGGGCATCGAGATTATATCACCGGGTCCGCGCCGACGACGACCGGCGAGGCAAGTGTCGAAACCATAATAATCCGGACGCCCCGGCGGCCGGGACAAGACAACGACATAAGTGGAACAGCGATGAGACAGCTACTGGCAAGCCTGGTCATGTTCATGGCCGCATGGAACGCCGTCGCGGCGGACACCGTCATGGAAGCGGATACCGCTGCCGGCCGCGAAAAGGCCGCCCCCTGCGCCGCCTGCCACGGCCAGACCGGCGTCAGCCCCTCCGGCCTGTTTCCCAACCTCGCCGGCCAGAAGGCCACTTACCTGGTCAAGCAACTCGAGGAAATCCGCGACGGCGACCGCCAGGTGCCGCAGATGACCGGACAACTGGACGACTTTTCCGATCAGGACATCCGCAATGTGGCGGCCTTCTACGCCGAGCAGACACCGGAACTGGGTCAGGCCGACCCGGACGAGGCCCTGGTGGCCCACGGTCGCGAGCTCTACCGCGCCGGCGATCTGGAACGCGGCCTGCCCGCCTGCAGTGCCTGTCATACGCCCACCGGGGCCGGCATCGGCAGCGCCGCCTATCCGGCGTTGTCGGGCCAGAAGACCGACTATACCATCGCCGCACTGAAGGCCTTCGCCGAGGGGAGTCGCGACAACGACCCCAACGGTATCATGCGTGACATCGCTGCCAGGTTGAGCGAACGTGACATGAATGCCCTGGCGAATTATGTGCTCGGCCTGCATTGAGGAAACACTGCTTAAATGCCTGCGCATGCAAATCGCTTCGTTGCGCGGTGCTCGAAAGCTCGCCTAACCCCTCGTTATGTCTCGCTTTCTGTGCTCCGTGCGCCTTGCGCTTCACTATGCTCGGCGATTTATTCAGTATTTCCTTGAGTCCGGCATCGCCGCCGCGCAGGATCGACTCGAATGCGGCTCATGGGGAACCCCCGCGCCGTGTCGGACTCCAAGCCGGCGATGCCACCCTGATGGCTGACCCTGGAACCTGAATCACGCAAGGAGAGATTCGCATCATGCTCAAGTCCCTGATGGTCGCGCTGGCGGGCCTCGGCCTGTCCACCATCGCCACTGCCGCTCCCCTCGTGGAAGGCCAGCATTACAGCACCCTGGACGAGCCGGTGAAGACCCACGTCGAGGATGGCAAGATCGAGGTCACCGAGGCATTCTGGTACGGCTGCCCGCACTGCTATGACCTGGAAGACACGCTCAATGCCTGGGTCGATGGACTGCCCGACGACGTCGTATTCGAGCGCATGCCGGCTACCATGGGCGGTGCCTGGAACAAGCACGCCGCCGCCTTCTACGCCGCCAGGGAGCTGGGCATCCAGCAGGACCTGCATGCCGATTTCTTCGATGCCATCCATGAGCAGGACCGCCAGTTGACCGAACCCGAGGCGGTCGCGGCCTTCTTCAGCGATTACGGCGTCAGCGAGGACGAGGCCCTGGAAGCACTGAACTCTTTCGGCGTGAAGAGCCAGGTCAACCAGGCCCACGCGCGCATGCGCAACATGCAGCTGATGGGCGTACCGGCACTGATCATCGATGGCCGCTACGTGGTGACGCCGAGCAGCGCCGGCAGCCTCGACAACATGCCCCGGATCGCCGGTGACCTGGTGGACAAGGTGCGCGAGGAGCGAGCGAACTGACGATGGGATCGTCCCTGGCCGAGGCACGATGGCCGGCCCTCGAGGATGGCCATCTCAAGCTGCTGACCTTCAATCTTCAGGTAGGCATCCAGACCTCGGCCTACCATCATTACCTCACGCGTAGCTGGCAGCATCTGCTGCCGCACCCGCAACGACTCAAGCGGCTCGACATGATCGGCGAGGTGTTGAGTCGCTTCGACGTCGTCGGCCTCCAGGAAGTCGACGGCGGCAGCTTCCGCTCGGGTCGCGTCAATCAGGTCGAGTACCTGGCCAGCCGCGCCGGCTTTCCCCATCACTTCCAGCAACTCAACCGCAACCTGGGCCAGCTCGCCCAGCACAGCAACGGCCTGCTGTCGAGGTTGACGCCCCGGCACATCGAAGAGCACAGCCTGCCCGGCCCGATGCCCGGACGAGGGGCCATCCATGCCCGTTTCGGCGACGGCCCGGACGCCCTGCACCTGTTTGTCGCGCACCTGGCATTGAGCCACCGCGCCCGGGTGCGCCAGCTCGACTATCTCAGCGAGCTGGTCCAGCCACTGCGCCATGTGGTGGTGATGGGGGACCTAAACTGCACGCCGGACCAGTTGCACGCCCATTCGCGTTTCCGCGACTCGTTGCCGTTGCATCCCGTTCGACCGGCGCTCAGCTATCCGTCCTGGCAGCCGCGCCGTGCCCTGGACCACATCCTGCTGTCCGACTCCCTGCAGGCCGACCGCGTCGAGGTGCTGGAGCACCTGTTCTCCGACCACCTGCCGGTAGCGATCGATGTGTGTCTGCCGGATGCCTGTCGCGATACCTTGCTGAACCGCGACACGCCTGCCTGATACCAAGATTGACCCAGGGCATCGCCTTCAAGCTTTGTCGCTCGGGCTGATCCGTCGACAGATCCCACTGCAATAGCCCTAAAGGTTAATCCGCCTCGCCTGACAGAATCTCGCCCTTTCCCGTATAGTCTGCGTTGACTGCGTCGGCGCGTCGCGCCGGTTCGACGCCAATGGCTGCCCAGCGAGAACCTCATGTCCCAAACACGCGAGTTGCCGCGCCTCCTCGCCCGGCTAGATCATCTCTCCGAATGGCTCGGCAGGAGCCTGTCATGGCTGATCCTGGCCATGATGCTGATCCAGTTCCTGATCGTGGTGCTGCGCTATGCCTTCAGCATCAACAGCATTCCCATGCAGGAATCGGTGATGTACCTGCACGCCACGGTCTTCATGCTCGCCGCTGCCTACACCCTGCGCCATGACGGCCATGTGCGAGTGGACATCTTCTACCGAGGCATGTCGGCCCGTCGCAAGGCGCTGGTCGATCTGCTCGGCACCCTGCTGCTGTTGCTGCCGGTGATGGTCTTCACGATCCTCGTCAGCCTCGGCTATGTGGGCAAGTCCTGGGCGATTCTCGAGGGCTCGCCCGACTCCGGCGGCATTCCCGGCGTCTTTCTGCTCAAGACGCTGATCCCGCTGTTCGCCATCCTGATGAGCCTGCAGGGTCTGGTAGAGGCCGGCCGCAATGTCCTGATCCTGACGGGGCGACTCGATCCCGACGACGACACCCCGAACCACGAGGAGCACCTGTGATGCTGGAATTCATGCCGCTGGTGCTGTTCGCGGTCATCTGCACCGTGCTGATGTTCGGCTATCCGGTTGCCCTGTCTCTGGCCGGGACTGCCCTGGCCTTCGCCGGCATGGGTTTCGGGCTCGAGGCCCTGGGCATCGACGCCAATTTCGACGGTGGCTACCTGTCCGCCTTCCCCAACCGCCTCTACGGCATCATGACCAACCAGACACTGCTGGCGGTGCCGCTTTTCGTGTTGATGGGCGTGCTGCTGGAGAAATCCCGGGTCGCCGAGACCCTGCTCGACGCCATGGCGCTGCTGTTCGGCTCGTTGCGCGGCGGGCTCGGTATCTCGGTGACTCTGGTCGGCATGCTGCTGGCGGCCTCCACCGGTATCGTCGGCGCCACCGTGGTGACCATGGGCCTGATGTCGCTGCCGACCATGCTCAAGCGTCACTACAGCCCTTCGCTGGCCACCGGCACCATCTGTGCCACCGGCACCCTGGGACAGATCATTCCCCCCTCCATCGCCCTGGTGCTGCTCGGCGACGTGCTGTCCTCGGCCTATCAACAGGCCCAGTTGTCCATGGGCATCTTCAGCCCCAAGACGGTATCGGTGGGCGACCTCTTCATGGGCGCCCTGGTGCCGGGCCTGATTCTGGTCGTGCTGTATATCGCTTATGTCACCGTCATTGCCTGGCTCAAGCCAAGCGCCGCACCGGCCGCCGACCGTCAGGAATTGATGGCGGAGCTCGGCCACGAAGGCGGGCTGGGCTGGCTGTTGCTGAAAGGGCTGGTGCCGCCCATCGTGCTGATCGTGGTGGTACTCGGCTCGATTCTCGGCGGCTTCGCCACGCCCACCGAGGCCTCGGCGGTCGGGGCCTTCGGCGCCCTGACGCTGGCCCTGGCCTATCGCCGCCTGGATCTGGCCACCCTCCGGGAGGCGCTCCGCTCCACGGCCAACGTCACCACCATGGTCTTCCTGATCCTGATCGGTGCGGCACTGTTCTCGCTGGTCTTCCGCGCCTATGGCGGTGAAGAGCTGGTGACGCATCTTTTCGAGAACATGCCCGGCGGGGTCGTCGGCGCGACGCTGGTCGTCATGCTGGTGATCTTCCTGCTCGGCTTCATTCTCGACTTCATCGAAATCACCTTCGTGGTGGTGCCGATCGTCGGCCCGATCCTGCTGGCCATGGGCCTGGATCCCATCTGGCTGGGCATCATGATCGCCATCAACCTGCAGACATCATTCCTCACGCCGCCCTTCGGTTTTGCGCTCTTCTACCTGCGCGGCGTGGCACCGGATTCGGTGGCAACCTCATCCATCTACCGAGGGGTCATTCCCTTCATCTTGATCCAGTTGGGCATGCTGCTGGCCCTGGCGTTCTTCCCGGAACTGGCCACCTGGCTGCCCGATCAGTTCTGAGCCAGGGCAGAGCATGGACAAGGGACAGACGGTCCAACGCTCGCGGCCGGCTATAGTGTCCCGGGCGAGCTTCATCACGAGGCAGGGATACATCACCTGTCTGACCCTGGCCCACAAGGGCCTCTCCGCAAGGCAAACAACACCAACAAGGGGAGCATTCACATGCAACCGAAAGCACTCGTCATGGCCATGGCCGGCGTCGGCCTGACCCTGGCCGCCGGCGCCACCCAGGCCCAGGAAACCTTCGAATGGAAGCTGGTGACCTCCTGGCCGAAGAACTTTCCCGGCGTCGGCCAGGGCCCCGAGCGCCTCGCCAAGCTGGTCGAGGAAATGTCCGATGGTCGACTGCAGATCGAGGTCTTCGGTGCCGGCCAACTGGTACCCGGCTTCGAGGTCTTCGATGCCGTCTCCGAGGGTACCGCCGAGATCGGCCATTCCGCCTCCTACTACTGGAAGGGCAAGGCACCGGCGGCACAGTTCTTCGCCGCCGTCCCCTTCGGCATGAACGCTCAGGAGATGAACGCCTGGCTGCATTACGGCGACGGCCTCGAGCTGTGGAACGAGCTCTATGCCGACTTCGGCGTCGACGTCATGGCGGCCGGTGCCTCCGGCGTGCAGATGGGCGGCTGGTACAACAAGGAAATCAACTCGGTCGACGACCTGGACGGCCTGAAGATGCGCATGCCGGGCCTGGGCGGCGAGGTCATGAACCGCATGGGCGTGGCCATCGTCAACATGCCGGGCGGCGAGATCTTCACGTCCCTGCAATCCGGCGCCATCGACGCCACCGAGTGGATCGGTCCCTACAACGACCTGGCCTTCGGCCTGCATCAGGCCGCCGACTATTACTATTACCCGGGCTGGCACGAGCCGACGGTGATGTTCGAGGCCATCATCAACGAAGAAGCCATGGCCTCGCTGCCATCGGATCTGCAGGCCATCCTGCGCACCGCCGTGCGCGACGTGAACCAGGACGTGCTCGACGAGTACACCGCGCGCAACAACGATGCCCTGCAGACCCTGATCAACGAGCACGACGTCGAACTGCGCCGCCTGCCGGACGATGTCCTCGCCGAAGCCCAGAAGCACTCTGCCGACGTGGTCGCCGAACTGGCCGAGTCCAGCGACATGGCGAGCAAGATCCACGACTCCTATCGGGCTTTCCAGGACAAGGTGGTGAACTATCACGCCATCTCCGAGCAGGCCTACTACAACGCCCGCAACCCGGACGGCGATACCACCCAGTAGCCGCTGGCCGTCACGCTTCCACGGGCCACCTTCGGGTGGCCCGTCGCGTTGCCGACATGGCCGGCACCCGGCCGTGTACAGTATGCTGAATGCCACTTTCGGCGACTCCCGACAGCACGGACAACGCGACCATGCCAGCCTCGAAGACTCTTCCTCATACCCTGACCATTGCCGGCTCCGACCCGTCCGGCGGTGCCGGCCTGCAAGGCGATATCAAGACCCTCTCTGCCCTGGGCACCTATGCCACCAACGTCATCACCGCGGTGATCGCCCAGAACACCCAGGGGGTGGCCCGGGTGCATCCAGTAGCCGCCGCGGCGATCGGCGAGCAGCTCGACAACCTGCTCGACGACGTGCGTATCGACGCCGTGAAGATCGGCATGGTGGCCAGTCGCGAGGTGGCCGAGACGATCGGTGCGGCCCTGAGCCGCCATCGCCCGCGCTGGATCGTGCTCGACCCGGTGATGGTCGCCAAGAGTGGCGACATCCTGGTGGACAATGCCGGCATCGGCGCGGTGCGCGACATCCTGGTGCCGCTGGCCGACGTGATCACGCCCAACCTGCCGGAAGCCGCCGTGCTGCTCGATACCCGAGCGCCCCGCAGCCCCGATGCCATGGAAACCATGCTCCCCGGCCTGCAGGCACTCTCGGTCCCCTATGTGCTGCTCAAGGGGGGGCACCTGCCGGGCGAGGCATGCCCCGACCTGCTGGCCACGCCCACCGACAGCGCCTGGCTGCCGGCCCCGCGCATCGATACCGACAACCTGCACGGCACCGGCTGTGCGCTCTCTTCCGCCATCACCGCGCACCTGGCGCACCTGCCGACAGACGCCGGCCACACCGAGGTCGTCGCCGCCATCGGCGAAGCCAAGCAATGGCTGCATCGCGCCCTGGACGCCAGCCACCGCCTCGCGGTGGGCCACGGCCGAGGCCCGGTGCACCACTTTCACGCCTGGTGGTGACGCCCGTCACTTGCACGGGGCGCCGGGGCCACCCATCCTGAAGGTCTCTCCCGGCATCAAGAGGGCTGTGCCATGACCCGCACCCTGCTGTTCGCCTGCGACCTCTCCGCCGAGAACCGTGCCGCCTTCGCCCGAGCCATTCGACTGGCCGGCGAGACAGGTGCGCGTCTCGACATCGTCCACGTGCTCGACCCCTATCTGCCGAGGCGGGTACTGCATGACCTCGAGGAAGCCGTGGTGACGGACATCGGGGTCACCCTCACCGATATCCGCGAGGACTACGCCCTGGCCGAACCGGCCAGCCTGATCCAGACCGTGGCCGGTGCTCCCTATGCCGAGATCATTCGCGAGGCCCACGAGCGCGAAGCGGACATGATCATCCTCGGTGCCCACCGCAAGCGTGGCCATCCCGATCTCGTGCACGGCACCACCCTGGCCAGGGTCCTGCGCAGCGCCCCCTGTCCGGTACTCTCCGTCAGCCAGCCTGCCAACCGTGACTGGAACGACATCCTGGTTCCGGTGGATTTCTCGCTGACCTCGCGACATACCCTGCGCGAGACCCTCAAGCGCTTTCCCGAAGGCCGCCTGACACTGCTGCACGCCTGGAACATTCCCGGCGAACGGGAGCTCGGCTCCGACACCGGTTACGCACGCTGGCGAGACCACGAGGTCGAACGTCTGAGACGCCACCTGGAGCAGGAAACCGAACAACTGATGGCCGAACTCGACGACGTGCCGGAACTCACCCTCGAGCTGCAACAGGGCGAACCACTGGAAGTGCTGATGACGCAGCTGCGACGGCAGTCGCCGGACCTGCTGGCCCTGGGCAGCCGCGGCCAGCTGGGGCGCCACAGTCAGATCACCGAACGTCTGCTGGCCGAGCCCCATTGCGATATCATGCTGTGCCGACCCTGGTGATGCCCTGAACGACCCGGCAGAGCTATCGGACGCCCTGCTGGGTCGCCGAACCGTGGCCATGCTAGGCTCTCGGGCGATACCCCAGCCGCCCGGAGTTCGCCCCATGAAAGCCCTGATCCAGCGCGTCAGCCACGCCAGTGTCAGCGTCGACAATGAATGTGTCGGCGCCATCGAGCATGGCCTGCTGGCCTTGATCGGTGTGGAGCGGGAAGACGACGAGGCCCGAGCCGATCGACTCCTGCACAAGCTGCTGCACTATCGCGTCTTCGCCGACGAAGCGGGCCGCATGAACCACAACCTGCAACAGGCCGACGGTAGCCTGCTGCTGATTTCGCAATTCACGCTCGCCGCCGACACCCGCAAGGGATTGCGTCCCGGCTTTTCCAGCGCCGCGCCACCGGATGACGGCGAGCGTCTCTTCCAGTACCTCGTCGAACGGGCCCGGGGCACCTGGCCCCACGTGGCCACCGGCAGATTCGGCGCCGACATGCAGGTATCCCTGGTCAACGATGGCCCCGTGACCTTCCTGCTCGAGAGTCGTTGACCTTCTCCCTATCGCACGTCACTCGAACCTGCCGATAACCACGGAATCGCCGAATCGGCCGTCATCCCGGCATGTCGTCATCGACCCCTCCTTTAGTTGTACACAAAATTCATGGAAATATATTACACAAAGTGGACAATGGGCCCTGGATAAATTGTGTACAAAAACAAGCGGTGATTGTCCTCATGCCAGATTCCGGCCACAGCACTTCCGTTTTCGAATTCCGGGGGCGCCCCCCCATGACACGCGCCCTGCCCCTTTCGCTCCAGCATATCCTGGCAATGATCATGGGCACGGTCACCGTCCCCATCATCGTCGCCGGTACCGTGGGGGCGAGCCTCGAAGAAAAGATGCTGCTGATCCAGATCTCGCTGCTCGCCTCCGGGATATCGACGCTGCTGCAGCTCTACGGCATCCGACGCTTCGGTGCCCGGCTGCCTACCATTTTCGGGGTCGGCTTCGCCTATGTGCCGACCCTGACGGCAGTGGGTGCCCAGTATGGCCTGGGAGGCATCCTCGGCGCCCAGATCATCGGTGGGGGGGCCATGATCCTGGTGGGGCTCTTCATTCACCGCATTCGTCACTTCTTCCCACCGGTGGTCGCCGGTACCGTGGTGCTGGTGATCGGTCTGTCGCTCTATGACATTGCCGTCAACTACATGGCGGGAGGTATCGGCCAGCCCGGTTTCGGCGAGCCTCGCCAGTGGCTGGTGGCGCTCCTCACCCTGGTGGTGGTACTGGTCGTCTCGCAGTTCGCGCGCGGTTTTCTCAAGCTCTCGGCGATCATCTGCGGCATCCTGGTGGGCTATGTCCTGGCATTGGCGATGGGCATGGTGGATTTTGCCCCGGTCCGCGACGCCAACTGGTTCAGCGCACCGACGTTGATGCCTTTCGAGCTGGCCTTTCATCCCGCGGCCATTCTTTCCATGGTGATCATCTGCGTGATCAACTCGGTACAGACCATCGGCGACCTCTCGGCCACCACGGTGGGCGGCATGGATCGCGAACTGGATCGCAAGGAACTCGCCGGCGGACTGCTCGGCAATGGCCTGTGCACCGCCGTGGGTTCGGTGTTCGGTGCCCTGCCGACCGCCTCGTTCAGCCAGAACGTCGGCATCGTGGCCATGACCAAGGTCATCAGCCGCACGGTGCTGGCTCTCGCCGCCATCTTCATCCTGCTGGCCGGCCTGATGCCCAAGTTCGGTGCCCTGATGACCACCATTCCCTATCCGGTACTCGGTGGCGCGACCATCACCGTCTTCGGCATGATCACCATGACCGGTATCCAGTTGCTGATTCGCGACGAGCTGTCATCCCGCAACGTCACCATCGTCAGCCTGGCCCTGGCACTGAGCCTGGGCATCTACGCTGCCCCGGACGCCATCGCCGGCCTGCCACAGATGCTGCAACTGGTGCTCGGCGGTTCGCCCATCGTGGTGGCGGCCCTGGTCTCGATCACCCTGAACCTGATCCTGCCGCGTCGCAGTCTCGACGACGAGCGCCGCGAGCGGGAAGCGATTGCCGAACAGATGCGTGATGAACCCGGCCCCACCTCGCCCCGTCGGGAGGCCGGTCGCGCCTCATCCTGACGCCCCAGTCCTGGGGCCTCAATCTTGCCCCCCGAAAGGATCGGTCAGGAGGCCTGAAGTTCGGCCTCCAGCCGCTCCAGCGCCTCCTCGGCGGCCAGCCAGTGCTGCTCGAGTTCCTCGAGACGCGAGGCCAGCTCACCCCGTCGCGCCAGCTGCGCATTCAGCTCATCCTTGCGCGCCTCGTCGGTATACAGGTCGGCATCGGCCAGGGCCGCCTCGACCTCCTCCAGCGACGCTTGCGTCTTCTCCATGTCATGTTCCGCACGGTCACGGTCGCGCTTGAGCGGTCGCAGCTTGTCACGCAGTTCGGCGGCGGCCCGGCGCGAGGCCTTGCGGTCCTCCTTCGATCCGACCTCGTCGCCTTGTCGCTCGGCCTTGTCGGCTCGGGCCTCGCGGCGCTGTTCCTCCAGGCGCGACTTGAGCCAGGCGCGGTAATCCTCCAGATCACCATCGAAGGGCGTCACCCGATGGTCCGCCACCCGCCAGAATTCATCCACCGTGGCCCGCAGCAGATGGCGATCGTGGGAAACCACGATCACCGCGCCCTCGAAACTGGCCAGCGCCTCGGTCAAGGCCTCGCGCATCTCCAGATCGAGATGGTTGGTCGGCTCGTCCAACAGCAGCAGGTTGGGACGCTGCCAGGCGACCAGGGCCAGCGCCAGCCGCGCCTTCTCGCCACCCGAGAAGCGTGCCACCTCCTCGAAGACATCGTCGCCATGGAAGCCGAAACCGCCCAGGAAGCGCCGAATCTCTGCATCGGCGGCCCTGGGCGAAAGGCGCTGCACATGCAGGAAGGGCGAAGCCGACAGGTCCAGTCCCTCGAGCTGATGCTGGGCGAAGTAGCCGATGGCCAGGTGCTCACCCTCGACGCGATGGCCATCCAGCAGCGGCAGCTCGGTGGTCAGCGACTTGATCAGGGTCGACTTGCCCGCGCCGTTGGGCCCCAGCAGGCCGATCCGCTGCCCCGGCTGCAGCGCCAGATTAACGGCCTCGAGCTGCCGTGTCTCGCCGCTTTCATGGCGATAGCCGAGCACGGCGTCATCCAGCACGATCAGGGGATACGACACCTTGTCCGACGCGGGAATGCGAAAGTGAAAGGGCGAGTCGGCATGCGCCACGGCAATGTCGCCCATGCGTTCGAGCATCTTCAGACGACTCTGGGCCTGGCGTGCCTTGGTGGCCTTGTAGCGGAAACGCGCCACGAAACGCTCGATCTCCGCCTTGCGTGCCTGCTGCTTGGCGGCCTCGGCCTGCTGCAGGGCCAACTTCTCTGCCCGCGTCCGCTCGAAGGTGGTGTAGTTGCCTCGATAGAGCACCAGGCAGCGCTGTTCGAAATGCACGATGTGGTCGCACACCGCATCGAGGAAATCGCGATCGTGGGAGATCAACAGCAGGGTGCCCGGATAGCGGGACAACCATTGTTCGAGCCACAGCAGGGCATCCAGATCCAGGTGGTTGGTCGGCTCGTCGAGCAGCAGCACATCGGACGGCGTAAACAGGGTACGCGCCAGGTTGACACGCATCCGCCATCCACCTGAGAACGATGCCAGGGGTCGATCCAGGTCGGCCTGGCCGAAGCCCAGGCCGACCAGCAACTGAGCGGCTCGGGCCGGCGCACTGTAGCCATCCAGCGACTCGATGGCGCCGTGCAGCTCGGCCTCGCGGTGTGCATCACCACGCTCGCGGGCCTCGTCCAGGGCCGCCTCGGCATCGCGCAGTGCCCGGTCACCATCGAGCACATAGTCGATGATGCTACGCTCGAGTGCCTCCACCTCCTGAGCCATGTGCGCGATACGTTGACCACCGCTCATCTCCAGTTCGCCGCGGTCCGGCGACAGCTCGCCCAACAGCAACCCGAACAGGCTCGACTTGCCCGCGCCATTGGCACCGACGATGCCCGCCTTGTAGCCGGCGTGCAGGGTCAGGTCGGCCGCATCGAGCAGGCTCTGGGGGCCGCGTTGCAGGGATACTTGGCGCAGTGCGATCATGCGGACTCCACTCGTCTGCGTGAGATCGCCGCCTGGAGGCGGCCACCGTGTCATGATGAATGACGATTCTACCGAATTATCCACGCACTTGCGGTCACGTCTCGACGGCGATTCGCTCTGGGACTTCGCCCTGACGCTCTATGCCCGTGACGGCGTCGAGCCGGCCTGCCTGACACTGCAGGACGAGGCCGGGGTCGAGGTCACCGAACTGCTATGGCGTTGCTGGCTGTATCACCATGGCCTGCGCGCCGGCACCATGCCCCCGGACGTAAGGGCATGGCAACACGATGTCATCTCGCCCCTGCGACACTTGCGCCGAGATCTCAAGCCGGCCGCACGGGAACGACCGAGCGTGGCCAGCCTGCGGCAACGCATCAAGCAGGCCGAACTCGATGCCGAATGCGAGTGCCTGCTTCGCCTGGAAACCCACAGCCACAACGGCCTTGTCAGCCTTTCCGAGATTTCCCCGCCTCCCCCGCCTCTCGAAAAAGTTCTGCCCTTCGGCCCCCAACTGCAGAAAAAATCACACCTTTTGGCCCTGGGAAAGCTGCAAAGCCAGCTTGACCCCTTATGACCCCCACGCTAGCCTGAAATTAACTGCGTGAACGGCGAGAAAACGGCACTTTCGATTTTGCGCCGGTCGATGAGTCATTGATTTCCCGGCAAAACCTGCAGAGGAACCACAAGAATGAAGGCATACAAGCTGCTGACTACCGCGAGCATCGGCGCCCTGATGCTCGGCATGTCCACCGCCGCCTATTCCGACAACTGGCGTTACGCCCACGAGGAATACGAGGGCGACGTCCAGGATGTCTTCGCCCAGGCTTTCAAGGGTTATGTCGAAGATAATTCCGATCACACCGTACAGGTCTATCGCTTCGGCGAACTGGGCGAGTCCGACGACATCATGGAGCAGACCCAGAACGGGATCCTGCAGTTCGTGAACCAGTCGCCCGGCTTCACCGGCTCGCTCATCCCCTCGGCTCAGATCTTCTTCATTCCCTATCTGATGCCCACGGACATGGATACCGTCCTGGAGTTCTTCGACGAGAGCAAGGCCATCAACGAGATGTTCCCCGAGCTCTATGCCGAGCATGGGCTGGAACTGCTCAAGATGTACCCGGAAGGCGAGATGGTGGTGACCGCCGACGAGCCGATCACCTCGCCCTCGGACTTCGACAACAAGAAGATCCGTACCATGACCAACCCGCTGCTGGCCGAAACCTACAACGCCTTCGGTGCCACCCCGACACCACTGCCCTGGGGTGAAGTCTACGGCGGCCTGCAGACCGGCATCATCGACGGCCAGGAAAACCCGATCTTCTGGATCGAGTCCGGCGGCCTCTACGAGGTTTCACCGCACCTGACCTTCACCAGCCATGGCTGGTTCACCACCGCGATGATGGCCAATCAGGACTTCTACGAAGGCCTCTCCGAAGAAGACCAGCAATTGGTACAGGACGCCTCCGACGCGGCCTACGACCATACCATCGAGCACATCCAGGGCCTGTCCGAGGAGTCCCTCGAGAAGATTCAGGAAGCTTCCGACGAGGTCACCGTCACTCGTCTGGACGATGAGCAGATCCAGGCCTTCAAGGAGCGTGCTCCCCAGGTCGAGGAAAAGTTCATCGAAATGACCGGCGAGCAAGGCCAGGAGCTGCTCGACCAGTTCAAGGCCGACCTCGAGGCCGTACAGGGTGAGGGCGAGGCCAGCCAGGACGAAGGCTGATCGCGAACCTTTCCCGCATCAACCGGGGGCAGCCACGCTGCCCCCGACTTGTTTACGGCCCCTGAAGCGGGCGTTGACAGACATCACGAGCAACGGCCAGGGCCTGGGCCGCTGCCGACGAGCCGTCCCCTCCCCCGTCGGGGCTCGAGGCGGGATACGGCAAGCTGTCGACACTCTTTCCAGCGTTCACCCAACGTTGACCTGACGCACACCGCGCGACGTCGGCAACGGTTACGCTGCTCAATGGGGCATCCACATTTCGCCATGTCTGCTGAAGGGAGCGCGGCCATGACCGACGATGAATCCGACAAGCACTATCATTCAGGCCTGCCCGGCATACTGGGCTCCATCGACACCCTGATCAGCAAGCTCGAAGCGATCATCCTCGCCATCGGTGTGCTGCTGATGGCCACCAATACCATCGCCAATGTCATCGGGCGCTTCTTGCTCGGCGAGAGTCTGTTCTTCACTGGCGAGGTCAACCGCATCCTGATCATCATGATCACCTTCGCGGGCATCGGTTACGCGGCGCGCCATGGCCGCCACATCCGCATGTCGGCGATCTACGATGCCTTGCCGGTAGGCGGTCGTCGTGCCCTGATGGTGGCAATCGCGCTGTTCACCTCTCTGATCATGTTCTTCCTGGCGTACTACTCGGTCCTCTACATCCTCGACCTGTACGACAAGGGACGCATCCTGCCGGCGCTCGGCTTCCCCATCTTCATCATCTATGTCTGGGTGCCGCTGGGCTTCATCATCACCGGCCTCCAGTACCTGTTCACGGCCATCAAGAACCTGACGTCGCGCGATGTCTACCTGTCGACCTCGGTGGTCGACGGTTACAAGGATACGGAAACGGAAGTCTGACGCAGGGCGCTTCGCCCGGGGGAATGCAAGATGACGACAATAATGGTTGTGACCATGATCGCCCTGCTGTTGCTGGGCTTTCCCATGATGATTCCGCTGGCCACTGCGGCGATCATCGGGTTCTTCATGATGTTCGGCGGGCTGGGCCAGATGGAGACGCTGATCCAGCAGTTGATGGCCGGCATACGGCCGGCATCGCTGATTGCGGTCCCCATGTTCATCCTCGCCGCGGATATCATGACCCGCGGCCAGTCGGCCAATCGGCTGATCAATATGGTGATGGCCTTCATCGGCCATATAAAAGGCGGCCTGGCGGTCAGTACCGCGGCCTCCTGCACGCTGTTCGGCGCCGTCTCCGGCTCCACCCAGGCCACCGTGGTCGCGGTAGGCTCGCCGCTGCGTCCACGCATGCTCAAGGCCGGCTACTCGGATTCCTTCAGCCTGGCGTTGATCATCAATTCCAGTGACATCGCCTTCTTGATCCCCCCGAGCATCGGCATGATCATCTACGGGATCATCTCCGGCACCTCCATCGGCGAGCTGTTCATCGCCGGGATCGGCCCGGGCCTGATGATCCTGACCATGTTCGCCATCTACTGCGTGATCTATGCCGTCGTGCGTGGCGTACCCACAGAGCCCAAGGCCAGCTGGGGAGAACGCTTGTCGGCCGTGCGCCTGGCACTCTGGCCACTGGGCTTCCCGGTGATCATCATCGGCGGCATCTATGGCGGTATCTTCAGCCCCACCGAAGCCGCGGCGGCCTGCGTGCTCTACGCCATCCTGCTGGAATTCGTGGTATTCCGATCGCTGAAGATCAATGATATCTACGCCATCGCCAAGTCCACCGGCCTGATCACCGCCGTGGTGTTCATCCTGGTGGCAGTGGGCAACAGCTTCTCGTGGATCATCTCCTTCGCCCAGATTCCCCAGGCCATCCTCGAGGCCGTCGGCATCAACGAGGCGGGGCCGACAGGCGTGCTGATCGCCATCTGTATTGCCTTCTTCGTCGCCTGCATGTTCGTCGATCCCATCGTGGTGATCCTGGTCCTGACGCCGGTCTTCGCGCCTGCCATCGAGGCCACCGGTCTCGATCCGGTACTCGTCGGTATCCTGATCACGCTGCAGGTGGCCATCGGGTCGGCGACGCCGCCTTTCGGCTGCGACATCTTCACCGCCATCGCCATCTTCAAGCGTCCCTACCTGGACGTGATCAAGGGCACGCCGCCCTTCATCTTCATGCTGGTGCTGGCGGCCGCGTTGCTGATCCTGTTCCCGCAGATCGCCCTGTTCCTGCGCGACCTCGCCTTCAGGTAAGCGGTTCTACCCGGACACAAGGAGTAAGGTGACGATGTTCAATCGGATCATGGTGCCGGTCGACGGCTCCAAGGGCGCCGTCAAGGCGCTGGAAAAGGGCGTGGGCTTGCAGCAGTTGACCGGCGCCGAACTCTACGTCCTGTGCGTGTTCAAGCACCACAGCCTGCTCGAGGCCTCGCTGTCGATGGTTCGCCCCGAGCAACTGGACATCCCGGACGACGCTCTCAAGGATTACGCCACCGAGATCGCCGTCCAGGCCAAGGCGCGCGCCACCGAGCTGGGCGTTCCGGCCGACAAGGTGCGGGCGTTCGTCAAGGGCGGGCGCCCTTCACGCACCATCGTGCGCTTCGCCCGCAAGCGAGAGTGCGACCTGATCGTGATCGGCGCCCAGGGCACCAACGGCGACAAGAGTCTGCTGCTGGGCAGTGTCGCCCAGCGTGTCGCCGGCTCCGCACACTGCCCCGTCATGGTCGTTTGACGCCATTACCGCATTGTCTCACCGGGCCGGATGCCTACCCGCAGGGCTATCGCAGTTAAAGCTTTGTCGCTCGGGCTGATCCGTCGACAGATCCAACTGCGATAGGCCCTACCAGGTGGGTGGATGCGGAACCGGGCCGGCCCTGTTAGAGTCCCATGGGTTCCATACACTCTTGGCGCCAAGGCGCCGGACCACAAGGCTTTTTCATGAAGACACTGCTGACTTCCGCGTCACTGGCGGCCCTGTTGACCGCCGCTCCCTTGGCACTTGCCGCCCCCGAATCCGACCAGGAGCGCCTGGGCTACAGCCTCGGTGTGACCCTGGGCCAGAGCATCCAGCAAGACGTCTCCGATCTCGACATCGACGCCTTCACCCAGGCTATCCGCGATGTCTACGCCGACGATGAGCTGGCCATGAGCGATCAGGAAATGGCCGACACCCTGGCTCAGTTCCAGCAACAGGCTCAGCAGAAGCGCGCCGCCGAAGCAGAGAAGCGTGCCGAGGCCAATCAAGCCGAAGGCGAGGCCTTCCTGGAAGAGAACGCCGAGAAGGATGGCGTCACGGTCACCGACTCAGGCCTGCAGTATCGTGAGCTGGAGTCCGGCGATGGCGCCACGCCGAGTGCCGAAGACACCGTCCAGGTCAACTATGAAGGCAAGCTGATCGACGGCACCGTCTTCGACAGTTCCTACGAGCGCGGCGAGCCGGTGAGCTTTCGTGTCGGGCAGGTCATCGACGGCTGGCAGGAAGCCCTGCAACTGATGAGCGTGGGCGACACCTGGGAAGTCGCCATTCCCTCCGACCTGGCCTACGGCGCCCAGGGTCAGGGCCCCATCGGCCCCCATGAGACACTGATCTTCGAGGTCGAGCTGCTCGACGTCACCTCCGCGGACGAGGCAGAAAATGCCGACGCCGGACAGAGCGGTGACGCTGGAAGCACCGCTGCATCCGAGTGATCATCCCTCGTAAGTGATCACGCCTCGCGCGGCCGGCTCCCATGAGCCGGCCGTCGTCGTTCTGCGGATCAAAAAACATCTCACATGGCGCCGAGCGTCTCGTCCAGGGCAGCCTCGAGCGGGCCCGACGTCGGCGAGTGGAGGACACGCCGACGAATCTCGCCATGGCGGTCCACCAGATAGAGCGACGCGGTATGGTCAACGGTATAGTCCATGGCCGAGTCCGGCGCCTCGACCTTGCGCCACACCACCCCATAACGCTCGGCGATGTCCTCGAGCTGCTCGGCACTGCCGGTCGCACCGATGAAATCGTCGCCGAAGGACGCGAGGTACGTCTCGAGCCTCGCCAGGGTATCGCGCTCGGGATCGACGGAAATCAACACCGGCACCACCTTGTCACGACGCTGGGCGGACAGCTGCTGGCGTGCCTGGCGAACCACCGCCAGGCTCATGGGACAGACATCCGGGCACCAAGTATAGCCGAAGAAAATCACCGCGAGCTGACCCTCGTCCAGTTGCGAGAGCGAAAACTCGCCATGGGTCGACGACAGCGAAATTGGCCCGCCCTCCAGTTCAGCCTCCTTTTCCCCGGCACTCCACCACTGATAGGCCAGCAGAACACATGCCGCCAGCAGCACGACGCTCCCTGCCGCCAGATATCGCCAACGCCGTGTCATCATGGCTACTCCCTGTCTCCTCGACGCCAGACCGGCGTCATGATCGGTCTCCGGCTCGAGCGTGACGATGCAGTCACGCCGCCGATGATGGCAAGATAGTTCTTCAGCGGCAGCGAATCCAAGCGATTCCCGAGCGTATCCGGCATTGCCGCCATGGAAATGAGGAGGTGTCATGGAAGGCGTGGCGGGAGCCCTGGGGCCCCTCTTCCTGTTGATCCTGCTGGGCGCGTTGCTCGGCCGTCTCGACCAGCCGGGAGGAGATTTCTGGCCGCGGATGGAACGGCTGATCTATTTCCTGCTGTTTCCCGCCATGCTGGTCTCGACCCTGGCCGATGCCGATATTCAGCAAGTGCCGGTGGGACGCATGGCCCTCGCACTGCTCGGCGCCATGGGCTTGCTCGGCGTGGCTCTCTGGCTCGCGAACCGTCGGCTGGGCCTGACGGCAGCGGCCTTCACCTCGGTGTTTCAGGGTGCGCTGCGTTTCAATACCTACGTCGGTGTGGCCGGCGCCGCCGCGTTGCATGGCGAGGCCGGCGCCACCGTCGCGGCGGTGGCCGTGGCATTGATGGTGCCGATCGTGAACGTCCTGTGCGTGGCCAGCTTCATCGCCGCCGGCACGCTCGGCACCGGCGGCATGCGCGCCAGCCTTGCCGCCCTGATACGCAATCCCCTGATCCTGGCCTGCCTGCTGGGCATCGGCCTGAATCTCAGCGGTATCGGCCTGCCCGGCTGGAGCGCTCCCATGACGGAGCTGCTCGGCCGGGCCGCCTTGCCGCTCGGTCTGGTGGCCGTGGGCGTCGCCCTGCGACCACGGGCGCTATTGCGACTCGACCCCGGCGTCTGGACCGCCAACCTGGCCAAGTTGATCCTGATGCCGGCCCTGGTGCTCGGCCTATCCCTGGTGCTCCACCTGGATCCGGTGAGTCGCGACATCGCCCTGTTGTTCGCCGCCCTGCCCACCGCGACTTCCGCCTATATTCTGGCCCGCCAGCTCGGAGGCGATGCCGAACTGATGGCCGCCCTGATTACCGGCCAGACCCTGATCGCCATGGCCTCACTGCCCCTCTGGCTACGTCTGGTCGGCTGATCATGCTCGGCCACCGAAACTTAATAAAAAAAATTCTCGTTTGCGTTGACGGAACAAATGAGAATGATTTACTCTACACCCATGGCGTTGATGAGGCGCCATGCCTGGGCAAGGTTCCTGCCAGTTTCTTGCCCAGGTTTCTCCTCCTCATTGCTAGTCACGGTCTTTTGCCGCCCCGCCCAGGGCGGCTTTCTTTTTTTTGGTCCCACGCCTTTCACAGCCCTCTAACTATCGTCATTCCCGCTGCCCGAGCTGGCGCTTGACCAGTTCGCCCAGCGCTTCCACCGCCGGCCAGGACGCGGCGGAGACCCGGCGCCCGTAGTGCAGCTGTGCCTCGCAGCCCCGCAGCACGGGCAGGCCTTCCGCTGCACCGAGCTCCCTCATGGCCGGCGTCAGGCGATCACGCTCGAGAATGCTCACCGCCAGCCCCGACTCCACCGCGGTTTCCACCGCATGGATACTGGTACTGGTGAAGACCGCGTGCCAGGGGCGATCGATCGTGCCCAGCGCCTCGACGCCCAACTGGCGGTAAGGACAATCCTCGGGATGCAGCGCCAATGGCAAGGGATGATCCGCCGTCAACACGAGTTCCCGGGCCCCGGCCCAGACCGGCGTGGAGCGCCACAGCGGCTCGCCGCCGCTGAGCCGATGGGGACGGTCCAGGGCCACGATCAGTGACAGTTCCCCCCTCTCGAGGCGACGCGCCAGCTCGCCGCTGGGTGCCGTGACCGCTTCCATGACCACGTCCGGATGCCGCGCCAGGAAATCCGGCAGCAGACGCCCGACCAGGCGACTGGCGTAATCTTCCGGCATGCCGAAACGCACCTGCCCGCTCAGTCCCCGCCCACTGATCCTTGCCACCAGGCCATCGTGCCGACGCAACAGCTCCCGTGCTTCACCCAGCAAGGCCTCGCCATTGGGGGTCGGGCTCACGCCTCGTGCACCGCGTATCAACAGCGTGGTATCCAGTCGCGCCTCCAGTCGCTTGATCTGCATGCTCAACGCGCTGACGGTGCGATGGCGTTGCTCGGCCGCCGCGGCCAGGCTACCCAAGCGCACGACCGCCACGAAGCTGCGCAGCGCCTCGAGATCCAGCGAGTCCGACAAGACTTCAGCCATATTGAATGCTCGGTCCAATAAGTTTCGATTCACGAAACACTCTAGACCCGTCAGTCTATCCAGACCACCCCCCAAGGTCCGGAGGCGCCATGACGGGCACCACCCATCGGCTACGACATATCGCGCTATCACGCTTTTCACCGGCCCTGGGCGGCCTGGCCGTGGCCATCGGCTTCGTGATGTGCTGGAGCAGCGGTTTCGTGGGAAGTCGACTGGCGGTCGCCATCGACACGCCGGTACTGGCGCTCTACGCCTGGCGTTTCGCCCTGGCCACATTGCTGGCAGGCGGCTGGTGGTGGTGGCGGTCCCGGCCATGCACCGTACGCGGCCTGAATCATCGAGCACTGGCACACGAGGCCCTGGTCGGCAGCCTGACCGTGGGCGGCTACCTGCTGACCATGCTGCTGGCCATCAAGGCGGGGGTCAGCGCCGAGGTGGCGGCACTGATCGGCGCGCTACAGCCGCTGGCTGCCATTACCCTGGCCAGCGGGTGGCTCGGCGAGCGCACCCGCCCTCTCCAGTGGCTGGGCATGACGGTGGCCACTCTAGGCGCCGCATTGAGCGTGCTGGGCGACCTGCGAAACGTCGGCGGCGCACCGTTCTGGGCCTATGGCCTGCCGTTGATGGCCGTGGCCTGTGTGACCCTGGGCAGCGCCCTCACGACGCGACAGCCGGTGACGCTTCCCCTGGAGGCCCGCCTGACCGCACAGCTGACGGCCGCCACCGGCGTCTTCTTCCTCGCCGCCCTCGGCATGGGAAGCTCCCTGGCGCCACCGGCGCCGAGCCCGGAGACCCTGACGGCCCTGGCCTGGCTGATCGTGCTGGCCACCTTCGGCGGTTACGGTTTCTTCGTGGAGAGCCTGCGGCGCTTCGGTGTGGGACACAGCGCCGGCCTGGTCGCGCTGACACCGGCCATGACGCTCGCCTGGACGGCACTGATGTTCGGCGAACTCCCGGACTCGATGGGAGCCATCGGCATGCTGCTCGGGCTCATGGGTGCCGGCGTCGCCCTGTATGCCGGCCGCCGTCAGGGACGCGGCGCCGGCGGTCATGACGACACGGCGAGTCCGGCCGGCCGCCGGAGCGAGCGCCCTGCCATTCGGCCCGGCGCCCCGGCATCGACTCTCGACCGCGGTGGCGTCAGCCGTCGTCGCGACAATGAATCAGATCCCAGACACCATGTCCCAGGCGCTCCCCGCGGGCCTCGAACTTGGTGAGCGGCCGATAGGCGGGACGCGGCACATAGGGCGCGGTGTCCGCATCGGCGATATTGGCATAGCCCGGCGCGTCCGCCATGACCTCGGCCATCCACTCGGCATAGGCTTCCCAGTCGGTGGCCATATGCAGGGTGCCACCCGGCTTGAGACGCGTACGTACCAGTTCGACGAAGGCCGGCTGGACGATCCGCCGCTTGTGATGCTTCTTCTTCGGCCAGGGATCGGGAAAGAACAGTTGAACGGTATCCAGACTGGCCTCGGGCAGGCAACGTTCGAGCACCGCCAGGGCATCCTCGCGATAGACCCGCAGGTTGGCGAGGCCCCGCTTGTCGGCCTCGTCGAGCAATTTGCCGACGCCGGGCGCGTGCACTTCGATGCCGATGAAGTCGGTATCGGGATGTGACGCTGCCTGTTCGATCAGCGACGCTCCCATGCCGAAGCCGACCTCCACCACGCGAGGTGCTCGGCGCCCGAACAGGGCATCCAGATCCTGACGCCCCGCGTCGAGCGTCATCCCCAGACGCGGCCAGACCTCATCGAGGCCACGGGTCTGGGCGGTGGTCATGCGACCAGCGCGCAACACATAACTCTTGATGCCGCGACGATGCAGCGGGGCGTCCGGACGTTCGGGGCCTGTGGTATCGGGTTCGTTCATGCGTGGTTCACTATCGGGTCGCTGAATCGGGAAACGGTGTCGGAAGACCGAACACCGGATCGGGAAAGGGAACGGGGGTCAGACGTTGATACGGCCCGCCATGGGCGACGACGCTTCGGCTTCCTGGCGGCGCGGCATGCGACCGGCCAGGAAGGCCTCGCGCCCGGCACTCACCGCCTGCCGCATGGCACTGGCCATCAGCACCGGCTGACGGGCATGGGCGATGGCGGAATTCATCAGCACACCGTCGCACCCCAGTTCCATGGCCTGGGCCGCTTCGGAGGCTGTGCCGATACCGGCATCGATCAGCACCGGCACGCCGGCCTGCTCGATGATCAAGCGAGTGTTGTAAGGGTTCTGGATACCATGGCCGGAACCGATCAGCGAGCCGAGCGGCATCACGGCACAGCAGCCCAGACGCTCGAGCTCGCGTGCGACGATGGGATCGTCGCTGGTGTACACCATGACGTCGAAGCCATCGTTGACCAGCGTCTCGGCGGCGGACAGGGTCTCCACGACATTGGGATAGAGGGTCGACTCATCGCCCAGCACCTCGAGCTTGACCAGGTTGTGGCCATCGAGCAGTTCCCTGGCCAGGCGGCAGGTACGCACCGCATCCTTGGCGGTGAAGCAGCCGGCGGTATTGGGCAACAGGGTATAACGTTCCGGGGACACCACATCGAGCAGATTGGGCGCCGACGCATCCTGCCCCAGATTGGTGCGACGGACCGCGAAGGTCACCACCTCGGTGCCGCTGGCGGCGATCGCCGCGCCGGCCTCGTCGAAGTCGCGATACTTGCCGGTGCCCACCAGCAACCGCGAGCTGAATTCACGGCCGGCGACCCGCAGCGGCGTATCCTGGGTGAAATCGGTCATGCGTGTATTTCTCCTATGGCTCAGAGGAAAGCGCTGATGTGTATGGCGAGCGAAGATGGGTCGGGTGCCGCCGGAGCGCGGCGGAGAGAACGTCCGAAGGACGGCCCCCCGGGAGCGAGAGCCGCCGGCTTCGCGTCAATACCGGCGTTTACACGCCAGCCAATGAGGATATTGACCGAGCGCGCACCAGTACCGCCGCCCGCCAGGATCGCTCCAGACGGACCAACGCACTTCCCGCATCCCCCGGGTCGTCGAGCGCAGCGATAACGTCGTGTTTTCCTTCAGCCGCCGCCGATCGCATGAACAATCTCCACCCGATCCCCATCGGCCAGGCGCGTATCACCATGGACACTCTTCGGCACGATCTCCTCGTTGATCTCCACGGCGATACGGCGACCGGTCAGGCCGAGGGTCTCGACCAGCCTGGCCACCGACATTTCGCCGTCCAGGTGTTTCGCTTCGCCATTGAGATGGATCTGCATGGCATCCTCTTGCATCTTCGACTATGGCATTGGGGAGTCACTGTACAAATGTCTCCGCGGGCAAACCACTGCGTTGCCCGGTGCTCGACCCTCTCGCCGACACCCTTGGCTCCGGTCTCCGTGCTCCCGGCACCTTGTGTGCCCCACATGGAAGCAGGACATGGATGGCCCGTCGTCGGAAAGGGCCCCGCCTCTGCGCCGCTCGTCGATCTGTTCGGCGCTTCCCTTGCGGACACTATTGTAGCGCCTCAGCCTCGCGCCGGGTACGGTATGCGCGTCACCGATGGAGGACCCACGATGCACGACCGACCCTGGTGGTTGACGACGGCGCTGTCCGGCGCCCTGATGGTGATGATCGGTGCCTTCGGCGCCCATGTCCTGACCAACGAGCTGACACCGCGCTTGATGACCGCCTTCGAGACCGGCGTGCGCTATCAGGCCTGGCACACCCTGGCGATGCTCGGCGTGCTGGCCTGGCGCTCGGTCGTGCCCTTGCCCGGCCAGCGCCTGGCACTGGCCCTCTGGGCGGCCGGCATGCTGCTGTTCAGCGGATCACTATACGGCCTGGCACTCTCCGGCCTGGACTGGCTCGGCCCGCTCACCCCGCTGGGTGGTCTGTTGCTGATACTGGGATGGCTGGCCCTGGCCGGTATCGTGCTGCGAACCCGGTCCCGTGTCTGATGGCGCTCGCGACAGGCGTCAGTCGCCGTCGGGCAACGCATAGGTCGCCGTCACCAGCGCCACCGGCGCCTCGTCCCCGGCGGAGAACAATTGTACCTCGCCGACGGCCAGGCGACTGCCCAGCTTTACGAGCCGCGCATTGGCAATGAGGTCACGATCGCCTCGAGCCCGCCGCAGGAAGCGGCAATGCAGGTCACTGGTGACCGCCATCGGCTCCGGCCCGATCTGCGCCAGGATCGCCACATAGAGACAGACATCGGCCAGCCCCATCATGGTCGGCCCGGAGACGCAGGCCCCGGGCCGCAGGTGCTCGTCCTCGATGGCCAGACTCATGGTGGCGCGCATCTCATCGACGCCCTCGATGGTGCCAGCCCGTTGCGGAAAGACCTCGTCGAGAAACTCCTCGATGGCGGTGGCGGTCATCACGGTCATGGGGCTCTCCTGCGGCGGTTGATCAAGCATTGGCCCCAAAGATAGCCCAGCGACGAGCGACGAGCGACGAGCGACGAGCGACGAGCGACGAGCGACGAGCGACGAGCGACGAGCGACGAGCATCAGGGTATCCCGCTACCCGAAGGTCGCAACCCTCATCATCTCGTATCTCGTATCTCGTATCTCGTCGCCCGTATCTCGCAGCCGATCAGGCGCCCTTGTGGACCGCTCGCCAGTGGTGCAACAGCGGCTCCGTGTAGCCAGCCGGCTGCTCGAGCCCCTTGAAGATCAGGTCGGAGGCGGCCTGGAAAGCATGCGAGGCCGAGAAATCGGCACTCATCGCCGTATAGGCCGGATCGCCAGCGTTCTGCTCGTCGACGATCTTCGCCATGCGCTCCAGGGCGTCCCGCACCCGGGCTTCGTCCACCACGCCGTGGTGCAGCCAGTTGGCCACATGCTGGCTGGAGATCCGCAGGGTCGCGCGATCCTCCATCAAGCCGACATCATGGATGTCCAGCACCTTGGAGCATCCCACGCCGTGCTCGACCCAGCGCACCACATAGCCGAGGATCCCCTGGCAGTTGTTGTCGAGCTCCTGCTGAATATCGTCATCGCTCCAGTCCGGACGCTCGGCCACCGGCACGGTCAGCAGATCATCCAGGAAGGTGTCGTGCAGGTCGGGATCACCCTTGGCTTCGAGCCCGCGCTGCACCTCGGCCACGCTGACCTGATGATAGTGCAAGGCATGCAGGGTGGCCGCCGTGGGGGATGGCACCCAGGCGGTGTTGGCACCGGCCTCGGGATGGCCGACCTTCTGCTCGAGCATGGCCGCCATCAGGTCCGGCATGGCCCACATCCCCTTGCCGATCTGGGCATGGCCACGCAGACCGCAGGCCAGGCCGGTCTGCACATTGCTGCGCTCATAGGCACCGATCCAGGCGCTGTTCTTCATGTCGCCCTTGCGAATCATCGGGCCGGCCTCCATGGCGGAGTGCATCTCGTCGCCGGTGCGATCGAGGAAGCCGGTATTGATGAACACCACCCGCGAGGTGGCCTCGGCGATACACGCCTTGAGATTGACCGAGGTCCGGCGCTCCTCGTCCATGATGCCCATCTTCAGGGTATCGCGGGCCATGCCCAGCAGGTCCTCGACACGCGCGAAGAGCGCATCGGCGAAGGCCACTTCCCGCGGACCGTGCATCTTGGGCTTGACGATATACACCGAGCCCTCACGGGAGTTGCGCGGTTCCCCCTCGCCCTTGGCCAGATCATGCAGGGCGATCAGGCTGGTGACGACGGCATCGAGGATACCCTCCGGCAATTCGTTGCTGTCGGCATCGAGTACCGCCGGCGTGGTCATGAGGTGGCCAACGTTGCGCACGAACAGCAGGGAACGCCCTGGCAGGGTCACCTCGCCACCCTCGGGATTGCGCCAGGTGCGATCGCCGTTGAGTCGACGGGTGTAGGTCTTGCCGCCCTTCTCGATCTGGGTTTCCAGGTCGCCCTTCATCAGGCCCAGCCAGTTGGCGTAGACCTCGACCTTGTCTTCAGCATCCACCGCGGCCACGGAGTCCTCGCAGTCCATGATGGAGGTCAGCGCCGCCTCCACGACCACGTCCTTGACGCCGGCGGGGTCAGTCTTGCCGATAGGATGGCCGGCATCGATCCGGATCTCCAGATGCAGGTCGTGATTGGCCAGCAGCACCGCATCGGGTGCCTCGGCCTCCCCCTGGAAGCCCACCAGCTTGCCGGGGTCCTCGAGCCCGGTCTCGCGGCCACCTTCCAGGGTCACGACGAGATGGCCATCGCGCAGCGCATACTTGATCGCCTCGCGATGAGAGCCGGTGGCCAGTGGGGCGGCACGATCCAGCACACCCCGGGCATAGGCGACGACCATCTCGGCACGCCTGGGGTTGAAGCTCTCGCCCCGCTCGGCACCCTCCGTATCGGCGATGGCATCGGTGCCATACAGAGCGTCGTAGAGGCTGCCCCAGCGCGCGTTGGCGGCGTTCAGGGCATAGCGGGCATTGTTGACCGGCACCACCAGTTGCGGCCCGGCCTGCACGGCGATCTCGCGATCGACGTTGGTGGTGGTGACCTCGACATTCTTCGGCGCCTCCACCAGATAACCGATCTCCTCGAGGAAGGCACGATACGCCGTCATGTCACGTACCGGCCCCGCATGATCACGGTGCCAGGCATCCAGCTCGGCCTGCAGGCGATCACGCTCGGCGAGCAATTCGCGGTTCTCTGGTGTCAGATCGTGAAAGAGGGCATCCACGCCGGTCCAGAAGGCTTCGGGGTCGACACCGGTTCCCGGCAGAGCCTGTTCATTGATGAAACGGTCCAGCTCGGCGGCCACCTGAAGGCGATGGCGGGTAATGCGTTGGGTCATGGGTCGTTCTCCTTATGCGTGGCGGTTCGGCGCCCCCTGGCACCGAGCGGCCGGACAGCGAAGGGTGACTGCTCGCGAATAATTTTGTGGAAAATTATTCCACATGTAAAGCCGAGGAAAACGTGCCACGCCTCGATATCGACCAAATGACGAGACGTGGCCACCCGCCTTCACTTCGATATCATGGCTGGCTCCGCCGCCGGCATGACGCTAGCATGGGCGGGCACAGCAGAGGATGCGATGAGCGACTTCACTCCCTTACAGGAACTCGGCCCCCTCGCGCCGGCCAAGCATGCCGGCCAGGCGCTGGAGCACTACCTCGACCATTATGGCCTGAGTCCGTTGCTCGCCGAGACGATGGGCCTCCACGTGGGCTACGTGGATACCCACGGCTTCCGGCTATGGACCCAGGTATGGACGCCCAGGGAGCCCATCGGCACGGTCTGGGTCGTGCATGGTTATTATGACCACCTGGGACTCTATCGCCACCTGCTCGAATGCCTGCTGGAACGCAACTGGCGCGTCGTGCTCTGGGACCTCCCCGGGCACGGCCTCTCCAGCGGCCCCCGCGCGTCCATCGGCGACTTCGACGAATACGGCGCCTGCCTGATCGACCTGCGCCAGGAACTCGAGGCCCGCGACCTGGCCGCGCCTCCCTGGGTCGGAATCGGCCAGAGCACCGGCGCCGCCATACTGGCCACCGATGCCCTGACACGAGGCAACGACGGCCACTGGCATGGCCTCGCCCTGCTGGCCCCGCTGGTACGCCCCTGGGGCTGGCCGCAGTCCAGCTGGCTGCACCGGCTGGTAGGCCCCTTCGTGCGCTCGGTACCGCGTCGCTTCCGCGACAATTCCACCGACAGCGACTTCTCCACCTTTCTGAGGGAAGGCGACCCGCTGCAGCCGGAACGCCTGACCATGGAATGGGTCGATGCCATGCGTCGCTGGATGCCCCGCCTGCTGGCCTTGCCCCCAAGCCGAGTGCCCACCCTCATCCTGCAGGGCGAACAGGATTCGACCGTGGACTGGGAATGGAACCTCGACGTGCTCGACCGCAAGTTCCCCAATGCCGAAATCTGTCGCCACCCCGAAGCCCGACATCACCTGGTCAACGAGGCCGAACCGATACGCCGCACACTGTTCGCGGATCTGGCGCGCTTCCTCGCCGACCTGGAGGAAAGTTTCGAGGCCCTGCCTCCCGAAAGGCGCCGCTGCTCATGAACACGCGCCGACGGACACTCCTGGTGCTGTTGCTGCTCGCCCTCACCGGTTGCGCCGCCGCCCCGGAGCGCCCCGAGACCATGCGCCAGGCGCTGTTCGGGTTGAGCGAACGCGTCGCCGAGCAGGTGGCCGCCTCACCGACCCTGCCCAGACCGGCTACCGACCAGGTACTGTTACTGGCCATGCCGGAGATCGACCCCGACCTGGGCCTCTCCGACGAACGCCTGATGGAAAGTCTGACCCGCGCCCTGCTGGGGCTCGATGACGGTCCCCAGGTACTCGACTGGCGCCCCTCCCTCGCCGACGGCGCGGGACGCAATCAGTGGCGCCTCGACAGCCGATTGAGTGCCTCGGCGCCACGCCTGCAACTCTCCGACCGAGAACTGCTGCCCTACCGCCTGACCCTGACCCTGCGCCGCCCCGGCCATGACCAGGCACTCTGGCAGACCCATATCGACGGCGCTCTCGACGCTACCGCGCTGTAGCCTCGCCGACCGCAAGGCCGACCACCGTCCTGTATCGGACGTCGACCGGAGAACCCTGGCGGCCCCCTGGGCCACCATCTCTTCAACGAACCTCCGAAACAGAGACCTAGCCTTGCCGGAACCGAGCCGCCTCCCCAAGCAACCAGTCGATGAATCGCTGCACCCTGGGCGGCGCCTCGCCTGTGGCGGGCAGGATCAGCTCATAGGCGAAGGGAGAGTCGAGCCTATAGTGGTCACCGAAGGGGCGCGTCAGCACACCACTGGCGAGACGGTCCGCCACCACCGGATAGCTGGCCAGCATCACGCCGCGCCCCGCAATGGCCTGATCCAGGGCCAGGCTATAGAGGGAATAATGCCGTTGGCGCGGCATCTCGATGCCTGACAGGCCGGCGGCATCGAACCAACCTCGCCAACCCGGGAAATCGCCTGCCTGTCTCGAGCACCAGCCCACCTCGAACAGGGTCTGATCGAGCAGATCAGCGGGAGTCTCGATGGAGGCGTGCTCCATCAGGCCGGGAGCGCAAACCGGGACGAGGGTGTCCTCGAACAGTTTGACGGACCGCGAGCCAGGCCAGGGGCCTCGGCCATAGCGGAGCGCGAGCCGTGCACCGTCATGCTGCCAGGCGGGCAAGGTCAATGCCTGGCTGGCATCCAGAGAAATTTCCACGCGGGTTTCGCGTGCCTCGAACGCCGCCAGTCGCGGCAACAACCAGAGCTGGGCAAACGATGGCGGCGCGCTGAGCAGCAGCGTGGTCGCGGCATGCGCCTGCTGCCCCACGGCCGTGACACCGGCCGCGATACGCTCCAGACCGACATCGACATCGTCGGCCAGACGACGCCCGGCGGCGTTGACACTCACGCCATTGGCATGGCGCTCGAACAACACGGTGCCCAACCGCTCCTCGAGCTGCCTGACCTGTCGGCTGACGGCGCCGGGCGTCACCCCGAGCCGGTCGGCGGCGGACTTGAAGCTGCCCTCCCGCGCCGCTTCCGCGAAGGCGCGCAGGGCATTGAGTGGGAGTCGCTCGATCGCCATGACGTGAGTTTTCCTGAGCCTAGAGCGGCAGAATAATCGTTTGGTCCCGAGCATCGCAAATGCTGAACTGAGCGCTATCCATCAAGAGGAAAGACGCCATGAACAGCCCTCGGACCGCGCCCGTCGACGCTCCTGCAGCATTGAGTTCGACTGATCCTCGTCGCTCCATCGACCTCTTCGCCGGCCTGGCCATGATCCTCTTCTGCCTGGCCCTCGGCCTGCAGCAGGTCGCCATCAAGGGCGTGGCCGAGGATATTTCCCCGCTCGCCCAGATCGCCTTGCGCTCATCCCTGGCGGCGATACTGGTAGGCGCACTGGCCTATTGGCGGGGCACGAGACTCACCGATTTTCGTGACCGGCTCGGCCCGGGCCTGCTGGTCGGGCTCGGCTTCACCGGGGAATTCGTGTTCGTGGCACTGGGCCTGAACTACACATTGGCCTCCCACATGTCGGTGTTCCTCTATACGGCGCCGGTCTTTGCCGCCCTCGGCCTGCATTGGCTGGTCCCCGGGGAACAGCTGGCCCGTCGACAGTGGCTGGGCATCGCCCTGGCATTCACCGGCATGGTCATCGCCATGTCACCCGAATCGGGGCAAGCCAATACGTCGGCGCTGCTACTGGGCGACGCACTGGGTCTGCTGGCAGGACTGTGCTGGGCGGCCACCACGCTGGTGCTGCGCCGCTCCTCGCTTTCCGAAGCCCCGCCGCTGCAGACATTGACATATCAATTGGCAACCGCTGGCCTGTTGCTGTTGCCCATCACGGCCCTGAGCGGGGACCTGGGTGCCCTCGAGGCCACACCGCTGGCCCTGGCGAGCCTGGGTTTCCAGGCGCTGGTGATCTCCGTCGGTGCCCTGCTGCTCTGGTTCACGTTACTACGCCGTTACTGGGCATCGCAGCTGGGCGTGTTCTCCTTCCTGTCACCGATCTTCGGTGTGCTCTTCGGCGCCCTGCTGCTCGACGAACCACTGACACTGCCCTTCCTGTTCGGGGGCGGTATCCTTCTGGGTGGCCTCGTCCTGGTCAGCCGGCAGGCTTGAACCCATCGCCGGGGAGCAAGCACCGGGGCAGCACCTCAGCCCCCCTTGAGCAGCCGGTCGAGCTGGCGGTACCCGATGGCCTCGATCAGGTGTTCACGGGCGGGCCGCGGTGCCCCGGCCAGGTCGGCGAGGGTCAGGGCCACCCGCAGCACCCGGTGAAAGGCACGCGCCGAAAGCTGCAGCCGTTCCAGCACTTCAGCGAGCCAGGCGCGATCCTCGGCACCCAGTGCACAAGCGGCCTCCAGGTCGGGGCCCGCCAGGTGAGCGTTGAGTGCCCCCCTCGCCCATTGGCGCTCGCGCGCCGCCAGGACCCTTTGGCGTACCGTCGCCGAATCCTCCCCCGACTCCCGCGAGGTCAGTTGTTCCGCCGGCAACGCCGGCACTTCCACCTGCAGGTCGATGCGATCCAGAAGCGGCCCCGACAACCGCGCCTGATAGCGCTGGATCTGAGCGGCCGTGCAATGGCAGGCCTGGCGAGGATCGCCGAGGTGTCCGCAGGGACAGGGATTCATCGCCGCCACCAGCTGGAAGCGTGCCGGATAGCGCCGCTCGTGGCTCGCCCGGGCGATATGGATCTGCCCGGACTCCATGGGCTCGCGCATCACCTCCAGCACGTGCCGCGAAAATTCCGGCAGCTCGTCGAGAAACAGCACACCATGGTGCGCCAGGGAGATTTCCCCCGGCTTGGGGCGTGAGCCGCCTCCGACCAGGGCCACGGCGCTCGCGGTATGATGCGGCGCTCGAAAGGGGCGACGTCCCCACTGTTCGGCCAGCGGCAAGCCACTGACCGAGCGCACCGCCGCCACGTCGAGGGCTTCGTCCTCGCCGAGCGGCGGCAGGATACCGGGCAGGCGACTGGCCAGCATGGTCTTGCCGGTGCCGGGTGGACCGGCAAACAACAGGTTATGCCCGCCCGCCGCCGCGACCTCCAGGGCCCGGCGCGCCTGGTGCTGCCCTCTGACTTCGCGCAGGTCCGGCTCCGCGGTATCTCGCCGTGGCGGCGCCTGTAACCGGTGGGCGACGATGGGCGCCTGACCGAGAAGATGCGCCACCACCTCCAGCAGATGCTCGGCGGGCAGGACCTCCAGCTCACCGGCCAGGGCCGCTTCGTCGGCGTTGGCGCGGGGCACGATCAAGTGCCGTCCCGCTCGCCGCGTGGCCATGGCCAGCGGTAGTACCCCGCTCGCCGGGCGCAGGCCGCCGTCCAGTGCCAGTTCACCCACGCACTCCACCTCCGCCAGAGCCTCGGGAGGAATCTGCCCCGAAGCGACCAGCAGCCCCAGGGCGATGGGGAGGTCGAAACGCCCGCCGTCCTTGGGCAGGTCGGCGGGCGCCAGATTCAGGGTGATACGCCGCAACGGAAACTCGAAGCCGGCATTGACCAGGGCGCTGCGCACCCGTTCACGGCTTTCCTTCACGGCGGTTTCCGGCAAGCCGACCAGGGTGATGCCGGGCAGGCCGTTGGCCAGGTGTACCTCGACAAGCACCTCGGGCGCCTCAAGGCCGAGGCTCGCCCGGGTGCGAATGATCGCCAGCGTCATCGGCGTTCCCTCGCGCCACTGTTGTCCTGAGTGCGACGTCCTTGTCTCGCTATCTCAGGCTAGACCAGTGACACAACACACGCCCGGGGTTTCAACGGCCTGTCTCGCCGGCACCGGCATCTTCCTCGGGGGAGTTGGCGTCCGCCGCAGTTTCCCGGACTTCTTCGGCGTCCTCGTCGGCGGCGGCGGAGGCATCCAGCGCGTCTTCCAGGGCGGCGACCTGCTTCTCGAGGGCCTCGACTCGCCCCCGTGTACGCTGCAGGACATCCATCAGGATGTCGAAATCCTCCCGCGACACGAGCTCGAGACGGTCGAAGGCCCCCTTCACCACCTGCTGCACGCCTTTCTGCACGTCCTCCGGAGCCTGGGAGGCACCCTGAAGGCGCTCACCGATCTGTTGGGCCAAGCGGCCGATGCGATCCTGGCTGACCATGCTGCTTCTCCTGAACGATAGTAGGGAACCTCACAACAGGATACGCAAGGCGTCCTCTCACCGCATTCCTCCCACCCGCCACCTTCTGGGGCACGGCCGCGCCATCGAAGCACCAAACAAGTGCACAACGCCCGTATCACCGTGCATCACCTCCGATGGTTACCGGCTTCCCCCTGACCCAGAAGCATGAAAATAAAGAACTAACCAAAAGCTTGGCACGGTTTGCGCTACATCAGGGAAAGCATGCACCGCGCGGCAACGTGCCGCACTCACCGAACAAGGGAGAATCCGGATGAAGCTGATTACTGCCGTCATCAAGCCCTTCAAGCTCGACGATGTCCGCGAGGCACTCGCCGACAACGGCGTCCAGGGCATCACCGTCACCGAGGTCAAGGGCTTCGGTCGCCAGAAGGGACATACCGAGCTATATCGTGGCGCCGAATACGTCGTCGATTTCCTGCCCAAGGTCAAGGTCGAGGTCGCGGTGGACGACGACCGCCTGGATACCGTGCTGGACGCGATCTGCAATGCCGCCAACAGCGGCAAGATCGGTGACGGCAAGGTCTTCGTGACCCCGCTGGAAGACGTCATCCGCATCCGCACCGGCGAGCGTGGCGCCGACGCCGTCTGATCGCCGACCGCCTTCCTGCCTGTTCCCGATACGGAGACCTTCGTCATGACAGAGCTTGCTTATGCGCTCGATACTTTCTACTTCCTGATCTGCGGTGCCCTGGTGATGTGGATGGCCGCCGGTTTCTCGATGCTCGAGGCCGGCCTGGTCCGTTCCAAGAACACCGCCGAGATCCTGACCAAGAACATCGCCCTGTTCGCCATCGCCTGTACCATGTACCTGCTGGTGGGCTACTACCTCATGTACTCCAGCAGTGCCGGCGGCGTCCTGCCCAGCCTGGGCTTCCTGCTGGGTGGCGAGAATTCGGTGGACGCGGTGTTGGCCGGCGGTGACGACGCTCCCTACTACTCCGCCCGCGCCGACTTCTTCTTCCAGGTCGTGTTCGTGGCCACTGCCATGTCGATCGTCTCCGGTGCGGTCGCCGAACGCATGAAACTCTGGGCCTTCCTGATCTTCGCCGTGATTCTGACCGGCTTCATCTACCCGGTCTCCGGCTACTGGACCTGGGGCGGCGGCTGGCTTGCCGAGATCGGGTTCTCCGATTATGCCGGCTCCGGCATCGTGCACATGGCAGGTGCTTCCGCCGCACTGGCCGGTGTGCTGGTCCTCGGCCCCCGCAAGGGCAAGTACGGCAAGGACGGGGCGATCTACGCCATCCCGGGCGCCAACATGCCGCTGGCGACACTGGGCACCTTCATCCTGTGGCTGGGCTGGTTCGGCTTCAACGGCGGCTCCGAGCTGAAGGTGTCCGACGTGGCGTCCGCCAACAACATGGCGCAGGTCCTGGTCAACACCAACGCGGCCGCCGCCGGTGGCGTGATCGCCGCCCTGATCCTGGCCAAGACCTGGTTCCGCAAGGCCGACCTGACCATGGCACTGAACGGCGCCATCGCCGGCCTGGTGTCCATCACCGCCGACCCGCTGTCGCCCAGCGCCCTGGGCGCCACCCTGATCGGTGGTTTCGGCGGCCTGCTGGTTGTCGTCTCCATCGTCAGTCTCGACAAGCTCAAGCTCGATGATCCGGTCGGTGCGATCTCCGCCCACGGCGTGGTCGGCATCTGGGGCGTGCTGGCGGTTCCGCTGTCCAACGGCAGTGCCAGCTTCGGTGCCCAGATCATCGGCATTCTCGGCATCTTCATCTGGGTGTTCGTGGCCAGCCTGATCGTCTGGCTGATCCTCAAGGCCGTGATGGGCGTGCGGGTCAGCGAGGAAGAAGAATATGAAGGCGTCGACCTGGCCGAGTGCGGCCTCGAGGCCTACCCCGAGTTCAACGTCGCCAAGAAGTGAAGCGACCCCGAGTGAGCTGGCGTGCTCCCACTGGCCCCCGCAAGGGGGCCTTTTTTATTCTGTTCGCAGCGGGTGTATGCTCTGTCACAATGAAGCCAGCGAGGGCGGCGCCCGGCGCCGTCGGCACACGAACCACGCGAGGACAAGACCATGAAACTGGTGACCGCCATCATCAAGCCGTTCAAGCTCGACGACGTACGCGAATCGCTCTCCGAGATCGGCGTACAGGGCATCACCGTCACCGAGGTCAAGGGCTTCGGCCGCCAGAAGGGCCATACCGAGCTCTATCGCGGCGCCGAATACGTGGTCGACTTCCTGCCCAAGGTCAAGCTCGAGGTCGCGGTGGACGACGACATGACCGAGCAGGTCATCGACGCCATCACTCAGGTGGCCAATACCGGCAAGATCGGCGACGGCAAGATCTTCGTCACGCCGCTCGAGCAGGTCATTCGCATCCGCACCGGCGAGACCGACAAGGACGCCGTCTAAGCTCGAAGCTCGAAGCTCGAAGCTCGAAGCTCGAAGCTCGAAGCTCGAAGCTCGAAGCTCGAAGCTCGAAGCTCGAAGGCAGTATAACGACCCTTGCCACCCAGACATCAAACCCTCCGAGGTGCTGCCTCGGAGGGTTTTTCTTGCCCTCTGCCCCGGTGTGATGACGACGAAAAAGTGCCGCCCCCTCAGGAGTCGGCACAAAGCAAGCTGGTCAACGGAACGTCTTGCCGTGACGTCTAGAACTGGAACTTTGCACTAGCCTGAAGGCGACTGGCGTCCACCGTCTCGCCACTGACCCTTTCGAGATCGACGTACTGGTATTCCATGCCCACGGCCAGACGCTCGGTCACGTCCCAGATCAGATTCGCATGGGAAAACTGGACAGTGTCTGCCATGCCCTGGAAGGCTGGGGCGTCGTCCGGCAGGTCCTGGTGAACCAACGAGGTCCCGATGGAGCTCGACCAGTCGCTGTTCCAGCGATGCTCCAGGGAAACGCCATAGCTGCGCATGTCGACGGTTTCGAGAGATCCATCGGCGGCCAGATAGGCATCGGGCGTACGGAACTTGGCTCCGGACGCCGGCACATAGTCCAGATAGCTCCCCAGGCCACTGCCTACCATCAGGTTGCCCTTGAGCGTCGTGTTGCCCATGGGCAAGGCAGCCTGTGCGGCCACCCCATAGCCGGTCACACTCTCGTCCTGTCCACTGACGGCCGAATCGCTGGAAACCTGACGCACCACACCGGAAAAACCGACATTGCGCTTGTAGCGGTAACGCAGCGTCAGGTCCGGCAGCTCCGTGTTCTCGTCGACAGCACCGCCGGGGCCCAGATCGGACACCGAATATTCGGGGTTCTCGAGGGCCACCGCAAAGGTGTTGCCACCCGACTCATGGGTATAACGCACCTGCTCGGGGCGCCCGGTGGCATAGCCGATCGGCCCGCCCAGCTTGAGGATGCGCGGTGTACCGAGGAAGTGCATGAAGTTGGTCCAGGACTGACCCGCCAGGAAGCCGTTGTACTCACCGTAAGCGTGGCGCAGGTTGAACGTGTTGTCGGGGGCGAAATGGCCTTCGAAGTAGGTTTTCAGCATCCCGAGACCGGTCTGCGTCTGGGTACGGAAGTTCAGGCGCGTTTCCTGAGCGGTGAAGGTGGTCTTGCCGTCGGTGGCATTGTCCTCACTGGCAACCGCCAGGGGATCGGTGATTTCGCCCAGGTTGTAATCGAAGTCATAAAGCGCATCGAACTTGACGTAACCGCCGAAGGCAATGTCGGTGTTCGTGCCGGGAATGTTGAAGGTGCTTCGATGGTTCCAGGGCGCTCCGACACGGCTCGGCTCGCCCGTGACAACGGGCTCGCCAGCCGGTACCACATCGAAGGCCTGGGATGTCATGGCACTAGTCAGCCCTGCCGGCAATATAGCTGCCAGCATCAGCGTCTTTTTATACATCATGGGACAACTCTCGTTTGTTGTGTTTGTACGTCGTTGGCAATGTGACGTGGGATGCAGTCGCTAGAAACTCTCTCTGGACACTCGGGTGTCTCGTGGCCTCCTCTTGTCCGATGAACGAAAGGACAACGCCGCTGGCTCATCAAAAGCCACGACGCATGTCCGCCTGTTCAGTAAAGCGTCTTCTGTGGAGGCCCGGAGAACTCGAGCGGCCCCACACGGCCCATGTCCACCTCGACCAGTGCCGGCCCGCTTTTCCCCACGGCTTCGGCCAGCACAGCGTGAAAATCCTCGCCCCTCTCTACCTTCCAGTGCGGTAACGCCAGAGATTCCGCAAAGGCCTGGAAGTCCGGTGTCTCGAGGTCGTTGTAGTACTGGCGACCCTCGAAATACTTGTCCTGGATGCCGCGCATCACGCCGTAGCCACCGTCGTTCATGACGAGCAGCGTCATGTCGATGTTTTCCTGGGCCAGCGTGGCCAGCTCGCCGACCATCAGCATCAGACCGCCATCGCCGACCAGGGTGACCACCTTTCGCCCCTGCGCACCCACGGCACAGCCAATGCCGGTGGCCAGTCCCTGACCGATGGCGCCCGCGAGTGAATGGATATTGGTCAAGGGCCGTTCGATCGGCAGCAGCCGGCTGCCCCAGGTGCTGCCGGAGACAGTAATGTCGCGCACGAAGATACCGTCGTCGGGCAGCGCCTCGCGCACCGCGTCACTGAGCCTGGCATACTCGCCGACCTGGTCGCGCAACGCCCGCTCAGCGGCCGCCACGGCCTGGGCGACGTCGCGATCGAGCGCGGCGTCGGGGGCACGCTTGCCTTCCAGGCGATCGGCCAGGCGCGATAGCACGTCGCCGCACTCGCCGCACAAGAAGGCGTCGGCCGGGTAGTTGCGGTGAGCCGCCGCCGGGTCGACGTCGATCTGCACCAGCGGCCGCGGCAGGGCCACCGAGTAGGTGCGGGTCTCGTTGCTGCGCAGCCGCGAGCCGGCTACCAGCATCAGGTCGCTGGCGGCGAACAGCTCCTCCACCGCCGGGGCGCTGTGGAAGGCGCGCAGGCTGCGCGGATGGCTGTCGGGCAGCACGCCGCGGGCATGGGTGCTAGAGACCACCGGGATGCCGGCGTCGGCCAGGCGACGCACGGCGTCGCCCGCCTCCAGGCAGCCACCGCCGATCCACAGAACCGGGCGCTCGGCCGACAGGACACGCTCGGCAAGCGCCTCGATCTCGACATCGGCGACCCGGGCTGGGGCGGCGGGCTCGGCGGGAGGTGTCTCTACCCACTCGACCTGGCTGGCCTGGATATCGATCGGAATCTCCAGGCTCACCGGCCCCCGGGGCAGGGTCATGGCCTCCTGGATGGCGCGGTGCAGCAGCGGCACCACCTGCTCTGGGGTACAGGCCCGATAGGCACGCTTGGAGCAAGCCTGAAGGAAGCCCATCTGGTCGCGGGTCTCGTGGATGAAGCCGGCGTCGCGATCCAGGTAGGCCTTCTCGACCTGGCCAGTGATGTGCAGCAGCGGGGTGCCGGCGTTGAGCGCCTCGAGCATGGCGCCCACGGCATTGCCGGCACCGGCGCCGGTGCTGGTCAGCGCCACGCCCAGGCTCCCTACGCGGGTGTGTCCGTCGGCCATCGTCACGGCGCCTGCCTCGCCGCGTGTCGGTACGAAACGCAGTTGCCCACGCTGACCGATGGCGTCGGCGATCGGCAGGTTGTGGATGGAAATCACGCCATAAACGGCCGATACCGCATAGGCTTCCAGTGTGCGGGCGACGGCGTCGCCCACGGTCATAGTGGTCATGTTCGATTCCTTGTTGGCCGTTGGCGCTCAGTCGCTCCAGGCGATGGGCTCGTGGTCGAGCCCCAGGTACAGGCTCTTCTGCTGCATGTAGGCCTGAATGCCCTGGCGGCCCTTCTCGCGGCCCAGACCGCTCTCCTTGTAGCCACCGAATGGCGTCGAAATGGAAAACTTCTTGTAGGTATTGATCCACACCGTGCCGGCCTCGAGCCGGCCGGCCAGACGCAGGGCGCGTCGATAGTCGGCGCTCCAGATGCCGGCCGCCAGGCCGTAGACGTTGTCATTGGCCAGGCCTACCAGCTCGTCCTCGTCGTCATAGGGCAGCGCCACCAGCACCGGGCCGAAGATCTCCTCCTGGCAGACCGCGCTGTCGTGGGGCAGGCCCTCGATCAGGGTCGGCGGATAGAAGCTCCCCGCGGCCAGCTCGCCCTCGGAGGGGATCACGCCACCGCAGCGGATGCGGCCGCCTTCCTCGCGGGCCCGCTCGACGTAGGCCGCCACACCGTCGCGGTGCGCCTCGCTGATCAGCGGGCCCAGGTGCACGCCGGGAGTCTCGGGGTGGCCGACGCGCAGCTCGCGGGCGATGGTCTCCAGGCGCGCCATGACCTCGTCGTAGCGGCGGCGGTGGATGAACAGCCGCGAGCCGGCGATGCAGGCCTGGCCGGCGGAGCTGAAGATGCCGTACGCCACGCCCTTGGTCGCCTGTTCCAGATCGGCATCCTCGCAGATGATGGTCGGCGACTTGCCACCCAGCTCCAGGGAGGTGCCGATCAGCTTGTCGGCGGCCACGTGGGCCAGGTGACGGCCGGTGCTGGTGCCGCCGGTGAAGGAGATTTTGCGCACCTTGGGATGGCGCACGAGGGCCTCGCCGATCACGCTGCCGCGGCCCGGCAGCACGCTGAGCAGCCCCTTGGGCAGGCCGGCTTCCTCGAACAGCTCGGCGAGCTTCAGCGCCATCAGCGGGGTGGCCTCAGCGGGCTTGAGCACCACGGCGTTGCCGCCGGCCAGCGCCGGGGCGACCTTCTGCATCTCGCTGGCGATCGGCGAGTTCCAGGGTGTGATGGCGGCGATCACCCCGAGCGGCTCGTACTGGCTCAGGGTCATGAAGTCGACATTGCGCTGGGTGGGCAGCTCGCCCTCCAGGGTCTCGCAGGCCGCCGCGAAGTATCGGGCGGTGCCGGCGGCGCTGGCGACCAGGCCCCGGGCTTCGGCCAACGGCTTGCCGTTGTCGCGGGTCTGCAGGGCGGCGAGTTCGTCGAGGCGCTCGCGGATCAAGTCGCTGACGCGATACAGCACCTCGGCCCGCTCGTGGGGCATGCGGTCCCGCCAGGCAGGAGCGCGCCAGGCCGCGTCGGCGGCGGCGATCGCCTCCTCGACGTCGTCGAGGCCAGCGGCATTGAGTTCGGCATTGATCGAGCCGTCGGCGGGGAAGCGCGACACCATGGGGTCGCCGCGGCCCTCGCGCCATTCGCCGGCAACGAAAATCTTCAGGGTCATCTCGGACACCTCCCTTAGAACGAGACCGGCTCGAGCGCCTGGCGACAGGCGCGCACCACCGACAGGGCGGCGAGGGTCGAGGTCTTGGGATTGCTTTCCAGGGGATGGCCGTTGAGCTCGATGGTGAACTCGCCGAAGCGCCCCCTGGCGTGAATGCGATGGGTGTTGCGCGTGGTCGCCGGATCGACGGTCAGCTTCACCCGGGTGGCGCGCATGCCAACCCCGGCCAGGGCGATGGTGGCCGCGACGTTGGAGTTGGCCGGGAACAGTCGCGCGGCCTCGCCGGCGTCGCCCTCGAAGAACACCGTCTTCTCGACGATGGCGTCCAGGTCGACGAGTTGCTCGGCGTGGCTGCCCTTCCAGCTGCGCGGCGCCTTGCAAGCCTCGTAGGTGACCTCGTCCAGGCCACCCTCGCGGGCCGCTGCCAGGCCATCCATGCCGGCGATGGCCCCCGACAGCAGCTGCATGCGCCCGCCGCCCTCGCGGGCCGCAGCGGCGAGCCGCTCATACAGGGCCTCGTCGGCCAGGGCGCCGGTGGCCACCACCGCCAGGGTCAGGCCACGGCGCAATACCGCCTCGCCATGCTCGGCGAGCCCCGGTTGGCCGGCACACTCCACCACCAGGTCGGGGCGTTCGGCGCATTGATCGATGGCGGTCAGGACCTCGGCCTGGCCGGCCAGGCGGTCGCGCACCCCGACGGCGAAGGCCTCCGGCACCACTACCCAGGCCAGCTCCAGGCCCTCGGGCAGCAGGCGATGCACCTCGCTGCCCATGGCGCCGTAGCCGATCATCATCAGTCGTTGAGTCATGGGGTTCTCCATGTCGTCACAGGTGGCGGCTGAAGCCACCGGAGACGTCCAGGGCGGCGCCGGTGGTGAAGGAAGCCATCGGGGAGGCCAGGAAGACCAGCGCGCGGGCCGGCTCCTGCGGGCGACCCAGGCGGCCCATGGGGATGCCGCGCTTGGCGGCGATGGCACCGACCCACTCCTCCCAGCTCTGGGCCGGATCGTCGCGCTGCTCGAAGCGGCGCCGCCACTGGCCGGACTCGACCATCCCCAGCAGGATGGAGTTGACCCGGATGCCATCATCGATCAGCTCGTGGGACAGCGAGTGGGTCATGTTGAGCAGCGCCGCCCGGGCCGCCGAGGTGGCGATCATGTGCGGCTCGGGCTGCAGTGCCAGCAGCGAGTTGACGCAGGTCAACGACCCGATATCGGAGGCCGCCAGCTGGTCGCGGAAGGCACCCAGCGGATTGATGACCCCGAACAGCTTGAGGTTGGCCTCGGACAGCCAGGCATCGCGCGGGGTGTCATCGAAATGGGCCACATAGCCCTGGCCGGCGTTGGCGATCAGCATGTCGGCGCCGCCGAATCGGCCACGCACCGCCTCGGCGAAGGCCGCGCAGGACGCCTCATCGAGCACGTCGCAAGTCTCGGCCAGCAGCTCGGCGGCGGAAAATTCCTCCTGGAGAGCGGCACGGGCCGCTTCGAGGCGCTCGGCGTTGCGGCCACACAGCGCCACCCGGGCGCCATGAGTCAGCAGCAGGCGCACGGTCTCGAGACCGATCCCGGAGGATCCGCCGGTGACCACCGCCACCCGGCCTTCGATCATAAAGCTCATGGTGTCGTCCTCGTCTCAGTTCCGGGTAGATGGTGCCGACAGCGGCCCGGCGAAGGCCTCGACAGCCGCGGCGAAGGCCTCGGGCGCATCGATATAGCTGGCATGCCCGGCGTGCGGAATGTCGCGATAGGGCAATCCCAGGCGCTCGGCCAGGGCCCGGGAGGCCTGCGGCGTGGTGATGGCGTCTTCGTCGCCGCACAGCACCGTGGCCGGCACCGACAGGCCCTTGGGCAGATAGCCCTCCAGATCGTCGTTGGCCAGCATCCAACTGGCCTGGGCGAAGCCCGCGACGTGCAGGCGCTGCATGCCCTCGCGCACCCGGGCGACGTCGGCCTCATCGGCGCCATCACGCAACAGCCGCGGTGCGCGCGCCGCGGCATAGGCGTCATGACCCTGCTCGACAAGCATCGTCCAGCGGCTGCGGTAGACCTGGTCACGTTTGGCGTCGTCGGCATCGCGATACCCGAGCGCCGGGTCGGCCAGGATCACCCCGGCCAGCCGCTCGGGCTGGCGGGCGGCAAAGGCGCCGGCCATCATCGCCCCCAGCGAGTGGCCGACCAGCACGCAGCGCGCGATGCCCAGGGCGTCGAGCCAGGCCTCGAGGCGCGCGGCATAGTCGGCCGCCGTGGGCTCGACCGCGGCCAGCGGCTGGCTATCGCCGTAGCCCGGGGCGTCCCAGGCCAGCAGCCGATAGCCGGCCAGGGGCGCGGCCAGCGGTGCCCAGGAGGCGGCCCCGGAGCTGATGCCGTGGAGCAGCACGATGGCGGGGCCCTCGCCCGTCTCGCGATAGGCCTGGCGGCCGGCATCGAGCGTCAGCTGCCTGGATGTCATGGCCTGGGGTGGCATGGCCGGCTCCCTCATCCGTCGCGCTTGACCTTGGACAGCGGGTGATCGTCCGGATAGGTCGGGATCTGCGGCCTGGGCGTGCCCAGCATCACGCACATCAGGGCCTCTTCCTCGCTCTCGTTGAGCAGGCCGCGATAGATGCCCGGGGGTACGGAGACCACGTCACGCTCCTCGAGCACGGTCTCGGTGTAGTGATCGCCGTCCTTGAGGAAAAGGCGGATGGAGCCCTTGAGCACGAAGAACACTTCCTCCACGTCGTCATGCACGTGCAGCGGGCCCTCGCACCTTGACGGCAGCACCATGGTCGAGAAGGTGAAGTGCTCGGCCGGGATGGTGTTGGTGTCATCGGCCACGCCGGTGGCGCCGGTGCCGATGTAACGCATCTGGGCCCGGCGGTACTTGGGGTCGTAGTCGGCCTGGAACTTCAGGGCGTTCCAGTCATACTTGCGGCCCTTGAAACGCGCAACGCGCGATTCGATCCAGTCGGCAAAAGACAGATCGTCGGGCTTTTTCCAGGTTTCAAACTGTGCGGACATGCTGTGTCTCCTCGGGATGGCGCGGTTCTCGTCGGTGTCCGGGAAATACCTTCCTGCACGCCGAATGTCGGAACAAAGGTTCCCCGGACCGGCCGCCCACGGGCGACCGGCTCTGATTCTTGTCTGTCGATTATCGGGCCGTCAGGTGCCCGACCGGATTCAGGCTTCGGGCTGCTTCTGGCGCCGGGTATCGGCGTCGATACCGCCCTCGATGGCCCATTCGGTAAAGGATTCCAGCGAATGCTGCATCTCTCTCGGCTCCCAGGCTTCGGTCAGATAGTCCTCGTTGGTGTAATACTCGAAAGCGCCGCCCAACGGGCTGTTGAAGTACCAGAAGTAGGCCGAGGAAACGGGGTGCCGTCCGGGCCCGATGAAGGTGCTCCACTGGCGTCGGTTCATGGCCAGGCCGCCCCCGATCACCTCATGAATGTCGCGCACCGTGAAGGCCACGTGGTTCAAGCCCGCCCCCCGATGCGGCAGTTTGAGGAGGAAGAGGTTGTGATGCCCCCCGCGTGCCTGCATGCGCAGAAAGACGGCGCGGTCGATATAGCGGTCGGAGACCGAGAACCCCAGCAGCTCACGGTAAAATCGCTCGCTCGCCTCCAGGTCATCGACGAAGAAGACCGCATGGCCGATGCTGGCCGGCGTAGCCCGTTCGTACACCGGACTCGGCTGATCGACCCGGCGCATGTCACCCCATTGGTTGATCGGTGTCACTTCCAGCTCGACATCGCGCAGCGACGTAGGCTGAATGCGTACGGTCAGCCCATTGGGGTCGCGACACTCGAGACTGTCGCCATTGTCGACAAAGCCCGGCTGATCGCGCAGCCGCTCGCGCAATTCCGCCAGCGCCGCCACATCGGCCACGCCCCAGGTCATGCGGCGCAGGGTCGATCCTGACTCGAATGCCTCGGGCAACGCCGGGTCATCAATGCCACGGATCACCAATTGCCCTCCGTTGAGCGCTTCGAAGGTCGCGCTCTCGGCCTCTTCCTCGATACTGGCCAGCCCGAAATCCTCGGCGAACCGCTTGCCGGTCTCGATGTCCTCGGCGCCGAACTCCAGCGCTTCGATACCCACGATACTCATGTCGATCTCCTGCTAATGTGACCTCGACCGTCACTCTTGTTGGACGTTTCAGACACACGAAGCCCCTCTTCGCGATGCATGAGCATCGCGACGACTGCGCGGTGATCTGTGGTGATGACCGGATGCGCTCCAGGTGAAGCACCCGGCGGATTGAATCAGCCCGGGGTCATCTCATCTTGTAGTGCTCCCCGGGATGGCACTGATATCCCAGCAGGTTCGATATGTTGTCGGCCGCCTCGGCAACATCGTGGCGCAGGCGGTCGCGATCACTTTCCGGAATCTCGTGCACCGGGACCATGATGCTGACCACGCCCTCGACCTCGCCGTCATGGTTGAACAGCGGATAGACGATGGAGGAGATACCGAACTGGAAGAAGGATTCGCCGATTACATAGCCGCGCTGGCGGTCCTCCTGAACCAGCTGCCAGAGCGTCTCCCGGTCCTCAGGCGCACCAGGCTCATTGTCCGGCAGCGCCTCCTCTGGATAGAGCGCCTCGAATGCCTCGCGACTCATGCCGGTCAACAGCACACGCCCGAGGGAGGTACGATGCACCGGCAGCCGAGTCCCCACGCTGACCCGCCGAATCGTGGCGTTGGCTGCACTGACCCTGGCCACGTAGATGACATCCTGCCCATCCCGAATGGCGATGTGGCTCGAGCAACCGGTCTTGTCGCGCAACGACTCGATCACCGGCTGACCGACCTGGACGACATCCAGGGACGCGACGTATTCGAACCCCAGACGAAGAACATTGACACCGAGCGTATACAGCCCAGTGGAGGGATGACGCCGGATGAACCCCATGTACTCGAGGGTCTGGATCGCACGATAGGCCGTGGCCTTGGGAATATCGACACGCTTGACGATCTCGGCGAAGCTCATCTCCCGATGGTTGCGGCTCAGCTCCATCAGGATGATCAAGCCGCGCTCCAGGCCCGGAATCATGTATTTGCGTGCATCCTTTTCGCTACCGTTCATGGCGTCCTCGTCACTTGGTGTCGGAATCCGTTCGCGCCGACCTTACTGTTCTCACATCGCATGTGGCGCTCCTGAACCCAAGATACCGGATTGCAACCTGCGAGCCGATGCACCCTGGTCGATGCCGATCCTTCATGGTTCATATTTAAAACTATATTTCTTATTTGATACAACCTAAAAATAGCCTTCTAAAGCCCCGTTGTCAAGGTGTGTTCATCTTCGCCGGAATAACTGTAACCGCATGAAATTAAAGAGATTTTGCAGAAGGCAAGGGCCCGGTCACGGGTCGGTTCTCCCGTGATCCCATCAGGCTCTGGCCGATGCCGAGAGTCGCTTGTCTCGAAGCTCAGCCATGCGTCGTGCCAGGCACTCGAGCAGTAATGCCTTCTGCGCCTGACAGCCCGGATCCGTCCAGAGGTTGCGCGTCTCATGCGGGTCCTCGGCCAGGTCGTAGAGCTCTCCGCCCGCCTCGCCCTCGAAGAGGCTGAGTCGCCAGCCATCCGTCACCAGCGTGGAGATGCCACTGCCGGCATCTCCATCACGAAACACCTCGATACCGGCATCCTCGATGAGCACCGGGGCAGCCGGCGCCTCACCGAAGAGATCGCGCCCCTGCATGCCGACCGGGATGCGCAGTCCGGCTCGCTGCAGCAGGGTCGGGGCCAGATCGATGGCACTGCCCAGCCGAGAGGACCTGCTCCCCCTCGACTCGACGGTTCGGGGATCACGCCAGATCAAGGGCACGCGCACGACACTCTGAAAGTGCAGGCCGAGCTTGAGCACGGTGCCGTGATCCCCCATGTAATCGCCATGGTCGGACGTGAAGGCCACTACGGTATCCTCGTTCAACCCCAGGGCCTCGAGACGCCCCATCACCTCACCCACGGCATCATCGATCATGCTGATACTGCCGTAGTTGAGGGCGATGATTTCGCGGATCTGACGCTCGGATAACGTCAGCGGCCAATGACTTTCCGGCTCGACCTCCCCCCAGCGGTAGGCCGTCAGCGCCGAGGCGGGCAGACCCGGGATACCATCGACGGACTCGTCGGCGTTAGGGGGCAACACGACGTCATCGGGGTCGTACATGGACCAGTAACGCCCCGGCGGCGTGAAGGGATGATGAGGGTCGGGAAAGGACACCACGAGCACGAAGGGCGTCTCGCCATCCTGCTCTCCCAGGAAATCACACGCCTGCTCGGCGACGTAGCGAGTCGGGTAGTCGGCCTCCGGCAGTGCCGTGCGCCAGCATTGTGGCGCCGTGACGCGCTCGTCGGGCAGGGCGTTGGCCGGGCCGCGCAGCGCATCCGGGTCGGCATGGCGCTCGCGCAGCCAGGCGGTATAGTGCCCCTCCACCTGGTCGCCGTGGCCGATGCACAGGCGCACATGATCGAAGCCGTAATAAGGCGTCGGCAGTTCCAGATCGGGACGGTCAGCCCAGCGTCGACGCACTTCCCAACGATAGGCATCGCCCGTGCGCTGTCGACGCAGACTATGACCGAGCTCGTCGGGCAGGGTCTCCCCCTGCCCTCCCTGGCGCCGCTCGGGCGCCGGAATGTCGGTGACGTTCTGAAAGTGGGCCTTGCCGATATAACCGGTGTTATAGCCGGCATCGCGCAACACATCGGCAAAGGTGACGCTGTCCAGATCCAGCGGAATCCCGTTCTGACGCACGCCATTGACCGACGGTTGCTGCCCGGTGACCAGGCAGGCCCGATTGGGCTGACAGATTGGTGTAGCGACATGGAAACGTTCGAAGCACACACCGTCGGCGGCCAGGCCATCCAGGTTAGGCGTCCGCACGGTCGGATCGCCATAGCAGCCCAGGTGCTCGGCACGCTGCTGGTCGGTGACGAAGATGACGAAGTTGGGACGTCGCATGATAGCTTCCTCAGACATATGTCCGGCGTCGCCCACCGGGCATCGATTCAGTCGAACATCAGGCCAACCGGCCAGGTGACGATCTCGGGAAAGGCGAAAACGATACCGATGGCCAGGAAGTCACAGACCAGAAAGGGCAACGCCGACTTGTAGATGCTGCCCATGCGGGTTCCCTCGGGCGCCACGGCCTTCATCACGAACAATGCGGCACCCAGCGGCGGTGAGGTGGAGCCGGTCTCGATGGCGATCAGGAAGAGCACGGAAAACCAGAGGGGATCGAAGCCGAACTGCTCCACCACCGGCACGAAGATCGGCAGGGTAATCATCATGATCGGCAATGGCCCCATGAACATGCCGAGCACCACGATGGTCAGCACCATGGCCAGCACGATGGTCTTGTCGTCGAAGGGCAACCCGAGCACGGCATCCATCAGGCCGAAGGTCGCCCCGGTGAAGGACAGCAACTGGGTGAAGGCGATGGCACCGGCGACGATCAGCAGTACCATCACCGAGATGGCAGCACTCTCGAACATCGAGCTCTTGAAGATATCGAAGCTCAGACGACGCTTGAACAGTGCCAGCAGCACCGTCGCCACGGCGCCCGAGGCGGCCGCCTCGGTGGGTGTAGCCAGGCCCAGGAAGATCACGCCGACCACGGCGAAGACGATGATGCCGATGGGCAGGATGTTGCGCGCCCCGGCCTCGAGCTTGACCCGTACCGAGGTGGGTGCGACGTCGAAGGACGGCGCCACCTCCGGCTGCAGGGTACAGCGACCGAGAATGTAGGCGGTATAGAGCACCGCCATCAACAAGCCGGGCAGGATGATGGCAATCAATAGCCGACCGATCGGCAATTCAGCCACAACGCCCAGCACGACGGCCAGTGAACTCGGCGGAATCATGATCGCCAGGCCGGCGGAACCGAGGATCGGCCCCAGCGACATGGGTTTCTGGTAGCCACGTTTCTCCATTTCCGGCACCAGGCTGGAACCCAGCAGCGCGATCGAGCCCATGCTGTTACCGGTCAGGGTGGAGAACAGCACCCCGCCGCCCACGGCCATGAAGGCCAGGCGACCGCGAAGCTTGCCGAACCACTTGTCGAGCGTGTCCAGCAGATCATTGGCGATACCCGATCGGAACATCACCTCGCCCATGATCATGAACATGGCGATGGGCACCAGCGTGAAACTGGTCAGCGCACCGGTGGTGTTGATCACCAGCTGTTCGACCCCCGACATGCCACCCAGCAGCACATAGGCGCCTACCAGGTTGACGACCAGGAAGGCGAATGCCACCGGCATGCCAAGCATCATCAGTAGCAGGAGCGGTCCCATGAGCAGGAGCAGCGTCAGCCACCAGTCCATATCAGCCTCCAGGGGAGATTATTGTCTTTGCGCGAGCCACTCGGGGCTCAGCGCTTGAAACTGTCGAGCGTCTGCGCCACGAACTGGATCGCGAGCAGCAGCATGCCGAGGGGGAAGACCAGGGTGATCAGATAGCTCGGCGGTCGCATCAGGGTGGTCTCGCGCATCCCGTGCTCGAGCTGGTCGAGTGTCACCACACCGCCGACCCAGGCGCAGTAGCCACAGGCCACCGCCGCCAGCGCACTCAGTGCCGCGACCAGCAGACGCCGCGGCCACGCCGGCAGGGCATCGGTCACCAGGTCAATGGCCACATGTCGATGCTTTTCGAGCAGGTAGGGGGCACCGAGGAAGGTCATGTAGAGCAACGCATACTCACTGAGCTCGACGACCCAGACCAGGGAGCGATCGAAGATCAGTCGTGACAGGATCTCCAGGAATACCAGCCCGGTCGCGATCACCAGCACCAGGCCACTGAGCCAGGCCAACCACAGGTTGAGTCGGCTGACGCCACGCATGAAGGCGTTGGACGTCGCATGCTCGACGGAGAGAGAGTCATCCATAGCGAAAGCCCCGGGAGGTGGATGAATACCGGCGCCACGACGACTGACACCGGTATCGGGTCACGTTCAGTCGACCAGCATGGCCTTGAGCTCGGCGTGCAGATCAGGGTCGACATCTTCGGCGAGATGCTGCCAGGCGGCCTCGATCGCGGTATCCAGGTACTCATCGGCGGCTTCCCCGCTCAGCCTGACCTCCTGGAACCCGGCATCCTCCATCTGTGTCTGGGCCGTGGCCATCGTCTCCTCCCAGCTCCGATCGATCTGCGGCGCCAGCTCCTCGCGCAGATAGGCCTGCACACGTTCGCGCAGCCCCTCGGGAAGCTCTTCCCAGGCCTCGGGATTGACCAGCACATTGAACCCGGCACGATAGAAACGCGGGGTGATGTAATAGTTCACCACATCCTTGAACTGATCGACCCAGCCAAGATTGCTCTGGGCGAAGCCATCGATGACACCACGCTCCATGGCGGTATAGATCTCGCCCATGGGCATCACCAGGGGCTCGGCACCCAGCGATTCCACGAACGGCAGGATGGTCGGGAAGACACGAATGCGCTTGCCCTCCAGATCATCGATGCCGGCGACTTCATCCTTGAAGAACAGGAAGAACTTCACCGGACTGGCCGGAATCTCGCCGAGGAAATGCAAGCCACGCTCTGCATGCACCTGGGTCATGCGCTCCAGGTAGTCGGTTTCGGCAATTTCCTCGTAGGTCTTGAAGGAAAGGTTGGACGCCGTGGCCGATGGCACGAGTCCTGAATAGTAACTGGGGCTGGTCAGCGCCATGTCGATGGAACCGTTGCGCACGGCATCGGCCAGCCGGAAGGGCGGCATCACCTCGGGGCCACCACGCCAGTTGATCTCGAGCTCGCCATCGAACTTCTCGTTGATGGCCGCGACGAACTCTTCGAAGCCATGGGAGACCACCGCCGTCTTGGGGGTGAAGGAGATGGCGTTGAGTCTTATCTCCTCGGCCTGAACGACACTGGTCGCCCCGATCAGGGACAGGCTCAACAGGGACTTGAGCAGGAGCTGCTTGGTCATGGTCGGTCTTTCCTCGCGTGTTGTTATTGAATTCGATGAATCGAACGCCCCGGTAGCATCAGGGCAGTTCCAGGCCCCAGGCATCATAGCCATAGACCCAGTCGGCATTGCCTTCACCCTTGAGCCAGTCATTGGCACGTGAACCGCGCTGCACCTGGGCGGTACGCTCTTTCCTGGCCAGCTCATAGCGCTCCAGGGCCGCCGGCAGATCATCGCGACCGGCACCTTCCAGGCAACGCGACAACACCACGGCATCCTCGATGGCCATGCAGGCGCCCTGGGCCATGAAAGGCACCATGGGATGGGCGGCATCGCCGAGCAAGGTCGCATCGCCCAAGGACCAGCGCTCCATGGGTTCGCGCACGTAAAGAGCCGATTTGGTCACGCTGTCACAGGCCGCCAGCAAGGCTCGGACATCGGGATGGAAATCCTTGTAGACCCCCCTCAACTCCTCGACGTCGCCGGGCAGTGTCCAGGATTCATCGCGCCAGTCGTCCTGAGGGGTGGTCGCGAAGACGAAGACCTCCTCGCCACGCGTCAAGGGGAAGACCACCACCTGGATGTCGGGCGTCGGCCCCCACCACTTGGTGAACGCATCCAGGTTCTCGACCTCGGGCACCGCGGTACGTGGTACCACGGCCCGATAGGACACCAGACCGGTGAACTCGGGCTGATCCTCGCCGAACAGCTCACGACGCACGGCCGAATGGATACCATCGCCGCCGATCACCAGGTCGACGTCATCATGGCTGCCATCGGCGAAGTGAATACGCATCGGCTTGCCGTGCTCGATACGCTCGGCCTGCTTGCCCAGCCGGATGCTCTCCTTCGGGAGCGCTTCCTCGAGGGCCCGGAGCAGATCACCACGGTGGATCGTCAGCTGCGGAGCGCCATAACGCTGCTCGGCGGCCTCGCTCATGGGCAGACGCGAGGTTTCCTCGCCGGTGTCCCAGGTACGACTGATGCGATGGGTCGGACGCGCCGCCGTCTCGCGCAGGATTTCGCCGACGCCCAAGCGATCCAGGGCGCGCACGGCATTGGGCGTGAGATTCACGTCGGCACCGATGCGCAGGAACTGCTTGGCGCGTTCGAAGACGACAGCCTCATGGCCCTGCTGGCGTAGCGCCAGCGCCGCACAAAGCCCACCGATACCACCACCACATATTCCGATCTTCAGATTTGTCATGTTCTTGTTCCTATCCACGAATGCGGACTGATAACTCATATTTGAAACTTTGTTTATTATTTGATTAACGTGAAGATAAGTCGCCCTACCTCCGTTGTCAAACGGCGGTTTCGACACGAAGCAGGCTCGACACCCTGCTGGAACATGGTCAGGCATACCGGCGGAGCGCCGGCAGGGGTACAGCCCGGTAATGATGAGCAAGGGAAGGGGCACGCCGGCCCCCATGACGTCGACGAACATGTCGCCGGGGAAGACGGAGGGCAACAGAGCAGTACCGGGATCAGAGGCCGGGGTGGTGGAATCGGGCAACTCGTGACCCTGGCACGCGGCGCCGGGCCAGGCTCAGCGCAGCTGCATCAGGTTGTATTCGGGATCCCCCAGGGCGTCCGGGTCGAGGACCCGCTCGGCGGCCAACCAGCGCTTGCCGAGCTTGATGGCACGCGGCTGGTCGAAGGCGACCATCTGTACCAGCCGCTGCTCGCCATCCAGATAGAAGAACACCGGCCCCTGGGGATCGCGACGCACCACGCAATGCAGCTCGCCGCTCGGCACGCCGAGGATCTGGATGTTGACGCCGTGCTGATCCGACCACAGCCAGGCCGGCTCGTCGTAGTGGGCCGCCTTGCCGAGCATGGCGTCGGCCACCACCCGAGCCTGATTCTGGGCGTAGGCCCAGGACTGCAGGCAGAGTCCCAGGTGGGGATGCTGGGCCACATCGCCGGCGGCGAAGATCCGCGGATCCGAGGTGTGCCCGGCGGCGTCGATGACGATGCCCTGCTCGGTCGCGAGCCCCGCCTCACGAGCCAGTTCCAGGTTGATCTCGACGCCCGCGCCCACCACCACCAGGTCGTAGGGCTCGCGGGACTCGCCGTCGGCCACGACGCTCACCCGGCCGTCGCCCTCCTCGCTCAGCGCGATGTCCTGACGGTCGAGCGCGAGGCCGACGCCATGACGCTCGTGGAGCTCGCGGATCGCCTCGGCCACCTCGGGTCCCACGCTGCGACCGCACAGCGCCGGGGCCCGCTCGAAGACATCCACCTCGACGCCCAGCTTCCGGGCACTGGAGGCCACCTCGAGGCCGATCCAGCCGCCGCCGATGATGCCGATCCGGCGGCTCTGCTCGAGCTTGGCCTTGAGCCGGGCGGCATCGTCCCAGGTGCGCAGGGTCATGACGTTGGCGATCTCCGCCCAGTCGGCCACCGGCAGCCTCGGCCGGCTGCCGGTGGCGATCAACAGGCGATCGTAGGGCAGCCGTTCGCCGTCGTCGAGCACCACTTCGTCGGCCGCGCGGTCGATCTCGACGGCCCGACGCGGGCGCCGCCAGTCGATGTCGAGGGCCGCCAGGCTGTCCGCCGGGAACAGCCGTGGCAGTGGTTCGCTGTCGGTGACCACGCCCTTGGACAGCGGCGGCCGTTCGTAGAAGTCGTGGGGCTCGTCGGCGACCACGGTCAGGCGGCCCTCGAAGCCCTCGCCGCGCAGCGCCTTGCAGGCATAGCCGCCGGCCTGGCCGCCACCGATCACCACGATGTGCTGGATATCGCTTGCCATGTGCACCACCTCAGTTGAAGACGAAACCGCCATTGACCGGAATCACCTGCCCGGTGACGAAGGTCGACCAGTCCGACAGCAGGTAGAGGATGGTGCCGTCCACGTCGTCGGGCTGCTGTTCGCGTTTCAGGGCTCGGCCCTGGGCATAGAAGTCGTAGCGCTCCCGGGGGACATACTCGGTGGCCTCGCAGTGGGTCAGCCCCGGGGCTACGGCGTTGACGCCGATGCCACGCTCGCCGAGCTCGCGGGCCATGGAGCGGGTCATGGAGATCACCGCACCCTTGCTGGCGACGTAGGCCATCAGCCTGGGGGCTCCCCACAGGGCGGTGTCCGAGGCCAGGTTGACCACCCGGCCGCCGCCATCGCCCTCGAGCAGCGGCACGGCGGCCCGGGTCATCAGCCAGGTGCCGCGCACGTTGACCGCCATCACCCGGTCCCACAGGGCCATGTCGTAGTCCATCAGGGTCTCGCCGCCGACGCCGGTGGCGATGGCCGCGTTGTTGACCAGGCCATCCAGACTTCCGCCCTCGGCGACCCGGGCCATGCCCGCCTCGATGGAAGCGGGATCGGCCTGGTCGATGACTCGCGCCTCGACCTCGGCGCCGCGCTCGCGCAGTGCCGCAGCGGTCGCTTCCAGCTCGGCCTCGAGGATGTCGCTGATCACCAGCCGCGCGCCCTCGGCGGCGGCGGCCTCGGCGACGCTGCGACCCAGGCCACGGGCGGCCCCGGTCACCAGGATGCGCTTGCCGTTGAGCATCTGGGTCATGTCAGGCCGCCTGCTGGCGCTCGGCCAGCTGCTTCTTGGCCGTCTTCAGCATCACCCGACGCAGCCGCGAGAGGCCCACGTCGTGCTGGTAGAGATTCTCGTGCAGGCGGGCGTCCGGGGCCAGGTTCTCGAGGATGATGCGATCCTGCTCCAGCACGTCCCAGTGCAGCTGCTCGAGCTTGGTGCGGTAGAAGAAGCGCCACACCTGGCGCTGCCAGCCGTCCACCTTGCGCACCCGCCAGAAGAACACCCGGGTGTGCTCCTTGTCCTCGGGCACCGCCATGCCGACGATCCAGAAGGGCCCGCCCGGGCCGAAGCGCTGCTGGTAGGGAATCGACAGGCGCAGCCAGAGGGCGTTGGTGTTGCCGAACTCCACCCAGTCGAAGTTGACGCCGGTCTGGCCGGTCTTCTTGAAGATGAAACCGCTCTCGGTGGGCTCGAGCACCATCTCGGCCTGGCGGTCGCCCTCGGCCATGGAGTGGGAGTCCGAGTGCAGGTAGGTGCCGTGCATGGGGTCCATGACATTGTCGATGGCGTACTGGTAGTTGCACTTCCAGGTGGCGGTGCACAGGAAATGACCGTAGGTCTCGCCGTCGGTCAGTTGTTCCGGCAGTTTGAGTTCGCCGGGCGCCTCGTCCGGAGTGGTGCCGAAGTAGACGAAGATGGCGCCGTGGGCCTCCTGGATCGGATAGCGACGCACGCAGGCCTGGCCGACCAGCGGGCTGTTGCTGATCGCCGGCACGTCGCAGACCTCGCCCTCGCCGTTGACTTCGACGCCGTGATACCAGCAGGCCAGGCGATCGCCCAGGTTCCAGCCCTTGGACAGGCGGGCGCCGCGGTGGGGGCAGCGGTCCTCGACGGCATGCAGGGTGCCGTCGAAGCCGCGCCACAGCACCAGGTTCTCGCCCAACCGGGTGATGCCGACGGGGTTGCTGCCGACCTCCCAGCTGGCGGCGACGGGATACCAGAGGGAACGCAGGCCGCTGTCCAGATAGTCCTGGACGGCGGTATCGACGGAGGATGCACTAGTCATGTCTCGACCTCGTTATGTCTTGTACTGGCAAAGGGGCGTAGCCCCGAGGCGGTTCACTGTCCGAGCACCGCCATCTCCTGAAGGAAACTTTCCTGGGTCCAGGACTGGCCATTGCGATCGTGACGATGGCGAGCATTGAGGCCCTCGACCACGGCGTCCAGCTCGGTCGCGCCGTCGGCGAAGACCTCTTCGAGGGCTTCCACCAGGGCGTGTTCGAAGGCGCCCGGCGCACTGGCACGGGTCTGCCAGACGGGATTGGCGAAGCCACCGGGCGCCTCGATGTAACCCTGGCCAGGTTCGCTGGAGGGGATGATGCGTTGCCATTGCTTCAGTTGGGGGTTGTAGTCCTGCTGGGCCATGGTTCAGCTCTCCTCGCTGGTCTGGAGTTGCACTTCGTCATCGATGATCCGCACCGGGTAGACGTGGAGGTCGCGGTCGGCGGGCTCGCGCAGGCACTTGCCGCTCTTGATGTCGAAGGTCGCCTCGTGCAGCGGGCACTCCACCTGACCGTCCTCGACAAACCCCTGGGACAGAAGGGCATAGGCGTGGGGACAGACGTCCTCGAGGGCGTAGTACTCGCCATCCAGCACATACACACCGACTTCCTTGCCATCGAGCTTGGCGGAATAGGGAAAGTCTTCCTGCACCTGGTCGGTCTTGCAGACGGTTGTCCAACTCATGACGTAGTCCTCATCGGTCGGATGCATCAGTCAAAATGCATCAATTATGGAACCTTGTTTTTTATATGATCCTGTACGGCAGTATAGAGGCGTCGCCACACCTGTCAATACTATATAGTATTCATGGTGCATGAAACGAGCATGACGCCTAAGCTCTGTACGAACAGTCGACGAGCGACGGCCGGGGCCAGGCCCGCTCCCGGCGGGCCAACGCATTTCCCGCCTCCATGTGGGTCACCAGGCAACAATCGGCGACAAATCGTCAGGATGAACGATCCGGGCTGCTCGAAGCGCGAGTGATACGGGTGCCACAAGTCAAAAGAGCCGAGCTGTCTCGACGATCTAACGCAGCTCGGTGTGCAGCGAGAGAGAGTAATCGTTGGCGGGGATATGCATGACCTGCCAGGCGACGGCCGAACCATCCTGGAGGCGATAGAGGGTGTCGAGCCGCAGCCCTGGTGCCGACGGCCCCGCATCGGGTGCGATGGCCTTGGCTACCGCTCTGGGGAGGCGCACCATACGTACTCGGTTATCGGCATGGTCGACGACCATACGCGTCCGCGCCTGCAAAAGGGGCAGGACACTCTCGTGCTCGAATGCCTCGACCGGCGCTTCGAGCAGGGCCTCGGCTTGATCCGCCCGCAGATAGATCTCGGTGTGGCAGTCGAAGGCGCCATCGATACGGTCCTGGCGCACCAGGCGGATATAGCCTGCCTCACAGGGCCCGAGCGCTTCGCACCACTTACCGGGACGGTCCATCCTGACCCGCTCACGCTTCATCAGGCGAATGAAGACCATGCGCACCCGCGAGCCATCGGGGCGCAGGAAGCTGAAGGCCGGCGTGGTGATCTCGCGCCGATGGTCGCCTCCGGCGACGAAGGTGCCCAGGCGGCGGCGCCGATACAGCTCGCCGCTATCCACCAGGTCCCGCAGTGCTTTCTGCACCGTACCGAGGCTGAGGGGAAGTGCCTCGGCCAATGCCTGCTCGGTGGGCAAGCGCGTACCCTCGCTCAACCGCCCTTCGACGATCAGCTCGATGAGCGCATCACGCATGCACAGATACTTGGGGGACTTGGGGAAGCGCTCGAGATGTCGCGAGACACGCTCGGCAAGCAGCGTCAACACGGCAACGTCCTGACCGGGAACATGAAGGAGAGACATGGTAGCAAGGTTGGCGCCGCGCGTAAGCTCGAAACCCAAAGCATACGAGCAGCAAGATGCAAGATCCGAACCCCGACAACCGCCTCCAGAGCGGCAACTCCCTGCTCGAAGCTCGAAGCTCGAAGCTCGAAGCTCGAAGCTCGAAGCTCGAAGCTCGAAGCTCGAAGCTCGAAGCTCGAAGGCAGCATGAACCCCGACAACATGGGGTCAAGGTTTTTCTTCAAGCTTAAGGCTTATGACTTCCAGCTCCCGGCGCAGACGGGCGGTTTTTTCTTCCAGCTTCAAGCTTACGGCTTACAGCTCTCGGAAGCTCCCGGACGAAGCCCGGGCAACGGTCATTTCTCGACGAAGGCCCGCTCGATGACGTAGTCGCCGGGGTCGCCCATGCGCGGCGAGATATTGAAGCCCAGCTCGTCGAGCAGGGAGCTGGTCTCGTCGAGCATCGCCGGGCTGCCGCAGAGCATGGCACGATCCTGCTTGGGATCGATGGTCGGCAGGTCGGTATCCTCGAACAGCTTTCCCGTCCGGATATGGTCGGTCAGACGGCCGGTGGTGTGGAAGTCTTCCCGCGTTACCGTCGGGTAGTAGACCAGCTTCTCGCTGATCTCCTCGCCCAGGTACTCATGCGCCGGCAGTTCCTTGGAGATGAAGTCGGCGTAGGCAAGCTCGCTGACACTGCGCACGCCATGGACCAGCACGATCTTCTCGAAGCGCTCATAGGCCTCGGGGTCCTGAATCAGGCTCATGAACGGCGCCAGGCCGGTGCCGGTGGACAGCAGGTAAAGATTGCGGCCCGGCAGCAGATCGTCGGTGACCAGCGTGCCGGTAGGCTTGCGGCTGACCATGATCTTGTCGCCGACCTGGAGGTGCTGCAGCCGAGAGGTCAGCGGGCCATCCGGCACCTTGATGCTGAAGAATTCCAGGTGGTCCTCGTAGTTGGGGCTGGCGACGGAGTAGGCGCGCATCAGCGGCTTGCCCTCGACCTCCAGGCCGATCATCACGAACTGACCATTCTTGAAGCGCAGGCTGCGCTCACGAGTGGTACGGAAGCTGAACAGCGTGTCATTCCAGTGATGGACGCTGAGGACCTCTTCCTCGGCAAACTTGCTCATGTCGGCACCCTTATATTCCGGAAACGCATATATAGGCTATCTACTCTTTGCAACAGATTCTAAGGAAGGCCAGAATATCTGTTAAATGAATTGTATGGATAAAGCTTATCTATACTATGGATAAACTGTCCGGGAGCCCGTCGGATGCGTTATACCCTGCGTCAGCTCGAGGTCTTCGTCGCCGTGGCCCAGCACGAGAGTGTCTCCCGAGCCGCCCGATCACTGGCGCTCTCGCAGTCGGCGGCCAGTACCGCCCTGGCCGAGCTCGAACGGCAGTTCGACTGCCGATTGCTGGACCGCCTCGGCAAACGACTCAAGCTGAACGCCCTGGGCTTCCAGCTGCTGCCCAAGGCCGTGGCGTTGCTCGATCGAGCCGAGGAGGTCGAGGAACTGCTGCGCGGCCAGCAGGGCATCGGCACCCTGGACGTGGGCGCCACCCTGACCATCGGCAATTACCTCGCCACCCTGCTGATCAGCGACTTCATGCAGCGCCATCCCGGCAGCCGCGTGCGTCTGCAGGTCCGCAACACGCGTACCATCGTCGAGGAGGTTCGGCAGCACGAACTCGACCTGGGGCTGATCGAAGGCCAGTGCGAAGAGGACGACGTCATTACCCAGCCCTGGGTGGAGGACGAACTGGCGATATTCTGCTCACCGCGCCACCCCTTGGCGAACCAGGGGCCGGTGGAACTGGATCGCCTGCTGCGGGAAGCCTGGATCATGCGCGAGCAGGGGTCGGGCACCCGACTGACACTGGAACAGGCCGCGCGTCATCGCCGCGGGCGTTTCAATACCCTGCTCGAACTGGAACATACCGAAGGCATCAAGCGGGCCGTGGAATCGGGCCTGGGCATCGGCTGCGTCTCCAAGCTGGCCCTGCGTGATGCCTTCCGGCGCGGCAGCCTGGTGCAGATTCCGACACCCGACCTGGACCTGAGTCGCCAGTTCGCCTTCATCTGGCACCGCCACAAGTATCTGGCCACCGGCATGCGGGAATTTCTCAAGCAATGCCGACACATGACGGAGGGCATTCGCAGCAGCGATCAGATCGATCTGCCCTATTACTCCTGATGGACGTCCGGCGCCGCTCATCACGGCCCGGCGACACGGGAGACGGCACCTGGCGACACCCGGCGTCGGTCTTCGCGGACACTGCCCGGCCGCCGCCGTCTAGGGTAGGATGCGGGCTCACCGGCAAGGAGCGCCGGCGCAACCTCGGCCCCCAACCGCCGACGCTATCCGGAGGACTCGACATGCGGCAATTCTTCTTTCCCCGGCACCCCCTGCCGCGACGCACCCTGCTGTTCTGCCACGCCGTCATCCAGCTCGGCCTGCTGGTGGCCGGTGGCCTGTGGCTGGCGCCGCACACCCCCTGGGTCGCCGACACGACCTGGCTAGCCGCCTGGCCACGCCTTGCCCTCGGGGGCGGCGTGCTCTTGCTGGCCATGGTCGGCGTTCGCTTGATCGCCGAACTATGGCTGTTGCCCTACCACCTGGCGAGCCTTCGCGCCGGCTTCGCACCGGGCGATGTGGTGACCCGTTCCTTCGATCGGCGCCCGGCCGTCCACGACACCGAACGCGCCTGGACGTCCTCGGCACGTCCGGTCTCGATGGACGATGAGGTCATCGGCAGCGCCCGCGTCGCCCAGTCGACGTCGACCCGACGCCAGGGTGGCGACGAACCGACATGGAACCCGAGCGACGGCGAGGCGGAGCCCGTTTCCCGTCACGAGCCCCGGCTGTGAAGACACCGCCGGTCCCGGGCCTCAGTCGAACGCCCGGCGCATGAAGGGTGGCAGTGCCAGGGCGCCCCGGTGTACCTCGGCGGTGTAGTAGTCGAGCGGCAGACCGGCGTCCCGCGCATCGCGCTCACGGAAGTCATTCACGTCGCATCCCTTGCCGGCCAGCGTGACGCTCCACCAGCCGGACGGATAGACGGGCTGCGGGAACGGCAGGGTCGCCACGCTGCCGAAACCAGCCTCGCACATGTCGTGACGCAGCTCCCGAATGATCGAACCGCTGTGGTAGAGCGGCGACTCGCTCTGCTGCACCATCACCCCGCCGGGGCGCAGGATACGATGACAACGGCGCAGGAAATCGGTGGTGAACAGCCCTTCCGCTGGCCCCACCGGATCGGTGGAATCGATGATCAGCACATCGACGCTCCCGGCCTCTGCCTCGTCGACCCAGCGCACACCGTCGGTGAAGGCCAGTTCGGCGCGAGGGTCGTCGTTCGCCTCGGTCAGGCAAGGGAAGAAACGCTCGGCGGCCCGGGTCACTTCCTCGTCGATATCGATCTGGGTGACCCTCTCCACGCCGGGATGGCGCAGTACTTCGCGCAGGGTTCCGCAATCACCGCCACCGATGATCACCACTCGCTTCGGATCGGCGTGGGTGAACAAGGCCGGATGCGCAATCATCTCGTGATAAAGAAAATTGTCGCGATCGGTCAGCATCACGCAGCCATCCAGTACCAGCAGGTTGCCGAATGACTCGGTCGCGTAGACCTCGAGATGCTGGTAGTCGCTGTGCACCTCGTGCAGCTTGTCGGTGACCTTCAGCGCGAAGGCGCTGCCCTGGCTGTCGAAGACTTCGGTGAACCAGCCGGAATCAGGAGACGTGCTCATCATGGACCCTCGAGGTAACGAATGGCGGCAGGCCGCGCCCGCATGTCCGCGGCGGCCCGCAGGATAGGTCGACCCCGGCGGGCCTTCATGCCGGGATCATGGCGATACAGGGCCCTGTTGCCGCTGGCCCGGGGCCAGCGCGAGCCCGGGGATTCCCGAGACGCGTGCCGGTCACTGCCGATGATAGGCGGGGCTCAGCTCGTGCAGGGCCTCGATGAAGGCCGTGACACGCTCGGGATCGGTAAACTGGCTGATGCCATGGCCCAGGTTGAAGACATGGCCGGGTCCCGTGCCGTAGCTGTCGAGGATTCGCGCCACTTCGTCACGGATCGCCCGAGGACGGGCGAACAGCACATTGGGGTCCAGGTTGCCCTGCAGCGCGACACGCTGACCAACCCGTTCCCGGGCGCCAGCCAGTTCGGTACTCCAATCCAGCCCCAGGGCATCGGCACCGGTTGCCGCCTGCGCCTCGAGCCACTGGCCACCGTTCTTGGTGAACAGGATCACCGGCACGCGCCGCCCCTCGCGTTCACGGATCAAGCCGTCCACGATCTGCTTCATGTAGCGCAGCGAGAAAGTCTCATAGGCCGGCGTCGACAGCGCACCGCCCCAGGTATCGAAGATCTGCACGACCTGGGCGCCGGCGCGAATCTGGGCATTGAGATAGTCCGTCACCGCCCGGGCCAGAAGGTCGAGCAGTCGATGCATGGTATCCGGCGTGTCATAGAGCATGGCCTTCACATGACGGAAATCCCTGCTCGAGGCGCCTTCCACCATGTAGGTGGCCAGCGTCCAGGGACTGCCGGAAAAGCCGATCAAGGGCACGCGCCCCTTCAGCTCACGACGGATGGTGGTGACGGCATTCATCACGTAGTCCAGATCACGCTCGGCATCGGGGACGGTGAGCGCCTCTACCGCCTCGGGCGTGCGCACCGGCTTGCGGAATTTCGGGCCCTCGCCGGTCTCGAAGTACAGTCCCAGCCCCATGGCATCAGGAATGGTCAGGATATCCGAGAACAGGATGGCGGCATCCAGCGGGTAGCGCTCCAGTGGCTGCAGCGTCACCTCACAAGCCCTGTCACGATCACGACAGAGATCCATGAAGCTGCCCGCCTCGGCGCGTACTTCGCGATACTCCGGCAGGTAGCGGCCCGCCTGACGCATCATCCAGACCGGTGTGCGGTCAACGGGCTGACGCGCCAGGGCGCGCAGCAGGCGGTCGTTCTCGAGTTCCATGCGTTCGCTCATCCACGGAAAATGTGGTCGCCATTGTAACCCATCAGGCTCGACCGTGAGCCCGACTCGCCTTCCTGATAGAATGACATCATCCCGACGGCCACGCCCGGTCCTTCATCGAGGTACATCGTGACGATTCGCTACATCGCCGCCTCCCGGCTCCCCACTCCATGGGCCACCTTCACCATGCACGGCTTCGAAGACGAAGCTACCGGCAAGGATCATGTCGTCCTCACCCTGGGCGATGTCGCCGATGGCCAGCCGGTGCTCGGCCGCGTGCATTCCGAATGTCTCACTGGCGACGCCCTGTTCTCGATGCGCTGCGACTGCGGCTACCAGCTCCAGGAGGCGCTCAAGCGCATCGCCGAGGCAGGACGCGGCGTGCTGCTCTACCTGCGCCAGGAAGGTCGCGGCATCGGCCTGCTCAACAAGATCCGCGCCTACCATCTCCAGGACCAGGGCGCCGACACTGTCGAGGCCAACGAGCAGCTTGGCTTCTCTGCCGACCTGCGCCGCTACGACCTCTGTCTGCCGATGCTCGAGCACCTGGGCATCGACTCGCTCCGGCTGATGACCAACAACCCCCGCAAGGTCGAAGCCCTGACCCGGGTCGGCGTGGACGTGGTCGAACGAGTGGGTCTGACCACGGGCCTCAACCCGCACAACGAGCACTACCTGTCCACCAAGGCCGGCAAGCTCGGCCACATGATGGCGCTAGGCGATTTCACTCCGGCCGGCGATGTGGATATAGAACGAAAGCCCTGACACCGCTTCCCGACGATATCAATAGTCTGGAACGATCGCATCGATCGATAGTTTTCTCTGGCTTTACACTTAGCTCGCTAATAAAATGCATGTTATCAAAACATCGCAAGCGAGGTACCCGAGATGAAAACCAAACTGATGACCGCCAGCCTGCTGCTCGCCGCCCTGCCCCTGGCCGCCCAGGCCGACCCGGCCACCGAGCGCGCCCTGCAGCTCAACGAGCCGCTGTCCGCCGTCAGCCAGCATGCACCGACGTCCCAGGTCCAGGCGGACGCCTCTGCCGATCTGGTCGCCAGCAGCGGCAGTGCCGCCATGGCCAAGGCCCGCCTCAAGCTGCGTGCCCAGCAGCAGCATGAGACAGACATTGCCGTGACAGAGGATCCGCTGAAGCCGGCTCGGGAAGCCACTACCTGAAAACTCCGTTTTCCGACAGGCTCCTCGACGCAAGAAGGCCCCTCCAGAAGGGGCCTTTTTCATGCTCGCAGGACAGGGCGGCGCCGTCTTCTCAATCGACGAATGCCTCGTCGCGCGATGTCGTCCTGCCCCAGAGAGCACGCAGCACTACCGCCATCACCACCAGCGCCACGACGCCGGCGAGGCCGCCGACCAGCGCACTGTCGGCGAGGCCGGCGATGAAGAAGGCCAGGATGCCGGCCAACCCGGCGCATACCGCGTAGGGCAGCTGGGTGCGCACATGGTCGATATGATCGCAGGAGGAGCCCGCCGAGGAGAGAATGGTGGTATCGGAGATCGGCGAGCAGTGGTCGCCGAAGATGCCGCCACTGAGAACGGCGGCAATCGCCAGCGACAATGACAGATCCATTGCCATCGCCACCGGCATGGCAATGGGGATCATGATCGCGAAGGTGCCGTAGGATGTCCCGGTCGTGAAGGCGACCAGGGCGCCGATCAGGAACAGCAGCACCGGTACCAGGCTGGGTGCGATGTTCGCCTCCGCCAGGGTCACCAGATAATCGGCGGTCCCCAGTTCCGAGGTCACGCTGCCGATCGACCAGGCCAGCGTCAGAATGATGTAGACCAGCGTCATGCTCTTGATACCGGAGACGACGATATCCATGGACTCACGGAAGTCGAAGAGCTTCTGCTGCATCCCCATGACCAGGCCGACGACCACCGCCACGAAGGTGGCGATCAGGATCGACAGGCCACCATTGGCCTCGCCCACGGCGGTGACCAGGTCATTCTCGGGGTAATTGCCGGTCCACAGGAACATCGGGGGAATCATCAGCACCAGCACGGCGATCGGCACCAGCATGTTGCGCTTGCGCGCCTGGGCTTCCGGGATAACGTCCATCTCGGCGACCTCCCGATCGGAAGGCGGCGTGGCATCCTTGGCCAGCACCTCGCCGGTGGTCCGGGCACGATGCTCGGCGCGCGCCATGGGACCGAAATCCCACTGGGTGATGACGATGAAGGCGATCAGTCCAAGTGCCAGCCAGGCATAGAAATTCAGCGGGATGGAGGAGAGATAGATCAGGTACTCGGACCCACTGATGTCCATCTCGGTCAACTGCGTGCCGATCAGCCCCATCACGAAGACCACCCAGGTGGATACCGGGCCCAGCAGGCACATGGGGGCCGAGGTCGAATCGACGATATAGGCCAGCTTCTCCCGGGAGACCTTCATGCGATCGGTGATCGGGCGCATCACGCTGCCCACCGTCAGGGCATTGAAGTAGTCCTCGAAGAAGATCAGCATGCCGAGCCCCAGGGTCGCTCCCTGGGCCCCACGGCGCGAGGCGACCCGCTCGGAAATGGCCCGGGCGATGGCCTGGGCACCGCCGGTGCGCTGGAGCACCGTGATCAACACGCCGAAAAGACCGCAGTAGATCAGGACGGTGACGCTCCATTCATCCCCCACGCTCGGGATGATGAAGTCGTTGAAACTGTCGTAGAGGCCAGCGGCCGGATTGCCGCCACTGAGCATGGTGGCGCCCAGCCAGACGCCGCAGAACAGCGCCGGTATCACGTTGCGCGTCGCCAGCGCCAGCACGATGGCCAGCACGGGCGGCAGGAGGGAAAGCGGACCGAAAGACATCAGGGGTCTCCTTGGAATTCTTGTCGATCACCACAAGAATGCCTCGGCATCGCTTGGCCGGACCGAGGCAGAGGCGTCGTCCCCACCGGGCCGGCGGGTCGCCGCGCATCCTAGGCCGGTCCAGGCGGCCCGGCAACCACCATGTCACATTCCGGAAAGCGCGGGCCGTCGTGACGAAAGAATGCCGCCGCAGGAATCAGGCCGCGTCGGCGGAGCGCGCCTTGCGAATACGCTCGTAGGCGTTGCCGATCTCGCTGGTGCGTTCCTTGGCCACTTCGCGCATGTTCTCCGGCAGGCCCTTGGCGGCCAGCTTGTCGGGGTGGTTCTCGCTCATCAGGCGCCGATAGCAGCGTTTGATCTCGGCGTCGCTGGCATCGGATGACACGCCCAGCACCTGGTAGGCATCCTCCAGCGAGATTTCATGCGTCGTGGCACCTCCCTCGGCAGAGCTCCGCAGCATGGCTTCGATCTGGGCGATCTCGGCCTCAGAACAGCCCAGTCCACGCACCACTCGCATCAACATGTCGCGCTCGGCGGGGTGGAGCTCGCCATCGGCGGCGATGGCCGCGAGCTGCACCTGCAGGAACACCTGCCGCAGAGCGGGCTGGGTGCCCACGATCTGCCGGATCTTGGCCAGCTCCGCCTCGAGGTCGAAATCCGCACCCTTGCCCCGGGTGAAATCGGCCCGCGCCTTAGCACGCTGCTCCTCGCTCAGCCGCAGGCGATCCCACAACTGCCGGGATGCATCGAGTTCCGCCTCGGAGACCTGGCCATCGGCCTTGCACATGCAGCCCATGACCGCGAAGGTCGATTCGAGAAACTGCGCCTGCACCCCGGCCAATCGACCCAGCATGCTCCGACGCAGACGCCGGACGAGCCAGTAGCCGAGGCCACCCCCGATCAGCAGACCCACCGGGCCGCCGACCAGAAATCCCAGCAACCCACCGATCAGCACCATGGCCAGCATGTCGACTCCTTGAAACACGTCTCGCAAAGATGGCGGGGAGCATAGCACCCCGGGCAGGACGGGCGCGATGCGGCTGTCCCATGACGCCGATCCCCCGACGGTGATGGCAGGCGTCCGTCGGAGAGCTCACGGCAATCAGCCGAGGCGATGCCTGATCGAGGCCTCGATCCCCTCGGCATCGAGCCCGCACTCGGCGAGCAGCTCCGCCGGCTTGCCATGCTCGACGAAGGCATCGGGCAGGCCGAGATGCAGCAGCGCCGTCCGGCGCCCTTCTGCGGCCAACAGCTCGCCGACGCTACTTCCGGCACCACCGGCCACCACGTTTTCCTCCAGGGTCACCAGCAGGTCATGCTCGTCGGCCGCCGCCAGTACCGCCTCACGATCCAGCGGCTTGATCGACCGCATGTTGAGATGGGTGGCATCGAGGCGCTCGGCCACCTCGGCGGCTGGCCCATTGAGGCTACCGAAGGCCAGCAGCGCCACCCTCGGGCCATCGCCATCGGCACGACGACGCATCTCGGCCTCACCGATGGGCAGCGCCTCGAGATGCTCGGGAATCACCGTACCGGGACCGGTACCCCGCGGGTAGCGCACGGCAGCCGGACCGGGATGATGATAGGCGGCACTGAGCAGCGCGCGGCACTCGGCCTCGTCGGCGGGCGCCAGCACCACCATGCCCGGCACGCAGCGCAGGTAACTCAGATCCAGCGCCCCGTGGTGGGTGGGGCCATCCTCACCCACCACGCCGGCACGATCGATGGCGAAGGTCACGTCCAGCGCCTGCACCGCCACGTCATGGATGAGCTGATCGTAACCACGCTGCAGGAAGGTGGAATAGATGGCCACGACCGGCTTCATCGCCTCGCAGGCCAGGCCGGCGGCCAGGGTCACCGCATGCTGCTCGGCGATCGCCACGTCGTAGTAGCGCCCCGGGTACTCCTGGGAGAACCGGACCAGGTCGGAACCCTCGCGCATCGCCGGCGTGATACCGACCAGCCGCTCGTCGGCGGCCGCCATGTCGCACAGCCAGTCGCCGAAGACGTTGCAATACTTGCGCGGCTTCGGGCGCGATAAATCGTTGCGCGGCTTCGAGTGCGATGCCTCGTTCTTCTCCCCGAGCGCGACAGCCGGCTGAGTCGGCTTGAGCGGCGGCGGCGTTTCGCCGTTCTTCTCCAGTTTGGTGATGGCGTGATAGCCGATGGGGTCGGCCTCGGCGGGCAGGAAACCACGCCCCTTGCGCGTCTTCACGTGAAGGAACTGGGGCCCGTCCATATCGCGCATGTTGCGCAGGGTCTGGACCAGGGTCGGCAGATCATGACCATCGAGCGGGCCGATATAGTTGAAGCCCATTTCCTCGAACAGCGTCGCCGGGCTGACCATGCCCTTCATGTGCTCCTCGGTTCGCCGGGCCAGCTCCAGGGCGCCGGGCAGGTGCGACAGCACCTTCTTGCCGCCCTCGCGCATGCTGGTGTAGGGCTTGCTGGCCAGAATCCGAGCCAGGTAGCTGGCCATGCCGCCGACGTTCTCGGAGATCGACATCTCGTTGTCGTTGAGGATCACCAGCAGGTTGGCATCCACATGGCCGGCGTGGGCCAGGGCCTCGAAGGCCATGCCGGCGGACAGGGCGCCGTCGCCGATCACCGCGCAGACCCGACGCTTCTCGTCTCGCGTGCGGGCGGCCAGCGCCATGCCCAGAGCAGCGGAAACGGAGGTGCTGGAATGCCCTACCCCGAAGGTGTCATAGGGCGATTCGCTGCGGCGCGGAAACGCCGCCAGGCCACCGAACTGGCGAATATGCTGCATCGCTTCACGGCGACCGGTGAGAATCTTGTGCGGATACGCCTGGTGACCCACATCCCAGACGAGGCGGTCATGGGGCGTCTCCAGGGCATGGTGCAGTGCCACCGTCAGCTCCACGACGCCGAGTCCAGCGCCGAAATGGCCACCGGAGACGCCCACGCTGTAGAGCAGATAGGCACGTAACTCGTCGGCCACCTGCACCAGCTGAGCCTCGTCCATGGCACGCAGCGCGGCCGGTGTTTCCAGGGTGTCGAGCAGCGGCGTGGCCGGACGCTCGACCGGAATGTCATCGAACAGCTTCATGTTGGCCCTGTGGTTCAGTGGTCACGCTCGATCATGTATCGGGCCAGGGTGGCCAGCACGGTGCCGGCCTCGCCCAGCGGCGCCAGGGCCGATACGGCCTCGTCCACCAAGGATCGGGCCTTGTCATCGGCCCCCTCCAGCCCCAGCAGAGTGGGATAGGTCGGCTTGTCACGGGCGGCATCCGCCCCCGAGGCCTTGCCGAGAACGGTCGTATCGCCGGTCACGTCGAGCACGTCATCGCGAATCTGGAACGCCAGCCCGATGGCGGCGGCGTAGCGTTCCAGCGCCAGCAGGCGCTCGTCGCCCTCGGCCACCGCAGCCAGCCCACCCAGCCGCACGGCGGCATGGATCAGCGCACCGGTCTTGTGACGATGCATGGTCGCCAGCGCCGTCAGGTCGGGATGGCCTCCCACCGCATCCAGGTCCAGTGCCTGGCCGGCCGCCATGCCATCGCGTCCGGCGGCACGGGCCAGGGTACCGACCATCGCCGAAAGACGCGGATGACCGGTATCGGCCAGCACTTCGAAGGCCAGGGTCTGCAGTGCATCGCCGGCCAGAATGGCGGTGGCCTCGTCATAGGCACGATGCACGGTGGGCCGGCCACGGCGTACGTCATCGTCATCCATGGCCGGCAGGTCGTCGTGCACCAGCGAGTAGGCATGCACCAGTTCCACGGCCATCGCCGGCCCATCGAGGGCCTCGTCACCGGCCCCCAGGGCACGGCCCGCGGCATAGACCAGCACCGGCCGCAGGCGCTTGCCGCCGACCAGTACGCCATGGCGCATGGCCGCGTCCAGACGCGCCGAGGGCGCCGCCTCGCCGCGCGCGAAGAGCCTTTCCAGACGCTCGTCCACTCGGCGCCGATCCTCGATCATCACGCGCTCAATGTTCACCGTCATCCTCCTCGGGTGACGCGAAGGGCTTGAGATCGATGCCGCCTTCCTCGCCCTCGGTCAGGGTGCGAACCTTGAGCTCGGCCTCGTCGAGTCGGCGCTGGGCATCACGGGTCAGGCGAACGCCCTGCTCGAAGGCCGTCAACGACGCCTCCAGCGACAACTCACCGGATTCCAGTTGTTCCACCAACGCCTCCAGACGCTCCACGGTCGCCGCAAAATCCGCCGGTGCCGTTTCCTCGGTGTCCTGTCGCTGCTTGTCCTGTCCCGCCATGGCTGCCCTCGTCGCCATCTCACCATGAGGGCGATAGTATACACGCTCCCCCCCGGGGGTCGTCTGCCCCGCGCCCGGACGCGCGCCCCATCATGCAAGCCGCTCATCCAGGCCACGCGGCATTTTCATCCGCAGCGGGTCGTGCTGTGGTAAGATATCGGCCCTTGTTTAGGTAAACACTGCTTAAATGCCTGCGCGTGTGAATCGCTGTGTTGTGCGATGCTCGAAAGCTCGCCTAACAGACTGTTATGTCTCGCTTTCTGTGCTCCGCGCGCCTTGCGCTTCATCACGCTCGGCGATTTATTCAGCGTTTCCTTAGCGCCTGAGGTTGCCGGGCAGATGCCCCGACAACCCAGACGTCACCTTCCTGAAACGCATGCGGCGCGCACCATAGAAGGGGTTGATTCGACCATGGCCAAAACGTCCCTGGACAAGAGCAAGATCAAGATCCTGCTGCTCGAGGGCGTCCACCAGAGCGCAGTGGACAATTTCCTGAATGCCGGGTACACCAACATCGAACACCTGTCGACCTCGCTGGACGAGGAATCGCTGATCGAAAAGATCCGTGACGTCCACTTCATCGGCATCCGTTCCCGTACCCAGCTCAACGAGCGCGTCTTCGCCGCCGCCGAGAAGCTCGTGGCCGTGGGCTGTTTCTGCATCGGCACCAACCAGGTCGACCTCGATGCGGCCCTGGTGCGGGGTATCCCCGTCTTCAATGCCCCCTACTCCAACACCCGTTCGGTAGCCGAGCTGGTGCTGGCCGAGTCGATCATGCTGCTGCGCGGTATCCCCGAGAAAAGCGCCAGCGCCCATCAGGGAGGCTGGCTGAAGTCGGCCAGGAACGCCCATGAGGCCCGGGGCAAGACATTGGGCATCATCGGCTATGGCAGCATCGGCGCCCAGCTTTCGGTGCTGTCCGAGGCACTGGGCTTCGACGTCATCTACTACGATGTGGTGACCAAGCTCGGCATGGGCAATGCCCGTCAGGTGGGCAGTCTCGAGGAATTGCTGGCGCGTGCCGATATCGTCAGCCTGCACGTTCCGGACCTGCCCTCCACCCGCTGGATGATCGGTGAAGAGCAGATCGGCCTGATGAAGCCGGGCAGCATCCTGATCAACGCCTCCCGCGGCAGCGTGGTGGTGATCGAGGCACTGGCGGAGGCCCTCCGGGCCGGCCGACTCAACGGGGCGGCCATCGATGTCTTCCCGGTCGAGCCCAAGGGCAACAACGAGGAGTTCGTCAGCCCGCTGCGCGGCCTGAACAACGTCATCCTCACCCCACACATCGGTGGCTCCACCCTGGAGGCCCAGGAGAACATCGGCATCGAGGTATCCGAAAAGCTGGTGACCTTCTCCGACAACGGCACCACCATCACCTCGGTGAACTTCCCCGAGGTCGCCCTGCCGGCCCACCCCGGCAAGCACCGCCTGCTGCACATCCACGAGAACGTGCCCGGCGTGATGTCCGAGATCAACCGGGTCCTCTCCGAGGACGACATCAATATCCTCGGCCAGTACCTGCAGACCAACGAGCGCATCGGCTACGTGGTCATCGACGTGGACAAGGAATACGGCCCCCGCGCCCTGGAGGCACTGAGCAAGGTGACGCATACCCTGCGCGTGCGGGTACTCTACTCGGAAACCAGCTTCGAAGGCTGATCCGTTGCAGGCGCTGCCACGGGCGGCGCCTGCCACTCCCTCCTAGAACGCCACCTCCACGACGACCGAATCCGTATAGACGCCGGCCGATGGCGTCGGCTGATTCTCGTCGATAATGCCGCGATAGATGAATCCCTGGGCGGTCACGCCGTCATGGTTGCCCGGCGCACTGTCCGCCTGGGTCGAATCGCGTCGCTCCGCCCCCTGGCTTCCCCAGCGTGACAGCCCGCTGGCCCCCTTGTAGAGCTCATAGCGTAGATACTCGCCCGAGGACGCCATGCGCCGCTGGCCGGAGGCGGCATGCTGGCCATCGCTCAACCCCACGCTGTAGGCCTGCCCCTTGGTGCAGCGCACCGAGAGCGTCCGGGTCACCGGGCTGAACCCCGCCACCAGCGGCGCTGAGCCGAAATCCAGGTCGGAGGCGTCGATCACGCAGTCCGGCAGGACCTCGAGCTGCAGGGTGATGGTGCTGGTGCCGCTCCCGTTGTCCCGGCCGAGGCAGAGCCCCCCGATGCCGAGTCCCTCGCAGACGGACCAATTCCAGCTGACGGTCAGGGTATCGGTATAGAGACCGGCGGCGACATTGCCGGCGGAGCCCGGCAGAGTGCGGTAATACATCGGCAGCTCGATCGGGCCATTGCTCCCCAGCAGGCCGAGCAGATCCAGCAGGGTGGTGTTGTAGTAATCGTAGGTGGTGCCCAGCGTCAGCGGCACCTGACCGCCGGGATCGGCAAAGATGTCATAGTCGATGGCATCCCCCGTGGGTGCCACGAGCTGACCGCCACTGGCGCTGGAGAGCGTTGCATTCACGTAGTCGGTATCGAGTACCGACAGCAACGGTGCCGAGCACTCCACACCGGCGTTGGGCTGCGCCGATGTCTGCTGGACACTGCTGGCCACCGTCAGCGAGCTCACGTTACCGAAACTCGCCAATGGATTCGGCGCCACCACATCGCAGGCTCGGGCGGAGGTCGCACCGAACGCCACGACCAGCAGCAGGAAGAGGGTAATGCTCCCCCGCCAGGCAGGGTTGATGAAGGTCCCCATCACGTCTCCTCGTCATGGCAGGTCACGGGCGCCAGATCCAGGCGCCCCTCCGCATCATCGGGCAACGACGGTGTCGCCAGGCACTGGCGACCATCCGGCAGCGCCACGCGCAGGCGCATTCCCGCCGATACCGTCTCGAGATAGGTCATGCCGTCCCAGCCAACCACCGCATGCTCGCCATTCGATGCGTGCACCCTCGCACCGAGCGGAAGCTCCTCGCCATCGACATCCACCAGGCGCAGGCTGACGGACGTGCGACGCGGCAGCTCGAACGACAGTAGATAGCCGCTACGCGACGCGACGGCCACGCGTCGCTCGACCTCCGGTGTCGCCACCTCGGCGGGCAGTGCGAGTGGGTCGATCTCATACTTGCCGGGATAATAGGCCGTCCCCCAGGGCACCAGCAGGTAACCCTCCTCATCGGTGCGTCCGACCGTCTGGTTCTCGTAGCGCACCGGCACATCGGCCTCGCCATCGGTGGACACCACCACGAAACTGTCGTTGACCTCGTTGGCTAGAAAGCCGCGTCTGGCCATGAAGACAGCCGAGCCGCTCAGACCGCCGAAATAGGTGTCGTCCTCTCCGGTCCCCTGCATCCCCAGCCGCCAGGTGGCCCTGTCACCGCGGCGGCGGACATCCACCTGGCGATAGATCGCCTGGCCTTCACGGCGGCGTACCCCAAGGTCCCAGCCCCAGCCACCCTCCAGCGGTGCGGCACGCGAGTACTGCAGCTGCTGGGCCGGCTCGCCATCCGCATCGTGCTGGATGCCGGCACTCGCGACACCCTGGCCATGGCCGAGGGCTAGCGTGACCTGCAAGAGCCCGCCCCAATCCCCGCCGATCTCACGGTTGGCGCTCAGCGACAGATGTGCCTTGCGCCACAGCGGACGCTGATAGGACAGGTTCAGCAACCGGGTCGACACACCGTCATCGACCTCGAAGTAACCGGCCGCGACATTGCCCCAGTCACCCAGCGAGGCGCCAGCGGTCACCTGCGTCCGCGTGCGGGCACGCTCGGGGGCCTGGCGAGCCACGACATCGGACAGATCGGCGAACCCCGCCTCCCGGCGTTCATGCCGAGCGCCGAGACTGAGGTGCCGGCCTCGATACTGATACCCCAGGCTATGGGCCGCCCCTTTGCCGAACTCCCCCTCCGCGTGTTGATACGCCAACGCCAGGGTGCCGGCACGCCAGAGCCCGAGGGTCACGCCCGCACCGCCCAGGGTCAGGGAGTCGGCCAGTTCGGCGTGTCCACCGAGCGTCAGCGTCTCGGTGATCCCGATGCGCTGAGAGGCACTGACCGCCGCTTCGCCGTAGTCGAAACTGCGCTGTCCATAGCCTCGCCGCAGGGCACCGGCACCGGCACTGAAACTGGCCAGCCCCGGCTTGAGCAGCTCATTGGTCACATAGAAGGGCAGGGTCCTGACCTGACGACGTCCCTGGATATCCTCGGTCACCAGTCTCGCCTCGCCGGCCCCGTTGATGCTCGGCACATCAGACAGCGTGAAGGGGCCGGGCTCGAGCTCACGACGCTCGACCCGATTGCCATTGACGAACAGGTCCAGGGTGGTGGGCACCTCGGCCTCGCCGGAGAAGCTCGGCAACGGATAGGTGATCAGGTCCGGGCGGATCGCGAAATCGCGCGACACCTGCACGCCCCCCAGCCGCACGGCCCGCGTCCAGCTCAGGGGGCGAGTGACGACATCCCCTGCCTCGTAGCTCAACAAGCGCCGCTGATCATCGTGGCGCCAGGTCGTGTCGAAGCGGACATAGGCTGATTCGTCGACCGCGTCGCCGGATGCCGATCCCAGCCGCTCGCGCCAGGCACCGGTACTGCGCCAGCTGCCTCCCAGTCCGAACAGCCGAGCCTCATGCCATAGCGAAGCACGTGTGGTGCCGCGGCGCGCCTCGCTGACATGCAGGTCGTAATTGACCAGTGCACCGGGGCTGCTGAGCGCTTCGGAGGACGCGCGCCCCCGCCGACCGCCCAACTGCTGTCGAGGCAGCCATGCCGCAGGCACCGTCACTTCCAGCCGCTGGTGCGGCGCATCATAGTGCGCCTCGACCGATTCGAGCCGTGTCAGGTCGAGGCGCTCCGCCGACGTCAGCTGCTCGGGCAGTCTGATCGCACCGAGCGTCTCCGGCGCGATCAGTAGCCCCGTCCCACGGCGAGTCACCGCGACCACCCGTCCGGTCGGTCGTTGGTTGAGCACCAGTTCCAGGTGCAGCGGGGTCTCTCGTTCCAGGGCGGCATCGGCGGCCGGCGGCGGTGGCAGGTCCTGGCCCTCGACGAGCGGCGGCATGACCAACCACCACAGGCAGATACCCTCTCGGCACAGTCGTCGGAGACTCCGCATCGGCATACCCTGTCCGGATCCGGGTTCAAGGTACCGATGACCATCTCGCAAGACGCACCGGCTCCCCGCCATTGACCCGGGCGAACAGAGCGTCACCCGGGGTCACCCCCTCCAGCGGCCAACGGCGATGGCTGTCGGCCAGCACGTACCCCAGTAGCCCATCGGTAACGGTGGTTCGCCGATCGAACGCCACCTCGGTGAGACGCGCATGCCGCTCGCCACGATTGCGCACCTCCAGGTAACGACGGCCACTCTCGCTGATGACACGCCAGTCGAGCATGGACGCGGCCTCATCGCCGTGCTCGGGCACGACACCTGCGCCGTGATCGAACAACGGCAAGGAGTAGCGCATCTGCAACGCGACACCGGCCCGAGGCTGTCCGGCCGGCTCATCGGATGCAGAGGATGTCGGAATCTCGTCCAGGATGACGCGCCAGGCCCGTTCCCCCTCCGAGGGTGGCGGTGCTCGACGAATCAGACGCACCAGCTGACGCTGTCCTGGCGCTATCTCCATCATGGGGGGGCTGCCCACGAGATCGGACTGACGCCGGTAATGGTCCTCGCCATCTCGTTGTTGCCAGCCGAAGATACGCAACTGAATCAGCACCGGCTCGCTGCCACGGTTCTCCAGCCACAACGCCGTTGCCGACTGGCCATCCTCGATGACCGGATGGATCGGCCAGATCATCAGGGCACTGGCACCGGCCGGCAGCGCCGCTGCCAGAAGGCCGGCCACCACAAGGCCTCTCACCGCATGGAACCATCGCCGTCTCATCGCCATCACCACTCCAGAGTCACCGTCAAACGGTCCGTGTAGACGCCCGGAGGCCGTGCGCCGGGCAGTGTCAGCCGTCCATGTACCGGCAAGGCAATATCGTTCGGGTCGGCAAGGGTATCGACGGCGAGCGGCGAGTCGATGCCGATAGCCTGCTGATGACCGGCATCGGCAAACAGGGCATAGGCCAGAACCGCCCCCTCGCCGTTTTCCATGTGGCGAACGCCGCCGCTGGCATGGAGGCCACCATTGATACGCATGGTCAGGTCGAGCCCCGGCGTGCAGCTCAGGGTTACACCGGTAGCATCGACCAGCGCGGAGGCATGAGTCTGCTGCGACAGCGAGGAGGCAGTGCCGAAGTCCAGCCGCCCCAGCTCGCCCAGTGATGCGACCCCCTCAGGGATGTCGCTGTTGACCAGGCACCCCTCGCTGATGGTGGCCGAGACCTGAAAGCTGGCCTGGGGTGCCGCCTGCGCCACCCCCTCCTGAACCGGCATCAGGCTTGCCAACAGCGCCGTTGTCCACGACGCGCCGCGCCTCAAAATGACAGTTCAACGTTCAGGGTGTCGCTGTAGCTGCCCGCCGCCAGCCCCGGCTGACCATAGGCCCGGCCATACAGCGCCAGGGTCTGGGGGGTGATGCCATCGGCCGTGCCGGATAGCGCATGAGGCGTGCCGGCATCGAGAACGCTGGTTCGCGCGGCATCGGTGAAAATCGAATAAGGCACGAAATTGCCGCCGCCATCGGCCATGGCGTGATTCTGCGAACCACTGTCGCCGTCGTTCGCCCCGCCGGAAATCTGGAAGGACGGCGTGACCCCGGGCGAGCACAGTACTTCGATGGCAGAGCCACCGTTGAGCACCTCGGCGTCGGCATCGACGAACAGCGTGGAGTGGCTGCCGAAATCCAGGCTGCCGAAATCCACGCCACTGGTGGACGTCGACTCATTGACCTCGCAGGCTGCCGTCAACTCGATCGATACGTCGATGGTCCCGGTGACGTTCTGAGCGAACGCTGAACCGCTCACCAGGAATGGAATGAGAAAACCGCTCTTGAACAGTCGACCATGCTGCCATTTCGACATGACATTCCCTCCAGTCTCCTGCACTCGGTTCATGCGCCAACCGATACTACCGGCATGGACCAGTGTCGTATGATGAACCATTTAGTAATTGTTAATTCAGCTATGGTGAGAAACTCCATACCTGTCAAGGTTAACTTCGACTCATGCTATACCCATGGTTTCCCGCAGGATCCGAGTAAACCAAACCTTTTCATCACGTTACGCATGGACAATGCCCGTTGACGCCCGCCCTCGCCGGAATGACTTGACAGTCGAGCCTTCGGCTCTCATTTTGTACACAATAATTACCCGTAATTGTTTAACCACGGGTACACACAAACACAAAGGCACCTGAACCAAGCCTCAGGTCGGTTGCGAGACTTGGGTAACCCTTTGCCACTGGCAGGGGCCGCGTGCACGCGGGACCCGAGGAGGACTCCACTGATGAACTCGAATGAACAGACACTCTGGATACAGCACCCACTCGCCTGCAGCGAGGCAAGCGCCGCCGGCGGCGTGGTCGTCCAGGGCTCACGGATCGTCGAGGCGGTACCGGCGGGAGGACGCCCCGAGAGCCGGGTCGATGCCACCTTCGATGCCTCGCGTCATGTCCTGTTGCCGGGGCTGGTCAACACCCATCATCACTTCTACCAGACCTTGACCCGGGCCTATTCGCCGGCCCTGAACAAGGAACTCTTTCCCTGGCTGACCACGCTCTACGATGTCTGGGCCAACCTCGACGAGTCACAGATGGCCCTGGCCAGCGAGCTGGCCATGGTCGAGCTGCTGATGTCCGGCTGCACCACGGTGGCCGACCACCATTACGTCTTCTCCGGGGCCCTGACCCGGGCCATCGACGTGCAGGTAGAAACCGCCCGTCGCCTCGGCGTGCGCGCCGCCCTGACACGCGGCTCGATGAGCGTGGGCCGCGACGATGGCGGCCTTCCGCCACAGTCGGTGGTACAGGACGAAGCGACGATCCTCGACGAGAGCGCGCGCCTGATCGACGCCTATCATGAGCGTGGTGATGGCGCCATGATCACCCTGGCGCTGGCCCCCTGCTCCCCCTTTTCGGTCAGTCGCGAACTGATGCAGGAAAGCGCCCGCCTGGCCGAGACGCGCGATGTGCGACTGCATACCCACCTGGCGGAGACCGAGGACGAAACGGCCTACTGCCAGCGCCTGTTCGGCATGCGCCCGCTGGACTACCTCGAGGCGACCGGCTGGCTTGGCGACCGCACCTGGCTGGCCCATGGCATCCACTTCAACGACGATGAGGTGGCACGCCTCGGCCAGGCCGGTACCGGCATCGCTCATTGCCCCTCGTCGAACATGGTGCTGGGCTCCGGCATGTGCCGCACCCTGGATCTGGAAGCCGCCGGCTGTCCGGTGGGACTGGCCGTGGACGGATCCGCTTCCAACGATCATTCCAATCTCGCCGAAGAAATGCGCCAGGCACTGTTGCTCGGACGACTGCGCTATTCGCCGAGCCGGGTGACCCACGACGATGTGATCCGCTGGGCGACCCGCGGCTCCGCCGCCTGCCTGGGTCGCACCGACATCGGTGGTCTCGCCCCCGGCCAACAGGCCGACCTGGCAATGTTCACCCTGGACGAGGCCCGCTTTTCCGGTGCCGATAACCCCATCGCCGCCCTGCTGCTGTGCGGTGCCCATCGCGCGGACCGCGTGATGGTCGCCGGGCAATGGCGGGTGACCGAGGGCCGGCCGGTGGGCGTCGATCTCGACGCCCTGCTGGCCCAGCACGACGCCGCCGCCGCCACCCTCAGGCGAGCGCTCTGAGACAGCGCCGTCGCGCGGCGGCTCATCAACGGGTTCCCAACAACGACAACAGGAGATACCCAATGTCGACACCCGATGTCGCCACCGAGGCCAACCAGACGCAGGTGCGCAGCACCCACGACGTCAACGCCATGCCCCCCCTGGCACGGGCCATCCCGCTGGGCATCCAGCACGTACTGGCGATGTTCGTCAGCAACGTCACCGTGCCCATCATCATTGCCGGCGCCGCTGATCTCTCGGACGCCCAGACCACGCTGATGATCCAGGCGGCGATGTTCGTGGCCGGGGTTGCCACTCTGGTGCAGTCGCTGGGGCTCGGTCCCATCGGCGCCCGCCTGCCCATCGTGATGGGCACCAGCTTCGGTTTCGTGCCGGTCCTGATCCCCATCGCCGTGGGCATGGGCGTACCCGCGGCGCTCGGTGCCGCGCTGTGTGGCGGGGTCGCCATGGCCCTGGTAGGCCTGTTTCTGCCCTGGGTACGCTTCCTGTTCCCGCCGGTGGTGACCGGTACCTTCGTGATCATGATCGGCACCCTGCTGATGCCGGTCGGCTTCGCCTACGCCGCCGGCGGCTTCGGCGCCGAGGACTTCGGGGCTGCCCACAACCTGTTGCTCGCCGCCCTGGTGCTGGTGATCATCCTGGGTCTGCACCAGTTCGGCCGAGGCATCTGGTCCGAAACCGCACCCCTGATCGGGCTGGTCATCGGCTTCATCGTCGCCGCCGCCCTGGGCTACGTGGACTTCGGCTCGGTCGCCCAGGCAGACTGGTTCTCGCTCCCGGTGCCCTTCGCCATCGGCATCGAGTTCCACCTGGCCGCCATCGTGCCGGTAGTCCTGCTGGCGGTGGTCACCTGCGCCGAATCCATCGGCGACATCGTCGGCACCACCTCGGGCGGCATGGACCGCGAGCCGACCAAGAAGGAGCTGTCCGGCGGGGTGATGGCCGATGGCCTGTCCAGCGTCTTCGCCGCCATCTTCAACGCCTATCCGCAGATCAGCTTCAGCCAGAACGTCGGTATCGTCGCCCTGACCGGGGTGGTCAGTCGCTATGTGGTGGCCATCGGCGGCGGCTTCCTGATGCTGGCCGGCCTGCTGCCCAAGCTGGGTGGCCTGGTCTCGGGCATCCCGAATGCCGTGCTGGGCGGCACGGTGCTGATCATGTTCGGCATGATCGCCAGTGCCGGTATCAAGATGCTGTCCCATATCGACTTCAACAAGCGCAATATGGTGATCATCGGGATCTCGCTGTCGGCGGCCATCGGCCTGCCGGCCCAGGAAGGCATCTACGCCGCCTACAGCGAGAACGTTCAGGCCATCATCGAGTCGGGCCTGATCCCCGGCGCGCTGTGCGCCATCGTGCTCAATCTCGTGCTGCCGCGTCAGGATCGTGCCTTCCGCAGCGACGTCTGAACGACGTCTCTACCCTTCGACGCAACGGGGCCTCGCGCGCAGCGAGGCCCCGTTTTTCGTGGGCATGCCCCGAACGCCGCTATTTCGCCGGCGCCGCCTCGGGGTGCGTGTTCTCCACATGATGCCGCTCACCCACCGGACGAATGAACAGGTTGGCGAAAAAGGCGATCACCAGCAGCGCCGCCATGGCATACATGGTCGTGTTGTAGAGGCTGGACGTCGGATCCACCGTGTCGGGCGGCACGATCTCCATCAAGCGTGCGATGGTGACCGTGTTCGCCTCCACCAGCGCATCCAGTTGGGCCACCGGCGCGCCGAAGGCCTCGCGGAACGCCGCCGGATCGACCTTGGCGACCAGCTCGGTGATGGCGTTGTGACGCGACATGTCGCGCAGGAAGGTAATGGCGAAGGGCCCCAGGATGCCGGCAGTCGACCAAGCCGTGAGTATGCGGCCGTGAATCCCCCCGACATGCAAGGTGCCGAAGACATCGGCCAGATAGGCCGGAATGGTCGCAAAACCGCCCCCGTACATGGTGAAGATCACCATCGTCGCCGCATAGAACCCCGCCAGATAGATGACATTCGGGTTGCTGCTGACGGCCGAGGCCAGGAAAGGAATCGACATGTAGAGCAGGGTGCCCAGCACAAAGAAGCAATGGTAGGTGTTCTTGCGACCGATATAGTCCGATGTCGAGGCCCAGAAGAAACGCCCTACCATGTTGAAGACCGAGATCATCAGCACATAGGTCGAGGCGAAGGCCGCGGTGACGATGCCCGGCATCGTGGAGCCGAAGATCTCGGTCATCATGGTCTTGGCCACCCCGATGACCCCGATCCCCGCGGTCACGTTGAAGCACAGCATGATCCACATCTGCCAGAACTGCCGTGTCTTCAGCGACTGATTGATATGCACGTGATGGCGGGTAATCATCGACTTGCTCTCCCGCGCCTCGGGCGGGGTCCAACCCTCCGGCTTCCAGTCGGCCGGCGGCACCCGATAGCTGAAGGACGCGATCATCATGATGACGAAATAGACGACCCCGAGGGTCACGAAGGTCGCGGCGGCCCCGGTATTCCCCGTGCCCACCGCATAGACGCCGGCTTCGCCTCCGCCCGGCAGCTCGGCGGCCTGGGCCGCCGAAGCGACGACCACCTCGACCTGGCCATTGGCCGTCTCGGCGAAACGCCGCCCCGCCTCGGTCATCAGCTCTACCGTCTCCGCACTGCCGAGATAGGTCGGCGCCTCGGCGAAGGCGTTGAGCAGATAGCCGATCAGCGGGGCACCGATCATCGCGCCACCTCCGAAACCCATGATCGCCATGCCGGTCGCCATGCCCCGACGATCGGGAAACCAGCGAATCAGGGTCGAGACGGGCGAGACGTAGGCCAGCCCCAGCCCACAGCCGCCGATGACCCCATAGCCGAGATAGATCAGCCACAGTTGATGACTGACGATGCCCAACGAGCCGACCAGGAAGCCACCGCCCCAGCAGAAGGCGGAGACCACACCGACCATGCGCGGCCCGACCTCCTCGAGCCACTTGCCGCCAAAAGCCGCTGCGAGCCCGAGAGTGAAGATGGCCACGGAAAAGATCCAGACGACGGATGACAGGTTCCAGTCGCCGGCGGCCGGCGCCACCCCCCCGATCTGGCGGGTCAGGGCGGGGTTGAAGACGGACCAGGCGTACACCGACCCGATGCACAGATGGATCGCGATGGAGGCCAGCGGCACAAGCCAGCGATTGAACCCAGGTTTGGCGACAATGTGCTCCTTCAGCAGGAAGGAGAACATGCCGCGAGAGTTGGCGTTGCTCATTGTTGTAATGTCTCCCGTGTTGACCGCGCGTCCTGCCCGGGCGCGCTTGCAGTCGTGATGCGACAAGCGGTCACATCCACGGAAGAATGGGACTCCGCCCCACCGACGTCAAACAAAAATCCTTTATTATCAGATAGATAAAAGGACATCTTGTCACGATCGCTGCACCGGAGATGGCATGGATGTGGCCGAATTGTCCCCCCCGCCACCAGGCGATCACGGCAAAACGAGACATTCTGACTTTCTTAGGGAAGCGCTGAACAAATCGACGAGCGGAACGAAGGCTAGGCCCGTTCCCGACGGGCCATCGCATTTCCCACATCCATGTGGGTCACGCAAGGCGCACGGAGCACAG
>NZ_JAJQTQ010000049.1 GCF_029081005.1 Halomonas elongata | reverse complement strand
ACGAGCTACGAGCTACGAGCTACGAGCTACGAGCTACGAGCTACGAGCTACGAGCTACGAGCTTCGAGCTTCGAGCTGAAGGGTTGACGGCTTAGAGGGCGGTGGCACCATCCTCGCGTCTCGCGTCTCGCGTCTCGCGTCTCGCGTCTCGCGTCTCGCGTCTCGCGTCTCGCGTCTCGCGTCTCGCGTCTCGCGTCTCGCGACGTCGAAACCTTGAATCGCCGTTTTTCGGCGCCATAATCTGAAATTCCTTGGGTGCCGCGGCGCCCGACCGATAACCGGGACGCCGGCCGCTTGCCCGACCGGCCGACACGACATGGGGTGTCATCTTGTCCGAATCGCTCTCCACCCTCATCGAACGACTCAGCGGGCCGGCCAGCCAGGGGCGTTTCGGCCGCCTGCGCCGCGGCATCGAAAAGGAGGGATTACGCGTCGACGCCGAAGGTCGTATCGCCCAGACGCCGCATCCCGCCGATTTTGGCTCGAAGCTGACCCATCCGCATATCACCACGGATTACTCCGAGGCCTTGCTCGAGTACATCACGCCGGTCTACAGCCGGCCCGAGGACGCCCTCGCGTTTCTCGCCGACCTGCATCGGTTCAGCTACCGTCGCCTGAACGACGAGTTGATCTGGCCGGCCAGCATGCCGGCCCGGCTCGACGGTAACGAGAGCATTCCCATCGCCGATTACGGCCGCTCCAACGTGGGCATGATGAAGCACGTCTACCGCAAGGGGCTGGACGTGCGTTATGGGCGCATCATGCAGGCCATTGCCGGCGTTCACTACAATGTTTCCTTGCCGGATGATTTCTGGTCGTTGCTCAAGACCCTGGATGGCAATGAGCAGACGTCCATGCAGGACTACCGTTCGTCGCGTTACTTCGACCTGATTCGCAACTTCCGTCGCCATAGCTGGTTGCTGCTGTATCTGTTCGGCGCCTCGCCGGCGGTGGATCGCAGCTTCCTGCCCGATGGGCGTGTACCCGAGGGGCTGAAGCCCCTCGGTGAAAAGACCCTGGTGTCGCCTTACGCGACCAGCCTGCGCATGTCCGATCTGGGGTACCAGAACAAGGTGCAGGCGCAGCTCAAGATCTGCTTCAACTCGCTGTCCAACTACGTCAATACGCTGCGTCATGCCATCTCGACCCCCTGGCCCGACTATGGCGCGCTGGGTGTCAAGGGAGACAGCGACGACTGGCGACAGCTCAATGCCAATATCCTGCAGATCGAGAACGAGTACTACAGCGACATTCGGCCCAAGCGGGTCGCGCGGCACGACGAGACGCCGAGTCAGGCACTGGAGGCGCGGGGCGTCGAGTATATCGAGGTGCGGTGCCTCGACCTTGATCCCTTCGATCCCCTGGGCTTCGATGCGACGCGAAGCCGCTTCGTCGATACCTTCCTGATGTGGTGCCTGCTCTCGGAGAGCCCCTGGATCAGCGACGAGGAATGCGAGCATCTCGACGACAATCGCCGGCTGGTGGTGTCGCGAGGGCGCGATCCTGAGCTGCGCCTGGACCATCATGGTCGCAAGCGTTCCATCGCCGACTGGGGACACGATATCTTCGCCGAGCTGCGCGAGGTCGCCACGCTGCTCGATCGATTGGAAGAGGGCGCCCCGCATGCCGAGGCCCTGGCTGAGTTGACGCCCTGGCTCGATGACCCGTCCTTGACCCCCTCCGGTCGGCTGCTGGCGCGCCTGGAGCAGGGTGACGAGGAATTCGTCGACGTCGTCATGGCCTTGGCCCGGGAACAGGCCGATCACCTGCGCGACGAGCCCATCGGGCCTGCCCGTTCGGCGCTATTCGACCAGTTGGTGGATACCTCTCAGCAGCAGCAGGGAGAGATCGAAGCGTCGGAGAGTGAAAGTTTTGGTGACTTCCTGGCCGACTATTTCGATCGTGCCCGGGAGTCCCGGGCCTTGACGCCATTGCGGGCCGCAGGAGGCCAATCATGATCATGGAACTCGACGAGTGGAGCGTGCGTCGCTGGAGCCTGGCGGGGCTGGCATTCTGCGTGCTGATGATGGCGGTAGCCCTGGGGCTGGAGCACGGGGCCGGCCTGGAGCCCTGCCCGCTGTGTATCTTCCAGCGCGTGGCGGTGATCGCTGCCGGAGCCGTCTTCGCGCTTGCCGCCTGGCATGACCCCAGGGGACGTGCCGGCGCGGCGATCTATGGACTCCTGGGCCTGGTGGCGGTCGGTGCCGGTATCGGCCTGGCCGGTCGCCATCTGTGGCTGCAGTCGTTGCCGGCGGATCAGGTACCGAGCTGCGGCCCGGGACTGGACTACATGATGGAGATCCTGCCGCTGCGAGAGGTACTGGCCACGGTGCTGACCGGCTCCGGTGAGTGCGCCGAGGTCGGCGCGAGCCTGCTGGGCCTGTCGTTGCCCGGCTGGACGCTGATCGGATTCGTGGCGCTGATGCTGGCACCGCTGGGCTTGTTGGCGAAGTCGCTGCGGCGCGATCATGGCTATCGTTGGCAGGGGGTGCCCGGTCGGGATTGACAGTGCCTCCGGCAAAGGTGAGTCTGTTTCCAGGGTCGGCGGTTCATTCTAGGGAGACACCCATGCTGGAAGACTGCAAGAACGCGCAGGAACGCTGGGGGGGCGTTCATCAGTTGATCGATCGCTGGCTTTCCGAGCGGCGGGCGCTGCTGACGAATTTCCGCGAACTTCACGAGACTTGCGACGCCGATCTCGAAACCTTGAGCAAGGCGCGCATCGATGCCTTCAGTGAGCTACTGATGGATTACATCAGCGCCGGTCACTTCGAGGTCTATCCCCAGCTGCGGGCCGAAGCCGAGGCGTTCGAGGATAATGCCGCCCTGGCACTGGCAGATAGCCTGCTGGAGCGTCTCGACATGTCCACCGAACTGGTGCTGGCCTTCGACGAAGACTATGCCAGCGCCACGCGCTGCGAATACCACATGGCCCGTTTGCCCGCCTGGCTCGATCGTCTGCAGAAGGGACTCACCGAACGCTTCTCCCTGGAAGACCGGCTGATCGGTCGCCTGCACGCCGCCCACGCCCCCGACGCCGCCCGTGCCGAAGTGCACGCCGGAAGCTCGCCGGGGGCCTGAAGGCCCCACTTGACCCGAGAGGGGTTGGGGGTACGCTGCCTTCGAGCTTCGAGCTTCGAGCTTCGAGCTTCGAGCTTCGAGCTTCGAGCTTCGAGCTTCGAGCTTCGAGCTACGCTGCCTTGGGGTTGCCCTTCGAATCTCGTGGCTCGATGCTCGCAGCTTACAGCTTACAGCTTACAGCTTACAGCTTACGGCTCTTCCTCCCTCCTGGCCCGAGTACCAGCATGCAGGGTGTCAGCAGCAGTGTCAGTCCCGTGGCGAAGGTCAGGCCGCCGGCGATGGCGCTGGAGAGTTGTCCCCACCATTGGGTCGAGGGCGCTCCCAGGCCGAGCCTGGGGGTGAAGAGGTCGACGTTGATCTCGAGCACCATCGGCATCAGGCCGAGTACCGTGGTCACGGCGGTGAGCAGCACCGGCCGCAGGCGTAGTCCGCCCGCCTGGAGCGCGGCCTCGACCGGCGACAGGCCGTCGTTGCGAAGCTGGTTGAAGGTGTCGATCAACACGATGTTGTTGTTCACCACGATGCCGGCCAGGGCGATGATGCCCATGCCCACCATGACGATGCCGAAGGGCTGTCCATTGACCAGCAGGCCGAGCAATACGCCGGCGGTGGAGAAGACGATGGCCGACAGAACCAGCAGCGTCTGGTAGAGGCTGTTGAACTGGGTGACCAGGATCAATGCCATCAGGCAGATCGCCACCAGGAAAGCCATGACCAGGAAGTTCATGGCCTCCTGCTGATCCTCCTGCTCCCCGGCGACCTGGACGCTGACCCCGTCGGGCAGTTCCTCCATGGCCCCGGTCAGGGCGCGAAGGCGCTCGTCGGGGCGCTCGCCTGCCGCGACATCGGCCTCCAGGGTGATGGCGCGGCGCCCATCGATGCGGTGCAGTGTACTGACCTTGGGGGCCGGCTCGATGCTGACGAAGTTCGAGATCGGGACCTGGCCTCGGGAGGTATTCAACGTCAAGCGGTCGAGCTGATCCAGGGTGCGCGAATTTTCCGGCAGACGCACCCGGATATCGACCTCGTCATCGACCCCGGCGGGGCGGTAGCTGGCCACCTGCAGGCCGGTGGTGAGCAGTTGCACGGCGCTGCCGATGGTGGCCACATCGGTGCCGAAGCGAGCAGCGGCCTCGCGGTCGACCCTGACGCGCCATTCCACGCCGGGCAGGCTGCGGTCGTCCTCGATGTCACGGAAGCCGCCGAGCTCGTTCATGGCCTGGCGCAGGGAGGCCACGGCCGACTCGGCCTGTTCGGTGGTGGTCGCACCGACCTCCAGCACGATGGGCTTGCCGGCGGCCGGCCCTTGTTCCTGCTCGCGGAATTCCAGCCTCACGCCGGGAATGTCGTCGGTACGTTCGGCCATGTCGGCGAGGATATCGCTGGCCGGTCGTCGCTCGTGCCAGTCGATCAACTGGAATTGCAGGACCCCGATGACATCGGCGCCGAGCTGCTGGTCGGGGTTGGAGAAGGAACGGGCATAGAGGGCCTGGATCTCGCTCATGTCGGTAAGGCGCGCTTCGACCCGCTGGACGATGGCATCATTTTCCCTGGCGGAGAAGTCGCCCCTGGAGTGGACGAGGATCTGGGCACTGTCGGGCTCCACGCTGGGGAAGAACTCCACGCCGTGGTTGAAACGGGCATAGGCGGTGTAGGTCAGGGCCATCAGCAGCAGAGCGACCAGCAGGGTAAGCCCCGGCCGGGTCAGCAGTCGGGCCAGCAGGGCGCGATACAGACGACCACCGGAGGTGATCAGCTCGGTATCGCTCAGCGCCCGACCGCTGCGAGCGCCGAATACGCCGCCCAGGGTGGGCAGAAAGACCAGGGCCATGGCCAGGGAAGCCAGCAGGCAGAGGATGACCGTGGCGGGCAGGTATTTCATGAACTCGCCCACCACGCCGGGCCAGAACAGCAGGGGGATGAAGACTGCCAGGGTCGTGGCCGTGGAGGCGATGACCGGCCAGCTCATCCGGCTGGCGGCGTTGATCCAGGCGTCATGTGGTGCCTGTCCTTGACGCAGGTGGCGGTCGGCAAGCTCGCTGACGACGATGGCGCCGTCGACCAGCATGCCGGCTACCAGGATCAGGGCGAACAATACGACCATGTTGAGCGTGAAGCCGATCGCCCAGATCAGCAGGATGCCGGTGAGAAAGGCTCCGGGAATGGTCAGTCCGACCATCAGGGCGGGGCGCAGCCCCATGGCGGCGAGGATCACGATCAGCACCAGCACTACCGCGGTGAGGACGTTGTTGAGCAGTTCCGAGAGCATCGATTCGACCATCTCGGACTGGTCCATGATGGTGGTGACGTCGAGGGCCTTGGGCAGCATGCCATCGGCCTCGTCGAGCAGGTCGTTCACCGACTCGATGGTGGCGATGATGTTGGCGCCGGCACGCTTGGCGATTTCCAGCACCAGGGCCGGCTGGCCATCGATGCGGGCGAACCCCTGGGGGTCCTTGAAGGTGGGGTGGATCCAGCCGACATCGCCGAAGGTCACGACTCGATCGCCGTCCACCTTGACCGGCATCTTCATCACGTCCTCGAGCTGCTCGATCACCCCGGGCACCTTGAGTGCCAGGCGTCCGGCGCCGGTGTCCAGGCTGCCGGCCGCCACCAGTCGATTGTTGCGGCTGACTCGGTTGAACAGCGTCTCGAAATCGACGCCGTAGCTGTCCAGCACCAATGGGTCGACGACGATTTCCAGCAGGTTTTCCCGATCGCCGCCGATGTCCACCTCGAGCACCTCGGGGATGCCTTCGATCTCTTCCTTGAGACGGCGTGCCACGGCGACGCGCCGACTTTCCTCGATCGGTCCGGAGAGGCCGATGGAGAGTACCGGGAAGAGTCCGACGTTGACCTCGATGACACGAGGTTCCTCGGCCTCGTCGGGCAGGTCGGCCTTGGCGATGTCGACCTGCTCGCGCACATCGGTCAGGGCCTGGTCGGGATCGAAGCCGGGATCGAACTCCAGATTCAGGGAGGCATGCCCTTCGCCGGCCTGGGCGGTCAGCTTGCGCAGCCCCTCGATACTGCGCAGCTCCTGCTCCATGGGGCGGACCAGCAGGCGCTCGGCGTCTTCCGGACTGACGCCTTCCAGCGTCATCGACACGTAGATGATGGGGATGGGAATGTCCGGGTTGGCTTCCTTGGGCACTGCCTGCCAGGCCCCGAGCCCGGCCAGCAAGAGAGCGATCAGTAACAGCAGGGTGGTGCGCGAGCGGTCCAGCGCCGCCGAGATCAGCGTGCGCATGGTCAGGGCCGCTCCGCATCGGTCGGGACATCGGTCTCGTCGGCAGTCACCGGCGTGACGGCCTCGCCGGGATCGACGAAGCCGCCGCCCAGCGTGATCAGTCGAATCCGTTCGGGAAGACCGGTGACGCGGGCTTCCTCGTCGTCACTGCTGATCAGCTCGATGGTGTCGCGAACCACCCGGTCCTGGTCGTCAAGGTGCTCGATGGCCAGTTGACCTTGTTCGTCGAGAACCAGCAAGGCCGGCGAGAGGCGGTGCACACGGCGAGACGGCAGCGTCAACTCGATGGTGGCGCTGGCGCCGGCCAGCCGACGCTGCTCGGGATTGGCCAGCTCGACCTCGATGGCGAAGCTGCGCGTGGCATCGTCGGCCTGGCTGGCGACATGGGTGAGCTCGCCCTCGAGCGTCGAGTCGTCGAGCAGGCGTACCCGGGCGGGCAGGCCCGGTTCCAGCGACAGGGCCTTGCGCTGTGGCACCCAGGCCTTGGCGACAAGTCGTGACGCGTCGACCAGGCGCCCCCAGCTTTCGCCCGCCTGGAGCAGCTCGCCCGGGTCCACGTCGATCCGGTCCAGCACGCCGGCGAAGGGGGCCTTGATATGGGTGTCGTCCCGTTGCTGGCGCAGATCGGCGAGTTCGGCGGCGGCGGCGCTCACCGCGCTCTGGCGGCGCAGTAGCTCGGGGTTGGAGATGAGCTCGCGATCGCGTAGCCCGCGGGCACCGGACAGCTCGGCGCGGGCCAGGGCCAGTTCCGCTTCGGCCTGTTCCAGGCGCTCGGGCAGGGCATCCTGTTCGAGTCGCAGCAATTCGTCACCGCGCTCGACGCGCCCTCCCAGCGCCACCGGGAGCGCTTCCACGCGGCCGGAACCCCGGGCGCGCAACTCGAGTTCGCGGTATGCCTCGATATGCCCCTGGACCACCAGTGACGGTGCATAGGGTTCCGCATGGCGCGTTTCGACCTCGACCCGGGGCAGTGGCGGTGTCTCGGCCTCTGTCGACGGCGGCGGGTCATCGCGAAAGCTCGATAGATCACCGAAGGCGAGCCATAGCAGCAAGGCGAGGCCAAGCGCGATGGCCAGCAGGACGGAAGTGGCGGGGCGTCGGCGCGGCATTCGGACCTTCCCTGGTGGGTCACGAAACATCATGAGCGGAGGACGAAATCATCTCAGCATAGCGGCGTCGAGGAAAGCGTGCCGTCGCGTGGCGTGCGTCTCATCTCAGGTCGAATTGAGTTTTGTGCACTGCAGGCATACCATTTCCTCGGTTCGAATCCCGGCCAAGGCGGGTCCCTGGCCCGCCTGGTTCATCCTCACGGCGACAACCGAAGGAGCCACGATGAAAGACCCCGTCCGTATAGCCATTACCGGTGCCGCAGGCCAGATCAGTTATTCCCTGGCGTTCCGCATCGCGTCCGGTGACATGCTGGGCAAGGACCAGCCGGTCATCCTGCAGCTGCTCGAGATCCCGCCGGCCATGGACGCCCTCAACGGCGTGGTGATGGAGCTCAACGATTGTGCCTTCCCGCTGGTGCAGGACATCGTCGCCTCCGACGACCCGAATGTCGCCTTCAAGGATGCCGACTTTGCCCTGCTGGTCGGCGCGCGTCCGCGCGGTCCGGGCATGGAACGCAAGGATCTGCTCGAGGCCAACGCCGCCATCTTCTCCGTGCAGGGCAAGGCATTGAACGATCATGCCAGCCGCGATGTGCGTGTGCTGGTGGTGGGCAACCCGGCCAACACCAACGCCCTGATCGCTTCCTGCAACGCCCCCGATCTGGACGCCGGCCAGTTCACGGCGATGATGCGCCTCGACCATAACCGTGCCAAGACCCAACTGGCTCAGAAAACTGGCAAGCACGTCAACGATGTCGACTCCATGATCGTCTGGGGCAACCACAGCGCGACCCAGTACCCGGATCTGGCCCACTGCAAGGTGGATGGCAAGCCGGCGCTCGACCTGGTCGATCAGGACTGGTACGAGAACGACTTCATCCCCACCGTGCAGCAGCGTGGTGCCGCCATCATCAAGGCGCGTGGCGCTTCCTCCGCCGCGTCTGCCGCCTCCGCGGCGATCGACCACATGCGCGACTGGGCGCTGGGCAGCGACGGCATCGTCAGCATGGGGATTCCCGCCGATGGCAGCTATGGCATCGAGCCGGGCATCATGTATTCCTACCCGGTGGTCTGCCAGAATGGCAAGTACGAGATCGTTCAGGACCTGGAGGTCGGCGACTTCAGCCGTGATCGGATGAATGCCACCGAGCAGGAGCTGCGCGAAGAGCGGGCAGCCGTCGAGCATCTGCTCGGCTAGGCTTGAAGCCTGAAGCTCGAAGCTGGAAGAAAAAACACCCCCGTAGCAGTGCTGCGGGGGTGTTTGCTATGGGGTGCGGCAAGCTGATGCTGCTTTCCAGCCACGAGCCACGAGCCACGAGCCACGAGCCACGAGCCACGAGCCACGAGCCACGAGCCACGAGCCACGAGCCACGAGCCACGAGCCACGAGCCACGAGCCACGAGCCACGAGCCACGAACCACGAACCACGAGCCACGAGCCACGA
>NZ_JAJQTQ010000048.1 GCF_029081005.1 Halomonas elongata | reverse complement strand
ATTCGAGATTCGAGATTCGAGATTCGAGATTCGAGATTCGAGATTCGAGATTCGAGATTCGAGATTCGAGATTCGAGATTCGAGCAGCATACCCCTTGCTCCGATACACTCAAGCTTACGCCTCACCGCTCGCATCCCGTATCTCGGAGCTCGTTTCCCCCGAAGCGGCTATTCCCCGCCCTGCCCTCGCATGAAGCGTTTGATCTCGCGTCGCTCGCGCTTGTCGGGTCGCTTGAAGGGGTGCTGCATGGCCTGGTTGGCCTGTCGACGACGCTCGGCCTCACTGGTCCGGCACGCCTCGCTGGCGGATGTCTCGCGGTACAGCAGACGCGCCTCGGGGGCACCGCGTCGCTGTTCCGACAACGCCACCACTTCGACTTCCCAGATGTCCCATCCCTGAGGCACCTTGATCAGCGCACCGATTTCGACATTCTTGCTGGTCTTGGCACGGCCACCGTTGTAGTGCACCTTGCCGCCTTCGACGGCTTTCTTGGCGAGCGCCCGGGTCTTGTAGAAGCGTGCCGCCCAGAGCCACTTGTCGAGCCTGACGTTATCCATGAGCATCTCCCTCTTGCGGTAGATCCTCGGGCAACAGCGCCGCGAAGCGATCCAGGGCGATGAAGGACTCGAGCTCGCGGCCCGGTCGCTGGCTATCGGGTTGCAGAATGCCCAGCAGGTGACGAATACCGAACTCGCGAGCGCTTTCCAGCACCGAGGGATTGTCGTCGATGAACAGGGTACGGGCCGGGTCGAAGGGCTCCACCTCCTGAAGCGCGAACCAGAACGCCTGCTCTTCCTTGGGCACGCCCAGATCGGCGGAGGAGACGATGGCATCGAGATAATCCTCGAGGCCGGTCAGCGGCAGTTTCAAGTCCAGACTCTCGCGGTCGGCGTTGGTGGCCAGGACCACACGGGGGTGGGCCTGCTTGAGCCAGGCCAGGAAATCCAGGGCATCGCCACGCAGGCCGATCAGGTGCTGGACCTCGCGCTTGAGCGCCAGGATGTCGACCCCGAGCTCACGGCGCCAATAGGCCAGGCTGTACCAGTTCAGGGTGCCCTGCTCGCGGATGATGCGCGCACGGACGTCTTCCTGAGTGGCCTCGTCGAGTCGGTGCAACTCCACGTAGCGCCGGGGCAGGTGTTCGAGCCAGAAGTGGCTATCGAAATGCAGGTCCAGTAGTGTGCCGTCCATGTCCAGCAGGACGGTATCAATGGCACGCCAGTCGATCATGGGCTCCTCAAGGGCGGCGCGGTGGCGTCTCGCGGGTAGTAGGCATGATAGTGTAACCAATCAGGGGCGACGGCGCATTTCGACCGCGTCTACCGCCACCGACGCGTCACGCGGGACCGATCCGTCGACAGGCCCACGAGAGGGGTCGAGCCCACCGGCAATCGACCGTCTCTTCGGCCTGTCTCCGGCGCCCCTCTCCATCGCCCACTGTGATTGTCCTGCCCGATCGAACGGAGCCCCCATGGTCGACCACTACGCTAAACCACATGTCCTGTCGCGACGCAGCGTCGCCACCAGCCGCCTGTTCAACATCGAGGAAATGGAGCTACGTTTCGCCAATGGCGCTGAACGCACCTTCGAGCGGCTGGGCGGCAATGTCAGAGGCGGCGGTGCAGTGATGATCGTCGCCATGCCCGATCCCGAACATGTGTTGCTGATTCGCGAGTACGCCGCCGGACTCGAGGAATACGCCCTGACCCTGCCCAAGGGGCTGGTGGATCCCGGAGAGGATGTCGTAGCCGCCGCCAATCGTGAGCTGATGGAGGAATGCGGGTTCGGTGCCCACCGTCTCGAGCCACTCGTGGAACTGACCCTGGCGCCCAACTACATGCGCCATCGCATGCAGGTCATGCTCGCCACCGACCTCTATCCCCGGCGGCTCCCCGGTGACGAGCCCGAGCCCCTGATCGTGGAAACCCACGCCATCGACGAAATCGGCGCCCTGCTGGCGCGGGACGACTTCCACGAGGCCCGGGCCATCGCCGCCCTGTTCATCGCCAGGGACAAACTGCGCGCCGAGCACCCCGCCTCTTCTCCCCTATGGTGAGAGCGCATGCTCAGGTGGCGTCTCCGGCCCCCTTTGCATGGAGGAGTCGACGACGGACACCGTTGCCTTCCTTGAGCTTGACCCAGCGCCCCTGTCGATAACTGTCCAGTCCGGCCTCGAGCAGCGACATCGTGTCCAGGGCCTCCTCGGCCGTCACCGGTGGTGGCGTACCCCGCAGCAGCGTCTCGGCGATGCCGTCATAGTAGGCCCGATAGTCTCCTGCCTCGCCGGGCAGTTCATGGCTGACCAGCGAGACCTCGTCGCCTTGCCCTTCGTCGAGCGTCAGGCGTCCGGGCCTGTCATCCGTGCCCCAGCCCACTTCCGGAACGTGGCCGGCCTTGAGCCAGGCCTCCTGGGGATCGAGACCATATTTCACGAAACTGCCCCGCGTACCATACACCGCAAAACGCGGTGTCGGCTCGGCCACCAGGGAACTGGCACCGAGGATCACCCGAGGACCGTCATAATCCAGTACCGCCAGGAAATCATCGTCGATCTCGGCCCCATCCCGCGCGGTCGACAGCTCCAGCAGGATCGCCCGAGGCATGCCGAACAGCGCCCGCGCCTGATCGAGCAGGTGCGGGCCCAGATCGAACCAGATACCGCTGCCGGGCCGGTGATGATCCCGCCAACGATCACCGACATGGGGGCGGAATCGATCGAACCGCGACTCCAGGGCAGCGACCCGCCCCAGCTCGCCGCGCTCCAGCAACGACTTGAGCGTCAGGAAATCGCTGTCCCAGCGTCGATTGTGGAAGACGCTGAGCAAGCGATCCACGTTGTCGGCGTGCGACTTCAACTGACGCGCTTCGGCCAGGGACACCGACATGGGCTTGTCGATCACCACATGCTTGCCGGCCGACAACGCCGACTTGGCCAGCGGAAAATGCGATTCATTGGGTGTGGCAACCACCACCAGGTCGATATCCGCGTCGGCAAACAACGACTGGGGCTTGGCGTGCACGGCGACCTGAGGATACACCGCCTGCACCTTTGCCGCGTCGCCGCTGACCACAGCGGACAATTCAAGGCCCGGCGCCGCCTGTATCAGCGGCGCATGAAAGGTCCTGCCGGCCATGCCGAAGCCGATCAGGCCGACGTTGAGGGTCTGAGTCTTCATACCAGAGCGTCCTAGCAACAACGATGGAGATGCCCCGGCGCACGAACCGGGGCGATCCGGAAGAACAAGGTGTCAATCGAGCTTGGTCAAGTCCCGTACCGCGCCCTTGTCGGCAGATGTCGCCAGCAGCGCATAGGCCTTGAGCGCCGCGGACACCTTGCGCACGCGCTGGATGCTCGGCTTCCAGGCATCTCGATCTCGGGCCTCCTGGGCCTGGCGACGCGCGTCGAGCTCGGCGTCGGAGAGCTTGACGTCAATGGCGCGGTTGGGGATATCGATACGGATCGTATCACCGCTCTCGACCAGGCCGATGGCGCCCCCCGCCGCGGCTTCCGGCGAGACATGGCCAATCGAGAGTCCCGATGTCCCCCCCGAGAAGCGGCCATCGGTGAGCAGGGCACAGGCCTTGCCCAGTCCTTTCGACTTGAGATAGGACGTCGGATAGAGCATTTCCTGCATGCCCGGACCGCCCTTGGGCCCCTCGTAGCGAATCACCACTACCTCGCCTTCCTTCACCTGGCCGTCGAGGATGTGCTCCACCGCCTGGTCCTGAGACTCCACCACATGGGCCGGGCCCTCGAAGACCAGGATCGACTCGTCGACCCCGGCGGTCTTCACCACGCAGCCATCCAGGGCGATATTGCCCCTGAGCACGGCCAGGCCACCCTCCCTCGAGAAGGCATGCTCGAGGTCACGGATACAACCGGTGGCACGATCGCCATCGAGGCTCGGCCAGCGGGCGCTCTGGGAGAACGCCGTCTGGGTGGGAATCCCGCCGGGCCCGGCCCGGTAGAACTCCACCACCTCGGGGCTCGGCGAGCGCATGATGTCCCACGCCTCGAGCGCCTCGGCCAGGCTGTCGCCATAGACCGTCGGCACCCGGGTATCCAGCACGCCCGCCCGATCCAGCTCGCCGAGAATGGCCATGATGCCGCCGGCGCGATGCACGTCCTCGATATGGTACTTCTGGGTATTGGGCGCCACCTTGCACAACTGGGGTACCTCCCGGGACAGGCGGTCGATATCGGTCATGTCGAAATCGATCTCGGCCTCCTGAGCGGCGGCCAGCAGGTGCAGGATGGTATTGGTGGAACCGCCCATGGCGATATCGAGGGTCATGGCATTCTTGAAGGCGGCCTTGGCGCCGATGGCCCGGGGCAGCAGGTGTGCCTCGTCGCCCTCGTAATAGCGCTTGGCCAGCTCGACGATGCGATGGCCGGCGGTCTCGAAGAGGCGGCGGCGGTCGGCGTGAGTGGCCACCACGGTGCCGTTGCCCGGCAGCGCCAGGCCCAGCGCCTCGGTGAGACAATTCATGGAGTTGGCGGTGAACATGCCCGAGCAGCTGCCGCAGGTCGGGCAGGCGCTGCGCTCCACCTCGTTGAGCGTCTCGTCGTCCACCGAGTCGTCGGCGGCCATGACCATGGCATCGACCAGGTCCAGCCCATGGTCCAGCAGCTTGGTCTTGCCGGCCTCCATGGGGCCGCCGGAGACGAAGATCACGGGCACATTGAGGCGCATCGCGGCCATCAGCATGCCCGGCGTGATCTTGTCGCAGTTGGAGATGCACACCAGCGCATCGGCGCAATGGGCGTTGACCATGTACTCGACGGAGTCGGCGATGATGTCACGGCTCGGCAGCGAGTAGAGCATGCCGTCATGCCCCATGGCGATGCCGTCGTCCACGGCGATGGTATTGAACTCCTTGGCCACCCCGCCGGCCTGCTCGATTTCCCGGGCCACCAGTTGCCCCATGTCCTTCAGGTGCACATGCCCCGGCACGAACTGAGTGAAGGAGTTGGCCACGGCGATGATCGGCTTGTGGAAGTCATCGTCCTTCATGCCGGTGGCACGCCACAGCGCGCGGGCACCGGCCATGTTGCGGCCGGCGGTAGTGGTTCGGGAACGGTACTCGGGCATGGTGTCCTCTTGCTCAGTCACGCCGCCTCGGGCGGGCGACGTGCCGCCTGACGGTCTCGGTGTCCAGGTTGGACCTCGATTCTGTCACGAGAGGCGCGGGCATGCCAGATGGCGGAGGCACGGGGCTGCAGGCCTGAAGCCTCCCCCTGAACGTTCAGGCCTGCTACTCATCGCTCGACACTCGCGGCTCTACTTAACCCGGCAAGTTTTTATGTCGGGTGAATCGCGGCACAGGAACGTGCCGCCGCCGGCCGTCAGGCCGGCGCGAGCCCGCGCCACACCAGAAGATCCACGCATCTTCGCCAGCGTGGTGCGGGCGACAATCCAATAGATCAGGACGATCTATTGGGTTGCCTGATTAATAGCGACCCAGCCCCCGCTGCCGCACCGCCTCGAACAGGCAGATGCCGGTCGCCACCGAGACATTGAGACTGGCCACCTGCCCCGCCATGGGCAGCTTGACCAGGCTATCGCAGGCTCCCCGGGTCAGCCGGCGCATGCCCTTGCCTTCGGCGCCCATCACCAGCGCCGTGGCCCCGGTAAAATCGGCGTCATGGATATGCGCTTCGGCCTCGCCGGCGGTCCCGGTCACCCAGACCCCCAGTTCCTTCATCCGCGCGATCGAGCGTGCCAGATTGGTCACCCGATAGACCGGCACACTCTCCGCGGCACCGCAGGCTACCTTGCGCACCGTGGCATTGAGCGGTGCGGCCCGATCCTTGGGCACCACGACCCCATGAGCCCCGGCGGCATCCGCGCTGCGCAGGCAGGCGCCGAAGTTGTGCACATCGGTGATGCCATCGAGCACCAGCAACAGCGGCGCGGCCTCGGCCGACCAGCCCTGGAGGCGATGCCAGAGCGACGCCTCGGCCTCGAAGGCCAACGGCGGGCAGAAGGCCACCACGCCCTGGTGCACGGCGCCCTGGGCGAGACGGTCGAGACTATCGCGCGGCTGTGTCACCACCTTGACGCCACCGTCATGGGCGAGCGCGACCAGCTCGGCCAGACGGCCGGAGGCGTCACCGTCCTGGACCCAGAGTTCGCGCGGCATCTCGCCACGCTCGATCAAGGCGCGCACGGCGTGAACACCATATACCGCATCTAGCCCGCCGGGGGCCCTGGGCCCTCGGCGGTGGGACTGCTTGCTCATCAGGAAGGTCTCGTCGCAGGAAGAGGCGTCACCGCTCAGCGGCGACGCGAACCACGGCGGCGGCGTTTCTTGCCGCTCTCTTCGCCATTGCCGCCCTTGCCACCATCGCCACTCTTGTCACCGTCGCCAGCCTTGTCACCACCGCCTTTGGCACGGGACGGGGGCTTCGGCTTGTCGGCAGGCCTGGAGCGACGCTTGGGCGCCCGGCGCGGTCGCGGCTTTTCGTCGGCCAGTTCGAAGTCGATCTTGCGATCGTCCAGGTCGACCCGGGCCACCTGGACGGTCACGCCGTCGCCGAGCCGGTAGCTCATGCCGCTACGCTCACCCTTGAGGCGATGCTTTTCCGCCTCGTAGTGATAGTAGTCGGAAGGCAGCGAGGTGACGTGCACCAACCCTTCGACATAGACCTCATCCAGGCGCACGAAGATGCCAAACCCCGTCACCGAGGCAATGGTTCCGTCATAGACCTCGCCGAGCTTGTCGGACATGAACTCGCACTTGAGCCATCCTTCCACATCGCGCGTGGCGTCATCGGCACGGCGCTCGGTCATCGAGCAATGCTCGCCCAGCTCGAGCATCTGCTCGAAGGTGTAGGGGCACCACTTGCTGGGTGGCTCCACCGGCGGGTTCTCGGCACGCAGTACGGTGTTGGTCTGACGCGGGCCGCGGATCACCGAGCGAATCGCGCGGTGCACGATCAGATCCGGATAGCGGCGAATCGGCGACGTGAAGTGCGCATAGGCCTGGTATGCCAGGCCGAAGTGCCCTTCATTCTGCGGCGAATAGACCGCCTGATTCATGGAGCGCAGCATCACCGTCTGGATGATGTCCGCGTCGTCACGCCCCTTGATGGCCTCGGAGAGGTCGCGATAATCCTGGGGAGTCGGCTCGTCGCCGCCGCCCAGCGTCAGGCCGAGTTCGTTGAGGAACAGGCGCAGCTTGTCGAGGCGCTCCGGCGAAGGACGTTCGTGAATCCGGTACAGCGCCGGCAGGTCGTGCTTGTCGAGGAAACGCGCCGTGGCCACGTTGGCCGCCAGCATGCACTCTTCGATGATCTTGTGGGCGTCGTTGCGAGAGCGCGGCTCGATCTTCTCGATCTTGCGCTCGTCGTTGAAGACGATGGCCGTCTCGGTGGTTTCGAAATCAATGGCCCCCCGCTCCTCACGCGACTGGCGCAGCAGCCCATAAAGCGAATGCAGGTTCTGCAGCGACGGCACCAGCTCGCGATACTGCTCGCGCAAGGCATCGGCTTCCTCGCCTTCGTCCTCGAGGATCGCCGCGACCTTGTTGTAGGTCAGCCGGGCATGCGAGCGGAAGACCGCCTCGAAGAAGCGATACCGGCTGATGGCACCGCTCTTGGAGATGTTCATCTCGCAGACCAGCGCCAGGCGGTCGACATCGGGGTTCAGCGAGCACAAGCCATTGGAGAGCAGCTCCGGCAGCATGGGCACCACCTGCCCCGGGAAGTACACCGAGTTGCCGCGGGCGATGGCTTCCTGATCCAGGGCGCTGCCCGGACGCACATAATGGGAAACGTCGGCGATGGCCACCAGCAGCTTCCAGCTGCCGGACTTGGTCTTCCAGGCGCAGACGGCATCATCGAAATCCTTGGCGGACTCATCATCGATGGTCACCAAGGGATAGTCGCGCAGGTCGATCCGCTGCTGCTTGTCGTCCTCGGCCACCTCCTCGGACATGCTGGCGATCTGGTCCAGCACCTCCGGCGGAAACTCCGAGGGAATCTCGTAGCTGCGCAAGGCGATGTCGATTTCCATGCCAGGGTCCATGCGCTCACCGAGCACTTCGCTGACCTCGCCCACCGGCTGCACCCGAGTGGCCGGCTGCTTGACGATGTTCGCCGAGATCACCTGACCATCCTGCGCACCGCCATTGGCGGTATGCGGAATGATGACTTCCTGGGTGATGCGCGAGTTTTCCGGGATCAGCACCCCGAACTCGGGGGTATTCTGACGATAGACACCCACAATGGTCTGGGTGTTGCGCGCCAGCACTTCGACGATGGTGGCTTCGTCACGTCCACGGCGATCACGACCGCTGACCCGCACCAGAACGTGGTCACCGTGGAAGACGCGCCGCATCTGACGCGGCGGTATCACCAGGTCGGGTTTCTTGCCGTCATCGCGGAGCAGAAAGCCGAAGCCGTCCCGGTGGCCGAGCACCTTGCCCTTGATCAGGTCCAGCTTGTCGATCAGGGCGTAGGCACCGCGGCGATTGCGCAGCACCTGTCCATCGCGCTCCATGGCCGACAACCGCCGACGCACGGCTTCCTGAAGGTCCTCGTCCTCGAGGCCCAGCATCTGGCTCATGGCCTCGTGGGTAATGGGTTTACCGTGCTCCTCCAGGCGCGCCAGCAGATATTCGCGGCTGGGGGCGGGTTTATCGTACTTGTGGGCCTCGCGACTGGCGTGCGCGTCGTCTTCGAGCGTCCAGTGGGTCATGCTGAGAGCATCCTTGGCAGGGTCGGGGACGGCATGCGTGACGTGACGCGCGGGTGCCGCGGGCAATCGTTGTTGCGATCAGAATATGGTGTCATGGGCGGCAGTATAGCGCTGCCATGTCCATCACCCAACCATACCGAGGCGTCGGTTTGCCTCGCGAGGCCCGGTCGACGCACAAGGGGCTTGCATTATCGCCAGAATTCGGTAACATACGCGCCACTTGCCCAGATGGCGGAATTGGTAGACGCGCTAGCTTCAGGTGCTAGTGTCCTTACGGACGTGGAGGTTCAAGTCCTCTTCTGGGCACCATCGATACCCTTTTCGATCAGGATCCGGGTATCAGGCTCTTTATCAGCTCGATTCGTTCGTGTTCGCCCAGGTGGCGGAATTGGTAGACGCGCTAGCTTCAGGTGCTAGTGTCCTTACGGACGTGGAGGTTCAAGTCCTCT
>NZ_JAJQTQ010000047.1 GCF_029081005.1 Halomonas elongata | reverse complement strand
ACGAAGCGGTCACGGTCGGGCCAGTGGGGATCGGCCGGGTTGTGCTGGAGGAAATCGTTCCACAGCACCTCGGCGATGTCGGCCATGCCCATGGGAGCGCCGGGGTGGCCGGAGTTGGCCTTCTGGACGGCATCCATGGAGAGGGCGCGAATGGCGTTGGCCAGTTCGAAACGGGATGGCATTGGGGGCTCCTGAATCAAAGGCGGTCGGCGATGCGTTGCTCGAGGCGCGACTGGTCTTCGTCGAAACGACGGATGCCCTCGGCCAGCTTGTCGTTGGCCATGGCATCCTGGTTGTGGCCCCAACGGAACTCCGCTTCACCGAGGGGCTCGGGGCGCGGGGACCCGGCATCGGGCAGCGAAACGGCCGGCGTGACTTCGCCATGTTCCGCCTCGAGCTCCTCGAGCAGTGCCGGCGAGATGGTCAGCCGGGGGCAGCCGGCCAGCGCCAGGACCTGATCGGTGGTGCGGAAGCTGGCACCCATCACCACGGTGTCATAGCCGCCTCGTCCGGCGCGTTGGCAGACGTTGCGGACGAAACGCACGCCGGGATCCTCGTCCGGTGTGTAGTCGCGCCCGGTGGCCTGCTTGTACCAGTCGGTGACCCGGCCGACGAAGGGCGAGACGAGAAAGACACCGGCATCGAAACAGGCCTGGGCCTGGGCGTCGCTGAACAGCAGCGTCAGGTTGCAGTTGATGCCTTCCTTCTCCAGCACCTCGGCGGCACGGATGCCTTCCCAGGTGGCGGCCAGCTTGATCAGCACCCGCTCGCGGCCGATGCCGCGCTGTTCGTAGAGCGCGATCAATTCGTGCGCCTTGTCGATACTGGCTCGGGTGTCGAAGGACAGCCGGGCGGCGACCTCGGTGGACACCCGACCCGGCACGACCTTGGCGATCTCGCCGCCCATGGCCACGGCCAGTCGATCGACGGCCCGGGCGGCCAGCGCCGGCTTGTCGCCCTGTGCGGGCAGTTCGGCCAGTTCCTGCTCGATCAGCGGCTGATAGCCGGGCATGTCGAAGGCCTTGAGGATCAGGGACGGATTGGTGGTGGCATCCTGGGGCTGGTAGCGCCGGATGGCATCCAGGTCGCCGGTGTCGGCGACGACCAGGGAGTGTTGCTTGAGGGCGTCGAGTCGTGAAGCCATGGGTTCTCCACTGGATCAATGGGCGAGGGGCGCCCGGACGGTGGCGGGCACCGTCCGGGCGGAGGGTCTGGGAACGGGGCCGCGTGGCGTCAGGCGGCGGCTTTTTCCAGATGTCGCTCGGCGCTGTCGGCGAGCCGGACCAGCAGCAGTCGGCAGGAAACGGCGCCAGCGTCGAGGTGACCCCTGGAGCGTTCCCCGAGCCGGGCGGCGCGGCCGATGCGGGCCTCCAGTTCTCGGGTGGACTCGCAGCCGCGCTCGGCCCCCTGACGCAGGGCATCCAGGGCGGCCGGAAAGTCCTCACCGCTTTCGGCGGCGCGACGGTAATCGTCGACTGCGGGGACCAGGGTGTCGAGCAGGCACTTGTCGCCCACCTGGGCGTCGCTGATGCCCTGGAGGGCGGTCAGGCCGCCGGTCAGCATATCGCCGAAGGCCCTGACATCGAGAGCATCGCGCTCCTTGATGGCGTTGCTCATGCCGAGGAAGAGGCTGCCGTAGAGCGGGCCCATGGAACCGCCGATCGATCCCATCAGGGTGGTGGCGAGGGTGCCCAGTGCCTTCGAGAAGCCCAGCGACTGGCCCTGGATCGATTCGCCGCACAGGCGAAAGCCCTTGGCCATGTTGATGCCGTGGTCGCCGTCGCCGATGGCGCCATCGACCTCGCTCAGGTAGTTGCGGTTTTCGAGAATGACATCGACCAGTGCCTCGAGGATGTCGGTGCCGTGAGATGTGTCCAGATATTGCATGGGAGGCTCCCGGGTGTAGAGGCGCTCAGCGCGTGATCGCCAGCGAACGGGCCGGCGCGTCGACGAGGGGCTTGAGCTCGTCGTCGAGTTTCATCACCGTCAGGGTGGCGCCCATCATCTCCAGCGAGGTGAAGTAGTTGCCGATATCGGCACGGTGCACGGTGATGTTCTCGGCCTCGAGGTGGTCGGCAATGTGGGCGTAGAGCAGGTTGAGTTCCATGTTCGGCGTGGCGCCGAGTCCCGAGACCAGGACCGCCACGTCGCTGCCGGCGAAGTCCTGGTCGGCGAGTACCGGATCGCACATCGATCCGGCGATCGAGGTGGCGTCGGTGAGCGGAGCCACCTCGATCCCCGGCTCGCCATGGTGGCCGATGCCGAGCTCCATGTGGCCGGGTTCGATCGAGAAGTTTGGCTTGCCGTTGGCAGGGATGGTGCAGCTGCTCAGGCCGATACCGATGCTCGAGCAGGCGTCGACGGCCTTCTGGGCCAGGCGAATCACTTCGGCCAGATCGTCGCCGCGAGCGGCGGCGGCGCCTCCGACCTTCCACATCATGATCTCGCCGGCCACACCGCGCCGCTTGTCGCGCTGATCGGCGGGGGCAGAGGCGACATCGTCCCTGGCGATGACCGTCTTGACGTCGATGCCTTCCATTTCCGCCATCTGGCGCGCCATCTTCACGTTCATGTTGTCGCCGGCGTAGTTGCCATACAGGCAGGCCACGCCGCGCCCCCGGTCGGCGGCTCGAAAGGCATCGAGAAAGGCATCCGCGGTGGGTGAGGAGAAGATCTCGCCGATCGCCACGGCATCGCACAGCCCTTCGCCGACGTAGCCCAGGAAGGCAGGTTCGTGGCCGGAGCCGCCGCCGGTGACCACGCCGACCTTGTCGGGTGTCTCGCCGGCGTACTTGAGCACCCGGGGATGATCGGTGGCGGCATAGAGCGAGGGGGACGCTCTCAGATAGCCGCGGACCGCGTCATCCACCACGTTGTCGGGGTCGTTGATGATGCGCTGCATGGCGTATTCCTCAGGTTGTGGATTGTTGTCATCGGGGCATGTCTGGGTCCCCGGGTGAACATCATGCTGTCGTTGCGTCGGCCCGGCCAGCGGCAGGGCGGTGACGAGCCGTACCCATAAATGTTCGAGTAATGATCAAATGTTTAGGCTTGTCGTCGAGATGTGTCAAGGCTGGCATTGTAGATCCGGGTGCGACTTTGGTCGCCATTGCCTCTTTCTGATGCTCTTTATTTTACCTTCTTCCCTGATTTTTAAGATCTTTTGCAGATTTTTCGGTGTTGTCCGATGTGCTCCATTCGTTTGATGTCTCCGTGTTCAGATGATTTTTTAGGTTTACAAATGATCGGTAGGTGATACTTTGAACGCGGAAGGCCGTCGGCACGGGGTCGATGGCCGGCTATCAGGAGTGCTATCCATGTCTGATTCAACCATGGCCGCGCGAGCGGCAGTGCGCATCGCCCTGGGAGGAGACGAGGCGGCCTTCGAGCTCAAGGAAGCGTTGATCGAACACGTCCGCTCTCTGGGGTTCGAGTCGGTGGATTTCGGTACCTATCATGCCGAGCCGGTGCTCTACCCCGATATCGCGGTGCGTGTGGCACGGGCCGTTGCGGCAGGCGAAGTCGATCGGGGAGTGCTGGTGTGCGGTACCGGTATCGGGGTCGCGATCTCGGCCAACAAGGTGCCGGGCATTCGTGCGGCTCAGGCGCATGACACCTATTCGGCGATCAAGGCGCGCTCGAGCAATGATGCCCAGATCGTGGCCCTGGGGTCGCGGGTCGTCGGGGTGGAGTTGGCCAAGAGCATCGTCACCGCCTTTCTCGGTGCCGATTTCGGCGGCGGCGCCTCCAGTGAGAAGGTGGCGCGTATCGCCGACTACGAGCGGGAGTTTTCGCGCGGCTCGCCGAGCGCTTGATCGCTGAGGGTTCGACTGATCGCTGTGGTATCTTGTGCCGGTCGCCAGTCACGGATCGCATGAGGCCACCGCCATGAACGAGCGCGTCGAGAACGCCGATATCGCGTTGATGACCGAGATCGCCACCCTCTATTACGTGGAGGGCGAGACGCAGGAGGTCATTGCCAATCGCCTGGGAATCTCGCGGGTCAAGGCGGGTCGCCTGCTCAAGCGGGCGCACGCCGAGGGTATCGTCGATGTGCGAGTGCGTCAGCACCCATCAGTGAGCGCCGAGATCGAGCAGGAGCTGATACGCCGCTTCGGCGTCAAGCGTGCCCTGGTGGCGCTGGATCATGCGGATCCGGATGTGCAGCGCTCGGGGGTGGCCAGCCTGGTCGCCGATCATCTGTCGCGGACCCTGCACGATGGTTCCATCGTCGCCGTGGGCATGGGGCGCAATGTCGGCGCCGTGGCGGACAACGTCTTCGAGCAGGGTGGGCGCAAGTGTTCGTTCGTCTGCGCCATCGGCGGTTCGTTGCGTGCCGGCGAGTACATGAATCCCGATCATATCTGTCGACGCCTGGCGATGAAGTTCGGCGGCGACAGCGAGACGCTCTATGCGCCGGCCCTGGTGCAGAATCCCGAGCTGCGCGATGCCATGTACGAGAACCCTACCGTGCGACAGACGCTGGATCGTGCGCGGCGTGCCGACACCGCTCTGATCGGGGTGGGGGATCTCAGTGAGGACAGCAACATGGTGCGCATGGGGTGGTTCTCGCCGCAGGAAATCGCCGAGGCCCGGCTATCGGGTACGGTGGGCGACATGATGGGGTATGACTTCATCGACTTGCACGGCCAGCCCGCGCGGACGCCGATGCAAGGGCGGGTGATCGGCTTGACCATCGGGGATCTGGCGCGGATCCCCGATGTCGTCGCCATCGCCAGCGAGAATACCAAGGCCGCCGGCATTCTGGGGGCGCTGCGGACCGGAGTGATCGATACTCTAGCCACCAGCGTCACCAATGCGCATACCATCCTGCGCCTCGATGAGGCGACGCCTGCCGCAGCAACCGGCGAACCCTGAATGATCATATGTTCACATTGATGATCCAGTGAACACCTATTTTTTGGCTGCCATTCGTGCTCCACTCTTGATCGTTGTTTCTCCCTCTCCACTAAAATCAACAAAAACAATAGATTAAAAAGTACCCCTAAAGTATTAGGCAAAAAATCCAATGAGTTCGTTGACCCGGCTATACTGAAAAGCGTTAATTCATTTGAGCAATACAAGATCAAATGATAAGCCAGCGCGAGCTCAGTGGAGGCCCTCATGAACGACACTCTCCCCCAAACCACGACTGCGGATGCCACCATCCCCGACACCATGAGCGCCATCGTGGCCTATGCCCCGGGTGACTACCGACTGGAACAAGTGGCGGTGCCGGAAATCGGCGAGAAGGAAATCCTGATCAAGGTGGAGGCCTGCGGGATCTGCGCCGGCGACCTCAAGGCCTTCGAAGGCGCGCCCAGCTTCTGGGGTGACGAGGAGCAGCCGGCCTATATCAAGGCGCCGATGATTCCCGGGCACGAGTTCATCGGCCATGTGGTCAAGATGGGGCCCGGGGCCCAGGGCTTCGAGGTCGGTGACCGCATCATCTCCGAACAGATCGTGCCGTGCTGGGATTGCCGCTTTTGCCACCGTGGCCAGTACTGGATGTGCGAGCGGCATGATGTCTATGGATTCCAGCACAACGTCAATGGCGGTATGGCCGAATACATGAAGTTCCCCGCCGAGGCCATCAACCACAGGCTGCCGGACGACCTGCCCATGGAGAAGGCCGTGCTCGCCGAGCCGTATGCCTGTTCCATGCACGCCGTGAAGCGCGCCCAGATCGAGCTGGGCGACGTCGTCGTGCTGTCCGGTGCCGGCACCCTGGGGCTCGGCATGATCGGCCCGATCAAGAAGTCCGGCCCCTCCAGGCTGGTGGTGCTGGACCTGAATCCCGAGCGTCTGCAACTGGCCAAACGGTTCGGAGCCGATGTGGTGCTCAATCCGGCCGAGGACGATGTGGTGTCGATCATCAAGGAGATGACCGGCGGCTACGGTTGCGACATCTACATCGAGGCCACCGGTGCGCCCAAGTCGGTGGAGCAGGGCCTGTCGATGCTGCGCAAGCTCGGGCGGTTCGTGGAGTTCAGCGTCTTCAAGGACCCGGTGACGGTGGACTGGAGCATCATCAGCGACCGCAAGGAGCTCGATGTGCTGGGGGCTCACCTGGGACCTTACTGTTATCCGCTGGTGATCGAGGGCCTCGAGAATGGCGATTGCCCGACCGAGGACGTGGTGACCCACACACTGCCGCTGGCGCGTTTCCATGATGGCATCGAGTTGATGAGACACGACAAGCAGGCCCTCAAGGTCGTCCTGATCCCGGGCGAGTGAGACGCGTTCCCCGGCGCCGCTGGAGTCGGGGCGAAAGTGAACAACAAGAGGTCGTTTCATCATGAGTTCACGAGTCGATGCCGGGCCGGTGCTTCGCACCGGAAAGAGGCGGGGTCGTGTCGCCGTCATCGCCGTCGCGGTTGTCGTGCTGGCGGCCATGGCACTGGATACCACCGTGGTGCCGATCGGGGCCCAGCAGCAGGAGGGCTTCGCCGCCGATCAGTATGGGGCGGAGCAGTTCCCCATCGTGCGCGACAGCGTCGAGGAGCGGGCCGTGGAGGCCGGCGAACTGGCGGCTGCCATCGCCGAAGACAAGGCCGCGGCCGGAGAGCGCTATGGCGTGTCGGCGGGTATCGGGCCGGTGGTTCCCGTGTCCTTCACCGGAGTGGTCGGTGAGGGCAAGGCCGGGATCTATTCGGTCGACGTCGAGGGCGTTCCCGATGACCTGACGATCCGCGTGCAGACCGGCCCGGCCATCAATGGCTCCGATCTGCGGGATGCTACCGGCGACATCGAGTTCGGTCAGTTCACCAATCAGATCGAATATCAGAATGCCGGCGCGGCGATCAACGACGAGATGAAGGCACAGGTGCTCTCGGGGGTCGATACCGATGCCCTGGGCGGCGAGACCATTTCGGTCACCGGGGTCTTCAAGTTGATCAATCCGAAAAACTGGCTCGTGACGCCCGTCAGCCTGAGCGTGCAGTGAGCGAGCCCATCCATGACGGACGAATCTGCCATGAGCCACAACGATGATACGCCCCGGGAGGATGTCGCCGGCGAGGCCATTCTATCGGCGCGCCATGTCGCCAAGTCCTTCGGTAACGTCCATGCCCTGAAAGCGGTGAACTTCGATGTGCATCGCGGTCAGGTCACGACCCTGTTCGGCGAGAATGGCGCCGGCAAGTCGACGCTGATGAAGATTCTGTCGGGGGTGATTCGACCCACGTCCGGCGAGATTCTGCTCGAGGGCCGGGCGGTGAGCTTCGCCTCGACGAGCGAGGCGCAGCGGCTCGGCATCTCGATCATTCACCAGGAGCTGAGCCTGGCGCCGAATCTCAGCGTTCGCGACAACATCTTCATGGGGCGCGAGCTGGGCGGGTCGACGGGTGTCGATTACGCCGAGGAAGAGCGCCAGACGCGCCTGTTGATGGAGGAGCTCGACGAGCCCATCGATCCGCTGACCCCCGTGGAGGAGCTGCGCCTGGGGCAGCAGCAGATCGTCGAGATCGCTCGGGCGCTGTCGGCGAATTCGCGCATCCTGATCATGGACGAGCCGACCTCGGCACTCTCCGCCACGGAGGTGGAGGTGCTGTTCCGGGTCATCCGCGACCTCAAGCAGCGCGGGGTCTCCATCGTCTACATCTCCCATCATCTCGAGGAAGCGCTCACGATCACCGACCACGCGGTGGTGCTGCGCGACGGCATCATGACGGCCTATGCCCCGCGTCGGGACATCGATCTGGAATGGATCGTACGCAACATGGTCGGTGAGGGCTTCGATCTTGGTTCGCCGCCCACCGGCTACGGGATGGGCGACGTCGCACTGTCGCTGCGCGAGGTATCGGTGCCGGATGCCACGGTGCCGGGACGTTCGGCAGTCGATCATCTGTCCCTCGATGTCCGTGCGGGCGAGATCGTCTGTATCTATGGCCTGATGGGGGCGGGGCGCACCGAGCTGCTCGAGAGCATCGCCGGTCGCATCCCGCTGACGGACGGCGAGGTCGTGCTCGACGGCAATGACGTCTCGCGCCTGAGCATCGCCGAGCGGATCGATCAGGGCCTGGTACTGGTGCCCGAGGATCGGCAGCGCGACGGACTGGTGCAGACGATGTCGGTCGGCGAGAACCTGTCGCTGGCCAGTATCGGTGCCTTCACCCGGGGGCTGTTCACGTCGCGGCGGCGGGAGAGCGACGTCGTCGCGTCGTCCATCCGCAATGTACATATCAAGACCGATGGCGGGGAGGCCAGCATCGGATCGCTGTCGGGCGGGAATCAGCAGAAGGTCGTCATCGGCAAGATGCTGGCCACGAGTCCCCGGGTCGTGCTGCTCGACGAGCCGAGCCGAGGCATCGATATCGGCGCCAAGGCCGAGGTCTTCGGGCTGCTCAGCGAAGGCGCCCGCCAGGGGCTCGCCGTCGTCTTCTCGACCTCCGAGGTCGGCGAGTGCCTGAGCATCGCGCATCGGGTCGTGGTGATGAGCCGAGGACGGATCGCGGCGGAATTCGGCACCGGCGCCACCAAGGAGGAGATCATGGCCGCCTCGGGCGAAGCCGTGGTCGCGTGAACCATACGAATAGCGGAGTGCACAACAATGACAGATTTCAGCCAAGCCGCCGGCTCCCGTAATGGCGGCCTCGACCTGGGGCGCCTGCTACTCGAGGGCCGCGCCTTCTTCGCCCTGATCGCGATCATCGTCATCTTCTCGATCCTGTCGCCGGTCTACTTCTCGGTGGACAACTTCCTGACCATGTCGTCCCACGTGGCGATCTTCGGCCTGTTGTCGATCGGCATGCTGCTGGTCATCCTCACCGGTGGCATCGACCTGTCCGTGGGCTCGACGCTGGGCTTCGCGGGTGTCTTCGCCGGCTTTCTGATGCAGGGGGTGTCGTTCGAGATATTCGGCGTGGTGGTCTACCCGCCGGTATGGGCGGTGGTCATCCTGACTTGCGCCATGGGGGCCTTCGTCGGCGCGATCAACGGCGTGCTCATCGCTTACTTCAAGGTGCCGGCGTTCGTCGCGACCCTGGGCATGCTCTATGTGGCCCGCGGTGTCGCCCTGCTGATGACCGATGGCCTCACCTACAACAATCTCGGCGGTAGTCCCGAACTCGGCAATACCGGCTTCGACTGGCTCGGTTTCAACCGCTTGTTCGGCATTCCTGTCGGCGTGCTGGTCCTGGCGCTCGTGGCGATCGTCGCTCTGCTGGCACTGACCCGGACGCCGTTCGGACGCTGGGTCTACTCGACCGGTGGCAACGCCCGGGCGGCGGAGCTGTCGGGGGTTCCGGTCAAGCGCGTACAGGTGTCCGTCTATGTGCTGTCGGGCATCTGCGCCGCCATCGCCGGGCTGGTGCTGTCGTCGCAGCTGACCTCTGCCGGGCCGACGGCGGGGACCACCTACGAGTTGACCGCCATCGCCGGGGTGGTCATCGGCGGCGCGGCATTGACCGGCGGGCGTGGCAACGTGCGGGGCACCCTGCTCGGTGCCTTCGTGATCGGCTTCCTTTCCGACGGCCTGGTGATCATCGGCGTCTCGTCCTACTGGCAGACCGTGTTCACCGGCGCCGTCATCGTCCTCGCCGTTTTGCTCAACAGTATCCAGTACAGCGGTCGGAAGAAACGCTCGACGCCTTCCGACGGCACAGCCTCCTCTCCGCAACGAGAGGCCAAGTCCCGCGGGGCGGAACCCGCCGCGGAAAGCACTGCCGTGAACCCGGCATCACAATCATAAGACCCAAGGGTGACCACTATGCTCATGAAAGGAAAACGCCTGCTGATCGCAGCCCTCGCCGTGACCGCGCCATTGGTGGCCGGTGTCGCCGCGGCCCAGGACAAGGGGCTCATCTCGATCATCGTCAACGATACCTCGAACCCCTACTGGTTCACCGAAGGCAAGATCGCCGAGGCCACCGCCGAGGAGCTCGGCTATGAGGCCAACGTGAGCTCCCACACCGGCGATACCAATACCGAAAGCAACCAGGTCGATACCGCGATCACCAACCAGGCCAAGGCCATCATCCTCGACCCCGCCAATGCGGATGGCTCGATCGGTGCGGTACGCAAGGCGGTCGATGCCGGGATTCCGGTGTTCATCGTCAACGCCGAGATCAACCAGCAGGGCCTGGCCAAGGCGCAGCTGGTCTCCAACAATGCCCAGGGGGCGGCCCTGGGGGCCCAGCAATGGGTACAGAGTGTCGGCGACGAGGCGGCGTATGTGGAGCTGAAGGGGGCACCTTCCGACAACAATGCCGCCACCCGCTCGAATGGCTATGACACCGTGCTCAGCCAGTATCCGAGCCTGGAGCTGGCCGCCTCGGACGTGGCCAACTGGGACCGTACCCAGGGCTATAACAAGACGCAGAGCATGCTGCAGGCCAATCCCGATATCGATGGCGTGATCAGCGGCAACGACGAAATGGCGCTGGGTGCGATCGCGGCATTGAAGGAAGCCGGCAAGCTCGATGACGTGGTGGTCGGCGGTTTCGACGGCTCGCCGGATGCCGTGGAAGCGGTCAGGGCCGGGGAAATGGCCTATACGGTGCTGCAGCCGGTGGCCATCTTCGCCGAGGCGTCAGTGCGCATGGCCGACAAGTTCATTCGTACCGGCGAGACCGGCCTCGAGGGCGAGAAGAAACTCTTCGACTGCATGCTGATCACCGAAGAGAACGTGGATCAGTACACCGACCCCTTCGTGCTCGAGCAATAATTCAGACGATTGCCAGGGCGGAGCATCCGCGTCTGGCATGTCGAGCCTCAAGCGCCGCCAGGAGTCCCTGGCGGCGTTTTTGACGATATGCCTTGTCAGGCATCGATCAGCTTGCGCACCTGACGCAGGTTTTCCAGTGTCTGAGCGCAGGCTTCGGCGGCCTCGCGGCCCTTGGTCACGAAGTGTTCATGGAAGAACGCCGTGTGAGTGGCATGCTCGTGGAAGTGGTGCGGGGTGAGCACCACCGACAGCACCGGCACTTCGGTGTCGAGCTGTACTCTCATCATGCCGTCGATGACCGCCTGGGCGACGAAGTCGTGGCGATAGATGCCGCCGTCGACCACGAAGCCGGCGCCGACGATGGCGTCGAAGCGACCGCTTCTGGCCAGCAGCTTGGCCTGCAAGGGGATTTCGTAGGCGCCTGCGACGCTGAAGGTCTCGACGCTCTCGCGCTCGATGCCGTGCTGCTCGGCGAGGGTGGCGATGAATGCCTCTCGGGCCTGGCCGACGATGTCGCTGTGCCAGCTGGCCTGGATAAAGGCGATGCGGGGGGAATGATCGGTAGTCGACTGATTCATGGTCTGCCTCTATTACGTTACCAGAATCAGGGCATGCGGAACCCTCGCCGGGCTGACGGTGGTGACTGGCGACACGAAGGCATCGCAAGTACGGGTCGCCTCGTCCAAGGTGCCGTTCTCTTTCATCCGGACTGTCACCGTCGGCTTCGGAATCTCACCGAATCTGCTGACCCCGATGTTCGTTGCGCTGCAGCGATACCGGGCGCTCGCGGGCTTGTGCACGCCTTCTCTGTCACTGAAGGGAAGGGCGCCATCACCGCCGGTGGGGACTTTCACCCCGCCCTGAGAACAGTGGCCATGTGTGGCCGTGCTCTATTCTACGTATGCCAGCGAGCGGGCGCCAGATGTCATCCGGGGCTGATCCGTCGACAGGTCTCCGAGGGGACGCTGTGAACCCTTTCCTGGGCGCTACCGATGCCATTCATGGCATCGGACCCCCTCTTCGCCCTGTCGCCGGCGCCCCTCTGTTGCTTCAATCCTCGGCGTCGTCCAGCAGCTGGCCGGCTTCGTCGACGATGTTGTCGACGGTGAAGCCGAAGTGCGGGAACAGGTCGCCGGCGGGGGCGGACTCGCCGAAGGTGGTCATGCCGATGACCCGGCCCTCGAGGCCGACGTACTTGTGCCACAGGTCCGGGTGAGCGGCCTCGATGACCAGGCGGTTGCCGACCTCGGCGGGCAGCACGGCCTGGCGGTAGTCGGCGTCCTGGGCGTCGAAGACGTCGGTGGACGGCATGGAGACCACGCGCACCTGGCGGCCCTTGTCGGCGAGGGCAGTGGCGGCGTCCATGGCCAGGCCGACCTCGGAGCCGGTGGCGATCAGGATCAGCTCGGGCGTGCCGGCGCTGTCCTTGAGGATGTAGCCCCCGCGCTGGATATCGGCGAGCTGCTGCTTGTCGCGTTCCTGGTGGGGCAGGTTCTGGCGTGACAGCACTAGCGCGGTGGGCCCGGCCTGGCGCTTGAGGGCGGCGTTCCAGGCGGCGGCGGTCTCCACGGCGTCGCAGGGGCGCCAGGTCGACATGTTGGGCGTGGTGCGCAGGCT
>NZ_JAJQTQ010000046.1 GCF_029081005.1 Halomonas elongata | reverse complement strand
TCGCCGGCAGCGGATGCGTACTTTACGGATCACGAGCCGGCTGTGCAAGCCCTTTGTGAAGAAAAGATCTCAAGGCGGTGACAATTCATCCACACCCCTGGCGACACATGGCGACTGTGGATAACGCGACCAGCGGCGACCGACGAAAACGCCCGCTCGCGGCGGGCGTCTCGATTCGGGCCAGTGGCCCCGTGTCAGGCCTTCTCGCGTGGCGAGCGAAGCTTGCGCCACATGGCCAGCACGGGGCCCGATGCGACATAGGTGCCGAACAGCAACAGCAACATCAAGGAAGGCTCGATGGAAATGACCACAAAGCCCAGCACGATGGCCAGCAACATGACGAAAGGCACGGGGCCCTTGAGGTCGATATCCTTGAAGCTGTAATAGCGAATATTGCTGACCATCAGCACACCGGCGGCCCCGACGAGGAACAGCATCCAGAGCTTGAAGCCGAAGGCCTCGGCATCGAAGCTGTGGAAGGTCCAGACACTCGCGGCCACCACGGCGGCGGCCGAGGGGCTGGGGAGACCGATGAACCATTTCTTGTCGACGCTGCCGATCTGCACATTGAAGCGCGCCAGGCGCAATGCCGCACAGGCCACGTACAGAAATGCCACTACCCAACCGGTCTTGCCGACATCTTGCAGGATCCAGATGAAGGCAACGAGTCCGGGGGCGACACCGAAGGAAAGCATGTCGGAAAGGCTGTCGTATTCGGCGCCGAAATCGCTCTGGGTATTGGTCAACCGAGCGACTCGACCATCCAGCCCATCGAGGGCCATGGCGATGAAGATCGCGATCGATGCCGCCGTGAAGTCGCCATTGATGGCGGCCACCACGGCGAAGAAGCCGGAGAACAGCGCCGATGTCGTGAACAGGTTGGGCAGCAGGTAGATACCCCTGCGCTTTACCTTCTTGCCATCCTCCAGCGCCTCCTCGACCACTTCCGACTCGCGAACGAAGGTCGTGGCCAGATCCTCGTCATTCGCTTCACGTCTTTCACGCTCGCCGTTGCTGGGGTCTTGGCTCATCTGTGTCTTCCGTTGCGGCTGAAGGTCCTTCTCATTCTACACACAGCGAGCGGGATGGCTCACGACCGAATACACAACGGGGGCACGGATCACCGCACCCCCGATGTTCAGTCGCTCGAGCGGGTCGATCAGTTCTTGCTCTTGTCGACCAGTTGGTTGGCGGCGATCCAGGGCATCATACCCCGCAGCTTCTCGCCGACCTGCTCGATCGGATGTTCCGCGTTCAGGCGACGACGCGCGGTCATGGAGGGATAGTTGGTGTTGCCCTCGTTGATGAACATCTTGGCGTATTCGCCGGTCTGGATGCGCTTGAGGGCATCACGCATGGCCTGACGGGACTGATCGTTGATGACCTCGGCACCGGTGACATACTCGCCATACTCCGCGTTGTTGGAGATGGAGTAGTTCATGTTGGCAATGCCGCCCTCGTACATCAGGTCGACGATCAGCTTGAGTTCATGCAGGCACTCGAAGTACGCCATCTCCGGGGCATAGCCCGCTTCGGTCAGGGTCTCGAAACCAGCCTTGACCAGTTCCACGGCGCCGCCGCAGAGCACCGTCTGTTCACCGAACAGGTCGGTCTCGGTCTCGTCCTTGAAGGTGGTCTCGATGATGCCGCTGCGCCCGCCGCCGATGGCCGCGGCATAGGACAGGGCCAGTTCCTTGGCGCTACCGGAGGCATCCTGATGGATCGCGATCAGATCCGGGATTCCGCCGCCGCGGGTAAACTCGGAACGCACGGTGTGTCCCGGCGCCTTGGGCGCGATCATGATCACATCCAGGTCGGCGCGCGGCTCGACCTGGTTGTAATGGATGTTGAAGCCGTGAGCGAAGGCCAGGGTCGCGCCTTCCTTCAGGTTCGGTGCGATCTGCTGCTCATAGATGGCCTTCTGGTTCTCGTCAGGCGCCAGCACCATCATCACGTCGGCGACCTGGGCGGCCTCCTCCACGGTGGCGACCTTGAGGCCGGCGGCCTCGGCCTTGGCCGCGGAGGAAGAGCCCTGGCGCAGCGCGACGGTCACATCGACACCGGATTCCTTGAGGTTGTTGGCGTGGGCATGGCCCTGGGAGCCGTAGCCCACGATGGCCACCTGCTTGCCCTGGATGAGCGAAAGATCGCAGTCCTTGTCGTAGTAAACGCGCATGGGATGCTCCTGAAAACGAGAATGAACGTGAGTGTCAGCGTCGATGGCCACCCGCGCCGTCTTGTGCGGCGCTGGGAGATTCCGGCGGGCCCTTGGCCCTGTCGATGAATCGACTCTACGCCAGGGTTCGTGTTGCGTAAAACGCTATATTTGCAATATCACATCCCGATATGTGAAATAATGGACACATGGACATGCGCCCCCTGAAACATTTCCTGACGCTCGCCGACACCCTGCATTTCGGTCGCGCCAGTGAAGCGTGCCACGTCAGCCCTTCGACACTTTCACGCTCCATCCAACAGCTGGAGGAGAGCCTGGGAGTCAGGCTGTTCGAACGCGACAATCGCCATGTGGCCTTGACCCGCCAGGGCCACAGCTTCCACGCCTACGCCCGGGACACCCTGGAGCAGTGGGAGCAGCTGCGTCAGTCGCTGATGAGCGAAGCCCATACCCTGACCGGCGAGATCAGCATCTACTGCTCGGTTACCGCCAGCTACAGCTTCCTCTATGACCTGCTCAGCGAATTTCGTACCCGCTATCCGGGCATCGAGCTGAAACTGCACACCGGCGATCCCGCCCAGGCCATGCCGCGGGTACTGGCCGGCAACGAGGACATGGCCATCACCTCGCGTCCCCGGCAGTTGCCCGAGGGGCTCGCCTTCAAGTCGCTGACCCGCTCACCGCTGGTATTCATCGCACCACGCGATGCGCATGAGTGGGTACCGGCCGATCCACGCACGCCCAGTGCGGCACAGTGGCGCAATGTACCTATGGTGCTGTCCGAATCGGGGCTGTCACGGGAAGTCAGCAATACCTGGTTCAAGGCACTGGGTATCTCGCCCCGCATCTATGCTCAGGTGGCCGGCCACGAAGCCATCGTCAGCATGGTCGGCCTGGGATTCGGTGTCGGTGTCGTACCCCGCATCGTGCTGGAGGCCAGCCCGCTGTCGGAACGCGTGCGGATCCTACCGGTCAAGCCGGAACTTCCGCATTACGATGTCGGCCTCTGCGTGCTCAACCGGCGCCTGCGAAGCCCGCTCATTCATGCCCTCTGGGACGAGGTCGAGGAGCGCAGTTGAACGTCACCTCCCGGCTTGTTCTCATCGGGAAAGGACGTCAGACTGATACAATTAGCGAGCTAATAACTACTTTCGGCATGGAGACTTCCCCATGAAGGTCGTTACCCTGGCCAGTCCAGGCGGACTGGATCGACTCCGCACGCAAGAGCATGATGCCCCCGGTGCTCCGGGACCCGGCGAGGTCAGCGTCAGAATTCGCGCCAGCTCCCTCAACTTTCATGACTACGGTGTAGTCAGCGGCGCCATGCCGACCGCAGACGGGCGGATCCCGATGTCGGACGGCGCAGGCGTGGTCGAGGCCGTCGGCGAAGGCGTCGAGACGTTCTCGGTGGGAGACTCGGTCGTTTCCACCTTCTTCCCCAGTTGGCTGACGGGGCCCGCCGAGGTCGGCGATTTCAAGACGGTTCCGGGTGATGGCGTCGATGGCTACGCTCGGGAAACGGTGATTCGTCCCCAAACCTGGTTCACGCATGCACCACGCGGCTATAGCCATGCCCAGGCGGCGACACTGACCACGGCCGGACTGACCGCCTGGCGCGCCCTGGTGGTGGAAGGCGGCCTCAAGGCCGGCGATAGCGTGCTGGTGCTGGGCACCGGCGGCGTCTCGGTCTTCGCCCTGCAGTTCGCCAAGGCCATGGGGGCCACCGTCATCGCCACCTCCTCCTCGGACGACAAGCTGGCAAGGCTCGCATCGCTCGGCGCCGACCACACCATCAATTACCGCACCCTCCCCGAATGGGGAAGCAAGGTGAGGGAGCTCACCGCAGGCCGCGGCGTGGATCACATCATAGAAGTCGGCGGACCCGGCACCCTCGCCCAGTCCATCGAGGCGGTGCGCATCGGCGGCCATATCTCGCTGATCGGCGTACTGACCGGCCGTGGTGGCGACATCCCCACGGCCAGATTGATGGCCAAGCAGGCCCGCCTGCAGGGCATCATCGTGGGCAGCCGGGCCCACCAGCAGGAGATGATTCGCGGTATCGAGGCCCTCGGCATCGAACCGATCATCGATCGACACTTCGCGCTCGAGGATATCGCCGAGGCATTCCGTCATCAGGAGTCGCAGCAGCACTTCGGCAAGATCTGCCTGGACATCTGAACGACATCACTCCCTGGCGCGACGCAAAAAAGCCGCCCCGGCGCAGGGGCGGCTCACTGGATTCCACCGCGTGGATTCACATGGCGAACGACGACAAGCCGGTCGCCGAGGCACAGCCGTCGATCACAGCGACAGCACCTTGTCGCCCCGGGCAATGCCCGAGACCCCGGTCCGCGCCACCTCATGAATGCCCACCGGCGCCATGGCCTGCAGGAAGGCATCCAGCTTCTCGGCATCGCCGGTGATCTGCACCGTGTACAGGCTCGGCGTCACGTCGACGATCTGCGCGCGGAAGATATCCACGGTGCGCTTGACCTCGTCACGCGCCGCGCCCAGCGCCTTCACCTTGACCAGCATCAGTTCGCGCTCGATGTGACTGCCTTCGGTGAGGTCGACCAGCTTGACCACGTCGATCAGCTTGTTGAGATGCTTGGTGATCTGTTCGATCACCCGGTCATCCCCCACCGTGGTCACGGTCAACCGCGAGAGGGTCTCGTCCTCGGTAGGCGCGACGTTGAGGGTTTCGATATTGAAGTTGCGTTGGGAAAACAGCCCCACCACGCGAGACAAGGCGCCCGGTTCGTTTTCCATCAGAATCGAGATGATATGGCGCATCAGCTCCGCTCCGTCTTCGAAAGCAGCATGTCACGCATGGAGCCCAGGGGCACCTGCATCGGATAGACGTGCTCGTGCGGGTCGACCATGACGTCGAGGAACACCAGCTCGTGCTTGTCGGCAAAGGTCTTCTCCAGTGCCGGCTCGAGTTCCTCCATCGTCTCCACCCGCAGCGCGGTGAAGCCATACGACTCGATCAGTTTCTGGAAATCGGGCAGCGACTCCATGTAGGAGTGCGCGTGACGCGACTTGTAGTTGAGATCCTGCCACTGGCGCACCATGCCAAGCGACGCATTGTTCAGGTTGATGATCTTCACGCCACCGCCGAACTGCTTACAGGTCGACAGTTCCTGCATCATCATCTGGAAACTGCCCTCGCCGGTCACGCAGACCACCTGCTCGTCGGGGAAGTTCTGCTTGATGCCCATGGCTGCCGGGAAGCCGAAGCCCATGGTGCCGAGCCCACCGGAGGTAATGAAGCGGTTGGGCTTGTCGAACTTGTAGTACTGGGCCGCGAACATCTGGTGCTGGCCCACGTCGGTGGTGACATAGGCCTCGCCCCGGGTCAGACGACAGATCGCCTCGATGACCTCCTGAGGCTTGAGCGCCTCGCCGGCCTTCGAAGGCTCATAGAGCTTGCCACGGCGCTCCTCGCGCCAGCCCTCGATGGTCTGCCACCATTCATCGAGAGCCTCGGCGTCGGCGATTTCCCGTCCCTGCAGCAGGCTGATCATCTCGTTGATCACGCTCTGTGCCGGGCCGACGATGGGCACGTCCGCGCGCACGGTCTTGGACACCGAGCTCGGATCGATATCGACATGGATGATCTTGGCGGTGGGACAGAACTTCGAGGTGTTGTTGGTCACCCGGTCGTCGAAGCGCGCCCCGATGGCAACGATCAGGTCGGCATGGTGCATAGCCATGTTCGACTCGTAGGAGCCATGCATGCCCAGCCAGCCGAGGCACTGGTCGTCGCTCTGCGGGAAGGCGCCGATGCCCATCAAGGTGGTGGTGATGGGATGCCCCAGCCGCTTGACCAGGTCGGTCAGCCCTTCACAGGCACGCCCGGTAACCACACCGCCGCCGGTATAGAACACCGGGCGACGCGCCTTGAGCATCAATTCCACGGCCTTCTTGATCTGGCCGGTATGGCCGCGTGCAACCGGGTTGTAGGAACGCAGCTTTACCTTTTTCGGATAGACGTATTCGTGACGCTCGGTGGGCGTGGTCATGTCCTTGGGAATGTCCACCACCACCGGGCCGGGTCGTCCGGTCGAGGCAAGATAGTAGGCCTTTCTGAGGACTTCCGGAATCTCGGACGGATGCCGGATCGAGAAGCTGTGCTTCACGATCGGGCGTGTCACGCCGACGATATCGGTTTCCTGAAAGGCATCGTCACCGATCAGGTGGCTCATCACCTGGCCACACAGCACCACCATCGGAATCGAATCCATGTAGGCGGTGGCGATGCCGGTGACGGCATTGGTGGCACCGGGCCCCGATGTGACCAGTACCGTACCGGGCTTGCCCGAAGCCCTGGCATAACCATCGGCGGCATGGGTGGCGGCCTGTTCGTGGCGCACCAGGATGTGCTTGACCTTGTCCTGACGGAACAGGGCGTCATAGATGTGTAGCGCCGCGCCGCCCGGATAGCCATAAATGTATTCGACGCCCTCATCCTGCAGGAAGCGGGCGATCATGTCCGCGCCGGAAAGCAATTCCACAGATGTTTCTCCCCTGGAGGTCTCGAGTGCAATCCGTGCCCTTCGGGGCACGAGTTCGAGTGCGGCGGTATGCCGCTGCCGGACACGCCGGCACCTGATGCCAAACCCTGGCGTTTTGAGGCCCGGTTAGGGCCAGCACTCTCTCGGGAACGCTGATCCACTGCTGCATGAATCCGCATTTCCCTCTCACGGCGGATCACCGCGTCGGGGCATTGGCCAGGTCGGGCGGTTGGCCCGGACCCGGAAGTCCTTCGGCGGGTAAAGGCCTGCGGCCTACCCTTCGCGCGGAGATGGGGGATTGCCCGCTGGGTTCCGCGCCCGTATCAGGAAGGGTCAAGATTCCAATAGCGGTCGCGGAGTGTCAACCTTGGACACTCCCTTACCCCGGAATCACCACGCGATGACGACCGCGACGACATGAAAAAACGCCCGACCGATCACGAGGATCGACGGGCGTACAAGGTCAGGACGCAACCTGAAAATCAGTGTAGACGACCCCGATGGGTCGTTGGCACGGGGCCGTCAGCGCTGGAAGACCAACCGATCTCCCTCGGCCTCGACACGAATCGTTTCGCCCGGCGAGAAATGACCGGCCAACAAGTCCTGGGCCAACGGGTTCTCGATGCGGCTCTGGATCGCCCGCTTGAGCGGGCGGGCACCGAAGACCGGATCGAAGCCGGCCGCGGCCAACTGCCCCATGGCCTCATCCGAGACCTCGAGCGAGAGATCGTGCTCGGCCAGCCGGCCACGCAGGCGATCGAGCTGAATATCGGCGATGGCCCGGATCTGCTCCTGCTCCAGGGCGTGGAAGACCACCACTTCGTCGATGCGGTTGATCAGTTCGGGCCGGAAATGGCTGCCTACCACCTCCATCACCATGGCCTTCATCTGCTCATAGTCGCTGTCGTCGCCACCCATGCGCTGGATGATGTCCGAGCCCAGGTTGGAGGTCATCACGATCACCGTGTTGCGGAAGTCCACGGTGCGTCCCTGGCCATCCGTGAGGCGACCATCCTCGAGCACCTGCAGCAGGATGTTGAAGACATCGGCGTGAGCCTTCTCGACCTCGTCGAGCAACAGCACGGAGTAGGGCTTGCGACGCACGGCCTCGGTCAGGTATCCGCCTTCCTCGTAGCCGACATAGCCGGGGGGCGCACCGATCAGCCGTGCCACCGAGTGCTTCTCCATGAACTCGGACATGTCGATGCGCACCATGGCCTCCTCGGTATCGAAGAGGAAACCCGCCAGCGATTTGCACAGTTCCGTCTTGCCCACGCCGGTGGGCCCGAGAAACAGGAAGGAGCCATTGGGTCGATGGGGGTCGGCCAGACCGGCCCGCGAACGCCGAACGGCGTTGGAAACCGCCGTGACCGCCTCATCCTGACCGATCACCCGCTCGTGCAGCGCCTCTTCCATACGCAGCAGCTTGTCGCGCTCGCCCTCGAGCATCTTGGCCACCGGGATGCCCGTCCAGCGCGAGACCACCTCGGCGATCTCCTCCTCGGTGACATTGGAACGCAGTAGCCGGTGCTCCGAGGTATCGGCCTCTTCCTCGCTGCTCTCGGCGATCTTTCGCTCGAGCTCCGGAATCACGCCGTACTGCAGCTCGGACATCCGGCCGAGATCCCCCTGGCGGCGGGCCTGTTCGAGATCGACGCGAGCGCGATCGAGTTCGTCCTTGAACTGGGCCGCTCCCTGGATACTGGCCTTCTCGGCCTTCCAGATCTCGTCGAGGTCGGCATATTCCCGCTCGAGCTCGCCGATCTGCTCCTCGAGACTCTCGAGGCGCTTGCGGGAGGCCTCGTCGGTTTCCTTCTTGAGGTGCTCGCGCTCCATCTTGAGCTGGATCAGGCGACGATCCAGACGATCCATTTCCTCCGGCTTGGAGTCGAGCTCCATGCGAATTCGGGAAGACGCCTCGTCGATCAGGTCGATCGCCTTGTCGGGCAACTGACGATCCGTGATATAGCGCGTCGACAGCTTGGCGGCGGCGATGATGGCGCCATCGGTGATATCGACACCATGGTGCACTTCGTAGCGCTCCTTGAGGCCACGCAGGATAGCGATGGTATCCGCCTCGGTCGGCTCATCCACCTGTACCTTCTGGAAACGGCGCTCCAGGGCGGCATCCTTCTCGATGTACCGGCGATACTCGTCGAGCGTCGTGGCACCCACACAGTGCAGTTCCCCGCGTGCCAACGCCGGCTTGAGCATGTTGCCGGCATCCATGGCGCCCTCGGCCTTGCCGGCACCGACCATGGTATGCAGTTCGTCGATGAACAGGATGACCCGTCCCTCTTCCTGGGACAGCTCCTTGAGCACCGCCTTGAGGCGCTCCTCGAACTCGCCGCGGAACTTGGCGCCGGCCAGCAGCGCGCCCATATCCAGCGACAGCACGCGCTTGTCCTTGAGGCCTTCAGGTACCTCGCCATCGACGATGCGCTGGGCCAGGCCTTCGACGATGGCGGTCTTGCCCACCCCGGGCTCGCCGATCAGTACCGGGTTGTTCTTGGTACGACGCTGCAGGACCTGAATGGTCCGGCGAATCTCATCATCGCGGCCGATCACCGGGTCAAGTTTGCCGCTGGTCGCCCGCTCGGTGAGATCCAGGGTGTACTTGTCCAGTGCCTCCCGCTGATCCTCGGCATTGGGATCGTCGACCCTGCTACCGCCGCGCACGCTGTCGATGGCGGTCTCCAGCGCCTTGCGGGTCACCCCGGCCTGGGTCAGCGCCTTGCTCACCGCATGACGCATCTCCAGGGCCGCAAGCAGCACCAGCTCGCTGGCGATATACTGATCGCCTCGCTTCTGGGCCTCGCGGTCGGTGAGGTTGAACAGCTTGACCAGATCCCGGGATGGCTGCACCTCGCCATCGAACTCGGCCACTCGGGGCAGATCGTCCAGATGCCCCATCAGGGCATCGCGCAGCCGCGCGGCATCGCCGCCGGCCTTCTGCACCAGCGCCTTGACGCCGGTATCGCTGGCATCCAGCAATGACAGCAGCAGATGGCCAGGCTCGAGCTGATTATGGCCGTGCCCTACCGCCAGCGACTGGGCATCGGCCACAGCGTTCTGCAACTTGGCGGTGAACTTGTCGAAACGCATTCGCTTTCCTCCATCGGGGTAACGACGCGTTCGGACGCGCCGCCTGACCCTGTCAATGTGTCTTGACACAAGAGATGGCGTCTGATGGGACGGTTTTCAAGTCAGCTGGAAGCTGGAAGCTGGAAGCTGGAAGCTGGAAGCTGGAAGCTGGAAGCTGGAAGCTGGAAGCTGGAAGCTGGAAGGCAGCATGAACACCGACAGTTCGGGGTCAAGTTTTTTCTTCCAGCTTAAAGCTTACGGCTTATAGCTCCGGGCGAAGCCCGGGAGGGTTTTCTTCAAGCTTCCAGCTTACGTCCGCTAAGCGGACGATCTTCCAGCTCCCGGCGAAGCCGGGCTAGCGAAGCCAGATCATGCTGGCCATGCGGCCGGTCATGCCGTCGTCCCGGCGGTGGGAGTAGAAGCGGGATTCGCAGGCGGTACAGAAGTGCCCGCCGCCGATATAGGAAACCCCGAGGCGCTCGAGACGCAGGCGCGCCAGCTTGTAGAGATCGGCCATGTAATGATCAAGGCGATAGGGGCTGGGATCGAAGGCTTCCAGCGCCTCCGGTTGCACGGCGACGAAGGCCTGGCGGACTTCCGGGCCGACCTCGAACTGGGCATTGGAGATCGCCGGTCCCAGCCAGGCCATCTGCGTCTCGGCGGGTACTCCCAACGCCGCTACCGTGGCCTCGAGCACGCCGCCGGCCAGGCCGCGCCAGCCGGCATGGGCCACCGCGACCCGCTGCCCGTCACGATCGCAGAAGAATACCGGGAGACAGTCGGCGGTGAGCACCACGCAGGCATGGCCACGATCCCTTGCCACCGCCGCATCCGCTTCCGGCGCATCGTCGGCGAAGTACTGCTGCACCCGCCCGCCATGCACCTGATTCAGCCACAGCAAGGGACGATCGTCGCCGATCACCTTGCTCAACTGACGCCGACATAACGATACATGATTCGGGTTGTCCCCCACGTGTCGGGCCGGGTTGAAGGCGGCGAAGGCGTCCTGGCTCGGCCCCGTCTCCCGGGTCGTGACACAGGCGGCCACCGAGTCGGGTGCCGGCCAGTCGGGACGCACCAGTGTCGGTTGAAGATCGAGGGCGTCACTCATCGCATCGTCTCCCGGTCGTCCCGGAGGAAATCGAGCAGCATCAGCAGGTCATCCGGGAGTGGCGCCCGGAAGGTCATGGTGGCACCGGTTGCCGGATGCACGAAGGCCAGTTTACGGGCATGCAGCGCCTGGCGCGGGAACTCGCGCAACACCTCCTTGAGGGTTTCCCCGGACCCGGCGGGGAGCTTCAGGCGCCCGCCATAGACTGGGTCGCCGACCAAGGGATAGCGCAGGTGTGCCATGTGCACCCGGATCTGATGCGTCCGCCCGGTTTCCAGCCGACAACGCACATGAGTATGCGCCCTGAAACGCTCGATCACGCGATAGTGCGTCACCGCAGGTTTGCCGGAGGCGTTGACCGCCTGGCGCTTGCGATCGCGAGGGTGACGGCCGATCGGCGCATCCAGGGTACCGCCTGCCGTCATCGTGCCGACGGCCACGGCATCGTATTCCCGAGACACGGTGCGGGCCTGGAGCTGTTCGACCAGGGCCGTCTGGGCGACCAGCGTCTTGGCCACCACCATCAGGCCACTGGTGTCCTTGTCGAGCCGATGAACGATGCCGGCCCTCGGTACCGCGGCAAGCGCCGGGCAATGATGCAGCAGGCCATTGAGCAGGGTACCGTCGGGATTGCCAGCGGCCGGATGCACCACCAGGCCGGGGGGCTTGTCGATGACCAGAACGTCATCATCCTCGAAGACCACTTCCAGCGGAATGTCCTCGGGTTCGAAACGGGCGTCGTCCTCGAGTTCGGCCACGAGTGCCAGCGTCTCGCCACCATGCACCTTGTCTCTGGGCCTGGCAGGCCCGCCATCGACGGTCAGCGCTCCTTCCTTGATCCAGGCCTTGAGCCGCTCCCGGGAGAAATCGCTGAACAACTCGGCGGCAGCTTGATCAAGGCGTAGACCGGCCATACTGTCGGGAATGCATTGATGGGCATCAAGGGTCTGTGGCATGAGGTCGTCAAGGGTCCGTCTGGGGAGTGGAGCGCTACCCGAAAAGCGTTGGTGCATCACATCGCGTGATGACTGCGTTTTGCCGCAAGGTGCTTTATAGTAGGCGGATTCAGGCCGATTCTAGCACGGCCGCCCAGGGTTGTTTGACACGAGGATCACGATGCGCGTTATCACGACCGGTACTCGCCTGGCCGCCATGCTGCTGGCGACCGCCCTCCTGGCCGGCTGCGCCAGCACCGAGGAAGAAGAGCAGGCTCCGGATGTCGCGGAGGGCCAGTTGTATCAAGAAGGCCGCGCCGCACTGGAAAATGGCAGTTATGTCACCGCCATCAACCGGCTGGAGGCCATCGATACCCGCTATCCCTTCGGCGAGCACGCCGAACAGGCACAGCTCGAACTGATCTACGCCTATTACGAGTCCAACGACTGGGAAGCCGCCCGCGCCGCCGCCAGTCGTTTCATCCGCCTGCACCCCGACCACCCGCAAGTCGACTACGCCTACTACATGCGTGGCCTCGCGTCCTGGGAGGCCGGCCGTTTCAGTCTCGAGTCGCTGCGCCTGATCGACATCTCCAAGCGAGATCTCGGTGCCAGCCGTGACGCCTACTCCGATTTCCGGGACCTGGTCCGCCGCTACCCGAACAGCCAGTATGCGCCGGATGCCCGTCAGCGCATCGTGTATCTGCGCAACCTCCTGGCGCGTCACGAGCTCGAAGTGGCCGACTTCTACCTGCGCAAGGGGGCCTACCTGGCCGCCGTGAAGCGGGGCCGCTGGGTCATCGAGAACTATCCCGAGGCGAAAGGCACTCGTGATGCCCTGGCGGTGATGGTCGAGGGCTATCTCGGACTGGACATGCCGGAGCGTGCCAAGGAAAGCCTTCGGGTGCTGATCGAGAACGCACCGGACCACGAGCGCCTCGACGGCCGCACCTTCGACCCGCGCTACGTCAAGGCCGACTCGATCTCGGCCTAAAAGCTGGAAGCTGGAAGCTGGAAGCTGGAAGCTGGAAGCTGGAAGCTGGAAGCTGGAAGCTGGAAGCTGGAAGCTGGAAGCTGGAAGCTGGAAGCTGGAAGCTGGAAGCTGGAAGCT
>NZ_JAJQTQ010000045.1 GCF_029081005.1 Halomonas elongata | reverse complement strand
CTGGGGCCGGTGGAGGAACGTTTCGGCCAGTCAGGCGCCGGCGAAGTGCCGAAGGCGGCCTATCGCAGCGTGCCCTTCGTCGCCCATGTGGGCTGAACGGCTGATACTGGAAGGCCGTTACAATGGGGCTACACATACACAGTTCAATATTCTGGAAAGTGCGTCATGAAAGATTCGGGTATCAAAGTGGCCACCTATGCTTGCCCTGCGTGTAAAGAGCGAGTCGGTCTCCGGCATGGCAATGCGCAACGGCTGTTGCGTCGAGAGACGGCCGAGTGTCCCAAGTGCGGCGCGGACGATCTTGTGGCGGGGGCGTCAGGCGAGATGCTGGCACGACACCTCCGCCAGATGGATGAGGCGGCGAAGCAGTATTCCCGCGTGGTGCTGGTGACGGTGCCGATCATCCTGGCCAGCCTGGCGTTACACTTCTTCGGGAAGATTCCGACGACGGTCTTTGCGGTGATCTTTCTGCTTGCCATGGGCATTCAACTCATGGGCAAACCGAACAAGGCCGTTCGTTCGCCGGTCGAGATCGAGCTGGAGCGGTCGAGCTGACAGTCCGGCTATCGTGATCCCAAGGCCAGCGTTGCCGGCCGACTCGCCACGATCTGCTCGAAACAAAAGGGCCCACTCTGTTGAGTAGGCCCTTTTCGTTGGTGGATCAGAGGGGAGGAGGCTTTCAGTCGAACTCGCCGAGCCGCTGGCCCATCCTGACCGTCTGTTCCGCGGCCAGGTCGCCGAAATCCACTTTCTCGTCGAAGGCCATCACCACGGTGGAGCCGAGCTTGAAGTGGCCCATTTCCTCGCCCTTCTCGAGGTGCACCGGGGTGTCGAAGCGGATGCGCTGCACGCCGCCGCGGGGCAGGGGCGTGATCTGCCCGGCCCATACCGTCTCGATGGCGGCGACGATCATGGCGCCGACCAGCACCAGGGCCATGGGGCCGTGCTCGGTGTCGAAGTGGCAGACCAGGCGCTCGTTGCGGGCGAAGAGGTTGGGCACGTGGTGAGTGGTGGCGGCGTTGACCGAGAACAGCCGACCCGGCACATAGACCATCTCGCGGAGTGTGCCGGCCACCGGCATATGCACGCGATGATAGTCGCGCGGCGACAGGTAGACGGTGGCGAAGCTGCCGTCGCGGTAGCGCTCGGCGGTCTCCAGGTCGCCGCCCAGCAGGTCGGCGGCGGTGAAGTCGTGACCCTTGGCCTGGATCATCCGGCCGTGTTCGAGGCCCCCGAACTGCGAGAGGGTGCCGTCGGCCGGCGAGATCATCCCCTCGCCGATGGGGCGGGCGCCGTCCTTCAGCGGCCGGGTGAAGAAGTCATTGAAGTTTGGGTAGGCGCTTGGATCCGGCTCGTGAGCCTCGCCCATGTCGACCTTGAATTGCCGGATAAAGGCGCGGATCAGGACGTCCTTCAGCCAGGGCAGGCGGCATTCGGCCAGCCGGCCGACCAGCCGCGAGAGCAGGTGGTGGGGCAGGGGGTACTGGATCAGGGCAAACAGCTTGGCTGGGATCACGAGGGGCGTTCCAGTTATGCGGTGAATCGGAGTTCGGTGAGGTCGGTGAGATCAGAGATAGGGCCGGCTGGCTTGAAGCTGGAAGAGCGGCGCTTCGCGCCTGGAAGCTAGAAGAAAAAACGTCGATCCCATGATGACGGGGCTCATGCTGCCTTCCAGCTTCCAGCTTCCAGCTTCCAGCTTCCAGCTTATTTCTCGATCGGCGTGTCGTCGCGGTTGCCCCATTCCTTCCAGGAGCCGGCGTAGGCGCGCATCTTCTCGAAGCCCAGCGCCTTGCCCACCAGCCAGGTGAAGCCGCTGCGGTGGTGGGTCTGGCAGTGGGTGACCACTTCCATGTCCGGGGTCAGGCCCAGTGCCTCGAGCTCGGTGACCAGCTCGGCATAGTCGCGGATGCGCAGGTCGCGTTCCTTGTCCATGGCGTCGGTCCAGTCCAGGTTTACCGCGCCGGGGATATGGCCCAGACGCTTGTTGTCGCCCTTCTCGCCGTCATATTCGGCGCGGGTGCGGGCGTCCCAGATCGCGAAGCCCTGTTCGCCCAGGCGCTCGGTCAGCTCGACGCGGTCGATGGCCACCTCGGGGTGGAGGATTTCGGCCTGGTAGTCGCTGGGCGTCGGTGCGGTCGACTCGGTGGATGTCGGTTGCCCGGTGGCGCGCCAGGCATGGATGCCGCCGTTGAGGTAGGAGTAGCGGGTGTGGCCGATCAGTTCCAGGGTCCACAGCAGCCGACCGGCCCAGCCACCGCCCTCGTCGTCGTAGGCCACCACATGGGTGTCGCGGGTCAGTCCCAGGGACGAGAACAGCGCCGACAGGGCCTCGGCGTCCGGCGCCTCGTTGGGTACCTCGCCCGCGCCGCGCAGCAGCCGCTTGTAGTCCAGGAAGACGGCGCCGGGCACGTGGCCCTGTTCGTGGCTCTCGGCCTTGAGCGGTACGTCGATGATCAGCAGCGAGGGGGCATCCAGCTTCTCGGCGAGCTGCTCGGGCTCGACGATCAGTGGCAGCAGGTTGTCTTCGGAACTCATGGTGCTCTCCTGAATCGTTCTGGCCTGAATCGTCCTGGCTCGGGATATTCCGTCTTTATCTCAAGTCTCGTCGAGACTGTCGACGATACGACGATAGCTGGCAAAGCGGTCGGCGTGAATCTCGCCGCTGTCCACGGCGGCGAGCAGCGCGCAGCCCGGTTCGTGGCGGTGGCGGCAATCGCGGAAACGACAGTGTCCCAGGTGGTCGCGAAATTCGATGAAGCCCTCGGCCACCTGGGTCTCGTCCAGGTGGATCAGGCCGAACTCGCGGATACCCGGGGAATCGATCAGTTCGCCGGCCTCGGCATCGTTCCGGTCGCCCGGGGCGAAGCGATAGAGCCGGGCGGTGGTGGTGGTGTGGCGCCCCTTGCGGGAGTCCTCCGACAGGGCGCCGATGCGCAGCTCCTCGTCCGGCAGCAGACGGTCGATCAGTGAGGACTTGCCGACCCCGCTCTGGCCGACGAACACCGAGGTGCGTGCGGCCAGCCGTTGGTGGAGGGCGTCCAGGCCGCCGTCGCGGGCGGTGCTGGTGGTCACTACCGGATAGCCCAGTGCTGCGTAGCGGTCCAGCAGTACGCGCAGCTCGCCGCCGCTATCGGGCAGCAGGTCGGCCTTGTTGAGCACCAGCACCGGGGCGATGCCAGTGGCTTCGGCGGCCACCAGGTAGCGGTCGATGAGGTTGGCGTGGGGCTCGGGCTCGACGGCGAAGACGATCAGGATCTGATCGATGTTGGCGGCCACCGGCTTGAGCTGCCCCCGGGCGTCGGGGCGCTCGAGTACGCTCTGGCGCTCGCCGCGGGCCACCACCACGCCGCTGCCGTCCTGGCCGGCGCGCCAGATCACCCGGTCGCCGGTGACGAGGCCCTCCAGGTTGGCGCGCAGGTGGCAGCGCACCGGGGGCGGCTCGCCTTCGGGGCGCACGTCCAGGGTACGGCCGAAGTGAGCGATCACTCGTCCGGGCTGTTCGGGGCCGTACTCGCCGGCAGCGAGCTTCTCGGCATCCTGTTCGCCGCGCTTCTCGGCGCGCTTGGCCCGTTCGGCCTGGATCTTCTCGACGCGCCAGCGTTGCTGGCGGCTCAACTTGCGTTTGCTCATGATGGCCCGAAGGTCGGTACAATGGCGGCATTGTACTCATCAACGGGGCCGGCTGTCGCCGGCCGCTCGACCAAGGATGCTCCCATGGCCGCGAATCAAGACGCTCAGGATCCCCGCACCCAGCGCCTGGTGTGGATCGACCTGGAAATGACCGGGCTCGACCCGAACCGCGAGCGCATCATCGAGGTGGCCACTCTGGTCACCGATGCCGACCTCAACGTGATCGCCGAGGGCCCAGTGATTGCTGTCCACCAGCCCGACACCCTGCTCGAGGCGATGGATGACTGGAACCAGAAGACTCACGGTGCCTCTGGCCTGGTCGCACGGGTCAAGGCGAGCACCGCCGACACGGCCAAGGCCGAGCGCGAGACGCTGGCGTTCCTGAACGAGCATGTGGCGCCGGGCACCTCGCCGATGTGCGGCAACAGCATCCATCAGGATCGCCGTTTCCTGGAGCGAGAGATGCCCGAACTGCTGGCGTTCTTCCACTACCGCAACCTGGATGTCTCGACCCTCAAGGAACTGGCCAAGCGCTGGAATCCCGGGGCGCTGGTCGGCTTCAGCAAGCGCAACGTCCACCTGGCCATGGATGACATCAAGGAATCGATCGCCGAGCTGGCGCATTATCGTCGCACGTTTCTTCGCCTGGATGACGAGGAGAGCGACGAGGAAGAGTGAGCACCTGGGCAAGCCCCGGAGGGCTTGCCGGGACTCGGTGCCTTATTGCTCGGATGCGATCTCCCAACTGACATTGACCATGGCATCGAGGGTAATGGTGCCGGGGCGATATTCCGGGCTGGAACCGGCGCTTTCACGAGCGGCGTCGGCGCTCATGGCCATCATGCGTGGCTGGAACACCGGTGAGCGGTTTTCGCTCACGTTGACCACCGGCCCGAGGGTCACGCCGAGGGTCCGAGCCATCAGCTCGGCCTTGTGGCGTGCCTTTTCCAGTGCCTTGGTCAGTGCTTCGTCGGTTGCCTGTTCGCGGTCGGAGAGATCATAGGTGACGCCGTCGAGGGCGTTGACACCGGCCTCGGTGAGGGCATCGAGCATCATCGGCAGGTCGTCGAGATCGGCGATCTCGATCTGGAAGGGACGTTCCAGGCGAGTCCGCACCAGCGGCGTCGGCTCGGACTCGCCGTCACGCTTGCCTTGCAGAGATTCGGGCTGCACGCGCAGCGATCCCGCGCTGATGGCATCACGCTCCAGGCCGGCATCCTCCAGGGTTTGAATCAAGGTGGCAGCGCGTTCTTCGAGGCGCTGTCGTGCCTTGGCCAGTGCTTCGGGATCGGTACGGGTATCCTCGCGTTGAGCGATGGCGGGGGTGCGTTCCCAGAGGCGTGCGCTCAGTGTGGCTTCGTCCGGCACGACCTGAAGTTCGGTCTGAGCCTGCACGTCAAGCCGGTTGCGGGGGGTGTCCTGCTGTGCGGCGGCCAGCATGGGGGTGGCGAGCAGCAGAGCGGAGAGCAGGGCGCCCGGCAGTAACGGGCGTCGACGAACGAGTGACATGGCGCTTTCCTTTTCGCGGTTGAGTCTGTGCTTGGAGCCTCGGGACGGGGTCGGGTTCCCCGATGTCTTCTCGACGCTGCCGTATTGCGTATTTGCTGCACGATCCGGTGCCGCTCACGGGACGGGCGCGTTGTACCCTGGCATGGCAGACGGCATCATGAGCACTCTTATCATCAGTGGAGTATGGCGGGCATGGCGAGACCCGACGACGACTTTGAGCGTAGCATCCCTCTCAACCTGACGCTGGCGCTGGCCGCCCTGGTGATCATCGTCGCGGGGATGCGGGTCGGAGCGGGCCTGCTGGTCCCTCTGCTGTTGTCGTTGTTCATCGCGGTGGTCTGCACCGCTCCCGTGCAATGGCTGCATCGCCTGGGCCTGAGCCGGCGTCTGGCGGTCTGGTTGACCCTGGTGGTGATCGGGGGCTTCATCTCGTTGCTGGGCATTCTGCTGGTCAATAGCTTCGGGACCTTCGTCGAGGCGCTGCCGGGTATCGAGGAAAAGCTCTACCAGTATTATCTCGGCATCCTCGATGGCCTGGCCAACTTCGGACTGGCCATCGACACCGGCTGGCTGTCCGATCTGTTCGATGCCGAGAAGTTCGGCAACTGGATTCCCGCGTTACTGGGTCAGGTCGGCAACCTGATGATGCAGAGCGTGGTGGTGGCATTGCTGGTCATGTTCCTGCTCTTCGAGACGCTGAACTTTCGCGACAAGCTATCGCGCGCCCTTGCCAATCCCGCCCCGAGCCTGCGTCGCTTCCACGAGTTCAGCATGACCCTGAAGCGCTATCTGGCGGTCAAGACGCTGGTAAGCCTGGCCACCGGTGCCTTGATCTGGGTGGCCTGCCAACTGGTCGGCGTGGAGTTCCCGTTGCTCTGGGCGGTGCTGGCGTTCGCGCTCAATTACATCCCCAACATCGGCTCGGCGATCGCTGCGGTGCCGCCGGTATTGCTGCTGCTGGTGTCACCCGACGGCGGCCTGTTCAAGGCGCTGATCCTCAGCGGTGCCTATCTGGGGGTCAATTTCGTGCTCGGCAATCTCATTGAGCCCAGGGTGATGGGGCGGGCGCTGGGCTTATCCACCTTCGTGGCCTTCCTGTCGCTGGTGGTCTGGGGCTGGGTGTTCGGCGTGGTGGGGATGCTGTTGTCGGTGGTGCTGACGATGACGCTCAAGATTGCCCTGGACAGCCATCCGCAGACGCGCTGGATCGCACACTTGCTGGGGCCGGGCACGGGGCCCATCGAAAAGGCCGACCGACCTCCCTCGGAACGGAGCGGGGACGATGGGAAGGAGAACGAGGAAAACGCCTGAGCGCTTGATCCAGACAAGCGCGCCCCGGCAAGTCCGGGGCGCGTCGTGCTGCTGAGTCGACTCGGTGTCGATCAGGCGTTCTGGTCGATGAACTGGGTCAACTGTGATTTGGACTGGGCGCCGACCAGGGAAGCGACCTTGGCGCCGGACTTGAACAGCATCACGGTAGGCACGCCACGCACGCCCTGCTCGGCGGCGATTTCCGGCGCGTCGTCCACATTGATGCTGACGATCTTGAGGTTGCCTTCGCGTTCCTCGGCGACCTCGTCGACCACCGGTGCCATGACCTTGCAGGGGCCGCACCAGGGTGCCCAGAACTTCAGCAGGACCGGGGTCTCGGCATTGAGGACTTCCTGCTCGAAGTTGGCGTTGGTGACATCGACATTATTGGCCATGGGATTCTCCAGTTACTACGTTGCGCGGCATCGCGCGGAAGATCAGGCATGCAAGCATGCTGGTCGGTCGATGGTAGCGGTCGACCGGGATGCTGGCAAATCCGCGTGCGACCTTGGCCGCATGCCGGTTCGTTCGGGTGACGGTGCTCATGATATGCTATAAAGTAATCACGGACGATTTTTTTATGTCGCAATGGACTTTTAATGATGTCGCGGCACGCAAGGGGGGAGGGTCATGAAGCTCCAGCAGTTGAGGTATATCTGGGAAGTCTCGCGTCATAATCTCAATGTTTCGGCGACCGCTCAGAGCCTTTATACCTCGCAGCCCGGCATTTCCAAACAGATTCGCCTGCTCGAGGATGAACTCGGTGTCGAGATCTTTGCGCGCAGCGGCAAGCATCTGACCCGAGTCACGCCGGCGGGGGAGTCGATCATCGAGTTGGCCGGCCAGGTTCTGCGTTTGACCGACAACATCAAGCATGTCTCCCAGGAACACAGTGATGAGCGGCGTGGCAGCATGGCCATCGCGACCACCCATACCCAGGCCCGTTATGCCCTGCCGCCGGTGATCCGCGAGTTTACCGGCCGCTACCCGGACGTGGCCTTGCACATGCAGCAGGGCACGCCGCGCCAGATCGCCCAGATGGTCAGTGACGGCCAGGCCGATTTCGCGATCTGTACCGAGTCGCTGGATCTGTTCAATGACCTGGTATTGCTGCCGTGCTATCGCTGGAATCGCTGTGTGCTGGTGCCTCGGGGCCACCCCCTGGCGGAAGCCGACCCCCTGACCCTGGAGACCCTGGCCGCGCACCCCCTGGTGACCTATGTCTTCGGCTTTACCGGGCGTTCGCAGCTCGATGATGCCTTTCGCGCCAAGGGGCTATCGCCCAATGTGGTGTTGACCGCCGCCGATTCGGACGTGATCAAGACCTATGTGCGTCTGGGCATGGGGGTGGGCATCGTCGCCCACATGGCCGTCGACCCGGAGCAGGATGACGACCTGGTGGCGCTGGATGCTGGCCACCTGTTCGCCAGCTCCACCACCAAGATCGGGATTCGGCGCGGCACCTTCATGCGTGGCTACATGTATGATTTCCTCAAGGGCTTTGCCGGGCACCTCGAGCGGGAACTGGTGGAGGCCGCCCTGGAAGCCGGGCCGCGTCACGAGGACGAGTTGTTCCGGGATATCGAACTACCGGTGCGCTGAGTGAGCATGCAGGGGATGTGAAAACGACGAGGCCCGTCCAGTGGACGGGCCTCGTCGTTGGTGAAGGCTTGGCTGACCGACGCTGTGGCTCAGTGTTGCAGGTGCAGCCCGCATTCGCGCTTTTCCTCGACCTTGGTGGGGTCGAAATAGTCGAATTCGTTGGGCAGGTCATGGGCCTTCAGGTACTGGTACATGTCGCGCGCCGTCCAGTGCAGCAGGGGGGCGATCTTGAGCAGGCCGTCGGCGTTGCGCGTCACCGGCTCCATGCGAGCGCGTTCCGGTGTGTCCTCGGCGCGCAGCGCGGTGAACCAGACATCCGGTGCCATCTCGCGCAGGGCGCGATTGAAGGGTTCGAGCTTGACCTCCTCGGTGAAGGCCGCATGACGGGGGTCGTCGATGCCCGGCATCAGGCCCTCGACGGCTTCGCGATGGGCCCGTGAGCGCTTCGGCAGATAGGTGATCAGGTTGAGACCGAGGCGCTTCACGAGCGCATCGGCATAGCGATAGGTGGCGTCGGTATTGTAGCCGTGGTCCATCCACACGATGGGAATGTCCGGACGTTGACGCGCCACCATGTGCAGGATGACGGCCTCGAAGGGACGGAAGTTGGTGGTGCAGATAGGGCGGCTGCCCTGTTCGAGGGACCAGCGAATCAGGGCCTCGGGGTCGTTGCCGAGATCACGGTTGATGACGTCGAGTTGCGGCTCCATAGGGAAGCTCCCGGATGGTGACATTCAATCTGGATGCCACACTAGCAGAGCCGCGACAGGCTTCCCCAATACCGATTCATTGGATGTTTATTCCTTTATGGATTAAGGGTGCCTTTCTCTTATTCCTAGATGTGTTGTTTCTCCGACGGCGTCAGGGCCTGCATCAAGTGTCGGATCTTGTCGAGTGTTTCGGTGTATTCCTCATCACCCCGCGAATCCGCCACCAGGCCGCCACCCCCCCAGAGGTGCAGCCTGCCCTCGTCAGCCACGGCGGTGCGAATGGCGATCGAGGTGTCCATGCGCCCTCGCACGTCGACATAGCCCAGGCTGCCGCAGTAGGCGCTGCGAGCGGAGGGTTCCAGCTCGTCGATGATCTGCATGGCGCGCACCTTGGGCGCGCCGGTGATGGAACCGCCCGGGAAGGCGGCGGCCAGGAGCTCGAGTGGCGAGCGTTCCTCATCCAGCTCGCCGGTGACCACGCTGACCAGGTGGTGAACGTTGGCGTAGCTCTCCAGGGTACAGAGTTGCGGTACTCGGACGCTGCCGGGTCGGCAGACCCGCCCCAGGTCATTACGCAGGAGGTCGACGATCATCACGTTCTCGGCGCGATCCTTGACGCTGGTGGTGAGCGCCTCGGCGAGTGCCTGGTCCTCCGCTTCGGTACGACCGCGTGGACGGGTGCCCTTGATTGGCCGGGTTTCCACATGGCCATCGGCGCAATGCAGGAAACGTTCCGGCGAGAGCGACAGGATGCCCTGGTTGCCCCAGGCGATGAAGCCGGAGAACGGCGTGGGGGTAGCGCGCCGCAGGCGGCGGTAGGCATGCCAGAGATCACCGCTGTAGGGCGCGCTGAAGCGCTGGGCGAGGTTGATCTGGTAGCAGTCGCCTGAGCGAATGTAATGCTGTACGGCATCGAAACGCGCCAGATAGCCATCACGGCTTTGCTCAGGCTGGAAAGGGCCGGTCAAGCGGAAGGCATCGGTGGCGGGTGAAGGCGCGTTCAGCCATGTCAGCACCTGATCGCGTCGGGCGGCGTTGGCCACCAGCCAGGCTTCGCGGCGTTGGTGGTCCTGGATGATGGCCCAGTCATAGAGGCCGACGCGGCTATCCGGGAGGCTGGCCACTGTCGTGGCATTGCCGGAAATCGGCTCGAGGCGATGCCCCAGGTCGTAGCTCCAGTAGCCGATCAGCCCGCCCAGGAAAGGCAGGTCACTGTCGGGAACTTCACGGGGAAGTCGCTCCAGCAGGGCTTTCTGCGCCTTGAAGGGGGCGACCCGCTCGCCGGGCATGGCCGGATTCCGGCTCTCCGTCTCGAACGTTTCCAGCGGGTCGCACGAGAGAATGTCGTAACGCCCCCCCGGGGCCTCGGGGCGGCCGCTGTCGAGCAGCACGGCCCCCGGACGATGACGCAGGACCGCAAAGGTCTCCAGAGGAGAGGTCCGGTACGGCAGTGGGGTGATTTCGAGTGATGATGTCATGGTCGCGCCTTACCTCAACAGGCGCCACATTCTAGGCGCCTTGGCGGCATTTGTCCCTGCCGAGCCGAGGTGTCGGATCAACGCCGCCCCTATGTTGTCGACACTCATGAGAAAATGCCCCTCGTTGTCTACAACTAAAGGGGGAGGGGATTCCATTCAGGCGCGTGTTGACCCGATAATGGGGGCTGGCTAAAGTGCTTCAATTCCTTTTATTGTCGACAATTATCATGAACAATGCCTTATCCGGAACGGCCGCGACTCCCGAAGTCCGCACTCTGGCGGAGCGGGTCTTTCAGCAACTGCAGGATGCCATCGTGCGGGGCGAGCTGGCGCCGGGCAGCAAGATCACCGAGCCCGGCCTGTCGCAGGCCTATGGTATTTCCCGTGGCCCCCTGCGGGAGGCCATGCGACGCCTGGAGGCGCATCGCTTGATCGAGCGGGTGCCGCATGTCGGTGCCCGAGTGGTGAAGCTGTCGATCAAGGAACTGCTGGAACTCTTCGACGTTCGCGAAGCCCTGGAAAGCATGGCGGCTCGCCTGGCCGCCGAGCACATGAATGCCGAGGAAATCGCTGGGCTTCGCGAGGTGCTGGCCGTGCACGAGCGGCAGTCGGACCTGCGCCGTGGCGAGGCCTATTACCAGCGCGAAGGCGACCTGGACTTTCATTACCGCATCGTTCAGGGCAGCCACAACCGCATGTTGATGGGGTTATTGTGCGATGACCTTTATTACCTGGTCCGCATGTATCGCACCCAGTTCAGCGCCAGCGGTACGCGCCCCCAGCGAGCCTTCGTCGAGCACCATCGCATCGTCGATGCCATCGAGGCTGGAGATGCCGAGCTCGCCGAACTGCTGATGCGTCGTCACGTCAGCGCTTCCCGAGAAAACGTCGTCGACCGCTACGCTGCCGCCCTGAATCAGGAAGGGGAGACGTCCACGCTGGACACTCCCGGCTCATAATGGAGATCGTCATGACGCAACCTACTCCCGGTGCCCGTTTCCGCGCCGCCCTGGACGCCAACCGGCCGCTACCTGTCGTCGGGACCATCAATGCCTACACGGCGATGATGGCCGAACGCGTCGGTCATCAGGCGGTCTACCTGTCCGGTGGCGGCGTGGCCAACGCCTCCTTCGGCCTGCCCGATCTCGGCATGACGACCATGAACGACGTGGTCGAGGATGCGCACCGCATCTGCGGCGCCACCGACCTGCCGCTGCTGGTGGATATCGATACCGGCTGGGGAGGCGCCTTCAACATCTCGCGTACCGTCAAGGAGATGCAGCGTGCCGGTGTGGCTGCCGTGCATCTCGAGGACCAGGTCGCTCAGAAGCGTTGTGGTCATCGTCCCAACAAGGCCATTGTTTCCCGGCAGGAGATGGTGGATCGCATCAAGGCGGCGGCGGATGCCCGGGTGGATCCGGACTTCTATCTGATCGCTCGCACCGATGCCTTCCAGAAAGAGGGGCTGGATGCGGCCATCGAACGCGCCAATGCCTGCATCGAAGCGGGCGCCGATGCCATCTTCGCTGAAGCGGTGCATACCCTGGAAGACTATCGCGCATTCTCCGAGCGCATCGACGCGCCGATCCTGGCCAACATTACCGAATTCGGCGCGACGCCGTTGTTTTCCCAGCAGGAGCTGGGAGAGGCGGGCTGTCGGATCGTGCTTTATCCACTCTCCGCCTTCCGTGCCATGAATGCCGCGGCGCTCAATGTCTATCGAAGCATTCTCGACAACGGGCATCAGCGCGACGTGGTCGACCAGATGCAGACACGGGAAGAGCTTTACGACTTCCTCAACTATCACGATTTCGAACGCAAGCTCGACGCCTTGTTCGCCGGCAACGACGGCAATGAGTAGCGCATCGGTGCAGCAAGGCTTTATGAAAAGACGCGATAACAACACCCACTACGAGGAGACACAACATGGCAGACAAACCGACTAATGGCGCCGGTCTGCGTGGCCAGAGCGCCGGCTCCACGGCGCTATGCACCGTCGGCAAGTCCGGCTCCGGCTTGACCTATCGCGGCTTCGACATCAAGGAACTGGCCGACAAGGCGCGTTTCGAGGAAGTGGCCTACCTGTTGTTGAAAGGCAAGTTGCCCAATCAGGCCGAACTCGATGCCTATGTCGCCAAGCTCCAGGGCCTGAGAGGCCTGCCCGCGGCACTCAAGACAGTGCTCGAGCAGATCCCGGCCAGTGCCCATCCGATGGACGTGATGCGCACCGGTGCTTCCATGCTCGGTAACCTGGAGACCGAGGAGAGTTTCGCACAGGAGCAGGACATCGCCGATCGTCTGCTTGCCGTGCTCCCCGCGATCATCTGTTACTGGTATCGCTATTCCCATGACGGGGTGCGGATCGAGACCGAGACCGACGATGTGTCTGTGGGCGGCCACTTCCTGCACATGCTGCGTGATGAGCCGGCCTCCGAACTGCACGCTCGAGTCATGAACGTCTCGCTGATCCTCTATGCCGAGCATGAGTTCAACGCTTCTACCTTTACCGCTCGGGTCTGTGCCTCGACGCTTTCCGACATGCATTCCTGCGTGACAGGGGCCATCGGCTCGTTGCGTGGTCCGCTCCACGGCGGTGCCAACGAGGCAGCCATGGCGATGATCGAGAATTGGCAATCGGCAGATGAGGCCGAGCGCGAATTGCTCGGCATGCTGGAGCGCAAGGAGAAGGTCATGGGCTTCGGACACGCCATCTATCGCGAGTCCGATCCGCGCAACGCCATCATCAAGCACTGGTCGAGCCGGCTCGCCGAGGATGTGGGCGACACCGTTCTGTATCCGGTATCCGAGCGGGTCGAGGCGGTCATGTGGCGCGAGAAGAAGCTGTTCTGCAACGCGGATTTCTTCCATGCCAGCGCCTACCACTTCATGGACATCCCCACCAAGCTGTTCACGCCGATCTTCGTCTGCTCGCGGGTCACCGGCTGGTGTGCCCATGTCTTCGAGCAGCGCGAGAACAACCGCATCATCCGGCCGAGCGCCGACTACACCGGCCCAGAGAAGAGTGAGTGGGTGCCGATCGAGCAGCGTGACTGATACACCGCGCCCTGCGATCGCTCGGGCCTCGTTGCCGAGAACTTCGGCGACGGCAAGGCCAGCCGGAATGATCCGCCCCTGGACACGCATCGGTGCCGGGGTGGTTACACGATCCCCTTCAGCAAGAGGAAGTCACCTCCATGAGCCAGACCGTCGAAAGCAATGTCCGACCGGACTATGACGCCGAGTTGCGCAAGATTGCCGATTATGTCCTCGATTATCGCGTCGACAGCGACGAGGCGCTGGATACCGCGCGCAATTGTCTGATGGATACCCTGGGCTGCGGGTTGCTGGCGCTTCGCTTCCCGGAGTGCACCAAGCACCTGGGGCCCCTGGTCGAAGGGACGGTGGTGCCGCATGGTGCCCGTGTCCCGGGGACTTCCTTCCGGCTGGATCCGGTCAAGGCCGCCTGGGACATCGGCGCCATCATCCGTTGGCTGGACTACAACGACACCTGGCTGGCCGCCGAGTGGGGGCACCCGTCCGATAACCTGGGGGGGATCCTGGCGGTGGCCGATCACCTGTCTCAGAAGCGTGTCGCCGAGGGTGAGACGCCGCTGACCATGCGCGATGTCCTCGAAGCCATGATCATGGCGCATGAGATTCAGGGTATTCTGGCCCTGGACAACTCCTTCAACCGCGTCGGTCTCGATCATGTGGTACTGGTCAAGGTGGCATCCACGGCCGTGACCGCCAAGATGATGGGGGCCGATCGCGAGCAGCTGTTGTCTGCCTTGTCGCATGCCTGGGCCGACGGCCAGAGTCTGCGAACCTATCGTCATGCGCCCAATGCCGGCTCGCGAAAGAGCTGGGCGGCGGGTGATGCGACCTCAAGGGGGGTACGGCTTGCCGATATCGCCCTGCGTGGCGAGATGGGCATCCCCGGCGTGCTGAGTGCGCCGCAATGGGGGTTCTACGACGTTGCCTTCAGTCATTCCAACAAGGATCTGTCGCTCAAGGCGCTGGAGGAGCGCAAGTTCACCTTCCAGCGGGAGTTCGGGACCTACACCATGGAGAATGTGCTGTTCAAGATCTCCTTCCCTGCCGAGTTTCATTCCCAGACCGCCTGTGAGGCGGCCGTGACGTTGCATCCACAGGTCAAGGATCGCCTGGACGAGATCGACAGGATCGTGCTGACGACCCATGACTCGGCGATTCGCATCATTTCCAAGTCCGGCGAACTCGCCAATCCCGCCGATCGGGATCACTGCCTGCAGTACATGACGGCGGTGCCGCTCATCTTCGGCCACCTGGTGGCCGAGCATTACGAAGACGATTTTCACGCTGCCAATCCGGTCATCGACGAGCTGCGCGACAAGATGGAGGTCGTCGAGGACGAACGCTATTCTCGTGACTATTACGATCCCGAGCATCGTTCCATCGCTAATGCGATCCAGGTGTTCTTCAAGGATGGCAGCGCCACCGACAAGGTCGAAGTCGAATATCCGATCGGTCATCGCCGCCGCCGCGCCGAGGGGATCCCGGTGCTGGAAGAGAAGTTCAAGCGCAGCCTGGCGACTCGCTTCCCGGGCGGGCGTTGCGAGGCGATCATGTCCTTGTGCAAGGATCAGTCCCGGCTCGAGGCGACGCCGGTCAACAAGTTTGTCGACCTGTTCGTGATCTGAGGGCTCGACGTACTCGGCCGCCATGAGGGCGGTCGAGTGGGTCTGGCCTCGTGGTGGCGTGATGGCCATGGGGAAATGTCCATGGAAGGATGAGCGAGGCTGGGCTATATTTTTTGTCTGAAGGGCTTGCACAGCCGGCTCATGATCCGTAAAGTACGCATCCGCTGCCGGCGACGGGTCAACGTCGCAAGCGGTGAAGGGTGGTAGAAGCCCCTGTTT
>NZ_JAJQTQ010000044.1 GCF_029081005.1 Halomonas elongata | reverse complement strand
ACGCTGACGGTGACCATCAATGGCGCCACCGACGGTCCGCCGACGGTGGATATCGACGATAACGCGCCGAACGCCGAGGGCGCCGACCATAGCGTGGTGGAAGCCACCGGCAACACCATCAGTGGCACGGCCACGGTGGGCGCCGAGGCCGGTATCGATAGCGTGACCGTCAATGGCACTGATATCACCGATGCCAGCAACACCCCGGTGTCCTTCCAGGGTGACGAAGGCACGCTGACCATTACCGGCTATGATGCGGCCACCGGTGAGATCACTTACGACTACACCGAGGACGGCGACGCCGAGGACCATGGCAACGGCGAGATCCTCGACCGCTTCGATCTCGAGGTCACCGACCTGGCCGGCGAATCCACCACGGATAGCCTGGATATCCGTATCGAGGACACCGAGCCGAGCGCCGACGACGACAGCGCCGAGGTGGGTGAAGATGACACCTCTCCGGCGACCGGCAATGTGCTGGATAACGACACCGAGAGTGCCGATACGCCCAGCGGTGTGGTCTTTACCGATACCGGCGCGAGCTACGGCAGCTTTGTCGATAACGGCGACGGCAGCTGGTCCTACCAGGTCGATACCACCAACGGCGCCGTCCAGGCGTTGGATGACGGTGACACACTTACCGAGACCTTCGAGTACACCCTGACCGATGCCGATGGCGACACCAGCACGGCGACGCTGACGGTGACCCTCAATGGCGCCACCGACGGCCCGCCGACGGTGGATATCGACGACAACGCACTGAACGTCGAGGGCGCCGACCATAGCGTGGTGGAAGCCACCGGCAACACCATCAGTGGCACGGCCACGGTGGGCGCCGAGGCCGGTATCGATAGCGTGACCGTCGATGGCCAGGACATCACCGATGCCAGCAACAATCCGGTCACCCTGCAGGGTGACGAAGGCACGCTGACCATCACCGGCTATGATGCCGCCACGGGTGAGATCACCTACGACTACACCGAGGACGGCGACGCCGAGGACCATGGCAGCGGCGAGATCCTGGATCAGTTCACGCTGGGCGTGACCGACCTGGCCGGCGAGTCCACCACGGACAGCCTGGATATCCGTATCGAGGATACGGAACCGGCGGCCAGCGATGACACTGCGGCCATCGGGGAAGATGACACCTCCCCGGCGACCGGCAATGTGCTGGACAACGATACCGAAAGCGCCGATACCCCGAGTGCCATCAGCTTCGACGCCGATGACGTGGCCGCGGCCCAGTACGGCAGCTTTGTCGATAACGGCGACGGCAGCTGGTCCTACCAGGTCGACACCACCAATGGCGCGGTTCAGGCGCTGGACGATGACGAGTTCCTGACGGAAACCTTCGAGTACACCCTGACCGATGCCGATGGCGATACCAGCACGGCGACGCTGACGGTGACCATCAATGGCGCCACCGACGGTCCGCCGACGGTGGATATCGACGATAACGCGCCGAACGCCGAGGGCGCCGATCACAGCGTGGTCGAGGCGACCGGCAACACCATCAGCGGCAGTGCCACGGTGGGCGCCGAGGCCGGCATCGATAGCGTGACCGTCAATGGCAGCGATATCACCGATGCCAGCAACACTCCGGTGACCCTGCAGGGGGACGAAGGCACCCTGACCATCACCGGCTATAACGCCGCCACCGGTGAGATCACCTACGACTACACCGAGGATGGCGATGCCGAGGACCATAGCGGTGGCGAGATCCTGGATCAGTTCACGCTGGGCGTGACCGACCTGGCCGGCGAGTCCACCACGGACAGCCTGGATATCCGTATCGAGGATACGGAACCGGCGGCCAGCGATGACAGCGCGGCCATCGGCGAGGACGCCACCTCTCCGGTTACCGGCAATGTGCTGGATAACGACACCGAGAGTGCCGATACGCCCAGCGGTGTGGTCTTTACCGATACCGGCGCGAGCTACGGCAGCTTTGTCGATAACGGCGACGGCAGCTGGTCCTACCAGGTCGATACCACCAACGGCGCGGTTCAGGCGCTGGACGATGACGAGTTCCTGACGGAAACCTTCGAGTACACCCTGACCGATGCCGATGGCGACACCAGCACGGCGACGCTGACGGTGACCCTCAATGGCGCCACCGACGGCCCGCCGACGGTGGATATCGACGACAACGCGCCGAACGTCGAGGGCGCCGACCATAGCGTGGTGGAAGCCACCGGCAACACCATCAGTGGCACGGCTACGGTGGGTGCCGAGGCCGGCATCGACAGCGTGACCGTCAATGGCAGCGATATCACCGATGCCAGCAACACTCCGGTGACCCTGCAGGGGGACGAAGGCACCCTGACCATCACCGGCTATAACGCCGCCACCGGTGAGATCACCTACGACTACACCGAGGATGGCGATGCCGAGGACCATAGCGGTGGCGAGATCCTGGATCAGTTCACGCTGGGCGTGACCGACCTGGCCGGCGAGTCCACCACGGACAGCCTGGATATCCGTATCGAGGATACGGAACCGGCGGCCAGCGATGACAGCGCGGCCATCGGCGAGGACGCCACCTCTCCGGTCACCGGCAATGTGCTGGGTAACGACACCGAAAGCGCGGATACGCCCAGTGAGGTGGTCTTTACCGACACCAGCGCGAGCTACGGCAGCTTTGTCGATAACGGCGACGGCAGCTGGTCCTACCAGGTCGATACCACCAACGGCGCGGTTCAGGCGCTGAATGATGGTGAGTTCCTGACGGAAACCTTCGAGTACACCCTGACCGATGCCGATGGCGACACCAGCACGGCGACGCTGACGGTGACCCTCAATGGCGCCACCGACGGTCCGCCGACGGTGGATATCGACGATAACGCGCCGAACGCCGAGGGCGCCGATCACAGCGTGGTCGAGGCGACCGGCAACACCATCAGCGGCAGTGCCACGGTGGGCGCCGAGGCCGGCATCGATAGCGTGACCGTCAATGGCAGCGATATCACCGATGCCAGCAACACTCCGGTGACCCTGCAGGGGGACGAAGGCACCCTGACCATCACCGGCTATGATGCCGCCACGGGTGAGATCACCTACGACTACACCGAGGACGGCGACGCCGAGGACCATGGCAACGGCGAGATCCTCGACCGCTTCGATCTCGAGGTCACCGATGTGGCCGGCGAGTCCAGCGAAGACACGCTGGATATCCGTATCGAGGATACGGAACCGGCGGCCAGCGATGACAGCGCGGCCATCGGGGAAGATGACACCTCCCCGGCGACCGGCAATGTGCTGGACAACGATACCGAGAGTGCCGATACCCCGAGTGCCATCAACTTCGATGCCGATGACGTGGCCGCCGCTCAGTACGGCAGCTTTGTCGATAACGGTGACGGCAGCTGGTCCTACCAGGTCGATACCACCAATGGCGCCGTCCAGGCGCTGGACGACGGCGAGGCGCTTACCGAGACCTTCGAGTACACCCTGACCGATGCCGATGGCGACACCAGCACGGCGACGCTGACGGTGACCCTCAATGGCGCCACCGACGGCCCGCCGACGGTGGATATCGACGATAACGCGCCGAACGCCGAGGGCGCCGATCACAGTGTGGTCGAGGCGACCGGCAATACCATCAGCGGCAGCGCCACGGTGGGCGCCGAGGCCGGTATCGATAGCGTGACCGTCGATGGCCAGGACATCACCGATGCCAGCAACAATCCGGTCACCCTGCAGGGTGACGAAGGCACGCTGACCATTACCGGCTATGATGCGGCTACCGGCGAGATCACCTACGACTACACCGAGGAAGGCGACGCCGAGGACCACAGTGCTGGCGAGATCCTCGACCAGTTCACGTTGGGCGTGACGGACCTGGCCGGCGAGTCCACCACGGACAGCCTGGATATCCGTATCGAGGATACGGAACCCGCGGCCAGTGATGACAGCGCGGCCATCGGCGAGGACGCCACCTCTCCGGCGACCGGCAATGTGCTGGATAACGACACCGAAAGCGCCGATACGCCCAGTGAGGTGGTCTTTACCGACACCAGCGCGAGCTACGGCAGCTTTGTCGATAACGGCGACGGCAGCTGGTCCTACCAGGTCGACACCACCAATGGCGCCGTCCAGGCCCTGGACGACGGCGAGACGCTCACCGAGACCTTCGAGTACACCCTGACCGATGCCGATGGCGACACCAGCACGGCGACGCTGACGGTGACCATCAACGGGCAGACCGACGGCCCGCCGACGGTGGATATCGACGACAACGCGCCGAACGTCGAGGGTGCCGATCACAGCGTGGTCGAGGCCACCGGCAATACCATCAGTGGCACGGCCACGGTGGGCGCCGAGGCCGGCATCGATAGCGTGACCGTCAATGGCACTGATATCACCGATGCCAGCAACACTCCGGTGACCCTGCAGGGTGACGAGGGCACGCTGACCATCACCGGCTATAACGCCGCCACCGGCGAGATCAGCTACGACTACACCGAGGACGGCGACGCCGAGAACCATGGCGACGGCGAGATCTTCGACCGTTTCGACCTCGAGGTCACCGACCTGGCCGGCGAGTCGACCAGCGACAGCCTGGATATCCGCATCGAGGACACCGAGCCCGAGGCCAGTGATGACAGCACAACCACCGAGGAGGATACCTCGGTGACCTATAACGTCCTGGCCAACGATGATCAGGGCGCCGATGGCTCGACCGTGACCTCGGCCAGTCTGGCGACGGCGTCTGAAGGTACCGGGACGGTATCGTTCGACGAGAATACCGGTGAGGTGACCTTTGCGCCTGCGTCCGGTTTCGAAGGTGATGTGGTCATCGACTACACCATCACCGATGCCGACGGAGATACCAGCAGCGCGCAGTTGCACGTAACGGTCAATGAGGACTCCAAACCCGTACTGTCAGCGCTCGAGGGAAGCGATGGCGTGGTCGATGAGGCCGGCCTGCAGGATGGCAGTCGTCCGGGGGATGGCTCCAACGTCACCAGTGGCACCTTCGGTGCAACGGTCGGCAACGATTCGCCGAGCAACTTGACGATCGGAGGCGTGAACGCCAATGGTGGTGGGGTATTCCAGGGTGAATACGGCACTCTCGAAGTGACCGACAACGGCGACGGCGAATATGGCTGGACCTATACCCTGACCGATAATTCTACCGAGCATTTCAGCCAGGGTACCGGGATCGATGGTGTCCAGGATGTCTTCGATATCGAGCTCGCCGATAGCGAAGGTGACACCACCAGTGGTGCGCTGAACATCGATATCATCGACGATGTGCCGTCAGTGGGCACGCCGACCGGGCAGGTCTCGGTGGCCGTCAGCGAACAGAGCATTGGTGACCTGGAAGCCCGCTGGGAGAATGTCACGACCACCGGGAACTGGTGGGAAGGCCGTCTCAAGGAATCCGAAGGCGGTGAGGATGGTATCTCCATGACATGGGGAGGAACCTATGCCGACCAGCGTTCAGGGTATGACTTCGAGTATGCCGATGGCGTCAATGATGCCGCCGGAGTGCCCACGGATGCCCTGTTCTCGCTGGGAACACTGACGCACAATAACTTCCCGATCTATAACGATCCGCAGGTACTGGATACCGTTGATCTGGTAGTAGAGTTCACCGTGGAGATCGATGGTGTGCCGACGTCCGTCGAGACGACCATCGCCCTGGAACACACGGAGACACCGAACACCGGCTCGGACCATCGCGATATCATGCGGATCGCCAACCCCGACCAGGAGCAGATGATCACCGTGGGCGATCGGGAATTCGTGCTCAGTATCGAAGGCTTCCGCGATGCCAATGGCGATCTGGTGGATACCGTTCGTACCTACGAGAACGGTTCCACATCCTTCGACCTTTACGCCAAGGTGTCGTCCACCGATGATCTGCCGACGGCATCCGGCACCATCGCCGACGATATCGATGGCTGGGGAGCCGATGACCAGGAAGAGGGTGAAAGCCTGGTCTGGCAGGGCGGCGTCGAGAATGGCGTCATTCAGGGCGAGTACGGTGAAATAACGGTCGCCGAGGACGGTAGCTACACCTACGAGCTCAGCCGGGATGTTCGCGATGGCATGGACGTTGGCGAGACCCTGACCGAGAGCTTCACCTACACGCTGACGGATGACGATGGCGATCAGGTTCAGGGTACGCTGGAACTGACACTCAACGGTGAGGCGAACAACGTCCAGGTGAATGCCCAGGCAGCTTCGCCGCGGAGCCTGAATATCCTGAACTTCGAGGAGTTCAGCCTGGCCCCGGAAGGCGAGGGCGCCACGACCGACGTGGCCGCGTCCGAGAATGACGGTGCCACGGAGGATGCACAGGAGGAGAGCGTCGAGACGACGTCCGCCGAAGTGTCGGGCGAGGAGAGCCAGGCGCTCCAGGCCGAGGACCTGCTGAGTGATGGCGATGAGGACCTCTTCGCCGACAGCGACCCGGTCGGGCCTCCTCAGCATGCCGAGTCGTCGAGGCATCATGGCCAGGAAGGCAAGTCGGTGGGGCCGGGCCACGACGAGAAAGTGGTCGATATCCCGCACAACCCGATCGAGTGAGGCGGCTTGCCGCTTCCTCGGCGGGCTGGGATGATGGCCCAACGACAATCATCGGAACGATGCCATGTACGTCAAGCGTGACGAACGAGGACATATCCAGCAGGTCAGCCGGGAGCCGACGGCCGAGTGCGAGGAGTTTCTCGCCGCCGACTCCCGGGAGTTGCTGACCTTCATGATGGAAGGCGAGGCAAGCGAGGAAACGACTCACTTTCAGGCCTCCGACCTGGCCTTCGTGCGGGTGCTGGAAGACGTCATTCAACTGCTCATGGACAAGGGCGTGATCAGCTTCGTCGAACTGCCCGAGGCGGCTCAGGAGAAGGTGCTGGAGCGCCAGAGGTTGCGTCGACGCCTCGTCGAAGGGCTTGATCTGGTGTCGTCGAGTGATGATGAGGATGATGAAATCATCTAGGGAAGCCGGTTCATCGGTATGCTGGCAAGAAAGCCACCGGTCCTAGGGCCGGCGGCTTTCTTTCGTGAAGGCTACACCCCGATGAGGCTCATTGGCCGGAGGCATCGCCCGGTGTGGCAGAGCGCACGCCGGGACCGGTGACGCCATCCAGGCCGAGTTCGAATAATGTCGGGACCTGTGCCGGGTCGGCCACGCCCTCGGCGATCGCCAGCATGCCCACGGAGTGACACAGGGTGGCCATGCCGCGCAGGATGCCGCGTTGCTCGTGGCTGTTCTCGATGTCAGTCGTCAGGCCTTCCTCGAATTTCAGGTAGTCGAGCCCCAGATCATGCAGGTCGGCGATCCGCGTGACATTGGCGCCGACATGCTCGAGACCGATGCGGCACCCCAGTGGTCGCAGTTCCCGGCAAAAGCTGCGCAGGCTGGTCAGCTCCCGGACGGCCAACGCTTCGGGGACTTCCAGCCAGAGTTCGGTAGCGGCTTCGGGATGAGCCTGCAAGCGCGCCTGCAGTTCCAGCACGAAACGGGCGTCACGGATCGAGGCGGCACTGAGGTTGATGCCCACGGGATCGCCGTGCTCGACGATGTGCTTCAAGGAAGCCTCGACCACGCTGAGATCCAGCTCGGCCTCGAGTCCCAGGCGTGTGATCCAGGGCATGAAGATACCGGCATTGCGCCATTGCCCATCGAGATACAGCCGGGACGGGCTTTCCATGTGAAGCAGCCGGCCTCGATCGTCCAGAACCGGGAAGCGTGCCAGTTGAACCCCTTCTTGCATGGCGGCCTGCAGGGCATCGCGCCAGGCGGCATGACCGGTGAACAGGCGATCATGCTTTTCCGCCACGATGTTCAGGCGCTGCTGACCCTGTGCTTCGGCGTCGGCAAGGGCGCCATCGAGGGCGGACAACACGTCCGATTGCCGATCTTCCGGACCATAGAGGGCGAGGGCGCCGGGCAAGCTCAACGGGATAGATGCATCCTGCGTCCAGACGGCCAGATGGCGATGAAGATCGTGACGGATGTCGTCGATATCATCCACGCCCGGTAGCAGTAGCGCGAAATCGCTGCCATTGAGGCGCCCTACCAACCCATCGGCATGGTCTTCCGCCAGACGTTCGAGCGTTCGGACCAGTCCGGCGAGGCGGCGGTCGGTTTCGGCGTACCCGAGCCGTTCGTTGAGTTCGGCGAGATGAGCCACGCGAATCAGCGCCAGGATGCCGCCGGCACGGTAGTCCTGACTTTGCAGGTGCACGCCGAGGCGTTCCAGGAAGGTGGTGCGCCCGAGCGCGCCGGTCACGCCATCGTGCTGCAGACGCCGGCGCAGAGCGTCGAGGCGTTGCCCTTCCTTGCCGAGTTGCTCGCCGACCACCGTGGACAGACGGTTCATCGCCTGCACCACCTCGCGGAGTTCGCGGGTGCGCGGTTCATCGGCGGTGGTAAAGCGGCGTTGGGCGATGTCCTGCGCCTGGGAGATGACCGCCTGAAGAGGGCGGCGGATACCGCGTACCAGCCACCAGGCCAGGGCCAGGCTGATGAGGCCGGCCAGCAGAAACCAGCCAGCAAGTGCCAGGGTACCGTGCCACAGCGAACGGTAGGCGAAGCCGTGTTGTCCTTCGAGTGTCAGGGTGGCGAATTGTCGCCAACCGTCCTGAATGCCTGCCTGGCCCGGTGGTACGTCGAAGTCGATCACGTCAACGAACCAGCCAGGGACTCCGTCGATGCCTGCTTCGGCCTGACGACGCTCGATGAGCTCACCGGAAGGGGTGCGTAGCTCGATGAGCCGATAGTGCCCGGTATCGAACTGCGCCGATACGAGCAACTCCAGGGTGACGTCGTCCTTGGGCATCTGCGTCATGGTCAGCGCCAGGGCATTGGCATTGTCGGCGTTCTTGAGGCGAATTTCCCGTTCGATGTAATCGTGACTCGAGGTCACGCCGATGAACAGGCTGCCGCCGAAGGCCAGCACGAGTAGCCCCAGGATGATCAGCCATAGTTGTTTGACGAGTGACATCCGGTTATCTCCCCAGGGTGAATCCTTGTTGTCGCATGCGGTCGATGACGTTGCGCCAGCGTGAAAGACGGTCGACGGGGTCGGCGCGTGACTGACTGGAGCCGCGGGTCCAGAGTCCGTTGCCGTTGAAGCTGAACAAGGGGTCGAGATCGGTGCGCTGACCGGCGGGTACGATGCTCGGTTGCATGTTGTCCAGAATCAGGGGCTCGCCCCCCGGCGTCGCGTAGTAGCCCAATACCATGTGTGCCTGCGTCGTCTGGCTGCGTCCCAGGTGTGCGCGGACATAGATCAGGCGCAGGCGTCGTTCGGCGACGCCGAGCTGTCGCAGAGTCGCGTACTTGCCGATGGTGTAATCCTCACAGTCACCTTCGCCGCGGGCCAGCGTCTCGAGTGGGGTGGCCCAGTAATCCTTCTGATTCCAGATATCGATGTCATCGAGCCAGCGAACGCGACGGTTGAAGAAGTCGTTGACGGCGCGGAGCCGGGTATCGGTATCGCTGTCGTCGAGCCGGTCGAGAAGGTGCAGCCATTCCTCGAGGATCGCCAGGCCGTGCTCCCCATAGGCCTCACGCATGCTGCGCCGCAACTGGTCATGGTCGAGACCCGCCGAGAGGCGAGTGCGGGGCCAGCCCAGCAGGGTGTTCCCGATCAGCAGTCCGCCGAGCGTTACCAGTAGACGGCGACGCGTGAGCGCTGGAGAGAGAAGGCGTGGCGGGTCGGCCATGAGGATGAGCGTCGATCGATCAATCAATAAATGAGCGTTCGCTCAAGTCTAGGGATGAGAGCAGGGGAATGCGAGCATGGAGCGCGATCACGGGCGGGCCTTCAGCCCTTGCCCGGTCCTTGCCAGACTCTCAGGCGGCCCACCCAGGTCAGCGAGTGCGAAGCGTCGCGAAGGCTCCGGGCGGCGTCATCGAGCGTCTGGTCCTCGGGCAGGGCGTGAATGTAGATCGAGACATCGACATGATCATCGATATAGTGCAGATCCAGCGCGACTCGGTCGTGCCAGGCCGCGATTCCCTGCCAGGCCTCGTCCAGAATGCCTTCGATATCGGCGCGCAGGGGCAGACCGGGGCGCAGACTGTGCTCGGTTTCGCCGGCATCGTCCTGAGGATCGATATGGAAGGTGACATCGAACAGGTTGGGAAAGACATCACGCAGTCGGCGGCTGACGGCATTGCCGATTTCATGGGCCTCGGAGACGGTCACCCTGGGCGGCACCACGATATGCAGGTCGAGGAGTACTTCGCCACCGATCCGTCGAGTGCGCAGGTCATGCACGCCCTCGACGCCGGGAACCTGCATGGCGGCATCGTGCAGGGTTCGCTGGTCGTCCTCGGGCAGGGCCGTGTCGACCAGCTCCTGACCGGATTCCCACAGCAGGCGACCGCCCACCTGGCCGACCATCACGCCGACCACGATGGCCGCCGCGGCATCCATCCAGCCGATGCCGATCTGGGCTGCCAGTAGGCCGATCAGCACGACCAGTGTCGAGAGAGCATCGGAGCGAGAATGCCAGGCGTTGGCTTCCAGCAGTCGTGAGTCAACGCGCCTGGCGATGCGCAGGGTGTAGCGGAAGATCCATTCCTTGGCCAGCAGCGCGATGACAGCAACGCCGATGGCCCAGAGGCCGGGAGCCGTGGAGATATCGCCGGCCAGAAGACGGGTCAGGCTGGCCCAGGCGATGCCGCCGGCGATGAAGATCAGCATGCCGCCAAGCCATAGGGTGGCCAACGTCTCGATGCGCCCATGCCCATAGGGGTGATCGTCGTCCGGCGCCTGGCGCCCGAAGTGGGTAGCCGCGATCACGAAGAGGTCGGTGACGATGTCGGAAAAGGAATGGATTCCGTCGGCGATCAAGGCGGCCGAACCGACCAGCCAGCCGGCGACCAGCTTGGCCAGACCCACCACCAGGTCGATAGCGGCGCCGATCAGTGTGACCTTGTGGGCCTCACGGGCCTGTGCCGAACGTTCCTGGATGGTGGTCATGGGACGTCACTCCCTGGTGGCGCGGTTGCGTACCGGGTTGGCGTACTGGGTCAGCCACCAGTCGCGCAGCTCCTCGGGGACGTCCGCCAGGCGGGCCTGGAAGCGGGCGCGATCGGCATCGGTAACCTCGCTCATGTCGAGCAGGTGGGGGGCGTCGCCCAGTGCCTCGAGTGCCAGATAGTGGCTGGGAAACAGATGATAGCCCGCGAGTACCTGACGGTCGATCTCCCTGGCCACGGCTTCGGGGGTGTCGAAGTCGGCACTCAACGGGGTGCCGAAACGCAGGTGCACCCGGCCTTTCTGGCCGGTGATGCCGGCGACGATGGAGCGGATGTCCTCGAACTCGCTCTTCTCGTAGTTGCCGCTGGCATTGACGGCATGCAGTTCACGTGCCTTCTGCACATCGCAGGGATCGTATTCGTAGCTGATCGAGACCGGTACCAGGCGCAGTTCGGCGATGGCGTCGCCGGTGCCCGCCTGGCGTTCGGCGCCTCGCCTTGCCATGGTCAGCATCTTGATGATCGCCGGATCGGTCTGGTCGATGCCGTCCTTGGCACGCCCCTCGCGCTGGGCCATCCAGATCGAATGGTTGTCTTCGGTGATGGAGTGGCGAATATAGGCGGAAAGCTTCTGATAGGCGGCCAGCATGGCGCGCTTGCCCCGCGCGCTGCGTGGCACGATGAAGCTCTTGTTGAGGCGCATCAGGTCATTGACGTATGGCTTCTGGAGCAGGTTGTCGCCGATGGCGATGCGCACCGTGTCGCGTCCGGCGAGATACAGGGCGTAATTGACGAAGGCCGGATCGAGCGAGATATCGCGGTGGTTGCCGATGAAGAGATAGGCGGTACGGGAATCCAGCTGCTCGAGGCCATCGGCTCGGAAATCCGTCGTCGAGTTGCGGATCATGCGCTGCATGTAGCCGGCGATGCGATGCTGAAAGGTACTGATGTCGCTGACGTCGCGCACCTCGCGGCGAATGGCGAAGCTGGCGATGGTGCGGGACAGTCGTGGCATCAAGCGTGCCAGGCGCGGCAGCCGAAAGCGGGTGAGGGCGTCCAGCAGTTCCGGATCCCTGGCCAGTCGTGTGAGAACATCGGCCACCTCCTCGTCCTGATAGGGGCGAATCTCGGCCCAGGGATCGTCGGAGAGCGTCGCTTGAGTGTTGTTCATTGGATGCGGCCGTGGTCGGTGTCGGTCATGCGGATGAGGCAGTGTCCGCCGGGCTGGATTCTCCACCCAACCAGGCGAGTAGTCGCTCGATGCTCTCGGCCAGTGCCTGAGTCATCAGCAGGAAATCGGTCTCCAGACGAACCAGGGCATCGTCCCCATCATCCGACTGGGAGGCTTCGTCGATCAGGGCGTCGTCGAAATTCAGGCTTTTGACGGCTAGATCGTCGTGCAACACGAAACTCAGACGGCCTTCGAGGGTCAGTGCCAGCTTGCTGGCTTGCCGGCCGCCTTCCAGCAGTTGCTGAATTTCGTCGCTGTCCAGATCCACCTGGCGGGCCCGAAGCACCCCATCATCGCCCTTGGCCTTGAGTTCCACCTGATCGCCGAGCTGAAGGTCGGCGGGGCGCGAGGCCGGGTCACCGAGCCAGGTCGTCATGGCGCGCATGGGCAGCGTCTGGCTCGCCAGGGGGGTGACACGCAGGCTGCCCAGTGTTTCGCGCAGCAGGTCGAGGACTTCTTCGGCACGTTTGCGGCTGCTGGTATTGACGGCGATCAAGCCACGCCGAGTGTCCCACCAGAGGTCGACCTTCTGGCTACGCACGAAGGCACGGGGCAGCAACTCCTCGTAGATCTGCTCCTTGAGCGTGAGCTTTTCCTGTCGACGCAGCTTGCGCCCTTCGGCGGTCTCAAGGGCATCGACGCGCTCCTCGAGCTCTTCACGCACCACGGCAGCCGGCAGCAGGCGTTCCTGACGCAGTGCCGTCAGCAGCCGCTGGCCCTGGAGTTCATGGAGCCGTTGGGTGCCGGCTCGGCCGGCCGGGGCGCACCAGCCGAGGCGCCGTGCCTCGCTTCCTCCCAGCGGGCGGAAGGCCTGGGCTTCCAGAGCCGCCTCCAGGTCGGTTGGGGCGAGCTCGGGGGCGCCGTGCAGGCGATAGAGATGCAAGTGCTTGAACCACATGGAGCCTTTCCTGCATGCAAAGGACGCACATTATGGCGAAAGGGAGGCGACGGTGCCAGCGGCGGTCGAGGGGTTTCTGATTCAAACGAGAGTTTGAAAGCGTATCGAGGACATGACTAGAATCGATCCTTTATCGACGAATGAGGTATCACGAATGGATTCCCGTTGCTCCACCGTCCGGTTGCGTGTCCGAGGCTATCATCTGGATGGCTATGGCCACGTCAACAATGCTCGTTATCTGGAATTCCTGGAAGAGGGCCGTTGGGCCTATTTCGACGAGCGCTCCGACCTGGCCAGTGTCATCCAGCGTGGCGATGTGGCGTTCGTGGCCGTCAACCTGAACATCGACTATCGGCGTGCGGCCCTGGCCGGTGATGACCTGAAGGTAGTCACCGGACTCGCCGAGCTCGGCACGCGTAGCGCGAAGATGCATCAGGAAGTGCGTCGTGACCGCGATGACAAGCTGGTGGCCAGCGCCGACCTGACCTTCGTGTTGCTCGATGTGAAGAGCAACAGGGCCGTCGCCATCGAGGGGGAATTGCGCGATGTCATGGCGCCGTTGGTAATCGCGCAATAGCACGCTGCTTTGCCTCGCCCGGAATGGTATGATGTGGCGCTGATATGACGCGCCAGGGAGTCGCCGGAGACTTGACGGAAGGGTGAGGCGCATTGTCGTGCCGACAGTCGGGATGATGCCCACGATACGTCTTGCCTTGTCCATGTCGTCGTTCGACGGTGGCGCTCCCTGTGTCACGGCCTCGTGACGCGCTTACCTGTCGCAGTGCAAAGGATTCGACGACCCATGGGTGACATCGCCAGAGAGATTCTGCCAGTCAACATCGAGGACGAGCTCAAGCAGTCGTACCTCGATTACGCGATGAGCGTGATCATCGGCCGTGCGCTGCCTGACGTGCGCGATGGCCTGAAGCCCGTGCACCGGCGCGTACTTTACGCGATGCACGAGCTCGGCAATGACTGGAACAAGGCCTACAAGAAGTCGGCGCGTGTCGTCGGTGATGTAATCGGTAAGTATCACCCCCACGGTGACAGCGCCGTCTACGATACCATCGTGCGCATGGCGCAGGACTTCTCGATGCGCCACGTGCTGGTCGATGGCCAGGGCAACTTCGGGTCCATCGATGGCGACAATGCGGCCGCCATGCGTTATACCGAGGTGCGCATGGCTCGCCTGGCTCACGAGCTGCTGGCGGATCTGGAGAAGGATACCGTCGACTGGGTCGACAACTACGATGGCACCGAGCGTATCCCGGATGTGCTGCCGACCAAGCTCCCCAACCTGCTGGTCAATGGTTCCTCGGGCATCGCCGTGGGCATGGCGACCAATATTCCGCCCCACAACATGGTGGAGGTGATCGACGGTTGCCTGGCCTTGATCGACGACTACACCCTTTCCGTCGATGACCTCATGGAATACATCCCCGGGCCGGATTTCCCCACCGGGGGCATCATCAACGGTCGGGCCGGGATTCTCGAGGCCTATCGCACCGGCCGTGGTCGCATCTATGTGCGGGCTCGCCATACTATCGAGCATGACGAGAAAAGCGGTCGTGACCACATCATCGTCACCGAGTTGCCGTATCAGGTGAACAAGGCGCGGCTGATCGAGAAGATCGCCGAGCTGGTCAAGGACAAGAAGATCGACGGCATCGCCGAGTTGCGCGACGAGTCCGACAAGGAAGGGTTGCGGGTCGTCATCGAGGTCAAGCGTGGCGAGTCCGGCGACGTCGTGGTCAACAACCTCTTCGCCCAGACGCAGCTGCAGAACGTCTTCGGCATCAACATGGTGGCCCTGGATGGCGGCGAGCCGCGCACGCTCAATATCAAGGAAGTGCTCGAGGCCTTCATCCGTCATCGCCGCGAGGTGGTGACCCGCCGGACCCTGTTCGAGCTCAAGAAGGCCCGCGAGCGTGGCCATATCCTCGAGGGGTTGACGGTCGCGATCTCCAACATCGACGAGGTGATCGAGCTGATCAAGGCCTCGCCCTCGGCCAACGAGGCCAGGGAGAAACTGCTCGCCAGGAACTGGGCACCCGGCCAGGTGACCGGGATGCTGGAGCGTGCCGGTGCCACTTCCTGCAAGCCCGAGGACCTCGAAGAGGGATTCGGGCTGGACACGGCGGGCAAGGAATATCGTCTATCGCCGGCCCAGGCCCAGGCCATCCTCGAACTGCGTCTGCATCGCCTGACTGGCCTTGAGACCGAGAAGCTGCTCGACGAGTATCTGGGCATCCTGGAGAAGATCGCCGAGCTCACCAGGATCCTGGCGTCCGCCGATCGCCTGCTGGAAGTGATCCGCGAGGAACTGGTGGCCGTACGCGACCAGTTCGGCGAGACGCGTCGCACCGAGATCCAGGCCAGCCATCTGGATCTGTCCATCGAGGACCTGATCGCCGAGGAGGACATGGTGGTCACGGTGTCCCGATCGGGCTACGCCAAGACCCAGCCGCTTTCCGATTACCAGGCTCAGCGGCGCGGCGGTCGAGGAAAGTCGGCGACGTCCATGAAGGACGAAGACGTCATCGAGCACCTGCAGGTGGCCTCGACCCACGACACCGTGCTGCTGTTCTCCAACCGCGGCAAGGTCTACTGGTTGAAGGTCTACGAGATGCCGGCGGCGAGCCGTGGCTCCCGGGGCAAGCCCCTGGTCAACCTGCTGCCGCTGGAAGAGGATGAGTCGATCAATGCCATCCTGCCGGTGCACGATTATGATCCGGACTCCTATATCTTCTTTGCTACCGCCAAGGGTACGGTCAAGCGCACCAGCCTCGCGCAGTTCTCGCGTCCGCGCAGCGTGGGCTTGATCGCCATCGATCTGGAAGAGGGCGACCGCCTGGTGGGGGCGGCCATCACCGGTGGTTCGGATCATGCCATGCTGCTCTCTTCCAATGGCAAGGCGATCCGCTTCGATGAATCCGATGTGCGCGCCATGGGGCGGACCGCACGCGGCGTGCGAGGCATGCGCCTGCTCGATGGTGCCGAGGTGATCAGCCTGATCATCCCGCGCAGCCAGCGCATCGACGCCGAGGATCAGAGCAGTGAAGAAGCGGAAAGTGCCGAGCCGCTCGATGATGGTCAGATCTATATCCTCACCGCGTCGGAGAATGGCTACGGCAAGCGAACCCGTCTCGAGGAGTTCCCGCTGCGCGGTCGCGGTGGTCAAGGGGTGATTGCCATGCAGACCAGCGCGCGCAATGGCTCCCTGGTGGCCGCCATGCAGGTCTATGCCACCGACGAGATGATGCTGATCACCGACAAGGGCACCCTGGTGCGCACACGGGTCGATGAAGTCTCCATTTCGTCGCGAAACACCCAGGGCGTGATGTTGATTCGCCTGGGCGAGAGTGAATCGCTGGTCAAGACGGTGCGTATCGACGAGCCGGAGGCCACCGACGTCGTGGAAGGCGAGCTCGAGGACGGCGTGCCGACCGAGGCAGGGCCGACCACGGACGGCGAGAGCGACACGACCCAATCCTCGGACGAGTGAGAGGACTGACAACGCTGATGATACGTCATTTCAATTTCTGCGCCGGGCCGGCGGCGTTGCCCGAAGCGGTCCTGGCGAGGGCCCGCGACGAAATGCTGGACTACCGGGGGCGCGGTCTCTCGGTCATGGAAATGAGCCATCGCTCCAGCGATTATGCGGCGATTGCCGAACAGGCCGAGCGTGACCTGCGTGACCTGCTGGCGATCCCCGACAACTATCGGGTGCTGTTCACCCAGGGCGGAGCGACCCAGCAGTTCGCCGCCTTGCCCTATAATCTGCTGGGCAATGGCGGCACCGCCAATTTCGTGCAGACCGGCATCTGGGGAACGAAAGCCATCAAGGAGGCGCGTCACCTGTTCGGCAATGCGGTGGTGGCCGCCTCCAGCGAAACCAATGGCCATACGGCCGTGCCGCGACAGGAGGAGATCCTTCTGTCGTCGGATGCTGCCTACCTTCATTACACCGCGAACGAGACCATCGGCGGGCTCGAGTTTGACTATATCCCCGGCGGCGACACTGGCGGACCTCGTCGTCCCGATGGGGTCGAGGTGCCGCTGGCCTGCGACATGTCGTCCAGCATCCTGTCCGGGCCGCTGGATGTGTCCCGGTTCGGGATCATCTATGCCGGTGCCCAGAAGAATATCGGGCCGGCCGGCCTGGTGGTGGCCATCGTGCGCGATGATCTGCTCGATCGTGCCCGCGATGACATGCCCAACCTGTTCAGCTACCGGGCCCTGGCCGAGGCGGGGTCGATGATCAATACGCCGGCGACCTACAGCTGGTATCTGGCGGGACTGGTGTTCCAGTGGCTGAAGGAAGACATCGGTGGCCTGACCGCCATGGGGGCCATCAATGACCGCAAGGCGGCCAAGCTCTACGCGGCCATCGACACCAGCGAGTTCTATTCGAACCCGATCACGCCCCGCAACCGTTCGCGCATGAACGTCCCCTTCGTGCTGGCCGACTCACGCCTGGACGAGGCCTTCCTGGCCGAGAGCGAGGAGGCGGGGCTGCTCAACCTGAAGGGACATCGCAGCGTCGGGGGCATGCGGGCGAGTCTCTATAATGCGGTGCCGGAAGCGGCCGTGGATGCGCTCGTGAGTTTCATGGCCGATTTCGAGAAGCGCAAGGGTTGATCGGTCCGGCGGCATCCGGAGCTGTAAGCTATAACCGGGCTTCACCCGGAGCTGTAAGCCATAAGCTTTAAGCTGTAAGAAAAAACAAAAACCTTGTCCCCGGAAGTTTCGGAGGTATTCTCTGGCCGGCTTCCGGCTTCCGGCTTCCGGCTTCCGGCTTCCGGCTTCCGGCTTCCGGCTTCCGGCTTCCGGCTTCCGGCTT
>NZ_JAJQTQ010000043.1 GCF_029081005.1 Halomonas elongata | reverse complement strand
GAGCTGTACATCGCGGTGGGCATCTCGGGCGCCATCCAGCACCTGGCGGGGATGAAGGACTCCCGGGTGATCGTGGCCATCAACAAGGACGAGGAAGCGCCGATCTTCCAGGTCGCGGACTATGGATTGGTCGCCGATCTCTTCGAGGCCGTGCCTGAGCTGGAAAGCAAGCTGTAAGCGGAAGATCGTGATCTTCCAGGTCGCGCTTTCGATAGTTACCGGTCTCGTGGCCGATCTGTTCAGGGGCATTGTCCGCGCTGGAAACCGGCTGTGATAACCCAGCCGCCACCTTAAAAAGGGCCGGCTTTCCCTGCGGGAGGCCGGCCCTTCGATGCCTCGGCGAATCAGAGGCGTCAGTCCCGGGCGGAGGCCGGGGCGTTGCCCATCGCCCGGTGAGCGCGCTCGAGGTCCTCGGGCTCCAGCTCCCAGGCCTGGGGATCCAGGTCCAGCTCCGGATGGTCCTTGGCATTGAAGATCGGTTGCTCGATGCCGTTGCGTCGCTGGCCGTCGAAGTCCTTGAGGATGCGCAGGCCTGGCTTGAACAGCAGGATCAGGGCGATGAGGTTGGCTACTGCCAGCAGGCCCATGGTCACGTCGGCGAAGCCGAAGACGGTGCCCAGGTCGGTGGTGGCGCCCCAGCAGACCAGCAGCACGATGGCGACCCGGAAGGCATTGAACAGGTTCTGGTTGCGACGGCTGAAGAAGTTGAGGCTGTTCTCGCCCAGATAGTAGTTGTAGAGGATGGTGCTGAAGGCGAACAGCAGTAGGGCCAGGCTGACGAAGGTGCGGCCCCATTCGCCGACGTGGTCGGCCAGCGCCGCCTGGGTCAGGGCGATGCCCGCCACCTCGTTGCCGGATGCCGGATCGTAGGCACCGCTGAGCAGGATCACGAAGGCGGTGGCGGAGCAGATGATCACGGTGTCGATGAATACCGAGAAGGCCTGGACGATGCCCTGGTTGGCCGGGTGCGGCACATAGGCCACCGCCGCCACGTTGGGCGCGCTGCCGAGGCCGGCCTCGTTGGAGAACAGGCCGCGCTTGACGCCCATCAGGATCGCCGCGCCGATGCCGCCGCCGATGGCCGGCTCGAGGCCGAAGGCGCTCTTGACGATCAGCGTGACCACCGCGGGAATCTCGGTGATGTTGAGGCCCAGCACCACCAGCGCGATCAGGATGTAGCCGCCGGCCATGAAGGGCACCAGGAACTCCGAGATGCGGGCGATGCGCTTGATGCCGCCGAAGATGATCAGCCCCACCAGCATGGCCAGGCCGAGGCCGCTGTAGAGTACCGGCACGCCGAAGGCATCACCGAAGGAGGTGGCCACGGCGTAGGACTGCAGGGCGGTGAAGGCGAAGCCGAAGGTTGCCAGCAGCAGCACCGAGTAGAGGCCGGCCAACCAGTTCCAGCGTCGGCCAAGGCCGCGGGAAATGTAGTAGGCCGGGCCGCCGCGGTAGGTGCCGTCACCCTCGGCCTGCTTGTAGGTCTGGGCCAGGGTGCACTCGAGGAAGCTGGTGGCCATGCCCATCAGGCCGACCACCCACATCCAGAACACGGCCCCCGGGCCGCCCAGGGTGATGGCCACGGCGACGCCGGCGATGTTGCCGCCGCCGACCCGGCCGGCCACCGACAGCACCAGCGCCTGGAAGGAGCTCAGGTGGCCGTGCTTGTCGCGCTTGAAGGCCTGGCTGGCGCCGAGGATGCGGAACATGCGGGCGAAGTAGCGAAACTGCACGAAGCGTGAGGCGAGGGTGAAGCCCACGCCCACGACAATCAGCAGCACCAGCAGGACCTTGCCCCACAGCAGGTCGTTGAGGAAATCCAACATCCGGTTGTCTCCATCTTGGTGTTATTCGAAGTGCGGGGAGATTTAAGCAGGCCGCAAGGGCGCTGGGATTTGACGCTCTGGTGCGCCCTGGCGCACTATCCGGCGCACCGAGTGCGCCAGACTGCACCAGCCGAGGGAGAAGGGGACATGCACGACGACTTTGCGGCCAACCTGCGGCTGCTGTGTAGCTACTACCGCTCCATCGCCGAGGTGTGTCGGCGGCTCGACATCAACCGGGCGCAGTTCAACCGCTACCTCAGCGGCCGCTACAAGCCCGCCGACCACACCATGCGCCGGATCTGCGACTTCTTCGGCGTCGAGGTCCACGAGATCCTGCTGCCCCACGAGGACTTCCAGCCGCTGGTGCGGCTGCGCCCCGAGGCCGAGGGCCGGGGCGAGGCGGCGCGACAGGCGGCCTCGGCGGAGATTCCGGCCAGCCTGCTCGAGAAGGGCCGCCAGGGCATGTCGCGCTACCTGGGCTGTTACCACGAGTACTACCTGGCGATGTCCCGTCCTGGCCAGGTGCTGTGCACCCTGGTATGTCTCGAGCGACGCGGCGACGACATCCTCTACCAGCGCACCGAACGCATGCCTTCTGTGGCCGGCGGTCGACCCTGCCACAATCGCTACCGGGGCATGGCGCTGCTGCTCACCGACCGCCTGTTCCTGGTCGACCACGAGTCCCTCAACGGCCACGAGATCACCCAGACCATCCTGTTCCCCAGCTTCAAGAGCCATGTGTCGCGGCTCACCGGCCTCAAGCTGGGCGTGGCAGACAGCAGCGAACGCATGCCCTGCTGCGTGCGGGTGCTCTACGAGCGTCTCCCCGACACGCTGGGCCCGCGCCAGGCGCTGGCGCGCTGTGGGCTCCATGCCCTGGACGATCCGACCCTCGATCCGGAGGTCGTGGCGGCGGTCCGTAACGACGTCGCCCCCGGCGAATGGCAGTTCCGCGCGCGCTATCCGTGATACGAGGGTAGCGGGGCGGCTTAGGGAAATGCTGAATAAATCGTCGAGCGTAGTGAAGCGCAACAAGGCGATTTACACGCGCAGGCCTTTAAGCAGTGTTTCCTTAGATTCGGTCCAGCAACTGCCACCATAAGTAATCCAGCGGCCATAGCAGCACCAGGCTCAGGCCCGCCATGATCAGGCAGACCCGGGCCCCGGTGCGCAGCGACAAGCGGGCCGCCAGCAGGCCGACCACCAGCGGCGGCGCCTGGTAGGGCAGTAGGATGGTCGAGAAGCCCACCACCTGGGTCATGGTCACCGCCTCCGGCGACCAGCCGGTGATGGTGGCGATCTCGGGGGCCAGCGGCGTCAGCACCGCGGGCACGCCGGGCAGGGTGAGGAAGGTGCCGAGCGCCATCGCCAGCCCGCCGAGCAGCCCGAAGGTCAGGGTGTCGCCGGCTCCTTCCAACGGCAGGGCAGTGAGCAGCACGTGGGCGACCCGCTCGCCCAGTCCGCTCTGGTAGGCCAGGGCGCCGAGGCTGACGATGCCCGCGACGTAGAACAGGGGCTCGATGTTCAACGACTGCAAGGGCTTGTCCTTCATCAGCCCGCTGCCGGGAAACAGACAGACCAGTGCCGCCGCGAGGCCGATCCAGGCCGGCGAGATGCCGTGCCAGGCGTCGCTGGCCCACAGCGCGACCGCCAGGACCAGCAGCAGGGCCAGGCAACGTGCCGGGCGCTCGAGGGACGGTGTGGTGGCCTGCCGTTCTACGGGGTTGGGGTCGTGGTCCGGGTACAGTCGCAGCATCACGACGATCAGGAGCAGCGCCTTGAGCAGTCCCAGCACCGGAAAGTGCAGCCACAGGTAGGCACTGTAGGTCGGCGGGGCGCCGAGCACCGCTTCGCTGGCGCCCATCAGCACGTTGTTGGGGACGTTGGCCGGGAGGATGGCATAGGTGGGCAGGAAGGTGCCCATCATGCCGCCGAGGATCAACCCGGTGCGGCCCGGGCGGCCCTCGTTGTAGCCGAGTTGGTCGGCCAGGGTCACGAGGATCGGTACCATCAGCACGATGCGTCCCATGCCCGAAGGCATGACGAAGGCCATCGCCACCCCCAGTGCCACCACACCGGCTACCGCACCGGCGTAGGAGCCTGCCAGGTGTGGCCCGACTCGCTGGGCGAGGCGCGTGCCGAGCCCGGTGTGCTGGATCGCCGCGCCGATCACCAGCCCCGAGAACACCAGCCAGGTCGCCGCCGAGGCGAAGCCGGCGAAGATCGTCCCGGTCTCCGCTACGCCGGCCACTGTGCACAGCGTGAAGAACACCAGCGCCGTCAGCCACTGGGGCAGCCAGCCCGTCGCCCACAGGGCGATCGACAGCACGATCACGCTGGCCGCCCGGGGCATCGGTGAGGCCGCGGGCACGAGCAGCAGGAAGGCGGCCACCGCCAGGATAGCGATCAGGCTGGCGAGATGGCGTGGAGAGAGGCGAGAGGCGGCGGTCATGGTGGCTCCGGGCGGGCAGAGCCGGTGAGATTAGCAGGCGAATAAGCGGGCGCTCAAATGACTGGCGCCTTGGCGAAGCCGGGGAGGAAGTGAAACGCCCTGTCGCAGACGATCTGAAGCGACGGCGTGGTTAGCTGTGCATGGCCATTGCGATACGGTAAAAGGTAAATGATGTTTATGTTTAACTTATTTTTATTTAATTGATGGCATAACTTTTCGGCGATAGCGTTAGGGATGTCCATTCCACACAATACAACCAAGGACTTTTACTATGTCTGTTCTCAAAGCCTGCCGATTCCTGGCCCTCGTCACCCTGGCCTCCAGTGGTGTCGCTCAGGCCGCCGAGTATCCTCAGAAGAATCTCGACTATATCGTGCCATTCGCCGCCGGTGGTGCCGTTGACTTTACGGGTCGACTTATCGCCGATAATGCCCCGGAAGCCTTCGATGGCCACAAGTTCGTCGTCAAGAACATGCCTGGTGGCGGCGCGGTGGTCGGTCAAACTTACGTCAGCTCGGCCCCGGAGGATGGCTATACGCTGCTGGCCATGACCTCGTCGATCATCAATAATTCTCTAACCAAGTCGGTCAGTTACGATCTCGAGAGTTTCACGCCGCTGGCGCTCTACAATCTTGATCCCGAAGTGATCGTCACGGGGGCCGACAGCGAGATCAACGATCTTCAGCATTTCCTGGATGCGGCTTCCGAAGGGGATGTCAGCATTGCTACTCCGGGCAACTCAACGTCTCACCATATCGCGGCCCTGTCCCTGGCCCAGGAGGAGCAACTCAACTTCCGTTATGTGCATAATGCCAGCGCCGCTGCGCAGCTCCAGCAATTGATGGGTGGTCATGTTCGAGCGGGATTCATGTCGCTGGGGGAAGCCGTCGGCCCCTCTGAGGACGGCAGCATCCGCATTCTCGCCGTCATGGATAGCTCGCGCAGCGACCTCGCTCCGGACGTTCCTACCTATCAAGAAGTGACAGGCGACGATATGCAGTGGGGTACCTTCCGTGGCATTGCCGCCCCGGCTGGCTTGCCCTCAGAGGTAGAGGCTGAATTGGAGGCTCGGCTGGAGCAACTGCTGACCTCGTCCGAGTTTGCCGAGCGGATGAATGCCGCAGGCTACAAGGTTGATTATCGTGATGGTGACGCCTTCAGCCGTTACCTCGATACTACCGCTGAGAAGATGCAACAGGTCCTGCCTCTGCTGGATACTCAGTCATGAACCTGGAACGCCTCTCACCCCTGTCCGGCCACTGGTTGGACAGGGTATTGTCGCTGATCTGTCTGGTCCTGGCGGTGGGCGTGCTCACGGTGGCCGATACCTACCCTGATTCGGCCGCCGCAGTTCCCTTGATTGTGGGCTGGCTACTCGTGGTGTGTGCCATCGGGCTCTGGCTATTCCCCGGCAAGCCGAGCAACACGCAGGATGTGGTCGTGACTCGCCTGATGCGTGCCGCGGCGATTCTCGTGCTCGCCTTGTGGCTATTCGGCGCCGTCGGCGCCGATGCCGGTGTGTGGACCCTGTTCTTTGGTTGCGCCTGGCTCATGGGGCATGTGCCGAATTGGCGACTAGCGGTCGTGGCGCTGCTGTTCACGGGCGTGCTGGGCGGCATGTTCGGTGGTCTCCTGGGTGTTCCCCTGCAAGGACCGTTGTTTGATCTCTTCCTTGATTGATCCTTTCGCCTACCCGAAGCAAGGACCATCTCCATGGATTACGCTGCCTTGTTGCAAGCCGGGCTACATGCCGTCAGCCTCTGGCCGTTGCTCAGCCTGTTGGCTGGCGTCACACTGGGGCTGGTCGTCGGCTCCATACCGGGGCTCAACGACACCATCACCTTGGCTGTGTTGGTACCCATTACCTTCGCTATGCCTTCCGACGTTGCCTTTCCGTTACTCGTTGGCGTTTACTGTGCTGCCTGTTTCGGTGGTGCCTTTCCGGCGATTCTGCTGAAGATTCCCGGCACGGCTTCATCCGTTCTCACCGCGCTCGATGGTCATGCCATGGTCCGCCAGGGCAATGCCGGCCGTGCGCTCGGCATCGCGACTTATAGCTCAACGTTCGCTGGTGTGCTGTCTGCCCTGGTGCTGTTGTTCTTCGCGCCGCTTCTCGCCCAGTACGCGCTTAAATTCGGCCCCGCTGAATATTTCTCGCTGAGCGTTCTGGGCCTGTCGACGGTAATCGGCATGGGCGCCGGCAATGTCATGAAAAGCGCGCTGTCCTGCCTGCTAGGGCTATTGGTTGCCATGATTGGCATGAGCCCTGAGTCGGGCTTCCCACGTTTTACCTTCGGCAGTTTCTGGCTTTTCGAAGGCTTGCCACTGACGCCCATTCTGATCGGGCTGTTTGGACTCAGCGTAGTATTCGAAATGTTGGTTCGAAAGCCGGATGCCAGCGAATCAAATCTGCCCGGACGGGAGACAATCCGTTTCACCGATATGCTGCTTCCCGCACCTCTGGTCCGCCGTCTGCTCCCTACGTGGCTAAGCGCGGCGACTCTCGGTAATTTGGTGGGCATCTTGCCTGGAGCCGGCATGCTGGTGGCGATCTACATGTCCTACGAGCGCGTCCGGCGCCGTTTCGGCGACCGTTGCGGAAAAGGGCTGCCGGAAGGCATCGCGGCACCGGAAGCCGCCAACAACTCGGTGGTCTCCAGCTCCATGGTGCCTCTGTTGTCTCTGGGGATCCCCGGCAACTCGACGTCGGCCCTGTTCCTCGGTGCCTTGTTGATACAGGGCTTACGGCCAGGGCCCGGATTATTTAACGATAGCCCTGATGTGGCCTACTTGATCGTGGCCTGTTTCGTGATCGCCAACCTGATGATGTTCCCCGTGGGCTTGTTGCTCGCACGTATCGTGCCCAATCTGATTCGTGCCATTCCCCAGCCGTTGCTGACGGCCGTGATTGCAGGCTTGTGCTTCACGGGTGCGTTTGCCATCGGCAATAGTGTGTTCGGGATCATGGTGGCCCTGGCGTTTGGACTTATTGGCTTCGGCTTCAACCGCATGCAGGTTCCTCTGTCGCCATTCATTTTGGCGCTGGTCTTGGCTCCGGTAATCGAGCGTGCCTTCTTCCAGAGCATGTCGCTGTCTGGGGGAACTGTCAGCTATTTCTTCACGCAGCCTTTGAGTGCAGCGATGCTTCTGTTCACCGCAGGGTTCTTGCTTTGGCCACTTGGTAAACGATACGTCCTGCGCCATCGTGAACCGGCTTGAGGCTAGCTTCCATCGATCGATGGAGAGGCGCCGCCAACCTGGCTGGCGAGTAACTGATAGAGTTTGCTGGCAGCTTCGCTGGGATTGTCGTCGCGCAGGTAAAGATAGAAATTGATGTCAGGCAGCGACGGCAACCCCTGACGTTCCCCGAGCACCCGGAACTCGGGGGTGACCAGCTCGATACTACGAGCCGTGATGCCCAGGCCGGCGCGAACAGCCGCCTTGATCCCCGCAAGGTTGGGCGCGACGTAACTCTCTGTGTATTCCCGCTGCGATTGATCTAGCGCTTCCAGGGCAATGCGCCGAAAGATGCTGGGTTCATCAGCCAACACCAGTGATAACGGCTCAGACGGCTCGAATTGATAATCGCTGGCAGCGATCCACACGACCGGGGAGCTTCGCAGCACCAGGTGCGGGTGCCCGGCCACTGCTCGCGTCGAGATTGTCAGGTCGAGCTCGCCAGCAAACAGCATATCCATCAAGTCGGGACTGCGGCCGACATGTATGGCCATCGACAAGCGAGGGTTGGCGCGCGCAAAGCGCTGCAGAATGTTTGGCAAGACCGTGTCGGCGATATCGGCGGGCGCTCCGATACGCACCGGACCGCTGAGTTCCTGATCGTGCAATGTCGCCCATAGTTCATCGTGCAGGGCCAGCAAGCGTCGCGCGTATTCAGCCAGGCGGATGCCCGCCGCCGTCAGTTGTTTCTGACGTCCACGCTTGATGAACAGCGATACCTGAAGCTCGCTTTCCAGTCGCCCCATCTGTTGACTGATGGCGGGTTGTGACTTGTGGACCTTGAGGGCGGCCTTGGCGAAACTCGATTCGTCGCAGATGGCCACGAAAGTTCTAAGCAGCGACAGGTCGAGATGGCGCATAAAGTTAAGCTCTTGTTATGTATTAACCAGAAAAGCTTATTATAAATATAATGTTTAATACAGTACCTTGGGGGAGACCTTGATAACCACGGAATAGCCCTTATGGATACTTCAGCGTCATACCGTGAACAGGCCGTCTCCGACACGCTTCACCGAATCAACCGAATACTCGACGCCCAGGTAGTGTCCCGCCAGATGCTCGATACCATCCTGGACGAGCTCATGCGGTTGGCCGCACGAGTCGAGCTGTGGAACGACGCCGAATTTCCCCCTCCGGATCCCGATGAACATCAGGCTCGCTATCTGATCGACCAGGGAGACGATCTGACCGTAGCGCTCTATCTCAACGTCATGCGGCCCGGTAAGCACATCCCTCCGCATGACCACACGACCTGGGCCTGCATCGCCGGTGTCGAGGGTGAGGAGTGCAACACACTGTATGAGCGAGTGGACGATGGATCAGAGCCCGGCCGGGCGACCTTGATCGTCACTGAGCAGCGTGTCGTAGGTCCAGGCAGCGGGATTGCGCTACTTCCCGATGATATTCACTCGGTGAAGATTGAGGGGACATCTCCCATCCGTCATCTCCATCTCTATGGCCGTGCCCTGGAAACACTGACCGAGCGAACGGCCTTTGACCTAGAGACCGGTACCTGCCGGACCATGGATATTGGTGTCAAGACACGCCAGGCGGGGGAACAGTAATGCACGGGATTGTGTCTCGGGACCTCAAATGCCTCCTGGCCCGCAAGAACCAGGAAATCGCTTTCCTCGACATTCGCGAGTTTGGTGAGTATGGCATGGGCCACCCTTTTCACGCCGTCAATGTCCCTTTCAGCCGTCTTGAATCTCTGGTCGGCCAACTGGTGCCACGATTGGGCACGCCGCTGGTCGTCATGGATGACCATGGCGAAGGACGTGCTCGCCGGGCCGCCCAGTGCCTGGCCGATCTCGGCTATGGGGATATTGCCTACCTGGAGGGAGGAGTAGCCGCTTGGCGGGAGAGTGGCTACGGGCTTTTTGCCGGCGTCAATGTGATCAGCAAGACATTCGGCGAGCTGGTGCATGAGCACTTCCAGCCGGCCGGGATTGAAGCCAGTACACTGGCCGAGTGGCAGCGCCAAGGACGTCCCGTCCACATCATCGATGGCCGCCCCATCGCCGAATATCGCAAGATGAATATTCCTTCCAGCGTATGTTGCCCCAACGGCGAACTCGCCAAGCGACTACCCACCCTTCTCGAGGGAGACGCCTCTACCCCGGTGGTTGTCAACTGTGCCGGGCGTACTCGAAGTATCATCGGTGCTCAGACTCTACGCTGGTTAGGCATCGAGAACCCGGTCTATGCCCTCGAGAACGGTACCCAAGGTTGGCGGTTGGCCGGGCTTACACTGGAACATGGCAGCGACCGTGGCTATCCCCAGAATACTGAGACCAAGGACGAATTGGGCGCTGCCGCACGTCGACTAGCCGGATCACGCGACGTCATGGCGATCGGCGCCGCGACGCTGGACAATTGGCTAGCAGATGATCGGCGTACTACCTACGTCTTCGACATTCGCACCGAGGAAGAATACCTTCAGGACAGTCTTCCCGGTGCCGTCCACGCCCCCGGTGGCCAGTTGATCCAGGCCACCGATCACTGGGTAGGCGTTCGACACGCCCGCCTAGTGTTGATTGATGATGATGAGTGCCGGGCACCTTTGGTCGCCAGTTGGTTGGCGCTGATGGGCATGGACGTCGCATGGCTTCGCGGAGGCCGAGCGTCATGGTCATGCCTGCGCAACCTGACGAAACGAACCCCAGGCAGCATGTCGCCGCCAGCCCCACAGACTGTGGATCTCGCGACGGCACTGGAACCGACCACTCTATGCCTCGACGCTCGCCCCGGCATGCAATATCGGGAAGGGCACTTGCCCGGTGCACGTTGGGTCAACCGATCGCTGCTCGGCAAACAACTCTCAGAGGATGATATCCATCGCCCCGTAGTGATTGTCGCCGATGAGGAACGCGCCGCTTGCCTGGCTTCTGAGCTCAAGGCACATGGCGTCAATCGCATTGGTTGGCTTGTCCCGGCGTTCGATGCCTGGGCAAGCGAAGGAATCGCCCTGGATCGTACCCCCAATGAGCCTGACGATGACCACTGCATCGATTTTCTGTTCTTCGTTCATGATCGGCACGATGGCAACCTAGAGGCTTCCCGGCGTTATCTTGCCTGGGAGACTGGCCTGCTTGCCCAGCTCGACGAACAAGAGCGCAGTACTTTCACCCTCTGAGTGGGACCGCGAGGCATTCTTATGAAGCTAGAGACCGACCTGATCCATCTTGGCCGCCCTTCGGAGACGCCGGCCCCGGTCAACCCTCCGGTGGTTCGCACCAGTACCGTGACATTCGATTCACTCGGCGAGATGCGTGACGTCAAGCAGCGGCGAGGTGAAGGGGAGCGCCTGTTCAGCTATGGCAGGCGCGGCACGCCGACCACTCATGCGCTGGAGGACGCCATCTCGCGCCTGGAGTGCGGCGAGCATACACAGTTGCTGCCGTCGGGAGTGGCAGCCATCAACCTGGTTTTCATGACCCTGCTGCGGCCCGGCGGGCATGTGGTCATCGCCGATAGCGTTTATCTGCCGGTGAGACGCATCGTGGAAGGTTGGCTGCGTCCTTGGGGCATCGTCGTTGACTTCTTCGATGGCACCCCCGAACACTTGCTGAGTCAGCTACGTACCGATACACAGTTGATCTACACAGAGGTTCCCGGCTCGCTGGTCTACGATATGCAGGACCTTCCCGCACTAGCGTCAATTGCGACCAAGCGTGACATCCCTTTGGCTGTCGACAACACCTGGGCCAGCGGAATACTCATGAGGCCGTTGGAACATGGCGCCACGGTGTCGTTGATGGCCGGTACCAAGTACGTTGTCGGCCACTCTGATGTCATGTTGGGCAGTGTCACTGCCAACGGCGATATCGGTCGGCGACTGGGCGAGATGGCGGTGACGCAGGGGCAATGCTTGGGTGGCGATGACGCCTATCTCGCTTTGCGTGGCCTCCGCACTCTGAAATGCCGCATGGAAACCCATGCCAGTAACGCTCAGCGCCTGGGCGACTGGTTGGCACAGCAACCTAGGGTGGCACGGATTCATCAGCCCTCGCGTACTGAGCATGTCGGTCACGATCTCTGGCAACGCGATTTCAATGGCACCAACGGCCTTCTGACCGTGGAGTTTACCGTCGACACCGACACCGCACGAGTGGATGCCTTGGTTGAGCAGCTGATGCTGTTTGGCATTGGCTCTTCGTGGGGGGGCTTTGAAAGTCTCGCCTTGCCTTGCGACATCGCTACCGCGCGAAGCTTGGACGATAGCTGGTTGCGGCGAGGTCCTTGTCTGCGTCTGCATGTCGGTTTGGAGGCGCCCGGTGACCTTGAGGCTGATCTCGGCAGAGCCTGGCAGGCCTTAGAGAACTAAGGCGGCCCTTCAGGACCGCCTTGTTGACAAGGGCATGTGGCGTGAAAACCCTTACTTCACCCGCGGGTCCAGTTCGCCGCGCTCGTAGCGCAGGAACATCTCTTCGAGGTTGATCGGTTTGATCTTCGAGGCGTTGCCGGCGGTGCCGAAGGCCTCGTAGCGGGCCTTGCAGACGTCCTTCATGGCCGCGGTGCTGGCCTTGAGGAACTTGCGCGGGTCGAACTCGGCCGGGTTCTCGGCCAGGAAGCGACGCACCGCGCCGGTGGAGGCCAGGCGCAGGTCGGTGTCGATGTTGACCTTGCGCACGCCGTGCTTGATGCCCTCGACGATCTCCTCGACCGGCACGCCGTAGGTCTCGGGGATCTGCCCGCCGAACTCGTTGATCACCTCGAGCCACTCCTGGGGCACCGAGGAGGAGCCGTGCATCACCAGGTGAGTCTCGGGGATGCGGGCGTGGATCTCCTTGATGCGCTGGATGGAGAGGGTGTCGCCGGTGGGCGGCCGGGTGAACTTGTAGGCGCCGTGGCTGGTGCCGATGGCGATGGCCAGGGCGTCCACGTGGGTGGCCTTGACGAATTCGGCGGCCTCTTCGGGATCGGTGAGCAGCTGGTCATGGTCGAGCTTGCCCTCGGCGCCGACGCCGTCTTCCTCGCCGGCCATGCCGGTTTCCAGGCTGCCCAGGCAGCCCAGCTCGCCCTCGACGGACACGCCGCAGGCGTGGGCCATCTCGACGGTACGCCGGGTGACGTCGACGTTATAGTCATAGCTGGCCGGGGTCTTGCCATCCTCGCCCAGCGAGCCGTCCATCATTACCGAGGAGAAGCCGAGCTGGATGGAGCGCTGGCAAACGGCGGGGCTGGTGCCGTGATCCTGGTGCATGGCCACCGGGATGTGCGGGAACTCCTCGACGGCGGCCAGGATCAGGTGCCGCAGGAAGGGCGCGCCGGCGTATTTGCGGGCGCCGGCGGAGGCCTGGACGATCACCGGGGAGTCGGTCTCGTCGGCCGCTTCCATGATGGCGCGCATCTGTTCGAGATTGTTGACGTTGAAGGCCGGGACGCCGTAGCCGTGTTCGGCGGCGTGGTCCAGCATCTGGCGCATGCTGATCAGTGCCATGTTTCGTACCTGTCTAGCGTGATGGCGCCGCCCCCGAGGGCGGCGCTTCCTTTGAGTGTGGCTCGACGGCGTCCGAAGACGTGGCCGGGCGAGCGGGGCCGCGTAGTCTATCAGGCCTTGTCGGCTGCCGCTTCCAGAGCGGATACGGCCGGCAGGGTCTTGCCCTCGACGTATTCGAGGAAGGCGCCGCCGCCGGTGGAGATATAGGAGACCCGCTCGGCGATGCCGTACTTGTCGATGGCCGCCAGGGTGTCGCCGCCGCCGGCGATGGAGAAGGCCTCGCTCTCGGCGATGGCCTGCGACAGCGCTTCGGTGCCGTGGCCGAACTGGTCGATCTCGAACACGCCCACCGGGCCGTTCCACAGGATGGTGCCGTCGGCCTTGAGTTGTGCAGCGAGGCGTCCGGCGGTGTCGGGGCCGATGTCGAGGATCATCTCGTCATCGCCCACCTGGTCGACCGGCTTGGTCACGGCGGTGGCGCTTTCCGAGAACTCGGTGGCGACGACCACGTCGCTGGGCAGCGGGATCTCGACCTTGGCCATCAGCGCCTTGGCCTGGTCGATCAGGTCGGCCTCGTGCAGCGATTTGCCGACGTTGTAACCGGCCGCGGCGATGAAGGTGTTGGCGATGCCGCCGCCGACGATGATCCGGTCGCATTTCTTGGACAGTGCGGTGAGCACCTCGAGCTTGGTGGACACCTTGGAGCCGCCGACGATGGCGGTCATCGGGCGGGCCGGGGTGGCCAGGGCCTTTTCAAGGGCCTCGAGTTCCTGCGCCAGCAGCGGGCCGGCACAGGCCTCGGGGGCGAAGCGGGCCACGCCATGGGTGGAGGCCTGGGCGCGGTGGGCAGTGCCGAAGGCGTCCATCACGTAGACGTCGCACAGCGCCGCGTACTGCCGGGCCAGCGCTTCGTCGTCCTTCTTCTCGCCGCGGTTGAAGCGCACGTTCTCGAGCAGTGCGACCTCGCCCTCGACGAGTTCGATCTCGCCGTCCAGGTAGTCCTTGACCAGGCCAACCCGGCGCTCGAGCAGTTCACCGAGGTGGTCGGCCACCGGGGCCAGCGAGAATTCCTCGGCGGGTTCGCCCTCGGTGGGGCGGCCCAGGTGGCTCATCAGCATCACTCGAGCGCCTGCCTCGAGCGCTGCCCGGATGGTCGGCAGGCAAGCCCGCAGGCGGGCATCGCTGGTCACCTTGCCGTGCTTGACGGGCACGTTCAGGTCCTCGCGGATCAGCACGCGCTTGCCGCGGAGGTCGAGGTCGGTCATCTTGCGCACGTTCATGGAAGCAGGTTCCTCGTCTGGGAAAGCCGAAGGGAATTCAAGCGTCGGAGGGCGGCACCGGCCCCAGTCGGGCGATGCGACCGGTGACGTCGAGCATGCGGTTGGCGAACCCCCACTCGTTGTCGAACCAGCACAGCATCTTGATCAGTCGGCCGCCGGCCACTCGGGTCTGGGTAGCGTCCACGATACCGGAGCGCGGATCGTGGTTGAAGTCGACCGAGGCCATGGGCTCTTCGGTATAGCCGAGCAGTCCGGCCAGCCGCGTGCGGCTCGCCTCACGCAGCAATTCGTTGACGGCTTCGGCCGTAGTGTCGGTGCGCACGCACAGCGACAGGTCCATGGCCGAGACGTTGATGGTCGGCACGCGCATGTGCAGGCACTCGAAACGCTCGGCCAGGTGCGGCATCAGGCGATTGATGCCTCGGGCCAGGCCGGTATCCACGGGCACGATGGAGTGCATCGCCGAGCGGGTCAGGCGCAGGTCGGTCTGGTGGTAGGCGTCGATCACCGGCTGGTCGTTCATCGCCGAGTGGATGGTGGTGGTCACGCCGTGCTCGAGGCCCAGGGCCTCGTCGAGCACTGTCAGCACCGGCACCAGGCAGTTGGTGGTGCAGGAGGCCGCGGAGATCACCCGGCAGCCCGGGGTCAGGTCGGCATCGTTGATGCCGGTGACGATGGTGGCGTCGACATCGCTCTCGGCGGGCTGGGAGAACAGCAGGCGCCCGGCGCCGGCGGCCAGGTGGCGCTCGGCGGTCGCGCGGTCCTTGAAGCTGCCCGAGCATTCCAGCACCAGATCGATGCCGAGCTCGTCCCAGGGCAACCGGCTCGGGTCAGGCTCGGAAAGAACCCGAATCGGACGGCCGTCGATCACCAGATGATCGCCGTCGGCCTCGACGTGGCCGGGAAAGCGGCCATGGGTGGTATCGTAACGCGTCAGATAGGCGATGGTGTCCAGCCCTGACAGCTCATTGATGGCCACCACTTCGAGATCGGGCTCGCGACGCTCGATGAGCGCGCGCAGTACGCACTGGCCGATGCGGCCGTAACCGTTGATGGCGATGCGGTGAGCCATGAGGTGCCTCGAAACAAGCTGACGCCGGGAAACTCGAGCTCGCGATTCTAGCGCAAATCCATCCTCGCGTCCCGGGGCTGGACGCGATCTTCCGGCTTCGGCAGTCTGTGGCGGGCGACCCGCATTCGATGGCTGGGCCAGAGCCAGGACACTAGGCTAGATGGTGCATCCCCGTTATCCGTCGAACCACCAAGGAGAGGAAACGCACAATGACCGATATCACACGGCTGCTAGGCGATGAGGCGGACAGCCTGTTGAACCATGAGTGTCGGGGTGTCCCGGCCGGGTCGATCCATCAGCCGGGGCCGGACTTCATCGACCGCGTGATGGCCGATAGCGATCGCAGCCCCCAGGTGCTGCGCAACCTGCAGGCCATCTATGATCATGGCCGCCTGGGTGGCACCGGCTACGTCAGCATCCTGCCGGTCGACCAGGGCATCGAGCACTCGGCCAGTGCCTCGTTCGCGCCCAACCCGCTCTACTTCGACCCCGCCAATATCGTCGAGCTGGCCATCGAGGGCGGCTGCAACTGCGTGGCCTCGACGCTCGGTGGCCTGGCCTCAGTGGCGCGTCGCTATGCCCACAAGATCCCGATGATGGTGAAGCTCAACCACAACGAGACGCTGACCTATCCGGCGGTCTACGACCAGACCCTGTTCGGTCAGGTCGAGCAGGCGCATGCCATGGGCTGCGTGGCGGTGGGCGCGACCATCTATTTCGGCTCGCCCGAGAGTCGCCGCCAGATCACCGAGATCAGCGAGGCCTTCGAGCGGGCCCACCAGCTGGGCATGGTCACGGTGCTGTGGGCCTATCTGCGCAACCCGGCGTTCAAGAAGGATGGCAGCGACTATCATGTCGCGTCCGACCTTACCGGTCAGGCCATCCACATGGCGGCGACGATCAAGGCCGACATCGTCAAGCAGAAGCTGGCCGAGAACAATGGCGGCTATCGGGCGGTCGGGTTCGGCCATACCCATGACAAGGTCTACGACGAACTGACCTCCGACAATCCCATCGATCTGGCGCGCTATCAGGTGGCCAACTGCTACATGGGGCGTATCGGCCTGATCAACTCGGGCGGCGGTTCCAAGGGGCATTCCGACCTGGGCGAGGCGGTACGCACCGCGGTGATCAACAAGCGTGCCGGCGGCATGGGGCTGATCTCCGGTCGCAAGGCGTTCCAGAAGCCCATGGCCGAAGGCGTCGAGTTGCTCAATGCCATTCAGGATGTGTATCTGGACGACGGCATCACTATCGCCTGATAGAAGATCAGATCTTCTGAGGCGTAAATCTCGGTGACGCAAAAGAGCGCGGCCAGTTGGCCGCGCCCTTTGTGTTTAGGCTGCTGTAGGGCTAAGCGGGCTCAAGCGAAGGCGTCCAAACTTTGGGTAGCCACGGGCGCCGGGGATAAGGCGGCGCGAGGGTCATCCGCCATGGAAGGCGGATGTAGCGCCCATGGAGGGGTTTACAGCGCCCTCGCGAAGCCTTGTCGCCGGATAAGCCCACTTCTACCCGCTGGGTTTTGACAGGAACGCTCAGTCCTCGGCGTCGTCCAGCAGCTGGCCGGCTTCGTCGACGACGTTGTCGACGGTGAAGCCGAAGTGCGGGAACAGGTCGCCGGCCGGGGCGGACTCGCCGAAGGTGGTCATGCCGATGACGCGACCCTCGAGGCCGACGTACTTGTGCCACAGGTCCGGGTGGCCGGCCTCGATGACCAGGCGGTTGCCGACCTCGGCGGGCAGCACGGCCTGGCGGTAGGCGGCGTCCTGGGCGTCGAAGACGTCGGTGGACGGCATGGAGACCACGCGCACCTGGCGGCCCTTGTCGGCGAGGGCGGTGGCGGCGTCCATGGCCAGGCCGACCTCGGAGCCGGTGGCGATGAGGATCAGCTCGGGCGTGCCGGCGCTGTCCTTGAGGATGTAGCCACCCCGCTGGATATCGGCGAGCTGCTGCTTGTCGCGTGCCTGGTGGGGCAGGTTCTGGCGCGACAGCACCAGGGCGGTGGGGCCGGCCTGGCGCTTGAGAGCGGCGTTCCAGGCGGCGGCGGTCTCCACGGCGTCGCAGGGGCGCCAGGTCGACATGTTGGGCGTGGTGCGCAGGCTGGTCAGCTGCTCGATCGGCTGGTGGGTGGGGCCGTCCTCGCCCAGGCCGATGGAGTCGTGGGTGAACACGTAGACGCTGCGCACGCCCATCAGGGCCGACATGCGCACGGCGTTGCGCATGTAGTCCATGAAGATCAGGAAGGTCGCGGCATAGGGCACGAAGCCGCCATGCAGGGCGATGCCGTTGGCGATGGCGGCCATGCCGAACTCGCGCACGCCATAGTGCAGGTAGTTGCCGTCGGGGGCGCCTTCCTGCGAGCCCTCGGGGCCGATCACCTTGGCACCGTTCCAGACCGTCAGGTTGGAGGGGGCCAGGTCGGCGCTGCCGCCGAGCAGCTCGGGCAACTGTGGACCGAGTTCATTGAGGCAGGCCAGCGAGGCCTTGCGCGAGGCGGTGGTCTCGGCCTTCGCCTGGGCCTGCTCGATCAGCGCCTCGCTGGTCAGTTCGGCGGGCAGCTCGCCCTTCTGGCGGCGGAGGAATTCGCGGGCCAGCTCGGGATGGGCCTCGGCATAGCGCTCGAAGCGGGCCTGCCACTCGGCCTGGCGCTGCTGGCCGGCCTCGGTGGCGTCCCAGCCCTGGTAGATGGCCTCCGGCACGTGGAAGGGCGCGTGGGGCCAGTCGAGCTGCTCGCGGGCGGCGGCGACTTCGTCCTCGCCGAGCGCCGCGCCGTGGCAGGACTCCTTGCCCTGCTTGTTGGGGGCACCGAAGCCGATCACCGTCTTGCAGATGATCAGGCTGGGCTTGTCGTCGTGCTGGCGGGCCAGCTCGATGGCGGCCTTGACCTCCTCGGGCTTGTGGCCGTCGACGTTGGGCACCACGTGCCAGCCGTAGGCCTCGAAGCGCTTGGCGGTGTCGTCGGTGAACCAGCCCTTGACCTCGCCGTCGATGGA
>NZ_JAJQTQ010000042.1 GCF_029081005.1 Halomonas elongata | reverse complement strand
GAAGCTGGAAGCTGGAAGCTGGAAGCTGGAAGCTGGAAGCTGGAAGCTGGAAGCTGGAAGACAGCATGAACCCCGACAGCACGGGGTCAAGGGTTTTTCTTCCCGCTTCAAGCTCTGGACGAAGTCCGGTCGGGTTTTCTTCCAGCTTCCAGGCGCGAAGCGCCGCTCTTCAAGCTTCTAGCTCCCGGACAAAGTCCGGTCGGGTTTTCTTCCAGCTTCCAGGCGCGAAGCGCCGCTCTTCAAGCTTCTAGCTCCCGGACAAAGTCCGGTCGGGTTTTCTTCCAGCTTCCAGGCGCAAAGCGCCGCTCTTCAAGCTTCTAGCTCCCGGACGAAGTCCGGGGTCATCCCACCCCGCCTCGCGGTAGTGGCGCGCCAGCGCCAGGCCGACGCCGCGATTGGCGCCGGAGACCAGGACAGTGGATACCATCTTTCAACACTCCTTTTGCGCGATATTTTGCTCAAAAAAGCCTTACTCTCAAAATAGTGCGTCATATACTTCTCAAAACTCACCAATCTGTCTTATTCTGAGCACTATAGTGCTCAGAGCTGACTCTTATGCAACTGACCATTCAGATCCACCACCAGGCCGGCTGGCGGGACGTGGCCCTGCTGGAGATACCCGATCCCGCCCGAGGCACCCGGGGCCCCGTTAGGCTCGGCTACCTTCAGGACTACGCTCTGGACTGGATGTTCCACGACGATGAGCATGCCTGCAGCCTGACCCTCCCCGTCGAACTGATGATGACCCATGACGGGGATCGATGGTTTGGCTTCCTGGAAGACATCATGCCGGCCGGCGCCAGCCGTCGATACTGGATCGACCACCTGGGCCTGCAGGACCTTCCTCCCGGCGAGCAGGACAGCGAACTGCTGCGGCGTGGCACCATCGCCCCGGTCGGTAACCTGCGCATCCGCGAGGCGGTCCCGCCACGGCCAGCCGGCAACGCCCTCGAGGCGCTGCGCTTCCCGATCGCGGACGTACTGGAACGACACACCGACTTCCTGGAATATGCCCAGCAGATGGGGGCCGCCAGCGGCGGGGCCACCGGCGCCGGCGGCGAGGCGCCCAAGCTGCTGGTACGGCGCACGCCGGGCGACGAGGTCTGGATCGACACCTGGCAGGATGACGCGATCACACCGGATGCCCACTACCTGGTCAAGTTTCCACGGGGGCGGCGCAGCGATGACGACTGCGACATCCTGCGCGCCGAGTACTACTACTACCGTGAACTGCATGCCCTGGGTATCGACACCATCCCCCCCGACGGGCTGGAACTCCACGAGGGAGACCGTTATCCGTCGCTGTGGCTACCCCGCTTCGACGTCGAGTGGCATCAGGGTCGTCTGCATCGCCATGGCCTGGAGTCAGTCTATGCGCTGCTCGGCGTCGCTCCCGGGACTCACCTTCGCCACCCGGCCGTCATACGCCGCCTGGTGATGCTGCTGGAGGGGCAACAACGGGTTCGCGAGAGCAGCGCCCACTTCGATACCGCCGCCTTCGTCAGCGAGTGGGTCAAGCGCGACCTGCTCAACCTGGCCTTCGGCAACTCCGACAACCACGGCCGCAACGCCGCGCTACTCAAGTGTCCCGAGGGCATCTGGCATGCCCCGGTCTACGACTTCGCACCCATGAAGGCCGACCCGGAGGGCATCACCCGTACCACACAATGGGGGGCCGACCTGGAACGGGGCGGCGACGTCGACTGGCCGGCGGTCGCCGACCACCTGGGCGACTTGGTGGCGCCGGAGCGGTTGATGGCCGAGCTGTGCGAACTGGGCGACCGTCTACGCGGGCTGCGCGAGCGCCTGGCGAAACGCGGCGTGCCGGAGAGGATTCTCGACATGCCGGCGGTAGGCCTGACCGGTCTCGACCGCCGACTGGCGCGCTGGGGGCTGGCATGAAGCCTCGGCTGCACTCGCCAGACGAACGCCAGGCGGCGCTGCTTGAACAACTGCGCCTGCTGATCCGCGGCGAGACGACCGAGGGCCGGGTGCTGCGCACCCTGCGCCGCGAGGTGCTTGGGCTGACCCAGAAGACCTACGCCGAACGGGTCGGGGTCAGCCGGCGCACCCTGTCGGACATTGAGCGCGATGCGGGCAATGCGTCGATGGCGAGTCTGGACCGGGTCTTCCGGCCACTGGGACTGAGGGTCGGCCTGCTGCCGCGGCAGCCCGAACTGCTGGCGGCACTGGTCGAAGACGCCTCTTCCTGACTCTCGAAGCGGGTCCTGACACCGGACGGCCGGCGTCAGGGTGTTTCCGGCAGTGCATCGCGCCCTACTGAGCCGTCCACCCCAGGTCGATGTTCCAGCTGGCCCCCGTGACGGCACCGGCGGCATCGGATGCCAGATAACCGACCAGCGAGGCGACTTCGCCGGGATCGATCAGTCGCTTCACGGCAGCATTCTTGAGCATGATCTGCTCGATGACCTCCTGCTCTTCCATGCCATGCATCCGAGCCTGATCGGCGATCTGGTTGTCGACCAGCGGTGTCTTGACGTAGGCCGGACAGAGGGCATTAGCGGTGATGCCCTGCTCCCCCCCTTCGAGCGCCGCCGTCCTGGTCAGGCCGATCATCCCGTGCTTGGCGCTGACATAGGCCGCCTTGCCGGGCGAGGCGACCTGGGCGTGTACCGAAGCAATGTTGATGATGCGTCCCCAGCCCCCTTCCCGCATGGAAGGCCAGGCAGCCTGGGTCAACAGGAAGGGCGCCGTCAGCATCAGGTCGATGATGTGCCGCCACTTGTCCTCGGGGAACGTCTCGATGGGCGAGACATGCTGGATGCCGGCGTTGTTGACCAGAATATCGAGATGGCCGAAGCGCTGGATCGCATCCTGTACCGCCGCCCGGCAGGCATCACCATCGGTGAGATCGGCCTGGTGGAAGGCGGCGCCGGCACGTTCGGCGACGTCCTTGCCGGCCGGATTGAAATCCACGGCAAGGACCTGGTACCCCTGCTCGCAAAAGTGGCGGACCACCGCCTCACCGATACCACTGCTGGTGCCGGTGACCAGGGCGACGCGGGGTGTCGGGGCATTGCCATTCATAACGACTCCTCGGAGGGCTGTACAAGAGGCTTTGACCAAGAGAACGCGTTACAGGCGGTCGTGACGCGCACGGAAAACGACCTCAAGCATAGGGCAAAGTCCACTGACCTGCCTATCACCCACCCGCATCGACATTCGACAGCCGGATCGTGATACAGGACACTGAACGCAACGAGACATCAACGCCGAGGAGCCAGCCATCATGACCCCCGAGCAACGACTGGAAATCGCCGAGGACATCGCCCGGCAAGCCGGCCGCATGATCCGCGACGCGCGCGCGGATCAGGATTTCGGCCAGCGCTACAAGGAGGGGCAGGAGTTGGTGACCGACGCCGATGTCGAGGTGGATACCTACATCAGCGAGCGACTGCAGACCGACTTTCCCGACGAACAACGCCTCAGCGAGGAACTGGCACCGGACCGCGAAGCCCTGGAAGCCCCCAGGGCACTCTGGGTGGTGGATCCCATCGACGGCACCGTCAACTTCGCCCATGGACTCCGCCATGTGGCGGTTTCCATCGGCTGGGCGAGCGGCGGGCATCTGCGCCTCGGCGTGGTACACGCTCCCTTTCTCGACGAGACCTACACGGCATTGGCCGGTCATGGTGCCTGGCGCAACGGCGAACCTATCCAGGCCAGTCGGGCGCCGCAACTCAAGCGGGCACTGATAGGTACCGGTTTTCCCTACCGACGCGACAGCCGTCCCCCGCTGATGCGCCGACTGATGGCCGTGTTGACCCATTGCCAGGATGTCCGTCGCAATGGTTCGGCAGCCCTCGACCTCTGCGATGTCGCCTGCGGCCGGCTGGATGCCTACTACGAAAGCGTCTCGCCCTGGGACTTCGCCGCCGGACTGCTGATCGCCCGGGAAGCCGGCGCCCGCACCGGCCACCTCTACCCCGGCCCGGGCGGCATCCCCGAGGATCTCTACGGCGAGAATCTGCTGGTCAGCAGCCCCGGGCTGCATGACGAACTGGGCGATCTACTGCGCCGCGCCGATGCCAGTGACCTCTCGTCCTGGTAGAGCCTGATAGGCTGACACAATGATGGTCTTTCGGCGGTGCTATTGGCCAAATGCCGATCGCTCGGTCACAATATCGGCCGACTCCCTCGATCCATTTCATTCATGCATCCCGCGATGCAAGGAGACAGCTGATGTTCGTCGTCATCTTCGGCCGCCCCGCCTGCCCGTTCTGCGTCCGTGCCAAGGCACTCGCCGAGAAGCTGGAAAGCGCCGGCGCCATCGATGGCTTCCGCTACGTGGATATCCACGAGGAAGGCATCACCAAGGCCGACATGGAAAAGACCATCGGCAAGCCGGTAGAGACGGTGCCGCAGATCTTTGCCGACCAGACGCACATCGGCGGTTTCACCGAATTCGACCAGTATGTCGCCGAACAAGGGCTGCTGTCCGCCGCCACGCAATGAGCCTGGCCCTCTCGAAAAGACCGCCTCCGGGCGGTCTTTTTTCTTGCGGCTTTCTCGTCAAAGCGATTTGAAGATGTCCCCGCACACCGTTACCTCCTCCCTCGTTGAATCTCCCCACACCGAAGCCGTTTACAATCTTCATATTCGAGCACGGGAAAGCGCGTCGGCGTTTCGCGGGCGTTCGGCAGCGGCCACGAGGGTCCCTGACCACGCCGCCCGGGACGTGACCGTCACGGAAGACGGCACCGAATCGCGGCGCTTTCAGAACCGCACAGGGCGTCGGCATTTAAAGGATCGAGGATGCAACGGGAAGCGTTTATCCAGCAATTGTGGCTGGATTATGTTCACCATCAGCCGGATATCGGTGGGCTGCGTCTCTGGCCGGTAACCGCAAGGGCAGAGTACCTGACGCTGCTCACACTCAGTCACGGCCCCTGGGCAATGGAAGCACTCCTGCCGGTTCTGGCGGAACATGGCTACCGGCCTCGTCACCGCTACGCCATGGCCGATCGCGGCCTACTGGTCACTCTGCTGGGCCCGACCGATCAGGAGGGTCCCTGGCTGGTACTCGCCGAGCTGCAGCTCGGCACCCTGTCTCGCCGCCCCCGGGAGCGCCTGCGCCGACTCGTCGATCGCGCCGACGCCTCCCCCGTCTCTCTGCCCTGCGGGGGACGCCCCTGGCCCATGCCGAGCTGGGATGACTACCAGACCCTGGTGGACGCACACCCGCTGGCGGGCTGGCTCGCGGTGATGGGGACCCGTGTCCATCACTCGGGATTCGACTGCAGTGATCTCGGTGACGACATTCAGCACCTCGACGAACGGCTGCGCCAGACCGGCTTTTCCGGCGACGCCGACCGCCACCGAGGCGTCTTTCCTGTCTCGCCATTGCTCGACTACCGCTTCTACGCAACGCATTCCCAACGCCTGCCCTTTGCCGACGGCGATCTCCATCGCGTCCCGCTCGGGGGGCTGGCCCTGGTGCAGAAAAGGGTCAACGCCAATCAGGAACGCAGCGTCGAGCTGCTTCTCCCGCACCATACCCTCTGCGAACTGGGTTGATGGCGTTTTCCTGATCCTCCCGATGTCGATGCAGTGCATCATCGCCATCCACAATTTCTGTGGATAACGCTGTGAATCGGCCCGGTAGAACCCCGCCCAGGCGGCTTGCCGACGACCCCGGGCTCGAAATGGTCAGATTTTCGGCAGGCAGACCGTCAGACGGCCCCGAAGGGCCGTCGGCAACATCCTCAGTCGACGAACGTCATCTCCGGCACATGCTCGGGTACGATGAGACGTCCGGCGGTCTTCTCCTGGATCTCCTCGACGCTGACCCCCGGGGCGCGTTCCTTGAGCACGAAGGCGCCGTCCTCGATCTCCAGATACGCCAGGTCGGTCAGCACGCGATTGATGCAGCCGGCGCCGGTCAGCGGCAGGGTGCACTGCTCGAGCAGCTTCGAATCACCGTGCTTGGAAGCATGGGTCATGGTGCAGATGATGTTCTCGGCCCCGGCCACCAGATCCATGGCGCCGCCCATGCCCTTGATCAGCTTGCCGGGAATCATCCAGGAAGCGATGTTGCCGTGTTGATCGATCTCGAAGGCGCCGAGCACGGTGAGATCGACATGTCCGCCGCGGATCATCGCGAAGGATTCCGCCGAGGAGAAGATCGCCGCGCCGGGACGAGCGGTGACGGTCTGCTTGCCGGCATTGATCATGTCCGGATCGAGCTCCTCCTCGGTGGGAAAGCGCCCCATGCCGAGCAGGCCGTTCTCGGACTGCAACATCACATCGATGTCGTCGGGGACGTAGTTGGCCACCAGGGTCGGGATGCCGATGCCCAGGTTGACGTAGAAACCGTCCTCGAGTTCGCGCGCCACGCGCCTTGCCATCTGTTCGCGAGTCAGTGCCATCTTGATGCCTCTTGTATCTTGTAAGGGATAAACGCCGTCGGACCAATGCCGGGGGCAGATCGTAGAGGAGGTCCGACGCCATGAATGGCGTCGGTAGCGCCCAGGGAGGGGTTCATAGCGCCTCCTCGTAGATCTGCCCCCGGCGCCCTCTCGTGCTACCCAACGGCGGATGTCCGGAAGACGGAGAAAAACGCTCAGCTTTCGTGCACGGTGCGCTTTTCAATACGCTTCTCGAAGCTGCCCTGGATGATGCGGTCGACATAGATACCCGGGGTATGGATCTGATCGGGCCGCAGCTCACCGGGCTCGACGATCTCTTCCACCTCGACCACGGTGACGCGACCGGCGGTGGCGGCCAGCGGATTGAAGTTCTGGGCGGTGTCCCGGTAGACGACATTGCCGTAACGATCGGCCTTCCAGCCCTTGACGATGGCGAAGTCGCCGACCACCGACTCCTCGAGGATACAAGGACGTCCATTGAACTCGCGGACTTCCTTGCCCTCGCCGATGGGCGTGCCATAACCGGTGGCGGTATAGAAGGCGGGAATGCCCGCGCCCCCGGCACGCATCTTCTCGGCCAGGGTCCCCTGGGGCGTGAGAACGACCTCGATCTCGCCTTCCAGCATCTGCTGTTCGAAGAGTGCGTTCTCGCCCACGTAGGACGCATGGATAGCGCTGATCTGCTTGTCTTCGAGCAGGACACCGAGGCCGAAGCCATCGACGCCGCAGTTGTTGGAATAGACCGTCAGGTCCTTGACGCCGCGGCGCTTGATCTCGTTGATCAGATTCTCGGGGATGCCACATAGCCCGAAGCCGCCGGCGATGAGGGTCATGCCGCTCTCGATGCCGGCCATCGCCGCTTCATAGGAATCTACACGCTTGTCGAATCCGGCCATATCGGTGCCTCGATGGTTACCAGGGAATTGTGGAAACACCGCATAAATACCTGCGCGAGCAAATCGCTACGTTACGCGGTGCTCGAAAGCTCGCCTAACCCTCGTTATGTCTCGCTTTCTGTGCGCCGGGCGCCTTGCGTGACCCACAAGGATGTGGGAAATGCGATGGCCCGTCGGGAACGGGCCTAGCCTTCGCCACGCTCGGTGATTTATTCAGCGCTTCCTTGTTGTCGGCGTTCCGTCCTCACGGAACCTTGCCCTGCAGTGTCACGGGCAAGCCATCTATTTGTTAAGTTTGTTTTTCTTATCATTTCTTTGTTAAAACCAATAAATCACATCGCCATGAGGCGCCCATCATGACCGTCAAGCAGCTCCGGGCCTTTCTCGCCGTGGCCCAGACCCTCAGCTTTACCCAGGCCTGTGAGCGACTGCACCTCTCGCAACCGGCCCTCAGCCTGACCATCAAGGGGCTCGAGGACACGCTCGGCGGACGGCTGCTCAACCGCAGCACACGCAGCGTGCGTCTGACCCCGGAGGGCGAGACTCTGCTGCCGCTGGCCAAGCGCCTGCTGGCAGACTGGGACAACACCGAGGAAATGTTGCGCCAGCGCTTCACATTGCGACTCGGCAGCGTGGCGGTGGCCGCCATGCCCTCCTTCGCCGGAAACCAGCTCCCTGCGTTACTGGCCAGCTTTCGCCGGCGTCATCCCGGCATCAATGTCACCGTGCATGATGTGATCAACGAAGATGTCATCGACATGGTCCGCCAGGGGCGCGTCGAACTGGGGATCGCCTTCGAGCCCGAAGCCGGGGAGACGCTACGGGTCGACCCCCTCTTCATGGACCGCTTCGTCGCCGTGGTGCCCGCCGATTCTCCGCTCGCCGACCACCACGCTCTCGACTGGGCCCAGTTGTTGACGCAGGATTTCATCACCCTGCAACGCCCTTCCATGGTGCGACGGATGCTCGAGCGACGCCTCGGCGACGACGGCATTTCACTGGCAGTGGCCTTCGAGAGTCACCAATTGACCACGGTGGGACGCATGGTTGCCGATGGCCTGGGGGTCAGTGCCGTACCGTCACTGTGTATCGATCAGATGCACGAGCTCGGTGCACGCTGCCTGCCACTGCACTCCCCGATCATCGAACGTTCGGTCGGCGTGCTCTCGCCGAGAACCGGTGAGCTCTCGGTGGCCGCCCAGGCACTGCGCGACGTGCTTCGCGATGGCGTCACGCCGCCGACGCTGGCCACCCCGGGGACCCGGCGCTGAACGCCACCGCCTTCCCCTGTATCGCCTCCCCATGACGCGATCGACACGCTCAGGCTGCTAAGCTTTGTCTGAAAAGAATGATGGATGGCCAGCGCCCGCCGCCCGAAACACGTCGACCGAAACCCGATGAGAGGAACGACATGAACGCTCCACTCTGGCACCCCTCCCCCGAGACCATCGCCACCACGCAAATGGCGACCCTGATGCGCCGCATCGAGGCCGAATATGGCGCGCAGCTCCGTGACTATGCCGACCTCCATGCCTGGAGTGTCGAACACGCCGATCGCTTCTGGTCGCTGCTGTGGGACAGCTTCGGGGTCATTGCCGAGCACCGCGGCAAGCGAGTGCTCGAGGCCCCCGAAGCCATGCCGGGGGCACGCTGGTTTCCCGACGCTCGCCTCAACTTCGCCGCCAACCTGCTGCGGCGCCGCGACGAGGCCCCGGCACTGATTGCCCACGACGAGCGTGGACGCCGACGCGAGCTGAGTCATGCCGCGCTCTATCGGCATGTCGCCAGACTCGCCCGGGCACTGCGCAACGACGGTGTCGAACCGGGCGACCGAGTCGCCGGTTTCGTCCCCAACAGCGAGCATGCGGTGATCGCCATGCTGGCGACGGCAAGCCTCGGCGCCGTCTGGTCGTCCTGCTCTCCAGACTTCGGTTTTCAGGGTGTCCTCGACCGTTTCGGCCAGATCACTCCCCGGGTACTGATCGCTGCCGACGGCTACACCTGGAACGGCAAGCCTATCGATACCCGCCCTCGACTGGCCGAGATCGCCCGCGCCCTCGATGGGCTGGACAGCCTGGTGGTGTTTCCCTTCCTCGAGGATGCTCCCTCGCTGGACGAGGTTCCCGGCGCGGTGGCCTGGGACGACTACCTCGACAATGACGCCGAGGAAATCGACTTCCTCCCCCGGCCCTTCGACCATCCGCTCTACATCCTCTACTCATCGGGCACCACCGGTACCCCCAAGTGCATAGTCCACAGTGCCGGCGGCACCCTGCTCCAGCACCTCAAGGAACACCGCCTGCATACCGACCTCTCGGCCTCGGACACCCTCTTCTACTACACCACCTGCGGCTGGATGATGTGGAACTGGCTGGCCTCGGGACTGGCCAGTGGTGCGACCCTGGTGCTGTTCGACGGTGCCGCCTTCGCCCCCGACCCCGACGTTCTATGGCGTATCGCCGCACGCGAGGGCATCACGGTGTTCGGTACCAGTGCCCGCTACCTGGCCGCCTGCGAGAAGGAAGGACTCGTCCCGGGCCGTGATCACGACCTGGCACCGCTGCGCACGGTCCTCTCCACGGGCTCGGCGCTGTCCCACGAGTCCTTCGACTATGTCTACCGCGACATCAAGAGTGACCTCTTGCTGGCCTCGATATCCGGCGGCACCGATATCGTGTCCTGCTTCGCCCTCGGGTGCCCGATCCGCCCGGTCCATCGAGGCCAACTGCAATGCCGGGGGCTGGGCATGGCCGTGGACGTCTTCGACGACGATGGCCGACCGCTGCGCGGCGAAAAGGGCGAGCTCGTCTGCACTCGCCCTTTCCCCTCGATGCCGATCGGCTTCTGGAACGACCCGAACGGCGAACGCTATCACGACGCCTACTTCGCCACCTTCCCCGGTATCTGGGCCCACGGCGATTACGCCGAGATCACCCCCGAGGATGGCTTGATCATCCACGGCCGCTCCGATGCCGTGCTCAACCCCGGCGGGGTAAGAATCGGTACCGCCGAGATCTATCGTCAGGTCGAGAAGGTCGAGAGCGTGCTGGAATCACTCTGCATCGGCCAGGAATGGGGTGACGATATCCGCGTGGTGCTGTTCGTGCGGTTGCGGGACGATCTGACCCTCGATGACGCCCTGCGCGACGAGATCAAGACGACCATTCGCGCCAATACCACCCCTCGCCATGTGCCGGCTCGCATCATTCAGGTCGACGACCTGCCGCGCACGCTCTCGGGGAAGCTCGTCGAGCTGGCGGTACGCAACGTGGTCCATGGTCGCCCGGTCAAGAATCGCGAGGCCCTGGCCAACCCCGAGGCCCTGTCGCTGTTCGAGGCGCTGCCTGAATTGCGCGACTGATCCGTCGTCTCTCGGGGATGTCATCTGGCGACCAGGCACATTCTCCATTAGCATTGCGGGCTGATAACGATCATGGAGGAGACCGGCATGTCGACCCTGAAGGGGATCGTCAGCCTGCTGCTGCTGACTCTCAACACCCTGTTCTGGGCGGTGCCGCTGATCGCGCTCACGCTGCTCAAGCTCGTCACTCCGGGGCGTCCCCTGCGACGCCGGGTGCTCACAGGACTCAACGCCGTCGCCCGCTGGTGGCTGGACGTCAATCTCTGGTGGATGCGCCGCTGGCTGTCACCGCGCCTGGACCTGGAGCTGCCCGATGGCCTGAGTCGCGATGACTGGTGGCTGGTCCTCTCCAACCATCGCAGCTGGACCGATATCTTCGTGCTGCTGATGGCCCTGCATCGGCGCATTCCCATGCCTCACTTCTTCGTCAAGCGACAGCTGATCTGGATCCCCGTCGTCGGGCTGGCCTTCTGGGCCCTGGAATTTCCGATGCTCAGGCGCCTGACCCGGGAACAACGCGAACGGCACCCTCATCTGGCGCGCCGCGACCGCGAAGCCACCGAGCGCATGTGTCGCCATGCCCGAGAACGCCCCATCGCCATCTACAACTTCGTCGAAGGCACCCGATTCACGCCTGCCAAGCACGCCGCTCGTCACAGCCCTTACCGGCACCTGCTTCCGCCCAGGGCAGGCGGCATCGCTCAGGTCGTCGGCTTGCTCGGTGACCGACTGGGCGGCATTCTCGATGTCACCCTGAGCTACGACGCCCCCGATCCGCACTTCTGGCGATTCCTGTGCGGCCAGGAGGGACTCATCCACCTCCGGGCACGCCATCTACCGGTGCCCGCCTGGATGCAGGCCGGCGACTATCATCAAGATTCGAACTACAAGGAACGCTTCCACTCATGGCTCAATGCCCTGTGGCAGGCAAAGGACGCCGCCCTCGATTCGCGCTGATACTGCTGTTCACCCTGCTGGCCGGTTGCGCCGGCCAGCCCTCGACATCGAGCGACGCCAGCGAAGCGACCGGCGCCCCCCATGCCGGCATCGCCGGTGACTGGATCTCCATCCGCCGCGGCGACACCCTCGGCAACATTGCCCAGCGTGCCGAGGTCCCTCTCGTCAGGCTGCAACGCTTCAACCCCGGCATCGACCCGAGGGGGCTCGCCGTCGGCCAGCGCGTCCTCGTGCCCGGCCAGCGAGAACGCGCTCCCTCCGGGGGCCCCTACCGCTATCAGATACGTCCCGGCGACACCTTTACCTCGGTGGCACGTCGTTTCGGAGCCGACCCGGGACGCGTGGTCGCGGCGAATCCCGGCGTGTCCGCCACCGATCTCAAGGTCGGCCAGTTGATCCAGGTCCCCCTTGGCGGCACCGGCACGTCCGCCTCGCGCGGCTCCCCGACCCCGACACGCCTGCCCGATCCCGGCACCGTGCCCGATGATGCCAAGGGATGGCCCTGGCCACTCGACGACTATGATGTGACGAGGCGTTTCGGCAAGGATGCCCACGGGACCCTGCAGCCCATGCTGCTCGCCACCGGCAAGGAGGCTCGTGCCAAGGCCGTGGCCGACGGCCAGGTACGTTTCGCCAACAGCATGCGCCAGCTCGGCCAGGTCGTCATCGTCCACCATCCGGACAACCTGCAGAGCGTATACGCGCGCTGCGCGCGGCTGCTCGTCGACAGTGGACAAGACGTCGAGCGCGGCACTCCCCTCTGCGTCGTGGATCAGACCACCGACGGTCGCCACGAGCTGCTGTTCGACATGCGCCATGGTGGCAAGCCAATGGATCCCCTCGATGTGCTGCGCTGAAGACGGCAGCGTCATCGGCTCTTCATCACGCTGTCGCCCGGCTGTCATCGACACCGGGCATGGTCGGTGTCAAAGGACGCCATCCCGGCGCCGGACGGCACGAGGATCGACATGCGCATCTGCCTGGTCAGCGAAACCTGGTCACCGGATATCAACGGTGTCGCCCATACCCTGAACCAATTGAGCACCGAGCTGTTGCGGCGGCATGCGACCCTGCAACTGGTGCGCCCCAGGCCGGCCGGGCAGACGCAGCGGGCCACCGGCATGAGTGCCGAACTTCAGGTCAGAGGGTTCTCGATGCCCGGTTATCGCGAAGTGCGTCTCGGCCTGCCGGCGGGTCGACGCCTGCAGCGGCTCTGGTCGGAAGAACGCCCCGACGTCATCTACGTGGCCACCGAGGGGCCTCTGGGCTGGTCGGCACTGCGCGCCGCCGAACGGCTCGATATTCCCGTCGTCAGCGGCTGGCATACCAACTTCGACCACTACTGCCGCGACTATGGCATCGGCTGGCTTTCGCCGCTGGTCACCCGACGCCTGCGCCACTTCCATAACCGCTGTGCCGGCACCCTGGTCCCCACCCGCCGACAGGCCGAGGAACTGACCGCCAGGGGGTTCGAGAACGTGCGCGTCATGGCACGCGGCATCGACGGCGACGACTTCTCGCCGAGGCACCGCTGCCCCGACCTGCGCGAGAGCTGGGACAGCGACGAACACCGCCCGGTGGCGCTGTATGTCGGCCGACTGGCGCCGGAGAAGAATCTCGACCTGCTGCGCGACACCTTCGCCGCCATGCTGGCGGCCCGCCCCGAAATGAGCATCGTGGTCGTCGGCGATGGCCCGGGCCGAAGCAGCCTGGAAAAAGCCTTGCCCGATGTCCGCTTCACCGGCTTCGTCGATCCACAGAGCCTGGCGCGCCATTATGCCAGTGCCGATATCTTCATCTTCCCGTCGATTTCCGAGACCTGGGGCAATGTGGTGCTCGAGGCCATGGCCAGCGGCCTGGCCGTCGTCGCCTTTCGCCATGCCGCCGGGGCCGAACTGATCGACGACGACATCAACGGCGTCAGCCTGACCGTCGGCGACGAGGACGGTTTTCGCGACGCCGCCGTTACCCTCAGCCAGCAGCCGGCACGCTACGGCCGGCTGGGCCGAGCGGCCCGCGAGCGGGCGCTGCAGTACCGCTGGCCCGCCATCACCGACGACTTCCTCGCCGCACTGAACCTCGCTCGGGAGGTGTCCGATGAAACCACGCACCCCTGCCGTGTTTGAACGGCTCGATCTGCTGGAATGGCAACTCTGCCAATGGATGGCCGGCTTCAGCATCTATCGCCGCTGGCTGGCCACCTTGAAGCTGGCCAGCCGAGCCGGGGACTGGCCCCTCTGGGTAGGGCTGATACTGCTGCAGCCCCTGCTCCATGACGCGGCGACAGGCTGGCGCCTGATGGCGCAATACGCCATCACCGCCCTGGCCGCCATCGCCTTCTACCGACTGGTCAAGACCCGGCTGTGTCGAGAACGCCCTTTCATCACCTTTCACACCATTGCCTGCAATGAGCCGGCCCGGGACCGCTACAGCTTTCCCAGCGGCCACACCATGCACGCGGTGATGTTCCTGACGCTGACCCTCGTACATGCTCCCTGGCTCGCGCCCTGGCTACTGCCGATCGTCTGCCTGATTGCCATTTCGCGCGTCGGGCTCGGTCTGCACTACATCAGCGACGTCATCGCCGGCGCGGCCATCGGCTACGCCTTTGCGCTGGCTAGCCTGCACCTGGCCGGCTGAGAAACGCCGTGGCATGCTGAACGCATGTCACTCTTCCTCCATGAAAGCGGCGGCGAGGTCCTGCTGAATTCGCCGCCGCTGATCCGTCATGCGGCGTTGCTGGACGATGCCGATGCCACGACGGCCCTGCATCGTCTCGACGCCGAACTCGACTGGCAGCGCCCGGCTCTGCGGCTGTATGGGCGCGAGCATCCGATTCCCCGTCGGCAGGTCTGGATGGGCGATGTCGGCTATCGCTACTCGGGCCGGCATTTCTCGCCGGATCCCTGGCATCCCTGTGTGCTCGCGATTCGCGACGCCGTCCAGCGGCATATCGCTACCCTCGGTATCGGGACAGGGTTCAACAGCGTACTGCTCAACCGTTACGCCGATGGTCAGGATCGCATGGGCTGGCACAGCGACGATGAGCCCGAGCTCGGCGACACCCCCTTGATCGCCGCCGTGAGCCTGGGTGTCGACCGTCCCCTGCGTTTCCGCTGGAAGGACCGACATGCTCCGGCCTTCAATGTTGATCAACCCCATGGCAGCCTGTTGCTGATGGGCGCCGGCGTACAGTCGCGGCTCGAGCACAGCCTGCCCACCCGACGACATCAGGGGCTACGGATCAGCCTGACGTTCCGCAGGATACTGCCCGATCGGGACCCGTGCAGATCATGAAAAAACGGCTACCCTCCAGGGCAGCCGTTCCTTTCGTCACTATTTAAATGATAGATAACGGTATAATGCCAGCCGCGATCCTCAACCTCGATAATAGCCCGGCTTCACGAAGGGCATTCTGGTCACCGTCATCGGAAGGCGCTTGCCACGCACCTCCGCGTAGACGATGGTATCGATGGCCGACTGATCGATCGTCACGTAGCCCATGGCCACCGGACGCCCGATGCTCGGACCGAAGCCGCCGGAGCTCACGGTACCGATCGCATTGCCGTCGCCATCATACAGCTCGGTCCCCTCTCGCACCGGAGCACGGCCTTCACCCAGCAGTCCCACTCGCTTGCGCTGGTGATCCTTCTCGGCCACCTGATGCAAGATGAGATCGGCACCGGGAAAACCGCCGGGACGCTCGCCCTCTCGACGACGCGGCTTGCCGATCGCCCAGATCAGGCCTCCTTCCACCGGCGTCGTCGTGGTGTCGATATCGTGACCGTAGAGACACAGCCCGGCCTCGAGGCGCAGGGAATCCCGCGCGCCCAGGCCGATCGCCTCGACGTCTTCCTCGGCCAGCAGGCGCCGAGCCAGTGCGTCGGTCTGCTCCGCGGGCACGGAAATCTCGAAACCGTCCTCGCCGGTATAACCGCTGCGACTGATCCACACGTCGATTCCTTCGATGGTGAAGCGACCGTGCTGCATGAACACCATCTCGACCGCTTCGGGGCACAACCGCTGCATCACCGATGCGGCTTCAGGCCCCTGCAGCGCCAACAGGCCACGATCCAGCACCTCGATTTCGTGCCCGGGCAAGCCACGACGCAGGTGTGCGATATCCTGCTCCTTGCAGGCGGCGTTCACCACCAGGTAGAGATGATCCCCGGCATTGACGATCATCAAGTCATCGAGAATGCCGCCATCCTCGGCGGTGAACAGGCCGTAACGCTGCCGGCCGTCGGGCAACCCGACCAGATCCGCCGGCACCAGCGTCTCCAACGCCTCGGCCGGATTCGATCCGCGCAACAACACCTGCCCCATGTGGGAGACGTCGAACAGCCCACAGGCACGACGGGTATGCTCGTGTTCCTTCTTGACGCCCAGTTCGTATTGCACGGGCATCGAATAGCCCGCGAAAGGCACCATCCGTGCCCCGAGTTCCACATGCAGATCGAAGAGCGGCGTCTTGCGTTGTTCGTTCATCGGTTCACTAACCTTTCCCATGAAATCGAATGAGCATGGCCGGCACTCCGCCGGCCATGTCATGACTTACTTGTCGAGATCTTCGCCGGGCAGGATTTCCTTGCCGTCGAAGTAGTCCTTCGTCAGCTTGAAGACCACCGGCGACAACAGTGCCAGGGCGATCAGGTTGGGAATCGCCATCATGGCATTGAAGACGCTGGCCAACAGCCACACGAAGCCGAGCGGCAGCACGGAACCCACGAAGATTGCCAGGATGTAGACCACCCGATAGATCTTGATCGCCCCCACGCCGAACAGGTACTCGAAGCACTTCTCGCCGTAGAACGCCCAGCCCAGGATGGTCGTGAAGGCGAACACCGCCAGGGCAAAGGACACCACGTACTGCCCGACCCCCGGGAGCGCATCATTGAAGGACATGGCCGTCAGTGCCGCCCCGGTTTCGCCGGAGGTCCAGGTCGTGGTCAGGATCGCCAGAGCGGTGATGGAGCACACCACGATGGTGTCGATGAACGTCCCCAGCATGGCGATCAGGCCCTGGCGCACCGGGTTCTTGGTCTGCGCGGCCGCATGGGCGATGGGCGCGCTGCCCAGCCCCGCCTCGTTGGAGAACACGCCGCGGGCCACACCGAACTGGATGGCCTTGGCCACCGCCGCGCCGGCGAAACCACCCGCCGCGGAGATCGGCGTGAAGGCGTGACCGAAGATCATGCCCAACGCCGCGCCGACCTGATCGGCATTGATGATCAGGACCAGCAGGCCACAGACGATATAGGCCACGGCCATCACCGGTACCAGCTTGCCTGCCACCTTGGCGATACGCTTGATGCCGCCGAGGATGACCGCACCGGCCAGCACCATGATCACCAGGCCGGTGATCCAGTGCGGCAGGCCGATCGACTCGCCGAGACCATCGGCCACGGAGTTGGACTGCACGGTGTTGCCGATACCAAAGGCAGCCACGGCGCCGAACAGCGCAAAGGCGCCACCGAGCCAGCCCCACTTCTTGCCGAGGCCATTGCGGATATAGTACATGGGACCGCCGACGTGATCGCCGGCCTCATCCACCTGGCGATAGCGCACCGCCAGCACCGCCTCGGCAAACTTGGTCGCCATGCCGACCAGGGCGGTGATCCACATCCAGAAGACCGCACCGGGCCCACCCAGGAAGATGGCCGTTGCCACCCCGGCGATATTGCCGGTCCCGATGGTCGCCGACAGCGAGGTCATCAACGCGTTGAAGGGTGACACCTCACCGTCTTTCTCGTCGCCTTCGGCCGTCCGGCGACCGCCCCACAACAGCTTGAAGCCCATCCCCAGCTTGCGAATGGGCAGTAGCTTGAGTCCCAGTTGCAGATAGAGGCCGACCCCCAGCAACAGCACCAGCATCAAGGGGCCCCAGACGACGCTTTCGATCGCCGTCAATATATTGGTCAAGGTTTCCACGTTTCGTCTCCCTAAGATTTCTTGTTATGCACCAACGTGCATGGCTTTCATGGGCAGCCTGGACCGCGATGATACGAACAGGCGTACCATAGCGAATCCTTCCGTTGGCGCTCCAGTCTCCTATTGGAAAATCTCGGGATTTCTCCCTCGCACAGAACAAAGTATAGTCATCGGCCCGCCGGATCTTGCGCCTCGGCCGTATCGAAGCGCCTCTGCCCGAGCCCCCTCGAACGCGACTACCGGCCAGAAATAGAAACTAATTTCCCATAGGAAACACCGAACACTGTAGCGGCCGCTCCCGGGCCGAGCAAGTTCGGCATGCTTCGTCACCATCCGGGAGCTGCGAGTCCTCCCGGCCGCCACCCCGAGCCATCGAACGAGACACCGCCGCACCTCGCGCCAAGCCCCTCTCACCGTGAGAAACAGCCGAGCAGGGCAAGCGCGGACCGACTTTCATGGGCATTTGCCCGGGGGTTTTCTAAGATGGGGATGGGCGTATCCCACGCAACACGGATATCGACGCCTTCGGGGCTCGCCAAATGGCTTCGATGGCGTTAGGATTTCATCCAACTCAGAAAACCTTTTTCGTATAGGAAAACATCATGAGCTCTATCCCCCCCAATCTGCGCTACGCCGAGAGCCACGAGTGGATTCAGGACAACGGTGACGGGACGGTGACCATCGGCATTACCGACCATGCCCAACAGTCCCTGGGCGATGTGGTGTTCGTCGAATTGCCCGAAGTCGGCGCGTCGCTCGCCAAGGGCGACGAGTTCGGCGTGGTCGAATCGGTCAAGGCCGCCTCGGACCTGTACGCGCCGATATCCGGCGAAGTGATCGAGGTCAACGAATCCCTCGAGGACGCTCCCGAGGCCATCAACGAATCGCCCTACGAAGACGCCTGGATCATGAAGGTGCGCCTCGAGGACGGCACCGATCTGGACGACCTCCTCGACGCCGATGCCTATCAGGCCATCGCTGCCGCCGAAGAGTGATCCCGCCCGGCCCGGCCGAAGCCGGCCGGGCCTTGCCCTTTCCTTCATGTCCGGCACTCGGGTGCCACCACGTCATCAATAGGTATGTCATGGCTTTCGATAATCGCCGCCTGGCCGATCTGGCCAACCACGATGCCTTCCTCCAGCGCCACAACGGCCCCGACGCCGAGGATGTGGCCGCCATGCTGGAAACGCTGGATATCGACGGCATGGCCAGTCTCATCGATCGTACCGTTCCGGCAGGCATCCGCCTGGGGCGCGAGCTGGACCTGGATCCGCCACGCAGCGAAGCCGAAGCCCTGGATTACCTCTACCGACTGGCGCGTCAGAACCGCGTGGCCAAGAGCTATATCGGTCAAGGGTATTACGACACCCTGCTGCCGGCGGTGATCCAGCGCAACGTGCTGGAGAACCCCGGCTGGTACACCGCCTATACGCCGTATCAGCCGGAGATCTCCCAGGGGCGCCTGGAAGGCCTGCTGAACTTCCAGCAGATGGTCATGGATCTCACCGGCATGAGCCTGGCCAATGCCTCGCTGCTCGACGAGGCGACCGCCGCCGCCGAGGCCATGGCGCTCTGCCGGCGCGCCAACAAGAAGGCCAGGAGCAATGCCTTCTTCGTCGCCGAGGATGTCTTCCCGCAGACCCTGGACGTGGTTCGCACCCGAGCTCACTACTTCGGCTTCGAGCTGATCGTTGCCCCCGCCGAGCAACTGGCCGAACACGATGTCTTCGGCGCCCTGCTGCAGTATCCCGGCGATAGCGGACGCATCCGTGATCTCGCTCCCCTGCTGGACGCCGCCGGGGAAAAGGGCATCATGACCTGCGTGGCGGCCGATATCATGTCGCTGGTGCTGCTCAAGGAGCCGGGCGCACTGGGCGCCGACATGGTGGTCGGCTCGGCGCAACGCTTCGGGGTGCCCATGGGCTTCGGCGGCCCTCACGCCGCCTTCTTCGCCACCTCTGACAAGCTCAAGCGCTCGATTCCCGGCCGCATCATCGGCGTCTCCCGGGACGAACGGGGACAGACCGCCCTGCGCATGGCCATGCAGACGCGCGAACAGCACATTCGTCGCGAAAAGGCGACCTCCAACATCTGCACCGCCCAGGCCCTGCTGGCCAACATCGCCGGTTTCTATGCCGTCTATCACGGCGCCGAGGGCCTGCGCACCATCGCCGGACGGATCCACCGGCTGACCACCATCCTGGCCGAAGGCCTGCGTCGCGCCGGTGTCACCCTGGCCAGCGACAGCTGGTTCGACACCCTGCGCTTGACCGGCGTGGACGCCGGCAAGATCCACGGACGCGCCATGGCCCAGGACGTCAACCTGCGCTATTTCGAGGGCGGCGATGTCGGCCTGAGTCTCGACCAGACCACCACCGCCCATGACGTGGCATTGCTCTTCGATGTCCTGCTCGGCGAAGAACACGATCTTTCCGTGTCGGTCCTGGACGCCGAGATCGTCGCCGCGGGCACCAGCGGCATTCCCGAGGCTTGCCAGCGCGACTCCAACTTCCTCACCCACCCGACCTTCCAGCGCTATCACAGCGAGACCGAGATGCTGCGTTATCTCAAGCGTCTCGAAAACAAGGATCTTTCACTGGCGCATGCCATGATCCCCCTCGGCTCGTGCACCATGAAGCTCAACGCCACCGCCGAGATGATGCCCATCACCTGGCCCGAGCTCGCGCGCATCCACCCCTTCGCGCCCAAGGACCAGGTAGCCGGCTACAAGCAGATCATCGACGAGCTGGCCGCCTTCCTGGAGGAAATCACCGGCTACGATCATATCGCCATGCAGCCCAACTCCGGTGCCCAGGGCGAATATGCCGGTCTGGTAGCCATTCGCCGCTATCAGTCGGCCCAGGGCGAAGGGCATCGGGATGTCTGCCTGATCCCCAGCTCGGCCCACGGCACCAACCCGGCCTCGGCGGCCATGGTCCACATGAAGGTGGTGGTGGTCGAGTGCGATGCAGACGGCAACATCGACCTGTCCGACCTGCGTGCCAAGGCCGAAAAGCACCACGATGCGCTCTCGGCGATCATGCTCACCTACCCTTCTACCCATGGGGTCTTCGAAGAGGATGTGCGCGAGGCCTGCGAGATCGTCCATGAACATGGCGGCCAGGTCTACATCGATGGCGCCAACATGAACGCCCAGGTGGGCCTGGCACGTCCCGGCGACTTCGGCGGTGACGTCTCCCACCTCAATCTCCACAAGACCTTCTGTATCCCCCATGGTGGAGGCGGCCCCGGCATGGGCCCCATCGGCGTCAAGGCGCACCTGGCGCCCCATGTCCCCAATCACGGCGTACGCGCCCTGGAGGGCGTCGAGGCCGACGCCGGGGCGGTAGCGGCAGCCCCCTTCGGCAGCGCCTCGATCCTGCCGATATCCTGGGCCTACATCAAGATGATGGGGGCTCGGGGGCTGCGCGAAGCCACCGAGCTGGCCATCCTCGGTGCCAACTACATCGCGCATCGCCTCGATGAGCATTATCCGGTCCTCTACAGGGGCGCCAACGGCACCGTGGCCCACGAGTGCATCATCGATATCCGCCCGCTCAAGGCTGCCTCCGGCATCAGCGAGGAAGACATTGCCAAGCGATTGATGGATTACGGTTTCCACGCGCCAACCATGTCCTTCCCGGTGCCCGGCACCCTGATGATCGAGCCCACCGAATCGGAATCGCGCTATGAGCTGGACCGTTTCTGCGATGCCATGATCGGCATCCGCGAAGAGATCGCCCGGGTCGAGTCGGGTGAGTGGCCGGCGGACAACAATCCCCTGGTCAGGGCGCCGCACACCATGGCCGACCTGATGAACGACGCCTGGGAGCGCCCCTATTCCCGTGAAACCGGCGCCTTCCCTTCCCCGGCCGTCAAGGCGGCCAAATACTGGCCCGCGGTCAACCGGGTCGACAATGTCCAGGGCGACCGCCAGTTGATCTGCTCCTGCCCGAGCATCGACGCCTACCGGGACTGACCCCTCGAAAGCATGACGCCCCGCTCATCATGAACTGACCCCCAATCGTTGGACGGTTCATTCAGCCGGCGCTCAAGGCCTGAGTCCTGTACTTTACGGGGCTCAGG
>NZ_JAJQTQ010000041.1 GCF_029081005.1 Halomonas elongata | reverse complement strand
CATTCGTCTAGTGGTCCAGGACACCGCCCTTTCACGGCGGTAACAGGGGTTCGAACCCCCTATGGGACGCCACCTCGCAACGTCGACACACCACAATATGCGGGAATAGCTCAGTGGTAGAGCATCGCCTTGCCAAGGCGAGGGTCGCGAGTTCGAATCTCGTTTCCCGCTCCAGATTGTGTCTGCGATAGAACCTCCTTTTTGATGCGCTGACACGCTTGTGTCGGGTCGTGCTCCTGCGTGTGATCATACTGGCTTCGAGCTTCGAGCTTCGAGCTTCGAGCTTCGAGCTTCGAGCTTCCGTCAGTGATATGGTTCGCGGGCTACTTGAACCCATCGGGGTGTGCCCCAATGTCTTCGCACCTTGGTGTTATCCATCCAGGTGTTATCCACCCAGCTTCGAAGGATCGCTCATGGCCGAACCGGCGCTGTCCATCCGTGGCCTGACCAAGGTCTACGGCAATGGCTTTCAGGCCCTCAAGGGCATCGACCTCGACGTTGCCCAGGGGGATTTCTATGCCCTGTTGGGCCCCAATGGCGCGGGCAAGTCGACCACCCTGGGGGTGGTCTGCTCGCTGGTGCAGAAGACCGACGGCAAGGTGTCGATCTTCGGCATCGACATCGATACCGACTTCGCACGCGCCAAGTACCACCTCGGTGTGGTGCCCCAGGAATTCAACTTCAACCAGTTCGAGAAGGTCATCGACATCATCCTGGCCCAGGCGGGGTACTACGGCATGTCGCGGCGCGAGGCACTGCCCCGGGCCGAGCAGCTGCTGCGTGACCTGGGCCTGTGGGACAAGCGCAACGGCAGCGCGCGGATGCTGTCCGGCGGCATGAAGCGACGCCTGATGATCGCCCGTGCCCTGATGCACCGTCCCAGACTGCTGATCCTCGATGAGCCGACGGCCGGCGTGGATATCGAGTTGCGGCGCAGCATGTGGGAGTACATGCGATATATCAACGAGGTGGAAGGGACGACCATCATCCTGACCACCCACTATCTGGAAGAAGCCGAGAGCCTGTGCCGCCATGTCGGCATCATCAACCACGGGCGTATCGTCCGCGATACCAGCGTGCGCGACCTGCTCGCCGAGCTGAATACCGAGACCTTCCTGTTCGACCTGGCCCATCCGGTCAAAGAGGCGCCGCATATCGATGGCTTCGAGGTCCGCCAGGTTGATGGCGCCCAGCTCTCGGTGATGGTGCATCGCGGTCAGCGGCTCAACGACGTCTTCGAGGCCTTGGGAGAGCAGGGCATCGAGGTGATGTCGATGCGCAATCGAGCCAACCGGCTGGAGGAGATGTTCGTCTCCATGGTGGAGGAAGGCCAGGGCGCCACTGATCAGGACACGGAGGTACGCGGATGAATGCCACACAGACCGCCATTGCGCTATGGACCCTGGTGATCAAGGAGATCAAGCGATTCACGCGGATCTGGCCGCAGACGCTGCTGCCGCCGTCGATCACCATGGCGATGTATTTCATCATCTTCGGCAACCTGATCGGCTCGCGCATCGGCGAGATGGACGGCTACACCTACATGGACTTCATCGTCCCGGGCCTGATCATGATGTCGGTGATCACCAACAGCTACTCCAACGTGGCTTCCAGTTTCTTCTCCAACAAGTTCCAGCGCAGCGTGGAGGAGATGATGGTCTCGCCGATGCCCAACTGGGTGATTCTCGCGGGCTTCATCCTGGGCGGCATGGCGCGGGGGCTCGGCGTCGGCATCATCGTCACCGTCGTGTCGCTGTTCTTCACGCGTCTCGAGGTGGCGCATCCGCTGCTGACCGTCGGCGTGGTGGTGCTCACCGCGGCGCTGTTCGCCACGGGCGGCTTCATCAACGCCCTGCTGGGCAAGAAGTTCGACGACATCTCCATCGTGCCGACCTTCGTACTGACGCCGCTGACCTACCTCGGCGGGGTGTTCTATTCGATCTCGCTGCTGCCGGCCTTCTGGCAGGGCGCCTCGATGCTCAATCCCATTCTCTACATGGTCAACGTCTTCCGCTACGGCTTTCTCGGCGTTTCCGACATTCCGGTGGGCTGGGCATTGGCCGCCATCCTCGGCTTCATCGTGGCGCTGTTCGCCGTGGCGTTGTGGATGCTGGAGAATGGCAAGGGGATCCGCAGCTGATGAACGATCGTCCCGACTCCCTGGTCGATGCGCCCCTGGGGCGCGAGTCCGCCTATCCCGAGCAGTATGATGCCGGCCTGCTCTATCCCATCGAGCGGGCCGTCAATCGCGCGCCGCTGGGCATCGAAGAGGGCGCCTTGCCGTTTGTCGGCGAGGACGAGTGGCATGCCTTCGAGCTGTCGTGGCTCAACGCCAGGGGCAAGCCGATCGTCGCCGTGGCGCGCTTTCGGCTGCCGGCGACGTCGCCGCGACTGATCGAGTCCAAGTCCTGGAAACTCTATCTCAATGGCTTCAACCAGAGCCGCTTCGACTCGACCGAGCAAGTGACTCGGGCCCTGGAACATGACCTCTCCGAAGCGGCCGGGGCGCCGGTCGGGGTCGAAGTCTTCGGCGTGGATGATCCGGCGCTGACACCACGCGCCCTGCCCGGAGAGAGCATCGACGACCTGGATGTCGAGATTTCTGACTATACCCCCAGTGCCGAGCATCTGGCGGTGGGGGAGGCGATCGTCGAGGAGACCCTGCACTCGCACCTGCTCAAGTCGAACTGTCCGGTGACCGGCCAGCCCGACTGGGGCAGCGTGATGATTCGCTATCGGGGCCCGAAACTGGATCGTGAGGGGCTGCTGCGTTACCTGGTCGGCTATCGCCAGCACCAGGACTTCCACGAGCACTGCGTCGAGCACATCTTCACCGATCTGATGGCGAAGGCCGGCCCCGAGCGGTTGCTGGTCCTGGCACGCTATGTGCGCCGCGGCGGGCTCGATATCAGCCCCTGGCGCGCCACGCCGGGGGAACGGCCGCCATCACCGTTGCGTCTGGCCCGGCAGTGATCCTGGATTCAAGATACAAGGCTCGAGTCGAACTGGTAGAGTGTCGAGAATTCTTCTCGTTGCTGGCCGCTTTTTCGAACAAGTAAGGATCGCGTGATGGACGCAATGACGCTGCTGCACGAACGTGGCTCCATGGGCAAGCTGACGGGGCCGGCGCCCTCGGCCGAACAACTCGAGGCCCTGTATCGGGCCGCGCTGCGGGCCCCGGACCACAAGGAACTGCGGCCCTGGCGCTTCGTGGAGTTCTCCGGTGCCGGGCTCGAGCGGCTCGGCGAGCTGTTCGCCGAAGCCGAGTTCCGTGAAGACCCGCATATCGATGACGCGGTCCTGAACGCCGCGCGCAAGAAACCCCTGCGCGCACCGATGATCATCGCCGTGATCGCCCGCGTCACGCCCGACGAGCCGAAGGTGCCACGCGTGGAGCAGGTGCTCTCTGCCGGCTGTGCCGCTCATGGCCTGCTGCTGGCCGCCCACGCCCAGGGGCTCGGCGCCATGTGGCGCACCGGTCGATACGCCTTCGATCCCACCGTGCGCAAGGGACTCGGGCTCGACGAACAGGACGAACTGGTCGGCTTCATCTACCTGGGGCAACTGGGTGGCCGACATCGCCCCCTGCCCGAACACGATCCGGCCGACTTCGTGGAGCGCTGGTCGTGATGGAACGCAACATCGGCATCGCCCATCCACGCCTGCCGCTGCCCGAGCGGGGCGGGGAGGACGCCCCGGCGGTCTTCCTCGACTGGCTCTTCCAGGCGATACCGCTGGCGGGCCGGCTGGGCATCCAGAGCATGGCGCGTGACGACGATGCCCTGACCTGGCAGCTGGCGCTGACGCCCAGCCTGAACGACAAGGGCACCGGCTTCGGCGGTGCCCTGGCGGCCCAGACCACTCTGCTGGGCTGGTGCTGGGCCACGCTCTGGCTGCGTCGTCACGGGTACGACCGGGACGTGGTGGTGGCCGAATCGCAGCAACGCTTTCTCGCCCCGGTGACAGGCGACTACCGACTGACCTGCACGCCCCAGGCCGAGGAGGGCAGCGCCCGCCTCGCCGAGAGCATGGAACGCCGGGGCAAGGGACGCATCGCCCTCGTTCAGCGACTGTGGTGCGGTGACACCCTCTGCCTCGAGGCCCAGGGCGACTACGCCGTGCTGCCCGAGCGGCACGGCTGACATCGGAGCCGCCCGAAAATCCGAAAACCGGCTTGCATTCGCGGACTTAAGTCGCTAGTATACGCGCCGTCCTTGAGAGAAAGAGGGTGCAGTTCTCGGGCGTCGCGCCACAGTGCCGAATTCGAGAATGACAATGCGGAGGGGTGTCCGAGTGGTCGAAGGAGCACGCCTGGAAAGTGTGTAAGTCGAAAGGCTTCGAGGGTTCGAATCCCTCCCCCTCCGCCAGAACAGCAGATCAAGCCGCCCATTGAGGCGGCTTTTTCGTGTCTAACCCCCGCCACCAGGCCATTTCCGCCTTCCTTGCTTGTATCACCCAATATCATCAACTATCATCCAATAACAATATTTTGGGCGGATAGGAGGTGGGATAAAAATGCCGAAGGTTGCCAGGGATCTTACCAACGTCGAGATCAAGCGCTTGGATAAGCCGGGCTTCCATACCGTCGGCCATGTCCCAGGGCTTCAGCTCCAAATCACCGAGAAGGGCTCACGCTCGTGGGTGCTGCGCATCAGGATCGGCACGAAACGCCGTGAGATCGGCCTTGGCAGCGCCCGGGGCATGACGCTATCCCAGGCCAAGGAATATGCTGCCGAGATCCGCCGAAAGGTTCGCTATGAGGGCATTGATCCGGTGGCCGAGCGCAAGGCTGCCCGTAGCGCTCTGCTGGCTGAGCAGGCCAAGGCCATCACCTTCAAGGAATGCGCCGAGCGAGTCATTGCCAAGAAGATGGCCGAGGCCACCAACAAGAAGCACGGCAAGCAATGGCAATCCACCCTCGAGCAGTACGCCTATCCCGTTATCGGTGACATGAGCGTCGATGACATCGAGCTTTCCCATATCGTGGAAGTGCTCGAGCCGCATTGGGAATCGCGCACCGAAACGATGACCCGCGTTCGCCAGCGCATCGAGGCAGTGCTCAACTACGCCATCACCAGCGAATACCGCCAGCGCTCCAATCCGGCAGTCTGGAAAGGAGTTCTCAGCAACGTGCTTCCTTCGCCAAACAAGATTGCCAAGGTCGAGCACCACCGCGCCCTGGCGATTGATGCCATGCACGACTTCATGGCCGATCTGCGGCAGCGCCAGGGCAATGCCGCCCGCTGCCTGGAGTTCGTCGTATTGACCGCTGCACGCTCTGGCGAGGCCCGTGGCGCCACCTGGTCGGAAATCGACCTCGAGAAGCGCCTATGGGTAGTGCCTGGCGAAAGGATGAAGGCTGGCAAAGAACACCGCGTCCCACTGTCCGATGTAGCGGTGAAGCTTCTCAAGGCCCAGCCCCAGGGGAGTGGTGACGATCTCGTGTTTCCGGCTCCACGAGGAGGCAAGCTGTCCGACGCGGCCATGAGCGCCCTGATGAGGCGCATGGGGGTGCAGGCCACTGTGCATGGCATGCGCTCGACTTTCCGCGACTGGGCTGCCGAGCGTACCAGCACGCCAAACGCAATCGCCGAGATGGCGCTGGCACACGCTGTGAAGGGCGTAGAGGGTGCCTATCGCCGCGGTGACCTGCTGGCCAAGCGGGCCCGGCTCATGGGGCAGTGGGCCGAGTTCATCGATACCAAGCCGGCAAAGGCGGGGACAGCAACGCCGATCAGAGACAACCACGCGGCCACATAGAAAGGCCGTGGACCGTTTGGCTGGCCTAGGGTAGCTCCCGAACGTGCGGCAACTCCACCGCACTGGTCAGCCTCCAAATAGATGGAGTCTGCGTGAGGAGTAGCGCGATGAGCAAGATGATCCGCGATGTCAGCGAACTTCCCGAATGGTTCGACATCCGTCCATATGAGCAGTGGGAGGATAAAGACCCTCACGAAGCCACATGGGCAGTCGAGGACAGGCTTTCAACAGCATGGTTCCTGTATGTGAGCTGCATTGCTGGTCCTGATCGGCTTGCTGAAGAGACGAAGTTGAGAGTGATGGACAGGCTGGCGAAGTCTGTTTCTGAGCCTTATCGCCGGACGAACAAAGAGATGATGCTCGACATCTTTTATATCGAAGACGGCATCCGCCACGGTAAAGATCATGCCGAGTTTAGAAAGCGGGAATACGAAGAGCAGAACAATATTGAACGGGCCACCCTGGCAGAAGCCAAGCGAATTCTTGATGGCTCCCCTACTAGGGACCAAGAAGAAATTCGCCGAGTGACGCTGTGGGATGTTATGAACTGGATGGAAGAAAATAAAGATATATTAGATGAGCTGGAGGCTACGGCGCAGCGGCTTTCTAGGGAAAACGGGTGGGACCTGGACGAAGTGCGAAGCTCACTCCAAGGGGATATACCAATTTGGTCGTGTGACGGATCTGATTTTCTTGACGTATGTGATTACCCGACCATTCCCGCCGTTCTTAAAAAGATTGAGAGGCATTTGAAGTCTCGGCCACGCTTCAGCGAGGGCGCGTCAGCTAGATATGCGGATGTCAGGAAGCTATTTGATTACCGCGTGGCTGCCTATGCCGACCTGATGTCATGGTGCCATCTTACAAACTCCACCATCACCAAGAAGTGCCTGGCTAATGCGCTCTTTCCAGATGGGCGATATGGAGAGGTAGACATGATGCCATCCAAGACTGTGGGCGGTTTTATCAAGCGAGTCGAAGATGGTTATATTGGAGACCTCACTGCAAAAGCAGCAGAGATGGAAAGCATGCAATCTTGATCATAGCTATATTGCATGTCGAACTCAGAATATGAGGGCGACATGCAATATTTTTTTCTGCCACTGGCAGTTTATACAAGCCAAAGCCAGTTCACGATGCCTCATGTAAACCTATCGCATGACATGAGGTATCGAGCATGGCTGAAGCAACCCGCGAATGGCTGGCCGTCAAAGCCGTGGCGCAACGCTGCGACGTAACCGTCAATACGATCTACCGCTGGACACGAGACAAGTCCAATTCATTCCCCTCACCCGTAAAGCTCGGGCCGAATTGCACCCGCTGGCGCCTTGCTGACCTCGAAGCTTGGGAAGCCGAACGGGAGGCAGCGGCATGAAGATCACCGATACTAGTGCTAGATCCCAGCGATCTCGAATTTTGGCCCGGTTGCAGGAAGCCCCTGCTACGACCGTAGAGTTGATGCAGGAGTTGAATATCATGCGCCCTGGCGCCCGCATCAACGAACTGCGCGGCGAAGGCCATGACATCCGCACGCATCTCCAAGACGTGCTCGATCCTTGGGGCCGCCCCCATACCCGCGTCGCACTTTATTACCTGCCGACAGAAGACGGGAGGGCGGCTTAATGCAATCACGTAAAGCGAATGTCGTCCCTTTGGATTATCAAGGCCAGTCAGTCCGGTTTAATTCGCTGGGCTGGATCAATGCCACTGAAGCCGCCCGACGCTTTGGGAAGCGTCCCAATGACTGGCTGGCGTTACCAGAGACCCAGGAATACCTGGCGGCTATGGCCCGTCATCTAAATACCAGAGGATCTGGTAATTTGGTGAGCACCACTCGAGGACGCAACGGTGGCACCTGGATTCATCCCGACTTGGCGGTGGTATTTGCTCGCTGGCTGTCGGTTGATTTTGCCGTGTGGTGTGATCAGCAGATCAAGAGCCTGGTCCATGGTAATCAGGATAATTGGCAGGAACTTCGAGATTCCGCCGCTATTGGTTACCGGGGCATGTGCGACGCGCTCAACATGAGCCGTCAGGCTCAGGGGAAAGAGTCGAAGCGCCATCACTTCATGAACGAGGCCAAGTTGATCAATGGCGTGCTGTTTGGCCAGTTCGCGGGTGTCGATCGTGATGCCCTGACGCCGAGTGAGTTGCGCTTAGTGGCCATGGTTGAGCAGCGCGACACCTTCCTGATGGGGCAGGGGTTGAGCTACCAGGAGCGGAAGGAAAAGCTCACCGAGTATGTTGAACAGTCACTGAGGCCGCGCCTCGAGGAAGGTGCTGCATGATGTTGACCTTCCTCAGTGCCCCCGGCTATGATCCAAGTGCTGGCGCAAAATCGTCAGCCGATCTTGGCGGATCGAATCCAGAAAGGCGCATAAGCGCCCCTCTCATAGCAGGCGCTTTTTTTGTGCCCGCTATGCGTTATGGCGGCTGTGCGCGAGATGCCTTCGGGCATGCCGGTGTCCTTTCTGGCCGGTCCGCCAACTTGCGTACAGTCGCCCCCATCCGATGCTTGGCGGCATCCGGGGACGACTCCAAACAGAAAGGAGCGTCACCGATGGCATCTCGCCTATTCCTTACCCGCAATCCGTCTGCACGCGCCAGCGCTCACCGCGCCATGGCCCGCGCCGCTCTGTTCTCCGATTCCAGTGCCCGCGTCCGGCTGCGCCGATATAACCGGCACATGGACAAAGCTCGCGCCTTTGAAGCCGCTGCACGCGGCGAGGGGGCGATGTCATGAGCTATATCACCAAAGCCGATCACATCGACACACACGCCCGTCAGGCATGGGCACTCGCTGAATTGCTGGTTGACCACTTCGGTGGCCAAGAGGAGCACAACCTCTTGTCGGACGAGATTATGTGCGGGCTGATGGAGAACATCAGCGACCACCTCAAACGCATCCAGGACATCAATGCTGGGCAGGAGGTGCAGTCATGAACCGGCGCGACCTTATCGAGATGGCAGAAGACCACGCCGATCAACTCAGCCTGGCGAGTGAGCTTCTCGGGAATGCTGCGGCCACGTTCAAGGCTGTAGAGCTGATGCTGGCCAACGCCTCCAGGCCTGGTGACATCGAGTATGCCCGTCGTCTTGCCTCCATGGCTTGCGACAAGGCGGAACTGGAGGCGGGCGACTTCCACACCGATCACGTCAGCTTGATCGACAAGATGAAGCGGGAGGGCTCGAGCCATGGATAACCGCATCGATCTAGAACTGGCCCGCCTGAGGGCTGACATCCGCGACGACATCGCTCGAGCCAAGTATCTCGGAAAGGCGAGCGTCGGGCTGTGGCTGTTGATGGCCTACGAGGATCGGGTCGAGAAGCTGCTGGAACGACTCGACACGGCGCGGCGGTGAGCCTATGGCACAGAAGCGCCGTCCGGACATGAATTGGCGGGGCGGGCACCTGAGCCTGCCCAAGCCCCTGATGGAGCATCCCGACTTCCGGGAAGCGTCGCCGAGTGCCATGAAGGTACTGATGGCCTTGGGTAACCAGTACAACGGCAAGAATAACGGCAACCTGTCCGCCACGGAAAAGACCATGAAGGAGTGGGGCGGCATGGCGCCGGCAACGCTTACCAAGGCGCTCAAGGAGCTTCAGGAACGCAACCTGATCATCAAGACCAGGACAAACTGGAAGGGGCGTGTCGGGGCGCGTTGCGCCTTGTATGCCCTCACTTGGTTTCGCATCGATCCATGCCCCGGGAAGGATCTCGAGGTGAAGGATACGGATGTTGCTCCCCGGAAGCTCCCAAAGGCGGGTGGCGGGTGATGGACCACCCGTCATTCGATTTTTACCGTCTTCAATTTTTGAAGCCTTGCCCTCAATAACGCTTCATTTTTTGAAGCCTTCTCCGGTTAGCTCGCAGCTCCAGGATCAATAAGGCATCAATTTTTGAAGCGAAACCGGGGTTTTTGAGCGTGTTACGGCTTCAATTTTTGAAGACCCTACTAGTTTACCACCCCCTATGGCCTATTTATGGCGGCTACAGCAGGGGGAAGAACGCTTGAGAGGTCGAATCATGAGCAAAGTGGTCGATTTCCGTCAGCACCACAGAGCCGAGTGTGACATCTGCGGCAAGGGCGACGTTGGCGCCCACCACCTGGTGAAGGACGACGACGGCAAATGGATGCCCAACCGGGTGCGCTGCATGCGGTGCGTCACCGTCTTCGGCGATGAGGCCGATGTCCGTGAAGACACAGGCGTCCACGAGCTGGGGCACTGCGAGCCCAGCATGGACGACGACACTCACTGGCTGCTGATGGCCTTGATGACAGACCTGGTGCAGCACAGAGAGCGCACCCAGGACGATGAAGCGGCGAGGCTGGTCGAGAGCCTGGGGAAGATTCTCGAGCGGCACGAGCCATCGCCCGAGCCGTCAGCATGAACCTGACCACCACGACGACAGCAGGCCCGTTGATGCGGGCCCTGTTCAGAACAGACATAGAACAGGCGACCGAATAGAGGTATCCACCATGACGACGATCACCCGCGCCAGCATCACCGAAGCCGACGAGCAGGGCCGTGGCATTGGCCACCTGACGCCTGGCCAAGTATGGGCCGCTCACCAGCTAGCTTTGTCACCGGGGCACTTGGAGAGCCCGCTGGCAGACCCTGTTGCCGACTTGCTGGCCAACATCGAACACGCGGCACGCCGTCGGTTCTACGGCGATGTAGTGCCAAACGACGCCGAGTCGATCATCCAATTGGCCTGCGACGAGAACCATCCAATGTTCCTGCGAGCGCCGATCCTGGCGAAGTTGAGCGACGGCACAGAGGAGATCTATTCGAGCTTGAAGCCCGCCGGCATTAATGAGGAGGGCTTTCCATCCTACCGGCTGGTAGATCTGGCCCAGGTACTGGGCACGAGTGAAGAAGTGCTGATGGACTACACCAAAGCGCTAGGGATCACAACTCAGCACCGCACCACGCCACTCGAGCCGTTGCACTGATCCTCTACGAGAACCCCGCTTAATGCCGGGCGCTTGGCCCGGCTTGGAATGGGAGGTTCAAAGGGCCTAGCCCTGAATTGCAGACAGAACGTCTCTTTCTAAGTCACCGTTGGGCACGCAAGTTGTGGATTCCCCATCTGCATTAGGGGGGAATGACGCCTTCTCGCCAGAGCTAAACGAGATGCTATCCTTTGAAGTGTGTGTGAGGTTGTCTGACGCACGAGTGACTTGATTGGTTCTATTGACCACATAGCGGGTGTTAGCAGTCACCCTGGTTGAATCTGGGCCGATTTCTTCAAATATGAGATTAATTCTTCCATCAAGAGACATTGAGCGATTGAACCCCAGCAGCATACCATTTGTCATGGCTTCGTATCTCGTATTGGCTCGTGCTGCTGGGAATCTGTAAGTCCTTTCGCCACGTGCGTTCATGACGTAAGACTCTACAGTCCCGCAGTCAATATACTTTTCGGGGTCACCTGAAAAGCTGATGTTTATCAGCCCGGAATCCTTGTCCAGGTTGTTGATAACAAAGTAGCTTTTCCCAATGCTTGGGATGCTCTCCTCCCACACTTCGGATTTTGGCTTGTTTATTGTGACCATGTTGTCCGTAGATGCCGGCGGCTGTGATGGAGGGGCATAGTCAATCCTTCCTGCACACCCGACAAGAGTGGTAGTGGCGACCAAGGCAAGAATCGCTTTTTTCATCCTAAGTTCCCTATATAGCTAGTTTTTATGAAATTCCCGGCATATACCGGCCTAGGCATAGTGCCTTAGTAGCCCGTGCCGTACCACCCGTGTTCACCGCGACCACAGAATCCCGCCATCGAGTGGGATTTTGTGTGTGTGGCGGAGATATAGTCCGCTTCTTGTTCAGCAAAAACAGTACATTTTTGATTAAATTTTGTTTTATCCGCCCAAATATCCGCCCAAAAATGCTATGCTGATAGGCACCTAACCCGACTCAGGAGCAGGTAGCGACGAATGATCGACCGAGCGGTAGCGGTATTGGAATCAACCAGGTGGCCAACGTGGGAGCAAGACACGCCAGTCCGGCGAGAGCTTGAGTCTCTGCGCGAAGACATCCAAGCCTATCGGGTTGCTGAGCTTTCAGGCGGCTCACTGGCTCGTAAGCGGGCCGCCCGGTGTCTGGAGCGTGCCGACCGCATCACAGCCTTCACCGCTGGCCGCCGCTGCCGTGCAGATGGTCCATCAAAGAGGTTCCCGGCATGAGCGCAGCCACACCGTCACGCCGTCCCAGGGGCCGCAACGTATGGCCCACCAAGAAAGAGGTAGCCGGATACTTCGAGCTGCTGCGAGGCGCCGCCAAGAATGGCGACGTGGATGCAGCCCGGCACCTGATCGACCTGCATGAACGTCACCAGCGCCAGGAGGCACCAGCACGATGAGCCAGAAGACCATGACTGTGGAGCAGATCAAGACGCGACTGGAAGAGATCGCCCAGGAGCAAGCGGAATTCGATGCACGCGACTTCGATCAGGAGTTGAGCCAGGCCATCGTGAATGGCGGTGATGTGGATGCACTCGAGGAGCAGCATCTCCAAGCCGAGCGTCTTGCCCGGCGCCTTCGCGTGGAGCGCCAGGCCCTGGAAGCTCGATTGCCTGATGCCAAGGTTGAGGAGGCCGTGACGCAGCTTGGCCCGTTGCGCGAGAAGCATGGCGAGTTGATGGATCGGGCTAGCCAGGCTGCCGCCAAGGCCAGTGATGCGTGGAAGGCGCTTGAAGCGGCTATCGAGGAATACCAGGAGTCACGCAGCGAAGCGTTCGAGCTCCATCGACAAGGCACCAGGGTGCTGAGTGAGGCCAAGGCCCATGACGCGGTGGAAGACATGCAGCTTGGTGCCCCCGTATCGCCCCAGCTTCAGGAGGTCGGCGCCGGCATGATGCAGCACTGCCAGACCGTGGCGGCCATGGCTTCCCGAGGTTTTGGCGGCTACTTCGAAGACAAGCATCAGCTCAACTGAGGCCCGGCATGGATTATCCCTTCGACATAGCCACAGTCATGAAGCACCTGGAAGACCTGGCTTGGATGAATAGCCCTGGCCTTCACGAGCTCCAGGTATCCCTCTCCTGCGTAGTAGTCGCCATGGCCAACCTCGACCTGGACACCCAGAAGATGGATGGCGACGACTACCAGCTCATCATGGAGCGGCTGGCTGAGCTTGTGCCGACAGATGGCGTGGGGGCTGAGGTTCGGCAATCAGCGGGCGAAGGTATAGCCCTGCACTAAAGGAGAGTTCATGGCGATTGATGGCGACATCGGCGGGATCAGTTACACGGTCGATGCCAAGACCGAAGCCCTGCTGGACGCGGAACGAGACGTAAACCGCAGTACGAAGCGGATGGGGAAAAGCTTCGACCGTACCGACAAGTCGGTCCAGAACGTCAACAGTTCGCTAGGTGAGCTGAAAACCATCGTCACCGCTGTCGCCGGGGCTATGGCTGTTCAGCGGGTCGTGCAGTATGCCGATGCTTGGACGGCTGTCACCAACAAGCTGAAGATCGTCTCGGATACTCAGCGAGAGTACAACGATTCGGTCGAGCGGACCTTTGCCATCGCCAAGGAGTCGCGCAATTCCTTCGAAGGCACGGTAGACCTCTATTCCAAGCTGGCTCGAACGAACCGCACGCTGAGGCGGAGCCAGGAAGAGGTCTACCAAGTCACGGAAACTGTTGCCAAGGCTGTAGCCCTCTCCGGGGTTTCGGCCCAGGCGGCGGAGGGCGCCGTTACTCAGTTCGGCCAGGCCATGTCGGGCAATTTCTCGGCAGCCGGCCAAGAGATGAACTCGATCCTCGAGCAGACCCCAGGCCTTGCTGAAGCTATCGCCAAAGGCATGGGTACAACCTCGGATCAATTGAAGATCATGGGCCAAGAAGGCGAACTCAGTTCTGAGCGAGTCTTCAACGCCCTTCTGAAAGTCGGCGACTACATCGATACCGAGTTTGCCGACACGCAACGGACCTTCAGCCAGAGCTGGCAGGACGCATCAGACAACATGATGCGCTTTGTAGGTGAGTCGGGTGCCGTCACGACCATTGTCCAAGAGTCTGGAGATGCCATCGTCGTCCTTTCGCAGCACTTGGATGAAGTGGCAGCACTGGTTGCCATGGCAAGCACAGCCATTGGTGTCCGACTTGTGCAGGCCCTGGGGGCTGCAATTGCGAAGAAAGCCGCTGCTGCGGCTGGGGCGCAGACCTTATCCGCTGCATACAGCACCATGGGAGCTCGTGCCGCAACCGCTGCCGTGGCAGTTCGCGGCCTCAAGAACGCGATGATGCTGCTTGGCGGCCCTGCGGGGGTTGTGGCCATCGCTGTTACGGCACTGATCTCCTACAACGACGAGTTGGAAGAGATGCTGGCGCCGTCTCGGCGCGCCGAGCAGGCAGTTGATGACCTCACCGAGTCTATCGATCGCAATAGCCGTGCAGCACTCGAGAACGGCATTGCCAAGCTGAAGTCCAGAATGGCGGAGCTGAAGGTCGAGGCAGATGAGGCGCGCTCCTCAATCGAGGAAGTAAACAACGCCCATAACGTTCCCGGCCCCTACCGGCAGTCCCTCGTGGGACGCGGTTCTGAAGAGCGAGCCCCTCATCTTCGACGCTTGCAGGAGATCAGTGAAGAATCTCGGGACACGCAATCAGACATCGATGACTTGAAGTCATCCCTGGATGACCTGGGTAATGCTGGGAACGGTGACGATGGCGGCCCAATACAGCGGCAATCAGATGCAGCCAAAAAAGCCGCTAAGGAAGCCGCGCGCCGGGCCGAGGAATTTGCTAGCAGCCTCCAAGCCTTGGAAGACCAGCTTTTCCCGGTGGAAGCCGCGCAGCGCCAATATCGGAAAGAGCAGATCCTACTTCAAGCAGCCCTGATGAAGGGCAAGATCGGTATAGACCGGTACCTGGAGTCATGGGAACGCCTCCAGGAATCGAAGCGAAGCGACAAGAACTGGCAGGACGCCTACGGCTTCAGCCCAGAGAGCGCCGAGCAGATCGACAAGACGAGCGACGCGGCCCGCGAGCTTGGGCTGACCTTCACGTCGGCATTCGAGGACGCGATTGTCGAGGGTGAGAGCTTCCGCGAGGTTCTCCAGGGCATCGCCAAAGACATCCAGCGCCTCATGATCCGTAAGAGCATCACGGAGCCGGCGACCGATGCCCTGAGTGGTATCGACTGGGGCGGCATGATCGGAAGCTTTGCGGGAGGTCTGTTCGCCGGTGGTGGTGGAATGTTTGCTTCGGCCTACGGGGCGTCCAGCTCTGGCAGTTTCTTGGGATTTGCCGACGGCGGCTACACCGGTGCCGGGGGCAAGCACGACATTGCCGGCGTTGTGCACCGTGGCGAGTACGTCATGCCCAAGGACGTGGTGGAGCAGCCAGGCATGCTACCCATGCTCGAGAAGCTGAAGAACACGCGAGGTTATCTCAATGGCGGGCTGGTGGGCGGTGGGGCGTCATCATCGCCCGTCGGCTCAAGCGTGGTCGTCAACGTCCACACCGATGGCGACTCTCAAGTGTCGCGGCAAGAATCCCGCCGTCCCGATGGGTCGCGCCAGGTTGATTTGTTTATCAGGAGAACCGTTCGCGACATGTTCTCGAGCGGTGAAATGGACCGTCCCATGCGCAAGTTCGGCGCACGCCGCCAATCAACTTGAAGGATATAGGTATGGTGAGTCAGCAAACATCCACTCAGCCACTTTTCGGGGCCTTAGTAGATCGACTGAAGCTCAAGCTATCGCTGCGCCGAATGGTTCGCGGCGAGATTAAAGACATGATCCGTCGAGGTGAGCTTGATAGAGATCTTCGCCGGCTGGGGTATCACCGCCACGAAATGGACCGGCGTTATGGGCGCCAGCCTGTCTGATCAGAGCAGGAAAAGAACAGGATGACGACGAAGTACAAGCCCGGTCAAAGCGGAAACCCACGAGGGCGACCTAAGGGCATAAAGGATGCTCGCACACGCTGGCGTAAGGCCTTGGATAAGCATGGCGATGCCTTGGTGGAGAAGGCGGTAGAGCTGGCTCTGGATGGCGATGCTCAGGCGCTCAAGCTATGCATCGACCGCGCTATTCCGGCTTATCGTTCTGCTGCTGAGCCGGTGCGCTTCGAGATGCATGGCGAGACTCTGACTGACAAGGCCAACGACATCCTGGACGCCGTATCTCGAGGCGACATCGACCCACAGACCGGGCGCTCACTGATCGACGCCATCGGCTCGCTGGTGAAGGTGCAGGAGGTCGATGACATACAGCGCCGACTCGATGCGCTGGAGGCTAAGGGGGATCAATGACCAACAAGAGATATGAATGGATGGCCAGGCACCTGCAGCGCAAGCGATGGGGTGAGCCCCTGGAGCGGCGCTTCTTTGCACGAATCGAGCTGGATGGCGAATGCCTGGCTCGGATCAACGACGCGACACCGGAGGCCGTCAAAGCACGCGCCGAGCGTCTCGCGGAAAACTTCGGCGCCAAGGCGTCGATCCACTTAGAGCAGTGAAGATCAGTGTAGGGGATAAGCAATGCGTTACTTCATTGGAAATGTGCCGGGCGCCACGCCGCAACCGATGCACAACGTGCCTGACCAGGAACTCAGTGATGAAGAGATCCTTCAAGAGATCCAGAACACGCTTCTGTCCGGCATCGACGAGATGAGCCACAAGCTTGCCGAATTCGCCGAGAAGGATAAGCGCCAGAGGGCTGACATTGCCGAGCTGCAAGCTGCCCAAGGCCTGAAGGCGAACAGCGGCCAGCAGGCTGGGGACTACTATGACACGCTCCCGGATTAACCAACGCCTCGAGGCGCTAGAGGCAACACGGACTGGCCCCAATGGCGGGGCCGTCTGTTACGAGCCAACAGGCTGCCCGCACGATGCGGCCCAGCAGTACCGAGACATGCTCGACCGGGGCGGAGCCCCTCCGATGATGCGGCGCAGAAGCGTGCCATCGGATGAAGCCGAGCGGGTATATCGGAAGGTGATGGGCGATGCAGCGTGATGTGATGAAGCGTATCGAGCGCCTGGAACAACAGAGCAGCACAGCCGACGATCAAGATCCGAGCCGCACGTATCACGCCATTCTCGAGCTTGGCCTGGAAGCGCCGGAGCCGATGGGTGGTGAGACCGTCAAGGAATGGCTGACGCGGGTTTCTATCGAGTCGCTGAGGGCCATACTGGACGCGCGTGACCGAGGGGAGCTGTATGTCCAATCGTGATCTGATGAAGCGCCTGGAAGCCCTGGAGAGCCAGCATGGCGGTGATGACGTGAATGTGCGCCATATCATCTTGGCACCGGGGGCGCGAGGCACCGAGAGGCTTCGTGTGGTCGGATATACAGCCGAAGGTATTACGACGCACCGCCAGGCGGGTGAGAGTGTAGAAGCCTGCTGGGAGCGCCACAGCGCCAAGGTCGAGAGTGCCTATGGTCAGGACAGAGTGGTGATCGGCGAGCAACTGACCGAAAGGGAGTAGAAGACCATGCCGAGTCGAGGCGGGCGCAATGTCCGGCGCAATATGCGGCGCTTGTCGATGAAGATCCGAGGTCCGGTCACTGAGAAGGCCGTAACCGAGATCCTGATTGCCGGCGAGGGCTATGCCGTCAATCTGACACCAGTAGATTCGTCTAACCTGATCAGCAGCCGCTCTCGTTTGCCGGTTGTAACAGGGCCGTCTGGTAGTCGAGGGGCGGTGGTGTATACCGCGAAATATGCCGCCGCCGTGCATGAGGCCCCAGGCAAGCTCAAGGGTCAGCCACGTCCGAAGAAGAATGGCAGAAGTCGAGGCAACTACTGGTCCCCAAATGGGGAGCCTGGCTTCCTGGAGAAGGGCTTCGAGGAAGCCAAGCCGGAGATTCGCGGCATACTGCGAAGGAATTACCGCTCTCGGTAGCCTGCTGGTCGCGGCGTCACTCTACAGCCGCCTCCAGCGGCTCGACCACTACCGCTGTGCCGCTGGCGACCAGGAATAGCATCGACTTTCCTCCGCCCGAGAACTCGCTGTAGTCCAGATCAACCGCAATCACGGCATTCCCGCCCACGGCCACTGCTTCCCGCCGCAGTTCGTTGAGGCACGTCACGCGTGCGTCGCGGAGGACTTTCTGAGATGACTGGTTGCGCCCACCGAAGAAGTCAGATATTCCGGCGAACATGTCGCGGAGCACGTTCATGCCGAAAACGCACTCGGCTGTCACGATGTCGATTGTCTTGACGACACGCTGACCCTCGAGCGATGGCGCGGTCGTCACTGTGAGGTCCAATGCTGCTTGTTCTGCTTCTTGGCGGGCCTCGCTTGCATCGGGCATGTTGCGTTTTTCGCGTATCTCTTGGTTTCTTTTCTCCATGCAGTCGGTGCAGCGAGTGTCTAGGAAGCCGACCTTGGTCCCGCAAATGTCGCATTTAGCCATACCTTCTCCCTATGCGTGCGCTCAATGGTTGCTAGGGCAGGATAGAGCAAGTTGTTGTGTGGCTGGAAGGTTGGGACTGAGCTGAAGTCTCAGCCGGCATTGGCACCAGGTCGTCACTCATCATGACTGTGCCTGACCTGGGCCGCTGAGTTTCTGCAGTCCCTAAAAGGTGGGGATTCCCACCTTTTCGCCGACACCACCCTGATGCCGGGGAGTGGCTGACCGAAAAGGGGACGATCTTCCCCTTAAAGCCGGAATCCCGGCCTTTCACCGCCAGCGCATTCTTGCGCCGACGGCATGAAACGACGAAACGCAACGCCGAGACGGTCGAACCGACCGTCTCGAAGAGGGCCAATCGTACAGAGTAGCCTTGAGACACTCTGTCCAGGGTGGCCAGCGCCATCGGGCTGAAGCCCTAGTCAGCTGGACTGACCGTTTTGCAGCGTGTCGGTACCGGACGTGACGCAGCGGTATGCATTGTGTTGAAGGGTGCTTAGCAATGCCTTAAACTTCAGTCACAGCAGCTAGGCCCTTGGCGATTCACGTCAGGGGCTTTCCTATCCCAAAGCTGCTGCTTGGAGGTTATATGAATCAGGCACTTACAAAGCAAGAGCGGCTCGTGATCCCCCGGCGCAAGGCTGGTGAAGAGGTCAAGGCCCGTCCGTGCCTGGGAGACCACCATGCCCAGCTTGAGAAGGTGCGCGAACGCTCGTTCGCACGCTACGAAAAAGCCTACCGAGAGCTGGCTAAGGTCTGAGCATATCGTGTCATCCTGCGACGATCAGCATTCAGGTATTCGTTTTCTGCCGGTATGCGACATCGTAAGCATGAATCGCAGGATGCTCGAACTCACACCCAACGAGCCTCACGCAATCATCAATCAGGCCGGCCTGGAAAGTGCTCAGTGTCGGCCAGCCCAGCATCGGTCCTACGCTCAGACAGAAGATATTTTCACTCTAGCTGCTGTGCTGGGGTCGGCCTTGGTGGGCAATCACTGCTTCGCCAATGCGAACAAGCGCACGGCTGCCGGCTGCGTTTTTGACTTTCTGATGATTAACGGTTGGGAATTGACTGCGCCAGGAGATGAGGTGGTCGCCATGTATCTCGGCCTGGCCACACATGAATACAGTGATGAAGAGTTTGCCGACTGGCTGGCCTACTGGTCACGAGAGTATGACACTTCGAAGCTGAATGATTGATGGCCCCGACCCCGCGCCATATGGCACTAGGGTGCTGGTCATCCGCGAGAAGGTCGGGCCGATGCGACGATCATCGCAACGCCTGTAACCCGTTGATTATCGGTAATTCTGTCTCCGAGACAGGTTTTCCGGTTTGAAACCGCAAAACGTGGCACCGTGACACAATTTCCCGGTTTGAAACCGGAGAAATGGCGGGGCGTAAAATTGCGCTTTGCTTTTAAATCAATGGCTTATAACCGCCAACATCCCGCGCTTTTCCTGGCCGGGCGATGCAACGGAAATTGCACCGGGCCTCGACCAGCGCAAAAATGCGCCGGTTGCCGCTACGCCCAGGGCAAGGGGTTACTCCAGGTAAGGCCCGTTATGCAGATCTGCATGACGGGTCACGACCGATGTGGCCCCGCTAGGTATTGATCCATTCCAAATGGAGAAAAGGCCGGCTCAAATGTGAGTCGTGATCACATTAGCCACCCGGCCAGCCGAAAGGGCAGGAACTCGATTCTCCCCCTTGGGGGATGAACGCACTTTTGCGTCCATTAACCATGTATCATGAGATATCACCCGATCACATCATCTTGGGCGGGTCGGTGGTGGGATAGATTGAAAGTGCGTATTTAACTTTCTGATTTGTTGGTGTGTATCGAAGACTCCCCCTCCGCCAGAACAGTAGATCAAGCCGCCCTCCGAGGCGGCTTTTTCGATTCCAGCTCTCGCCACTATTAACCTGGCAATCCAATAGATCGTCCTGATCTATTTGATTGTCGCCCGCACCACGCTGGCGCAGATGCGTGGATCTTCTGGTGTGGCGCGAGCTCGCGCCGGCCTGACGGCCGGTGGCGGCACTTCCCTGTGCCGCGATTAACCCGACATAAAAGCTTGCCGGGTTAATAGGCCGTTTCCGCCTTCCTCGCTTGTATCACCCAACATCATCCAATAACGATATTTTGGGCGGGTAGGAGGTGGGATCGAGATGCCGAAGGTTGCCAGGGATCTTGTCAACGTCGAGATCATGCGCTTGGAAAAGCCGGGCTTCCATACTGTCAGCCATTGGCGGCAGACTGTCCGACGCGGCCACATAGCGCCGTAAAGAGCGGGAGGGTTGTCAGCTTGCTGCGTGCAAAGGCTCTACGTGAGCGCGGGGGAGTTGTGACGCTTGCCACAGCTCGTACTTGAGTTGCATCTCCAGCCACATCTCGGCGCTGGTGCCAAGGGCCTGCTCAAGGCGCAGCGCCATATCTGCCGAGATACCGGCGTTGCCGTTGAGGATACGAGAAAGCGCCGCGCGGGTTACGCCAAGGCGCTTGGCGGCCTCGGTGACCGAGATGTCGCCGACGTACTCACGCAACACGGCACCGGGGTGTGCGGGGTTATGCATGCGGTTCATGCGACCTCCTAGTGATAATCCTGATAGTCCACCAAGATGGCGTCCTCGCCATCAAAGGTGAAAGTGAGTCGCCAGTTCCCGTTGACGGTGATGGTCCAGTGTCCGCTCAAGCTGCCCTTGAGTGGATGCAGCTTCCAGCCTGGCGCATTCATGTCTTCAGGGCCCTTCGCGCTATCCAGCGCGGTGAGCTGGATTTGTAGTTTGGTCGCGTGCTTGGCCTGAATACCAGCGGTTGAGCCTGTCTCGAAGAACTTGCGCAGGCCTTTGTGTCGGAAGCTCTTGATCATATGAGTAGTGTATAGCTTCACTATACGATGCGCAAAGGATAAATGCCCACGAACCCGCCGCTGGAGATTCCTGGCGTTGGGTCTGAGCGACCAACGCGCCAGGGTGTCAACGGGAAATGGGCGAGGTTCCTGGTGGAATGCCGGCGCCTCGCACATGAATCAGGCCCTGCCGAGGAGATGGTTCGAGCAGCAAGGCCTGATCTCGGTACTTGATACGGTAAGACGGCTTCGTTCTTCATGAACTGCCGTTACCGAACGGTACGTACGGTGGTGTGGGAGGGCGCCGGGGGTGACCTCGGTCCCTACCCGATTCTGAGGCCCGCCCTTGCCGATTGATTTCCCGTGTTTCACCCGGCTCTACCACTGCCATCCAATTACAGTTTTTGCTGGGTCTGCCCGATGCTGAAAGTTGCCAAGCCGCTCCCCCTCAGGAGGTTCAGCCGGTGCCATGGTAGCGAATGGAGCGGTCAGTAGGGCTCGCCGTTCTTGTGGCAGAAGCCGCCCTTCGCTGGCAGGAAGAGGTCGATGTCCGGGTAGTGAACTTCGTCTTCAGGCGGGCGGCTACCAACCTCGAGGTAGGTCGCCCAAGCACGGCTCTTGTTCACCATGTGGTGGCCATCTGCCTTGCCGGCGGGAAAGGCAGCGACCATGCCAGGTGTCAGTACTTGTTCACCGGCGTCGGTGATAAGGGTCAGCTCACCTTCCAGCACGTAGACGAACTCATCCTCGTGGCTGTGCCAGTGGCGCTGGGAAGAGGGCGCGCCCGGTGGCAATCGAACCAGGTTGACGCCGAATGCGGTGAGCCCTAACGGGTCACCAAGGGCTCGCTTCTCGCGGTTGCTGCAGGCCGAGCCCCAAGGCTCCGGATAGGAGGACCCCATGCGCGGTTCCAGGCGCTCAGGGTCGAGGGCGGGCTGTGTAGGACCATCGCTCATGTCTCCCTCCATGCTGCTCTCCTTGTGTAATGGTTGTCATGGTCATAGGGAAGGGTAGGGAAGCGTCGTGGAATCTTCTAGGTTTTGTCCGAAAAGTCGAATTTACTAATGTGCACCATGCCGCAGCTGCATAGGTGATGCATGGCAGGACGCT
>NZ_JAJQTQ010000040.1 GCF_029081005.1 Halomonas elongata | reverse complement strand
TTTTTCTTCCAGCTTAAAGCTTACGGCTTATAGCTCCGGGCGAAGCCCGGGTGGGTTTTCTTCCAGCTTCAAGCTTACGGCCGCGAAGCGGACGATCTTCAAGCTCCCGGCACAGCCGGCTGGTTATTCCGCCGCTTCCTGCATCTGCTGCTGCAGGTAATTCTGGATACCCACCTTGTCGATCAGGCCGAGTTCGGTTTCCAGGTGGTCGATATGCTCTTCCTCGTCATCGAGGATGCACTTGAACAGATCCCGGCTGACGTAGTCCTTGACCTGCTCGCAGTGCGAAATGGCGTCGATCAGGTCGGCACGGGCCTTCTGCTCGAGCTTGAGGTCGCATTCGAGCATTTCCTGGGTGTTCTCGCCGATCAGCAGCTTGCCGTAATCCTGCAGGTTGGGGATGCCTTCGAGGAAAAGGATGCGCTCGATCAGGGTGTCGGCGTGCTGCATTTCCTCGATGGATTCCTTGTACTCCCACTTGCCGAGGGCCGCGAGCCCCCAGTCCTGATACATCTTGGCATGCAGGTAGTACTGGTTGATGGCCACCAGTTCGTTGCCGAGCACCGTATTGAGGTACTGGATGACCTTGCTGTCGCCTTTCATGACGTTACCTCGATTGCTGTCAGGGTCCCTTTCACATTGGCACGGGCGACGTCGCCCTGCCAGGCATATCCGACAGTCTAGATCACGTCACAAAAAATTCAATGAAATCAAACAGTTGCTAATGACAACACAAACAATATCGATTGCCATCACACCGCATAGGCGAGTGCTTCGGACGGCGCGGCCAGGGTCTCGCGGACGGCCTCACGGGTAATGCCCTTGCCCATGCAGGCACACTTGCCGCACTGGGTGCCACAGCCCGTCTCGCGCTGGACCTCGCGCCAGTTGCGCGCACCCTCTTCCACGCTCTGGCGGATGGCCTTGTCGCTGACACCCTTGCATAGACACACGTACATGACATCACCTCGTGCTGACCTCGAGGCAAATGTAAATGATTCGCATAGCCTATCGCAACCATAGGCTGCCACTTTTTCCTCCCGGAGCCCCCCGACTTTCGTATCAGGCACCCTCTCGTGACTTCCCGGGTAACACCACCACCCGCGTGCCGGAGGCGATATCGGCCCAGCTGCGTCGCTCGGCGTCGAACAGCACCCAGAGATGCCCAAGGCCGAAGGCGGCCCAGGACAGCGCCCCCACCAGATACCGCACCAGGCTCTGGTAGAGGCCGATCGGCTGTCCCTTGGTCGTCTGCACGCGCAGCCGCCAAGCCTGCATGCCCAGCGTCATCCCGCCACGCATCCAGAAAAAGGCGAAGAACACGAAGGCACCAAGCAGCAGCAAGCCACGCAGCGACACCACCTGAACGACACCGACCCCCAATCGTTCCGCCGGCAGATCCAGCAACAGGCGACTGACCAGGACATGGGCGGCGGCCAGCGCGATCCAGATGGCCAGGATCAATAGCCCGTCATAGCACATGGCGCCCAGGCGGCGTCCCAGCCCGGCGGGCCATACTTCGTCGAGACGCTCGAATCGACGTGTCATGGCACCTCCCGATCAGCCGCTGCGACGCAGCAAGTAGAAGCCCAGGGCGGCGCAGATCAGGGTCGGCGCCAGCACCGCCCAGGCCGGCGAGAAGCCGAACACCGTGGACGCCGGCCCCAGCAGGTCCTGCAGGTACTTGAAGACCAGCCCGGTGATCACGCCATAGAACACTCGGGTACCGGCCGCCACGCTACGCAACGGGCCGAACACGAAGGAGGCGGCCACCAGCATCAACGAAGCCATGGTCAAGGGCATCAGCATCTTCTGCCAGAAGTAGAGCAACGGCTGAGTGGCGTCCTGCCCCTGGGACCGCAGGTAACGCGCATGGGCCCAGAGCTCGCTGGGCGCCTGGGTTTCCACCTCGCGCAGCAGGCGGTCCAGTTCGGCGGGCGTCAGTTCGGTTTCCCAGGGACGCGTGGCCTGATGGGACGCCTCGGTGCGCCCGCCTTCGAAGCGGGTGATGTTCACGTCTTCCAGCATCCAGCCACCATCACGCCATACCGCCCGGTTGGCGTTCATCGCCTCACGCAGTTCGCGGCCCTCGAAGCGATAACGGGTCAGGTCGAGCACGACCTTGTCGGCACGAATCGCGCCGAAGCGATAGAAGCTGTCCCCCTCTCGCTGCCAGCCGCCACGCTCGGTGAGCACGGCTCCCTCCCCCTGGAGCTGCTCGAGACGCCAGGCACTGGCGAACTGCTCGGTGCGAGGGCTGACGAATTCGGCGATGAACAACACCACGACGATCACCAGGATGACCGGCTTCATCACGCCCCAGAGGATGCGTGCCAACGATCGCCCCGCGGCGCGCATCACTGTCAGCTCGTTGCTCGAGGCCATGCCCCCCAGGCCGATCAGCGCGCCGATCAACACGCCCACTGGCGCATACTGGTAGAAGCGCCAGGGCAGGCGCATCACCAGGTAGAAGAGTACCTGAAGGGCACCGTAGTCCCCCTCCACATCACCCAGGTCGTTGATGTAAGCGATCACCAGGTCCAGGCCCAGCAGCACGATCTGCACCACCAGGATGGCCCCCAGGACGTTGCGGGCAATGTAACGGTCCAGGCGGTCGGCGATCATCCGCTCATCCCCTTGCGCTGGGCATGCAGCGTCATCAGAAGGCCGATGGCCAGGAAGGCGGCGTGGATCGGCCACATCCCCACCGTGGCCGGCCAGGCTCCCCTGGCGATGGCATCCAGCGCCGCCAGCAGCAGGCTGAGATAGGCCACATAGAGAAAGATCGCCGGCAGCAACTTGGCGAAGCGCCCCTGGCGGGGATTCACCCGGGACAACGGCATGGCCATCAGCGTCAGGATGAACACCATCGGCGGCAGGCCGAGTCGCCACTGCAACTGTGCCATGGCGGGTGGCGTCCCGTCGGCGATCAGGGCGGGCGTGGTCGCGTATTCGGGATCGTCCAGGTCCTGGCGCTCGGCCGACCCGGAGAGACGCACCGCATAGGTGCCGAACGACAGGCGTTCGGCCACGGCCCGTCCGGGCTCGACGCTGTAGCGTTCCCCTTCGGACAGCACCAGGAATCGACTGCCGGTTTCCTCGTCGACGGTCTGATACCCCTCGGCGGCACGCGTCACCACCGTCTGAGGCGTGCCATCGCCGCGCCGTTGACGCTCACTGATGAAGACTTCCTCCAGGCGTCGCTCCTGCTCGCTCAACGCCTCGGTGTAGGCCACACGGCCATCACCGAAGTCCTGGAAGCGCCCGGGCGCCAGGACGCCGAAATCGAGCTGGCTGCGCTGTTCCTCGATGATCACCTCGTTCTGCAGGGCACCGGCCGGTGTCAGCCAGAGGCTGCACAGCCCCACCAGGGTGGCCACCACGGTCGCCGGCAAGAGACTGACCCAGAGCAGTCGATTGGGGCTGGTGCCACAGGCCACCAGCACGGTGATCTCGCTGTTGAGATAAAGCTGTCCGAGGGCGAGCAGGATGCCGAGGAAGAAGGCCAGCGGCAGGATCAACTCGAGGAAGCCCGGGAGATGAAACAGCATCAGGGTCCCGAGGATATCGACCGGGATCTCGCCCTGTGCCGCGTTGGAAAAATAGCGGATGAAGCGACTGCCCATGATCACCAGCAGCAGCACGCCGGCGACGGCGGCCATCGTCTGCAGGATCTCGCGGGTCAGGTAGCGGAATATGATCAATGCTGTCTCCCGATCCGGGTTGCCGGCGCCCGGCCAACTTCCATGCAATGACGCCCGGCCTTGGGTACACTGGGACGACTCGGCAATGTGCCGGCATTATCCAGAATCCCCCACCGCTTGTCTTGTGGAGACACCATGGAATTCCCAGTTCAGACGGCCAATCCTGCCAAGATCGAGACGGCCTGCCTCGTGGTACCGGTGTTCAAGGACGGCGATCTGCTGCCCGCCGCCACCAAGCTCGACGATGCCAGCGAGCGGCTGATCGGCCAGCTGATCGAGCGTGGCGACTTCGACGCTCGTCTGGGCAACGTACAGTTGATTCCCTTCGCCCCCGGCCTCAACGCCGACCGCTTGATGCTGGTCGGCCTGGGGGCTCGCGAGACCTGCCAGGAAGGCGCCTTCCGCAAGGCCGTCGACGCCGCCTTCGGCGCCCTGGCGTCATTGCCCGCCGATGACGCTGCCGTGGCCTTCAACGACGTACCGGTCCCCGACCGCGCCTGCGACTGGAAAGCCCGCATGGTGGCCGAAGCCGCCCATCGCGCTATCTATCGCTTCAACGATTTCAAGTCGGAGCCCGCCCCGGTGCCGCGGCTCGAGCGCGTGACCCTGCTGGTCAGCGAGGGCGGCGACTCCAGTGCCGCTCGCGAGGGCAGCCGCATCGGCGATGGCATCGGCCAGGGCATCAACGCCACCCGCACCCTCGGCAACCTGCCTGGCAACGTCTGCACGCCGAGCTATCTGGCCGAGCGGGCCGAGCAGATGGCCGCCGACTCCGAGGGCGCGCTGACCACCGAGATTCTCGACGAAGCGGCCCTGGAAGAACTCGGCGCCCACAGTCTACTCAGCGTGGGCCGTGGCAGCGTCGAACCCTCGCGGCTGATCGTGATGAAGTATCAGGGCGCGGACGATCCCGACGAGGCGCCTCACATGCTGGTCGGCAAGGGCATTACCTTCGACTCCGGCGGCATCTCGCTCAAGCCGGGCGACGGCATGGACGAGATGAAGTTCGACATGTGCGGTGCCGCCAGCGTGTTCGGCGCCGTGACCTCTGTGCTCGCCATCCGCCCCAGGGTCAACCTGGTCGCCATCGTCGCCAGTGCCGAGAACATGCCCGATGGCCGCGCCACCAAGCCCGGCGACATCATCAAGACACTCAAGGGGCTGTCGGTGGAAGTCCTCAACACCGACGCCGAAGGGCGCCTGGTGCTGTGCGATGCCCTGACCTATGCCGAACGCTTCGAGCCTGCCAGCGTGGTCGACATCGCGACCCTGACCGGCGCCGCGATCATCGCGCTGGGCCATCACGCCACCGGCCTGATGTCCAACGACGACGACCTGGCGCTTGATCTGCTCGATGCCGGCGAGACCGCCTGGGACCGTGCCTGGCACATGCCGCTGTGGGACGAGTACCAGGAACAGTTGGACTCCAACTTCGCCGACCTCGCCAACATCGGCGGCCGTCCGGCGGGCACCATCACGGCGGGCTGCTTCCTGTCGCGCTTCACCGACAAGTACCCCTGGGCCCACCTGGATATCGCCGGTACCGCCTGGCACTCCGGCAAGCAGAAAGGCGCCACGGGTCGGCCGGTGAGCCTCCTCACCCAGTACCTGCTGGACCGCGCTTCCGACAGCCAGGTCCAGGTCGGCGAGGACTGATCCGTCACTGCGGGTCTTGCCTTTTCCGCGCAACGACTTTTTCATGAAAGCAGCCGCCCATCATGCACCGGGCCGGAACTCCCCGCCCGGTGTTTCAGTATCACCCCGAGGTACCGCCCGTGCCTCGGGCACAGCGGAGATTCATTGCCGTGCCCACAGAACGCTTTTCCGTGCTGTCGTCCACCGAGGCCAAGGCGGCCCATATCCGTGACGACATCCTCGCCAATCCCGGCTTCGGTCGCTATTTCACCGACCACATGGCCCATGTACGCTGGACCGTCGACGCCGGCTGGCATGGCCATGAGGTGCGTCCCTATGGCCCGCTGACCCTCGATCCTGCGGCGGCCGTACTGCACTACGCCCAGGAAATCTTCGAGGGGATCAAGGCCTACCGCCACGATGATGGCTCGATCTGGGCCTTTCGCCCGGAGAAGAATGCCGAGCGCTTCCGTCGCTCGGCGCGTCGCCTGGCATTGCCGGAGCTGTCCGACGAAGACTTCGTCGACTCGCTACGCGCCCTGCTGGCCCAGGATCACGCCTGGGTCCCGACGCCGGCCACGGCCGCCGAGGAATCCAGCCTCTACCTTCGCCCCTTCATGATCGCCAGCGAGACCTTTCTCGGCGTGCGCCCCGCCCATGAGGTCGACTACTACGTGATCGCCTCGCCCGCGGCGGCCTACTTCAAGGGCGGTGTGGCGCCGGTATCGATCTGGCTCTCCTCGCAATACAAGCGCGCCGCCGCCGGGGGCACCGGCTTCGCCAAGTGTGGCGGCAACTACGCCGCTTCCCTGGCCGCCCAGAAGGAAGCCGAGGCGCACGACTGCAGCCAGGTGGCCTTCCTCGACGCCGCCGAGAACAAGTGGATCGAGGAACTCGGCGGCATGAACCTGTTCTTCGTCTACCGTGACGGCCGCCTGGTCACCCCGCGCCTCACCGATACCATCCTCGAAGGTGTGACCCGGGACTCGGTGCTGACCCTGGCACGCGACGAAGGCCTGACGCCCGAGGAGCGCCCGATCAGCATCGACGAATGGCGCGAGGGCGCGGCCAGTGGCGAGATCACCGAAGTCTTCGCCTGTGGTACCGCCGCGGTGATCACCCCGGTGGGTGAACTGGTCACCGAGGACGGCCCGATCCGCCTCAGCGCGGGCGGCGACAACGAGGTCGCCAAGCGCCTGCGCGGCCACCTGCTCGACCTGCAGTACGGACGTCGCGCCGACAGCCGCGGCTGGCTGACGCGCCTGGCTTGACCCATGCACGGTCGTGAAGACCGTGTCATGTGCGCTCCCTTCCCGAAGAGGTCGAGATGTCGAAAGTGATGCTGATTACCGGGGCCGGACGTGGCATCGGTGCCGCCACCGCCAGGCTCGCCGCACAGCGCGGCTATGCAGTGGCCGTCAACTACCGGAGTGACAAGGCCTCGGCCGATGGCGTCGTCGGTGACATCGAGGCGGCAGGCGGTCGTGCCATCGCCGTCCAGGCCGATGTGGCCGACGAGGCCGGTATCCTGTCGCTGTTCGAGACGCTCGACCGCGAGCTGGGCCGTCTCGACGTGCTGGTCAACAACGCCGGCGTGGTGGACGTCAACCGCCGGGTCGAGGACATGGACTTCGCCCGCGTCGAGCGCATGATGCGCATCAACGTCGCCGGGCCGCTGATCTGCGCCCGCGAGGCCATCAAGCGCATGTCGACCCGCCATGGCGGCGACGGCGGCGTGATCATCAACGTCTCATCCGTCGCGGCGCGCCTGGGCGGTGCCGACGAATACATCGACTACGCGGCTTCCAAGGGCGCCATCGACAGCCTGACCAAGGGGCTGGCGCGCGAGCTCGCCGGTGAAGGCATCCGCATCAACGCCGTACGGCCAGGGGTGATACGCACCGATATCCACGCCAGTGCCGACAACGCCGGCAAGGTCAATACCGCCGGTGCGCGCATTCCGCTGGGGCGCATCGGCGAACCGGACGACATCGCCGACGGCATCCTGTGGCTCGCCGATGCCGGCTTCTGCACCGGCAGCCTGATCGATATCGACGGCGGCGTATGACCACCGGGCTACGCCCGGAGCTGTAAGCTGTAAGCTGTAAGCTGTAAGCTGTAAGCTGTAAGATAAGGCCATGCCATCGGCCTCGATGACAAAAGGTTGCAGTAACGCCTCTCAGATGGGGCGACGACTCCAAACCAAGCCCAAGCGCTTTTCTTACAGCTTCCAGGTGCGAAGCGCCGCTCTTAGAGCTTACAGCTTGCCCGAAGGGCCTCATGACCCAAGTCGATTTCTACATCCTCCCCGACACCACCCTCGACGCGCGACTCGATTTCGCCTGCCGACTGGCCGAGACCATCGTCAACAAGGGCTATCGACTGCACCTGCATGTGGAAGACGAGGCCATGGCCCGCACCCTCGACGACCGCCTGTGGAGCTTCCGACCCGACGCCTACCTGCCCCATGCCCTGTTGGGCAGCGAGCAGGCCGGCAGCGTCCCGGCGACCATCGGTTGGCAGGCCCCCGCCCCCGGCGAGACGGGCACCCAGGCACTGCTCAACCTGCATCCCGGCATCCCGGAATGGTTCTCGCGCTTCGAGCGGGTCGCCGAGATCATCAACCAGCACCAGGCGGTGCTGACCGCCAAGCGCGACTGCTGGCAGACCTATAAGAAACGCGGTTACCCGGTGAAGGCCCACCAACTTCGCGGGCAGCAAGGCGCGGGCTGAAGATATCGGCGTATGGTGAGGGGCACCGGGCTGTTCCCGGATCGCCCCGACACCATGGCCACAGCAGGCTCACCCGTCTACCAGGCTGACGCCCAGCCCCTCATCGAGCTATAATCGAGCCCATTTTTCGACGATGCCCCGCCATGCGGTTTCAAGGCCGGTGGCGACCATTTCTGGACCCGGAACGCCCATGGACAAGACCTATCAACCCGAGCAGATCGAGAACCGCTGGTATCAACGTTGGGAAGAGGGTGGCCATTTCGCACCCTCCGGCCAGGGTGCGCCCTTCGCCATCATGATCCCGCCGCCCAATGTCACCGGTAGTCTGCACATGGGCCACGCCTTCCAGGACACCATCATGGACACCCTGACGCGCTGGCAGCGCATGCGGGGCCGTAATACCCTCTGGCAGGTAGGCACCGACCACGCCGGGATCGCCACCCAGATGCTGGTGGAGCGCAAGGTCGCCGCGGAAGAAGGCAAGAGCCGTCACGACCTGGGACGCGAGGCCTTCACCGACAGGGTCTGGGAGTGGAAGCACGAGTCCGGCGGCCACATCACCCGCCAGCTGCGCCGCATGGGCGCCAGCGTCGACTGGTCCCGCGAGCGTTTCACCATGGACGACGGCTTCTACAAGGCGGTCCAGGAAGTCTTCGTGCAACTGTTCGACAAGGGCCTGATCTATCGCGGCAAGCGGCTGGTCAACTGGGACCCGAAGTTCGAGACAGCCATTTCCGACCTCGAAGTGGAGAACATCGAGGTCAATGGCCACATGTGGCACTTCAAGTATCCACTGGCAGGCGGCGAAACCTACGAATACATCGAGAAGGATGCCGAGGGTAACGTCACCCGGCGCGAAACACGGGACTACATCTCCATCGCCACCACTCGCCCGGAAACCATGCTGGGCGATGGCGCCGTCGCCGTGCACCCTTCCGACGAGCGCTATGCACCACTGATCGGCAAACTGTGCGAGATTCCGGTCGGGCCGAAGGAGCATCGGCGCCTGATTCCCATCATCACCGACGAGTATCCCGATCCTGACTTCGGCTCGGGCGCCGTCAAGATCACCGGTGCCCACGACTTCAACGACTATGCCGTCGCACAGCGCAACGGCATCCCGCTCTACAACCTGATGGACCGCAAGGCGCACATGCGCCGCGATGGCCTCTCCTATGAGGAAAGCGCCACCCTCGCCTCCCGCGCTGCCCGGGGCGAGGACATCGGTGACGTGGACGAGGTCAACCTGGTTCCCACTGAACTGCGCGGTCTGGATCGCTTCGAAGCGCGCCGCCGCGTGGTCGAGGCCATCACCGCCGAGGGCCTGGCGATGACCACGGCCGATGCGGAAGGGAACGAGCAGCCTCTCGTCGAGAGCAAGACGCTGATGCAGCCCTTCGGCGACCGCTCCGGCGATGTCATCGAGCCCTACCTCACCGACCAGTGGTTCGTGGCCGTGGAAAACCTCGCCAAGCCGGCCATCGCGGCGGTCGAGAACGGCGATATCGAGTTCGTGCCGAAGAACTACGAGAACATGTATTTCGCCTGGATGCGCGACCTCCAGGACTGGTGCATCTCGCGCCAGCTGTGGTGGGGTCATCGCATCCCGGCCTGGTACGACGCCGATGGCAACGTCTATGTGGCGCGCAGCGAGACCGAGGCCCGCAACAAGCACGGGCTCGCCGACGACGTCGGGCTGACCCAGGACGAGGACGTTCTGGATACCTGGTTCAGTTCCGGCCTGTGGACCTTCGGCACTCTGGGCTGGCCCGAGAAGACCGAGGCACTGGAGACCTTCCACCCCACCAACGTGCTGGTCACCGGCTTCGACATCATCTTCTTCTGGGTCGCCCGGATGATCATGCTGACCCTGGAGTTCACCGGTGAAGTGCCCTTCAAGCAGGTCTATGTCCATGGCCTGGTGCGCGATGGCCAGGGCAACAAGATGTCCAAGTCCAAGGGCAATGTGCTCGACCCCATCGACCTGATCGACGGCATCGACCTGGAGGCCTTGGTCGAGAAGCGTACCGGCAACATGATGCAGCCGCAGAAGGCCAAGGCCATCGCCAAGGCCACGCGCCAGGAATTCCCGGAGGGCATCGAGCCCCACGGCACCGATGCCCTGCGCTTCACCTTCCTCTCCCAGGCCACCACCGGTCGCGACATCAAGTTCGACATGGGCCGCCTGGATGGCTACCGCAACTTCTGCAACAAGCTGTGGAATGCCTCGCGCTATGTGCTGATGAACGCCGAGGGCCAGGATTGCGGCACCGATGGCAGCGAGGTCGAGCTGTCCCTGGCCGATCGCTGGATCGTCTCGCGCCTGCAGCAGACCGAGACCCAGGTGACCCGCGCCATGGAGGAGTATCGCTTCGACCATGCCTCCCAGGCGCTGTATGAATTCATCTGGAACGAGTACTGCGACTGGTACCTGGAGCTCTCCAAACCGGTCCTCTGGGACGACGACGCCACCCCCGAATCCCAGCGCGGCACCCGCCGCACCCTGGTGCGGGTACTGGAGGCCATCCTGCGGCTGGCGCATCCGATGATGCCCTATATCACCGAGGAGATCTGGCAGCGCGTCGCCCCCCTGGCCGGCACCTATCGCGGCGAGGGCGACTCCCTGATGGTCCATCCCTGGCCGGAGGCCGATGAGGCCCGCGTCGACGAGGCGGCCACCCGCAACATCGAGTGGCTCAAGGGCGTGATCGTGGCGATCCGCAATATTCGCGCCGAACTGAACATCGCGCCCGGCAAGCCGCTGGAGGCCCTGTTGACCAAGGGCGACGCCAGCGACCGCGAACGGCTGGAGGCCAATCGACCGTTTCTCGCCAAGCTGGCCAAGCTCGAGCGCCTCGACTGGCTCGACGACCCGGCCGAGGCCCCGCTGGCCGCCACCCAACTGGTGGGCGACATGGAGGTGCTGGTGCCCATGGCCGGCCTGATCGACAAGGATGCCGAACTCGCGCGACTGGCCAAGGAGATCGACAAGCAGGACAAGCTGATCGGCGGCATCGAGAAGAAGCTCGGCAACGAAAGCTTCGTGGCCAAGGCCCCCGACGCGGTGGTGCAGAAGGAACGCGACAAGCTCGACGACCTCAGCGCCAACCGCCGTCTATTGATCGAGCAGCGCGACAAGATCGCCGCGCTGTAACGTCACTGGCTCATCATCAGGCGCCGAGCACGTCATCCAGGCGTGCCAGCGCCGCTTCCAGCTGCTCGGCAGTGGTGCCGAAATTGAGCCTGGCGAAGCCCGGCCAGCCGAAATCGGCGCCATCCGAGAGGGCCACGCCGGCGCCTTCCAGCAGGGCCTGTCGGGGCGAGTCGACCTCTCGTAGCGCCGGGGCATCACGCAGATCCAGCCAGGCCAGGTAGGTCGACTGTGGTGCCGCCATCCTGACGCCCGGCCAGGTCGCGACACGCGCCACCAGGCGCCGACGGTGTCCGCGCAGTGTCTCGAGCAGCGCCTGGCGCCAGGGTTCGCCGTGACGATAGGCGGCCTCGGCGGCCACCAGGCCCAGCACATTGCCGTCGGGCTGGAGCCCCTTGGCCTGAGCGGCGAAGCGCCGGCGCAGGTCGGCATCGGGAATCACCGCACAGGCCGTGGTCAGCCCCGCCAGGTTGAAGGTCTTGGACGGTGCCCAGAGGGTCAGGGTACGTTCGGCAAGCGTCGGAAACATCGCCGCCAGCGGGCGATGACGCGCGCCATCGTCGAGCAGCAGGTCGCAATGCAACTCGTCGGAGACGACCAGCAGGTCGTGGCGTTCGACCAGGGTCGCCAGCCCTTCCAGTTCGGCCGTGTTCCAGACCCGCCCGGTGGGGTTGTGGGGCTGGCACCACAGCAGCAGTCGGGTCCGCGGCGTGATGGCCGCTTCCAGGGCTTCGAGATCCAGCTCCCAGTCACCGTCGGGCGTCTCGGGGGGCCGCATGGCGGCTTGCTGGGGCTCTCGGCCGGTACGGCTCGCCACCTGCAGAAAGGGCGGATAGATCGGTGTCACCGTGAGCACGCCGTCACCGGGCTCGGTGAGCGCCAGGCTGGCCATGTGCAGGGCCGGCACCACACCCGGCAGCCACACCTGCCAGTCGGGCTCGATGGACCAGCCGTAGTGGTCGGCGCTCCATTCGCACAGCGTTTCGCGCAGGCTATCCGGCACCAGGCCATAGCCATAGACGCCATGATCGACCCGCGCCCGCAGCGCCTCGATCACCGCCGGCGGCGAACGAAAGTCCATGTCGGCCACCCAGAGCGGCAACACCTCGTCGCCGAAGCGGTGCCACTTCTGCGACGGCCAATCGCCATCGGCGGGATGTCGCCGCTCGATGGGCGTGGCAAAATCGAATGTCGAGGTCATATAGCGGCCATCCTTGTTCCGAACCAGGCGTTGAGAATGAACGAGACCATGCCCCAAAGCAGCTTCTATGCCAAGGTTCGCCGTGGCCTGCCGGCGATCATCGCCCAGTGGCTGGCGCTCGGCCAGGGCGATACCGATCGCCTGGCCCTGATTCTCGCCGAGACGGCCCGCGTCGCCAAGCTCGGCGAGCCCGAGGCCACACCCAGCGGCGCCACGCTCGAAGCCTGGAGCGACGCCGGGCGACAGGACGAGATCCCGCTCTGGGCGGGGCGCACAGCGGTCTTCCTGCTGGTCCAGATGCCGGCACGCCCGCAGCCCACCGATGACGACGAGGCCTGCGCCTGGGCCTATTGCTGGCTGCGCAATCGCCAGGCCGATGATTACGAGGCGGCCGTGGCCAGCCTGCCGGAGCACTTGCGCGCCCCCCTGGACGCCGCCCTCAAGGCCGCCTGGGTGGACCAGCAGGGGCTGCGGCTCGTCTGACGACCACTCAGCGGCGACGGCGCGTCGGCCGCTTGGGCTGAAACCCTGCCGGCTTGGTGGCCAACCACTCGACAAAGGCCCGGACCTCCGGATGGCCCAGCAACGCCTCCCGGCTGCGGTAATGTTCGGCCAGCTCCCGCTCGGAAAGTACCGCATGCAGGTGTCGGTGACAGGCGTGGCAGACCCAGAGAATCGACGCCAACCGTTCGGCTCGATCGAAGCGACGCCGATAACGCGCCTTGCCATGCAGCGCCCGGGGAATCAGGTGGTGCCGCGTCAAGGGCGCGGCGCGTCCACAGAGCTGGCAATGCTCGGGACGCGGCGGGGGCGACAACACGTGGCCGGTCATGCATGCCTCATCGCTGGTGGCCGTACTGTCACGCTTTGACTCAACAAGGAAGAGGATAACGTCATGGATGTTCCGCTCGGTTGGCAATTGGCCAAGCTGCTGGTATCGATCAGCGTCGTGCTGGGCCTTTCCATCGTCGCCGAACGCCTCAGCACCCGGGCTGCCGGCCTGCTCTCGGGCTATCCCCTGGGGACGGCCATCGCGCTGTTCTTCATCGGCCTGGAGATCTCGCCGAGCTTCGCCGCCGAAGGTGCCGTGCACACCCTGGCCGGTTTCTCGGCGACCCTGGCCCTGGGCGGCGGCTATCTGCTCTGCGGCCGGCGCGACGGTCTCCCCGGGGTCCTCGCCGGCACCGCCGGCGGTCTGGTCGCCTGGGCAGCCGCCGGCCTGCTGCTGACCCGATTCGACATCAGTCGTCTCGGCGGCACCCTGATCACCCTGGCGGCGATCCTGGCCTTCATGCGGCTGTACCGCCATGTCCCGGACACCGCCGCCCCGCCGCGCGGCGGCTTCTCCTGGCCGGCGCTCGCACTGCGCGCCGGCCTTGCCGCCGGCATCATCTTCCTGATCACCGGCCTCGCCCATGTGGTGCCCTCGGCCTGGGCCGGGGTGATGGCCGCCTTCCCGGTGACCATGTATCCCTTCCTGGTGATTCTACACCTGACCCATGGCGCCGCGCCGGTCGCCACGGTCATCAAGCACTATCCCGCCGGCCTGGGCTCGCTGCTGTGCTACGCCCTCTGCGTCTCGCTGACCTATGTCCCGCTGGGACTCGCCTGGGGCACCCTGGCCGGCTTCGCCGCGGCCACGCTCTGGCTGCTGGCCTGGACCCGTGGCCAGGCCTGGTGGCAACGTCGGCGCGAGACCATGACTTGACCGAGCGCTTGCTCGGCACAATGCTATAGTCTTCGACCACGCCTCCACCCGGCACTGCCCCGAGCCACCCGACAAGGAGCTTCCATGTTCGTACGCACCATCGAGCCGGCTTTCTACGACACCGATGCCCTGGGTCACGTCAACAATACCCGGCTGCCCGCCTGGTTCGAACTGGCCCGCAATGATCTCTTCAAGCTGTTCACCCCGGATCTCGACCCGCGGCGCTGGCGGCTGATCATGGCCCGCATGGAGATCGACTATCGTGCCGAGCTGCACTACGGGACCGACATCGAGATCCGTACCTATCTCTCGCGTCTCGGCAACAGCTCCTTCACCGTGACTCAAGAAGCCCATCAATCGGGTACACTGACCAATATGGGACACACCGTGCTGGTGCATTTCGATCATGAAACCAAGCGCGCCGTGCCCCTTGAGGGCGCTCTACGCGACGCCCTGGCAGAACACCTGCAGCAGGCGGAGACCGAAGACGCATGACACCGGCGGTGAAGGCCCTGGAGCAGGCCGGCGTGGACTTCTCGCTGGCGACCTATGCGCATGACCCGCGCAGCCCCGCCTATGGCGAGGAGGCCGCACGCGCCCTGGGACTGCCGGCCGAGGAAGTCTTCAAGACACTGCTGGCACGTCTCGATGACGGCCGGCTGGCCATGGCCATCGTTCCGGTACCCAGCCAGCTCGACCTCAAGGCCCTAGCCCGGGCCGCCGGAGCCCGCAAGGCGAAGATGGCCGAGGCCGACGAGGCCGAGCGCGCTACCGGTTACGTGGTGGGCGGCATCAGCCCGCTGGGGCAGAAGAAACGGTTACCCGCCTTCGTCGATGCCAGCGCCGAGGCGCTGGCCGCCCTTCATGTCAGCGGCGGACGCCGTGGCCTGGAAATCTGCCTCGCGCCGGCCGACCTCGTCATGCTGCTGGACGGACGCTTCGCCTCGCTGGCACGAGGCCAGTGAACCGGACCCGGCAAGCCGAATCGGCCACACCATTGTCTCAGCCATACCAGCCTCTCGGTGCCACGCCGATTCACCCAAGGAGCCGCCGATGGCCATCCGCTACGACCTCTGGCTCAACCCGGAAAACGTCGCCCGCCACCATGCCGTGGAGGCCGACCTGGAGCGTTACTTCATGGAACGCTTCGCCGACTACCCGCACATTCGCTTGTTCGGGGAAGACCCTTACGATTATGATGCGCCGTTCAATCGCCTCTACGATGTGCTGATGGCTCGGGCCGTCGACTACTGTGACCGCTACTGGCGCTATGTGCCTACGCCGGAACAGCTCAACCGAACCTTCTTTCGCGCCGTGGGCCGCTCGAACAAGTTCATACGAGATGACAACGATGGTGATCCGTCCTGACACGATGCCTGACGACCGGCAACTGGCCATCATCACCGAGCAGCTGGGCCGTCCTCCCCGTGGCATCGAAGCCCTGGCCGCCACCGATGGCGAGGGCACGCCCCTGGTCCTGCGCATGGCCCCCATCGTCGATGGCGCCCCCTTCCCGACCCTCTACTGGCTGTGCTCGGAGCGCCTCAAGGCCGAGCTGTCACGCATCGAAGCCGCCGGCGTCATCAAGTACCTGGAAGCTCGCCTGCGTGAAGAGCCGGCCTTCCTGAACGCCTACCATCGCAGCCATGCCGATTACGTCGAGACCCGCTGGCGCTGCATGAGCACGACGCAACGCGACGAGGTCCAGCGCCTCGGCTATGAGACGGTGCTGCGCGAACGGGGCATCGGCGGCATTGCGAACTGGGATCAGGTACGTTGCCTGCATACCCAATATGCCCACCATCTGTGCGGCGACAATGTCATCGGTCGCTGGCTGGACGAGGAATATGCCGTGGCCGACTGCCTACCCTGAGGGGAAAACACTGCTTGCATGCCTGCGCGAGCCAACCGTCTCGCGATAGTCGCCCCCTTGGCGGCGACCCGGCGGGCCCCGTCTAACGACGGTTCAAGTTCACTCCTGGCGACGTTGTGTGCAGTGCTGGTGCGCCAGCCCCGTCGACAGCTCGCCTGACTACCTGGACAGGTTCGATCAAGGAGAAAAGGATGTCGACGTTCTGCGTCTATCTCGGCTCTCGGACCGGTAATGACACGGCCTTCCTCGATGCCGCCCGACAATTGGGCGACGAACTGGCCGCCCGTGGCCACGCGCTGGTCTATGGTGGCGCCCGGGTCGGCATGATGGGTGCCCTGGCCGACCGGGTGATGGCCGCCGGCGGCGAGGTCACCGGCGTGATGCCCGATCACCTGGTCGAGCGCGAACAGGCCCACCGCGGCCTGACGCGACTGATCCGGGTCCGCAACATGCATGAACGCAAGGCCAGCATGGCGGCCCACAGCGATGCCTTCATCGCCCTGCCCGGCGGCATCGGCACGCTCGAGGAACTCTTCGAGGCCTGGACCTGGCAGTACCTGGGCCTGCACGACAAGCCCATCGGCCTGCTCGACACCCAAGCGTTCTACACGCCACTGCTGACGTTCCTCGACGCCACCGTTGAGCGCGGTTTCCTCGACCCTGCCACCCGTGCCAACCTGCTCGATGCCGCCACTCCGGCCAGGCTTCTCGATGCGCTGGAAGCGCGCCTGACACCTTCCCACACCGACTGAAGGAGGTCATATGCGGGCCATACGACACGATGATACGCGCCTCGTCTGGGACGAAGCCTCCGCCCCTCCCGGCCCCGGTGCCCATGAAGTGCGTCTACGGGTGGCCTGGGCCGGCATCAACCGCGCCGATCTGATGCAACGCGCCGGTCACTATCCGCCCCCGCCCGGCGCCTCGCCCGTACTCGGCCTGGAGGTCAGCGGCACGATCACCGAGCTCGGCGATGACGTCAGCGGACTGAGTGTCGGCCAACCTGTCTGCGCCTTGCTGGCCGGCGGCGGCTATGCCGAGGAGGTCGTGGTCGATGCCCATCAAGTCCTGCCGATCCCGACCGGTTTCACCCTGCGCGAAGCGGCGGCCTTGCCCGAGGTCTACGCCACCGCCTGGCTCAACCTGTTCATGGAAGGCGCCCTGGCCGCCGGCGATCAGGTCCTGCTCCATGCCGGCGCAAGCGGTGTGGGAACCGCCGCTATCCAGCTGTCCCGCGCCTTCGGTCATCCCTGCTTCGTCACGGTGGGCAGCGAGGCCAAGCTGACTGCCTGCCGCAAGCTGGGTGCCGATGATGGCTGGAACCGCCATGAGGGCAGCTTCGTGGACGCCGTGAAGCACTGGGGCGGTGCCGACATGATCCTCGATCCGGTGGGCGCGAGCTACCTGGCCGACAACCAGCAGGTGCTCAACGAGGACGGGCGGCTGGTCGTCATCGGCATGATGGGTGGCCGTCAGGCGGAACTGGACATGGGGCGCATGCTGATGAAACGTCAGCGCCTGATCGGCTCGACACTGCGCGCCCGACCGCCGGAGGCGAAGGGCAGAATCCTCGCGGCATTGGCCGAGCATGTCTGGCCACGCCTGGCATCGGGCGAGTTGCGTCCGCTCGTCGACCGTACCTGGCCCATCGGCGAGGCCGAAGCGGCCCACGATCATGTGCGCGCCGACGCCAATACCGGAAAGGTGCTGCTGGAGATCGGCGACGACGCCTAAAGCGAGAGGGTCCGTTGATAGGTCTGCTGCAGCAACTGGGCATCCTCCCCGGCGCGATGCCGCAGGATGCCCTGCTCGTGGATGATCGTCTCCTTGGTGTCGCTCCAGCGCTCGAGCTGAGATTCGCTGAGCAACCGGCGCAACGCCTCGAGACGAAAGGCCGGCAGCATGCCGGCATGATGGAACAGCAGCGACAACCAGGTATTGTCATAGCCCCAGCTGTCGCTGTAGGCGATCCCGATCTCATTGAGTTCATCGTTGAGCCAGCGCGCCACCTGGCGCACCGGATAACCTTCACGCTGCAGCCGGGCGCGCGAGATGCCGTGCAGCAGCTCCGCCTTGGGATCCCAATGGGTCCACTCGTCCAGGGGCTGGATGAGAAAGGCGCAGACGCTACCGTCGGTCCGAGCCAGACCGATCTCGATGGGGTAACTACCGCGTCCGAAACCGGACGCTTCGATATCCAGCAGTGTCGGTAGCGTCACGGGGTGGTGAGTCCTTGATGAGGGCCGCCGCGCTGGCGTGTCGGCCAGTGGTCACAGTCTCGTCTATGAGACGCATAGCCCTAGTGTCGCGCCCCGGCTTCACGCATGTCCAGTGGCTCGAGCGAACCGGAAAACTGATCGGCCAGGCGCTGCCAATAGGCCGTACGTTCGTCATCGATCGGCAGGCCCAGCTCGCCGGTGCGATAGGCGCGTGCCAGACGCGCAGCGGCCTGGGGATGGCCTTCCTCGCCGGCACGGGCATACCAGGTCACGGCATGGTCCTCGCGGCGCGGGTACTGGGCGCAACCATGCTCATGAATCTGTCCGGCCCGAAACTGGGCTCGGGTATCACCGCCGTGGGCGGCCTCGATCACGTAACGCGCGCCGCGAGCCTTGTCCTGGGGGGAAACGCCACGATGAAACAGCATGTGGCCATACTGCGCGAGGGCAGCGGGATGGCCGGCATCGGCGCATCGCTGGAAAAGATGCATGGTCAGCTTCTGGGTTCGCGGCGAGCGTGGCAACCAGCGAGTATGTACAAGCTGTTGTGCCAGACGGTACTCGAGCCGAGTAAACAGTGACGATGCCTGCGGCATGGCAAACAATCCTGCTTCCTGAGGTTCGATTCGAAAGTGACGTCGAGCACCACCCTGTGTCCGGCGTCGTTCCCATGATCTCGCTGGCCGCCAGGACTCCGCCGCGCCAACGGGAAGGCAAGCATACGCCTGGCTCCGCAGCGACTCAACCCCTCGGCGTTTACGCTCTGGTTCCCCCCGGCTACCATGCCTGTCGAACCGATTTCCAACCGTTTTGTGAGGAGTGACGGATGCAGACGCGCCCCCTGGGCAACACCGGCATCGAGGTCAGTCGGTTGTGCCTCGGCACCATGACTTTCGGCGAGCAGAACAGCGAAGCCGAGGCCCACGAACAGCTCGACCGAGCCGTGTCCTTCGGCATCGACTTCATCGATACCGCCGAGATGTACCCCGTGCCTGCCGACGCCGCGACACAGGGTCGCACCGAGAGCTACATCGGCAGCTGGCTCGCCTCTCGCGGCTCCCGGGACGATATTATCCTCGCCACCAAGGCGGCCGGGCCAGGAGTTGCCCACCTGCGTGGCGGGTCACGGTTGAGCCGGGAGCAGATCCATCAGGCCATCGATGACAGCCTGGCGCGGCTGCGTACGGATTATATCGATCTCTATCAGCTTCACTGGCCCGACCGACGCAGCAACTTCTTCGGTCGTCTCGGCTACGAACCTGACGAGGAGGAAGACGCCATTGCCCTGGAGGAGAGCCTTTCGGCGCTCCAGGAACTCGTGCAAGCGGGCAAGGTACGTGCCGTGGGGCTATCCAACGAGACGCCCTGGGGGGTGATGCGAGCCCTGCATCTGGCCGATCGCCTGGGACTCCCTCGTGTCGCTTCGGTGCAGAACCCCTACAGCCTGCTCAACCGCAGCTTCGAAGTCGGTCTGGCCGAGATTGCCCATCGCGAGGGCGTCGGCCTGCTGGCCTATTCCCCCCTGGGCTTCGGGGTATTGTCCGGCAAGTATCTGGACGGCGCCCGGCCCGAGGGCGCCCGCCTGACCCTCTATGAACGCTTCAAACGCTATACCTCGCCTCAGGCCGAGCAGGCCACCCGTGCCTATGTGGATATCGCCCGCGAGCACGGCCTCGACCCGGCTCAGATGGCCCTGGCCTTCGTGAACTCCCGGCCCTTCCTGACAAGCAACATCATCGGCGCCACTAGCATGGCGCAACTCGAAAGCAACCTGGCCAGCGAGTCGCTGCGCTTGAGCGATGAGGTCCTGGACGCTATCGAGGCGGTACATCGACGCCTGCCCAATCCCTGTCCCTGATCGACACCGTCCGGGGCTATCGGCACGATAGCCCCACCCTCGACGTGGCCTTGATATAATTGTCGCCGACTTCACCAGGTACAGGAGCGCCCCATGCTGAGCGTGATTTCCCCGGCCAAGAAGCTGGACTTCGAGACGCCGGCCACCACCTCCCGGCACACCCAGCCGGACTACCTCGACCGCAGCCAGACACTGGTCGATATCCTGCGAGACCTGTCACCTCAGCAGATCAGTGAATTGATGGGCGTCAGCGACAAGATTGCCGGACTCAATGCGGCACGCTTCACGGAATGGCACACGCCCTTCACGCCGGATAACGCCAAACCGGCCGTCCAGGCCTTCCAGGGCGACGTTTATGTCGGACTCGAGGCCGATCGCTTCGACGACGCCGACAACGCCTTCGCCCAGGACCACCTGCGCATCCTGTCCGGCCTGTATGGCCTTCTGCGGCCTCTGGACCTCATCCAGCCCTATCGCCTGGAAATGGGCACCAAGCTGGCGAATCCCGCCGGCAAGGACCTGTATGCCTTCTGGCGCGACGAACTGACCACGGCCCTCGACCGGTCCGTGGCCGACAGTGGCAGCACGGTACTGGTCAACCTCGCCTCCAACGAATACTTCAAGTCCATCGACGCCAAGCGCCTGAGTGCCCGGATCATCACGCCGGTCTTCAAGGACGAGAAGAACGGCCAGTACAAGATGATCAGCTTCTATGCCAAGAAGGCACGTGGATTGATGGCCGCCTGGATGATCCGGCAGCGCCTGGAGGATCCCGAGGCACTCAAGGAGTTCGACGTCGCCGGCTATCGCTTCAACGCTGCCATGTCGGATGCCGATACACTGGTTTTCTGCCGTGACGAGAAGGATCGTGTCTAGGCGAAGGCAAGCGGACGCGATGCACGCGCCTTGAGGAAACGCCGGTGGATGTCCTTGAAGTCGGCATCGTCACATCGCTCCAGCCATTCATAGGCCACCATGTCGGCGCTCACCGCCTGGGCGCCGGCATGCTCCATGCGACGCCGGGCCAGTGACGCCTCCTCCAGGCGCCGACTGCTCGTGGCCTCCGTCAGCCAGGCGACCCGATACCCCGCCTCGAGCAGCGCCAGGCCCGTCTGCAAGACGCAGATATGCGCCTCCGCGCCACACAGCACGATCTGCCGGCGCCCGGTGCCAGCCAGAGACTGGGCGAATCCCGATTCGGCATGGGCATTGAAATGCGTCTTGCGCCACACCCGGGGAGCCTCGAGCGATGCCAGCAGAGACGGCTCACTCTCCCCCAATCCTTCCGGGTACTGCTCGGTCAGCCAGACCGGCACGCCCAGCGCCTCGGCCACACCGCCCAACCATGACGCTTCCTCGACCGCTTGTTCGCCGGTCTCGAGAACCGGCAACAGGCCGACCTGCAGATCGACGATCAGCAACAGACTCGTATCGCGGTGCATGCGCATGGCGGTCTCCAGACAAGGGATATAAACGGTGCCCGCACCCAGCTTAATCGCTAGAATGTCAGCTCTGAAAGACCACCGGCCCCCATGGCCACCACGGAGATACCCTCGATGCGTCACTTCCTCGTCATGCTCATCGTCGGCATGTTCGGCTTCGGCCTCGCCGTCGATCATGCCGATGCGCGCCGCCTGGGAGGCGGCAAGAGCGTCGGCAGCTACTCCCGAACCATCAGCCCCCAGAGCAACAGCACTTCGCGTGCCACCGCCGCTACCCAGCGCAAGCCCTCCAGTGGGCTATCGCGATTCGCCGGCCCCTTCGCCGGTCTACTGGCGGGAGGCCTATTGGCCTCACTTTTCTTCGGCGGCGCCTTCGATGACCTGCGCCTGATGGATATCCTGTTGATCGCCGGTGTCGGCTTCCTGCTCTTTCGCCTGTTGGCCCGTCGCCGTACGGCCCCGGCGGGTGACCCCTACCACTCTCCCCGGGAATCCGATGCCCGGACGTTCCAGGCCTCCACTGCCATGGGTAACCCGACCCACCTCGGCGGCGAGCCCTCCTGGTTCGACAAGGAACGCTTCCTGGTTGGTGCCAAGGAGCATTTCATGACACTGCAGCGCGCCTGGGACAACAATGACTTCGCCCTGATCCAGGACTACGTCACGCCGGCGCTCTACAACCTGCTGCGCCAGGAACGCGAGCAGCATCCGGCCAACAACCATACCGAGATCGTGCGCCTCGTCGCGGAACTCGGCAGCGTGCACGAAACCGACCAGCAAGCCGAGGCGAGCGTTCTGTTCCACGGTATCCTCGAAGAGAACGGCGCACGCAACGAATTCAACGAGACCTGGCATCTGGTACGCGAACGCCGTGATGGCGCCCCCTGGTACGTGCAGGGGATCGAGCAGAACCCCGCCACCTGATTCCGCCAGGTAGCCTGCCAACGAGAAAGGCCGGGCATTTGCCCGGCCTTTCGCCTCTCCTGCACCCGAGGACAACAGTCCGTTACTGCTGCGTCTCGTCGGCGGCTTCCTGAGTCTCTTCGCCAGCGTCTTCCATGGCCTCACCGGTGCTTTCCATGGCGTCATCGGCTGCATCGCCGACACTGTCACCGGCATCTTCCACGGCCTGATCCACGTTGTCGGCGGCCGAATCCATCGCTTCGCCTGCGTCGTCCACGGCCTCTTCGGTGTTCTCTGCCGCCGAATCCATGGCGGATTCCGTCTCATCGGCCGCACTCTCTGCAGCGTCACCGGCTTCATCCATGGCCTCATCGGCACCTTCCGCCGCCTCGTCGGCCGTCTGCTCGGTCTCCTCGGCAGCCTCATCCATCGCCGACTCTGCATCACCGGCGGCGTCCTCGGTGTTCTGTGCGGCATCATCCGCCGCCTGCTCGGTGCTCTCGCCTGCTGACTCCGAACCTTCATCTTCGCCGCTGCAGGCCGCCAGTCCAACCGTTGCCGTGCCGACCAGCAGCATCAGGGCCAGCTTGCGCAGAATGTGCTGTTTCATCGTGCTCCTCCTGAGATCACCGTGATATCCATCGGGGTATTGCCTGTTCACCCTAGTCGTCCTGACCGCAACTTGCCAACCGATTCAGGACCTTGGCCGGACCACTCCATGATCCTTCAACATTCTGGATGCGGCGTCGCCAGGCAGCGTCACCATGGATGCCCCAGCAACATGGCAAGGTGGCAAGGTGGCAAGGTGGCAAGGTGGCAAGGACACTGCACCTTCGTTCAGCCATAAAAAAATCCCCCGGGAAGGCCCGAGGGATTTTTTTGATGTAAATGCCTGACGCCTCGGCGGCCACTTCGTGGC